>NZ_LGDY01000188.1 GCF_001279525.1 Nocardia sp. NRRL S-836 | reverse complement strand
GGCCAATGCGGGGTGGTGGGCCATGGTGCGGAACAGGTTGCTGGGGATGCCCCAGGTGGCGATGCTCAGCTCGTAGGCGGCTTCCACTTCGGCGTTCATGCCGGCGCGGGGCAGTGGCGGCACGCGGGTGCCGGTGGTGGGCAGGACGAGTTCGTCGGCCATCGGTTCAGTCCTCCAAGGGGTGTGACGCGGGCGGCTCTCGGGTGCGACCGGTGGGGACTCGTGGTCACGGGAACGTGAGCCGGACCAACTGGGGGTCGTGGTCGCTGACCTGGTCGGCGAACTCGGCGTTGACGTGGACGATGTCGTAGTCGTAGCTGCCTGCGATCAGGCTCGGGCTGAGCAGGACGTGGTCGAGGACTTGGGCGTTGCCCTGGTAGATGTAGGTGTAGCGCTGCGCTTTGGGCAGGGTGGCGGGCAGGTCGGTCAGACCGAGGTTCTGCAGCGTCCGTAGCGGTGGCGAGAATTCGGTGTCGTTGAAGTCGCCCGCGAGCACCAGTCGTGCGTTCGGGTCGCTGTCCAGCAGCCGGCGGGCGAATTCGCCCAGCAGGGCGGTCTGCTCGCCGCGCGGGACGCGGCTGGGTGTGCGGGGCGGCTGGAAGCGGCCGAAGGTGGGGTCGTCGCCGCG
>NZ_LGDY01000187.1 GCF_001279525.1 Nocardia sp. NRRL S-836 | reverse complement strand
CGCGGCGACGACCCCACCTTCGGCCGCTTCCAGCCGCCCCGCACACCCAGCCGCGTCCCGCGCGGCGAGCAGACCGCCCTGCTGGGCGAATTCGCCCGCTGGCTGCTGGACAGCGACCCGAACGCACGACTGGTGCTCGCGGGCGACTTCAACGACACCGAGTTCTCGCCACCGCTACGGACGCTGCAGAACCTCAATCTGACCGACCTGCCCGCCACCCTGCCCGAAG
Organism: Nocardia sp. NRRL S-836; assembly: GCF_001279525.1. Taxonomy (GTDB): domain Bacteria; phylum Actinomycetota; class Actinomycetes; order Mycobacteriales; family Pseudonocardiaceae; genus Lentzea. The sequence continues at coordinate 405 of NZ_LGDY01000187.1, read as the reverse complement.
CGCAGCGCTACACCTACATCTACCAGGGCAACGCCCAAGTCCTCGACCACGTCCTGCTCAGCCCGAGCCTGATCGCAGACGGCTACGGCTACGGCTACGGCATCGTCCACGTCAACGCCGAGTTCGCCGACCAGGTCAGCGACCACGACCCCCAACTGGTCCGGCTCACGTTCCCGTGACCACGAGTCCCCACCGGTCGCACCCGAGAGACGCCCGCGTCACACCCCTTGGAGGACTGAACCGATGGCCGACGAACTCGTCCTGCCCAACACCGGCACCCGCGTGCCGCCACTGCCCCGCGCCGGTATGAACGCCGAAGTGGAAGCCGCCTACGAGCTGAGCATCGCCACCTGGGGCATCCCCAGCAACCTGTTCCGCACCATGGCCCACCACCCCGCATTGGCC
>NZ_LGDY01000186.1 GCF_001279525.1 Nocardia sp. NRRL S-836 | reverse complement strand
CAGCCACGCCCCGCGCCCACCCCGACGCCACCGGTCAACACGCCTTCCGCCACCACCCCACCGGTCACCGCACCACCGGCCAACACCCCGCCGACCAAAACGCCCACGCCCAGCACGCCGCCGCCGAGCGCCAACGTCCCGTCGCCGACGCCAAACACGCCGTCCCCGACGCCGAACACCCCCTCGGCGAACACGCCACCGGTGAACACCCCGCCAGCGGACACCCCGCCGGTCAGCACCTCGCCCAACCCGAACCCGGCGCCGAACACGTCGCCGCCCGCTCAGACGCGGCCCGCACCGACGCCACCTCCTGTCGCGCCACCGGTCAACACCCCGCCGGTCAACACCCCGCCGGTCAACACGCCGACGCCCACCCCTTCACCGGCGCCCAACCCCAACACACCACCGGCCAACTCGCCGACGCCGAACACGCCGCCGGTGAACTCTGCGACGCCCAACCCGAACACCCCGCCGGTCAACGCGCCGAGCAACGTGCCGGGTACGAACGTGCCGTCGACCAACCCGCCAGGTGCCAACACGCCCTCGCCGACGCCGAACACCGCGTCGCCGAACCCCAGCCCGAACGCGAACACCCCGCCGCCCGCGCAGCCGAAGCCCGCGCCGGACACGAACACGCCACCGCCCAACCCGCCGACGAACGTCCCCCCGGCGAGCACCACGCCGAACCCGAACACCCCGAACCCGTCCAC
>NZ_LGDY01000185.1 GCF_001279525.1 Nocardia sp. NRRL S-836 | reverse complement strand
CGGTCGCTGGTCTTCCAGCCCACGATCCGGTTGGAGAAGGCGTCACGGACCGCGGCCAGCCAGAACACGCCCTCGCCGGTGGGGATGCGGGTGGCGTCGACGACCCACAGCCGGTCCGGTGCCGGGGCGGTGAAGTCCCGGTTGACCAGATCCGGCGACGGTGTGGCTCGTGGATCGCGGCGGGTCGAGGGTGTTCGCCATTTCTTGCGCGGGAACACGCCTTGCAGCTCGTGGCCGCGCATCAGCCGCTCGACCCGCTTTCGCGACACCCGGATCCCGCGGCGGCGCAGCGTCGCGTGCACCCGCGGGCTGCCGTAGGTGCCGCCGGAGGTGGTGTGGTCGTCCGCGATCTCGGCGACCAGTTCCTCGTCGTCACGCTGCCGCGGTGACGGGTTGGCCTGGCGCTGGACCCAGCCGTAGTAGGTGGAGGAGGCGATACCGAGGCCCGGAGGATGGGCTCGACCCCGAAGCGGCCGCGAAGCTGCTGCACGAGTTTCACGACCGTCGCCGGGCCGGGTCGAGTTCCGAGGCGAAAAAAGCGCTCGCGGCTTTGAGAATCTCGTTGGCGCGCTTGAGCTCCGCGTTCTCCCGCCGCAGCCTGCGCAGCTCGTCGGACTCGCTGGTCGTGGGGCCGGTCGTCCCGCTCGCCGCGATCGGCCTCGTCCTGCCGGATCCAGTTACGCAGTGCTTCGTGATGCACCCCGAGCTGCTCGGCCAGCCGCCGGAT
>NZ_LGDY01000184.1 GCF_001279525.1 Nocardia sp. NRRL S-836 | reverse complement strand
TTCGCGGGTGGGCTGCGTGGGTGAGCTGCGCTGACCGGTTGGATGCGTTGGCTGCGCAGGTGGACTGCGCGCGGGCGTGTTTCGCGGGTAGGCCGCGCGCTGGCGAACTTCGGGATGGGCCGCAAGCGTGGGCGTCGCTGCTGGGCCGCGTGAGCGGGCTTCGCGGGGGCTGTGCAGGTGGCCCGAGTGCGTCGGCTACGCGAGCCGGTTGAGTGTGTGCCCGAGTGGGCCAGATGTGCGGGCGGACTGCGCTGGCCGGTTGGATGCGTCGGCTGAGTGGGTGGCCTGAGCGGGCGAGGTGCGCGGGTAGCCCAGGTGATTCGGCTGAGCGCGTGGGCGCAGCGGTTAGCTGAACAGGCGGGCTGGGCGGTGGGCTGAGCGAGGGCCGAGCGGATTGCTTGACAGGGCGGCCTGAGCGACGGAACCGGGAGGGCGGACCGGCAGCACCCGTCTCCGCTTCACAGGCAGGCTCCCGCAGGGGTCCCCTCCAGTTTCGGCTCCCCCGCGACCCAACGTACCCAAGGGGTCTGACAGTCTTGGCACGAAGACGGCCGCGTCAAGCTTCTCGAACGAAGCGAGACGCTCCCACCTGACCTCAGGCCTCCACACCCGTCGAGCGAAGCGAGACGAACCTCCCCCACCTCAGGCTTTCCGCACCCGTCGAGCGAAGCGAGGCGTGTCTACCTTCCCTTGACGGGTAGCGGTATCAAGCCCGTGGTCTTGCGATTGGGGCTTGACTTTGAGGGCGGGGCGATATCCTGGTAGGGATCGGCCGGGC
>NZ_LGDY01000183.1 GCF_001279525.1 Nocardia sp. NRRL S-836 | reverse complement strand
GCTAGGGCCCGTCCTCAAAGCTGGTTCGTCTGACGTGCTTTGATCTTGTGCCGTGGTGCGCAGGCATGAGCTGACTGATGAGCAGTGGCAGGCGTTGCAGCCGTTGTTGCCGGTCTCGGGTGCGAAGGGCCGTCCGCGGGTGGATGACCGGCGTGTGATCAACGGGATGCTGTTCAAGGCCAAGACCGGGGTGTCGTGGCGTGACCTGCCGGAACGGTACGGGCCGTGGAAGACGGTGTACAACCGGTTCTGGCGCTGGTCGCGCAACGGCACTCTGACCATGCTGGTGTCGAAGGTGCGGGTGATCGCGGAGGCGATCGACGAACTCGATCGGGAGGTCTCGGTCGACTCCAGCATCGTGCGTGCCCATCAGCACGCGGCCGGTGCCCGCCGCCACCCGTGTGCTCACACAGGGGGCGAGCGGGTCGTGTGGCGGGCAGACCGAACCAGATGATCATGCTATCGGCCGGTCCCGAGGCGGTCTGTCCACCAAGATCCACCTCGCTTGTGATGGACACGGCCGCCCACTCACGACCGTCCTGACCGGCGGCAACACCAACGACTGCACCATGTTCACCACCGTGCTGGCGCGTGTGTGGTTCCCGCCGGCGCGACCCGGCCGGCTTGCGACGCGGCCGGCGCGGGTGATCGCAGACAAGGGCTACTCCAGCAGGTCCATCCGCGCTCACCTGCGCCGCCGCGGCATCCGGGCCACCATCCCCGAACGCCGCGACCAGCGCGCCAACCGAGCCCGCCGCGGCCGGGCCGGAGGCCGCCCACCCGCCTT
>NZ_LGDY01000182.1 GCF_001279525.1 Nocardia sp. NRRL S-836 | reverse complement strand
GAGCGCGGTTGGTCAGAGCGCGGTTGGTCAGAGCGCGGTTGGTCAGAGCGCGGTTGGTCAGAGCGCGGTTGGTCAGAGCGCGGTTGGTCAGAGCGCGGTCGCTCTGCGCGTGAATGCTCAGGGCGTGGCTCCGGCCGTGACTGGTCCGGGCGGGACTGGTCCGGGCGGGGCTGGTCCGGGCGCGGCTGCTGGTCGGGGCGTGCGGGCTCTGGACGGGACTGCTCGGGGCGGGTCCGGTCGTGCTCGGGCTGGGTTTGCGGTTGGGTTTGCGGCTGGTCGGGGCGGCGTTCCTCGTCGGGGCGAGGTTGCTGGTCCGGGCGCGTGGGCTCCGGGCGGGGCTGTTCCCGGCGGGGTTGGTCGCGCTCGGGCTGTTCCTGCGGCTGGCCATACCTGGGGAACTGGCGCTGGTCTTGGAGCGAGGTTTCCTTGCGCGGCTCGGCCTTCGGGCGGTCGGTCTCGGGCTTCTGCGGTGGGGCCGGTGCCTGCGAGGGAAGTTCGAACCACGACTGGTCCTGTGTGTCCTGCCGCGCCTGTTCGGCCGGTCGCTCGGGGCGGTCCTGGCCGGGTTCTGGGCGCGGGGCTTCTTCGCGGGGCTGGTCGGGTTGCAGTTGGCCGGAACGCGACAGCTGCTCGGCGTGGTCCGCCTCCGGCTGGTGGCGGGGGTGCTCGACTCGCGCCGTTTCGTCGGGGCGGGACGGGCGGTCCTCGGGTGCGCCGGTGTCGGTCTTGGGTGGGACCGGCAGTTGGGTGGTGGCCTGCTCCTGCTTCGGCGCGGGCTCGGGCGCGGGGGCGGGCTGTTCAGGGGC
>NZ_LGDY01000181.1 GCF_001279525.1 Nocardia sp. NRRL S-836 | reverse complement strand
GTCTTGGGCGGCGTCGGAGTGGTGGGGCTCGGGGCCGGAGTTGTCGAGGTGGGTGTCGCGGGGATGCGCGTGGGGAGGACCGGGAGCGGGACCTGGACCGTTTCGCCCTCGGGGGTTGGGGCGGAGTCGGAGGTCGGTTCCGGGGTGCGGGGCGAAGGCTGAGGAGGCTTCGGGCTGGAGGCCGGGGTCGGAGCGGGCGCGTCGGCCGGAGAGGAGGCGGTCGGAGCGGAGTCCGAGGAGGCGGGCTGCGCTGGGGGTTCCGGCGCAGGAGCGGGCTCAGGTGTGGGAGCGGCTTCCGCGGTGGAGACCGGGGACGAGGTGGGCGCCGAGTCCGGAGCGACAGAGGTGGACGCTGGACGGTCGTCGGATGCGGTGGACGAATCCGGGGCGGCCGGGGCGGGGCCGGACTCCGGGGTAGGTGCCGAGTCCGGCGTGGAGCCGGGAGTTGGGGCGGAAGCCGAGTCCGGCGCTGCGCTCGGAGTTGAGGCGGGGCCTGGCGCTGGCTTCGGGGCGGCTGCAGGCGTGGGGCTCGGTTCGGCGTCCGCGGGCGCGGAGGGCGACTCGGAGTCCTCGGCAGCGGCGGAGTCCGGTGTTGAAGGACTAGCCGAAGCCGCGCCTGCGGCGGATGCGGAGTCCGGAGCGGCGGCCGAGTTCGAAGCGGCCGAGTTCGAAGCGGCCGAGGCCGAAGCGGCAGAGGCCGAGGCGTCAGCGGAGTCCGAGTCCGTGGCGGCAGAGGAGTCCGAAGCGGCAGGGCCTGGGGCGGCGGCATCCGAGGCGGCGGGGTCCGGGACGGCGGCAGGAGCGGGGTCCGGGACGGCGGCAGGAGCGGGCTCCGAAGCGGGGTCCGCAGTGAGATCCGCGGCGGGCGTCGGGCCGGGGGCTGAGGGCGCGGGCGAGGTGGGTTCGCCGCCGTTCAGAGCAGCTGGCTCGTGAGCATCGCCACTCGCAGTTTCACCCGATGGGCTGGGCGAAGTGCCGTTCGCGGAGGTGGTGGGCGTCTCGGCGGCCGGTGGAGGGGTGGTGGCGGCGGATGCGGGGCCGGGC
>NZ_LGDY01000180.1 GCF_001279525.1 Nocardia sp. NRRL S-836 | reverse complement strand
GGGCTGGGCCGGGCAGGGCTGGGCCGGGCAGGGCTGGGCCGGGCAGGGCTGGTTGGCTGGTGGATGTGGTGCCTGGGCGGCACGCGCCTCAATGGCAGTGTCTGCGGTCTCTGGCTGAGCGCCCATGGCCTGGCGTCCGCTCATAGGTGCCGTGTGGGTGCTGCGGGGCGATGTGCTCGGTCGCGCACCCGCCCCAGGCTCACCGGCAGGCTCGCGCAGGGGTCCCCCGCGCATTTGGCTCCCCCGCGACCCAACGTACCCACAGGGTCTGACACTTCTGGGCATACGGGCTCTGACACTTCTGGACACCCAACGCTGACGGTCCAGATCGAGCCAAGCGGGCTGACTCCAGCCCCGGTCAGTCATGGTGACACCCGTCGAGCGAAGCGAGACGAATCGACCTGACCTCAGGCTTTCGGCACCCGTCGAGCGAAGCGAGGCGTGTCTACCTTCCCTTGACGGGTAGCGGTATCAAGGCCCTCGACCTGCGATTGGGGCTTGACTTTGAGGGCGGGGC
>NZ_LGDY01000179.1 GCF_001279525.1 Nocardia sp. NRRL S-836 | reverse complement strand
TTTTTAAGGCCGACTCATCGCCCCGCAAGAGGCTCGAAGTCAAGCCCCAATCGCTATCGTCGCGAAGCGGCGATGAACCCCGAACGTCGTCCCTGCCTGACCAACCACGCTGCCAAGGTGATCGCCGCGTTGCCTGACCAGCCACGGTGTCAAGGTGATCGCTGCGTTGCCTGACCAACCCCGGTGCCAAGGTGATCGACATCGTGCCTGAGCGCCCCGGTGCCAAGGCGACAGGCAACGGACCCCGCACCCCAAAGCCCCAAAGTAAAAGGGCCCGCAGCCGAAGCCGCGGGCCCACCGAACAGCAGGGGACTGTCCGGTTCCCCCCATTCACCGTCGCCCTGGTGAAACCGAACCCACTGGGGAGGGCCGATCCACCATGACCACGACGTTCGCGACTCCCCCCAAGCTTGCGTAGTCGCTCTCGTCGTCCGGTGATCACCACTCTGCCCGACGGTGCTCACACTTCGGTCACACCCGCCCTTCGCGCCCTAAACTCGACTGTTCGACCACTCTGGGGGAGAGGACGAGGTGCGAGTCGAGTACCGCGTGCTGGGGCCGCTCGAGGTGCTGCTCGACGGTGTCCCGGTCACCGTTCCGGCCGGTCGTTGTCGCGTGTTGCTGGCGACGTTGTTGTTGCGTGCCAACGAGTTCGTGTCGCCGGACGAGTTGGTGGAGTGGTTGTGGGACGGGGCGCCGCCGGCGCCGGACCGGGCGCACAAGACGTTGCACATGGTCGTGCGGCGGCTCAGGCAGGCGCTCGGCAGGGCGAACTGCGTGCGGACCGGGGTCAACGGGTACGCGGCGGTGGTCACGGAGCGGGAGCTCGACCTGCTGAGGTTCCGCCGGCACGTCGACGAAGGCGAGCACGCGGCGGCCGCGGCGTTGTGGCGGGGGCCGGTGCTGGGGAACGTGGCGTCGGAGTCGTTGCACCGGGATGCGGTGCCGGCGTTGCAGGAGGAGCGGCTCGCGGCGGTCGAGCGGCGGGGCGAGGCGGATCTGCGGCGGGGGCTGGCGGGGGAGCTGGTGCCGGAGTTGCGGGTGCTGACCGCGCAGCACCCGCTCAGGGAGGTGTTCTGGGCGCAGTTGGTGCTGGCGTTGCACCGCGGTGGGCAGCAGGCGGAGGCGTTGGCGGCGTTCCAGCAGGTGTCGCGCGAGTTGGACGAGCAGCTCGGGGTGCGGCCGGGCGCGGCGTTGCGGGAGGCGCAGCTGCAGGTGCTGGCCGGTGAGGTGCCGCACGTGCACCAGGTGCCCAGGCAGCTGCCGACGGCGCTGCCGC
>NZ_LGDY01000178.1 GCF_001279525.1 Nocardia sp. NRRL S-836 | reverse complement strand
GGCGCTTTCAAGGGGTCGTTGCAACAGAAGTGATCAACTGGCTTTGACCAGGAGCTTAGCGAGGCGCTCGGCTGGGTTGTCCCAGCCGAGCGTTTTGCGTGGGCGGCCGTTGAGTCTGGCGGCGATCGCGTTGAGGTGTTCGGCGGTGTGCACCGACAGGTCGGTGCCCTTGGGGAAGTATTGGCGTAGCAGGCCGTTGGTGTTCTCGTTGGAGCCGCGTTGCCAGGGACTGTGCGGATCGCAGAAGTAGACCGGCAGCTCGGCCGCGGTGCTGAACTGGTGGTGCAGGGCCATTTCGACGCCCTGGTCCCAGGTCAGCGAGCGTTTCAGCTCGGCGGGCAGACTCGCGATGGTGGCGGCCAGGGCGTCGCGGACGGTTTCGGCGGTGCGGTCGGTGGGCAGGTGCACGAGCATCACATAGCGAGTCGCGCGTTCGACCAGGGTGCCGATCTGTGACTTCTGGTCCTTGCCGATGATCAAATCGCCTTCCCAGTGCCCTGGAACCGCCCGGTCTTCCGCCTCGGCGGGACGGTCGCTGATCATCACCATAGGCGCGGTGAACCGGGATGTGCGCTGATCGGGCCTGGTCTGGGGTTTGCGGTAGGCGCGGCCGGTGCGCAACGCCCGCGTGAGCTCGCGCCGCAGCTCACCGCGGCCTTGGACATAGAGGGCTTGGTAGATCGTCTCGTGCGACACCTGCATCTCCGGCCGGTCGGGAAACTGCAGGCGCAGGCTATGGCTGATCTGTTCCGGGCTCCATTCCAGCCCCAGCCACTCCTGGACCGTCTCCCGCAACTCGGGGCACGCGGCGATCTTCCCGCCCCTCGGGCGAGCCCTGCGCGCATCGGCACGAGCCTGCGCGGCATGCGGCCGATAATCGCCGCTGACCTGGTGGGAGTTCCGTTTGAGCTCCCGGCTGATCGTCGACACCGGCCGGCCCAGCTGCACCGCGATCACCCGCATCGCCACCTTCGCCCGCCGCAGGTCCGCGATCACGATCCGCTCGTCCTCGGTCAGGAAACGAGACGAGGTCCCGTCCACCGACGCCGTCTTGCGCGCTGGTGGACGGGACCTCTTCACACGGCCTTCCGGCCGTCCATGACGCCACTCACGCCCGGTCCGCTCATTGATTCCCACGACCCGGCAGGCCTGAGTGTTGCTCATTCCCTGATCCATCAGGGAAAGGTAAAGCTCCCGCTCACGGGCCAACTTCCTCCGGCCCTGCGGTCCCCGATCACTCCGGATCTCGAAGTCCACCGCAACCCCTCAACTCAGGTGTTGCAACGACCTCTTGAACCCAAG
>NZ_LGDY01000177.1 GCF_001279525.1 Nocardia sp. NRRL S-836 | reverse complement strand
CCGCGCGATCGCCACCCGCTACGACAAGACCGCCCTGTCTTATCAAGCCATGATCGACCTGGCCACCCTCACCCTCTGGCTTTGAGGACAGGCCCTAGGGGCGATACCCGACCTGGTCCAGCACCCTGTGCAGGTAGGCCTCCAGCTCGGCCGCCGAGTGCTGCTCCGGGCGGCTCAGCGCCCGGTAGAAGAGCGCACCCCCGACCAGGTCCACGACGAGCGACAGGTCGGTGCCGGGCGGGAAGCCGGGCCGGATGACGTCGTAGAGCACCGCCCGGCGGGGTGCGATGAACAGCTCCCAGTACCGCCGCATCAGCGCGAAGTTGTCCGCGGAGGCGCCCACGATCCGGCGCAGCAGCTGGATCGTCTGCGGCGTGGACATCAGCGCCGCCCACGCCTTCAGCGTCTCCTCCGGTGGCGCGACGGCCATCCGTTCCGGATCGAGCGCCGCGACGGTGCGCGGCAGCTCGATCACGCTGAACAGCAGCTCCTCCTTGGTGGCGAACCGGCGGTAGACGGTCGCGCGGGTCACGCCGGCGCGTTTGGCCACCTGTTCGATCGACGTGCCGTCGAGGCCGCGTTCGAGGAACAGGTCGAAGGCGGCCGTCAGGATCGCGTTGTCCGCCTCGGGGTCGCGGGGACGCCCAGCACTTCGTTCAGCCACGCGGCAAGCCTTCCGGGGGTCGACGGGCCGCGCCACGCCAGGTGCCCGTCCGGGCGCACCAGCAGCGTCTCGCCGGCGCGTTCATGGTGCACGACGTCACCGAGCCGGTCACGCGCCACCTCCAGGCACGCCGGCGGGCCCGCCAGCACCCACCGCCCCACCCGCGCGAACGCCGGCACCCGTTCACCGCCGCGCCGGCCTGCGACCAGCGGACCGGAGTACCGGACGTCGAGCTGCGAGGCGAAGCGGACCAGCCGCCGTTGCACGACGGGTGCGCCGAGCAACGGCCACAGCACTCGGTCGCGCGCCGTCCTGGTCAGCCGGCCGGAACCCATGACCAGCCGGGTCGCGGGCGTGGTGGCGGCGAGCACCCGCGCGCCGACGGGCCGGCGTTCGGACTCGTAGGTGTCGAGCAGCCGGTCCGCCGCCCTGCCGTGCACGACCAGCGCGAGCTTCCACGCGAGGTTGTCCGCGTCACCCAGCCCGGTGTTCATGCCCTGCCCGCCCAGCGGGCTGTGGATGTGGGCGGCGTCGCCCGCCAGCAGGACGTTGCCGCGCCGGTAGCTCGCCGCCTGCCGCCGGTGGATGCGGAACGTCGACTCCCACTCCACCGAGTCGACCGGTCCGGGCGTCCACCGGCCGCCGTCCGGTGCCATGACCCGCCAGAGACCGCCGGGCAACGGGAAGACGGTCGTCATCGCCGGTCCGTCGAAGTAGATGTGGATCGACTCGCGGTCCAGGTCCCACCGGGCGTGGACGTCGCGCAGCAGGAAGTTCTCCATCACCTGCTCGCCCTCGAACGCGATCCCCGCCCTCTTCCGCACGGCCGAGTGCGCGCCGTCGCACCCGACCAGCCACTCCCCGTCCGGCACCGCCGCCGGTGCCGGGGTGTTCCACTCGATCTCCACGCCCAGCGCGGACAACCGGTCGCGCAGCCGTTGCTCCACCCACGCCTGCGACACAACGAGCTGCCCCGCCTCCCGCAGCAGGCCGAGGTCGAGCGCCGGCTCACCGTTGATCCGCAGCCCGCGCAGCCGCACCGCCTTCTCCGGCAGGTCGCCCAGCGCACCCAGCCTGGCCAGCACCTCGGCGCCCCTGGGCTGCACACCCAGCGCCCGCGACGTCGTGGCGGGCCCGTCGGCCACGTCCACGATCCGCACGTCCACCCCGAACTGCCGCAGTCCGCACGCCAGCGCCATGCCGGTCGGCCCTGCCCCCACGATCGTGATCATATAAATACAGTACAGCTCTGTATTCAATCCGCGCCAGCAGAAAGCCCGCCGGTCGTGACCAGGCGGGCTTGGGGAAGGCTCAGCGCTCGATGCGCGGGATGATCTGCGTCGAGTCGTCCTGCAGCTGCGCTTCCATGACCTGGGTGATGTCGTCGGCCTCTCCCTGCACGAGCGACTTCTTCTCCCGGCGCGCCTTGACCACCTCGATGATGATCGGCACGACCGACAGCAGCACGATGGCGAGCAGCGTGATCTCGAGGTTCTCCTTGATGAAGGTGATCTGCCCGAGGTAGTAGCCCAGCACGGTCAGGCCCGCGGCCCACGCCACGCCGCCGATCGCGGAGTAGGTGAAGTACTTCTTGGGGTCCATCCGCCCGACACCGGCCATGGCCGTGATGAACGTGCGGACGATCGGCACGAACCGCGCGAGGACGATGGCACGCGGGCCGTACTTGTCGAAGAACTCCTGCGTCTTGTCGACGTACTCCTTCTTGAAGATCTTCGACTCGGGTTTGCTGAACAGCGCCGGACCCGCTTTGCGGCCGATGTAGTAGCCGGCGACGTTGCCCACGAAGGCGCACACCGTCAGCAGGACGCACACGAGCCAGAGCGGCGTCGAGATGTGACCCGCAGCGACGAAGAGACCCGCCGTGAACAGCAGCGAGTCGCCCGGCAGGAAGAACCCGACGAGCAGACCGCACTCGGCGAAGACGATGAGGCACAGCCCGACGAGCATCCACGGACCGAGCATCGTCAGCAGTTTTTCGGGATCCAGCCAGTCAGGGCCCAATGCGATCGTCACAGGCACAACGGTACAGGTCAGCCCAGCGTGATCACTGCGGCCACCGTGCCCGCGGCCAGGCCCAACAGCAGGGCGAGGCCCAGCACCCACCACACGGACATGGGTGCCGGCCGCTCGGGAGCAACTGGGGCAGATACGGCAAATCCGGCATTCGTGCTGGTCGCCTGCGCGCGCAGGGCGTTGGTCACCAGTCGCTCCGGATCGTCCGCCATGCCCCGTCCTCAGCTCAGTCCTTGACCCACTCGCCCTTGCTCATCACGTCTGCAGGCTTCAATTCTGCATCGAGCACCACGATGTCGGCGGCGCAGCCCGGTTGCAGCTTGCCGGTCTCCAGCCCGAGCAGCTCCGCACCACGGGTCGAGGTGGCGTACGCGGCCTCCACGAGCGACAGTCCACACGCGTTCACCGCGTTGCGGAACGCCATGTCCATCGTGAGCGTGCTGCCGGCGAGCGCGGCGCCTCCGGCCAGCGTCGGGACACCGTCCACGACGCGCACCTCCAGCCCGCCCACGTCGTACACGCCGTCGCCCACACCCGCCGCCGCGATGGCGTCGGTGATGAGGACCGTGCGCCGCAGACCGGCGTGGTGCGCGGCGAGGCGGACGGCGGTCGGGTGCAGGTGCACGAGGTCGCAGATGAGCTCGACGGTCACGCGTTCGTCGTCCAGCAGCGCGCCGATCGGGCCGGGCTCGCGGTGGTGCAGCGGGCGCATGCCGTTGAACAGGTGCGTGGCCACCGAGGCACCGGCGTCGACGGCCGGGCGGACCTGCGCCTCGGTCGCGTCGGTGTGGCCGATGGCCGCGATGACGCCCGAGTCCACGAGCTGGCGCACCGCCGTGACCGCGCCGTCCAGCTCCGGCGCGATGGTGATCATGCGGACGGTGCCCTTGCCCGCGTCCAGCAGCTTCGTCACCGCGGTCTGCTCCGGCGGGCAGAGGATCGCGGGGTCGTGCGCGCCGCAGCGGGCGGCGGACAGGAACGGGCCCTCCAGGTGCACGCCCGCGACCACGCCCTCCTGCACCAGCTCGGCCAGCGCGGAGACCTGGTCGGCCAGCTCCGGCACCGGACGGGAGACCAGCGACGCGAGCAGCGTCGTGGTGCCGTGCCTGCGGTGCGCGGCGGCGGCCTTGCGGACCTTCGCCGGGTCGCTGCTGGTGAACGCGTCACCGCCACCGCCGTGGCAGTGGATGTCGACGAAGCCGGGCACGATCGTGCCGCCGCCCACGTCGGTGGTCGGGCCGTCGGGTGCGGGGCCCTCACCGACGCCGACGATGCGGCCGTCGCGCACGCTGACCCACCCGTTTTCGAGCACCCTGTCCGGCGTGACAACCCGACCTCCGGTCAGGGTCACGTCGACCGGTCCACCCCACGTGCTCATCACGCCTCCAGCGTGTCGATGGCCAGCAGCGCCGCTCCGAGGCTGCCCGCCTCGTCGCCGAGCGCCGCGAGCCGCAGCTCCGGTCGGCGCTGGAAGGCGATCAGCCCGTCCAGCCTGTCCTCGAGCGGCTCCACCAGCAGACTTCCCGCCAGCGCGAGCCCACCGCCGAGCACCACGGCCTCGGGGCCGAGCAGCGTCGCCAGCACCAGGATCCCCCTGGCCAGCGCGTCCACGGCCTCGTGCCACACGGCGACGGCGTCCTCGTCCCCGGCTCTCACCAGGCTTGCCACCTCGGCGGCACCGCGAACCGCGGTCCCGGTGCGCTCGGTGTAGCGGCGGGCGATCGCCGCAGAGGACGCGACGGTCTCCACGCAGCCGACCTGCCCGCACGCGCAGGGCACGCCGTGCCCCACGTCCACGTGCCCGATCTCGCCCGCGTACCCGCCGCCGCTGAAGATCTGCCCGTTCAGCAGCAGCGCACCGGCGATACCGGTGCCGATGGGCATGACCACCGCGTTGCGCAGGCCCTTCGCGGCACCCATCCGGCACTCGGCCAGCCCCGCGGCGCGCACGTCGTGACCGAACGCGACGGGCACGCCGAGGCGTTCGGTGAGGACGGTGCTGAACGGGAAGTCGCTCCACGGCAGGTTGGTCGTGTACACGCCGATGCCGTTGGCCTCGTCCACGATGCCCGGCGCCACGACGCCCACGGCGTCGATCTCGTGCTCGCAGGCGCCGCGGAGCTCGTCGACCAGTTCCACGAGGACGTCCAGCAACGGCTCCAGCCGTGCCGGGGTCGGCCTGCGCGCGTGCTTCTCGACCGCCACTGCCTGCGAGGTGCCGGCGACGAGCGCGGCCTTGGTTTCGGTGCCACCGATGTCGACGGCGACCACGTGTCTGCGTGCCACGAGGACTGATCCTGCGGCATTGGCACCCTATTGGTCTATACCAAGCACCGGATTGGGCGCGTGTCGATGTGACCTGAAACCACGCTCACCGGGCAAAACGGGTGTCAGGTGCGGGTGTGACGTTGCGTCAACGGCCGGCCATGAGCTTCTGCAGCGCGTCGAGCGCCCTGGAGGCGGTCGACTTCACGGTGCCCTTCGAGATGCCGGTCGCCTCGGCGATCTCGGCCTCGGACAGGTCGCCGTAGTAGCGCAGCACGAGCACCTCGCGCTGACGCGGCGGCAGCTGCTGCAACGCCTTGACCACGGCCTGGTGCTCCGCGGTGAGCATCGCGAGCGACTCGGCCGACCTGGCGTTCGCCACGTGCGGCGGGGTGTAGTCGCGTGCGGTCTTGCGGCGGCGCAGCACGCTGCGCGAGCCGTTGACCACGGCCGTGCGGAGGTAACCCACGGCAGCCTGGGCGTCGCGCAGACCCTTCCAGTTGCGGTGCAGGCCGGTGAAGGCCTCCTGCACCACGTCCTCGGCCGTCGCCGGCTCGTCGACCAGCAGCAGCGCCAGCCGGATGAGGCGCATGCGGTGCTGCTTGTACAGGTCTTCGAGCGTCAGCGGCCCAGCGGGAGGTCCTGCGACGCCGTCCTTGATCCGCAGGTTGGTCAGGGTGTCCTGCACGCTGCGCGGGGTTTCGTCGCCAACCACAGGGTAGGACGGTACCGGTCACGTCGCTACGGTGGTGGCATGGCCCGCTTTGCAGTCGAATTGGTGTTCGGTCCCGACAACGAGAAGCGCCTCGCGGTGCGCCCGGCACACCGCGAGTACATCGCCTCGCTCGTGGAGAAGGGTGTCGTCCTCGCCGCAGGTCCGTACGCGGACGACACCGGCGCGATGATCGTCTACGAGGCCGCGGACGAGACGGCGGTGAAGGAGGTCATCGCCGCCGACCCGTACACGCCCGCCAACGTGGTCGAGCAGTGGAACATCCGCGAGTGGAACGTCCTGCTCGGCCTCTGGCTCTCGTAACACGGCCGCGCCCCGGCGCGGCGGCGAGTTCGTCGGGAAACCGAACTCGCGGACGTCAGCGACTAGCCGCCGCCCCGCCGGGTCCGACCAGGCCGGAGGTGTCGTTCGCGGCCATCTGGCGGTCGGCCTCGGCCACCTCCGCGACCGACTGGCGGTCCACGACCACCGGCGTGAACGCGCGGAAGTACTTCAGGGCGCCGACCCAGCCGGGGACGTGGACCGCCTTCGCCCGCTTCTCGATGCCCCTGACCACGGCCCTGCCGACGTTGCGGACCGGGTACTTCTTGCCGGCCAGGCCCGGCATGCCCTTGCGCAGCTTGCCGAACACCGGGTGCTCGTCGGCGCTGTTGACCATGTCCGTGGCGATCCACGAGAAGTACGCCGTGCCGACGTCCACGCCGAGGTGCCGGACCTCCGCGCGCACGCTGTCCGCGAACGCCTCGCAGCCCGCCTTGGCCGCCGAGTAGGCCGCGTTGCCGGGGATGTGCACGATCGCCGCGAGCGACGACACGACCAGGCAGTAGCCGCGGCTGCGGATCAGGTGCGGCAGCGCCGTGCGGACCGTGCGCCACACACCGAGCAGATTGACCTCGATGACCCGTTCGAACGCTTTCGGGTCCATCGAGCGCACGAACCCGGTCGCCGCGATGCCCGCGTTCGCCACCACCACGTCGATGCCGCCGAAGTGCTCGGCGACCTCGTGGAAGGTGCGTTCGAGGGCGTCCCAGTCGGTGACGTCGGCCTCCCAGGCCCTGCCACCGGTCTCCAGCGCGACCGCTTCGAGCTGGGCTTTTTCCAGCCCGACGAGCGCGAGCCGAGCCCCGCGAGCGGCAAGTTGCCTCGCCACCTCGGCGCCGATGCCCCTGGCCGCGCCGGTGATCAGTACCACCTTGCCCGTGACGTCCATGACCGCCACGGTAACGCAACCTACTCCCGGTAAGCTACTGGCAAGTTAAATTGCACTCAGGCGGTCCACCTCGGCCTGCGCCAGTTCAAGCCCCAGCACCGGCGTGAGGTCGTTGAGCTGCTCCAACGTCCTGGCCGACGCGATCGGCGCCGCCACCGTCGGCTGCTGGGCGAGCCACGCGAGCGCCACCGCGGCGACCGTCGTCGCGTGCGTCTCGGCCAGCTCGTCCAGCACCTCCAGCACCTGCAGGCCGTGTTCGTCCAAGTACTTCGACGCGGCACCGGCCCGTGCGCTGCTCACCTCGACGCCCGGCCGGTACTTGCCGGTGAGGAAGCCCTTGGCGAGCGAGAAGTACGGCACGGTGGCCAGGCCGTGCTCCGCCACGACGCTGCGCAGCGGGCCCTCGAACTGGTCGCGGCTGACCAGGTTGTACTCGGGCTGCAACGCCACGAACCGCGCGAAGCCCTCGCGTTCCTGGATCTCCAGCGCCTTCGCGAGCCGGTCGGCGGAGAAGTTGGACGCCGCGACGTAGCGGACCTTGCCGTCGCGGACGAGCTGGTCGTAGGCGGCCAGCGTCTCCTCCAGCGGCGTGTCCGGGTCGTCCAGGTGGTTGTAGTAGAGGTCGATGTGGTCCACGCCGAGCCGCTTGAGCGACCGCTCGGCCGCCGTCAGGACCGTGTCGCGCTTCTGGTTCTTGAAACCGGCCAGCATGCCGACCTTGGTGGCGACCACGACGTCGTCGCGGTTGCCGCGCCGGGCCAGCCACCTGCCGATGATCGACTCCGACTCGCCGCCGGAGTTGCCGTCCGCCCAGGCCGAGTACACGTCGGCGGTGTCGAGGAAGTTCCCGCCCGCCGCGGCGTAGGCGTCGAGCACGGCGAACGAGGCGTCCTCGTCGGCGGTCCAGCCGAAGACGTTGCCGCCCAGGCACAGGCGTGACACGTTCAGGTCAGTGGTGCTCAAGATCGCCATGTTCCGACGGTAGTCCGCGGCCGATCCGGGCGCGCCGGGAATTCACCGGCTGGGACGGGGGTTGCTCCGGAGCATGACGGACCCGGGGAAGTTCGGCGTGTGGCGGCGTGACGACGAGTGGGCGCGCGACCTCGACAGCGCGGCCGGTTTCGAGGAGCTCGGCTTCACCACGCTGTGGACCGGCGGCACCCCGCCCGCCGACCTCGCGGTGTCACGGCAGCTGCTCGCGCGCACCCGGTCCGCGGCGGTGGCCACGAGCATCGTGAACGCCTCGGCCACCGACCCGGCCGCGGTCTCCCGGTCGGTGCGGGAGGTCGGCGACCGCTTCCTGCTGGGCCTCGGCGTCGGCGACGGGACGTACGCCGGCCTGCTCGCCTACCTGGCCGAGCTCGACGTGCCCGGCACGCGGGTCGTGCTCGGCGCGCTGGGCCCGCGAGCGCTGCGGCTGGCCGCCGAGCACACCCTCGGCGCCCACCCGTACCTGACGCCCGTCGCACACACGGCCGCCGCACGGCCGTTGCTGCCCGGCAAACTCCTCGCGCCGGAGGTGACCGTGCTGGTGGAAGACGATCCAGTGCGCGCGCGTACGGCCGCACGGCAGTTCATCGGCCGCTACCTGGCCGGGCCGAGCAGCCGGAACAACCTCCTGCGGCACGGCTTCACCGAGGCCGACCTGGCCGGCGGCGGCTCCGACCGGCTGGTGGACGCGCTGGTCGCGTGGGGCACGCCGGACGAGGTGGCGGGGAAGGTCCGCGAGCACCTCGCGGCCGGCGCGGACCACGTGGCCGTGCAGTTCCTCAACGGCCACCACGAACAGGTGGCCGTCGCGCTGGGCCTCAGGCCGTGATCGTGACGCCCTTCCAGAACGCCACCCGGCCCTTGATCTGTTTCGCGGCGTCCTTCGGCTCGGCGTAGTACCAGGCCGCGTTGGTGTTCTCCGCGCCGTCGACCTGCAGCGAGTAGTAGTTGGCCGTGCCCTTCCACGGGCAGACCGACGTGTGGTCGGTCGGCTTCAGCACGGCCGGGTCCACGGAGTCCAGCGGGAAGTAGTGGTTGCCCTCGACGATCACGGTGTCGTCGCTCGACGCGATGATCTTGCCGTTCCACTCAGCGGTTGCCATGGTTTCCACTATGCCTTCGAAAGCGTCACTCGGAACGTTCGGTGTGTGGGGCTCGCACTTGCAGTGGGCCGAGAAGATCGACCGGGTCGCCGAGCTCGAGGACCTCGGCTACGGCACGTTCTGGATCGGCAGCTCGCCCGACGTCGGGCTGGTCGGGCGGGCGCTGGCCGCGACCGGGTCGATGACCATCGCCACCGGCATCGTCAACGTCTGGCAGTCCGAGCCGGAGCAGGTCTCCGCCGAGTTCCACCGGCTCGCGAGCGACCGGTTCCTGCTCGGTGTCGGCGTGGGCCACCGGCAGCTGGACCAGGCCTACGAGCAGCCCTACGACAAGCTCGTGTCGTACCTGGACCGGCTCGACGTGCCCGCGGAGAGCGTCGTGCTCGCCGCGCTCGGCCCGAAGGTCCTGCGGCTCGCCGCCGACCGCACCGCGGGCGCGCACCCGTACCTCGTCCCGGTCGAGCACACGGCGCACGCGCGCGAGGTCCTCGGCGACAAGCTCCTCGCCCCCGAGGTGACGGTCGTCGTGGAGGAGGACCCGGCCGCCGCGCGGGCGATCGCACGCGAGCAGCTCGCGTTCTACTTCACGCTCACCAACTACACGAACAACTGGCTGAGGTGGGGTTTCTCGGCCGAGGACGTCGCCGGTCACGGCTCTGACCACTTGATCGATGCACTCGTGGCCTGGGGAAGCCCGGACCAGGTGGCCGCCAAGTTGCGGGCGCACGTCGACGCGGGGGCGGACCACGTTGCCATCCAGTCGCTGAACGGGCACTACGCCGAACTGGCCGCCGCGTTGGGCCTGTGACCCAGCCTCGTAGGATGCGGTTGATACGGCGTTCAGGGCACCTGAGGAGGACGACCGATGCCCATCGCAACTCCCGAGGTCTACGCGGAGATGCTTGACCGGGCCAAGGCGAACGAGTTCGCCTACCCCGCGATCAACGTCACGTCTTCGGAGACTCTCAACGCGGCTCTGCGCGGGTTCGCCGAGGCCGAGAGCGACGGCATCATCCAGGTCTCGACCGGTGGTGCCGAGTTCGCCTCGGGCACCAAGGTCAAGGACATGGTGACCGGCGCTGTGGCGCTCGCCGAGTTCGCGCACGTGGTTGCCGCGAAGTACCCGGTGAACATCGCACTGCACACCGACCACTGCCCGAAGGACAAGCTCGACGGGTACGTGCGTCCGCTCATCGCCATCAGCCAGGAGCGGGTCGACAAGGGCGGCAACCCGCTCTTCCAGTCGCACATGTGGGACGGGTCCGCTGTCCCGCTGGAGGAGAACCTCCAGATCGCGAGCGAGCTGCTGGACCTCGCGGCCAAGGCGAAGATCGTCCTCGAGATCGAGGTCGGTGTCGTCGGTGGCGAGGAGGACGGCGTCGACAACGAGATCAACGACAAGCTCTACACGACGGCGGACGACTACCTGTTGACGGTCGACGCCCTCGGTACCGGCGAGAAGGGCCGCTACCTGCTGGCAGCGACCTTCGGCAACGTGCACGGCGTCTACAAGCCGGGCAACGTCAAGCTCCGCCCGGAGATCCTCAAGCAGGGCCAGGACGTCGTGGCCGAGAAGCTCGGCCTGGCGGCCGGCTCGAAGCCGTTCGACCTGGTCTTCCACGGCGGCTCCGGCTCGCTGCTGGAGGAGATCCACGAGGCCGTGTCGTACGGCGTCATCAAGATGAACATCGACACGGACACGCAGTACGCCTTCACCCGTCCGATCGCGGCGCACATGTTCGCGAACTACGACGGCGTGCTGAAGGTCGACGGCGAGGTCGGCAACAAGAAGGCCTACGACCCGCGCAGCTACCTCAAGGCAGCCGAGCAGGCCATGGCCGCCCGCATCGCCCAGGCGTGCGAGCACCTCAAGTCGTCGGGCCGCATGATCGCGGGCTGACCGCTCTGACCCCACGCGGGGACCTTTCGTCCGCTCCTGTCGGGCGAAAGGTCCCCGCGTGGCGTTTCACGGGCTAGCGGAACGCGGCGGCGTTGCGGGAGGCCCAGGCCGTGAACGGGCGGGGCGCGCGGCCGAGGACGGTCTCGACGTCCGGGCTGACGCGCAGCTCGGTCCCGGTCGGGTTGCCGAGGATGTCGAGGGTGTCGTCGGCGAGCTCGGCCGGCATCACCCGCGCCATGCCCGCCCTGGCCTCCGCACGGGTGAGCTCGTGGAACCGCACCGGCTCGCCGAGCGCGGCGGCGATGGCCGCGGTCTGCTCGCGCGGCGTGACCACCTCCGGCCCGGTGAGCTCGTACACGCCACCGGTGTGCCGGTGGTCGGTCAGGCAGGCGGCGGCGACCTCCGCGATGTCCGCCGGGTCGACGACCGGCACGCCGACGTCCCCGAACGGCGCGGCCACGGTCCGTTGCGCACGGACGGACTCCGCCCACCACAGCGCGTTGGAGGCGAACCCGCCCGGCCGCAGGAGCGACCAGTCCGCACCCGACGACCGCAGCACGTCCTCCAGCGCACGCAGCTCGACCCGGGTCGTGCCGAACGGCCTGGTCACCACGCCCAGCGAGGACAGCAGGACGACCCGGCGCACCCCGCTCGCCACCGCCCTGGTGATGACGTCGGCCGGGTTGGCGCCGACGGCGTGCAGGTCCCCGGACAGCAGCACGAACAACGCCTTCGCCCCGGTCAGCGCCGGGTCGAGGCTCGCGGGCTCCGCGAGGTCGGCCACCACGTGCCGGACGCCGGACGGCACCTGCGCGGCGTGCCGCGACACCGCCGTCACCTGCTCGCCTGCCTCGGCCAGCGCCTGGACCAACGGCCGGCCCACGTTCCCGGTAGCCCCGGTCACCACGATCATGAACAGCTCCTTCGTCGTTGTGGGCACGACGCTAGGAACCGGGCTTACCATTCGTAAGGACGTACCTGCGGGTAAGCTCACAACGTGGCGGGAGGCGTGCAGGTGGACCAGACCGGGCAGGCGAAGCGGTATGACGTGTTTCACACCGACTGTCCCGCGCGGGACATGGTCGACCACGTCACCAGCCGGTGGGGCATCTGGGTGCTGATCTCCCTGCGCGGCGGCGACCTCAGGTTCTTCGAGCTGCGCGACAGCATCCGCGGCATCAGCGAGAAGATGCTCTCCCAGACCCTGCGCGGCCTCGTCGAGGACGGCCTGGTCTGGCGGCACGTGGAACCGACGACCCCGCCGCAGGTCAGCTACGGGCTGACCGAGTTCGGACGGGACGTCGGCGAACCACTCACGGACCTGTTCGACCGGATCACCAGCAAGCTCGCGGCGTCCGGCGCGGTCCGGCCGGAACCGCGCTAGCCCAGCTTCAGGCGCGCGGCGAGCAACTGCGTCTCCGGCCGCCGGATCGCCATGTCGCCCGCGGTCCACAGCACCGCCATCAGCACGGCCGTGACCGCCGCCGACGAGAACGAGATGGGCGGCGCCCACAGGTACTGCTGCTGCGCCCAGATCCCCACGTACCCGACCGTGGTGACCGCGGCCGACCCGAGCACCGCCGCGGCCGGCGTCGGCATCTTCACCAGGTGTGCCGCGTCGATCACCAGACCCACCGCGACCAGGAACAACGGCACCGCGGACTTCGGGAAGTCGATCCCGGCGAGCAACGGCCAGATCAGGCACCGGTACGCGATGTACCCGCCGGCCACCGCCGTCGCCGCCCACGGCCGGCCGATCGTGCGCCGCGCGATCACGAGCACGATGGCCGCCGCCACCAGGCCCCACACCGGGTAGACCCAGTCGGCGATGGGCAGCGCGAAGTTGACGACCGCCGCCCGCCCGACCGGGATGCCCAGCTGGTCGGCGGCGAACTGCAGCAGGATCGGCTCGGCCTCCGGCTTACCGCTGTCGTAGGCCTGCAACGCGCGCACGCCGTACTCCTGGTGCTGGTTGGGGAACCAGAAGTTCTCCAACACGAAGAACCACAGCGCCACCAGCCCGAACGTGCGCTGGTTGCCGGCGGGGAAGTACTTGATCCACCCGCGGACCGCGCCCGCCAGCATCACCGCCGTCCCCAGGTACAGCAGCGCGTGCGAGCCCGACCAGCTGGTGATGTCCAGGCCGTTGATCCGGTGGTTGATCACGTCGATCGGCAGGGCGATCAGAAAGATCCCGCAGCCGACCTGCATGAGCCGCACCGTGGCCTTGTCGACGCCGTAGCCGGTGAAGGTGTGGAACAGCGTGAGCCCCACCACGATCACCGTGCCGACGGTGTTGATCAGGTGCGGTGGCGCGAGGTCGTCGCGCAGCCACTTGAAGTGCCACGAGACGTCCCACGACGAGCCGATCAGCTTCAGCAGCAGCCCGACGAGCCACAACCGGTAGAGCTGCCTGGTCAGCACGGCAGGTGTCTCCCTGCCGGGCGCACCCCGCTCCCAGTACGTGTCCCTGAACTGCCTAACCCCCTGAATCATCCGCCCATCATGAGGTGACGGTCGGTGATCAGGAAGGCCGACTCACCCTGGTTTTACCCTGATGTTTCCAATTCGTGTGCACCACCGGGTGAATCGCGTTGATCTGTCCAGCTCGGCGCGGCACCATGCTCGCCCATGAGCAAGAAGATCGTCGCCGGTGTGCTCGTCACCGCCCTGGTGCTCGCCGTGGTGGCCACCGTCCTGAGGCTGTTCGTGTAGCAGTCACGGCGCGTGCGGCAGGATGGGCCGCATGGTTGAGAACCTCCTCGGGCCCGAGCCGACTCGTCTCCCCGACCGTCCTGAGGCGCAGGCCGCTGCGGACGGCGGGACGGACCCCGCCAAGATCGTGCGCGCCTACCCGGACTTCTCCGAGGCCTGGGCGTCGCTGGCCGAACGCTCGCTGCACGCCGGCGACCCGGTCGCCGCCTACGCCTACGCCCGCACCGGCTACCACCGCGGCCTCGACCAGCTGCGCCGCTCCGGCTGGAAGGGCTTCGGCCCCGTGCCGTGGGACCACCGGCCCAACCAGGGTTTCCTGCGCGCCCTCGCCGCGCTCGCCCTCGCCGCACGTGAGATCGGCGAGGACGAGGAGTGGGAGCGCTGCTCGAAGTTCCTCGCCGAGAGCGACCCGAAGGCACCGGCCGCACTCGGCCTCTGACGTCCGGGGGTGGTCGGCTCGCCACCGACCGCACCCGACTCCGCCACCGGCGGCGGCTTGGGGCCGCCGCCGGTGTGAGCCTGCTCGCCGCAGCACCGCAACCGGGTCTGCGCAGGTTGTGCCCCGTGGCCGTGGGATCAAGACTGGCTGCGGACGGCGAGCGGAAGACGGGGTGGCAGTGGTGGGCGCGGTGCGGGATGCGGTCGGTCGTGGGCTGAAGCGGTGGCGTGCCGCCGCGTTGCCGATCGTCCACTGCGCCCTGTCCGCCGGCCTGGCCTGGGTGGTGGCCACGCTCGTGATCGGCCACCAGCACCCGTTCTTCGCCCCCATCGCGGCGGTCGTCTGCCTCGGGGTCTCGCTGGGGCAACGGCTCCGGCGCGTCGGCGAGCTCGTCGTCGGCGTGTCGGTCGGCGTCGGCGTGGGTGACGCGCTGATCAGCTGGATCGGCAGCGGGCCGTGGCAGATCGCGCTGGTGGTCGCGCTCGCGATGTCGGCGGCGGTGCTGCTGGACGGCGGTTCGGTGATCGCGCTGCAGGCCGGGTCGAGCGCGGTGCTCGTCGCCACCCTGCTGCCGCCGAGCGCGGGCGGCGGGTTCGACCGCATGATCGACGCGCTGACCGGCGGGCTCGTGGGGCTGGCCGTCGCGGCGTTGCTCCCGGCCAACCCGATGACCGTCGCCCAGCGCCAGGCCAAAGCGCTCACCGGCACCCTGAGCAGCGCGCTGCGGAACATCGCCGAGGCCATCACCGGGCAGGACGCGGTGAAGGCGGCCGGTGTCCTCGCGGAGCTGCGGACCAGCCAGACCGCGATCGACGACTACAAGGCGGCGCTGCAGACCGGCAGCGAGATCGCGAAGATCGCGCCGATCCGGTGGCGCTCCAAGGACGAGCTCCGGCGGTACCACACGGCGGCGGGCCCGGTGGACTACGCGATCCGCAACACGCGCGTGCTCGCGCGCAGGACCATGGCGGCGCTCAAGGCGGAGGAGCAGATCCCGGACGGCGTGGCGCAGGTGCTCATGGCCTACGCGGACGCCGTCGACTGCCTCAGGGCCGAGCTGGAGAAGGGGCAGACGGCGCAGCGGACCAGGGAGGCCGTGCGGGACGCCGCACGTCAGCTGACCGCGCGGCGTCTCGGCGGGGACGGGTTCTCGTCCAAGGTGGTGCTGGCCCAGATCCGCAGCATCGCGGTGGACCTGCTGCAGGCGACCGGGCTGAACCGGAGCGAGGCGGTGGAGGCGCTGCCCCCGCTCAGCCCTCCGGCCGGTTCAGCAGACCCAGCAGCAGCGAGTGAACCGGCTCGTGGTCGCGAGGATCGGCCAGGGCGCACGCAGCGCCCGTGATGGCGTACCACTCTTCCGCGCCTTCGTAGCGGACCCGTGCGATGAGCTTTCCGTCCTCGGAGAGTTCCGTGCACAGTTCCAGGTCGCCCGTGACGACACCGACCTCGTCGGTCATCACGCCGCCGGGTCCGGCCTTGAAGAGCGAGGAGAGTGACGCCATCAGCACCTTCCGAGCATGTCCGCCAAAGCCGATTTCTCCGACGAGTTCACGCTGAGGCTCCAGCGGTACTTCGTGTGTACCCACATCTTCGCGTACGTGCACCAGTACGACGTCAGCGGCGGCTTCCAGGTGGCCGGGGTCTGGTCGCCCTTCGCCTGGTTCACGTTGTCGGTGACCGCGATGAGCTGCGGGCCGGACATGTCGTTGGCGAACGCCTGGCGCTGCGCCGTCGTCCAGGAGGCCGCTCCTGACCGCCAGGCGGCCGCCAGGGGCACGACGTGGTCGATGTCGACGTCGGAGGCCGCGGACCAGGTCGCGCCGTCGTACGGCGAGAACCAGCGGCCCGAGGTGGCGGCGCAGGACGAGTCGGTCACGACGTCGGTGCCGTCCCGCTTCAGCACGGCCTCACGGGTGTTGCAGGTCCCCGACTGGGTGATCCAATGGGGGAATTTGTCCCGTGAATAGCCCGTCATCGTGCCGTCTGCGCGCACGGTCAAGCCCGCCAGTTCCGCTTTCGCGGTGTCGGCGGTGGGGATGTTCGGCGGTGTCGCGAGTGCAGGGGAAACAAAGCCGATGGCGAGAGCAATCGTGGTGATCGCAACACCAATGGCCCGGTTAACTTTTGACATCGTCCCGACCTTCCTGGTTGGAAGTGATCGGGACCACCCTGGGTCACATTAAGAAATTAAGCAATGCTTTCGAGTGACACACGAGTGAACGACAACCGCCGAACAAGTCCATTTCTAGAGACCACGAACGAGCCGCAGGTCCTCGGTGTGGCGGTACCAGGTCCACTTGTCGACCGGCCTGGGGTGCCGGTGCCCGTCGAGGACGGCGGTCGTAGGCAGGCAGCCGAGCTGGAACGCGCGCGGCCGGCTCTCCCGCACCCGTGACCCGATCAGGCGCTTGTTGACGATCCGGACGGTGAGCCCCAGCCCGCCCTCGGTGTCGGGCGTGCACTCGACCCGCGACGCCTGGCCACGCAGCACGTTGTCCGCGTCGCTGTAACCGACGCCACGAACGGGCGACAAAACGCCGAGACCCATCAGCACTCCGCCGACGTCGTCGCGGATGAACGGCACGGGATCCACGTCACCGTTCAGGGCGATGTCCAACGCCCGCGCGGGGTCGGTCGACAGGCCCCACAGCGCGGCCACCGCCGACTGCCCGACCGGCACGAAACCGAGTGCGACGGACGCCAGCTTCTCCTTGCGCAGCAACCGAACCCCGACGGCGGCGAGGTCGGCGTCCGTGCCCGCGACGACCAGGCGTTCGACGTCCAGCCAGGGGTCGACGTGGTCCTTGCCGGGGCGGGCCGGCACCACCCGCACGTCGTCACGTTCAGTGATCTTTGGCAACTGCGTGTTTCCGCAGGCCAACACGATTCCGCGCACGGTCATCTCCTGGTCTACCCTCGCTTACCGGCATTCGCTCGAACCAGTCCAAGCGCTTGGAGTTTCACATGCCGGCCGTCGTGCTGATCGGTGCCCAGTGGGGCGATGAGGGCAAGGGCAAGGCCACCGACATCCTCGGTGAGCGTGTCCAGTGGATCGTCCGCTACCAGGGCGGCAACAACGCGGGACACACCGTCGTCCTCCCCGACGGCCAGAAGTTCGCCCTGCACCTGATCCCGTCCGGCATCCTCACGCCCGGCGTGAAGAACGTCATCGGCAACGGTGTCGTGGTCGACCCGGGCGTGCTGCTCGAGGAGCTCGCGGGGCTGGAGGAGAAGGGCGTCGACACCGGCGGCCTGCTGATCTCGTCCGACGCGCACCTGATCATGCCGTACCACGTGGCCATCGACAAGGTCACCGAGCGCTACCTGGGCAAGGCGAAGATCGGCACCACCGGTCGCGGCATCGGTCCCGCCTACCAGGACAAGCTCGCCCGCGTCGGCGTGCGCGTGCAGGACCTGCTGGACGAGAAGATCCTCCGGCAGAAGGTCGAGGCGGCACTGGACTTCAAGAACCAGGTGCTGGTCAAGGTCTACAACCGCAAGGCGCTCGATCCCGACCAGGTCGTGGACCAGGTGCTGGAGCGCGGTCAGCACTTCGTGCACCGCATCGCCGACACCCGCCTGCTGCTCAACCAGGCGCTCGACCGCGGCGAGATCGTCGTGCTGGAGGGCTCGCAGGGCACCCTGCTCGACGTCGACCACGGCACCTATCCGTTCGTCACGTCCTCGAACCCGACCTCGGGTGGCGCGACGGTCGGCTCCGGTGTGGGCCCGACCCGCATCAGCACCGTGATCGGCATCCTCAAGGCCTACACGACCCGCGTCGGCTCCGGCCCGTTCCCGACCGAGCTCGACGACGACATGGGCGAGTACCTGCGCAAGCAGGGCGGTGAGTTCGGCGTCACCACCGGCCGCTCGCGCCGCACCGGCTGGTTCGACGCCGTGATCGCCCGCTACGCCTCGCGCGTCAACGGCATCACCGACTACTTCCTCACCAAGCTGGACGTGCTGTCGGGCCTGGAGAAGGTGCCGGTCTGCGTCGCGTACGAGGTGGACGGCCGCCGCGTCGACGAGATGCCGATGACGCAGACCGACGTGCACCACGCCGTGCCGGTGTACGAGGAGCTGCCGGGCTGGTTCGAGGACATCTCGTCCTGCCGCTCGTTCGAGGAGCTGCCGGCCAACGCGCGGGCCTACGTCGAGTACCTGGAGAGCATCATCGGCGCCCGCGTGTCGGCGATCGGCGTCGGCCCGGGCCGCGATCAGACGATCGTGCGCCACGACGTTCTCGGCTGACCCAGACTATCTCGAAGTACGACGCTTTTTCACGATTTGGGCGTCGTTGACGAAGGGCCACGGCTCGCCTGTAATTCGCGCCGTGGCCCTTTCACTTGCCAGGAAACCAGCGCTCACCCAGCGCTGGACACTGCGCTGGATCAGCCCGGTGGCGCTGCTCCTGCTGTGGCAAACGGCCAGTTCAACGGGCCTGCTCCCACCCGAGAAACTGGCGTCGCCGCTGACCGTGGCGCAGTCGGCGGCCGATCTCGTCGCGAACGGCCAATTGGCTGACGCATTTCTCGTCTCACTGGGCCGCGTTTTCTTCGGATTTCTCCTCGGCGGCGTCGTCGGTGTCGCTCTCGGACTCGCCTCCGGTCTTTCCCGGTGGGGCGAGACGTTGCTCGACCCGCCCGTCCAGATGCTGCGGACGCTCCCGCACCTCGGCCTGATCCCGCTGTTCATCCTCTGGTTCGGCATCGGCGAGGAGCCCAAGCTCGCGCTGGTCGCGTCCGGTGTCGCGTTCCCGCTCTACCTGAACCTGCACTCCGGCATCCGGCAGACCGACGCCGGTCTGGTCGAGGCCGCCAGGGCACTGGGCTACAGCCGGTTCGAACGCGTCGTGCACGTCGTGCTGCCCTCGGCCGTGCCGCAGACCCTCGTGGGCCTGCGGATCGCGCTCGGCACCGCCTGGCTGTCGCTGATCGTCGGTGAGCAGATCAACGCCGACGCCGGGCTCGGCTACCTCATCAACAACGCCCGTGAGTTCCTCCGCACCGACGTCGTGGTCGTCGGCCTCGTGGTCTACGCGCTGCTCGGTCTCACGACCGACGCGCTGGTGCGCCTGCTGGAAAGGAGAGTGCTGCGATGGCGAACCCGGTGAGCGTGCGCGGACTGCGCAAGGCGTTCGGTGCGCGGACCGTCCTGGACGACGTCGACCTGGAGATCGCGCCCGGCGAGTTCGTGGCCCTGCTCGGCCGCAGCGGCTGCGGGAAGTCGACGCTGCTGCGCATCCTCGCGGGCCTGGACCGGGAGATCTCCGGCGAGGCACGGGTCTCCGGCACGGTGTCGATCGCGTTCCAGCAGCCGCGGCTGCTGCCGTGGCGCAAGGTCTGGCGCAACATCGCGCTGGGCCTGCACCGGCCGGACGGCCGCGAGGTCGCGCTCCGTGCGCTGGAGGAGGTCCGGCTGCCCGGTCACGCCGACGCGTGGCCGCTGACGTTGTCCGGCGGTGAGGCGCAACGGGTCTCGCTCGCGCGGGCGCTGGTCCGCGAACCCGACGTGCTGCTGCTGGACGAACCGTTCGGCGCGCTGGACGCGCTGACCCGCCTGGCCATGCACCACCTGGTGGAGGACCTGTGGTCCCGCCACCGGCCCGCCGTGCTGCTCGTGACGCACGACGTCGACGAGGCGTTGCTGCTGGCCGACCGGGTCCTCGTGCTCGACGCGGGCCGGGTCGTCGCGGAGCACCACGTGGACCTGCCCCGCCCGCGCCGCCGGGCCTCCGTTGTGGAGCAACGCACCCGCGTGCTCGCCGACCTGGGAGTGGATGTTGAAACAGCTGCCTAGCCGCACGTGGCTCAGCCTGCTGGCCGCGATCCTGTTCACGACCGGGTGCTCGGCGACCGCGCAGGACACCCCGGCGGCCGACGTCGTGCTGAAGGTCGGCGACCAGAAGGGCGGCGCGAAGGCGTTGCTCACCGCCGCCAACCTGCTGAACGACTTCCCGTACAAGATCGAGTGGGCGACGTTCACGTCCGGCCCGCCGCTGCTGGAGGCCGCGTCCGCCGGTGCGATCGACCTCGGTGGCGTCGGCAACACACCGCCGATCTTCGCCGCCGCCGCGAACGCCAAGATTGCCGCCGTCGCCGCGTCGAAGGGCGAGGTCGAGGCCGACGCGATCCTGGTGCCGGAGAGTTCGCCGCTGCGGACGGTGGCCGAGCTCAAGGGCAAGAAGATCGCGGTCGCGAAGGGCAGCTCGGCGCACGGCCAGGTGCTGCTCACGTTGCGCGCCAACGGGTTGAGCACCAAGGACGTGACGCTGAACTTCCTGCAGCCCTCCGACGCGTACGGCGCGTTCACCCAGGGCAAGGTCGACGCGTGGGCGGTCTGGGACCCCTACACCGCGCAGGCGCAGCAAGAGGCCAAGGCCCGCGTGCTGACCGACGGCCGCGGCAAGTCCAACGGGTACGGCTTCCAGGTCGCGGGCCGCAAGGCGCTGGACGACAAGGGGAAGCACGAGGCGATCAAGGAGTACCTGGTCCGCTACTACAAGGCGCAGAAGTGGGCCGACACGCACCGCGAGGAGTGGGCGAAGGCGTGGGCGGCGGAGACCGGGCTCAGGTACGACGTCGCGCTCACCGCGGTGAACCGCAACGGCGACCTGCCGGTGAAGATCGACGACACGCTGGTCGGGTCCGAGCAGGAGCTGGCCGACGCGTTCACCGAGGACGGGACGTTGCCCGGCAAGGTCGACTTCGCGAAGTTCGTCGACCCGCGCTTCCAGGGAGATCTCGCATGAGCATCACGCTGCACTGGTTCCTGCCCACCTCCGGCGACGGGCGCACGGTCGTGGAGCACTTCCACGCCAACCGCGCGCCGGCCGCGGGAGCCCGCCGCGAGCCGGACATCGACTACCTGGCGCAGATCGCGCGCACGGCCGAGCAGGTCGGGTTCACCGGTGTGCTCACGCCGACCGGCACGTGGTGCGAGGATGCCTGGCTCACCACGGCCGCGTTGATCAGCCAGACCTCGACGCTGAAGTTCCTGGTGGCGTTCCGGCCCGGCGTGCTCTCGCCGACGCTGGCCGCGCAGATGGCCGCGACCTACCAGCGGATCTCCCGCGGCCGGCTGCTGCTCAACGTCGTGACCGGCGGTGACTCCGTCGAGCAGCGGCGGTTCGGCGACTGGCTCGACCACGACGAGCGCTACTCGCGCACCGACGAGTTCCTCCAGGTCGTGCGCGGGGTGTGGAGCGGCGAGCCGTACTCGTTCCACGGCAGGCACTACCAGGTCGAGGGCGCGACCGTGCTGCGTGCGCCGGACCCGGTGCCGCCCATCTACTTCGGTGGCTCGTCCGACGCCGCGCTGCCGGTGGCGGCCGCCCGTGCCGACGTGTACCTGACCTGGGGCGAGCCGCCCGCCGACGTGGCGGCGAAGATCGCGCGGGTGCGGGCGCTGACGGACCGGCCGATCCGGTTCGGCATCCGGCTGCACACCATCAGCCGGGACACCTCGGCCGAGGCGTGGGCGGCGGCCGCGCGGTTGCTCGACGCGCTGGACCCGGCGGCCGTGGCGCAGGCACAGGCGCAGCTGAGCAAGTCGGAGTCCGTTGGGCAGCAACGGATGGTGGCCCTGCACGGCGGCGACCTCAGCCGCGGCGTGCGCGGCCTGGAGATACACCCGAACCTGTGGGCCGGGGTCGGACTGGTGCGCGGTGGCGCAGGGACGGCGCTGGTGGGCTCGCACGCCGAGGTGGCGGACCTGATCGAGGAGTACCACGCGATCGGGATCAGCGAGTTCATCCTCTCCGGCTACCCGCACCTGGAAGAGGCCTACTGGTTCGGGGAGGGCGTGCGGCCCCTGTTGCGGCAACGCGGGTTGCTCGGCGGGGACCGCACGCTCTCGCTCGCTAGCGCTTGACCTTGGCCTCGACGGCCGTGTCGGGGTTGTCCGCGAACACGCCGTCGAGCCCCTGCTTGAAGAACAGGTCGTACTCCTCGAAGGCCCGGCCGTACGCGGCCGGGTCGGTCGAGGACCGGAAGTCGGCCGGCAGGAACGAGTTCTCGTTGCGGAACGTCCACGCGTGCACGACCAGCCCGAGCTTGTGCGCGTCCTTCACGACCGTGGTCGGCGCCTTGAGGAAGCCGCCTGCGTCCCGCGGGATGATGATGTCCTTGGTCAGGCCGACGCCGTCGGCGTACGAGCGGACCTCGCGCAGACCGGCCGGCGTCACCAGGTCGGCGTAGGTGCGCTTGTCACCGGCGGCGACGAAGTCGTACGGCGCGCCGGAACCGTTGACCAGCTGGACGATCGGCACGCGCAGCGACCGGTTGAGCTCCTTGAGGTTCGCGACCTCGAACGACTGCACGTACACCTTGGCCCCGCGGCGGTTGAGGCCGTTGCGGTTGAGCGCGTCGACGAGCTTCGGCTCCAGCGCGAGCCCGATCGAGGAGAAGTACGTCGGGTGCTTGGTCTCCGGGTAGATGCCGATCTCGCGGTGCAGCTCGCGGGACAGGCGCTTCGACAGGTCGATGACCTCCTGCAGCGTCGGGATCTCGAAGCGGCCGTCGTAGAGCGTGTTGCGCGGGCGGATCGCCGGGATGCGTTCCTTGGCGCGCAACGTCTTCAGCTCGGCCAGCGTGAAGTCCTCGGTGAACCACCCGGTGACCGCGGTGCCGTCGATCGTCTTGGTCTTCCTGCGGTCGGCGAACTGCGGCTTGGCCGAGACGTCGGTCGTGCCGCCGATCTCGTTCTCGTGCCGGGCCACCAGCTGCCCGTCCTTCGTCGGCACCAGGTCCGGTTCGATGAAGTCCGCGCCCATGCGCGCCGCCAGCTCGTAGGACGCGAGCGTGTGCTCCGGCCGGTACGCCGAAGCGCCGCGGTGGCCGATCACGATCGGGCCCTTGTCGTCGTGTGCGGACGCGGACGGCAGCGACGCCACCACCGCACCCGCGAACACGAGGACCACGGCGGCCAGACCACGGCCTCGAACCCTCTTGGGATCCATCGTTCGACCTCCCATTTCGTGTTGAGAGCGCACCCAAGCATCGCAACACGAAAAGCAGGTGAACGGTTACTCACGAGACAGTGCTGCCTCCTCCAGGTCCAGCTCGCGCAGCACCCGGAACAGCACCTCGTCGTCGATCTCGCCAGAGTCCCTGGCCTTGATGAACTCGTCGCGTTCGGCGCTCAGCATCACCCGGCGCAACCGCCGGTACGCCGCGGCCGGGCTCTCCAGCTCCTGCCGCCCCAGGCGTTCCCACGCGGCGTTGCCCCGGTGCTCGGCGAGCGAGCGCAGCTGGTCGCGCACGTGGTCGGGCACGTCGTCGACCTCCTGGTCGAGC
Organism: Nocardia sp. NRRL S-836; assembly: GCF_001279525.1. Taxonomy (GTDB): domain Bacteria; phylum Actinomycetota; class Actinomycetes; order Mycobacteriales; family Pseudonocardiaceae; genus Lentzea. Next base: position 154,189 of record NZ_LGDY01000177.1, on the reverse strand, counting down.
CGGTCGACCGCCGCCTGCGCCGCCCGGTGCTGCACCTGGGCCTCGGCCAGCGCGTCCTGCCGTGCGTCGTCACCCTCGAAGCCGATCTTGTTGATCAGCCACGGCAGCGTCGTGCCCTGTAGCAGCAGCGTGGCGACCGTCACGACGAACGCGCAGAACACGATGATGTCGCGGCCCGGCACGTCCGGCGGGATTGCGGCCGCCGCGGCGAGGGTGACCACACCCCGCATGCCCGCCCACGAGATCACCGTCACCTGCCCGAGGTGAGGTGGGCGTTCGCGTTCACGCAGCCGTTTCGACAGGTACCTCGGAATGTAGGTGGCCGGGTACATCCAGACGAACCGCGCGAGGATCGTCGCCAGCAGCACGGCGGTGGCGCCCAGCAGCAGGCTCGCGTTCAGGTCGGCGTCGGCGACGATCGACGACAGCTGCAGGCCGATGAGCGCGAAGACGAACGACTCCAGCAGCACGTCGAGCGACCGCCACACCGCCGCGTCCTGCAGCCGGGTCGAGTAGGTGCCGCGCGGCGAGTGGTGGCCGATGTACAGGCCCGCGACGACGACCGCGAGCACACCGGAGACGTGCGCCGCCTCCTCGGCGAGCAGGTAGGCGCCGAACGGCACCAGCAGGCCGAGCGCGCTCTCCAGCACGCCCTCGCACAACCGCTTGCGCAAGAACCTGACCACCACGCCGACGACCAGGCCGATCGCGATGCCGCCCGCCGTCACCAGCAGGAACATCCCGACGCCCTGCGCCGGGTGCATGGCGGTGCCGGCCGCTGCCGCCACCGCGACCTTGAACGCGGTCAGCGCCGTGGCGTCGTTGATCAGGCTCTCGCCGACCAGCAACGTCATCGCGCGGCGCTGCAGCCCGAGCTTGCGCCCGATCGCGACCGCGGCCACGGCGTCCGGCGGCGCCACCACGGCCCCCAGGACCAGCGCGGCGGCGAACGGCAGGTCCGGGAACACCAGCGTCGCCGTCACGCCCACCACGAACGTCGTGAACAGCACCAGCCCGACCGCGAGCAGGCCGATCGGCCGCAGGTTCGCGCGGATGTTGAGGTAGGAGCTGTCCAGCGCCGCGCTGTAGAGCAGCGGCGGCAGCACCACCAGCAGGATCAGGTGCGGGTCCAGCTCGAACTCCGGCACGCCCGGTATGAACGAGACCACGAGCCCGACGGCGACCAGCACCAGCGGTGCCGACCAGTTCAGGCGGCGCGCGATGGAGGTGACCACCAGCGCACCGAGCAACAGCAGCAGCAGTTCAGGCCCGACCATGCCGCTCATTGTGCGTAATGCTGGAAGCCCCGACCTGTTCGCACCGGGCGGCGCCGGTGCGGTGTGGACGGTCTGGCCGTCCGAGACTTTGCACTTCCTTTGGAATGATCCGCTGGGGCTGTGACCGCGCCCACAGTACGGTTCGACCGTGGCCAACCCGGACCTCGCCCGCATCGTCGCGGAGCACGACGAGGAGATGCCGTCGCGCGCGCTCTCACCCCGGTGGGAGCGGGCGCTGTGGATCGCCGGTCTGCTGATCGCGTTCCTCGTGCTGAAGCAGGTGTTCTTCCCGTTCGCCAAGGGGAGCCAGTACTACCTGATCATCTTCCTGGCGGTGACGCTGCCGCTGGTCTTCCTGTCCTACGGCCGCGGCCATGAGCCGCCGTGGTGGGACTGGGCGCTGGCAGCGCTGGCGTTCGTCGTGGGCGCCTACCCGCTGTTCGGCGGCTTCGACGAGTTCCTGAACCGGCAGGGCCAGCTCACCGGGCTGGACGTCGCCGCGGGCGCGGTGCTGCTGGTGCTGGTCCTCGAAGCCTGCCGGCGCACGACCGGGTGGGTGCTTCCGGTGGTGTGCCTGGCGTTCATCGCCTACGCCTACTACGGCGGGTTCCTGCCGCCGTCGTGGTCGATCGCGCACTCCGGCGTCGACTTCTCGCAGATCATCAACGGGTTCTTCAACGACGCCAGCGGCTTCTACGGCACGCCGCTGGACGTCGCGGCGACCTACATCGTGCTGTTCACGATCTACGGTGCCGTGCTGAACGCCTCCGGCGCCGGGAAGTTCTTCGTCGACATCAGCTTTGCCGCGTTCCGCAAGTCGCGGACCGCACCGGGACGCACCGCCGCGACGGCCGGGTTCCTGCTCGGCACGGTCTCCGGCTCCGGCACCGCGACCACGGTGTCACTGGGTGCGGTGACGTGGCCGATGCTGCAGAAGGCCGGGTATCCCAGGGAGAACGCGGGCGGGCTGCTGGCCGCCTCGGGCATCGGCGCGATCCTGTCGCCGCCGACGCTGGGTGCCGCCGCGTTCATCATCGCCGAGTACCTGCAGGTGTCGTACCTGTCGGTGCTGATCTGGGCGATCATCCCGACGCTGCTCTACTACCTGGGCATCGCGCTGGCCGTCGAGGCCGACGCGCGGCGGTTCGGGGCCAAGCCGGTCGACGTGGACGCGCCGCGGTTCCTCGACGTGCTGAAGCCCGGCTGGTACCACTTCCTGTCGCTCGGGATCATCATCGTCTTCCTGGCGCTGGACATCCCGGTCTACAAGGCCGTCGTGTACGCGACAGGCGTGGCGGCGCTGTTCGCGTTGGTCAGCCACCGGCGCGACTGGGTCCGGCTGGTCGCCGACTCCCTGTCGACCGGCGTGCGCTCGGCGTTCCCGGTGATCGCGGTGTGCGCGGCGGCCGGGGTGATCACGTCGACGATCACCAAGACCGGGCTGGGGCAAGCGCTTGCGGGGTCGTTGGTGGACCTGGCTTCCGCGCTGACCTCGGAACCGGCGGTGGTGCTGGCGCTCACCGCGGTGCTGGCGGCCGTGGCGGTGTCGGTGCTCGGGCTGGCCGTGCCGGTGACGGCGTCGTTCATCATCTCGTGGGTCGTCATCGGGCCCGCGCTGATCACGCTGGGCGTCGAGCCGGCCGAGACCGCGATGTTCATCTTCTACTACGCGGTGCTGTCCGAGGTGACGCCGCCGACGGCGCTCGCCGCGGTCGCCGCGGCCGCGCTGACCGGCGGCGACGTCATGAAGACGATGTGGCAGACGTGGAAGTACACGCTGCCCGCGTTCCTGGTGCCGCTGGCGTTCGTCCTGACCGACGAGGGCGCCGGGCTGCTGCTGCGCGGGTCGTTGCTCGACTCCGCGTGGACGTTCGCGGCGTCCGCGCTGGGGGTGGCCGCCCTCGCCGTGCTGACGGGCGGCTGGCTGTTCGGTCCCGCGCGCTGGCCGGAACGCCTGCTGTGCGTGCCGGCCGCGGTGTTCCTGCTTTACCTGCAGCCGCTGACGATCGCCATCGGGACCGGGTTCCTGGTGGCGGCCGTGGCGGTCCACCTGGTCACACGTAGGAGGGTTCCTGATGCTGCGTAGGTACGCGGTCGGTGCGATCGCCTTGGCGCTCGTGGTTTCCGGGTGTGGTGGCAAGCGCACGCCCACGACGCCGGACGCCGGCGGTTCCCAGGCGTCGTGCGAGGCCTCCGACGGGCGGATCACGATCGCCACCGGCAACTCCGGCGGCGTGTACTTCGTGGTCGGCGGCGGCCTGGCCAAGCTGATCAGCGACAACTCGAAGCTGAAGGCGTCGGCCGCGGAGACCGGCGCGTCCGTGCAGAACATCCAGCAGCTCGTCAGCGGCACGTACGACATCGCGTTCTCGCTCGCCGACACCGCCGCGGACGCCGTCAACGGCACCGGGGCGTTCAACGGCAAGAAGGAGAAGGTCGCCGCGCTGGCGCGGATCTACCCGAACTACACGCAGGTGCTGGTCAGGGCCGACTCCGGGATCAACTCGGTCGCGGACATGAAGGGCAAGCGGATCTCCACCGGGTCGCCGAAGTCGGGCACCGAGGTGATCGCGGGCCGGCTGCTGAAGTCGGCCGGTCTCAACATCGACTCCGACGTCTCGGCCCAGCGGCTGGACCTGACCAAGACCGCGGACGGCATGAAGGACGGCAGCATCGACGGCCTGATCTGGTCCGGCGGCCTGCCCACGCCGCAGATCACCGACATCACCACGTCGCTGAAGGACCGGGTGAAGTTCATCGACATCACCCCGCTGCTGCCGGAGATGAAGAAGATCAGCCCGGTGTACGACACCGCGCCGATCCCGGCGGCGACCTACGGCACCGCGGCGGTTCCCACGATCGTGGTGCCGAACCTGCTGCTCGTGCGGGAGGACTTCGCGGCCAACAACGCGTGCGCGGTGACCAAGCTGATCTTCGACAGGAAGGCCGACCTGGAGAAGGTCCACCCGGCCGTGAAGGACATCGACAGGGCGAAGGCCTCGGCCTCCGAGCCCGTTCCGCTGCACCCAGGAGCGAAGCAGGCCCTCGGCTGAACTACGCTGGCGCATCGTGCGCGTCCTGGTCATCGGGTCTGGAGCCCGTGAGCATGCCCTTGTCCTCGCGTTGTCGCGCGACCCGCAGCTGACGGCTTTGGCGTGCGCGCCGGGCAACGCCGGCATCGCGGGGCACGCCGAGATCTACGGCGTGGACGTCGCAGATGCCTCGGCCGTCGCCGCCCTCGCCAAGGAGTGGAAGGCCGACCTCGTCGTCATCGGCCCCGAGCAACCGCTGGTCGCCGGGGCCGCCGACGCGGTCCGCGAGCTCGGCATCCCGTGCTTCGGCCCCTCGAAGGCCGCGGCCTGCATCGAGGGCTCCAAGGCGTTCGCGAAGGACGTCATGAACGCCGCCGGCGTGCCGACCGCCCACAGCGAGGTGGTCGACAACCCGGCCCGCCTCGACGCCGCCCTGGGCCGGTTCGGGCCGACGTGGGTCGTGAAGGACGACGGTCTCGCGGCCGGCAAGGGCGTCGTCGTGACGTCCGACCTGGCCGCCGCCCGCGCGCACGCGATGACGTTGCTCGACGGCGGCCACCCGGTGCTGCTGGAGTCCTTCCTGGACGGTCCGGAGGTGTCGCTGTTCTGCGTCACCGACGGTGTCTCGGTGGTGCCGTTGATCCCGGCGCAGGACTTCAAGCGCGTCGGTGACGGCGACGCCGGGCCCAACACCGGTGGCATGGGCGCCTACGCGCCGCTGCCGTGGGCACCCGAGGGACTGGTCGACGAGATCGTGTCGCGGTGCGTGCAGCCGGTGGTCGACGAGCTGCGTGCGCGCGACACCCCGTTCATCGGTCTGCTGTACGCGGGCCTGGCGCTGACGTCGACCGGCGTGCAGGTGATCGAGTTCAACTGCCGCTTCGGCGACCCGGAGACGCAGTCGGTGCTGGCGCTGCTGAAGTCGCCGATCTCCACGCTGTTCCTGGCCGCCGCCAACGGCACGCTCGACGCGCATCCGGAGCTGGAGTGGGAGAACGGCTACGCCGTGACCGTCGTGGTCGCGGCCGAGGGCTACCCAGGCCGCCCGCGCACCGGTGACGTGATCACCGGCTCCGAGTCCGAGGGCGTCCTGCACGCGGGCACCCGCCGCCGCGAGGACGGCGCCGTCGTCTCCGCGGGCGGCCGGGTGCTGTCGGTGGTGGGCACCGGCAAGTCGCTGGCCAAGGCCCGTGAGCGCGCCTACAAGAAGCTCGCCGACATCCACCTGACCGGTTCCCACCACCGTTCGGACATCGCCCTGAGGGCCGTCGACAACCAGATCACGGTGCCGTGAGCCTGCTCGGGTGCGTCCTGGGAGGGGCCGTCGGCGACGGCCTCGGTGCGCCGGTCGAGTTCTCCTCGATCGACGTGATCCGCCGCCAGCACGGCCCGGCGGGTGTCGTCGACCTCCCCTCGCTGGAGATCACCGACGACACCCAGATGGTCCTCTTCACCCTGGAGGGCCTGCTCCTGGCCCGCCAGCACGGTGTCGACCCCGTGCTGACGGTGCGTGCCGCCTACGGCCGCTGGCTGCACACCCAGGGCGGCCCGCTCGTGGCCGACGACGGCTGGCTGATGTCGGACCGGCGCCTGCACTCGCGCCGGGCACCGGGCCACACCTGCATCACCGCGTTGAAGCACAACGAGAAGAACAACTCCAAGGGCTGCGGCGGCGTCATGCGCGCCGCCCCCGTCGCCGTGTGGTCCCCCGACGTGCGCGAGGTCTTCACCCTGGCGGTGGGAACGGCGCAGATGACCCACCACCACCCCAGCGGCTACCTGTCCGCGGGCGTGCTGGCGGCGATCGTCCGCTGCCTGCTCGACGGCGCGGACCTGCTGTCGGCCGTGGCGGTCGCCCGCGCCGAACTGGTCCGCTGGGAGGGCCACGAGGAGCAGACCACGTTGCTGGACAAGGTGGTCGGCCTCGGTCCCCTGACACCGGAGGAGATCGAGTCCGAGCTCGGCGGCGGCTGGGTGGGCGAGGAAGCCCTGGCCATCGGCCTGCACGCCGCCCTGGTCGCCCCTGACTTCGCCACCGCCGTGCGCCTGGCCGTGAACCACTCCGGCGACAGCGACTCGACCGGTTCCATCTGCGGCAACCTCCTGGGCGCCCGCGACGGCGTCGCCGTGATCCCCGACCGGTGGCTCTCCGTCCTGGAGCTCCGGGACGTGATCGAACGCCTCTGCCTCAGCTGGTGACCGGAACCCACAGCTCGGCCCTGGCCACGTCCCCGTCGATCTCGGTGTGCAACATCGACGGCCCTTCGACGCTCTCGTAGCTGTTCGACGGGAACCACTGCGTGTAGACGTCCCGCCACATGAACTGAATCGTCTCCGGGAACGGCCCTTCGCTCCGGAACACCGCCCACGTGTGCTTCGGCACCGTCACGGTCTCCATGTCCTCCGGCGCCTCCCGGCTGGTCACCACACCGTGGAAGTAGTCGAGGTGGTCACCCTCCTCGTTGCCCTCCTGGTTGCCGGTCAGCGCCACGATGCCACCGGGCTCCCCGTCAGCGAGCTCCTTCATCCTGCTGAGCGTCGGCATCCCGATGCCCTTGACGAACTCCACGATCGCCGGGTTCATCCCCAGGTGCACCAACGGCACCCGCGTCCCCCGGCCGACCACGCGGAACGCGTCCCTCTCGACGATCCGGTACTCCATGCTCGCACTCCCCTCGACGATCAACTTGAACCGCAGCACCTGCTGCGACTGCAACGCTCTCCCGGTCCTGCGGGCCTCCTGCGGCCCGATGCCGTGCATGCCCTTGAACGCCCGCGCAAAGGCCTCGTTGGACCCGTAACCCCACCGCACGGCGATGTCGAGCAACGAGCCGTGTCCACTGAGGACCTCACTCGCCGCCCTGGTGAGCCTTCTGCGCCGCACGTACTCGCTCAGCGGAATCCCGGCGAGCGCCGAGAACATCCGCCGGAAGTGGTACTCCGAACTCCCCGCGATCCGCGCGAGCTGCTTCACGTCGACGTCCCGGTCGAGGTTGTCCTCGATGTGGGCCATGGCCTGGTTGAGTCGTTCCAGCACGTCGTCAACGCTATGGGGCCGGGTGCCGCTCCACCCGACTTCCTGTGCCCGATCCGATCGCCTCGCTCGGCACGTTCCGCCGGGGGAACGAACGCTGAGTGACGTGGAACCGTCGAGGGGTGGTCTTCGTCCAACTACAGGTGCGTCTTACGCGGGCGTTGGTAGCCTGCGAAGCGAGACCGAACCGTCACCAACCGTACGGGGGTAGGACGTCGTGACACAGGAGAACGTGGGGGCGGATGCCGTTCTCGGTGCCGCTGCGGCGATGACTGGCGGTGTGATCGCGGGTGCGGTGGGCGCCTTCAAGGCCGCCTCGGCGGTGCTGGACAGGATGTCCGCAGGACCGTCGACGCAGCAGTTCCACGTCGACAAGGACACCGTCCTGAAGGCCGGCAAGGTCATCGCCGAGCAGTACGACAAGCTGGAGAAAGCTTACCGGCGAAATGTCCCCAAGCTGCGGATTCCCACGACCGACGACCAGGTCACCGCAGATGTCGTCGAGGCGTGGAATGACAGGCTGGTCTACCACACCGATTCCTATGCGAACCGGCTCACTCGTTACATGGAGGCGCTGGAAAGCCTTTCGGAGCAGTTGAAGACGTCGGCTCAGCAGTACGGGTACACCGAAGACGAAATCACCGCCGTGTTCAGGCCGAAAGCGTGACGATGCACCTGTCCAAGCTAGCTGCCGTGGTCGTCTTCGCCGTAGCCGTGTCGGCCTGTACGGCCAGCGGTGAGAAGGGGAATCCGACCCCGGCACCCCAGTCGCCGGCCCGTTCGTCCGGCAACGACTCCGCGAGCAAGCTGCCCACGCGTCCACAGGCTTTCAAGCTCGACGCAGTGGATTCCTGCAAGTTGCTCACGGCCGAGCAGCAGAAGCAGATCAAGATCGTAGGGGCCGAGGCGGTGAAACTGGACCTCGTGGAGGGGCAGGAATCACCCAGCTGTGATTTCGACGGAGACAGTGGCTTCGGTTACCAGGTCGGCACAGTGACGCACAAGGGCGTGGATTACTGGCTGCAGGGCGGCGGCAACGTCGACGCGAAGGTGATCAAGGTCGACGACTTCGGTGCCGTGGAGGTCAAGCTGAAAGGCGGCACGGGTTTCGACTGCTCCGTGGCAATCGACGTCGCCGATGGCCAGCAGCTGATGGTCAGCTACATCCCGACCACCACGAAGGAAAAGGACCAATCCGTCCTGTGCGGCAAGGCTGAGAAGGCCGCCGCATTCGCGCTCGCGACGCTCAAGACTTTGAAGTGAGGGGGAGCCATGTCGGGCTACAAGCAGCTCAATGACTGGAACTTCGAGGGTTGGTCCAACCAGGATCTCGCGAACGAGGTTCAGAAGCTTTCCAGCACCACGGTCGTGTCGCGGTTCAGCGAAGCCTCCGAGGCGCTGCGCACGCTGGCCAACAGCCTTGAGTCCATCGATCAGACGATTCGCGCGCAGCTGAAGGAACTCGAGATCGAGTGGGGCGGTGCGGCCGGCGAGCGGAGCCACGCGAAGCACGACGTGGTCGCCGCCGGGATCGACGGCAGCAGTGAGGCGTCGAACGACAACTCGCAGGCGATCATCCAGCAGGGCGAGAGCACGAGCCAGGCCCGGCACAGCACGCCCCCGTCGGAGACGTTGCGGGGAGACACCGAGCGGAACTTCGGCGACAAGGTCGTCGGTCTCGTCGGCATCGAGACCGATCACGCCGCCGAGGTCGCCGCCACGAACAGGGCTCGCCAGCAGGCCATCGACAGCATGAACGGCTACGTCGAGGGCAGTCGCGGTGCGCTTGAGAACTTCCGGCCGCCGCCACCGGCGCCGGACATCGTGGTGAGCAGCGCGGCTGTTTCCAGCCCGCCGGTCGGTCCCACCGTGGGCCTCCCGAACTCCACCCCGCCCGGAATCCACGGCACCCCGGGCACCGCAGGCTTCCCGGGCACCCCCGGTTCACCGGGTTCACCAGGCGTCCCGGTCGGCCCCACCCCGAACATCCCCGGCGGCACCACCGGCATCATCCCGGGCACCCCCACGCCCGGCCCGCTCGCCACCGGCCCCGGCCTCCCCAAGCCCTTCGGCTCCCCGCTCCCGGTCGCGACGTCGGCCGCCACCGCGGCGGCAGCCGGTCTGGCCGGTGCCGCGGGCAACGCGCGCGGCGCGCAGGTCGTCGGCGGCGGACGTGGCCCGAGCCAGGCACCGAAGACCCCGATCACCTCCACCGGCCCGAAGGGTGCCCCGAGCACGATCGGTGCCGGCGGCAAGGGTGGCGCCGGCGGTCCCGGCGGTGCGGGTACCGGTGCCGCGGGCAAGGGTGTGCCGGGCAGCGCGACGCCGGGTGGCGCCGCGGGCGTCGGTCCCGAGGCGAACCGGCCCGGTGCGGCCGGCGGCAAGGGTGGCGTCGGCGGCAAGGGTGCCGGGTCGCTCATGTCGCCCGCGGCCGGTGCGGCCAAGGGTGAGGGCGAGGAGGACGGCGAGCACGTGCGCAAGTACGGCGTCGACTCCGACGACGTGTTCGGTGACGAGCGCATGGTGGTGCAGTCGGTCATCGGCGAAGAACCGAAGGACAAGTAGATCCCTTGAGCTCACCAGGATCTGTGGTTCTGTCCACAGTGGAGTTCGCCGTGGTCTGGGAGGCGCAACGCCTCCCGGCCGCCCACGTCGCGCTCGACACGCGGATTCCCTCCATCACCCACACCGAGAAGGCCGAGGTGGTGAAGCGGGCCTGGGAGTCGCTCGAAGCGCGCGGCCTGGCCGGCAACGGCCGGGTCGTGCCCGAGCTCGCCGACGGGTTCGCGCTGCTCGCGAACGCGCAGATGTCGATCGACCTGTGGATCTGGGCCGACCGGCAGATCAGCGGGCTGGCCGCTGCCGTGGGCGACGAGGCCATCCTCGCCGTGCAGGACCGGGACGAGATGTGGCTGATCGAGGCGCGCGGCACGGCGCTGGCCGAGGCGGCGGTGTCGGTGGCCGGTGAGATGCCGGCCGGGTTCGGGCGTTCGATCAGCCTGCCGTACGACGACCTGGTGGCCGCGGCCAAGGACGTCGGTCAGGACGCCCAGCGGATGATCACCACCCTCGAACGCCAGGGCATGCGCCTCGGCGACGCCCAGGAGCTCGCCGGCATGCTCGACGGCACCTCCACGCGCGGGCAGTTCGGCGTGCAGCGCGGAGGTCAGCGCGCCGGCCGCGTCGTCTCCTTCCACGACACGCACAACGGCCGGTACCTGCGGCAGCTCAAGCCCAGCAGCGACGGCCGCAGGTGGTGCACCATCACGCCGGTCGACAACCACCGGCTGGCCGCCGCGGTCTGGGAGCTCTTCCAAGAGGTGTGAGCACGGAACCCCAGCGCCCGCCCGTGCGTCGTAACGCACGCGGGCCTGGGGGGCCAGGGGACGTCGCCCGCCGCATGCCGGGAGAGTTCCGCCGTGAGAGCAGCACTCACCCCGTCCGCGTTCCGCGCGGCGTGGGACCACCTCGACCTGGGCGCGATGCCGATCGTGCTGCACGTTCCGGAGTCCACAGTAGACTCCGATGAGCCGGATCCCAGGCTCGCCAATGCACTCCACCAGCTCGCCCTCCCCACCCTCGCCCTCGACCTGCGCCTCGGCATCGGCAGCACCTCGACGCGCGCGATGGTCGTCGCCGGCGGCATCAGGGCGGTGCTCACCCGCGACGAGGTCGTCGTCGAGGAGGTGGGCGACATGACCACCGCGCTCGTGGAGCTCGTGCCGGAGAAGGGTGTGCGGGCGTGGTTCGGCGCGTTCGCGATGACCGCCGACGGCCGCAAGCACCGCGTCGACGTGGTCGTGGACGAGGACATCACCCGTCCGGCGTTGAAAGGGCGAATCGACGCCCTGCTCGACACCATTCGTTCTAAGGTCTTCGAGAAGACATCGAGGGGGTAAGCGCGCATGGCTCTGGCGAAGTTCAACAGCGAAGCCATGGAACAGTGCCGCACAACCGTGAGCAGCCAAGCCGGACAATTCGGCGCGATCGGTGACGGCTTTTCCAATCAATACGGCAATCCGGACATCTTCGGAAAGCTCGGCGCATCCGGCACGATCTCCGGCGCGGTGAACGCGATGGACCAAGCGGGCGCACAGGAGTTCGAGGCGGCGGAAAAGGTGCTGCGCAAGGTCGAAGGCGCGCTCGACGCGATCCAGTCCAACGTGGAGGGCGTCGAGGACGCCAACCGGACCTCTTTCAGGGCGGTGTGACATGAGCGCGATGGACGAGGTCGCGGCCCTGCCCGGCGGCGCACCACTGGCCGAGCTCGCTGACAAGGTCGAGAACGCCCAGCCCCAAGCCGTGCGCGACATCGCGAACCGCTGGAAGCAGGCGGCCGGCAAGTGCGGCGACCAGACGAACGTGCTGCAGCAGTCCGTCTCCCAGCTCGACGGCGCCTGGGAAGGCAAGTCTGCCGACGGTTTCGTGGCCTACATGGCCAACCTCACCAAGTCCGGCACCTCGATGACGGACGCGCTCAACGGCGCCGCGGCCGACCTGGAGGCGGCCGCGAACGCGTTGGAAACCGCGAAGTCCTCGATGAGCCGCATCTGCGAGACCCTGCTGAGCCGCGCCCGCCAGGTCCGCCAGCAACTGCACGGCCAGCCGCAGGAAGACATCGACAGCATCATCCGCGGCTACTGCGCGGAAGCCGTCGGCGACGCCCAACCCGTTATCTCCCAAGCGGAAAACGCCCTCAACGCCGCCGCCGGCACGCTGAAGGGCCGCCCCGGCGCGCTCGCGCCGAAGTTCTCGTCCATTGAGGACCCGAACACCCAGACCTTCACGCCCGCCCCCGGCAAACCCGTGGAGTGGACCGCGAGCCCGCCGCCCGACGACAGCACGAAGTCCTCCAGTTCCGACGCCACGCCCACGCCCACACCGACCGAGGACCGTGGCCATGGCGGAGGCGGCGGAGGCGGTGGTGGTGGCAGCGCTTCCGGAGGGGGCGGTGGCGGAGGTGGCGGCAGCGTCGGCGGCATGGGTCCCAGCGGCGGCCCGCCGTCGGGCAGCCCGCCTCCCGGCAACGTCGAGGAGTGGATCCGCGAGGCCATCAAGATCTTGCAGGCCAACGGCATCCCGGTCACCGAGGACAACATCGACGAGATCTGGAAGATCATCGAGAAGGAGTCCAGCGGCAACCCGCACGCGATCAACCTCTGGGACTCGAACGCGCAGAAGGGCACCCCGTCCAAGGGCCTCATGCAGTGCATCGACTCCACGTTCAACGCCCACAAGCTGCCCGGCCACGACGACATCTGGAACCCGGTCGACAACATCATCGCCGGCGTCCGCTACACGTTCTCGCGCTACGGCGGCTTCGAAGGCCACCCCGGCCTGAAGGCGATGTCCCAGGGCGGCGGCTACCAGGGCTACTGATTCCGTCGCCCGATCGGGTGAGGCTTGTCCTGATCCCGGCGCTGCTCCGTCTGGTCTTCCGTGATGGAAACGCGCCGGTCATTGCTCGCCTCACCCAATCGGGTGGGCTTTGTCCGGATTCGTCCGCTCGCTCGTCTCGCATATGTGGAAGCGCGCGGATGGCGGCCGACAGGTGAACGGTCGCGATTGACCGAGGAGGTGATGTGGCCTGTCTTGGACACCCTCCTCGGCCCACCGAGCAGCCACGCGGCTGGCCGTCGAACACCTGGCCGTCGCGCACTGGGGCTGGTGGCGGGGTTGTGGAGTGCGGACAGCTCGCCGGACGCCTTGGCCTGGCGCCCGCGGCAGGAAGGTTGCCGCTGAAGGGGTGGCAGGAGGAGGCCGCCCGCCGAAGGGCAGCGGTAGGCAGCCCGCCGCGGAGAGACAGCGGCAGTAGGCCCACTGCCGGAGGGCTGGCAGTCGAGGGGCCGGCGGGCGAGGGCCTCGCCGCCGAGCGCTTGTCGGCCAACCGATGAACCCTCGTTGCCTACCGGCCGAGCCAGCCGCTGAGCCCGAGGCGCCGCTTCCGTGCCCGGCCCGCCGTTGATCCCGACCGGCCGTCGATCCCGGCCTGTCAGCGATCCCGGCCCGTCACCGAACCTGGCCCGTCACCGAACCTGGCCCGTCACCGAACCTGGCCCGTCACCGAACCTGGCCCGTCGCCGAACCTGGCCCGTCGCCGAACCTGGCCCGTCGCCGAACCTGGCCCGTCACCGAACCTGGCCCGTCACCGAACCCGGCCCGTCACCGAACCCGGCCCGTCACCGAACCCGTGCTGCGCGCGACATCTCAGACCTCGCCCACCCGCGGGGAGTTAGCCTGGCGCCATGCTGACCGTGGCTGCTCGCGCTGACGTCCCCCCGTTCCACGTCATGGACGTGCTCTCCGCCGCCGCGCAACGGCAGCGCACCCACGGCGACGTGGTGTCGTTGGCCGCAGGGCAGCCGTCGAGCCCCGCGCCCCGGCCGGTGCGGGAGGCCGCCGTGCGCGCGTTGGGTGAGCACGCGTTGGGATACACCGAGCAGTTGGGGATTTTGGAGCTGCGGACCGCGATCGCCGGGCACTACCGGCGGCAGTACGACCTGGCTGTGGGGCCGGACGACGTGGTGGTGACGACCGGGTCGTCGGGGGCGTTCACGTTGGCGTTCCTGGCGGCGTTCGACGCCGGGGATCGGGTGGCGTTGGCGCGGCCGGGGTATCCGGCTTACCGGAACATCCTGAAGGCGTTGGGGTGTGAGGTTGTCGAGTTGGCGTGTGGGCCGGGGACGCGGTTCCAGCCGACGGTGGAGATGCTGGCCGCGGCGCACGCAAACGGTGCGCTCAAAGGGGTCATCGTGGCCAGCCCGGCGAATCCCACCGGGACGGTTGCCGACATCGAGCCGATCGCGCGGTGGTGTGCGGGCAACGGCGTGCAGTTGATCAGTGACGAGATCTACCACGGGATCAGCTACGGGGAGCCGTTGCCGTGTGCGTGGGAGACGTCGCGGGATGCGATCGTCGTGAACTCGTTCTCCAAGGCCTTCGCGATGACCGGGTGGCGGCTGGGGTGGATGTTGCTGCCGGAGCGGTTGCGCAGGGCGGTGGACTGCCTGACCGGCAACTTCACCCTCTGTCCGCCCGCTTTGTCCCAGTTTGCGGCAGTTGAGGCGTTTCACCCGGATTCTTACGCGGAGACGGCCGAGCACCTCAAGCGGTACCGGGTCAACCGGGACCTGCTGGTCGAAGGGCTCACGAACCTCGGCATCGGGGAACTGGCGCCGGCGGACGGGGCGTTCTACGTGTACGCCGATGTGCGGCACCTCACCGACGACTCCATGGGGTTCTGCCGGAAGCTGCTGGACGACACGGGGCTCGCGATCGTGCCGGGCATCGACTTCGACCCGGTCGACGGGCACCACTTCGTGCGGATGTCGTTCGCGGGCTCAACGAACGACATCGAGGAAGCGTTGAGGCGTCTGAAGGCCTGGATGTGATCACGGCTAGAAAATGATCACTTCCGAGATGTGATCACACCGGGACGTGGAACAAGGGGAGGAACGACATGTGGGCGATCATCGGCTGGCTCGTCGCGATCTGGATCGTCCTCGCGGTCGTCGGCGCCGTCGTGAAGGGCCTTTTCTGGCTCGCCGTGATCGGGGGACTACTCCTCGCAGGTACGGTGGCGTACGGCGCCGTCAAATCGCGGCGCTGAGCACAGCTAAACCCTGGAACAAAAGCGCGGGAGCATTCACCATGTAGCGGTGTTGCAGTCCAGCGAGGCCCGCCTGCAGCGGTGGGAGAGCAGGGTCGAGTGGCCGTTGACGGTGCTCGCCGTGCTGTTCCTCGTGGTCTACGCGGTTCAGGTGCTGGACGACCACGTGTTCCTGCACGTGCCGCTCGAGGTCGTCTTGTGGCTGATCTGGGCGGTGTTCGCGGCCGATTACGTGATCAGGTTCAAGCTCGCGGTGGACAAGGCGCAATTCCTCAAATCGCACCTGTTCGACCTCGCGGCCGTGGTGCTGCCGATGGTCAGGCAGTTGCGGGTGTTGCGGCTCATCACCGTTCTCACGCTGCTGAACAAGAAGTTCCAGCACAGGATCCGGCAGCGGGTCAGCATTTACGTCGCGGGCGTCACGGCGCTCGTCGCGTTCTGCGCGAGCCTTGCCGTGCTCGACGCGGAAAGGCACGCGGACAACGCGAGCATCACGACGTTCGGGGACGCGTTGTGGTGGACGCTCACCACCATGTCGACGGTCGGGTACGGGGACCGCTACCCCGTCACGGTCGAAGGGCGGCTCGTCGCCGGGTTGCTGATGGTCGGTGGCATCGCGTTGCTCGGTGTCATCACCGGCACGATCGCCAGCTGGCTCGTCGAGAAGCTGCGGGGCGTCGAGGAAGCCGAGCTGGAGACCGTGCGGGAGCTGCGGGGGCTACGCGCTGAGATCGCCGAGCTCCGCGCGGAGCTCGAGGCGCGCGGCAGCGGCTGACGTCCACAGCCGCGCGTCGATGCCCGCGGCCAGCGCGCCGTCGACGTTCGTCTGGCGGTCGTCGTAGAACACCAGGTCCGAGCTGCCCACGACGTCCTTCAGGTCCTGCCAGATCTGGGCGTCCGGCTTGGCGTAGCCGAGGTCGCCGGAGAAGACGAGGTGCCGGAAGTGGACCGCCCACGGCTCCTTCTCGGCCAGCCGTGCGAACGTCACGGGCGCGTTCGACAGCAACGCCAGCGGCACGCCCAGCGCGGCCAGGTCCTCGATCAGCGCCACGGTCTGCGGCACCGGGTCGGTCAGCCAGCCCGCGTTGTCGAGGGCCGTCAGCTCCCGCACCAGCGCGGCGTCGACCGGCACGCCGAGCCGTGACCCGATCAGCTCCCAGTAGGCCGCGTCGGACCCGCCGCGGTCGTAGGCGTCACGGTCCCAGTACGCGGCCTCGAAGTCCGCGACCGGCACCCCGAGCCGCGCGGCCATGCCGGGGACCGCGGGGTTGCGCTGGCTGATGACCTCGCCGAAGTCGAACACGATCCAGCGCATCAGGCGGCCTCCCGCACCCGGTGGAGCACCTCGGTGATGTCCGCGGCGGTCACGTCCCCGTGCGTCACGAACCGGACCTTGCCGGCCATCGGGCTCGCGAGCACCCCGGCCTCCCGCAGCACGAGCAGCGTCTTGTCCAGCTCCGGCACCGACGCCAGGACGATGTTGGTCTCCGGCGCGGGAACGTCCCAGCCCAGCGCCCGCAGCCCGGCGGCCAGCGCCGCAGCGTTCGCGTGGTCCTCGGCCAGGCGGTCGATGCGGTCCAGCGCCACCAGCCCGGCCGCGGCCAGCACACCGCCCTGCCTGACCCCGCCACCGAGCATCTTCCGCACCCGCCGCGCCTCGACCACGAACGCGGCGGAGCCCGCCACGACCGACCCGACCGGCGCGCCCAGGCCCTTCGACAGGCACACCTGCACCGTGTCCACGCCCGCCGTCAACGCCGTCAGCGGCACCCCGAGCGCCACCGACGCGTTCCACAACCGGGCGCCGTCGAGGTGCACGGCCAGCCCGACCGACCGGGCCGCCGCGACCAGCGCCTCGTGCCCGGCAGCGGAGGTCAGCGTCCCGCCGGAGGCGTTGTGGGTGTTCTCCAGGCACAGCAACGAGGACCGCAGCCCGTAGTAGGGCGACTCGCCGCCACCCGCGGCGACCACGGCCTCGGGCGTCAGCGAGTGCAGCGCGTGCGGCATGCCGCCGGCCAGCCACGCCGCGGTGCCGAGCTCCGCGTCCAGCACGTGCGCGCCGAGCGGTGCCAGGAACCGGTCGCCGCGGCGCAGGTGCAGGAACAACGCGATCAGGTTGCCCATCGAGCCCGACGGCACCCACAGCGCGGCCTCGACGCCGAGCAGCGCCGCGACCCGTTCCTCCAGCGCGGCCATCGTCGGGTCGTGGTCGAGCACGTCGTCGCCGACCTCGGCGGCGGCCATGGCACGACGCATCTGTTCGTCAGGCCGGGTCACGGTGTCCGAACGCAGGTCAATGGGGGTCACGACCCCGATCACATCACATCACCCTCACGACCGAGGGGGTGATGTAGCTCTCGCTCGCGGTTCGTGCAACCGTGGGGCCCTCGGATTCCGTCCGGTAGGTGCAACTCGAGGAACGAGCGGAGAGCAGTCCGCGTGGATCAGCGCGACGAGCAGGAGTTCGCGGAGTACTTCGTGGCTCGCCGTGAGGCCGTGCGCCGAACGGCATACCTGCTGTGCGGCGACTGGCACCGCGCTGACGACTTCGCGCAGACGGCCTTCGTGGCGGTGCACAGGAGGTGGCGGAAGATCCGGGACAAGCAGGCCCTCGACGCCTACGTCCGGCGCACCGTGGTGCGCGCGGTGATCGACGAGTCACGCCGGCCGTGGCGGCGCGAGAAGTTCACCGACGTGCTGCCGGAGACGCCGGCCCAGGACCACGAGATCGGTGACACGGTCGCGACGCGTGAGGCGTTGATGAAGGGCCTGCGCAGGGTTCCTCCGAGGCAACGGGCGGTGCTCGTGCTGCGGTTCCTCGAAGGGCTCGACGTGACGGCCACGGCCGAGGTGCTGAAGTGCTCGGAAGGAACTGTGAAGAGTCAGACCGCTCGCGGGCTGACCGCGCTGCGGGAAGCCCTCGGGGACGCGATCGACGACCTGCGACCGGCGTCGTGACGGTGACCGGCGGGAGGAGGCTGTAGATGGACGAGAACAAGCTCGCGGACCTGTTCCGCGACGCCGCGAACGACGCACCACCCGCGGCCTTCGACGTGGCGGACGTCCGCACCGCGTCCCGCAGGGCCACCCAGCGCAGGCGCAACGCGATCGCCGGCGGCACCGCGCTCGTCGTGGTGCTCGGGTTCGGCGGCGTGGTCGCGGGTACCAACTGGGTGAACCAGGACAAAGGCACCGAGTCCGTCGCGGGTGCTGGCCAGCCGGAGGACAACTCGGCACAATCGCCGCTGTCCGCTCCGGTCGACCCGCCGAACGTGCAGACGAAGAACTTCCCTGGCGACCTGTCCACGCAGGGGGACACGTCACCGCCGGGAAGCGCCGACCCCAGTGTCGGCGGTCGCGCAGTGCAGGGCTGCGCGGTGGTGGACCGGGAGCTCGCCGTCGCCCTCGCCGGAGAGCTTTCGGTTCCACCGGACCTCGCGGCGGCACCGGCCGTCTCGTGCTCGCCGCCGTCGCGCTCGGCCGCGTTCAAGATCGACGGCCTGACGATCACGGCCGTCGTCACCGCGGACGAGTTCCTGCCACCCGGCGGCGCGGACACCGCGAAGGTCAGGACCGCCAGGGGCGAGGACCTCTACGTCTTCACGCAGGGCGACGGCGAGCTGAAGGGCCAGGCCAGGCGGGTCGCCGACGCGATCGCCCCCCGGTTCTGACCGGACCGGGGCCGCGCGCCCAGTACTCTGGCCCGACTATGACGGCAGCAACTCCCAAGGGGGAGCGCCGCAGGCAGGCGCTCGTGGAGGCCGCGGCCGAACTGCTCGTGGAGGGCGGGTTCGACGCGGTCCGGCACCGTGCGGTCGCCGAACGGTCAGGTCTGCCGCTCGCGTCCACCACGTACTACTTCGACTCGCTCGACGAGCTCGTCACCGCGGCGGTCGAGCTGCACGGCCGTGCCGAGCTCGCGAGCGGCCGGGCGAAGCTGGACGCGCTGCCGGACGGCGCTGCCGACGACGACGCGTTGATCGAGCTGGTCCTCGACCTGCTGGTCGGCCCGGACGTGACCGACACCGAGACGATGCTGCTGCGCTACGAACGCCTCGTCGCGACCGGCCGCCGCCCGTACCTGCGGCCGTTGATGCGCTCGATGGGCGCCGAGCTGCAGGACCTGGTCTCCGACATCTTCGCCCGCTCCGGCCGCGACCTCGCCGCCGACCGCGTCGAGGAGCTGATCGCACTCGTCGACGGCACGATGGTGAACGCGTTCATCGAGCTGAAGTCGGACCCGCGCGGTGTCGCGGCCAGGATGCTCCGAAAGGCCCTTTCGCGGCACGAGTGATGCAACCTCACGGGTGATGCAACCTCGCCTTCCCCCGGCGCGTTCCCCAGGGTGAGGACGCGAGAGGGGACCGCATGCGCAAGGCCGATGAACAGGGCTTTCGCGAGTTCGCAGCAGCCAATGCCGCGAGCTTGCGACGCACTGCGTACCTGTTCTGCGGTGACTGGCACACCGCGGAAGACCTCATGCAGTCCAGCCTGATGAAGATGTACCTCGCCTGGAAGCGCATCAAAGGGCTGGACAACCTGATCGCCTACGCCCGCAAGGTGCTGCTGCGCACCTGGCTGGACGAGAAGCGCAGGCCGTGGCGCAGAGCCGAGCAGCGCGACGGGGAGCTGCCCGACGCCGCCGACGAGCGCGTGGACCCGGACAACACCAGCGCGAAGCTGTGGGCGCGTGAGCTGGTGCACACCGCGTTGCTGCAGGTCCCGCCGAGGCAACGGGCTGTGCTCGTGCTGCGTTATTTCGAAGACCTCTCGGTTGCCGAGGTGGCGGTTGCCATGGGGTGCTCCGAGGGAACAGTCAAAAGCCAGACGGCGCGCGGTCTCGCGACGCTGCGCACCATCGTGGAGAAACTCGACAACAGTTCGGGGAGGGTCGCGTCGTGAGTGAACAGGAGATCCGCGAGGGCATGCTGTTGGCCGTCTGGGACGAGCCGCCGCTCGACTTCGACCCCGACGCGCTGATGAAGCGGGCCGAACAGAAAAAAAGTCGCAGACGGGCCCTGGCCAGCGTGGGAGTGGCCACCGCCCTGATCGTCGTGTCGGCGTTCGCGCTGCCGGGCCTGCTGCCCAAGACCGGTGACGGCGACCAGATCGCCGCGTCGCGGACCGACTCCAGCTCACCCGCGGCCGCCGAGTCGCCGACCAACCGGACGGTGCGCATCGGCGACGCCCTCGCCGCGAAGCTCCAGACGCGGGTGCAGGGTCTCCGGGACGTCAGCGCCTACGTCATGCCGGGCTCCTCGTTCCAGGTGATCACACCACCGTCCTCGACGACGGCGGCCAAGCCGGCCAGGGTCGAGGACGGGTCGCTGTCCGGCTACGTGTACCTGACCGACGACGTCGGGCCGACCTCGCTCCTGGTGCGGGCAGCGACGGGCCTGCAGAACGAGCGGAACCTGTGCTCCACCGCGATCATGTGCTCGGAGGTGGCGCAGGCCGACGGGTCGAAGGTCGTCCAGGCCCAGTTCCACGACGGCGCCTCGACGGTCGTGCGCGCGGTGGCGACGCGTGTCTTCGAGAGCGGCTACATGGTCCAGATCTCGGCGTTCACGACGAACCCGGCGACCGGCAGCGGTCTGCGGGCCGCGCTGCCGGTGTCTGTGGACGTGCTCACAACGCTGGTCACCGACCCCGCGATCCGCTGGGAGTGAGCCCGGCGTGCACTAACCTGGCGGCGTGACCAAGCCGCGCATCGCCAACGTCCTCGCAGGTCGCTACGCCTCCACGTCGCTCGCGACGCTCTGGTCGGCCGAGCACAAGATCGTGCTGGAGCGCCAGCTGTGGCTCGCGGTGCTGCGCGCGCAGGCGGCGGCCGGCATCGACGTGCCGGACGGTGCCGTGGCCGACTACGAGCGCGTGCTGGAGCAGGTCGACCTGGAGTCGATCGCCGCGCGCGAGCGGGTGACGCGGCACGACGTGAAGGCGCGCATCGAGGAGTTCAACGCCCTCGCCGGCCACGAGCACGTGCACAAGGGCATGACCTCGCGCGACCTCACCGAGAACGTCGAGCAGCTGCAGGTGCTGCGCTCGCTCGAACTGGTCCGCGGCAAGACGGCGGCCGTGCTGGGCCGGCTGGCCGCGCTGGCCGCCGAGCACACCGACCTGGTGATGGCCGGCCGCTCGCACAACGTCGCCGCGCAGGCCACGACCCTGGGCAAGCGCTTCGCCACGACCGCCGACGAGCTGCTGGTGGCGTTCTCGCGGCTGGACGAGCTGATCGCGCGCTACCCGTTGCGCGGCATCAAGGGCCCGGTCGGCACCGCGCAGGACATGCTCGACCTGCTCGGCTCCGGCGACAAGCTGGCCGAGCTGGAACGCACGATCGCGGGCCACCTCGGCTTCGAGCGGGTGCTGACCTCGGTCGGCCAGGTGTACCCGCGCTCCCTGGACTTCGACGTGGTGTCGACGCTGGTCCAGCTCGCCGCGGCACCGTCGTCGCTGGCGAAGACCATCCGGCTGATGGCGGGCCACGAGCTCGTGACCGAGGGCTTCAAGCCCGGCCAGGTCGGGTCCAGCGCGATGCCGCACAAGATGAACACCCGGTCGTGCGAACGCGTGAACGGCTTCGCGGTGATCCTGCGCGGCTACCTGTCGATGGTCGGCGAGCTCGCGGGCGACCAGTGGAACGAGGGCGACGTCTCCTGCTCGGTCGTGCGCCGGGTGGCGTTGCCGGACGCGTTCTTCGCGTTCGACGGCCTGCTGGAGACGTTCCTGACGGTGCTGGACGAGTTCGGCGCCTACCCGGCGGTCGTCGCGCGGGAGCTGGACCGCTACCTGCCGTTCCTCGGGACGACGAAGGTGCTGATGGCGGCCGTGCGCGCGGGTGTCGGCCGGGAGACCGCGCACGAGGCCATCAAGGAGAACGCGGTCGCGGTCGCCCTGGCGATGCGCGAGGAGGGCCTGGCCCAGAACGACCTGCTGGACCGCCTCGCCGCCGACCCGCGGCTGCCGCTGGACCGCGCCGCGCTCGACGCGCTGCTGGCCGACCGGCTGTCGTTCACCGGCGTGGCGTCGGCGCAGGTGGCCGCGGTCGTCGCGCAGGTCGCCGCGGTCGTGGAGAAGTACCCGGCGTACGAGCCGGAGCCCATCCTGTGATCGTCTCCGGCCTGTTCGCCTACCCCGTCAAGGGCTGCGGCGGCGTGCCCGTCACCTCGTCGGAGGTCGACCTCACCGGTCTGCGCGACGACCGGATGATGATGCTGGTCTCCGCCGAGGACGGCGTGTTCCTGTCGCAGCGGAACACGCCCGCACTGGCCGCCCTGCGTCCGTCCGTTGTGGACTCATCGCTGGTCGTCGGCGGCGAGTCGTTCCCGGTTGTCTTTGACGGCAACCGGATCCCGGTCGTCGTGCACAAGTGGGACGGCTTCGGCATCGACCAGGGCGACGCGCCCGCCGAGTACTTCTCCGACGTCCTCGGCCGGCCGGTCCGGCTGGTGCGCACCCCGCCGGACCTGCACCGCGAGTCGACCGGCGAGACCACCGGCGTCGTCGGCTACGCCGACGCCCACCCGCTCCTGGTGATCTCGCTGTCCTCATTGGACGGACTGAACGAGCGCATCCTGGAGCGCGGCGGCGAACCCGTGCCGATGGACCGGTTCCGCCCCAACGTCGTGGTGTCCGGCCAGCCGGAGCCGCACATCGAGGACCGGGTGCGGCGCGCCGCGATCGGTGACGTGGAACTGGGCTACGCCAAGGACTGCGTGCGCTGCGCGGTGCCGCTGGTCGACCAGGAGACCGGTCTGCGCGCCGGCCCGGAACCGATCCGCACGCTCGCCTCGTACCGCCGCGACCCGGACGGCGGCGTGACCTTCGGGATGAAGGCGGCCGTGGTCCGCACGGGAACGATCGCGGTCGGCGACCAGGTCGACGTGCTGGAGTGGGCCCCCTAGGCCTTCTGCCACCGCAACCGCTCGGCGCGCCGCTCGTCCTTGCGGCACACGAGCGGCTCCCCGCGCAGGCCGATGCCGATGGCCCCTTCGGGGTCGCAGCGCGCACCCTCGTTCACGAAGAGACCTCGCTGCGGAGCCTCCGTCGTGGTCACCGGCGGCGCGGGCGGCGGCTGCACCGGCGGTGGCGGCGGCTTGGTGGTGATCCGCGTCGTCGTGGTGGTGGTCGTCGAGGTCGTGGTCTTGACCGTGATCTCGGCGAGCTCGGGCGTCGGCACGATGCTGACCTGCTGCGTCGTGCTCGTGTGCGGCCCGCCGGACGGTGCGGCCGACTGCGGGTCGGAGTCGCCGCCCCAGCCCGCGACGGCGAGCACGACGAGCAGTCCCGCACTGGCGGTAGCCGGGATCAACAGGGCCTTTCGGGTGAGCACGGGGTGCACCTTAAGGCCCTTCGGGCTTGATCAGTAGTGGGGGACGGTGGCCGGAAAATGTCGGACCCCCTGAGTAGGTTGGGTTGCGAGGGGATCCCCGGCCGGGGGTACCCCTGCGCGAGCGTGCCGTGCGGCGCGGTCACGCCCACGCGCCTACGCGGTCACGCTGGCGCCTGGCGGTGTTCGGGGCTTGCGCGACGCTGTGGCGGGCCGCGCGTCGCTTGGGCTTGAGTTCGCGCTGGGACGGGCCTGTGCCTCGCCGGTACGGGCTCCGCCTCGCTGGGCTGGGTTCTCGCTGGGACGGACCGTGCCTCGCTGGGCTGAGTTCGCGCTCGGACGGGCCTCTACCTCGCTGCGCTGGGCTCGCAGCCAGTCGTGCAGGGCACGCCCCGCTGTGCCGCGGTTCGCCTGCCGCCGTGTCGAGGCCGGCGCCTCGCCACATCGGGCCCGCCCCCGTCGTGCTCGGCTCGCCTCCCGCCTCGCCAGACCCGCTTCCGTCCTGCCGACCGCGCGACTCGCCGTACCGACGCCCGCACCCTCGCCCTGCCGAACTCCGCATCCCCCAAACCCGAAGCCGGCCGCACCGGGGTGCGCACCGGCGCCGAGCGGCCGGGCACGTAGGCTGACCAGCGTGCCAACGCTCGCTGACTACCAGCACGTCGCCCGGGGCAAGGTCCGCGACCTGTACGAGGTCGACGACGAGCTGCTGCTGTTCGTCGCGTCCGACCGGATCTCGGCCTACGACCACGTCCTGAGCACCGAGATCCCGGACAAGGGCCGCGTGCTGACCGCGATGAGCGTGTTCTGGTTCGAGCGGCTCGGGCCGAACCACCTGGTCGCGGCGGACGACCCGCGGATTCCCGCCGAGGTGCGCGGGCGGGCGTTGCTGGTGCGCAAGCTGGCCATGGTCGACGTCGAGTGCGTGGCGCGCGGGTACCTGACCGGGTCCGGCATGGCCGACTACCGGCGGACCGGTGCGGTGTGCGGGATCGAGCTGCCGCAGGGGCTGGTCGAGGCGGACGAGCTGGACCCGCCGATCTTCACGCCCGCGTCGAAGGCGGAGATCGGGCAGCACGACGAGAACGTGTCGTTCGAGGTCATCGAGGCCAAGCACGGTGCCGAGCTGGCCAACAAGCTGCGTGACCGCACCATCGAGCTCTACAGCGAGGCACGTGCGTACGCCAAGACGCGCGGCCTGATCCTCGCGGACACCAAGTTCGAGTTCGGGCTGGACAAGCAGGGCGAGCTGATCCTCGCCGACGAGGTCTTCACGCCGGACTCGTCGCGCTACTGGCCGGCCGAGGGCTACGCGCCGGGGCGCGTGCAGCCGTCGTTCGACAAGCAGTACGTGCGCGACTGGCTGACCTCCGACGCGTCCGGCTGGGACCGGAAGTCGGACACCCCGCCGCCCCCGCTGCCCGCCGAGGTCGTCGAAGCCACCCGCCGGCGCTACATCGAGGCCTACGAGCTGCTGACCGGCCGGGCTTTCGCTGACTGGCTCGCGTGAGTTAGCTCTGGTTTCACGCGGATGTCACCACGGCGTGGCGCACTCATTGCGTGCACTCACAGCTCGTGGTCTCACTGTCCGGCATCGGTCCGCAGACACTCGACCGGTGCGCTGATCTGGCTGCGGCCCTCGAGCCGCGGCGGGTGCCGTTGTCGCTGCTCGTGGTACCCCGCGAGCTCGGCAGGGCGCAGGAGTGGGTGCGGCAGCGCGCCGCGCTCGGCGATGCCGTCGTGCTGCACGGGCTCGGGCAGCGCAGGCTCCCCGCGTACGAGGCGGGGCTGCTGCTGACCGGCGCCCGTGTGCAGCTGGAAGCCCTCGGGCTGGCCGCCGACACGTTCGCGCCACGGCGTTGTGTGGCGTCGCCGGGGACGTTGATGGCGCTGGCCAAGCACAGGTTCACGCGGTGCGCCGACGCGCACGCCGTTCGTGACGTCGGCACCGGGCTCGCGATCCTCGGGCGGCTGCACGCGCTGACCGAACGCACCAGCTTCGGCGAGCTGCGGTCCCGGGCGCTGGTCTACGCGGCGGCACGGTCCGCGCGGCGCGGTGGGCTCACCCGGATCACGGTCGACGCGCGCGATCTCCACCGGCCGGGGGCGCGGCAGGCCGTGCTCGACGCCGTGGACATCGCACTCGCCCACGACGCCGCGCCGACCACCTACGTCAGACTTCCGTCTCCTCGCCACGAGGCAGCGGCCTGACCTCGGTGCCTTCCGGCTTGAGGTTCTGGAAGTGGTGGTAGGCCATCTGCGGCATGGCCAGGACCGCCTCGTGGATCGGCACGGCCACCCGCGGCTTGACGGCCCGCATGAAGTCGACGGCCTCTCCGGTGCGCATCCACGGCGCGCCGGAGGGCAAGCCGAGCACGTCGACGTCCTCATCGGGCACGAACAGCGCGTCACCGGGGTGGTAGAACGCGCCGTCGCCGACCAGGTAGCCGGTGTTCGGGATGACCGGGATGTCCCGGTGGATGATCGCGTGCTGACCGCCGACGGCCTTGACCGTCGTGTCACCGATCTTCAGCACGTCACCCGGTCGAGCGACGGTCGGGTTCTCGACGCTCGGCGCTGATCCTTCGTCCACGACCAGCTGTGCCCGCGGGTTCGCTTCGAGCAGGCCCGGCAGCTTCTCGACGTCCAGGTGGTCGAAGTGCTGGTGTGTGATCAGCACGGCGTCCAGGTCCTCCAGGTCCTCGAACCCGGCCGAGAACGTGCCGGGATCGATCAGGATGCGGGTGCTCCCGGTGTCGAGGAGCACGCAGGCATGACCGAAATGGACAACTCGCACAGATTCCTCCATTACCGACGTTCGGCGGGCTGACACGGTCAGGTGACGTCGGAAGTATCAAAGGGCATGAGGAAAACCCTGCAACTCCTCACGGCACTGGCTCTGGCCCTGCCGATGACGACCGTTGTCCCTGCTACCACCACCACGTCTACACCTGCTCAGGCCCAATCGCCGCAGACGCAGGAAATCGGCACCGAGGAATCCGTCTCGGTCCGCGTGGGCGGCTCCACCCGTTCGACGGTGGTCGAACGACCCGGCTCCGGATACGTGAAGCTGCACTTCACCGACCTGCGGATCCTGCCGGGTGACGTGCTCACGGTGTCGAACCCCGACGGCACCGAGAAGTACACGTACACGCGCGACCTGAGGTCCTCGCTGACCGCCACGGTCGACTCGACCGGCTTCTGGGCCATGTCGATCACCGGCGACAGGGCGGTCGTGTCGGTGCGCAACGCGCTCAGCCGCGTCCGCGTCGACAAGCTCACCCGCGGCTACACCGAGGCCGAGATGTCCGCGCAGCCGTCGGTCAAGAGCATCTGCGGCACGAACGACTACAAGGACGCCGTCTGCTACCAGTCGAGCAACCCGACGGAGTTCGGCAAGACGGCTTCGGTGGCGAAGCTGCTGCGCAACGGCAGCTCGCTGTGCACGGCGTGGCGGGTCGGCCCCAACAACCGCATGCTGACCAACAACCACTGCTTCACCAGCACCACCGGCATCGAGGTGTGGTTCAACTACCAGTGCCCGACCTGCGGCGGCACCGCGTCCGCCGCGGTCACCAAGGTGCTGGCGGCCCAGGTCCTCAAGACCGACGCCGGACTCGACTACACCCTCTTCTCCGTGAACAACTTCGCGGCCATCAGCTCGTTCGGCTACCTCGAACTGGACGCGCGCGTTCCGGCCGTCGGTGAGGAGATGTACGTCATCGGCCACCCGGCCGGGAAGCTCAAGAAGCTGTCGTTGCGCGACAACAACAACGGCGGCGGCTACTGCATCGTGCGCGCGGTGAAGGTGAACGGCAACGTGTCGCAGTCCGACATCAGCTACATGTGCGACACCGAGGGCGGCTCGTCGGGTTCGCCCGTGCTGTCGAGGCGCACGCACAAGGTCATCGGCCTCCACCACTTCGGCGGCTGCCCGAACCAGGGCGTGCGCATCGACCTCGTCGCCGCGCAGATCGGCTCACTGCTCTGAGCCTCTCGTCGTGGTGATCAGCTCACCGCGGTGAGGATCTCCGCCTCCTCGTCGGGC
The DNA here is from genome assembly GCF_001279525.1 of Nocardia sp. NRRL S-836. Classification (GTDB taxonomy): domain Bacteria; phylum Actinomycetota; class Actinomycetes; order Mycobacteriales; family Pseudonocardiaceae; genus Lentzea. The sequence goes on along the minus strand of NZ_LGDY01000177.1, from coordinate 126,857 downwards.
GTCAGCCCCGCCTTGCGAGGCCGGTCCAGCCCGAGGCCGCGCTCGTACTCCAGCGAGTCGAGCGCGGTCTCGGCCAACGGCCGCGGGCGCAGCCCGTTCGCCAACGCCGCACTCACGTCCCGGCCGGTCATCCTGGCCCACTCCCGCGGCAGCCACAGCGGGATCGACCGCGGCCCCGACCAGGCGTTGACCTGCAGCTCCTCCAGCACCTCCTCCGGCACGGAGACCAGCTGCGTGCCGGGCGGCGCCGTGGCACCCGCGATCTCGCCGATCGCCATCTGGAACGGCATCACCGGCCCGGTCGAGTCGAACGTGCCGGTCACCCGCTCCTCGGCCGCGAACACGATCCACCGCGCCAGGTCCCGCACGTCGATGTGCTGGAACCCCAGCTCAGGGCTGTCGGGAACGACCACCCGGCCACCCCTGGACAGCCGCGCCGGCCAGTACCCGAACCGGTCGCTCGGGTCGTCGGGCCCGGTGATGAGCCCGGCCCTGACGATGAACTCCCTGCCCCGCATCGCCTCGCGCACCGCGTTCTCGCTCGCGACCTTGACGCTGCCGTACCGCTCGGACGTGAACTCCTCCGCCGGGTCGTCCTCCAGCGGCGGCAACAGCACGTCGCTGCCCGTCGAGTGGTCCGCGTAGACCGAGATGCTGGACACGAACGTCCAGTGCGGCGTCGTCGCCCCGAACGCCTCCAGCGCGTCCCGCACCCAGTTCACCGAGTACTTCGACACGTCCACCACCGCGTCGAACCGCTCACCGGCGAGCTGGTCGAACGCACCGGGCTCGTTCCTGTCGATCGGCACCAGGCGCGCGCCCTCCGGCACCGCACCGGAGGCGCCGCGGGCCCCGCAGACGACGTCGTGGCCCCGCCGGACCGCCTCCGCCGTGACGGCCTTGCTGAGGAACACGGTTCCGCCGAGCACCAGGATCTTCATGATCTCCAGCATCCGTCGGATGTCCCGGTTCTGCCAGCTGTCTCCGCTGTGAGCGAAACGTGCTCGATCGGCTGGAGTTCGTCCAGGGTCGTTCGGGACCGGATGAGACCGCTTCGACGCCCAGACGATCCGCACGGTGCTGGGACCCGTCGCGTGGTCGTCGAACCTCGTCCACGAGCACTGCCGGAGCACCAACGAGGAGCTGCTGTGGATCGCGGACGTCGTGGCGTGGTGCTACGGGTCCGGAGACGAATGGCGGGAGCGGGTGCTGCTCGTCATCCAAAGCCGATTCCGCCGTTCACTCGAACGTGAAATTCGGTGAAGATGTGCCGCCGAACACCTGTCGAGTTGATGAACACCCAGGTCAGGTAGGCTCTCGGGGTACCGCCAGCCCCCTCGAATCCCGGGAGCAGTCTGTCGTGGCCCGAGTCGTCGTCGACGTCATGCCGAAGCCCGAAATTCTCGACCCGCAAGGCCAGGCGGTGGCGAACGCGCTGCCGCGCCTCGGCTTTGACGGCATCACCGCTGTCCGCCAGGGCAAGCACTTCGAGCTGGAGGTCGCCGACGACGTCGACGACGCCACGCTCGCCAAGATCGCTGAGACCTTCCTCGCCAACCCCGTGATCGAGGACTGGACCGTGCGCAGGGTCGACGCATGAGGGTCGGTGTCATCACCTTCCCCGGCACCCTCGACGACGTCGACGCTCAGCGGGCCGTCAGGTACGCCGAGGGGGAAGCCGTGCCGCTGTGGCACGGCGACCACGACCTGAAGGGCGTTGACGCGGTCATCGTTCCCGGCGGGTTCTCGTACGGCGACTACCTGCGGTGCGGCGCCATCGCGCGGTTCGCCCCGGTCATGCAGGAAGTGGTCGAGGCCGCGAACAAGGGGATGCCCGTGCTGGGCATCTGCAACGGCTTCCAGATCCTCGCCGAGGCGCACCTGCTGCCGGGTGCGCTGGTCCGCAACCACAAGCTGCACTTCGTGTGCCGCGACCAGTGGCTGAAGGTCGAGAACAACTCGACCGCGTGGACCACCCGCTACGACGAAGGCGCCGAGATCCTCGTGCCGCTCAAGTCCGGTGAGGGCGGCTACCAGGCCGACGCGAACACCCTCGACGAGCTCGAAGGTGAGGGTCGCGTCGTGTTCCGCTACGTCGGCGAGAACCCGAACGGCAGCCGCAACAACATCGCGGGCATCACGAACGCCAGGGGCAACGTCGTCGGCCTCATGCCGCACCCGGAGCACGCGATCGACGCGCTCACGGGTCCGACGGACGACGGCCTGGGCATGTTCCTGTCCCTGCTCGACGCGGTGGTGAAGGCATGACCGTCGACACCGTCAAGAACGCGGAGAGCACGCCCGACCAGGAGCAGCCCTACAAGGAGCTGGGCCTGAAGGACGACGAGTACGCGCGCATCAAGGAGATCCTCGGCCGCCGTCCCACGGACGCCGAGCTCGCGATGTACTCGGTCATGTGGAGCGAGCACTGCTCCTACAAGTCGTCCAAGGTGCACCTGAAGTACTTCGGTGAGACCACCACCGACGAGATGAAGTCGAAGATGCTCGCGGGCATCGGCGAGAACGCGGGCGTCGTCGACATCGGCGACGGCTGGGCGGTCACGTTCAAGGCCGAGAGCCACAACCACCCGTCCTACGTCGAGCCCTACCAGGGTGCGGCGACGGGGGTCGGCGGCATCGTGCGCGACATCCTCGCGATGGGTGCGCGGCCGCTCGCGGTCATGGACCCGCTGCGGTTCGGCAAGCCGGACGCGGCGGACACCCGGCGCGTGCTGCCCGGCATCGTCGCGGGCGTCGGCGGCTACGGCAACTGCCTGGGCCTGCCGAACATCGGCGGCGAGGTCGTGTTCGACGAGTCCTACCAGGGCAACCCGCTGGTCAACGCGCTGTGCGTCGGTGCGATGAAGGTCGAGGACCTGCACCTGGCGCACGCGTCCGGTGCCGGCAACAAGGTCATCCTCTACGGCGCGCGCACCGGCCTCGACGGCATCGGTGGCGTCAGCGTGCTGGCGAGCGAGACGTTCGACGACTCCGCCGGCAAGCGCAAGAAGCTGCCGAGCGTGCAGGTCGGCGACCCGTTCACCGAGAAGGTGCTGATCGAGTGCTCGCTGGAGCTCTTCGAGAAGGGCATCGTCGTCGGCATCCAGGACCTCGGCGGCGCGGGCCTGTCCTGCGCCACGAGCGAGCTGGCGTCCGCGGGTGACGGTGGCATGCACGTGTGGCTCGACCGCGTTCCGCTGCGGGCCACGGGCATGACGCCGGCGGAGATCCTGTCCAGCGAGTCCCAGGAACGCATGTGCGCCGTCGTCGAGCCGCACAACGTCGACGCGTTCATGGAGGTCTGCCGCAAGTGGGACGTCATCGCCACCGAGATCGGTGAGGTGACCGAAGGCGACCGCCTGGTGATCACGTACCACGACGAGGTCGTCGTGGACGTGCCGCCGCGGACCGTCGCCCACGAGGGCCCGGTCTACAACCGGCCCATCCAGCGCCCGGCCGACCAGGACGAGCTGCAGGCGAACACGCCCGACGCCCTCGCGAAGCCCGCGAAGGACGAGCTGCTGGAGCTCATCAAGTCCCAGGCGGCCAGCCCCAACCTGGCCTCCAAGCGGTGGGTCACCCAGCAGTACGACCGGTACGTGCGCGGTGGCACGGTCCTGGCGCAGCCCAGCGACGGCGGCATGATCCGCATCGGCGAGGACACGCACCGCGGTGTGGCGCTCTCGACCGACTGCAACGGCCGCTACACCAAGCTCGACCCGTACGCGGGTGCGCAGCTGGCGCTCGCCGAGGCGTACCGCAACGTCGCCGCCACCGGTGCCACGCCGGTCGCGGTCACCAACTGCCTCAACTTCGGCTCGCCGGAGGACCCCGGTGTCATGTGGCAGTTCGAGCAGGCCGTGAAGGGCCTTGCGGACGGCTGCGTGGAGCTGGGCATCCCGGTGACCGGCGGCAACGTCAGCTTCTACAACCAGACCGGTTCCACGGCGATCCTGCCGACGCCGGTCGTGGGCGTGCTGGGCGTGATCGACGACGTGCGGCGCCGCATCCCCACCGGGATCGGGGCCGAGGCCGGCGAGACGCTGCTGCTGCTCGGTGAGACGCGGGCGGAGTTCGGCGGGTCGGAGTGGGCGCACGTCGTCCACGGCCACCTCGGCGGCCTGCCGCCGAAGGTCGACCTGCAGCGCGAGAAGCTGCTCGGCGAGGTGCTGGTCGCGGGCTCGCGGGACGGCATGGTCTCCGCCGCGCACGACCTGTCCGAGGGCGGTCTGGCGCAGGCGCTGGTCGAGACGTGCCTGATCGGTGAGACGGGTGCGCGGGTCTTCCTCGACGGCGACCTGTTCACCGAGCTCTTCAGCGAGTCGGCCGGCCGTGTGCTCGTGGCCGTTCCCCGCACCGAGGAGCAGCGCTTCACCGACATGTGCACCGCGCGCGCTCTGCCGTGGCGCAAGGTCGGCGTCGTGGACCCGAAGTCGAACGCCCTGGAGATCCAGGACCTCGGCTCGCTGCCGCTCGACGAGCTGCGCGAGTCCTGGGAGGGCACCCTCCCGGCTCTGTTCGACTGATTTTCGTGTCACGCGGGGGCCCCGCGTTCCCTTCCGGGGAACGCGGGGCTTCCGCGTTCCGGTGCGGCGGCGGGGTCAGCTTGCGGCGATGCGCTGGAGTTGGTCGAACTTGCCGTTGAACAGGTTCTGGTCGCCGGGGAAGAGGCCCGCCGCCTGCCACTGCCAGATGGTGTGGAAGGTGAAACCGGCCGGCAACGGGCCGAGCTGGTCGCCGTAGTGCGCGATCCACAGCGGGTGGTCGCGGCCGAAGTCGTACGAGCCGCCGACGCACTTGTTCCACCAGGTCGTGGACGTGTAGATGACCGGATGGCGTTTCGTCCGCGCGTGGACCGCGCCGCTGAACCCCCGCACCCACTCCGTCAACGCGGCCTGCGACATGCCGTAGCAGGTGTCGCCGTACGGGTTGTACTCGATGTCGAGCGCGGGCGGCAGCGTCCTGCCGTCCGGCGACCAGACGCCGCCGTTGTCGACGAAGTAGTTCGCCTGGGTGGCGCCGTCGGAGCGGTCGGGCAGCGCGAAGTGGTAGGCGCCGCGGAGCATGCCGATGCCGAACGAGCCGCCGTACTGCTGTTCGAACTTCGGGTTCTTGTAGCCGGTGCCCTCGGTCGCCTTCACGTAGGCGAACCGGGCTCCCTTGGCCCACGAGGCGGGCCAGTCGACGTCGCCCTGGTGGCTGCTGACGTCCATGCCGGGCACCTTGCCGTCGGCCGGTGGTGCCGCGGCCGTCCGGGTGCCCGTGCCCTCGTACCTCATGATCTGAGAACCCGCGAAGTGGTCCGCGGAGCCCTCTGGCAAGGGCGCCGCGGACGCGGGGGCCGGGGTCATCCCGGCGACGATCGCCGCAATGCTGATCAAGGTCCGCATGGACTAGATCGTGCGACCATTCGCCCTAGTCGGCCACCTGGCTCACCCGTCCAGGCGGGTCAGCTCCTCCGCGGTCAACTCCAGATGGGTGGCCGCCGCCGAATCCGTGATGCTCGCGGGCCGGGATGCACCCGGAATGGGGATGACGACCTCGGACTTGGCCAGCATCCACGCCAGGCACGCCTGGTGCGGGCTGACCCCGTGCGCGTCGCCGACCTCCTTGAACGGTCCGCTCAGCGCACCCGCCTTGCTGATGCCGCCGAACGGGCTCCACGGCAGGAACGCGATGCCGAGCTTGTCGCACAGCTCCAGCTCCGGCTCGCTCGACCGGAACGACGGCGAGAACTGGTTCTGCACCGCCGCCAGCCGCCCGCCGAGGACCTCGTTGGCCTGCACGATCTCGTCCGGGTTGAAGTTGGACACGCCCGCGTACCGGATCTTGCCGCTGTCCAGCAGCTCCTTCAGCGCCCCGACGGACTCGGTGATCGGCGTCCGCGGGTCGGGCCGGTGGAACTGGTACAGGAAGATCTGGTCGACACCGAGCCGCCGCAACGACCCGTCGACCGCCTTGCGCAGGTACTCGGGACGGCCGTCGAGCGCCCAGCCGCCACCCTCGACCCGCGTGTGGCCGCCCTTCGTCGCGACGAACACCTCCTCGGACCGGCCGCGCAACGCCTCGGCGATCAGCTCCTCGTTGTGGCCGAAGTCGCTGTCGTCGAGCGAGTAGGCGTCGGCGGTGTCGATGAACGTGACGCCCGCGTCGAGCGCGGCGTGGATGGTCTCGATGGCCTGGGCGCGGTCGGGCCGGCCCTGGATCGACATGGGCATCCCGCCCAGTCCGACGGCGCTGACCTCGACTTCTCCGATTCGACGCTTCTGCATGCCCTCCACTCTGCTCCACCTCGATTAAGCTGTCCAACGCAGAGAAGTGATTTCATTGAGCACCGCAGGTGATGAATCGTGGAACTCAGGCAACTGGAGCATTTCATCGCGGTCGCCGAGGAGTCCCACTTCACGAGGGCCGCGCGCCGCATGCACATCGCCCAGTCGGGGCTCTCCGCCTCGATCCGGGCGCTGGAGGTCGAGCTCGGCGCGCCGCTGTTCCTGCGCACCACCCGCCAGGTCGAGCTGACCCAGGCCGGTCGCGCGCTGCTGCCGGAGGCCCGGCGGGCGCTGGCCACCGTCGAGGCAGCACGGGATGCGGTGGCGGCGGTGCAGGGGTTGTTACGCGGCACGTTGTCCGTCGGCAGCCTCCAGTGCCTGCACGTGGTGCACCTGCCGGCGGTGCTGTCGCGGTTCCACGAGCTGCACCCCGGCGTCGAGATCCGGATGCGCCAGTCCGGCAACGCCGAGCTGGTCGAGGAGGTGCGTGCCGGCCGGCTCGACCTCGCGTTCGTGACGCGTCAGCCAAGGCTGGCCGACGACCTGCGGGTGTCCACTCTGGCCAGTGAGCCGCTCGTGCTGGCGTGCGCGCCGGGGAGTCCCTTCGCGGGCCGGGAGAGCGTCGCGCTGGACGAGCTGGAGGAGCAGCCGTTCGTCGACTTCAACGCCGACTGGGGCACGCGCGACGAGGTCGACCGCACGCTGGCCGCGGCCGGGGTCGACCGGCACGTCGCCGTGGAGGTCAACGACGTGCACTCACTTCTCGACTTCGTCGGGTTCGGTCTCGGGGTTGCGCTCGTCCCGCAGTCCTTCGCGGTCAAGCCCACCAGGGCGCACTTCGTCGGCCTTCGCGGGGACGTGCCCGTTGCCGAGACGGTCGTCGTGACCGGCCACACCGTCAGCGCCGCCGCGCACGTCCTGCTCGACATGGTCGTCGAGGCGCGGGCGGGGCGTCTGCGTGCCGCCGGTTAGCGCCCAGCCCTCGTGCGGCGTGCGCAAAGCGGTGCCGGGCAACAGCCGCAGCGAGCCCACCTGCTCCGGCGGCGGCGGGTCGACCAGCGCCAGGAACGTGCCGACGGTCGTGGCGCGGAAGTCCGCCTTGCGGTCGAACGTGCACTCGGTGAACGCGAGCCCGCCCTCGAACCTCGCCTCCGGCAGGGAGAGCCGGCCGTGGAAGTGCGAACCGGAGAACAGCGCCCGGCTGCGCACGTGCAGCTCGCGGAACTCCGTGATGCCGTAGAACTGCGCGCGCCGGCAGACGAACCGGTGCACGCGCCGGCCGTCGAGCTGGAAGTACTCCAGCGCCGCACCGGTCAGGTCGAGGTCGTAGAACTCCTTCTTCTTGTCGCCCCACGACAGCAGGTCGCGGATCAGCCGTTGCGCCGTGCGGCGGACCTGCTGCTCGCGCTGGTCCTCCGGCGGCACGGTGACGAACACCGTGTCCGGGTCGGCGCCGTCGTGCTCCCACGACGGGTGCGTGAAGGGTCGGCGCAGGTACGCGCACAGCACGTCGAGGACGGTCTGCTTGTAGCGCGGCGTGGAGGTCGCGAGCCACACCAGCGAGTGCATCGCGCCCACGCGCACCTGGTCGGCCTCGGCGCCGAGCAGCTCGACCGAGCGCGCGAACCGCTCGTCCGCGACCTTGTCACTCTCCAGCCAGTGCTTGCGGTCGTTGAGCCACAACGCGTACAGCGCGACGACCGCGCCACCCGCGACACCGGCGGTCTTCACGATCTCCACCGCGGGCGCCTTGACCCACCACAGCGCGAACGCCGTGCCGGTGGTGACGAGCGCGGCCGCGACGACGGCGAGCAGCCATCTCCACCTCACGTCAGTTCCTCCACGCTTCCGGCAGGTCGGGCTTCCGGGTGAACGTACAGCCGTCGGCCTTCACGTCGGCCCACCGCGACCCGGTGAACTTGGTCTCCCCCAGGAACTTCGAGTCGGTGAACACCGCCAGCGAGGTCGAGGTGAAGCGGCTGAACCACGCCTTGCCGCGCACCTCGGTGTGGTGCATGTAGAACCGGCCGTCCGCCTCGACCTCGGTCAGGTACACGTCACCGTGGATCACCATGTGGTGGAACGCGTTGGCCTCCCTGAGGTGCGCGACCCGCATGACCAGGTCGCCGACGTGCCGGTACGACAGGTCCATGTACTCCAGGTGCGCCTTGGTGAGGTTGAGGTCGTACAGCACCGGGTCCTTCTCCTCGTACCGCGGCAGCAGGTCCTCGATCAGCCGCTGCGAGGTCAGCCGGACCTCCAGCTCGATCTCCTCCTGGTCGGCGTCGAAGTCCTCCGGGTCGTCGAGGCGCTTGAACGGCCGGCGCAGGTACGCGCAGAGGATGTCGAGCACCGTCTGGGTGTACTCGGAGCGCGACTTCGCGAGGCCCGCGAGCGCGTGCATGGCGCCCACGCGGACCTGGGCCGTCTCGTGGCCCAGCAGCTCCACGGCGCGCGCAAACCGCTCGTCGGCCACGCGGGACCGGTCGTGGTCGGCGCGGCCGCGTTCGAGCTCCTGGCGGGCCTCCTCGACCTTGCGGCGCCGGTCGTTGAGCCACAGCGCGTACAGCGCCACGATCGCGCCGCCGGCGAGACCACCCGTCTTGACCGCCTCGTTCTTCGGCGCGCCGGGGTCGACGACCAGCAGGCCACCGCCGACCAGCAGGAACGCGCCGAGCGAGGCGAGAACGGTCGACAGCAGCAGGTTCTTCTGCCGGTGGTGCTTGCGCGCGAGCAGCACCAGTGCGGCAACCACGACCACCGCGCCGACGACCCAGAGGAACTTCACAAGGTGGGCATTGTGCCAACGTCGTGGTGTGTAACGCTGGCACATTGGCACATGATGTGTGCGGGGCAGGGCAAAAACGGAGGTGGCGGGTGGAGCGGCCGAACTGGGCGCCGGGAGACATCGACCTGGAACGGCCGAGCGTCGCGCGGGTGTACGACTACTGGCTGGGCGGCGCGCACAACTTCGCGGCAGACCGAGCGGTCGGTCAGCAGGCGCTGGAGATCATGCCCGAGCTGCGCGACGTCATCCTCAACCACCGCTCGTTCCTGCGCCGCGTCGTGCGCCACCTGCTCGGCATGGGCGTCCGGCAGTTCCTCGACCTGGGCTCCGGCATCCCGACCGTGGGCAACGTGCACGAGATCGCCCAGTCGGCCGACCCGGCGGCGAAGATCGCCTACGTCGACGTGGACCCGGTCGCGGTCGCCCACAGCCGGTCGCTGCTCAGCGGCAACGAGCGGGTGAGCGTGCTGCAGGCCGACGTGCGCGACCCGGCCGCCGTGCTGACCGCACCGGAGGTCACCGGCCTGCTCGACTTCGACGAGCCGGTCGCGGTGCTGATGATCGCGCTGCTGCACTTCGTCTCCGACGAGGAGGACCCGGTCGGCATCATCGCCGGTTACCGCGACCGGCTCGCTCCCGGCAGCTTCGTCGCCATCTCCCACGCCGGGTACGAGGCGGACGAGGAGACCGGCTCGTACCGGGCCGCGCGCAGCGTGTACGACCGCGGCGTCACCCCGATGACGTACCGCAACGGCGCCGAGTTCACCCGCCTGTTCGAGGGCCTCGAGCTGGTGGAGCCGGGCGTGGTGCGGCTGCCCGCCTGGCACCCGGAGTCGCCGGACGACCTCGGTGAGCCCGGAAGGCCCTTTCCGGCGTTCGGTGCCGTAGGCCGGAAGGCGTAAAGATGACTGCGCACCGCAACCGGCCGTATGCTGCGCGTTCGTGGCATTAGGGCCGAGAAGATGACCGAACGGGTTGACCACCGGGTGCGTGCCGACCGCTCTCCTCTGGACCCGGCCGTGCTGGCCGGTGCCGCGTCGTTCGCGCGCAGCTGGGCCACGGCCGTCATCGGCTCCAGCTACGTCCCGATGACACGTGCGGAGGTCGCCCAGCACCTCCAGGACCTCACCGAGCTGCTCGTCGAGGCGCTCTACGCGAGCCCGTTCCGCACCGCGCCCGGCTACGAGATCGGCTCCCGGCTGGTCGACGCGCACTTCACCGGCACCGACACCCTCGGCCGCACGATCCAGCTGCTCGGCGACGACCTGCTGGCCGAGCTGGGCGCGACCGGTGACGCACGGCTGCTGTCCCGGCTGGCGGCCCTGCAGGGCGCGTTGTCCGCCGGGTACGCCCGCGCGCTGCGGGAACGCACGCTCGCCGAGCAGGAGGCGATCAGGGCCGCCGTGCTCGACGCCCGCGACCAGGCGGAGGCGGCGCTGCGGGCCTCGGAGGCCCGGTTCCGCGCGATGTTCACCGAGGCCGCGATCGGCATCGGCATCGCCGCCATCGACGGCCGGATACTGGACGTCAACCAGGCTCTCCAGGACATGCTCGGGTTCAGCGTCGAGGAGATGCGCCAGTACAACGTGCGCGACCTCATGCACCCCGAGGACGCGGGCAGCGTGTGGCGGCTCTACGACCAGCTCATCGCGGGCGAGTGCGACCACTACCGGGCCGAGAAGCGCTTCCACCGCGCCGACGGCGAGCAGGTGTGGACGCACCTGACGCTGTCGCTGGTCCGCGACGACCACGGCGAGCCGCAGTACCAGGTGGCGATGATCGAGGACGTCACCGACCGGCACCTGCTGCAGAACCGGCTGCGCTACCAGGCGTTGCACGACCCGCTGACCGGCCTGCCGAACCGGGCGCTGTTCCTGGAACGCCTCGGCCGGGTGTTCAACAACCGCGGCAAGCACCTGCGGGCCGGCCTCTGCTACCTCGACCTGGACGGCTTCAAGGTCATCAACGACTCGCTGGGCCACGACACCGGCGACCAGCTGCTGGTCGAGGTCGGGCGCAGGCTCGACCACTCGGTGTCCGGCGAGGGCAAGCTGGTCGCGCGGATGGGCGGCGACGAGTTCGTGATCCTGGTCGAGGGCTCGTCCGGTGAGCAGGACATCGTCGACGTGGCCGACCGGGTGCTGACCGAGCTGGAGGCGCCCATCCGCATCGGCGGCCACGAGCTGTCGGTGTCGGCGTCCATCGGCATCGTCGAACGGCAGCTGTCCGGCACGACGGCCGCCGACCTGATGCGCGACGCGGACATCACGCTGTACTGGGCGAAGGCCGACGGCAAGGCGCGCTGGGCGTTGTACGACCCGGAGCGCAACGCCCGCGAGGTCGCCCGCTTCACGTTGTCCGCCACGATGCCGCGGGCGCTGGAACGCGACGAGTTCTACGTCGAGTACCAGCCGCTGGTCCGGCTGGAGGACTCCACGGTCGTCGGCGTCGAGGCACTGGTGCGCTGGCAGCACCCGGAGTTCGGCCGGCTCGCGCCGGACCGGTTCATCGAGCTGGCCGAGGAGACCGGCCTCATCGTCCCGTTAGGACGGTGGGTGCTGCGCAAGGCGTGCGAGGAGGCCCGGCGCTGGCTGGTGGAGTTCGGTGACGCGGCGCCGTTCGTGTCGGTGAACCTGGCGGTGCGCCAGTCGCGCGACCCCGAGCTGGTGCGGGACGTGAAGCGCATCCTCGACGAGTGCGCGCTGCCACCGCACCACCTGCAGCTGGAGCTGACCGAGTCGGCGATCATGGGCACCGCCGACGAGCCGCTGGAGGCGTTGCGGGCGTTGTGCGACATGGGTGTGCGCATCGCGATCGACGACTTCGGCACCGGTTACTCCAACCTGGCGTACCTCAAGCACCTGCCCGTGCACGAGCTGAAGATCGCCGGCTCGTTCATGGAGGGCCTGCGCGCCGAGAACGAGGAAGACCCGGTGGACGCGCAGATCGTGGCGACGCTGGTGCAACTGGCGCACGCGCTGTCGTTGGGCGTCACCGCCGAAGGTGTCGAAACGCCTGCTCAGGCCGCACGGCTGCTGCGGCTGGGCTGCGACACCGGCCAGGGCTGGTTCTTCGCCCGCCCCGGTCCGCCCGAGGACATCGACAGCCTGCTGCGTGGTGATCTCTAGAGCGGGGAACTCCGAGTGCCATGAGGATCCTGGCGCTCGTCGTGCTCCTGCTCGTCGCGGTGACCCCGGTCGCTCACGCCGCCGAGGTCGTCCCCCTCCCCGCCGACAAACAAGGCTTCGGCACGGCCAGAGGGGGCAGCCCGGTGTGGTTCACCCTCGGCCACCAGGGCCTGTCCGAGATCTTCCACCCGGACCTGAGCACACCGGCGACCCGCGAGACCCGGCTGCTCGTGGACGGCAAACCCGGTGCGGCGCGGACGGAACCCGCCGACGACCGGTCGCTGACGTTCCGCCAGCGGTTGCGCGGTGACGGCTGGCACGCCGTGCTCACCTACGTCACCGACCCGCAGCGCGCGGCCGTGCTGGCGGACGTGGAGTTCTGGTCGCAACGGCCCAGGAAGCTGTCGATCGACCACGTGCCGATGAAGGGCACGAGTGCCGTGGAGAGCACGCTGCCCACCGAACCGGTCCGGCACGCACGCGGCACGTTCGCCGTCGGGTTCGGTGACGGTGTCGCACGGGCGGCGCTGGGCCGCGGGTTCGACGCGGTGGCACGGGAGTACGCGCGGGGCTGGCACGCCTACCTCGACGGGCTGAAGCGGCCGCGGTCGGCGGACCGGCGGCTCTACGACATGTCGGTGATGGTGCTCGCGGCGACCGAGGACAAGACCCACCCCGGTGCGTCGATCGCGTCGCCGAGCTTCCCGTGGGCGTTCGGGTTCGACCGGCGGCTGGCGCCGGAGCTCGGCCCGTACGCGCTGGTGTGGCCGCGCGACCTCTACCACGTGTCCACGGCCATGATCGCCGCCGGTGACCGCGCGTTCGCCGTGCGGGCGCTGGACTTCATGCTGCGCGAACAGCAGCAGCCGGACGGCCACCTGCCGCAGAACACGCGGGTCGACGGCACGCCGGTGTGGCTCAAGGTCCAGCTCGACCAGACGGCGGCACCGCTGCTGCTGGCCTGGCACCTCGACCGGCGCGACAAGTCCACAGTGGACTTCCTGCGTCGCTCGGCCGACTTCCTGCTGGGCTACCCGAACGCGCCGTTCAGCGAGCAGGAGCGGTGGGAGAACCAGGACGGCTACTCGCCGGCGACGATCGCGTCCGCGGTCGCAGGACTGGTGTGCTTCGCGGACCTGTTGCAGCGCAACGGGGAGAACGCCGACCGGTACCTCGCCGCCGCCGACGAGTGGCAGCGGCGGGTGGAGGGCTGGACCGCGACGACCACCGGTCCGTACACGCCGAAGCCGTACTACCTGCGCGTCACCAAGGACGGAAAACCCGATCAGGGAACGAAGTACAACCTCGGTGACAACAACCCGGCCGACATCGACCAGCGCGCGGTCGTCGACCCCAGCTTCCTGGAGCTGGTGCGGCTCGGCGTCAAGCGCGCCGACGACCCGGTCGTCCGCAACACCGTCGCCGTGGTCGACGCACAGCTGAAGGAACAGGGCTACTGGCACCGGTTCACGCAGGACGGCTACGGCGAGACGGCCGACGGCCGGCCGTGGAACATCAACTGGCCGACGCCCACCCGCACGTACGGGCGGCTGTGGCCGTTGCTCAGCGGTGAACGCGGCGAGTACGAGCTGCTGGCCGGTGACCGGGCGAGTGCCGCCCAACGCCTGCGGGACGTCGCGGCGACCGCCAACAGCGGTCTGATGCTGCCCGAGCAGGTGTGGAACGGCCGGGGCACCACCTCGGCGACCCCGCTGGCCTGGACGCACGCGCAGTACGTGCGGCTGGCGTGGTCGCTCGACCGGGGTGAGCCGGTCGAGCGACCCGCTGTGGTGGTCAAGCGCTACGGCACTAGCTGACGGACCTCTTCGCGACGTTGTGGCCGGAGACCTCCACGACCGGCTGAGCCGAGCCGAGCGACGAGGACCGGTACTCGGCCCTGAGCGTCACCGTCTCGCCCGGCCACAGCGTCACGTAGTTGTCGCTCCACTGCGTCGGCAGCACCTCGGCGCCGCCCTGGCCCTTGCGCAGCGACGCCCGCACGAAGAACGCCACGGTGCTGCCGGTGTTCTTCAGCGTCACGGTGGTGGCCTGCCGGTCCTCACCGGCGGGTGCGGTCGACACGGTCGAGGTGACCGTGCCGGGCTTCAACGTGTTGAGGCCCTTGAGGTCCGCGTAACCGGACTGCGGCGTGTGGTACCAGGTGGAGCTGCCGTAGTTCAGCGTGTCGGCCTTGGTGGAGAGCCAGTAGACGTTGCGGTCCACGACGTTGCCCGCCGCGTCCTTGAGCAGCAGGCGCACGAAGTACGTCGTGGACAGCCCGGACGGCTGCGGCAGCGTGCCCGCCTTGGTCGGGCCGTTGGGCGCGACGGTCACGGTGCGCGTCTCGTCGGCCTTCTGCGTGCCGTCGAGGTTGAACAGCGTGATCTGCAAGCGGTGGTTGTTCGCGGGTTGCAGGCCGGTGTTCATGACGGACAACGACCTGTCGTCGTAGGAGTACTGCGCGTGCAACGGTCGCAGGCCCGCCTTGGCGCCGAAGTACGAGCCCGCGGTGGCGAGGTAGTAGTCGTACAGGTGCCAGTACAGCGTCGGCCAGGCGTTGTTGAGCATCCAGTAGATGACGCCGGTGGACGGGTTGGTGGCGTCGTTGAAGTTGTCGCCGAACGCCTCGAACTGCGCGCGGTTGGTCTCGTAGTTGGCGAGCTGGGCCTTGCGGACGAAGTCCTCGACGGTGGACGGCTTGCCGTAGCGGTTGTCGAGCGCGGTGCCCCAGAAGGTCAGCTTGTTGAACGTCGACGACGGCGACAGGTGGTACTGCGTCGCGTTGTAGTTCGTCAGCTTGTCGATCTCGGCCTGGGACAGGAACTTCCGCAGCTCGTCCAGCTCCGGGACGGTCGCGCCGGGGCCGATCTCCGAGGCGAACCCGGCCGCGCCGCCGAGCTGCTTGTTGTGCCAGTAGACCGGCGGTTCCCACCAGTACGGGCCGTCCATCTTCATGCCGGGGCTGCCCAGCTGCGGCGAGCCGATGTTCTTGGCCGACGAGATGACCGGCAGGTTCCACTCGGCCCGCTTGAGCGCGTCGAGGTAGATCTTCTCCAGGTCCGCGCCGGGTGCCGCGTCCGAGCCGATCATGAACCCGATCATGCTGGGGTGGTTGCGGACGCGCCTGGCCTCGCTCTCGGCCGACTCGCCGGCGACCCGGTTGTCCTCGGCGTCGAACGAGTCGTAGTCCTCCCACTTCGAGCAGCACTCCCAGCCGGTCAGGACCATGATGCCCCTGCGGTCGGCCAGGTCGTAGAGCTCGTCGTTCTCCGGCTTGCCCTCCAGCCGGATGGTGTTCATGCCCATGGCCTTCACGAGGTCGAGCTGGTCCTCGATGTAGCGCACGTCGGTGCGGAGGAACAGGTCCGACGCCCAGCCGCCGCCGCGCACCAGGAACGGCTTGCCGTTGACGGTGAACTGCCGGCCGCTGCCGCGAATGCCGGAGCCGACCTCGCGGACACCGAACGTCGTGCTCGCGGTGTCTGACTCGGCCGTGCCCACGTTCACGGCGACCGCGGCCTGGTAGAGCGGCTGCGCGCCCATCTGGAACGGCCACCACACCTGCGGGTTCTGCAGCGTCTGCTCGAACGTCACGGTCCTGGTCTGGTTCGCGCTCAGCTGCACCTGCTGCCGCAGCACCTGACCGGCGACGGTGGCGGTGACGTCGGCGGTCACCGGCTGGCCGGTGTTGTTGCGCGCGTCGACCTTCGTGGTGATCTTGGCGCTGGTCAGGCTCGGCAGCGGCAGGTCGGTGTCCACGCGCGGGTTGCGCAGCGAGACCGGCCCGCTCGGCTCGAACGTGACGTCGCGGAAGATGCCCTGGTTGCGGTCGGGTGGCAGCTGCGCCCAGTCGATGAAGTGGATCAGCAGGTCGCTCTGCGGGTCGGCCGGCGACGCCTTGATCGCGAGCGCGTTGTCGCCCTTGCGCAGCAACGGGGTCACGTCGAACTCGTGCGTCGGGTACGCGCCGACGACCTTGTCGGTCCCGGCGACCTTGGTGCCGTTGAGCCAGATCTCACCGCGCGCGATGATGCCGCCCTTGAGCTTCAGGAACGTGTTCACGCCCGGCTGCGGGTCGGCGCTGAACACCTTGCGGTACCACCAGCCGACCTTGAAGTCGCCGGCGTTCACCTGCTTCAGGTTCTCGGAGTAGCGGACGTCCGGGTACCGGTTGTTGGCGATCAGGCCGGCCATGACGGTCGACCGCGCGGGCACGGTCAGCCAGCCGCTGTCCGAGTATGCCGGCCCGGAGATCACCTGCCCGGACTGGGTGGCCCTGGCGCTGCTCTGCATGCGCCAGTCGGGGACGGTGGAGGCGGTGCCCGGCCTGGCGGCCACCGCCAGCGCCGCTCCCGTGCCGGGCACGGGGCCCGCGTTGGCTGAGGTGCCTGGCACGAGCAGGGCCAGACCCACCGCCGCCACGACCAGTACCGGTAGTGGTCGGTTGCGCAGCATGTCGCTCCTCGACGCATCGGGGCGGCGGCGCTTCGGGGTATCGTAAAGAAGGTTTCCTTTTTGTGTGGTCACCGGCAATGCGCCTTCCGGGTGACCCGCCTCACGCCGATCGCGACACTCCGTGCCCGGCGATCCGTTACGTTGACCGTCATGCGTCGAGTGGTGACCCTGTTCCTGCTGGCAGCGGTATTGGCCGGGTGTTCGTCGACCGAACCCGGTACGCCCACCGCGGGCGGGCAGACGCCGACCGGGACCTCGACCGGGACGACCGGCAAGAGCGCCCCGGTGAACCGGCCGAAGGTCGTCGACCTCAAGACCGTCGACCCCTGCGCGCTGGTCACGCCGGAGACGAAGACCGCGCTCGCCATCGCCACCGTCGAGCCGCGCAACCCCAAGGCCGAGTACGGCGAGGGCAGCAAGACGTGCGGGGCGAGCTATGTGGACCACAAGTACACGTGGAGCCTCTACACGATCGTCAACGGCGGTGCCGCACGGCTGAAGGAGACCACGCCGGGGATCACCCCCGTGCAGGTCGCCGGCTACCCCGCGTTCCAGGCCAAGGGGCCGTCAGCGGCCACGAAGTCGCCGGAGTGCGAGTTCTACCTGGACGTGCATGACGAGCGGCTGTTGCGGGTATCGGTGGTCGGGGGCTGGGGTGAGCAGACCACCGAGGACGGTGCGTGCGAACGTGCCAGGCCGCTCGCGGAGGCCGCCGGGAAGGTGCTGGCCGCGGGGTGAACGGATGAGTAGAACTACTCCTCCTTTACCGGGAACCGGTCACCCGCGTCATGCATCAGAGTTAAAGTCGTTCCAAAAGCACACGCGGCCTGGACCCTGTGGGCCGTACTGAGGAGGGTGTGCCGTGTATCTCGCGGATGGTGGGGGCACTTCGTCGACTCCCCCGGAGTTCGGTCAGCGCAAGCTGCGGGTGG
Source organism: Nocardia sp. NRRL S-836 (assembly GCF_001279525.1). GTDB lineage: Bacteria > Actinomycetota > Actinomycetes > Mycobacteriales > Pseudonocardiaceae > Lentzea. The sequence continues at coordinate 109,282 of NZ_LGDY01000177.1, read as the reverse complement.
ACCCGTCTGCCATTCCAGAGGCGCGGAAGGCGTTCGAACACGCTCTGTCGGAGTTCGACAACAAGATCAAGCAGGCGGTCGAGGACCTGCCCACCAGGCCGTGGGCCGGTGACCCGATCAGCAGTGAGACCGCCAAGGCGTTCAACCAGCAGACCTCGGACGCGGCCCTCACCGCGCTGGCGACCTACCGCAAGCAGCTCCAGCAGGTCGTCGACCAGCTGACGAAGATCGAGGAGCAGTACCGGATGGTCGAGGGCGACAACACCGCCCTCTGGGGAAAGCACCTGCAGGGCTGAGAGGAGGGGGACTGACCGATGAGCGACCACCGCTTCCAGGGGTACGCACACCCCGAGCTGTACGAAATGATCAACTCCGGCCCCGGCGTCTCCGCCTCCATCCCGGTCGAGGCCGGGTGGAAGACGATCGCGTCGACGCTCGCCGAGATCGACGAGAACCTGCACACCGCACTGGCCAAGATGGGCGCGGACTGGGAGTCCGACGCCGCCGACGCCGCGAACGCCGCGCTGTCGCCGCTGGCGGAGTGGGCCGGGTTCGCGAACCAGGGCGCGACCACGATGGAGAGCTCCGCGCGGCTGCAGGGCGAGTTCATCGCCGACGCGCGCAAGAAGATGCCCGAGGTCGTCCCGGTCACGACCGAGAAGCCGGGCCTCCTCGACATCGCCGGTGGCGCGCTGACCGGCCCGGCCGGCATCGCGCACGTCATCGGCCAGCAGCGCGACCACGAGCGGCAGGAGGCGGCCGCGGACAACGCCGCCGCCCAGGCCGTGAAGGTCATGGAGGACTACCAGGCCGACAGCCGGTGGAACTCCTCGACGCTGGGTGAGTTCCCCGACCCGCCGCAGGTCGTGATCGACACGCCGCCGCCCGGCCAGACCGGCACGCACAACCAGCACGTGGGCTACACCCCGACGGGCGTGAGCTCGCCGTCGGGCAACGGCCACACGGGCACGACCACGCCGTCGTGGACGGCGCCGCCGACCGGCACGGTCGTCTCCCCGACGCCGACCTGGACGCCGCCCGGCGACAGCACGCACACGTCGTGGAGCCAGCCGACGCCGCCGCCCGTCACGACCCACCTGCCCCCGACGACCCTGCCGACGCCGGAGCCGAAGCCCCTGCCGACGCCGGGACCCGGCCCGGTCTTCACCCGCCCGACCACGGGCGTGCCCGGTGGCGGCCGCGGTGGCTCCGGCGGCACCGGTGGCGGTCGCAGCGGACCCGGTGGCGTTCGCGGTGGTCAGCTCGGCGGCGGCAAGCCGTTCGGCCCGATGTCCGGTTCGCTCGGCGCCTCCGGCCAGGCCGGTGCCGGCCAGGCGGGCGGCGTCAAGGCCGGCGGCATGATGCCCGGTGCCGAGGCGATGCGCGGCGGAGCCGTGGGTGCCGGTGGTGCCGGCAAGGGTGCCGCGGGTGCCGGCATGGGCGCCGGTGGCGCACACGGTGCCAAGGGCGAGGGCGAGGACGACCTCGAGCACAAGGCGGCCGACTACCTGGTCGAGACCGACGACGTGTTCGGCGACGACCGCCTGGTCGCGCCTCCGGTCATCGGAGGCCTGCCGGAGTGAGCCTGTTCGGCGGTCCGGCGGAGAGGGAGCCGATCACCCTGTCCGCCGAGGAGTTCGACGTGGTGTGGGAGCGGCTGAACGCCGGTCCCATGCCGCTCGTGCTCAAGGTCCCGTCACCTGGCCGGACGCGCGACGAGCGGATCGCGCTCGAGAACCGCGTCCACCAGCAGCTGGACCACCGCCGGCTCGGCAACTCGCGTGGCCTGGCACCTGAGCTGGACGGCCTGCTGCGCATGTTCGTCAAGCCCGAGCGGGAGGCGGACGGCCGCCTCTGGCTCGGCCACAGCCTGCGCGTCCTCGCCGTCGCGAACGGCGACTACGGCGCGCTGGCGACGTTGCGGGACGACCGGCTGACGTTCCAGCCGTGGGCGGGCTCCGGCCTGGCCTCCGCGGTGCTGTCGGTGCTGCCGCAGCACGCCGCCGGCACCGGCCTGTCCGTCACGCTGCCGAGCGCGGACATCGAGAAGGCGGCCGCGCAGACCGACGGCTCGCCCAAGTCGATGGAGGCCGCGTTCCGCGGCATCGGCCTGCGCGAGGACGACGCGAAGGCGCTGGTCAAGATGTTCACCGGCGTCGTGCGGACCGGGAACTTCGGTGCCGCCGCCCGGGACAAGTACGGCAAGCGCTGGCGGCCCGAGCGCGTGATCTCGTTCTTCGACACCGAAGAGGGCCGCTACCTTCAGCAACGCCGTTCCGCCAACGGCCAGCCGCCGTGGAGCACCTTCACGCCGACCGACGGCCGCCGCCTGCTGCACCAGGTCGACGAGCTCGTCGCGGAAGCGGTTCGTTCCGCATCCGGCTGACATCTGGTTTGATCTGACCACCGCCGCCGTGGCCAAGACCCCTTGGAGACGGCGAAATGAACATCGGCAGACGGCAGTTCCTCCTGGCCACCGGGGTTGCTGTGGTCGGGTCGCCGGCGTGGGCGGGGACGGCTTGCGCCGAGTCCTCCGCCGCGCTGTGGCAGGAGTTCGTTGCCAACCCGTACGACCACCCGCAGATCCCGAACGTCGCCTACGCCGGCCACCGCACCGGTGAGCGCCCGCCACGCCGTCCGGTGCTGGCCAACGTGCTGTTCTTCGGTGCCCGCCGCGACGGCTCCGCGGACGCGTCCGGCGCGATCAACCGCGCTGTCGAGTTCGTCGGCCGGCTGGGCGGTGGCACGGTCCTCGTGCCACCGGGCCGGTACCGCATCGACGACATCATCCGCATCGGCTACGACAACGTCGTGCTGCGCGGCGCGGGCAGCACGAAGACGACGTTCTACGCGACCCGGTCGCTGGAGCAGATCGTCGGCATCAACCGCAGCCGCTACGGCTCGGAGAACTCGGCGTGGAGCTGGTCGGGCGGCCTGGTGTGGATCTGCCACCGCGACCGCTACCGGCCGCTGGTCGACGCGATCAAGGCGAAGAAGTGGCCGTTCGAGGGCTGGACCGGCAACGAGCTGGAGCTCGGTTCCGTGCTGACCGAGGTGACCGGATCGGCGGCGCGCGGCGCGTTCGTGATCACTGTCGCGAATGGACAGAACCTGCGTGCGGGCCAGCGGGTCCTGCTGCGCCTGGACGACTCCGGCTACTCGCTGCCGAAGCACCTGTGCGGCGACATCCCCGGCACCGCGAGCTACCGCTGGGACGACAAGACGAAGCTGCTGTCCTACTTCCCGTTCCTGTGGCCGGTGCGGGTGGAGTGGGTGCGCGGCAACCGGGTCAAGCTCGCGCAGCCGCTGCCGCTGGAGCTCCGCCCGGAGTGGAAGCCGCGGCTCACCACGATGGCTCCGGTGGTCACAGGAGCCGGCGTCGAGGGCATCAAGATCGAGATGTTCAAGGTGCCGACGCCGAAGCACCTGCAGGACAAGGGGTACAACGGCGTGGCGTTCCAGTGCGCCTGGGACTGCTGGGCCGACGACGTGCACGTCCACGACGTCGACAACGGCTTCCTGCTGGTGTCCGCCAAGGGGATCTCGCTGCTGAACACCCGTGTCTCCGGCCGTGGCCACCACCACGCCTACGCGACCCGCGAGCAGTCGCACGACAACCTCACCGATGGCTTCGTCATCGAGGCACCGTCCGAGCCCTCGCAGGCGGGCGCCGGCAACCACGGCCTCAACGTGGAAGGCCTGTCCTGCGGCAACGTCTGGACGCGCGGCAGGATGGACCACGACGTGTTCGACACCCACCGCGGCCTGCCGTTCGGCAACGTCCGCACCGAGATCACCATCACCAACGTCGGTGCCCACGGCGGCAGCGCGGACGCCGGCCCGTTGTACGGCGCCAGGTTCACGCACTGGAACGTCACCGTCACCAACCAGCGCGCCGGCAACGTCCGCATCGACCAGGTCGCACCGTGCAGCGCCACGGTCGCGATCTCCGAGGTCCGCGACTTCGGCCAGGTCGACAAACCGGACTTCACCGGGCCGCTGAACTCGCGGCTGGAGCTCTACGGCACGACGGACGTGGTGCCGCGCAACCTCTACGACGCGCAGAAGCGGTTGCGGCGCCGCTGAGTCACGGCGCCCCTGGGGCACGGCAGCGCTGAGTCACGGCAGCGCTGGGTCACGGCAGCGCGATCCGCACGGGCAGCCGGTGGGGCACGGACAGGCCGAACCCCGGCCGGTCCGGTACCCGGCCGGCTGCCCGCGCGTCGACCAGCGACGTGGCCGGGTCGTCGAGCCGGAACTCGATGCCGAACGCCAGGCTGTCCCTGATGAACGGTGGCACCTCGTCCCAGGACCGCGCCGTCACGACGATGTGGCGGCTGGGGTCGAGCGGCTCGCCAGGGCCGTCGAGCAGCTGGTAGTCGCTCAGGTCGCCGAGCACGGTCGCGAGCGTCTGCAGCGTGGTGGTCTTGCCGGTGCCGGGTTTGCCGACGATCGCGCCGTGGCGCAGTTCCTGCGTGAACATCGGGTGGAGCACGTCACGGCGTTGCTCGAAGGGCCTGTCCAGGATGCCGATCGCGCCCTGCGGCAGCATGTCGAGGGTGGTGTCGGTGCCGTCGTGGTGCAGGGGCGGCAGGACGATCTCGTGTGCGGGCGGGCCGTCGGCCAGCGCCCGCGGCAGGGTCCCGGCCACGTCGGCGAGGTCGTGCGCGGGTGTCGCGTGCGGCCACCCCGGGATCCGGACCGCCAGCTGGGACGGAAAGGTGTCGCCGGAGAACAGCATGCGGATGCCGAGGAGCCGGCCCACGCGCACGAGGGACTCCAGCACCTGCTGGTAGCCGCGCGGGAGCAGGAGTTCGGCGCTGTCGACGCAGATCAGCAGGTCCGGCAACGGGTCGAGCTCGGCGCCGGCGTCGCGTTTGGCCCGGTAGTCGCCGCTGTTGCGGCACTGCCCGACGCTGTGGATCAGCAACTGGCGCCGGTTGATCTCGCCGTGCAGGCCCGTCGTGAAGCGGTCGAACCACTCCTCGTCGTCCCGGCCGGTGAGCACGAACGTCGCGTGGGCCGCGCTCGGCAGGTCACCGAAAACGCCGTTGTCCTGCATGTCGAAGAACGCGATGTTCAGGTCCTCCGGCGAATGCGTGACCATCAGGCCGAGCAGCGCGCTCTGCAACCGTTGTGCGCGCTCGGCAAGAGGGCCGAGGTACGTGCCGCTGTAGCCGTGTCCGTTCACGCTGATGTCGAGGTACACGGGCCAGCCCTGCGCGTCGACGCCGACCGCGGTCTTGAAGTCACGGCGCTGCCACCTGTCGTGCAGGTCGGCCGAAACCCCGTGCAACGCCAGGAAATCCGTCGCCTCGCCGTGCAGGTGCCTGCGCAGCCGCCTGGGCAGGACGTCCCAGTCCCGTGCCGTCACCACGGTCTGCACTCCGCGTGCGGGCCCGAAGGCGGCGATCCACTCCACCGCCTGGTCGAGCCCGGGATCCATGTCGGCGCACAGCGCCCAGTCGTCGACCAGCAGCACCGCCCCCGACGGCGCACCCCGTTCGAACCAGTCCAGCAGGCTGCGGCACCCCGCCTGGTCGGCCGGGTCGAACGTGGCCGAGACGGGTAACGGGTCCGCACCTCGCCCGATGCGGTAGACGGACAGGTCAGGCGCGGCCGCCAGCGCCGCCGACAGCCGTTCCCTCGTCGCCGGCCCCGGCCCCACGACGGCGAAGTTCCTGATCACCGTCCAGATATACCAACAGCGCCAAATCGGCGGCCGGTACTTCGCTAATCTTGCCCCCGTGCCAGCCAAACCCGTCGACCCGGCGCAGATGCGCGCCGCGGTCGAAGCCGTCCTCCCGTGGCTGCACGGCACCGCCGACCAGCCGGAACGGTCCGTCCTCGCCGCCGCGGTCCGCCTGAGCCTGCGCACCCTCGAACAGGTCGCGCCCGGACGCAGCGTCGAGGTCCGCGTTCCGCCGTTCGCCGCCGTGCAGTGCGTCGAGGGCCCCCGGCACACCCGCGGCACGCCCCCGAACGTGGTCGAGACCGACCCGCGCACCTGGCTCGAACTGGCCATCGGCGCCCTGACCTGGCCCGACGCCGTGGACACGGCCCGGGTCACCGCCTCCGGCACCCGAGCCGACCTGTCCGCGCTGCTGCCGGTCGTGAAGTTCTAGGACCGTTCTAGAACCACGACCCGATCTTGCTGCCGATGCCCTTCACGATCCCGATGCCGCCCTCGACGACGTCGCGGCCGGCCTCGACCGCGTTGCCCACGGTGTCGACCACGACGTCACCGACGTCGCTCGCCACCTCGCCGACGGTGTCGGCCGCGTGACCGGCGGCCGCGCCCCAGTTGCCGCGGGAGATGTCGTCGGCGACCTGGCCGCCACCGCGCCAGACGTCCTCGCCGATGTCGACGACCTCCTTGCCGGTGTTGACGCCCCAGTCGAGCACCGGGCCCACCACGGGCAGGTCGGAGCCGGGCACCTCGACCGGCGTCGGCGAGTCCTGCCAGCGCTGCTCGCTGACCTGGCCGCCGTGGCCGGTGGCGATCTTCGCGAGGTTGTCGAGCGACTCGGTGCCCTTGTCGTAGTACGACGAGTGGGCGTGGCCGATCCAGGACTCGCCGGACGTGCCGAACTGCTTCGCGCCGAACGACGAGTCGTACGGGCCGGTCGAGGACCCGTCCTTGGTGAACCAGTCACCGCTGGTGGCCTGGACGACCGGGTCGTGCTCGGTGCCGCCGACGTACACGTGGCCGGCGCCGACCGACAGCTGGTTCACGTTGGACGCGCCGACACCGGGTGAACCGACGAACGCGATGTCGTCCGCCTTCAGGCCGTGCTCCATCGAGGCGTAGCCGACCACCGTGCTGCCGTAGCTGTGGCCGATGACGGTGACGTGCGCGCCGGGGTTGCGGTCGCGGTACTCGGCGACGTCCTGGGCCAGGATCGCCGCGCCCTCCTTCGCCTGCGCCGGGTCGTCGACCTGGCCGGGCAGGAACTCGGGCGCGTCGTAGCCGAGCCACTGGATCGCGGCGCCGTCGGCACCCATCTTCTGGCTGAGGTTCGCGGCCTGGTCGAGGCCGAAGTCGCCGAGCTTCGACGTGGTTCCGGGGACGCACACGGCGAGGTTGGCCGCAGTGTCCGGGTTGCCGAACGAGACCGCCATCGCGCCCTCCTTGGCGCCGGGGCCGTCGGGGCTCCACTTGAGCACGTAGGCGTCCTTGCCGATCGCCGCCGCCTTCGCGTCGGCGTCCTTCACCGACTTGACCGCGTTGTCCGCGTTCGTCGCGCGGCGGGCGGCCTCGTCGTACTGCTGCATCAGCTGCGAACCCTGCGGGTCGTTGCGCAGCGCGCGCTGACCGTCGGAGGAGTTCGGGTCGACGCCGAGCTGGGCGGCACGGTCCGCGAGCTGCGCCTTCAGGTCGTTCTTCTGCTGGTTGAACCGGATCTGGTCCTGCCTGATCCGCTCGCGGTTGGCGCCGTCGAGGCCGTCGGCGGGCAGGCCCTTGAGCTGGCTGAGCTCCTCGTACTTCGCCTTGACCAGGGCGTCCTTCTCCGCCTGGCTGAGCTTGTTCCACCAGTCGGCGACGGCCTTCGGGTCGCTGCCGGGCGGCGGCATCGGCGGCAGCGCGCCTCCGCCGCCACCGCGCTGGGCCGCGCGGTCCCAGCCGCAGTCGGTCCGCGCGGACTCCTCGAAGCCGGGCGGGATCTTCGTGAGCGCGCCGGCGTACGACCGCAGCACGTTGTCGTAGCCGGACTTGACCCGGTTCAGCGCGTCGTTGACCTGGTTGGCCAGCTGGCGGGTCTGCTGCTCGTCGAGACCGGGCGGGCGGCTGCGCCACACACCGATCGCGTGGTCGGCGGCGCCGCGCATCTGCCCGTAGGCGCGGGAGGCGGCCTGCACGATGTCCACGCCGGCACCGAGGCGGTCGCGGACGGCCTTCGTGGCGGTGCCGGACAGCTCGGCGCGTGCGGAGAACTTCGTGGCGCTCTCGCCGACCCAGCTGCTGACCGCGGTCCTGCCGCCGGCCGCGACCGACTCGGCGGCCCTGCCGACCGCGCTGATCGCGCCGGTGATCGGGTCGGCGGCGGCGGCGATGCGGCCGACGTCCCCCGAGGCGAGCCGGCCGTACAGGCCCTCAGGATCGATGTAGCTCACTTGCCGCCCCCCAGTCCGTTCATGATCTTCGTCAGGAACGAGGCGTGGTCGTCGTCCGTGCGCTGGTAGGCGTCGGCGTTCGACACGAGCCCTTCGGCCGCGTCGGTGAACCAGGCGGAGCCGCGCTGGAGGTCCTGCGAGTGGGTGCCGGCGAACCTCGCGAGCGCGGACGCGAACTCGGCCGCGGCGTCGACCCCGCCGAGCGCTCCGGCGTCGAGCTGGAGCATCGAGATCATCTCCGCCGCCTCGCGCACCGCCTCGGAGCCGTTGCCGAACTCCTTCGACGCGTTGCGCAGCAGCTCGGGCTCAACGCCGAACATCGCCACCCCCTGGTTGGTCGTTGATCCATGCGACGCACCAGCATCATGACCGGTTCCCCGCTCGTGCGCGGAGGGTTTCGGGCACGATGTCGCGCATGGTGCAGACAGGGTGGACGGCCCAGCGGTGGACCGCTGTGTTCGTCGAGCAGGCGGAGATGTTCCGCAAGGCAGTGACCGACGCCGACCCGGCCGCCGAGGTGCCGACCCGTCCGGGCTGGACCGTGCAGGACCTGGTTGTCCACCTGGCGCGGTTCCTGGAGACCTCCACCGCCTACCTGCGCACCGGCAGCCGCAACCCCGTGCAGCCGCCGCCCGCGCCCACCGGCCTCGCGCCGCTGCAGTACCTCGACGAGCAGCTGGTCGCCGCCAGGGAGATCCTGGCCGCCGTACCGGGCAACCGGCCGGTGTGGACCTTCTCGCCGGCCGCGCCCGACCTCGCGTGGGTGTGGCACCGCCGCATCGCGCACGAGACGGTGCTGCGCCGGTTCGACGCGCAGACCACGGTCCGCGAGGTGGCCGCCACCGACGCCGACCTCTGCGCCGACGGCATCGACGAGGTCCTGACCACGATCGTCGCGGCCAAGGTCGCGGGCGACGTGCCGAGCGAGGTGTCCGGCACCGCCGTGGTCAGCCCGACCGACGTGCCCGAGTCGTGGCTGATCTCGCTCACCCCGGCCGAGGTGCCGCAGGTCCGTGCCGCCGCTCCCGGCGAGGAGGGCGACGCGCAGGTGACCGGTGACGCCGAGCTGGTCTACTTCTGGCTGTGGAACCGGATGAACCTCAGGGAGATGACCGGCGACCAGCGCGTGCTGGACGTCCTGCAGGTCGGACGGGGGCACTGATGCGCGGGACGGTCGCGGCCCTGCTGGGCTGCCTCGTGCTGACCGGGTGCGCCTCCGACTGGCAGGCGGAGGTCACCTACGAGGTCACCAAGGTCTACGACTACAAGATGTCGGCGGGCTCCGACCCGGTGAAGCGCGCCCAGCTGGAGCTCTCCGGCTCCGCACCGAGCGGCGTGCTGGCCAAGGACTCGCTGTCGCCGCAGACCGTGGACCTGGCCGACATCAGCGGCTCGGCCGAGGTGGGCGACAAGGTGACCTGCACCGCCAAGCAGCACTCGCGGGGCGCGACGCAGACCAACCCGGTCCAGACCGAGCTGAGCGGGTGCCGCAAGGCCTGACGGGAACGACCGCGGCGGGGTGGTCGGCCTCACCGGACAACGCTCGATCGGGTGTCGCGGACCGGCGAAGCCCAGATTGGGCGCTTCTGCGTGCCGAAGGCATGAGTTTCATCACCTCATCGGGGGTGCGATGGGGGTATATCGGCCCCCGCTCCACATACACTCGGAGAGCAGCCAGCCCCGTCGTGAGGGAGCCAACTCGGTGGTCGCCGACCATTCCCAGCCCGAACAGGAACCTCGTGAGGAGTGCGGCGTCTTCGGCGTCTGGGCTCCTGGCGAGGACGTCTCCAAAATGGCCTACTACGGCCTCTACGCCCTGCAGCACCGCGGGCAGGAGGCAGCGGGCATCTCGGTCGGTGACGGCGCTCAGGTCGTCGTCTTCAAGGACCTCGGGCTCGTCAGCCAGGTGTTCGACGAGCAGGTCCTGCAGAGCCTCAAGGGCCACGTGGCCGTCGGTCACTGCCGCTACTCCACCACCGGGTCCACGACCTGGGAGAACGCGCAGCCGACGTTCCGCACCACCGCCGCGGGGTCGGGGCTCAGCCTCGGCCACAACGGCAACCTGGTGAACACCGCCGAGCTGCGGGAGAAGGCGCAGGAGCTGGGTCTGACCAGCCGCAACGGCGCCACGACCGACTCGGACATCCTCACCGGGCTGCTCGCGCACACGGCGGCGGACAAGGGCATCGAGCAGGCGGCCCTGGAGCTGCTGCCGACCGTCCGCGGTGCGTTCTGCCTGGTCTTCTCCGACGAGAGCACGCTCTACGCGGCCCGTGACCCGCACGGCGTCCGGCCGCTGGTCCTCGGCCGCCTCGAACGCGGCTGGGTCGTCGCGAGCGAGACGGCGGCGCTGGACATCGTCGGCGCCAGCTTCGTGCGCGAGGTCGAGCCGGGCGAGCTGATCGCGATCGACGGTGACGGGCTGCGGTCCAGCCGGTTCGCGAACCCCGAGCCCAAGGGCTGCATCTTCGAGTACGTCTACCTGGCCCGGCCGGACACGACGATCTCCGGGCGCAGCGTGCACGCCACCCGCGTCGAGATCGGCCGCCGGCTCGCCAAGGAGCACCCGGTCGAGGCCGACCTGGTCATCCCGGTGCCGGAGTCCGGCACGCCCGCCGCGATCGGGTACGCCCAGGCCAGCGGCATCCCGTACGGGTCGGGCCTGGTCAAGAACGCCTACGTCGGCCGCACGTTCATCCAGCCGTCGCAGACGATCCGCCAGCTGGGCATCCGGCTGAAGCTGAACCCGTTGCGCGACGTCATCCGCGGCAAGCGGCTCGTCGTCGTGGACGACTCGATCGTGCGCGGCAACACCCAGCGCGCGCTCGTCCGCATGCTGCGCGAGGCCGGTGCGCTGGAGGTCCACGTGCGGATCGCCTCGCCGCCGGTGAAGTGGCCGTGCTTCTACGGCATCGACTTCGCCTCGCGGGCCGAGCTGATCGCGAACGGCCTGGACGACGACGGCATCCGGCGGTCGGTCGGCGCCGACTCGCTCGGGTACGTGTCGCTCGAACAGCTCGTGGCGGCGACCGAGCAGCCCAAGACGCGGCTGTGCTCGGCGTGCTTCGACGGCGAGTACCCGATCGAGCTGCCCGCGGACGCGCTCATCGGCAAGCACCTGCTGGAGGGCCTCAAGGGCGTGGCGGGCTCAGCCGCTCCCGTCCTGCCCAACGGATATGGTGCCGAGGACGCACTGCGTCGCCCCTGATCCGGGTACGCCCGCGATCCGGGCCCGCCCCTGAGCTTGCAGAACCAAGTGGAAGAAGTTGACGTGACCGACAGCGCCAAGGCCACCTACGCCGCAGCCGGAGTCAGTATCGCCGCAGGTGACGAGGCGGTGGAGAAGCTCAAGCCGTGGGCGGCCAAGGCGCACCGGCCCGAGGTGCTCGGTGGCATCGGCGGGTTCGCCGGGCTGTTCCAGCTCAAGCTCGACCGCTGGAAGGAGCCGGTCCTCGCCTCCTCCACGGACGGCGTCGGCACCAAGATCGCGGTCGCGCAGGCGCTCGACAAGCACGACACCGTGGGCATCGACCTGGTCGCCATGATCGTGGACGACCTGGTCGTGTGCGGTGCCGAGCCGCTGTTCGTGCAGGACTACATCGCGGTCGGCCGGGTCGTGCCGGACAAGGTCGCGGCGCTGGTCAAGGGCATCGCCGAGGGCTGCGTCCAGGCCGGCTGCGCGTTGCTCGGCGGCGAGACCGCCGAGCACCCCGGCCTGATGGGCGACGACGACTACGACATCTCCGGCACCGGCGTCGGCGTGGTCGAGCACTCCAAGCTGCTCGGTCCCGACCGGGTGCGCGACGGTGACGTCGTGATCGCGATGGGCTCGTCCGGCCTGCACTCCAACGGCTACTCGCTGGCCCGCCACGTGCTGCTGGAGATCGCCCGCATGCCGCTGGAGGGCCACGTCGAGGAGTTCGGCCGGACACTCGGCGAGGAGCTCCTGGAGCCGACCAAGATCTACGCCAAGGACTGCCTCGCGCTGATCGCCGAGACAGAGGTCCGCGGGTTCTCCCACGTCACCGGTGGTGGACTCGCCGCGAACCTGGCCCGCGTGCTGCCCGACGGCCTGCACGCGAAGCTCGACCGCGGCACCTGGACGCCCGCTCCGGTCTTCCAGCTCATCGCCCAGCGCGGCCGGGTGGAGCGCGAGGAGATGGAGAAGGCGTTCAACATGGGCGTCGGCATGGTCGCCGTCGTCGCGCCGGAGGACGTCGACCGCGCGCTGGCCGTGCTGACCGCGCGCCACGTGCCGTCGTGGGTGCTCGGCGAGGTCACGAAGGCCGAGCAGGGTGGCGCCTCCCTCGTCGGGGACCACCCGCGGTTCTGAGGCAACCTCCCGCGGTCGTCGCCACGTACTAAGCGACGACCGAGGAGGGGGACTTGGACCGTCGCGATCTGCGGGACCGCGAGTTCGGGGAGTTCGTCGACGCACGGGCTCTCGTGATGCGCCGCACGGCGTTTCTGCTGTGCGGCGACTGGCACCGCGCCGAAGACATCGTCCAGACCGCGTTGATCAAGCTCTACGTGGCGTGGCCACGCGTGCGCAAGGACAGCCTGGACGCCTACGCGCGCAAGATCGTCGTGCGCGCCGCCGTGGACGAGACCCGGCGCGGGTTCTTCCAGCGGGAACGGACCGTCGACGTCGTGCCGGACCGCGCGGCTCCCGAGGACCAGGCGGCCGACCCCGACCTGCGACAGGCGCTGGACGCGTTGCCACCGGGGCAGCGCGCCGTCGTCGTGCTGCGGTACTGGGAGGACCTGAGCGTCACCGAGACCGCCCGCATCCTCGGCAGGACGGAGGGCACGGTGAAGAGCCAGGCCGCGAAGGGCCTCGCCGCGTTGCGCGGGCTGCTGGTGGACGAGCCGGCGTCGAACATCCGCCGCAGCGAGGTCATCCGCGCGGGCAGGACGAAGCTCGCACGCAGGCGCACGGCCGTCGCGACCGCGTTGGTCACGGTGCTGGTCGTCGGTCTGGGCACGGTCGTGCACCTGGCCCGGCCGCAGCTCGCCTCCGCACCGGACTCGGCGACGTCGGCCACCTCCGGCCGCGACGCCGAGCTCACCCGCGTGCTGCGGCAGGCGAACGTCCTGCCGGCCGGCGTGACGCCGCAGGACCCGCCGGGGGCGACCGCGCTGCGGTTCGTCGAGAAGGACGGCCGCCACAGGGCTTCGGCGCTGCTGACCGACGCGCGCGGCACAGGTGCGGTGACGGTGCTGCTGTACCGCGACCCCACGGCGGTCGTGCCCGACTGCCTGCCGGTCGAGGGCACCGACTGCCGGATCGAGCAGGTCAACGGCGTCAAGGTCAGGTCCGGCGTCGCGCGCCGGGAGGACGGTGCCTACGCCTACGACGTGCGCGCGTTGCGACCCGACGGCACGTATGTCGAGATCCGCAGCCTGAACATCGGCTCCTTCCTCGCCGACGCCCCCGGTGTGCCGGACTGGAACGCCCCGGCGACCAGGCCGGAGCCGGTGCTCGACCGGGCCGCGCTGATAAAGATCGCGACACTGCCGGGCCTGACCGCTTAGCCTGGAGGCATGAACGACGTGACCGTGACTCGGACGCTGGTGCTGCCGGCGTCCGAGTTGCGCGAACGTTTCTCCAGGTCGGGCGGCCCCGGCGGGCAGGGCGTGAACACCGCCGACAGCCGGGTCGAGCTGAGCTTCGACCTCATGAACTCGCCGAGCGTCCCCGAGCACCTCAAGCGCAGGATGCTCGACAGGCTGGCCGGTCGGCTCGTCGACGGCGTCCTCACGATCGCCGCGTCCGAGCACCGCGCCCAGCTGCAGAACCGCGCCGCCGCACGCGAACGCCTCGCCGAGTTGTTGCGCGCCGCGGCCGCGCCACCGCCGCCGATGCGCAAGCCGACCAAGCCCACCAGGGGCTCGAAGGAACGCCGCATCGCCGGCAAGAAGCGCCGCGCGCAGACGAAGCGCGGCCGTTCAGGCTCCTGGGACTAACGCGTAGATCCGTTCGGGCCGGCCGGTTCCGCCGTAGCGCAACCGGACCTCCGCTCGTCCGGCGGAGACGAAGTGCTCCAGGTACCGGCGCGCGCTGACCCGTGCGACACCCGTCGAAGAGGCACACTCCGAGGCCGACAGCCCATCCGGGTGCGACTTCAGCGCGTTCTCCACGAGCCGCGCGGTCTCCGGCGTCAACCCCTTGGGCAGCAACGGTTTCGACGACGGCCGGGCCCCGAACACCTGGTCCACGTCCGCCTGCGCGGCCGACCCGAGCCGGTCCAGCCGCTCGTGCAACGACGCGAAGTGCGCGAGCTGGTCGCGCAGCGCGTCGTAGTCGAACGGCTTGATCAGGTAGTGCAGCACCCCGCCGCGCATCGCACCGCGCACGGTGTCCACGTCGGTCGCCGCGGTGATCACGATGACGTCGACGTCCTCGTTGGCGCGCAACGACTTCAGCACGTCCAGCCCGCTCATGTCCGGCAGGTAGACGTCCAGCAGCACCAGGTCCGGCTTGAGCGCCGCCACCTGTCGCAACGCGTCCGCGCCCGTGTGCGCGACCCCGGCGACCTCGAACCCGGCCGTGCGCGCGACGTACCCGCTGTGCACCTTGGCCACCATGAAGTCGTCGTCCACGACCAGCACCCGCTTCACCACGGCAGCCTCGCCGTGAACACCGAACCGGACACGCTCACCGAACCACCGCGCCGCAGGCAGGCCCGCCGGATCAGCGCGAGCCCGATCCCGCGTTCACCGTGCGATGCCGCCTTGGTCGTGAACCCGTGCCGGAACACCTCTTCCGCCAGTTCCGGCGCGACTCCCGGACCGGAGTCGCGGACCACGACCTGGACTCCGTCGTCCACCTGCACCACACCCACCTCGATCCACTTCCGGTCGCCGTTCAACGAGCTCAGCGCATCCAACGCGTTGTCGACGAGATTTCCCAGCACCATCACCAGATCAGCGGACAACGCCTCGTCGATGCGGCCCAGCACGCTGTCCGGGTCCAGCCGCAGCGCCGTGCCGCGCTCGGCGGCCAGCGACGCCTTGGCGATCAGCAGCGCGGCCACGGCGGGGTCGCCGATCGACTCGCTGACCTCGGAGCGCCACTGGTCCTGCGCCGAGCTGATCTGGTGGATGTAGTTGCTGACCTCGTCGTACTCCTTCAGCGCGATCAGCCCGGCGATGGTGTGCAGCCGGTTCGCGAACTCGTGCGCCTGCGCCCGCAACGTGTCGGTCGCGTGCTGCGAGGCGTCCAGCTCGTGTTGCAGCGCAAGCAGTTCCGTGCGGTCGCGCAACGTCACGACCGCGCCCGCGCCCTTGATCGGCATGCGGTTCAACGTGAGCACGACCCCCTGCCGCAGCACGAGCTGGTCGACGCCGGTGGCACGCCCGGTCAGCACGTCGCGCAGCCGGTCGTTGAGCTCCAGCTCCTCCACCGACCGCCCGACCGCGTCCCCCGGCAACGCCAGCAGCTCCCGCGCGTGGTCGTTGACCAGCGTGATCCGGTCCTGCGCGTCAAGCCCGACCACACCCTCCCGGATGCCGTGCAGCAACGCCTCGCGGTTCTCCACCAGCGCGGTGATCTCGTGCGGCTCCAGCCCGAGCGTCTGGTTCTTCACCCTGCGCGCCAGCAACAACGAGCCCGTGACACCGATGACGAGCGCCACCAGCAGGTACCGCAGCGCGTCCACCGGCTGGTCGAGCGCACCCTCCCAGATGCCCGGCTCGCGCGCGCCGGCGACCACGATCCCGTTGACCCTGCGGGTGTCCGCGGCGAACACCGGCACGTGCGCCTCGATCGAGTCGCCGGCCGTGCCGACCCACGCCCTGCCGTCGAACGCGGACGTCGTCCGGTCCAGAGTGGACCCGACCTGCGCCGGGTCGGGCGAGGTGAGGATCCGGCCGCGCAGGTCGACGATCAGCACGTAGGTGGCGCCGGAGAGGCTCCGCGCGGTCTCCGCGGCCGGTGCCAGCAGGTCGCGGTCGCCCATCTGCGTCTGGACGACGCTCGTGGCGGCGACGTTCTCCGCGACGGACAGCATCCGGCGTTCCTCGTTGGAGCGAAAGTTGCGGCCCGTCTGGACGACGGTCAGCGCGCCCACCGCGCAGAGTAGGCACACGACGACTACGAGTTGCCACACGAGCAACTGGCTGGCGAGGGATCGGCGGCGGCGCATCAGACCTCCCCTCGTCGTGATCGGGCTCTGACCAGAAAGACCGAAAGAAACCTTAGAAGCGCAAGAGCGACATCAAGGTTTACACGAGAGCAACATGTCCAACCACGCGGACGAGAGGCGGGGATCACAGTGTCGGTGAAGGTGTGGGTGGCGGTGGCGACGGCGTTGCTCGCCGTCCTGCTGGTGCCACCGCTGCTGACGCCGGGTGCGGACAGCAGCGACACGGCCTCGGTGCGGACGCTGCGCGTCCTCGTGCCGAACCAGCCGGGCGGCGGGTACGACATCACGGCGCGCACCGCGGCGAAGGCCATGGAGGACGCTGACCTGCTGCGCAACGCCGAGGTGTTCAACCTGCCCGGCGCCGGCGGCACGGTCGGCCTCGGGCGCACGGTCGGTGAGCGCGGCAACGGCAAGATGATCATGTCGATGGGTCTGGGCGTGGTCGGCGCGGTGTACACGAACAAGTCGCCGAACTCGCTGCTCGACACCACCCCGATCGCGAAGCTGATCGAGGAACCGGACATCGTCGTGGTGTCGAGGGACTCGCCGTACACGTCGATGAAACAGCTGGTCGATGCGTGGAAGGCCAACCCGGGCACGGTGACCGTCGGCGGCGGTTCGGCACCGGGCGGCCCTGACCACCTGGCGCCGATGCTGATCGCGAAGGCCGTCGGCCTGCCGCCCAGGACCGTGAACTACATCCCGTTCGACGGTGGCGGTGAGCTGCTGGCCAGCGTCCTGGGCGGCAAGGTCGCGTTCGGCGTCTCCGGCGTCGGCGAGTACCGCGACCAGATCCAGGCCGGCACGCTGCGGGTGCTCGCGGTGACCAGCAAGGACCGCATCCAGGGCGTCGACGCGCCGACGCTGCGGCAGGCGGGCGTGGACGTCGAGTTCACCAACTGGCGCGGCATCGTCGCGCCGCCGGGCATCACGCAGACCGACCGCGACCGGCTCGTGGACCTGTTCGCGCGGATGCACAAGACGCCGCAGTGGTCGGAAGCCTTGCAGCGCAACGGCTGGACCGACGCGTTCGCGCCGGGCGACGAGTTCGGGACCTTCCTCGACAACGAGAACAAGCGGGTGGCAACGGTGCTCAAGGACTTGGGGCTCGCATGACGACCACGACGGGACAACGGCCCCGGCAGGGGGCCGCGGGCTGGCTGCGCGAACGTTCCGAGCTGGGCATCTGCGCCCTGCTGGTCGTGCTCGGCGTGCTGGTGCTCAGCGACGCGGTGCGGATCCCCACCGACTTCGCCCAGCGCGGACCGGTCGGCCCCAAGGCGGTGCCGATCCTGGTCGGCTCGCTGCTGCTGGTCGTGGCGGTCCTGCTGGCCCGCGACGTGCTGCGCGGCGGCCGCGGCGAGGCCGAGGGTGGTGAGGACGTCGACCTGTCCGCACCCGCCGACTGGCGCACGGTCCTGTTGCTGTGCGGTGCTTTCCTCGCCAACGCCGCGCTGATCGGCGTGGTCGGGTTCCCGATCTCCGGCGCGATCCTGTTCTGGGGCGCGGCCTACGCGCTCGGCAGCCGCAACCTGGTGCGCGACCCGTTGATCGCGGCCGGCATGTCGATCGTGACGTTCCTGGTGTTCAACAACCTGCTCGGCGTCCCCCTGCCCGGCGGCCCGCTGATGGAGGTGTTCTAGGTGGAACAACTGCTCGACGGCTTCGCGACCGCGCTGACGCCGACACACCTGCTGATGGCCGCGATCGGCGTGCTCCTGGGCACCGCGATCGGCGTCCTGCCGGGCATCGGCCCGGCCATGGCGGTGGCGCTGCTGCTGCCGGTCACCTACGGCATGGAGCCGACCGGCGCGTTCATCATGTTCGCGGGCATCTACTACGGCGGCATGTTCGGCGGCTCCACGACGTCGATCCTGCTGAACACACCGGGTGAGAGCGCGGCGGTCGTCACGGCCTTCGAGGGCAACCCCATGGCCCGCAAGGGACGTGGCGCGCAAGCGCTTGCCGCCGCCGCGATCGGCCACTTCACCGGCGGCATCATCGGCACACTGCTGATCGTGCTGCTCGCGCCGTTCGTGGCCAAGCACGCCGTCGACATCGGCGCGCCGGACCTGTTCGCGATCATGGTGCTGGCGTTCATCGCGGTCACCTCGGTGCTGGGCGCCTCCCGCATCCGCGGCGTGGCGTCGTTGCTGATCGGCCTCACGCTCGGACTGGTCGGCCTGGACGAGATGACCGGCCAGCAGCGCCTGACCTTCGGCTCGCTGCACCTGGCCGACGGCATCGACGTGGTCGTCGTGGCTGTGGCGCTGTTCGCGGTCGGCGAGGCCCTGTGGGTCGCGGCGCACCTGCGGCGCAAGGCCTTCGAGCCGATCCCGGTCGGCCGCCCGTGGCTGTCGAAGGCGGACCTCAAGCGCACCTGGAAGCCGTGGCTGCGCGGCCCGGTGATCGGGTTCCCGTTCGGCGCGATCCCAGCCGGTGGCGCGGAGATCCCGACGTTCCTGTCGTACGTGACCGAGAAGCGCCTCTCCAAGCACAAGGACGAGTTCGGCAAGGGCGCCATCGAGGGCGTGGCCGGCCCGGAGTCGACGGCCTCGGCGTCCGCCGCGGGCACCCTGGTCACGATGCTGACCCTCGGCCTGCCCACCACGGCGGTCGCGGCGGTCATGCTGGCCGCGTTCCAGCAGTACGGCATCCAGCCCGGCCCGTTGCTGTTCCAGCGCGAGGCCAACCTGGTGTGGGCGCTGATCGCGTCGCTGTTCATCGGCCTGACGCTGCTGCTGGTGCTGAACCTGCCCCTCGCGCCGTTGTGGGCGAAGCTGCTGCGCATCCCGCGCCCGTACCTCTACGCGGGCATCCTGTTCTTCGCCTCCGTCGGCGCGTACGCGGTCAACGCGGACATCTTCGACCTGCTGCTGATGCTGGTGATCGGCGTGCTCGGCTTCGCGATGCGCCGCTACGGCCTGCCGGTGCTGCCGGCCATCATCGGCGTGATCCTCGGCCCGGCCGCGGAACAGCAGATGCGCCGCGCGTTGCAGCTCTCCGACGGCTCGCTGACCGGCCTCGTCAACACCCCGATGGCCGTGATCGTCTACGTCGTGATCCTGCTGATCGTGTTCTTCCCGCTGCTCAGGAGGTTCCTGCCGAAGCCGCCCGCCACGACGGCACCGGAACGCGAGAAGATCGACGCCTGACCACGTCACGAGAAAGCCCCCGCTCTCCCGGCGGGGGCTTTCTCATGCACCGCGCACGACCAGGAACGCGGTCGGTGCCGGTGGCGGACGAGACGGCCGAACGGGTCAGCCGTGGGTGGGGAAGCCGAGGTTGACGCCGTGCTGCTGCGGCCATCGGGCCGTGATCGCCTTGGCGCGGGTGTAGAACTTCACGCCCTCGGCGCCGTGCACATGCGTGTCGCCGAACAGCGAGTCCTTCCACCCGCCGAACGAGTAGTAGGCCATCGGCACGGGGATCGGCACGTTGATGCCGACCATGCCGACGTGCACGCGCCGCTGGTACTCGCGGGCCGCCAGCCCGTCACCGGTGTAGATCGCGGTGCCGTTGCCGTAGGGGTTGGCGTTGACCAGGGCGAGGGCGTCCTCGAACGTCTCGGCGCGCACGACCGACAGCACCGGCCCGAAGATCTCGTCGGTGTAGATCGTCATGTCGCTGGTGACGTGGTCGAACAGCGTCGGTGCGAGCCAGAAGCCGTCCGGGTGGCCCTCCGGGGCGTACCCGCGGCCGTCGACGACCAGCGTGGCGCCCGCCGCCTCACCGGCGTCCACATAGGACCGGACGCGGTCCCGGTGCGCGCCGGTGACCAGCGGGCCCATCTGGGCGGCGGGATCGGTGCCGGGCAGCACGGCCGGGTGCAGCTCACGGGTGCGAGCGGCGATCTTGTCGACCAGTTCGTCCCCCGCGGAGCCCACGGCCACGACCACCGAGATCGCCATGCAGCGCTCGCCGGCGGAGCCGTAGCCCGCGGACACGGCGGCGTCGGCGGCCACGTCGAGGTCGGCGTCCGGCAGCACGACCATGTGGTTCTTCGCGCCGCCCAGCGCCTGCACGCGCTTGCCGGTCGCCGTGCCGCGCGCGTAGACGTGCCGTGCGATCGGGGTGGAGCCGACGAACGAGGCGGCCGCGACGTCCGGGTGGTCCAGCAGCGCGTTGACGGCGAAGGCGTCGCCGTGCAGCACGTTCAGCACGCCGTCGGGCAGTCCGGCCTCCTGGAACAGCTCCGCCAGGCGGACCGACGCCGACGGGTCGCGTTCGGACGGCTTGAGGACGAACGTGTTCCCGCAGGCGATGGCGATGGGGAACATCCACATCGGCACCATGACCGGGAAGTTGAACGGCGTGATGCCCGCGACCACGCCCAGCGGCTGGCGCAGCGAGTACGCGTCGACGCCGCGCGACACCTGCTCGGAGTGCTCGCCCTTCAGCAGCTGCGGGATGCCGCACGCGAACTCCACGACCTCCAGGCCGCGCTGCACCTCACCGGCCGCGTCCGACAGCACCTTGCCGTGCTCGGACGTGATGATCGCCGCGAGCTCGTCGCGTGCCTCGTGCAGCAGGTGGCGGTAGGCGAACAGGATCCGCGAGCGCGTCGACAGCGACGACTCCGACCAGGACTGCGCGGCCTTCAGCGAGGACGACACCGCGAGGTCGACGTCGGCCTGCTCGGCGAGCACGACCTGCTTGGCCACCGCTCCGGTCGCCGGGTCGAAGACGTCGGACGTGCGCGACGACACCCCCGTGGTGCGGGCGCCGTCGATCCAGTGGGGGATGGTGCTCAACGCGGTCCTCCTGGGGGAGCTGTCGTGGTGCGGACTACGAGCGAGGGGTTGAGGAGGTGGCGCACGGGTTCAGTGCGCTCTTCGCGGACGCGCTGCAGCAGCGCCCCGGCGGCCAACCGGCCGAACTCGGCACGGGGCTGGTCGATCGTGGTCAGCGAGACGTGGCGCAGCGCCGCCAGCGACGTGTTGTCGTACCCGACCACGGACACGTCGGCCGGGACGCGCAGACCCGCGTCCTCCAGGGCCGAGATGGCGCCGACCGCGTTGAAGTCGTTGCAGGACAGGATGGCCGTGGGCAGGGCGCCGTCCTCGATCAGCGAACGGATCGCACGCGCGCCGGCCGCGTCGGTGTACTCGGACGGCACGACCTGCGGCGCCAGCCCGTGTGCCGCCATCGCGGCGACGTACCCGCGCCGCCGTGGACCGGCCTGCGAGCCCTCGCCCCCGTCGAGGTGGGCGATGCGCTTGTGCCCCAACGAGACCAGGTGGTCGACGGCCAGTCGTGCGCCCTGCTCGCCGTCGTCGTTGACGGTGTCCACAGTGGACACGCGTGACGACCGCGCGACCAGCACGACCGGAAGTTGTTCCGCCGCCTTGCCGATCGCCGTCGCCGGTACGACCGGTGACAGCAGGACGAGGCCGGCCGGGCGGAAGGACAGCAGCGACTCCAGGGCCCGGCGTTCACGGGCGGGCGAGCGACCGCCGGTGTTGATGATGATGTCGAACCCCTGGTCGCGCGCCACCTCGTCGATGCCGTCGACGACCTCGGCGAAGAACGCGTTGTGCAGGTCGGACACCATCACGCCGAGCACCGTCGACGTGCGCGAGGCCAGCGACCGCGCCATGGCGTGCGGCGAGTACCCCAGCTCCTCCGCGGCCTTCAGCACAGCGGTGCGTCGCGCCTCGCTCACCTTGGGTGAGTTGCGCATCACCAGTGACACCAGTGCGCGGGAGACCCCCGCGCGCAGGGCGACGTCTTCCATCGTCGGCCTGACCACCGGCAACACCTCCCCTCACGTCACGGGCCGGAAACGCACCCTTGACACCCGTGTGACGCAAGCTACAGCATTAGAGCGCTCCAACCAATAGAGCGCTCTAACAGAACTCAGCTACGAACAGGGGAAACGCGCGATGCGGATCGGAGTAGCGGGTGTCGGCCGGATCGGCACCATGCACGCGGCCAACCTCGCCGCACTGGACCGGGTCGACGAGGTGCTCCTCTTCGACCCGGTGCCCGGTCGCGCCGCGCAGGCGTCGGCGGAGCTCACCGGCACCAAGGCGGTGGACGACCTCCCCACGCTGCTCGGCAACGTGGACGGCGTCCTGCTCGCCACCCCGACGAACACCCACCCGGAGATGCTGCGGGCGGCCATCGCCAGGGGCGTGCCCACGCTGTGCGAGAAGCCGATCGCGAGCGACGTCGCCGAGATGGCCGCGCTGGTCGAGGACGTCGAGAAGTCCGGCGTCGAGGTGCTCGTGGGCTTCCAGCGCCGGTTCGACCCGGCGATCTACGAGCTGCACCGGCGCATCCGCGCGGGCGAGGTCGGCGACATCTACCTGGTCAGGGCCGTCGGCAACGACGCCACCCCGCCGGACTTCTCCTACCTGCCCGCGAGCGGCGGCATCTTCCGCGACCTGCTGATCCACGACCTGGACTGCGTGCCGTGGCTGGTCGGCGAGCCGGTCGTCGAGGTCTACGCGTCCGGGTCGGTCCTGGTGCACCAGGCGTTCGCGGACGCCGACGACGTGGACAACGCCGTGGTGCTGCTCAAGTTCGCGGGCGGAGCGCACGCCACGCTGGCCGGCGGCCGGCACGACCCGGTCGGCTACGACCACCGCATTGAGGTGCTGGGCAGCAGGGACTCCCTGGTCGCCGGCGTCGACGCGCGCACGCCGCTGAACTCGCTGGAGCCCGGCGGTCACGTGGCCGGGCCGGACGCCTACCCCGGTTTCCCCGAGCGCTTCCACCGCGCGTACGTCAACGAGATGAACCTGTTCACCCAGGTCATCGCGGGCGAGGTCGCGAACCCGTCACCGGCGGGGCAGAGTTTGATCAGCCTACGCCTGGCTGAAGCGTGTGAGCAGTCGCGCCGCAGTGGCGCACCGGTTCGGATCGAGGGGAACTAGGCATGGCGAAGATCGCGGGGGCACCGATCTCCTGGGGCGTGTGCGAGGTCCCCGGCTGGGGTGCCGTGCTCCCGGCCGACACGGTGCTGAGCGAGATGCGCTCGCTGGGCCTCACGGCCACCGAGCTCGGCCCGCCGGACTACCTGCCGGCCCAGCCCGAGGCGTTGAAGGCGCTCCTGAGCGGCCACGGGCTGACGCTGGTCGGCGGCTTCCTCGCCGTCACGCTGCACACGGACGTGCAGGCCACCCTCGCCGAGGCCGACCGGGTCGCCGGGGTGCTGCGCGCCGGTGGCGCCGAGGTGCTCGTGCTCGCCGCGGCCACCGGCCTGGACGGCTACGACGAACGACCACAGCTCACCGCCGACGAGTGGGCCACCCTCGTCGGCACCTGCGCGAGCATCCGCGAGATCGCCGCCGGGCACGGCCTCAGGACCGTGCTGCACCCGCACGTGGGCACCCACGTCGAGCGGGAGGCGGAGGTCGAGCGGTTCCTCGCGGACTCCGATCTCCAGCTCTGCCTGGACACCGGCCACCTGCTCATCGGTGGCACGGACCCGGTCGAGCTGGCGCGCCGCCACCCGGACCGGATCGGTCACGTGCACCTCAAGGACGTGCGTGACGAGGTCGCGGCGAAGGTGCGCAGCGGCGAGATCGGCTACACCGATGCCGTGGAACAGGGCATCTACGTGCCGCTCGGGGACGGCGACGTGGACGTGCAAGCGCTGGTGGAGCTCGTCCACGAGGCGGGCTACACCGGATGGTTCGTGCTTGAGCAGGACACGCGGCTCAACCACGGAAGTCTTGAAGACAAGCCCGTGAAGGACACCGCGCGCAGCCTCGCGCACCTCAGCAAGATCCTCTGAAGGGACTGGAGACGATGAAGTCTCGTCTGGTCATCCGTGCGAGCGCTGCGGGCGCAGTTCTCGCAGTTGCTCTACTCGCCGCGTGCAGCGGTCCCACTGGCACGAACAGCCAGAACACGCAGAACAACAGCGCCCCGACCGGTGACCTCAAGGTCTCCGTCATCACACACGGCACCGCGGGTGACGCGTTCTGGAGCGTGGTGAAGGTCGGCGCCGAGGACGCGGGCAAGCAGCTCGGCGTCGGCGTCAGCTACAACTCCGACGGCGACCCCGGCGCCCAGGCCAAGCTCATCGACAACGCCGTGTCGCAGAAGGTCGGCGGCATCGTGGTGTCGATGGCGAACCCGGACGCGCTGAAGACCTCGGTCGAGGCCGCGGTCAAGGCGGGCATCCCGGTCATCACCATCAACTCCGGCGGCGCGAAGAGCGCGGAGTTCGGTGCGCTGGCCCACGTCGGCCAGGAGGAGTCGATCGCCGGTGAGGAAGCCGGCAAGAAGCTCAAGGCCGCCGGCCGGACCAAGCTGTTGTGCGTGATCCACGAGGCCGGCAACACGGGCCTCAACCAGCGCTGCGACGGTGCCCGCACCGGTTTCGGCGGCGCGGTGGAGAACCTCCAGGTCGACATCTCCAACCCGACCGACATCGAGTCGCGGATCAAGGCCAAGCTGCAGTCCGACGCCTCGATCGACGGCGTGCTGGCGCTGAACCCGCAGGTCGCCGTCAACGCGGCCAGCGCGGCGAAGGGCGCGGGCTCCAAGGCGCAGGTCGCGACGTTCGACCTCAACGCCGACGTGGTCAGCGCGATCAAGGCCGGTGACGTGCTGTTCGCCGTCGACCAGCAGCAGTACCAGCAGGGCTACCTGCCGATCGTGATGCTCAAGCTCTACCGCGACAACGCCAACACCCTCGGCGGCGGCAAGCCCGTGCTGACCGGTCCCGGCTTCGTCGACAAGTCCAATGTGGACAAGGTCGCGGAGTACGCCAAGAACGGCAAGAGGTAGGGAAGGGCGGGGAGATGACCGTGACGGCCACAGCTCCACCGGCTGCCGACGAACGGCTGAGCAGGCCCAGGGCCGTCGATCAGCTGATCAAGCGCCCGGAGATCGGCGCCATGCTCGGCGCACTGCTCGTGTTCCTGTTCTTCTCCGTGGTCACCGAGCAGTTCCTCAGCATCGGCGGTGCGGCCAACTGGCTGGACGACGCGTCCATGCTCGGCATCATGGCGGTCGCGGTGGCGCTGCTCATGATCGGTGGCGAGTTCGACCTGTCCGCCGGTGTCATGACCGCGTCCACGGCGCTCGTCACGGCCCTCCTCGCCACCCGGCTGGGACTCGACGTCTGGCTGTCGTTGCTGGTGTCGCTCGCCTTCGCACTGGCGGTGGGCGCGTTGAACGGCTGGCTCGTGATGCGCACCGGCCTGCCGAGCTTCATCGTGACGCTCGGCAGCTTCCTCGCGTTGCAGGGCCTCAACCTCGGTGTCACGCGGCTGGTGACCGGCAGCGTGCAGGTCTCCGGCATGCGCGACGCGGCGGGATACGAGTCGGCCGGGTTCGTCTTCGCGTCGACGTTCCAGATCGGCGGCACGAGCTTCTACGTGTCGATCATCTGGTGGGTGCTGTTCACGGTCGTCGCGTCGGTGGTGCTGATGCGCACGAGGTTCGGCAACTGGATCTTCGCGATCGGCGGTGCCGCGCAGAACGCGCGGTCGGTCGGCGTGCCGGTGGTGCGCTCGAAGATCCTGCTGTTCATGACGACGGCGTTCGCCGCGTGGCTCGTCGGCTCGATCAACATCCTGCGGTACGCGAGCGTGCAGGCGAACCAGGGCATCGGCGAGGAGTTCAAGTACATCATCGCCGCGGTGATCGGCGGCTGCCTGCTCACCGGCGGCTTCGGTTCCGCGGTGGGCGCGGCGATCGGCGCGCTGATCTTCGGCATGGCCAGGCAGGGCATCGTCTACGCGGGCTGGAACAGCGACTGGTTCCAGCTGTTCCTCGGCGTGATGCTGCTGGCCGCCGTGCTGGTCAACAACGTGCTGCGCCGCCGCGCGGAAAGGGTGAGGCGATGACCCCGCTCATCGAGGCCGAGGGCATCGGCAAGACCTACGGCAGCGTCATCGCGCTGAGCGAGGTGTCCACCGTCGTCAACGCCGGTGAGGTCACCTGCGTGCTCGGCGACAACGGTGCCGGCAAGTCGACGCTGATCAAGGTCCTGGCCGGTGTCCACCAGCACGACCAGGGCACGTTCCGGGTCGAGGGCGAGGAGATCCGCTTCTCGTCACCGCGCGAGGCACTGGACCGCGGCATCGCGACCGTGTACCAGGACCTCGCCGTCGTGCCGCTGATGTCGGTGTGGCGCAACTTCTTCCTCGGCTCCGAGCCCACCACGCGCTTCGGGTTCCTGGACCGGCGCAAGGGCCGCGAGATCACCAGGAAGGCGTTGTCCGACATGGGCATCGACCTGCGGGACGTGGAGCAGCCGGTCGGCACGCTCTCCGGTGGCGAACGGCAGTGCGTCGCCATCGCGCGCGCCGTGCACTTCGGCGCCAAGGTGCTCATCCTGGACGAGCCCACCGCCGCACTCGGCGTCAAGCAGGCCGGTGTGGTGCTGAAGTACGTGGCACAGGCCCGCGACCGCGGCCTGGGCGTCGTGCTGATCACCCACAACCCGCACCACGCCTACCCGGTGGGCAACCGGTTCCTGCTGCTCAAGCGCGGCAGGGCACTGGGCAGCTACGAGAAGTCGGAGATCGACGTCGCGGAGCTGACCCGGCAGATGGCCGGCGGTGCCGAGCTCGAAGCGCTGGAGCACGAGCTCCGGGGAGCCGAGGCGTGACCTCGCTGGAGGTGCTGACCGTCGGCCGGGTCGGGGTCGACCTCTACCCGGAGCAGGCGGACGTCCCGCTGGCCGACGTCAGCACGTTCGCCAAGTCGCTCGGCGGGACCGCGACCAACGTCGCGGTCGCCGCCGCACGGCTCGGCCGCCGTTCCGCCGTGCTGACCAAGGTCGGCCCGGACGGGTTCGGAACCTACGTGCGCCAGGCGCTGGAGGGCTTCGGCGTGTCGTCGGCGCACGTCGGCACCGCGCCGGAACTGCTGACACCGGTGGTGTTCTGCGAGCTCAACCCGCCCGCCGACCCACCGCTGCTGTTCTACCGCCTGCCGACCGCGCCGGACCTGACCCTGACCGACGCCGACGTCCCGTGGGACGTCGTGCGCGACGTGCCGCTGCTGTGGGTGACCGGAACCGGCGTGTCCGCGGAACCGGCCCGCGCGACCCAGCGCAAGGTGCTCGAACACCGCGGCCGCAGGACGCACACCGTGCTGGACCTGGACTACCGGCCGATGTTCTGGCCGGACGCCGAGACCGCGCGCACCGAGATCGGCTGGATGCTCGACCACGTCACGGTCGCCGTCGGCAACCGCACCGAGACCGAGGTCGCCGTCGGCACCGCCGACCCGGACCTCGCGGCCGACCGGTTGCTGGAGCGCGGGGTGTCACTGGCGCTGGTGAAGAAGGGCGCCGAGGGCGTGCTCGTGGCCACGCCGGAGGGCCGGTGGACCGTCGAGCCGAACCCCGTCGAGGTGGTCTGCGGGCTCGGCGCCGGAGACGCGTTCGGTGGCTCGCTGGCGCACGGCCTGCTGTCCGGGTGGGACCCGGTGAAGATCGCCCGCTACGCCAACGCGGCGGGCGCGCTCGTGGCGTCCCGGCTGGCCTGCGCCGACGCGATGCCCGACCAGAGGGAGATCGAGGAACTGCTGTGATCACTGATGGGCAGTGGCGTGAACTGCTGTGGCGGCGTGCCGAGGACCCCGGCTCGATCAGACGGGCCTACCAGACGCGCAAGCGGCGGCAGTCCCTGCTGAACGGCAAGTCCACGCTGTTCCTGGTCGCGGCGGACCACCCGGCGCGCGGCGCTCTCGGCGTGGGCGGTGACCCGCTCGCGATGGCGGACCGGCGTTCGTTGCTGGCGCGGCTGCTGACGGCGCTGGCCAACCCGCACGTCGACGGTGTGCTGGGCACGCCGGACGTCATCGAGGACCTGTTGCTGCTGGACGGCCTGCACGACCGGGTGGTCATCGGCTCGATGAACCGCGGTGGTCTGGCCGGTGCGGACTGGGAGATCGACGACCGGTTCACCGCCTACGACGCGTCGTCCATCGCCACGTTCGGCCTCGACGGCGGCAAGATGCTGCTGCGGCTGGTCGACTCCGACCCCGGCACGATCCCGACGTTGGAGGGCTGCGCGCGGGCCGTCACCGAACTGGCCGAGCACGGCCTGATGGCGATGGTCGAACCGTTGCCCTACAAGCGTGACCACGACGGCAAGCTGGTGCTGCAGAAGGATGCCGCCGCCCTGTCGCGCGCTTCGGCCGTAGCCGCCGGGCTGGGCTCGACCTCCGCCTACACCTGGCTGAAGCTGCCCGCACCGGAAGAGCCGGAGGTGGTGCTGGACACCACCGCGTTGCCCGCGTTGGTCCTCGGCGGCGTGCCGTCCGCACGGCCGGAGGATGACCTCGCGTCGTGGGGCCGCTCGCTGCGCCACGACGCCGTGCGCGGCCTGGTCGTCGGCCGGGCGCTGCTCTACCCGCCGGACGGTGACGTCGCCGCCGCGGTCGCCGCCGCCGCCGAAGTCCTCCGCGCCGCGAAGGGGATCACGGAATGACGCTGCACCGTCCACACGGGACACTGTCGACCGGTTCCGACGTCATCTCGCTGACGCCGGAGGACGCGGGCTGGTCCTACACGGGTCTGCGCGTGCTGCGGATCGAGGCGGGCGGCTCGCGCACGGTCGACACCGGTGAGTTCGAGGCGTTCGTGCTGCCGCTGGCCGGTTCGCTGGCGGTCGAGGTCGAGGGTGAGCGGTTCGAGCTGCGGGGCCGTGACTCGGTGTTCACCCGCGTCACGGACTTCGCGTACGTGCCGCGCGACGCCGCGGTCGTTCTGTCCACCGTGGATGGTTGTGAGGTCGCGCTGCCGATGGCGCGGTGTGAGAACCGGCTGTCCGCGCGGTACGGCCCGGCCGACGGCGTGCCGGTCGAGGTGCGCGGCGCGGGCAACGCGACCCGCCAGGTCACCAACTTCGGTGTGCCGGGCGTGTGGGACCACGCGGACCGGCTGAACGCGTGCGAGCTGATCACCCCGGACGGCAACTGGTCCTCGTACCCGCCGCACAAGCACGACGCCTCGCAGCCGTGCGAGGTCGAGAACGAGGAGATCTACTACTTCCGCATCGCCGGCCGGGACGGCGTGACACCGTCGCGGACCGGCTTCGGGTTCCACCGCACCTACACCGATGACGGCACGATCGACGAGGACGTGACCGTGCGCGACGGCGACGTCTTCCTGATCCCGCGCGGCTACCACGGTCCGTGCGTCGCCGCGCCGGGTTACCCCATGTACTACCTGAACGTGCTGGCCGGGCCGGGTGCCGAGCGCTCGATGGCGTTCTGCGACGACCCGGCGCACACCTGGGTCCGCGACAGCTGGGCCGCGCAGGAGCTCGACCCGCGCTGCCCGGTCACCACCGCAGAGGGGCGGGTCGAATGAAGCTCACCACCGCACAGGCGCTGGTCCGCTGGATGCTCGCCCAGCAGACCGAGCTCTTCGACGGCTCGCACGCGCCGCTGTTCCCCGGCGTGTTCGCGATCTTCGGCCACGGCAACGTGCTCGGCATCGGCACCGCGCTGGAGGAGGTCCGCGACCGCATCCCGGTCTGGCGCGGCCACACCGAGCAGGGCATGGCACTGGCCGCGGTCGGCATCGGCAAGGCCACGCACCGCCGCCAGGTCGGCGTCGCCACCTCGTCCATCGGCCCCGGCGCGCTGAACATGGTCACCGCGGCCGGCGTCGCCCACGCCAACCGCCTGCCGTTGCTGCTGCTGCCCGGCGACACGTTCACCGGCCGCGCCCCCGACCCGGTGCTGCAGCAGGTCGAGCACTTCCACGACCCCACCGCCACGGTGAACGACGCCTTCCGCGCCGTCTCCCGCTACTTCGACCGCATCACCCGCCCCGAACAGCTGCTGTCGACGTTGCCGCAGGTCGCGCGCGTCCTGACCGACCCGGCCGACTGCGGTCCGGTCGTGCTGGCGCTGCCGCAGGACGTGCAGGCCGAGTCCTACGACTTCCCGGAGTCGCTGTTCAAGTCCGTGGTGCACCGCCTGGTGCGCCCCCGCCCCGACCTGCACTCGCTGGCCGATGCCGCACGCGCGATCCGTTCGGCGTCCCGCCCGCTGCTGGTGCTCGGCGGCGGCGTCCGCTACTCCGGTGCCGCGGGCCGCGCCCTGCGCTTCGCCGAACAGCACGGCATCCCGATCACCGAGACCACCGCGGGCCGCACGCTCGTCCCCCACGACCACCCCCTGCACGCGGGCCCGTTGGGCATCACCGGCTCGACCTCGGCGAACGTCCTGGCGGGCGAGGCCGACCTGGTCATCGCCGTCGGCACGCGCCTGCAGGACTTCACCACCGCGTCCTGGACCGTCTTCTCCCCGGACGTCCACCTGCTGTCGCTGAACACCGCCCGCTTCGACGCCGTGAAACACGGCTCGTCGGCCCTGGTCGCCGACGCCGACGAGGGCCTGCGCGAGCTCACCGACGTCCTCGGCTCCTGGCAGGCGCCGGCCGACTGGGCCCGGCGGGCCGCCGGCGAGCGCGGCAAGTGGGACGCGCACATCACCTCGCTGCGCTCCCCGTCGGAGGGCCTGCCCACGTATGCCCAGGTCGTGGGCGTGGTGAACGACTGCTCCGCCCCCACCGACTACGTGATGACCGCGTCCGGCGGCCTCCCCGGCGAGCTCATCGGCGGCTGGCGCGCCACCGGCGAGGCCACCATGGACGTCGAGTACGGCTTCTCGTGCATGGGCTACGAGCTGGCCGGCGCCTGGGGGGCCGCGATCGCGCACACCTCGGGCGTCGTCACCACCCTGCTCGGCGACGGCTCGTACCTGATGCTCAACTCCGAACTGTTCTCCGCGGCCTTCGCCGGCCACGGCTTCGTCGCCGTGGTCTGCGACAACGACGGCTACGCGGTCATCCACCGCCTGCAGACCGGCCAGGGCGGCACCGGCTTCAACAACCTCTACGCCGACTGCCGCACCGTCCACACCGACCCGCCGCGCACCGACTTCGCCGCCCACGCGGCGGCCATGGGCTGCGCGGTGTTCCCGGCGGACTCGCTCGCCGACCTGGAGGGCGCCTACCGCAAGGCCCGCGAGGTGGCGGCCGGCGAACGGCGCCCGGCGGTCGTGGTGATCCGCACGCACCCGTCGGCATGGACGGAGGCCGGGGCGTGGTGGGAGGTCGGTGTGCCGGAGGTCTCACACCGGGCGGAGATCGCGGCGGCCAGGGACGAGGTGCTGGAGGGCAAGGCCAGGCAGGTCCGCTACATGGGCTGACCGCCGGCCGTACCGCTGCGTCACCGCCCAGTGACTGAGACAACCACCCCGCCGGGAACAACGCGCCGAGCCGCTCCCTTGAACATTTAGTTAGGTCTACGAACGTTCTAGGGAGCCCTCGTGAGCTTGCTCTTCTCCCCGCTGACCCTGCGCTCGGTCACGCTGCCCAACCGCATCGCGGTCAGCCCGATGTGCCAGTACTCGGTGACCGCGGAGGACGGCGTGCCGACCGACTGGCACCTCGTCCACCTCGGGTCACGCGCGGTCGGCGGCGCCGGTCTGGTCATCGCCGAGGCGACCGCGGTCGCGCCGGAGGGCCGGATCTCGCCGCAGGACACCGGCATCTGGAACGACGAGCAGGTCGCGGCCTGGCAGCGGGTCACGAGGTTCGTCAAGGACCAGGGCAGCGTCCCCGGCATCCAGCTCGGGCACGCCGGGCGCAAGGCGATCGGTGACTGGGTGCCGGTGGCGCCCACGACCGAGCCGTTCCCCGGTGGCAACCAGCCGGAGAAGATCACCAACCACACCGCGATCGTCAAGGCGTTCGTCGACGGCGCGCTGAACGCGGTCAGGGCCGGGTTCGAGGTGCTCGAGATCCACGCCGCCCACGGCTACCTGCTGCACGAGTACTACTCGCCGCTGACGAACGAGGGCAGCCTGGAAGAACGCATCGCCGTGCCCGTCGAGGTCACCGCCGCGGTCAGGGCCGCCGTCGGGCCGGAGGTGCCGGTGATCGTCCGGATCAGCGGTACCGACTGGGTCGACGACGGCTGGACTGCCGACGACAGCGTGGTGCTGGCGCAGGCGCTCAAGGCCGCGGGTGCGGACCTGATCGACGTGTCCAGTGGTGGCAACGTCGCGCAGGCGGAAATCCCGATCGGGCCCGGCTACCAGGTGCCGCTGGCCGAAGCCGTTCGACGCAAGGCAGACGTGCCCACGGGTGCGGTCGGCCTGATCACCGAGGCGAAGCAGGCCGAACAAGTTCTGACGGACGGTTCCGCCGACCTGGTCCTGCTCGCGCGCGAACTGCTCCGCGACCCGTACTGGCCGCTGCACGCGGCACAGCAGTTGGGTGTGGAGGTCCGGGCACCGAGGCAGTACGCCAGGGCGTTCTGAGCAGCCCTCAGAGTTCAAGGGTTGGGTGGCTGATCAACCAGCCACCCAACCCTTGAACTCCTCAGGCTGGATTCAGCGACGGTAGTCGTCGTAGTCGTCGTACGGATCGTCGTGGCTGTCATCGCCACCACGTCCGTTCGGCGACGTTTCGCCACCAGACAGCTCACGCTGCAGCGCAGCGAAGTCGGTCTCATGAGAGCTGTATTTGAGCTCCCTGGCGACCTTCGTCTGCTTGGCCTTCGCTCGGCCGCGCCCCATGGCTCGACCCCCTCGCACAGGGACGGGGGCGGCCGGGGGAACGGCGGCCCCACTCGTCTCGACAACTAGTTCCTGGTAACTACCGTACCGTGCCGATGGGGTTCCTCGCGACGCGGTAGGCGTGACACGTACCGCCAAATCTCCCGGCCCCCCTCGCGTGGGAGGATGCACACGTGCCCAGACCGTTCGTCGCCTACCTGCGGGTGTACGAACCGTTATCGGTTTTGGACGCACCGCTAGCGGACAAGGTGCGAAAAGCCCTGGATACGGGCCCTGTCCCCCGTGCCGAGGTCGGTGACCGGGAACGGGAGCTGTGGTTGCGATCACAGTTGGCGAAGAAGTTGCTCCCGGGCGGCTCGCACGTCGAAGTGATGACCATCAGTCCGGCCGAGGTGCCGACGTCCGACGCGGCCCGTGTGGGGCCGGGACCCCTCGTCTGCCCGCTGGACCTCAGGGCGCGGTCCGCGGCGGCTCTGGTGGGCTTCCTGGCGTCTTCCCCGCCCGTTCTGCAGGACGCGGCCCTCGGGATCGCGCCGGAGACGGTCAGGACGCGCGCGTCCGCCGTGATGGCCGAGCTCGCCGCGGGGGCCGTGCACGTGATCTCCACGACCTGGACCGTGCCGCTGCCGTGGTTCGCCCTGGTCGACCCCGCCCAGCGGCGCGTGGTGCTCGCGAGCGCCCAGGACGACCCGGAACGGCAGGTCTCCTGGCGGGTCGCGATGGCCGACGCACGCCGGCGGGTCGCGCGGGCGTTGAAGGTCGTGAAGACCGCGCTGGGCGAGGACGGCCCGGCCAAGGTCCTCGCCGACACCGGCCGCTGGCTGGAGCACTTCCACCCGCACTCGGCGGTCGAGCTCGACTACGGCGGCCTGGTCCAGCTGCTGAACGACAAGGACCTGCTGGAGGACTCCTCCGCCGCCGACGTGAACGCCATCGTCGACGCGCTGGAGACCGGCGACGCCGAGGAGGTCGCGCTGCGCTACGAGTCGCTGCGCGAGTTCTGGGGCGAGCTGGCCCGCCGCGAACGCCACGGCTGAAGCAGCGCCCAGCCGGCCGCCGACGCCACCGCCGCGAGCAGCATCGCCGCAGGCCAGCCCACGTGCACGGCGACCGACGCCGACACCGCGGGCGTGATCGTCGCGCTGAGGTAGTTCGAGGTGTTCTGCATGCTGATCGCGGTCGCGCTGCGGCCAGGCGGAGCCAGCTCGCCCGCCTCGGTGACGGCCAGCCCGTTCCACGCCAGCGCGACCACGGCGGTCGGCACCAGCACCGCCACCAGCACGGGCAACGGCGCCTGGTCCAGCACGGCGGTCAGCACGAAGCCCGCCGCCATCACCACGGCGAGCACCCGCAGTGGCCCGACCCGGCTGCCCACCCGGTCCGACCAGACGCCCGCGGCCAGCCGGCCGGCGCCGCCGAGTGCCTGAGCGACGCCGAACACCACGGCCGCCGTCGTGACGGCCAGCCCGCGGTGCTCGTGTAGCAGCGGCACCAGCAGCGTGGCGGCCGTGAACTGCGGAACGACCAGCAGCCCGCTGGCCACGGTCAGGCGGAGCAGCTTCGGGTCCTTCAGCACCAGCCCGTGCGCGCCGCCACCGCGGGTGGCCCCCGGCGGTTCACGGACCAGCAGCGCCACCGCGAGGGCCACGGCACCGGTCACCGACGCCAGCGCCACGAACGCCGCCGGAACACCCGACGCGAGGGCGATGCCGGGCAGGAACGCGGCCGTGAGCGCGGCGCCGAGCGGGGTCGCGGTCTGCCGCACGCCCATCGCGAAGCCGCGCCGGCCGGTGGGGAACCAGGACATCACCGCACGGCCGCTGGCGGCGTTCACGCTGGCCCCGAAGAGCCCGGCGCCGAGCAGGGCGGCGCCCGCGAGCCACGCGTTGCCGACCGCGACGCCGAGCAGGCAGGCGGCGGCACCGATGCCGCCGATGGTCATGGTGAGCCGTTCGCCGCGGTTGTCCGCGAAGAGGCCCCACGGCACCAAGGCGATCATCGTGCCCAGGTTGACCGCGCCCAGCAGTAGCCCCACCTGGGGCAACGTCAGGCCGAAGTGATCACGCAGCTGAGGGCTGACGGCCGAGAGGCCGAGGAAGACGGCGGCGTTCGTGCCCTGCGCCAACGCCCCGACGAACAGCACGACCCAGCGGTACCCCATGGGGGCACGCTAGGTCCGCCGCCCAAAAAGTGGAACGACCCTCCCAGACTGTGGGAGTCAGCGCTTGGGCCGGTGGTGCCCGCGCTCCGCGGCCAGCAGCTCGTCCACCGACGCGCTGCCGCGCTGGTAGCGGGACGCGATCTCGGCGTTGAGCCGGTCCACGACCACCTGGACCTCCCGCCGCCGCACCGACACGGAGGCCTCCTCCGAGATGAACGTCTCCAGCACCTCGCCGAGGCGTTCGTCGGACAACTTGCTCACGTCGGAGAGGTCGACATCGGAGATGAGCGCTTCCACGTGCCGTTGGTGCGCATCAGCGCGTGAGGGCTCATGTGTCTGGTACCGGCCGAGGCCGGTGGCCGGCCCCACGGCGTTCGAGGAGAGGATCGTGGCCAGCTGCTCGACCACCGCCGAGCCGCCGGAGCTGCGGCGCTGCTGTTCGGCCCGCACGATGTCGATCCGCGCGTGCAGCAGCCGCCGCAGGTAGGACAGGTCGGTCTCTTCCTGCGCGGCCTCGTCCCGCAGTTCGCGCACCTCGACGAGCGGGCGTTGCTCGACGCCCTCCGTGTAGTCAGGGGCGAGCACCCGGTCGATTCGGCGGCGCCCGCCAGGACGCACCTCGATCACGTGTCCATCCTGCGGTAGATCCTCCTCACCCGCCAACACATCCCATGCACCAAAGTTGTCTCAAATGTGCACGCCGAGGAGCTTGCGTGCCTCATCGGGCGACAACGGTGGCCGTTGCGCGATCTTCGCGAGGCCCGCGGCACGGGCGACGAGCTGTGCGTTGTCCCGCACGGGCACGCCTCGCGAATAGCTGATCGTGTCTTCCATACCCACGCGGAGGTGGCCACCCGCTCCCAATGCGGTGAACATCACGGGAAGCGTGGTCCGGCCGATCCCGGTGGCGGAGAACGTTGCCCCGTCCGGCAGAGCGTTGACTGCGGCAACCAGCGTCGCGGCGTCTCCCGGCATGCCGCCGGGCACCCCCATGACGAGGTCGACGTGCACGTGCCCGCCCGCGGGCAGGCCGTGCTGGTCGAGCAGCCGCTTCAGCGACGCCAGCTGTCCGAGGTCGAAGATCTCGTACTCGGGCACGATGCCGCGTTCCTGCATGCCCTTGTGCAACGCGACGATGAACTCCCAGCGGTTCATGAACACGTCGTCGCCGAAGTTGACCGTTCCCATCGTGCAGGACGCCGAGTCCGGCATCGCCTCCAGCACGCGCAGCCGGTCGGCCTCGGGGTCGTGCACCGACCCGCCGGTGGAGAGCTGGACCACGAGGCCGGTCTCGGCGCGCAACGCCTCGACCGCCGCCTTCAGCAGACCGAGGTCGAGCGACGGTTTCGCGTCCGCGCCGCGGATGTGGACGTGGATCATCGCCGCGCCGACCTGCTCGCAGCTCCGCGCGGTCGAGACCAGCTCCTCCAGGGTCACCGGGAGTGCCGGGACGTCGGCTTTCGCGTGCTCCGCTCCGGTGGGAGCGACGGTGATGAGCGTGCCCAGGGACATGACCCGGACTTTAGGGCGTCAACCCCTCAGGTTGCGAACAGCTTCCCGGCCCAGGCCGGGCGTGTCCGGCGGCACCGAGTCCGGGTCGATGCGGGCCGGCACCTGGCGGTCCTCGGCACCCGCGACCAGGTCCGACTCGACCGGTACAGACCGTTTGACCAGAGCCAACGCGACCGGTCCGAGCTCGTGGTGCTGCACAACGCTGCCCACCCGGCCCACCGTGCGGCCGTCCAGCAGGACCGGGTCGCCGGTCTCCGGCTGGCCGTCGGCAGAACCATCCAGGTGGAGTAGGAGCATCCGGCGCGGCGGCCGTCCCACGTTGTGGACCTTCGCGACCGTCTCCTGGCCGCGGTAGCAGCCCTTGCTCAGGTGCACGGCGGGCTCGACGAGGTTCACCTCGTGCGGGATCGTGCGCTCGTCGGTGTCGATGCCCGGCCGGGGCCGCAGCGCCTCGACCCGCAGCGCCTCGAACGCGAAGCTGCCGGCCGGACGGGCGCCCGCGTCGGTGAGCCGCTGCCACCACGCGGCCAGGTCGGCACGCGGCACCAGCAGGTCGAACGAGCCGTGGCCCGGCCACGACCTGCGCCGCACGAACCCGTCGCCCAGTGCCGTGACGTCCGCGGGCACCGGCACGTCGACCTTCTCCAGC
Source organism: Nocardia sp. NRRL S-836 (assembly GCF_001279525.1). GTDB lineage: Bacteria > Actinomycetota > Actinomycetes > Mycobacteriales > Pseudonocardiaceae > Lentzea. The sequence continues at coordinate 72,183 of NZ_LGDY01000177.1, read as the reverse complement.
ACCGCGGCCGCGTCCGGCCCGATGACCGACAGCAGCGCGAACTCGGCGGAGGCGTCCCGCGGCTCGACCTTCGACCAGAAGACCATCTTCTTGAGGTACGCGAGCAGGCCGTCGACCTGCTCCACGTCCAGGAACACGGTGCCGCCGACGTTCGCGACCACCATGTGGTGCTCCAGCCGGCCCTGCGCGTCGAGGATCAGCGCCTCGGTGCCCGCGTTCTCGCCGAGCTGCTCGAAGTGCTGGCTGGTGAGCTGGTGCAGCCAGGTCAGCCGGTCCGCGCCGGGCACCGCGATGATCCCGCGGTTCGAGCGGTCCACGACGACGACCGAGCGGGCGGCCGAGCGCTGTTCGGCGAACGGGTCGCCGTAGTGCCAGGCGACGCCGGCATCGGTGGAATCGTCTGGCGGCGGGACGGCTCCTGGGAAGCTCACTCGGTCTCCTGCTCCTGCTTGAGGCAGTCGCGGCACGTGCCGGACAGCGCGAGGTGGCTCGCATCCAGTTCGAACCCGTCGCGCTGCCGCAATGTTCCGGCCAACGGCTCCATCAGCTCGCACGGGATCTCGTCGACGCGGCCGCAGACGTGGCAGACCAGGTGCACGTGCTGGTGCTCGTCCACGGAGTAGCTGGGCGCGCCGTGCCCGAGGTGCGTGTGCCGCACCAGCCCGAGCCGGTCGAGCAGGTCGAGCGTGCGGTAGATCGTGGTGATGTTGACCGTCGGCGCGGTCTCCTGGACGCGCTGGCAGATCTGCTCCGGGGTCGCGTGGCCCAGGAGCCTGACCGCGTCCAGCACGAGCTGGCGCTGCGGCGTCATCCGCATGCCGCGGTCGTGCAGCGTTTTGCGCAGGCCTCTTGCGGTCTCCACGACACCGATGTTAGTAGGCTCACTCCATGCGCGTGCTGGCACTGCTCGACGGAACCCTCGCTGACCCCGACGCCCCTCAGATCCGCGTGGACGACCTCGGTCTCATGCGCGGCGACGGCGTGTTCGAAACCATCCTCGTCGTCGACGGGAAGCCCCGTGAGCTGTCGCCGCACCTGGACCGCCTGGAGCGGTCGGCGGCGATGCTCGACATGCCCGTCCCGCCGCGCGCCGAGTTCGAACGCGCGGTCGAGCTCGTCATCGGCAACTGGACCGGTGGCAGCGAGTTTGCGCTCAAGCTCGTCTACACCCGCGGCATCGAGGGCGGCGACGGCACCGGCACCGGCTTCGCGCTGGGCATGGAGATCGGCCAGAAGGTGCTCAAGCAGCGCGCCGAGGGCCTGGCCGCGGTGACGCTGGACCGCGGCATCGAGCCGGACCTCGCCGACCGCGCGCCGTGGCTGCTGCTGGGCGCGAAGTCGCTGTCGTACGCGATCAACATGGCCGCGATCCGCGAGGCCGAGCGCCGCGGTGCCGCCGAGGTCGTCTTCACGACCTCGGACGGCTCCGTGCTGGAGGGCCCGACCTCCACCGTGGTCCTCGTGCGCGGCAAGACGCTGGTCACGCCGCCGTCGAAGCTCGGCATCCTGCCGGGCACCACGCAGTACGCGCTGTTCCGCGCCGCCGAGCGCGCCGGCTGGACCGTGCTCGTGGAGCCGGTCCAGACCGGCGAGCTCTACGACGCCGACGGCGTGTTCCTCGCCTCCAGCGTCCGCAAGATCACGCGGGTGACCACGCTGGACGGCAAGCAGCTGCCCGACTCGTCGGCCCTGCTCACCGAGCTGCAGGGCCTGTACGAGTCGGAGTACTGACCTACCTGAGTCCGGCGTCGACCGCGGCCATCAGCGGGCCGCGGTCACCCGACATCTCCCAGAACATCGCGCCCAGCAGGTTCTTCGACTTCAGCCACGCGGTCTTCTTCTGGATCGACCACGCGTCGTCGAAGGTCCACCACTGGTTGCCGGTGTAGCAGGACGTCGCCACGGCCACCTCGTCGTGGTAGACGGTGCAGTTCGGCACGGACGCGACGAGGTTGGCGTACCCGCGCGTGCCCGACTCCTCCGGGAACTGGCCCGGCGCCGCACCACCCGCGGCCTGCCACTCGCCGTTCTTGCCGCCGTTGGTCACGTTCTGCCAGCCGCGGCCGTAGAACGCGAGCCCGAGCGTGATCTTGCGCGACGGCACCCCGGCGTCGAGGTAGGCCTGCACGGTGCTCTCCACGCTGAACTTCGTCGTGTACGGGTCGTCCGGGTCCGGGTACAGGTTGCCCTGGTGGCCGGTCCGGTTCGGCTCCCACGAGTTGTCGCTGCCCGAGCCGTGGAAGTCGTAGCCCTGGACGTTGAAGATGTCCATCGACTGCGCGACCCGCCCGAGCTCCCAGCCCGACGCGATCTTCGCCGGGTCGGCCGGCGTGAACGCGGTCAGCTGGTAGCGCTTGCCGGTCGTGGTGCTGTAGGCGTCCATCTGCCGGCGGAACTCCTCGATCAGCAGGGTGTTGTTGACCTTGTCCTGCGGTCCGAAGTGGTTGCCCGCGTGGCCTTCCGCGCCCGGCCACTCCCAGTCGAGGTCGAAGCCGTCGAAGATGCCCGCCGCCGTGCCGGGGCCGCCCGCGCTGTTGTAGACGGGCAGGTTGCCCTTGAGGTAGAGGTCGATGCACGACGACACGAACTTCTTGCGCGCCGCGTCGGTGGCCGCGACGTCGGAGAAGTACTTCGAGTAGGTCCAGCCGCCGAGCGAGATCAGCACCTTCAGGTTCGGGTGCTTCGCCTTGAGCTTCTTGAGCTGGTTGTAGTTGCCGCGCAACGGTTCCCAGCCGCTGTCCGCGACGCCGTCCACGGACTGCGACGCGCTCATCGGCCGGCTGTAGTCGGCTTCCGCGTCACCGGCGCCGTCGCCCTGGTTCGGGTCCTGCGGGTCCGGGCTCGTGCCCTTCGTGACGCCGTGCAGGCACGTGAGGTTGACCGGGTCGATGTTGCCGAACGCGTAGTTGACGTGCGTCAGCTTCGCGGCGTCCATGTCCTTCACGAAGTACTGGCGTCCGTAGATGCCCCACTGCACGAAGTACCCGACACGGGCGTAGCCGCCGACGATGTCACTGGTGCGTTCGTTGAGCGCATTGCTCGGCGCCGAGACGTTGTCGTAGAGGTCCCGCGCGCGCACGGTGAACGTGTAGTCCGTGGACGGCGCGAGCCCGTTGACGACCGCCGTGGTGCCGGAGACCGTCAGCTTCACGGTCGTGCCCACGTAGACGTCGTAGTTCGCGACCCCGCGGTTGTCGGTGGAAGCGTTCCACGCCAACGTGATGCTGCCCGCGTCCTTCGCCGTGGCGCGCAGGTTGCCCGGTGCGGTCGGCGGGGTCGTGTCGTCGGCGGGGTTGTTGGTGGTGACGGCCAGCGCCGCGCTCGGAGCGCTTTGCGTGCCCTTCGAGTCCTTGGCCCTGACCGTGAACGAGTACGCGGTGTTCGGGGTCAGGCCGGTGATGATCGTGGACGTCGTGGTGGAGCTGCCGGCGAGCGTGGTGCCGTTGTAGACGTCGTAGCCGGCGATCGGCAACGAGCCCGGCGTGGATCCGTTCCACTGCAACGTCACCGTGCGCGTGGTCTTCGTCGGCGAGGCCAGACCCGTCGGGGCGCTTGGCGGTGTGTCCGCGCTGCCGTCGCAGTTCGCGTTGTTGATCCGGCAGGTGACCGGGTCGGCGTCGGCGCTGATGGCGAACGTCGGGCTGTAGGGCTCGGTGCTGCCGCCCGCGGCCACGGTCTTGTTGTAGTGCAACGGGGTGATGGTGACCTGGTTGCCGTTCTGGCTGACGGTGCCGTTCTGGCCGTTGCTGACCGTCACGCCGTTGGGCAGCGTCAGGGAGATCGACCAGTCGCTCACCGCGGCGGTGGTGTGGTTGCGCACGACGAACTTCGCCGTGCCACCGGCCACCGAGTACTCGGCGGTCAGCCCGGTCGGCGTCGGCGCGGGGTCACCGCTGCCGTCGCACGCCATGCCGTTGATCGTGCAGGCGGTCGGGTCGGCCGCGGCGCTCAGGGTGAACGTCGGGCTGTAGGGCTCGGTGCTGCGTCCCGATGGGAGGTTGGCGATGTAGAACGACGGGGTGAGCGTCACCCGTGTGCCGTTCTGGGTGGTCGTGGCGTTCTGGACGGAGCCGACCGTGACACCGGCCGGGAGGTCGAACTTGATCGACCACCCGTTGAGCGCGGTCGTGCTCGCGTTGGCGACCACGAACTTGGCACTCGTGCCGGTGCGGGAGAAGGTCGCGGTGACGCCAGTGGCGGCCTGTGCAGGGACCGCCAATGCGAGCACAGCGACCAGGATCGCTAACAGGGCAGGGATTCGGCGCATGCGGAAACTCCAGGTTGGAGAGGTCCGCGGCGGCCTGCGCGTTACGGTATTTGGTCTGGACCACTTACGTCAACGTCGTGTTCCTCAGCCGATCGGGCGGAACCTGACCGTCGTCCCCGGCCGCGCCTGGCCGAGGAACCGCAGGTGCTCGCGGCCGACCACGCCGATCACCGGGTAGCCGCCGGTGGTCGGGTGGTCGTTGAGGAAGACCACGGGCTGCCCGTCCGGCGGCACCTGGATCGCGCCGGTGATCATGCCCTCGCTGGGAATCTCGCCGTCACGACGATTCAGAACCGTCCCCTGCAACCGCGCGCCGACCCGGTTGCTGCGGTCGCTGACCGTCCACGACCCCTGCCGCAGCTGGGTTTCCGCGTCCTCGAACCAGTCGTCGCGCGGGCCGGGCGTGACCGGCACGGTGATCGTGTCCGGTGCGTGGAACGGCGGCACGACGTCTGCGCCGAATGCCGCGTTCGGAGTGCCGAGCGTGAGGACGTCGTTGTCGCGCAACGGGTCTGGACCGATTCCGGAGAGCAGGTCGGTCGACCGGCTGCCGAGCTCCTGCCGCGCGTCGACGCCGCCGGAGACAGCGAGGTAGGTGCGCAGGCCGGTGGCCGGTGTGCCGATCTCCAGCGTCGTGCCGGGGGCGAGGTGCAGCGGCTGGTGCGAGTCGGCGAGCCGCCCGCCGACCCTGACCTCGACCGCCGGCCCGGTGACGGCGACCGTGCACGAGGCCTCTGCCCTGAGGTGCAGGCCGCCCAGCAGCAGTTCGAGCCCGGCGGCGGCCTCGTCGTTGCCGACCAGCCGGTTGGCCAGCGTGAGCGAGTGCGGGTCGACCGCACCCGACGGCGGCACGCCCAGGTGGGCGTGGCCGGGGCGGCCGAGGTCCTGGACCAGAGCCTGCGGGCCGGTGCGGACGACCGTGACGCGGCGGCTCATGCGACCACGAACCTGACCACGTCACCGGGTGCGAGCAGCGCCGGTGTCTCGGACCCCGGGTCGAACAGCGTGATCTCGGTGCGCCCGATCAACCGCCACCCACCCGGTGTGGCGCGCGGGTAGGCGGCGGTGAACTCACCGGCGATGCCGACCGATCCCGCCGGGACCTTGGTGCGCGGCGAGTCGAGCCGCGGCTGCTGGAGCTGCGCGGGCAGGCCGGTCAGGTAGCCGAAGCCGGGGGCGAACCCGCAGAACGCGACCTCGTAGGTGGCGCCGGTGTGCAGCTCGACGACCTCCTCGGCGCTGATTCCGGCCGTCCGCGCGACGAGGTCGAGGTCGGGTCCGTCGTAGCTGACCGGGATGGTGACCTGGCGCGACTCCGCAGCGGGTGCGCTGGTCAGGTCCACGGTCTTGAGGACTTCCCTGACCTGCGGCAACGCGCCCTTGACCAGCACCGTCCTGGCGGCCGGGACGAGCTCCTCGACACCGGGCAGCCCGTGCAGGGCGGCGCGGACGGCCGCGACCTCGGTCAGCGAGTCGACCTCGACCAGGAGTGCGTCAGTACCGCAGCGCCGCAGCAACATGAACCCATGCTACGGGGAATCGTGGGATTGTTGAACAATCCCACGACCCCGAGTTGTTCGTGTCCGGCTCTCAGCCGACGACGCGCTGGAGCTGCGCCGACGCGTGCGCCTGCATCGGCTGCCCCATCATGGCGCGCTCCTCGACGTAGGCGAGGTCGCCGTTGACGATGCCGTAGAGCCGCTGGGCCGCGGTGACGTCCTTGGCCGTGGCGGTGCGGATCAGCGCGTCGGTCTGGAACTCCCAGGCCGTCTGCTTGATCGGCTTGCCGTAGTACATCTCGATGATGCCCGTGTTGTGCGTCAGCAACACCTCGATGGTGTCGTCCGCCTGCGGCCGCCAGAACCCGCTCTCCCTGGCCGCGGGCCGGATGACCTCACCGGCCTCGTTGAGCAGCCACGACCGCGCCTCGTAGATCAGGAACGGCCGGCCGTCGTGCGCGAACGTGATCTGCTGCCCGAACCGGAACGGACCGTCGATCGTCGGGTAGACGACCTCGCCCTCACCCCGCCACACACCTACCAGCGGGAGGACCGACAGGAGGGCGTCGTTCAGGTTCGCACCCTCCCGCAGGTTCGCCGTGTCGCCCGGGATGGGCATGTCGGTGAACTGCGGCAGGTTGCGGGCACGCGTCGCCTCCGCGCGTTGCTCGGCCAGGCGGATGGCCTCGTCGCCGCTGGTCATCGCTGGTCGGAGTAGAGGCGGTACACGACGTAGGCCGAGAACCAGACGACCGCGATGGTCACGAGCACCAGGAGTCCGGTGAAGATGTGTTCCACCCGGAGAGGATATCTCGGGGCGGCTGACGTGCAGGGTTGTGGTGGTGGACGACACGGGTCACACACCGCCGCCGGCCACTACCGACCAGGGCGCACGCCGCGGTGCCAGCGGCCTCGGACGTGCGAAGGCCCCGGCAGTGGCGTGACTGCCGGGGCCCTCCGGTCGGAGCGGTCAGGCGACCGCGATCTCCAGCGAGTGCACGCCGGGACCCGACGCCGAGACGTCGGCCTGGCCGTTGCCCGTGCGGTGCAGGGCGCGGACGGTCCAGCTGCCGGGTGCGGCGAAAAAGCGGAAGTCGCCCTCCGGGGAGGAGACGACCTCGGCGGTGAACTCGCCGGTCGAGTCCAGCAGGCGGACGAAGGCGCCGCCGACGGGGGTGCCGTCGGCAATGACCTTGCCCTGCAGGACGGTTTCCGAGGAGGAGACGTCGATGGAGCCGCCCTGGACGGGCGCGCCGCAAGAGTCGCTCATGAAGATCAGGCCTCCTTGCCGGAACCGAGCTCGATCGGCACGCCGATGAGCGAGCCGTACTCCGTCCAGGAACCGTCGTAGTTCTTGACGTCCTCGTGGCCGAGCAGCTCGCGCAGGGCGAACCAGGTGTGCGAGGAGCGCTCGCCGATGCGGCAGTACGCGATGGTCTTGCGGGAGCCGTCGAAGCCGGCCTCCTCGTAGAGGGCGCGCAGCTCCTCGTCGGACTTGAAGGTGCCGTCCTCGTTCGCGGCCTTGCTCCACGGCACGTTCACGGCCGAGGGGATGTGGCCGCCGCGCTGGGCCTGCTCCTGCGGGAGGTGGGCCGGGGCGAGGAGCTTGCCGGAGAACTCGTCGGGGGAGCGGACGTCGACGAGGTTCTTGTTGCCGATGGCGTCGACGACCTCGTCGCGGAAGGCGCGGATCGAGAGGTCCTGCTCCTTGGCCTGGTACGAGGTGGCCTCGCGGACGACCTCCTGCTTGTCCAGCGGGCGGCCGTCGAGCTCCCACTTCTTGCGGCCGCCGTCGAGGAGCTTGACGTCGTTGTGGCCGTAGAGCTTGAAGTACCAGTAGGCGTAGGCGGCGAACCAGTTGTTGTTGCCGCCGTACAGGATCACGGTGTCGTCGTTGGAGATGCCCTTGGCGGAGAGCAGCTTCTCGAAGCCCTCGCGGTCGACGAAGTCGCGGCGGACCGGGTCCTGCAGCTCGTTCTTCCAGTCGATCTTGACGGCGCCGGGGATGTGGCCGCCTTCGTACGCGGTGGTGTCCTCGTCGACCTCCGCGAAGACGACGCCGGGCGTCTGGAGGTTCTCCTCGGACCAGGCTGCCGAGACCAGCACGTTCTCACGGCTCATCGAAGTTGCTCCCAATTAAGGTTCAGTGCTTGTCATTGCGGACGTGCGAGGGCGGGTGCGTACCGGCGCAGCAGCAGGTACATCTCGCACCCGAGGCACAGGCCGAACGCGGCGTTGAGGAACGCGGCGACCAGTGCGAGGCCGGTGGCGACGGTGCCGAACGTCGGGTAGCCGGCGGCGTAACCGACGGTGCCGAGCAGCGCGAACACGAAACCGACGCCCTGGGCGAAGCGCAGCGGGGCCGCTTCCTCGCGTTCGGTGGTCGGGGTGATGCGCGGCTGGATGGCGAAGCGGTAGACGTGGCCCCAGGGGTTGAGCTTCAGCGAGATGAACGCGCACATCGCGAAGAGCACGGTCTGGGCGCCGAGCAGGCGCCACCAGCCGGTCAGCAACACGATCGCGAGGACGACGGTCGTCATCCAGGCGGAGAAGCGCGGTCCGCGCGGGTCTACAGGGGCATCTTTGGGCACGACGACCTCCGGACATTCGGACGAGGGGGAAATCAGTCCGTCAGAGGTGGCTGATGGGCGTCAAGCGGCCCAATCAGCTCGTCGTGCGACACAGGCTGCTGCGCACGCGGCACAGATCAACCGCGCGTCGCTTCGTGAGCAGCATGGTCATGCCAGCGAGGGTAGTACCCGATCCCTCGGTCCGGGAGATATGTCCAACTGGTGGAACAACGCAGGTTCACCCGACCGGATTAGCCCAGATGCGGGCGCAGCGCTTCGAGCAACGTGTCGCGTTTCGGCACGCCACCGACTCGCAACACCTCGGTCCCGTCGGCGGTCAGGGCCAGTGTCGTGGGGGTGCGCATCACGCCGAGCTGTGCGGCGACGTCCGGCAGGTTCGTCACGTCGAGCTCGGCGTGGGTGAGGCCGTCGGTGCGGTCGGCGAGGTCGCGCAGGACGACCTTCGCGTGCCGGCACGGCGCGCAGAACGTGGTGGAGAGCTGCACCAGCGTCACGCCCGGCGTGAGGAGCTCACGCACGGGCGCCGGCAGGTCGGCCGCGGGACGGGACGACTTCTTGACGCGGCCCTCGCGGACCTTGAGCAGCGCGCCGATCACACTGGCCACGGCCAGCGCGCCCAGCAGCGCCCACACACCGGTCATCGTCCGGCCAACGGTACATCCGTGACGATGCCGCTCAGGGTGAACGCGCCGTTCTCCACCTCGACGGCCGTGGGCTTCGCGCCGAACGGGAGTGCGCCGGGGTCGATCTTGATCGCGAGCGCGTTGCGCAGCTGCGGGACGAGCTGCTTGAGCGACGCGTCCTCCAGCTCGATGTCGTCGACGGTGATCTGGATGGCGCCGTCGAGGAGCGCGATCTGGCCGTACGCGCTGACGGTGATGGTCTTGCCGGCGACGTTGGTCTGACCGGAGAGCTTGATCGCGGCGGTCGTCTTGTTCTTCGGCGTCGCCGGGGTCGCGGGCGTCGGCGCGGTGGTCGTGACGCGGTTGTCCGGCTCGATCGAGAGCTTGTCGAACGGCGTGACCTGGTTCGCCAGGCGGTTCAGGTCGAGCGCCTTGATCCGCACCTTGCCGTCGACCTGGTCGATGGTGGCCTTCGAGACGTTGCCCGCCAGCAGGTCGCCGAGCTCGACGCGGGTGTGCAGCAGGTCGGCCTCGACGTCGAGGTCGCGCAGCTCGATGTCCTTCTGCTCGTCCTTGATCGGCACGCCGTACGCGTCGATCTCCACGCGCGTGTAGTCGCCGCGGATCGCCTGCAGCACGAACGGGAAGCCGTTGATGCGGACCGACGGGTCTTCCTTGAGCTGCAACTTCTCCCGCATCCGCTGCGCGATCTGGTACTCGGCGGCCGCGGCCAGCGCGAAGTCGGCGGCCACCAGCAGCACGCCGAGCACGAGCACCGCGATGACGAGGAACTTGCCGCGCCGCGACTTCCGCTTCTTGCGCGCACCGGTCTGTCCAGAGTGCCCTGCAGTCATCCCTCGTCCTCGACGTTGCCGGCGGTCCAGGCCGCCATCCGGTCTACCAGGTCAGGAGTCGTCGCCGATTCCGCGTGCCGCATGCCGGGTTCCAACCACAGCTGCGCATGTCCGGAGGACGCGCGGTGCAACGACTTGGCGTGCTCGGGCCCGAAATAGTGATCCAGCTCACCGTGCACGACCAGCAGCGGGGTCGGCGTGATGCGCGAGACCACCTCCAGCGGGCTCTCGGGCACCTGTACCCAGGGCTCGCCGAGCCGAACCCCCATCGCGCGGGCGGCGAGCTTGCCGTGCGGCTGCTCCAGCAGCCAGTGCACCCGCCGCATCGGGGCCGTCTCCCGCGACCACCAGCGCGCCGGTCCGCTCACCGAGATCACCGCGTCCGGCTTGGTCTCGCCCAGCGCCGCGTGCCGCACGACGATCGAGGCACCCATCGAGAACCCGACGGTGGCAACACGGGTGTAACCCAGTTCATGAGCCGTGCGGACGGCGGCCTCGATGTCGTGGACCTCGTCCGCGCCGACCATGCACCGCCCCTCCGACCGCCCGTGGCCGCGGAAGTCGAACGCGACGACGCCCCCGTACCGGGCGAAACGGGCGAGGACCCGAGCCACGTAGGGCTTGCTCACGTTGTTCGTGAACCCGTGGCCCACAACGAAAGCGAGAGAGCCTTCACCCTTGTGGTGGACCCCGCGCAGGCGCACGCCGTCGTGTGACACGGATGTAACAGGCGTGACGCTTGTGGAAACAACTGTGAGCACGACTTCTTGACCTGGGACTTTCTGGGGTGGCACCGGTATTGTCTCCGTCATCCGCAGGCAACGGGGCCCGGTCACCGTACGCCCGTGGCTGGTCAGAGGTGACCAGACCACGGCCGACTAGGAGGGCGCCGCGATGAGCATCGACGTGCTGCTGTTGACGACAGACCCGGACCCGGAAGCCGTGCTTCCCGCTCTGGCACTGCTCCCGCACGCGGTCCGCCCGCTGCGTCCCGAGGTCTCCGCGCTGCTGGAGGCCGGCCCGCACGACATCGTGCTGGTCGACGCCCGCACCGACCTGGTCGGCGCACGCTCGCTGTGCCGCCTGCTCGACTCGTCCGGCGTGGACGTCCCCGTCGTGGCCGTGGTCACCGAGGGCAGCCTGGTCGCCGTCAACTCCGACTGGTCGGTCGACGAGATCCTGCTGCCGACCTCCGGTCCCGCCGAGGTCGACGCCCGCCTGCGCCTGGTCCGCTCGCGGCGCGGCACCACCCAGCCCGGTGGCGACGGCGCACTGCAGCTCGGCGACCTGGTGATCGACGAGGCCACCTACACCGCGCGTCTCAAGGGCCGCCCGCTCGACCTCACCTACAAGGAGTTCGAGCTGCTCAAGTACCTCGCGCAGCACGCGGGCCGGGTGTTCACCCGCGCGCAGCTGCTGCAGGAGGTCTGGGGCTACGACTTCTTCGGCGGCACCAGGACGGTCGACGTCCACGTGCGACGCCTGCGCGCCAAGCTCGGCCCCGAGCACGAGGCGTTGATCGGCACCGTGCGCAATGTCGGCTACAAGTTCGTGCGGCCGCCGCGGCCCGGTTCGTCGCGCCGCTCGCCCGACTTGGAGATCAACGACTCGGTTCGCGTCCTGGATGAGGAATTGCTCGCGCGGTAGGTTCGCCCTCGTGGCGCAACTGAGCTGGTTCGACGAGCTGACGACCGACCAGGCTGCGGAGGTCGCGCAGCTGCTGACGGCCGCCGAGGCGACAGACGGTGTCGCCCCGGTGGGCGAGGCCGTGCGACTGCGGATGAGGCCTGGCGCCACCGGCAGCAGGCACCTGCTCGCGTCGGTGGACGGCGAGCTCGCCGGCTACGCGCACCTCGACGTGCTGGGCGACTCCGGCGGCCACCAGGTCGCCGAGCTCGCCGTGCACCCGAAGCACCGCCACCGCGGCGTGGGCGCGGAGCTCGTGAGCGCGCTTCCCGCGGAGAACCTGCGGATCTGGGCCCACGGCGGCCACCCCGACGCGGACAAGCTCGCGCAGGAGCTCGGCTTCGGCAAGGTCCGCGAGCTGCTGCGGATGCGCCTGCGGGTGCAGGACGACCTGCCCGAGCCGAAGCTGCCGCAGGGCGTGACGATCCGCCGGTTCGTGCCGGGCAAGGACGAGGCCGCGGTCGTCTACGTGAACCACCGCGCGTTCGACTGGCACCCCGAGCAGGGTGCGATGTCCATCGAGGACGTTCGCGCGAAGGAGGAGGAGCCCTGGTTCGACCCGGCCGGGTTCCTGCTGGCGTTCGACGCCGACGACCGGCTGGCCGGCTTCCACTGGACCAAGGTGCACACCCCCGAGCTCGGCGAGGTCTACGTCGTGGGCGTCGACCCGGACCGGCAGGGCGGTGGTCTCGGCAAGGCGCTCACGCTCGCCGGGCTGCAGCACCTCAGGGAACAGGGCGTCGAACAGGTCATGCTCTACGTCGAAGCGGACAACGCTCCGGCGGTGCGCGTGTACACAGCGTTGGGCTTCACCCTTTGGGACGCTGACGTCCAGTACGGCCGGTAGTGAACATAGCGTCACAAACCGCATACGTGCAGGTCACGGCGTCACCCATCTGGCGGTGTGCCTGGTCACTTCCCGTTCTGTGTTCACCTTGCGTTCACCTCGTCTAGGTGGGTTGTCCACCATGGCTACCTACCTTCCGTAGCGAGCGGCGACGTCCGTCGCGAAACCGCTAATGCTTCCGCAAGGTGGAGGACCAAGGTGAAGATCCAGCGGCACGGCGCCGTGCTCGGCCTCGTCGCGGCCAGCGCGCTTCTGCTCAGTGCGTGTGGTTCCGACAACAACGCGGGCACGGGTGGCAACACGAACACGCCCGCCGCCTCCGGTGCCGAGTGCGGTGGTAAGACCAAGCTGAACGCCGAGGGCTCCTCTGCCCAGAAGAACGCGATCGACGCGTTCGTCCAGGCGTACCAGGCGGCTTGCCCGGGCACCGACCTCGCCTACAACCCGTCCGGCTCCGGTGCCGGCGTCAAGAACTTCAACGCCGGTCAGGTTGACTTCGGCGGCTCCGACTCCGCGCTGAAGGACGGTGCCGAGACCGAGGCCGCCGCCAAGCGCTGCCAGGGCAACCCGGCGTGGAACCTCCCGCTGGTGTTCGGTCCGGTCGCGATCGGCTACAAGGTGTCCGGTGTGGACAGCCTCGTGCTGGACGCCAAGACCACCGCCGCCATCTTCTCCGGCGCGGTCAAGAAGTGGAACGACCCGGCCATCAAGGCGCTCAACGGCTCCGCGAACCTGCCGGACAAGGACATCGCGGTCATCTACCGCTCGGACGAGTCGGGTACGACCGACAACTTCCAGAAGTACCTGAAGGTCGCCGGCGGCTGGACCAAGGGTGACGGCAAGCAGTTCAAGGGTGGCGTCGGCGAGGGCAAGGAGAAGTCCGCCGGTGTCGCGCAGGCCGTCGGCTCCATCGACGGTGCGATCACCTACGTCGAGTGGTCGTTCGCGCAGGACAACAAGCTCTCGACCGCCAAGATCGACTCCGGTGCCGGTGCCGTCGAGCTGACCGCCGAGTCGGCCGGCAAGGCCATCGACGGCGCGAAGGTCAAGGGTGAGGGCAACAACCTGGTCCTCGACCTCGACTCGATCTACGGCTCCAAGGCCGCCGGTGCGTACCCGCTGCTGCTCGCGACCTACGAGATCGTCTGCTCCAAGGGCTACGACGCCGACACCGCCAAGGCCGTCAAGGCGTTCCTGACCGTCGCCGCCTCCACGGGCCAGCAGCAGCTGACCGAGGCCGGCTACGTGCCGCTGCCCAAGGCGTTCCAGGAGAAGATCCTGACCGCCGTGAAGGCGATCGCCTGAGGTTGATGCGAAACTTCGGCTGACGCAGACGCGATGAACGATCCAGTCGTGGCCCAGCGCCCCGCCGGCTCCGGTGAACCCGGAGCCGAGCGGGGCGTTGCGGCTGCTCCCACCGCCTCGGAGGCTCCGATTCCCCCGACACCGGAAGCTCCAGAAACCGCCAAGGCACCACACGTCCGGCCGGGTGACCGCATCTTCCGCGGCCTGGCGACGGGGTCTGGTGTCTTCATCGTCGTCCTCATCGGCGCGATCGGCCTGTTCCTCATCCTGCAGGCAATCCCGTCGCTCGGGCTGGACAACGTCAACTTCCTGACCAGCCGCGAGTGGAACACCACGGACCCGGCGAACCTGCGGTTCGGCATCCTGGACCTGACGCTCGTCACGGTCGTGGTCGCTGTGCTGGCCCTGCTGATCGCCATGCCGATCGCGCTGGGCATCGCGCTGTTCCTCACGCAGTACGCGCCGCGCAACCTCGCCCGGCCGTTCGCCTACGTCGTGGACCTGCTGGCGGCCGTGCCGTCGATCGTCTTCGGCCTCTGGGGCCTGTTCGTGCTCGGCCCGGTGCTGTTCCCGTTCTCCGAGTGGCTGATCGCGCACCTCGGCTGGATCCCGCTGTTCGCCAAGGGCAACGTGAACGTGCAGCTCGGCGGCACCGTCTTCACCGCGGGCATCGTCGTCGCGGTGATGATCCTGCCGATCATCACGGCCGTCAGCCGTGAGGTCTTCGAGCGCACGCCCACGATGCACATCGAGGGCGCCATCGCACTCGGCGCGACCAAGTGGGAGGTCGTCCGCACGACGGTCCTGCCGTTCGGCAAGGCCGGTTACGTCAGCGCCTCGATGCTCGGCCTCGGTCGCGCGCTCGGTGAGACCATCGCCGTCGCGATCATCCTGAGCACCGCGACCAGCTCGTTCGGCTGGTCGCTCTTCGACGGCGGCTCGACGTTCGCGTCGAAGATCGCGCTGGCCGCGCCGGAGTTCAACGACACGCGCTCGGCGGGTGCCTACATCGCCGCCGGCCTGGTGCTGTTCGTGCTCACCTTCGTCGTGAACGCCATCGCGCGCTCGATCGTCGCCGGCCACAAGGAGTACGAGTGAGCACCGACCTCGCGGACCCCACGCGCCTCGCGACGCCGCCGACGTTCCAGTCGGTCAGCGTCGCCCGCCAGATCAAGAACGGGCTCGCCACCGCACTGGTGTGGGGCGCGTTCCTGGTCGCGATCATCCCGCTGGTGTGGGTGCTCTACACCGTGATCCAGCGCGGCTTCCCGGTCATCCTCGACGGTGACTGGTGGCAGAAGTCGATGTCGGGCCTGCTGGCCCGCCAGCAGGGCGGCGGCGCGTACCACGCGATCTACGGCACCCTGGTCCAGGGCGTCATCTGCGCGGTCATCTCCGTGCCGATCGGCATCATGATCGCGATCTACCTCGTCGAGTACGGCGGCCGCTCGCGGCTGGCGAAGTCGACGACGTTCATGGTCGACATCCTCACCGGTGTCCCCTCGATCGTCGCCGCGCTGTTCGTCTACACGGTGTGGATCACGTACTTCGGCCTCGGCCGCAGCGCGCTCGCCGTGTCGCTCGCCCTGGTGCTGCTGATGGTGCCGGTCGTGGTGCGCACGACCGAGGAGATGCTCAAGATCGTCCCGGACGAGCTGCGCGAGGCCTCCTACGCGCTGGGCATCCCGAAGTGGAAGACGATCGTCAAGATCGTCATCCCGACCGCGCTGTCCGGCATCCTGACCGGCATCATGCTGGCCCTCGCCCGCGTCATGGGTGAGACGGCACCGGTGCTGGTGCTCGCGGCGTACGCGCCGTTCATCAACTACAACCTGTTCGACGGCCCGATGGCCTCGCTGCCGTTGATGATGGTGAACGAGCGCAACAACCCGACGCAGGCGGGCTTCGAGCGCATCTGGGGCGCGGCGATCACCCTGGTGCTCCTCATCACCCTGTTCAACCTCCTGGCGACCGTGATCTCGCGGGCGCTGGCGCCGAAGACGAAGTGAGCGGGCGGACATGGCCAAACGACTCGACATCAAGGACCTGAACCTCTTCTACGGCAAGTTCCACGCCGTGGAGAACGTCTCGCTCGCGGTGCCGCCGAAGAACGTGACCGCGTTCATCGGCCCCTCCGGCTGCGGCAAGTCGACCGTGCTGCGGTCGCTCAACCGCATGCACGAGGTCGCGCCCGGCGCGCGCGTCGAGGGTAAGGTGCTGCTCGACGGCGAGGACATCTACGCGTCCACTGTGGACCCGGTCGAGGTGCGCCGCACCATCGGCATGGTGTTCCAGCGGCCGAACCCGTTCCCCACGATGTCCATTCGCGACAACGTGGTGGCCGGCCTGCGGCTCTCGGGCGTGAAGGACAAGCGGAAGCTCGACGAGGTGGCGGAGCGCTCGTTGCGCGGCGCCAACCTCTGGAACGAGGTCAAGGACCGCCTCGACCGGCCCGGCGGCGGCCTCTCCGGTGGTCAGCAGCAGCGCCTGTGCATCGCGCGTGCCATCGCGGTGCAGCCGGACGTGCTGCTGATGGACGAGCCGTGCTCGGCACTGGACCCGATCTCCACGCTGGCGATCGAGGACCTGATCACGGAGCTGAAGAAGGAGTACACGATCGTCATCGTGACTCACAACATGCAGCAGGCGGCCCGCGTGTCCGACCAGACCGCGTTCTTCAACCTGCTGGGCGTCGGCCAGCCCGGTCAGCTGATCGAGGTCGACGACACCGAGAAGATCTTCTCCAACCCCGGCCAGAAGGCGACCGAGGACTACATCTCCGGCCGTTTCGGCTAAATTTCTGCGGGTGAGCCCGCAGAGCAAGTCGCGCAAGCGCAAGCAAGGCAAGGCACCCGGCCGCCGGCCCGAGAAGCAGTCCCCGTACGGGGCGTTGCTCGAGTCGGCGGCCGCACTGCGTTCCGAGTCCTGGTTGCTCGCGGACGCCTGGGCGAGCGAGCTGTACGCCACGCTCTGGCTCGCCGGATCCGGCTACGAGCCGATGATCGAGGCGTTGCGGGGCATGGACGACCCGGCCGCGCTGACGGCGTTGCGCGCGCTGTCCGGCGTGGGTGACGCCGAGACCAGGGCCGAGGCGGCCGCCGCGGCGGAAACCGTTGCGGCACGCGGGATCGCCGAGCCGTCCTGGTACGTCGCCGGTGCGGAGCTGACGTTCCGCGAGGCGTTCCTCGTCACGAACCTGCTGGGGGACGTGGAGGTCGTCGCGATCACGCAGGAACGCGCCGGCGCCGCGGAGACCGTGCTGTTCATGCGCCAGCCGGTGCTCGGGCCCACGGCGATCGAGCTCTTCGCGACGCCGGACGAGGGCACGGTGGCGTTGCTGCAGGACATGATCGCCTCCACGCCCGACGCGTTCCGCGACCGGATCACGCCGTTGAGCGCCACCGAGGTCTACGACCGGGTGTGGCCGGACATCGAGCTGTTCTGGGACGAGGGCCCCGACGAGGACGCCGAGGAGGGCCTGATCGGCTCCGAGGACGTCCGGCACCCGATCCAGCTGATCGCGCTGGCCGACGCGCGCGTGAGTGCGTTGGTGCCCACCGACTACGAGATCGCCGAAGGTCCTGATAGGACGGACGAGGTGGTCGAGGCGTTCCTCGCCTCGGAGCACGCCGCCGCACTGCCGGACGCCGGGCTGGCACGGGCGCTCGCGCGGGTGCTCGCCGGTGCCGCGACCGAGCAGCGCCGCGACCCGGTGGTCTACGGACCGGCGTCGCTCACCGGTGTGCTGATCCTGAACGTCGCCGCGCGGCTGCGGGTGAGCGACGAGGACCTCGCGCTGCTGCCCGACGCCGTCCGGGCGTGGGCCTACTTCACCGCCGACGCACGTGAGCTGCCGCGCGAGGAAGCGCGAGCGGCCTGGGACGCGGAACTGCCCACCGTGCTCGCCGAGTTCTCCGAGGCGTACGCCGATCCGGAGCTCGAAGCGGAGCGCGATGGGCAGCTGCGCGACTAGCGGTTCCTACAGGGCGTCGTCGTCACCGTAGCCGGGCATCCGGCCGGTGACGACGAAGACCGTGCGCTTGGCGACCGACACGGCGTGGTCGCCGTAGCGCTCGTAGAAGCGGCCCAGCAGCGTCACGTCCACGGCGGCGGCAACGCCGTGCTGCCACTCCTTGTCCATGATCACCGAGAAGAGGTGGCGGTGGATGTCGTCCATCGCGTCGTCCTCTTCTTCGAGGGAACGAGCACGAGCGACGTCCCTCTCCCGGATGACCAGCGCGGCCTCGGTCGCGAGCTTGACCGCGATGCGGCCCATCTCGGCGAAGTAGGGCTGGACGTCCTCCGGCAGCGCGGACGCCGGGTGGCGGCGGCGCGCGGCCTTCGCCACGTGCAGCGCCAGGTCGCCCATCCGCTCGACGCTCTCGGCCGCGTGGATCACGGCGAGCACGGTGCGCAGGTCCGTGGCGACCGGCGCCTGCAGCGCGAGCAGCGCGTACGACTGCTCCTCGATGCTGGCGCGCACGTCGTCGACCTTCTGGTCACCGCTGATGACCTGCTCGGCGAGGCCGAGGTCGGCCCGCAGCAGGGCAGCGGTCGCGTTCTCCATCGCCTCAGCGACCATGCCGGTCATGTCGGCCAGTCGTTCGGCGAGCTGTTCTAGCTGGTCGGTGTAGGCCTCGCGCATGGGGGTCAGCCTACGTTGCGACCATCGCGGGAGCGACATGCCCGAATGAACCGCAGGTGAACCCCAGGCGAATCACTTCGCGCAGGGGTCCTGGCCCGCGTTCACAATGGACAGATCGTTCTTGTTGCCCGAGCCCTGGTTCTGGTTCGGCGCGGGGGCGGTGCCACCCGACTTCGGGTCGACCACCTTCTCGTCGAAGCCGGCGCCGATGGTGAGCAGCACCGCGCCGCCCATCTCCGGTGCCTCCACCAGCTCCGCGCCGGGAACCGCGGCCCGCAGCGTCGCCGCCCGGTCCTCGGAACCCTTCGAGTAGCGGATGGTCGTCTTCGTCGCCCGCTCGACCGCGTCGCCCTTGCGGGAGACCTGGAAACCGACGTTCTGCAACGACGACGCGATCCGTCCGGCCGCACCGTCGTTCGCCGGGTCGCCGTTGACGACCTGGATGAGGAACGACTTCGGGTCGATCACCGAACCCGCCTTGGGCGGCGCGTTCTGCTCACCCGGCTTCTGCTCGACCGGCTTCTCCAGCGGCAGCGGCGTTCCGTCGATGATCGACTGGAACAGCCTCTTGACGCCGTCGTTGTCCAGCCGCTCGATGTTGTCGTCCGGGTTGTTGATCAGCTTGTTGTCGTCGGTCCAGTGCGGCATCGTCACGAACGACACCCGGCCGGCGTCCAGGCCCTGCAACGACTGCCCGAGGTCGAGCAGCTGCGCCACGCCGATGTTGTCGCCGACCGTGGCCCTGGTGAAGGCCTTGATGAAGTCGTTGAGCCGGCTCGGGTTGAGCAGCACCTCGCTCGACAGCGCCGTGCGCAGCATCGACGACAGGAACTGCTGCTGGCGCTGGATGCGCGCGAAGTCCGAGGCGTCGTCGCCCTGGACGTAGCGCGCCCGCACGTACTGCAGCGCCTGGTCGCCCTTGAGGATGTGCTTGCCCGGCTTGTCGATCACGACGCCGATCTCGTTGTCCTTGATCGGCTTGGACGTGCAGATCTCGACGCCGCCGACGGCCGTGGCCATCTCGCGGAAGCCCACGAAGTCGATGCTGACGAAGTGGTTGATCTTCAGCCCGGTCAGCTGCGTCATCATGTTGGCGACGCACTCCGGTCCGCCCTCGGCGTACACGCTGTTCGCCATGACGTCCTTGGCGGGAGCCAGCGCACCGCCGTACTGACCGCTGTCCGAGTCCCAGCTGCGGCAGTTCGGCCGGTCGACCCGCACGTCGCGCGGCAACGACACCACGACCATGCGCTTCCGGTCGGCCGGGATGTGCGCCAGCATGATCACGTCGGACCGGGCGCCCTTCTCGGTGTCCGCCGTGCCGACGTTGTCGCCGGCCTTCGCGCCCGCCCTGGTGTCCGAGCCGACCAGCAGGAAGTTCTCGTCACCGAGCTGCTTCTCCGCCTGCTGCACCGCCTGCGAGTTGCCGCCGAGCGCGTCGATGTCCCGGAACTGGCCGTCGGCCCACTGCATCGCGCCCCAGCCGACACCGGTCGACACGAACACCACCGCCGCGGCGGCGATCGCACCGACCTTCGCGGCGCGCATCATCTTGCGCTGCTGCGGGGTGCGGCCGGCCGGGCGTTCCTGCTCGTCGTCCTCGCCGAGCTGAACGGGATCGGCGAACTGCGTCGCCTCCTCGTTCTCCTCGTCGTCGTTGAGCCACGGCATGAGCTTCGCGCGCCGTTCCTTGCGCTGACGCTCCTGCTCCAGCAGCTCGTCGTGCACGGCCGAGAACCGCGCGAGCGTGTGGTCCACCTCGCGGCGCTTCTTGACCTCGTCGCCGATGGCCTCCATCTCGGTGGTCAGCGACATCGGGTCGATGTCCTCGCGCCGTTCCACCTTGGCCACACCCGCCGCGGGGGCGATCTGCGTGGCCTCGGGACCGGGGTCGTCCGCGGGCGCGTCCTCGGGAGCGCCCGTGAGCCGGTCGGAGACGCCGGGGGCGCCACCGAGCCGGTCGGCGACACCGGGCGCGGGCCGCGGCCCGCTCGACTCCGCACGCGACGGCATGGGCGAGCGGCCGGTCACGTCCCCGTTTCCGGGCCTGCGCGCCGTTTCCGGCCCCTCGCCGGGGACGGGCGGGCGCGGGATCCGGTTCGCGGAGGGCGCCTCACCGGCGAGCAGCCTGCGTGGCCCGGCCTCGGGCGGCACGCCGTTCGGGTCGGGGCGCCGGATGCTGCTCGACGACGGCGCGTCGCCGGGGTGCGGCCTGCGCGGTCCGGCGTCGGGCCTGCCGTTCGCTGCCTCACCGGGCGGCATCCGCCGCGCGTCACCGGGAACCGGCGGGCGGGGAATGCCGTTGGACGACGGCACGTCGTGCCTGCGCAACCCGTCGGGGGCCTCGCCGGGCACGGGCCTGCGCGGCCCGCCGTCGAGTGCCTCGCCCGGCGTCGGCCTGCGTGGTCCGCCATCCGGAGCGTCGCCGGGTCCGGGCCTGCGCGGCCCGCCGTCGAGTGCCTCACCGGGGACCGGCGGGCGGGGAATGCCGTTGGACGACGGCACGTCGTGCCTGCGCAACCCGTCGGGGGCCTCGCCCGGCGCCGGCCTGCGCGGCCCGGCGTCGAGTGCCTCACCGGGCGTCGGCCTGCGCGGTCCGCCGTCGGGAACCGGCGGGCGCGGGATGCCGTTCGACGACGGTGCGTCGCCGGGAGCCAGCCGCCTGGGCGCGCCGGGGGGTGCGTCGAGCCGTCGTTGCACGCCGTCCGCGTCCACCGGGGCACCGGGTGGTACCGGCCGGCGCATGGTGCCGCTGGCCTCACCGGGCCGGGCACCGGGGGCATCGGGACGTCGTTGCGCGCCGGTGGCCTCGCCGGGTCGCACCGCCGGGTCGACGGGCGCGCCGGGAGCCGGGCGTCGCTGGGTTCCGGTCGCGTCCGGGCGCCGCTGGGCACCGGTCACGTCGCCGGGGCGGGCTCCGCGCGGACCGCCGTTCGGGTCGCCGGGGGTGTCCGGCCGCCGAATCGGTCCGCTCGCGTCGCCGGGACGCACACCCGGTGCGTCGGCGGGCGAACCGGGGCGGCGCACCGCACCGCTCGCCTCGCCCGGTCGCACGGGCCGCTGCACCGCGTCGCCGGGAGCCGGTCGCCGTGGAGCGCCGTTCGCGTCGGGCCGCTGCACCGCGTCGCCGGGAGCCGGTCGCCGCGGTGCGCCGTTCGCGTCGGGCCGCGGTCGCATCCCGGTCTGCTCACCGGGGTGCGCGCCGTTCTGGGGCGGGTTCTGCGCGGGCCGCGGCCGGGTTCCGGTGTGTTCGCCCGGATGGACAGCGCCCTGTGGCGGATTCTGTGGCGAATTCTGCGGCGGGTTCTGGGCAGGCCGCGGCCGCGTGCCGGTCTGCTCCGCACGCCGCTCACCCGGCGCCGGGCGCGCGGGCGCACCGTTCTGCTCGGGTTCGGGCCTGCGCCGCCGGCCGGTCTGGTCGGGCGCCTGGCCGCCGGCGAAGTTCTGCGGAGCGGGTTGCCGCTGGTCGGCGGGCGGCTCCGGCAGTGAACGGCGGCCGGTGTCGGGTGGGGTCTCCGGCAGGGCACGCCTGCCTGTGGTGGAAGCGTCGGGCGAGCCAGGCGGGACGGGCCGGGGGATGTTCGTCCTGCTGTGCTGCTCGATGAGGTCCGAGACGCTCAGGCCCCCAGAGCCTTCCATCGAGCGACGTCTACGGCCGGTCGGCTGGTCCTGGGGTTCCTGATCACCGCGGGAAGAGGGGCCGCCACGTCGGGGGTCGTCGGGCACCCAATCTCCCTTCAGGGTCAGAAGCGTTTTAGCGGTTCGCTATTACGAGTTGACGACGACCGGGACACAAGGGTTGCATCACCGGCGTGTCAGTTGCGCCCGCGATACTACGGATGTAGGCGACTTCTGACGACCACTCCGGGTGATAGAAGTTCGGTCTGTACTCGATTACGCGCAGTCCCCTTGCCCTGAACGGGTGAGCTGGGTCACTCAGTAGTAACCGAGAACCCGTGTCTGGGTGATGGCACGCCGACCGGATGCCGCACCGGCGAGGCGCACCCGGCCGTCCGAACGGTACGCCACGGCGTTGCGGCCGGACTGCTTGGCCGAGTACAGGAGGCTGTCGGCGCGCAGCAGCTGCTGCTCGGCACTGACCGCCGGCCGCTGCGGCGCCTCGTCCGCGGGCGGCTCGTACGCGAGGCCCGCGCTGACCGTCACTCGCAACCCCGGCGCGATCTCGTCCCACGGGTGACGCTCGACACGTTCCCGTGCAGCCTCGGCCACGGCGACCGCGGAAACGGCGTCCACCCGCGGCAGCACGAGCACGAACTCCTCGCCGCCGTACCGGGCGCAGAACGCGCCCTCCGGCAGGCCCTGCTGAAGCAGCTCCACCACGCGCTGCAGCACCCGGTCGCCGAGCAGGTGGCCGAACGTGTCGTTGACCTGCTTGAACCAGTCGAGGTCGATCAGCGCGATGGCGAGCCCGTGCCGACACGCGCCGTGCTCGGCGAGCAGGTCCATCAGCTGCTGGTCGAGGTAGCGGCGGTTGTAGGAGTCGGTCAGGCTGTCGCGCAGGCTCTGCTCCCGCGCCTCCGCGTGCTCCCTGCGCAGCCGGTCGACCTCACGGCGCAGCTGCTCGGGAACGTGCGGCTCCTCGACCTGGTCGGCCTGGACGAGGTCGAGCGCGGAGCGGAGGTGCTGGTAGGCCTGGCGCCACTGGCCGCGGGAGGCGAGCAACGTCGCGATGGACTCGTGCAGCCCCACCAGCCCGGCACCCTGCCCGGCACCGGCGTCGGCCTGCTCGGTCTCTGCGATTTCGGGTCGCAGCGCGGTCATCGCGATCACCTCCTTACCTGCCAGGTGTCGTCTCCGAAGAGGCGGCGCTTGAGCTAGAAGGACGCGTGGGGGCGGGATTTCCCCCGTCCGGTTGACCGCGAGCTGCTCCGATCCAGTGAGCTTGGAAGATCATCAACCCGTTCAGCCACCGATGCAGGGCGCGAACCCGTAGACCTCGTCTTCGAGGAGCACCACGTGCAGGGAACCGATCTGGCTCCCGACCACCGCTTCCTCCTGGCGCAGCGTCACCGTCACGGCGACGACGTACACGTCCCCGCGGGGGTGTGACTTCTCGCCAGGGGGTGCCCAGTCGGCGTCCATCCGAAGCGTGGACCAGGTCGGTTCGACCCTGATCGTGGCACCGCGCAGGTCGCAGGCCTTCTGCCGGAAGTCGGGGTGCTGGGTGTCCTTGAGCAGCTTGGCCTGCTCGGACGCACCCTCGTCACCGGCCTTGTTGAGCCGCTCGTAGTACTGGCGGAACTTCGCGCGGTCGCCGTCGGACAGCGACACCGGCCGCGCCTTGCCCGCGACGGGACCCGTGGCGCAGCCCGCGAGCAGCAGCAGGGAGGCGAGGAGAACCCCGGCGCGCTCAGCCACCGGAGTGCATCACGTCGGCGCCGGCGGGAACGGTCGCGTCCTCGGGGTCGGCCAGCCACCCCTCGGGGAGCACCACCTTGGCGGCGGACCCCTGCCGGCCCCGCGGCCCCTCGGCGTTCACGGGGAACGGCACGTCCGGGTCCAGCTGCCCGATCAGGTCGTCCAGCTCCTGCAGGCTCGACACCATCGCGAACGCCCGCCGCGTGTCCCCGCCGACCGGGAACCCGTGCCAGTACCAGGCCATGTGCTTGCGCAGGTCGCGCAACCCCTTGTGCTCGCCGTCGTGCGCCGCCAGCAGCCGCGCGTGCGTGCGCAGGACCTCGGCGACCTCCCCGAGCGTGGGCCCCGGCGGGACCTCCTCGCCGCGGAACGCCGCCTGCAGGTCGCGGAACAACCACGGCCGCCCGAGGCACCCGCGCCCGACGACCACGCCGTCGCACCCGGTCCGCGCCACCATGTCGAGCGCGTCCTGAGCACTGAAGATGTCGCCGTTGCCCAGCACCGGAATGCTCGTCACGGCCTCCTTCAGCCGGGCGATGGCGGTCCAGTCCGCCTTGCCGGAGTACCGCTGCGACGCTGTGCGCGCATGCAGTGCCACGGCCTGCGCACCCTCGTCCTGCGCGATACGTCCCGCGTCGAGGTACGTGAGGTGGTCGTCGTCGATGCCGATGCGGAACTTCACGGTCACCGGCATGTCCCCGGCGTTGCGCACGGCCGCGCGCACGATCTGCCGGAACAGCTCCCGCTTGTACGGCAACGCCGCCCCGCCGCCCTTGCGCGTCACCTTGGGCACCGGACACCCGAAGTTCATGTCCATGTGGTCGGCGAGGTTCTCGTCCACGATCATCTTCGTGGCCTCGCCGACGTTGACCGGGTCGACCCCGTAGAGCTGCATCGACCGCGGGTTCTCACCCTCGTCGAACGTGATCATGTGCATGGTCATCGGGTCGCGCTCGACCAGCGCCCGCGCCGTGATCATCTCGCAGACGTAGAGCCCGGCCCCGTACTGACGGCACAGCTGCCGGAACGCGACGTTGGTGATCCCCGCCATCGGCGCGAGCACAACGGGCGGGTCGACGGCGTACGGGCCGATTTTGAGGGTCGGAGCGGACACGCCCACCAGGTTACGGCACTGACCAGCCGTGATCTTCACCCAGCGTGATGGCCGCCCGGCCGGGTCGTCAGCGCGTGGCCGCCAGGACCTCCACCAGCGCGGCGTGGTCACCCAGGCTGTCGGTCCACCGGTGGTTCTTCTCCGCGACGCACCCCGATCGGCCTGGCCAGCGCGTCGCGCAGGGCGTCGTGCGTCTCCCGGTCGAACGCGACCAGCCTGATCTCGCCGACGGTGCTGGGTGTGGACCGCACCGCGTCGGCGGCGACCACCGCCGCACGGTCGAGCGGGAAGCCGTACACCCCGGTCGCGATGGCGGGAAACGCGATGCTCTCGACGCCGAGCTCCTCCGCCACCAGCAGCGAGTTGACGTAGCACCGGGCGAGCACCTCGTCCTCGCCGTGGTCGCCGCCCTCCCACACCGGCCCGACGGTGTGGATCACGTACCGCACCGGTGCCAGGTCGAACGCGGGCGTCGCCACCGCCCGCCCCGGCAGACAGGGCGCGAGCGCCGCCCCGGCCTCCGCCAGCCGCGGACCGGCCGCCCGGTGCACCGCCCCGTCCACGCCCCCGCCGCCGAGCAACGACTCGTTCGCCGCCGTCACGATCGCGTCGACGTTCTCACGCGTGATGTCACCCAGCACAACCTCGATCGCCCCCATGTACAGAGCATCGCAGCCGTACTACCAGGGGGAGGCGGACTTCGCCGAGCGCGAACGGCTTGGGGCGGCAATGCCCCGATCGGGTGGCCCGCACCCCTTCTGCCAACATGCCCCTGGGAAAGGAGACCGAAGCGTGGGGGCGAGTCAGCTGATCAAGACCGGGTTCGAGCTCTTCTTCGAGGAAGGCCCCGTCGGCAGACCGACCGGTGGTGACGACCAACAGGTCATCAGCGTGCGCGAGGTGGGTTCGCTGGCCATGCCCACCGGCCGGCTCGTGGCGGCCGACCCGTTCGTGCTGTGGCCGGAGGACGCCGAGCCGTTCACCGCGACGTTCGAGCCGGGCAAGTACCCGGTGACGGTCTCCCTGGTCTCGTGGCTCGACCGCGACGGCTTCCCCGACGTGCGCCAGGGCTACCGGGTCGCCGCGGCCAAGCTGACCGTGCGCGACGAGCCCGCGTACGTGTGGGAGCCCGCGTTGGTGCCCGGCGAGCACGTGTCGCCGATGCTGCCCGGCCAGCGCTTCGGCTACCACGTCGAGTCGAGCACCGGCGCGTTCTTCGACCTCTCCGCCGCACCCGCCGTCGACCGGCTGGCCGGCGACGACCTGTCCGGCAACTGCGAGCTCATCGACGCGCTGGGCGCCGTCGGCGGCGGTCGCGGGCCGGTCAACCTCACCGACGTCGAGTCCGGCCTGAACGTGGTGGCGTTCTCGACCGGCTGGGGCGACGGCGTCTACCCGACCTGGGTGGGCCGCAACGCCGCGGGCGACCCGGTGGCGTTCGTGACGGACTTCTTGATGATCAGCCAGTTCTGACGATTTGGCCGAATCCGAGGATTCCGGACAGGCGCGGGCGGGTACGCGGGTCACGTGAGCGAAGCCGAGGAGTCTTCCCAGCGCCGACTCGCACGCAACGTGAACGAGCTGCTGCAGGAGCTCCGCGTGGCACAGGCCGGCGTGCAGATCCTGTTCGGCTTCCTGCTCTCCATCGCCTTCACCGACAAGTACGCCTCCGTCGGCGGCTACGTCCGCGTCACGCACCTCGCCACGATCATGTGCGCCGCCATCGCCGTCGCGTTCCTCACCGCCCCTGCGGCGTGGCACCGCGTCCTGTTCCGCCAGGGCCGCCGCGAGGACATCGTCAACTCGGGCAACACGTTCGCGTTGATCGGACTCGGCTTCCTCGCCGCCGCCATGACCGGCACCGTGCTGCTGCTGGCCGAGGTCGTCGTCGGCGGCTGGCCGGCCGTCGTCGTGGGCGCGCTGGCGTTCCTCGTCTTCGCCGGCCTGTGGTTCGCCCTGCCCTTCGCCTCCCGCTCAGCCGAGGGTGCTGACGAACGCGAGAGCGCCTAACCCCACCGCGACCGGCGCCGCGAGCACCACCGCCCTCCTGCTCGGCCGCGGCAGCTCCCGGAGCGTCCTGACCCCCAACGGCACCAGCGCCACGCACAACCCGGCCGTGCCGACGACCGACAGCACCTCCGCGCCCTTCAGCACCCCCAGCGGCAGCAGCCCCATCGCGGCCAGCGCCACCGCCCTGACCGGCCCGAGCACCCCGCCGAGGTAGGCGCCGACCGCGAGCACGTACCAGCCGAACATGATCGTGAACGACAGGTAGCTGAACAGGTGCAGGTCCCCGTACCCGTCCGCCACCAGCCGCGTCGCCTCCTCGACCCCGCGGTGCCTGACCGCGCTGAACGCCGCCTGGTCCACCCCGGCGTGGAACGTCCGCGCGAACAGCCCGACGGTCACCAGCACGCCACCCCACGCCGCCCACACCGGGCGTTTCGCGCCGATCCGCCGTGCGACCTCGGCCACCGCCGGCCACATCACCACGTGCCCCGCCAGGAACACCGTGTACGCCGCCGTCATCAGCGCCGGGTGGTCCGCGGCGGCCCTGAGCTGGTCGGGGAAGAAGAAGTGGAAGGGCGACCGCAGCAGCGTGCCGGCCAGCAACAGCAACGGCCCGAGCACCAGCGCCCCGCCTGCGGTCCACCCGTTCGGGAACCTGTTCGTCATGACCGTGGACGCTGCCAGCGCCGCACCCCACCCGGATCGGCCCGCGGTCCGACCTCCCGCCTCGGACCACGGTCCGAGTGCCGCACCGCGCCGCCGGAAAGTTTTCCGGCAGGCCTGTCGATCCGCGCGCCCGCGGTTCGACGTGTGAGTAGACGGACGAGGACCTGATGCCGCTGACGGCGGAATTCAGGTGAGACGGACGCCGTGATGGTGAAAGACTCGAACCACCGATGAGTTCCACCTGATCCGCCGGTCTCAACCGGTGTCAGCGACGACACCGGCGGCCTTGGCCGCGACGTGACTGTGCCAGCTACCTAGTGAGGGCCTGACATGCCTGCTGCGATCCAAGACCGGCCGACCGCGCAAGCGCGCCGAACACCACTCGTGGTGCGCCTGCTGGTGCTGGCGACGTTCGTGGTCATCCTCAACGAGACCCTCATGATCAACGCGATCCCGCGCCTGATGGAGTCGCTGCAGGTCACCGAACACGCCGCTCAGTGGGTCTCCACCGCGTTCATGCTCACCATGGCCGCCGTCATCCCGGTGACCGGCTGGTTCCTGCAACGCGTCACCACCCGCAGCGGCTACGCGATCGCGATGGGCGTGTTCCTCACCGGCACCGCCCTGTGCGCCGTGGCCCCGACGTTCACGGTGCTCCTCCTCGGCCGCATCGTGCAGGCCGCGGGCACCGCCGTGATGCTGCCGCTGCTCATGACCACGCTGATGACCGTCGTCCCCGAAGAGGACCGCGGCCGCGTGATGGGCAACGTGACCCTGTCGATCTCCGTGGCCCCGGCCCTCGGCCCCGCGGTCTCCGGCCTGATCCTGCAACTGGGCTCCTGGCGCCTGCTGTTCGTCGCCGTCCTGCCCATCGCCGGCGCCGTGACGTACTTCGGCCTGCGCCACCTCACCAACATCGGCGAGCCGAAGGTCAGCACCATCGACTGGCTGAGCGCCGCACTCGCCGCCCTCGGCTTCGGCGGCCTGGTCTACGGCCTGAGCCTCTTCGGAGAGGGCAAGGCCAACCTGGGCCCGACCATCGGCCTGGTCGTCGCAGGCGCCGCCATCATCGCCACCTTCGTGCTGCGCCAGCTCAAACTGCAACGCACCGGCGCCCCGTTGATGGACCTGCGCACCCTCACGCACCGCACCTTCGCCCTGTCGCTGGTCCTGATGTGCATCGCGTTCCTCGCGATGATGGGCTCGATGATCCTGCTGCCCCTCTACCTGCAGAACCTCCGCGGCCTCACCCCGTTGGAGACGGGCCTGCTCCTCATGCCCGGCGGCCTCGCCATGGGCCTCCTCGGCCCCACCGTCGGCAAGCTCTACGACCGCTTCGGCAGCCGCCCCCTGGTCCTGCCCGGCACCATCGGCCTGGTCGTCTCCCTGGCCGGCTTCACCCAGATCTCCACGACCATGCCGTACTGGCAGGTCCTGGCCCTGCACGCCCTCCTGATGGTGAGCCTGGCAGCCACCTTCACCCCGATCTTCACCCTCGGCATGGGCGCCCTGCCCGCGGACATGTACCCGCACGGCAGCTCCATCCTCGGCACCCTCCAGCAGGTGGCAGCCGCCCTCGGCACCGCCCTGGTGGTCACCGTGATGTCCGCCCGAGCCAGCCAACTGGTCGCTACCGGCGCTCCTGCCGCCACGGCTCACCTGAGCGGCATGAAGCTCGCCTTCGTGGTCGCAACCGTCCTGGCCGTGGCCACGATCGTGGTGGCCTTCCTGCTGCCAAGCCGCGCATCCGGCTCCGTCGAGGTCGCTCCTCACTGACTTCGGGGCTTCTGGGTGTGGCCGACGTGCTTTCGCTTTGGCACGTCGGCCTTTTGGTTCTGTGCTGGCAAGATCGGCCGTTGTGACCTACATCCGTTACGAGGCCGCCCAAGCGTGCCCCGGCGCAGCTCCGACCGGCATCTTCGGCCTGGCCAACGGCCTCGCCCGCTCCGGGCGGCTGACGCCGGAGGACTGGGCGGTCTGGCGGGCGGGCAACGACTGGTACGACGCGGCTTATCCGGATCCTGGGGCTGTGGATCCGACGCTGTTCGACAAGTCTGTTCACCCTGTTGTGTCGTGCTGGTTTCGGGAGGCCGCTGCTGCTCACCTGCTCGTGAGGGTGCCGGTGTACCTCGACCTGCTCGACCGGTACGGCGTCGGGTGGGTGGAGCAGCGGTCGGCGGATCCTGGCGTGGTGCTGTACTCCGACGACGTGCAGATCGTGGTCCGTCCACACGACCCGTCGTAGGTTCCTCGCCGCACTGTAGGGATCGCTGTCGTTCGGTTCCGGGTGGGTGGGGCGGCGCGATGAACGTGGTGCCGGCCAGTGCTCCGGGCATGCGAAACGCCCAGACCGTTCATCTGGGCGCTCAGTGGGCCGCCAGGGATTCGAACCCTGAACCCGAAGAGTAAGAGCCTTCGCTTGGCGTCGTTCGTCGACCTTGCTCGACACTGCCCGCTACCTGCGCGGATGCAGTCTTGATCTGAGCACTGTGGACAGTCGCTTCTCGACGTCTGTCGTCGTTTTGTGAGGGTTAAGTGTGGGTTGATCTTGGTCTTCCGGAGCCGCCCACACCCCTGCCATCATCCCGACACTGAGCCTCGAACGCGGCCGGTGGCGTCGAGTCAAGGTACTTCGTTCCAGCCTTGACGTGGCGTCGCCAGCCGTTGTCATGCTCGCGGCGTCGGGGTGGCTCGGCCTGGTCCTCGTCGAGCGTTCCGCGGCTCCGTCTGGGGCTTCATCGATGGCAAGGCGGCGCAGCCGTCGCGGCAGTCGAGCGCCGTGCCCAGCCGGCCTGTGATGACTGCGCTGGCGCTCGTCGGGAGTCGGGACGAATCAGCTCTGGGGTGGGTGAGCCGTCAGTTGGCGCCCGAGGTCCGGCGCGCAGCGCCGCCCGGCCGACCGGCGGAGCGAAGCGGATGCCGGGAGTGCCGGGATGGATGTTGGTGCAGCGCCAGACCGCACGCGCCGCCGTGGCGGCGCCTTGATCCCGTAGAGCCAAATTCGGCAAGCATCATGATGTAGAGATGTCGTGCTACAGCTATGCGGCGACTGGAACCAGGTCGCGAACAAAGTCGCGGATGTCGTTTTGGTGGAGGGAAAGGCCAGTGGCAGCATCGCGAATGCTAACCTTCCCTGCCGGGCCGAACATCACTTTTCGAAGCAGCTGAGATGTTTCGGGGATGATGCCCCCTGGCTCTGATGATCGGTATCCTTGATCCGACAAAGTCATGCAAGTATTTCGATATTGCCAATCCGAGAGAAGGTGCAGCTCATGTAGGCGGTGCGTCATTGCCATCGCTGACACTTTCCAGTACGAGCGAGCTGCAAGAATGCGGGCCACGCTGGCGCTTCTCATGGATTGAGTCAGAACCGCGCTGCGGGGCATCAGGAAGCTGGCTGCGAAGCGATTTGCCTCAGATTCCCGTTCCTTCGACGTGCTCAGCTCCATATCCTGCTCGCTGTGTAGCACCAGGTGGGCGAGCTCATGTGCGAGGTCAAAGCGTTGACGTTCCGCTGACTTGGAGGTGTTCAGGAATACGTAAGGCGTGCTGTCTCGAATGAAGCAGAATGCGTCTATGTCAACCAAAGAATGTTGGATGGCGGCAATTCGAACCCCATTAGATTCGAGTAGATGAACCATGTTAGTGATGGGGCGGTCGCCGAGATTCCATCGGCGACGGACAAACTCAGCGGCAAGTTCGGGAGAAAATTTGTCCAGTGACGGGACACTGGATCCAGGAAGCTTGAACTTCTGCTCGATCACTGAGAAGAACTCGACAGCGAGGCTGGCGCTGGCCAGCACGGCATCGCGTCGAGTCGAAGTTGTCTTGCTCAACTTGCGGAAGCTGGCAGCCTCGACCGGCACAGGTTCAACCGACTCGCGTTCGAAGAACTCAGGCGGAACCGCCAGGGTGTTGGCGAGTTTGAGCAGTATCTCGTCGCTAGGTGTCTTGCCGTTCTCGTAGCTGGTCAGGGAGCGAAGCGACACGCCGCTTTCGCTGGCCAGCCTTGTGAGGGTCCACGCGAGTCGTTGGCGCGCGACCTTGAGGCGAGATGGATTGAACATGTGTGGGGTGGGTTGTAGTGCGGTTAGTGGGGCTCGACAGTGACGTTGTAGGGGCCGGTGTCGTCGTCCGGGTCGTCGAAGATCGACAGGTCACCATCAAGATCCAGGAACCCGATGATGATCCGGTCGTCCCACTCTGTCACAACTCCGTTGGAGGTCATCTTGGCGGGGCGGGACAGCTCAAGGTTGAGACCGCGCTCTGTGCGCTCATGGACTAGCAGCCACAGTGGCGCCGCCTCGGCCGCGGCGACCAGGTTCGCGTCTTGTGGAGCCGTCGGCACCTCAAACAGTGCCTCCATGAGCTCTGCCTGCGGCCCGGCCAGCGAATCGCGTGTCGCTTGGCCTTTACGTCGAGTGCGGGGCTGCTGGCGTCGGTCAGGATTCGCAACGTTGCTGCCTGAAGCGATGGTGAAGGAGCGGACGCCCGTAGGGTGGAGCAGGCGCGGCTGCTGTTTCACGTACACCAGCCGCCAACCAGCGTCGGCGAGCAACAGGTGAAACTGCTCCATCGCGTCGTGGTAGACGTCGGTCCCTGGCGTGGAACGCAGCGCCATCGACGTGCGATTAGCCGCACGCGAGAGTCCAGGACGTAGCGCGGTGTGGACGATGTCAGTGGACAGGCCGAAGGCGCGCAGACGACGTTCGCCGTCTGGAGGCGTCGCGGAGATGGGGACCGAGCTTGTCATGGCAACCCCCTTCTGGCAGCTTGCGCGAAACGCTACCACGATCGTGGTTGAATTTCGCGCAACGCGCGGAGGTGGCAGTCCGCTGCTGCTGGTCGCGCCAGGTGCGGCGCTCGTGCGCTGCGCTGTGGATGGCTGGTGACGTCGAGGATGCTGACTAGACGCTGCCAGCCTTGATCCGCTTGCTGGCCTTGCCGAAGTGCCGGTTGGGTACGGGCTCGTCGCGAGATGCGATCGCTTGGTACTGGTCGGTGAGGCTTCGCAGGGACTGTCGTACAGCTTCGGGCGACTCTGCCTCGCCAGCGAGGGTGATTGCGAGCTGTACCTCGTGTTTAAGGGCCGTGTACTTACGGGCAGATTCTTTGTATGAGGGTGCTTTTCTTTCGGCGCCCAAGAACGAACCGGTCGCCGCCATTAGTCCTGCCATAGCTGACGCCACGCCCCAGCTTTTGTCCCATCCGAGCGCTACCAATGTGCCGGCTGCGGCTGAAAGGATCGCAGGGATGAACACGATAGTCTTCCCCCAGAGCTCGGCGCTCTTGGCGGCTTCGAAGTAAGCCTGAGCGTTATACTTACAGCTTTCGGCCAAGGACCTTAAAGCTTCTATAGTGGGGGCATCGGTCTGGCTGGAAGTTGACACTAAAGGCTCTCCTTGGGCAGCGGAACCTTTGGTTCCTGAAGAAGATATGATGCGGTCCATCGAATTAGTGTAGGTTCCTTAGTTAGCCCACTTAGCATCCGTGCTGGGCAGTATCGGGACTCATACATGGCTATCAGGAGTGCTCGGCGCATATATAGGTTAGATTCGGACTCGTATGCATGTTTTATGCGCGGTCCGTCGCCGAATTTCGACGTTCTTCCGATGTATCTCGTTGCAAACTCGCGAACGAAGGTTTCGGTGTTGCTGTCGTCAAGAGCCAGCCAAGCCAATTCTCTGATGGCTCGATCGTCGATCTGTGCGGTTAAGAAATATCTAAAAATCTCCTTCTTTAGGTGTGGATTCAGCCAAGAAGTGTTTCTTGTGAGCTTCGAAAGGTGTCGAGATATTCGCCCTGTCTCGCTCGGGAAGTAGTGCAGGTAGTCGAATATTGTTCGTGCGAGATGCGGACTTCTGGCTAGGTTATCAAAAGCCCATCCGATCGCGTAGTCAACTCCGAACTGCCCAAGTCGCCTGAGTGACCATCGAATATCTCTGGTGGACAACGGGTCGGCCTCTGATGCCTTGACGAAGAACGCCTTCACTTCGTCTGGCGATGAGGTTGACCCTATATCGATATTGTACTGGAGGGCTTCCTTTTCGGTGTCGTCGAACTTGCTTAGAGCTTCGTCGGGCTCGTAGATCCGAGTCTTTGAGGCAGACATCGAAAGGCGCTTAGCTCGAAGGATCTTGTTTATGTCGGAGATGGCTTCTCTTAGCTCCTCCCAGTCTCTGCTGAAAATATCTATGTCGTCGGAGTATCGGAAGTATCGAAGCTTCCTGCGTTTCAGATATTCGTCTACAGGCGTGAGATAGAGATTGGCGAGAAGGCCGGAAGCATCGAGGCCTTGAGGGAGACCCCACGCGTGATGGGCTTCCTGAAAGCCGTCCAGAAACCCACGCAACCGTCCAGGATTGTAGTTCCCGATATCTAGGTAGTCGATATCATCGACTAAGATTCCAAGGTCAATCCCCTCGTAGAATGATGAGATATCGGTCTTGGCAAGCTTAAGCGTTCCGTCCTTCTTGAGAAGGGAACGACAGCGGCGCTGCATTCTTATCCACGATCGAATAGGCGCACGAAATCCGTTGTCATTCCATAGCCATCGGTAGCTATGTACTGCTCGGCCGATCATGTTGTCTATGGATCGAGCTATCTGGAATACTAGTGTGCTGTAGATCAGGTGGTCGTCGATTGTGAATCTGGCCAGTGGTCTAACATTGATTACGTCTTTAGGGTAGTCGACGATTTGTACGCCTGTCGGGCGGACATTTTCGTCATAAATGCGGGTAAGTACGTGTGGAGTAATCTGGTCTCGGAGGGCTCGGGCATCGTGCCAATCGGCAATGTCATTGATATCGCCGATTCTCATTTCCCAATCTAGGCAGGCCCATGCGGATTGCACGCTGGACTCTGCGGTCCTGGCGGATGCTCTGCGAATCACGCGTCCTGCCTCCAGTCAGGTGCTGTTACCTATCTCTATCGGCCTCAGGCGTCGGGGCGTTAACCCGCTACTCTGCCGTCGTGGGATCGATGGCGAGGCAAGCTGAGCAGGTCGCGCGAGAGCTACTTCAAGACGAGCTTCCTAGGCGATGGGAGCACGTCCAGGGTGTTGCCAGGCGCGCCGCTATGGCCTCGCCTCTCTTCTCGGTCGACGATGCTGACCTGCTCGTGGCGGCTGCCCTGCTGCATGACATCGGGTACGTCGACCGCTTGTCGACGGCCAGATTTCATCCTCTGGATGGCGCTCGATACCTTCGCGCGCAAGGGTTTCCCCGGCGTCTATGCGCGCTCGTAGCCCATCACTCGTGTGCGTACCGGGAAGCAGAGCTTCGCGGCCTAACCGCTGACCTCGCGGAGTGGGTAGACGAGGCGTCAGACCTACGCGACGTGTTGTGGTGGGCTGACATGACCACTACGCCCAATGGCAAGCCGACCAACATTGATGATCGTATCGAGGAGATTCAGAAGAGGTACGGCCCTGAGGACCTGGTGACGTTCTTCATTCGGCAAGCTAAACCAGAGTTGGTTGGAGCAGTTGTACGTACGGAGGAACGGTTGCAGGCTGCTGGGATCGGCTACACCGCGAAGTAGGGCGACGTGCGCTCCTCGAACCCGTGCTCGATCCGAAGCCGGATGGATGGGTGGATGTTGAGCGCGTCGAGGTCTCCGCGGCTTACCCAGTGAACTTCGCTGGACTCGTTGCTGGTCCGCAGTTCGCCGCCGACCGCTCGCGCTCGGAAGCAGATGGAGAACTGCTGCCGCACCTCCCCGTCGGTGTACGCGATGACGTGCGCGGGGTCGGAGTACACGCCGATGATGTCGACGGGCTCGACGTCGATCCCGGTCTCTTCCTTGACCTCGCGGATGACGGTGTGGCCGATGGTCTCGCCGACGTCCTGCGCTCCGCCGGGGATCGAGTACAGGTCGTTGTCGGTGCGCCGGATCATCAACAGCCGGCCTTGCTCGTCCTGCACGAACGCCGTCACCGCCACGACGATGTTGGTCGCCTTCGGTGCGTTCGGGTCGTTGTAGTGATCGGTGCGAGCCATGCCTACCTGCCTACCACTTCGGCGGCTTCGCGCCATCCCAGACGCCCTGGAAGCTCTCGGCGTACGTCTCGAACAGGTCGCCCCCGGACAACCGCCGCATGTGCAGAACCGGTGCGTGAGCTGCCATGAAGCCGTGCACGTGCGTGTTCACGAGCATCTCGTCATCGAACCGGTAGATCGAGTTGTAGAGCGTCGTGCCGTGAACTCGAATCTCGACGCCCGGCACCTCGGTCAACGGCTTGTAGACCGCAAGCGCGTTCCGGATCTTCGCACCGAGCGTCCCCTTGCCGATCCCTTCCTCTTCGCTTCGGCGGGCGACTTCCCGACTTGCGGGGTCTCCGAGCAGCAACCGGACCCTGACTCCGCTCTCGGCCTTCTGGCGAAGCGTCCTGATCAGGGCCGGGTTGTCCACGAGGAACATGCCGGCATAGACCAGGATCGAGACGCTGATCTTCGACTGCTCGATCAGGTGCCCCCAGATCTCCTGCGGCACGGCATGGCGGTGCGCATAGACCTGGACGACCTCGGACTCGTTGATCTCTTTCTTCTTCTCCGGCGCGACGGCGTCCGGCCAGAGGTAGGCCTCTGACTCGCGGACCATGGCAGCGATGGCGTGCCGGTGGCGAGGGTACGGCGTCCGGTCCTGCGTGATCCACCGTTCGACGGTCTTAGGGTCTACGCCGGTTGCCTTTGCGACTTCATCGAAGCCCAAAGTGTTGCGCAGCAACGCATCCCGCAGGCGTTGGTTCGGCATAATCCACCCTTCGTACAACTAGGGACGACTTCAATGTAACAAAGACGTCTGTAGTTGTCCTGTTGTGTGGTGTTGACGTCCTGTCGATTCGTCGAAAGTCGTAGTGGTCGAGACGTCGGGGAACAGCCCCGACCGGCACGAACGACAGGAGAACGACGATGGCGATCACAGGTGGGAGCAGGCTCCCGGCGGGTCACGACTTCGTGTTCCCGAGGGGTGCGCTCGTGATGGGCGTCGAGCCGGTGCTCAAGTTCCAGTCCGCGGAGGACCGCGCCAAGGGACTTCCCGTGGAGCAGGAGGTCGACAAGGACAACGGCCTGCTCGTGTGGTCGGTGCTGGTGATCGACCAGGCGGCGGAGCGCAAGACGGACGCGGCGGTCACGGTCAAAATCTCCGCGCCTCACCGACCCGTCCCGCCGGAGGCAATCCCCGGCACGGACATCCGGCCGGCTGTGTTCGAGGGGCTGACGGTCACGCCTTGGATCGACGACAAGGGTTGCCGTGGTGGCCACGTCGGTGAGCGTCACCGCTGCCGGGCGAAGCTGGGCTACAGCCTGCGCGCCACCGGCATGAAGGCGGCCGTCGCGTCCAAGCCTGCTCCCAAGGCGGCGTGACCCGTGGCCGACTTGATGCGTCTGCACCTGACGGCGAACCTGCCGATCCGGGTGGAACCGCTCGTCTTCGCCGGGCGGGTCGAGTTCCGGCTAGGCAACGCGTTCCCGGCCGTGCTCGTGGTCGACGCGGAAGCACTGCCTCGCCTCGCTGAGGCGGTCGCCGAAGGGCAGGCAGCTCTCGACGGGGCGCGGGGTGGTCGGTGATGGGGTTCAACGCCACCTGCACGCCCGGTCAAGACGCGGGCGCGGCCATGGTGCGGGTGACACCGGAGGTTCCAGCGCTGGCCATATACCTCGACCCGGTCAACATCTCGATCCAGCTCCCGCCCTTCCCTGGTGGTTCGGACGTGCTGATTCGGTTCTGCCGCGAGCTGTCGCGGGAGGCGGCCAAGCTGGCTGACCACCTCGGCAACCAGGAGGGACGTCACGCGCTGGTGGAGGAGGCTCCCGATGTCAGCGGCTGAGTCCGTGCACTGGGGAGCCGCTGAGCAGGTTCGCACGCTGAGCGAGGCGCACGACGTGCTGAGCAAGCTCATGCCCAACCCCAAGGCCGCCCCGGCTGTCCTGCGGGACTACCACCTCCGCTCGGCCGCTGTCTACGCGCGGGTCGCTGAGACCGATCGCAGTCACCACCACGAAGCCGTCTACTGGGCGAACCGTGAGCGCGAGAAGGGGGAGGCGATCAAGGTCACCGCGACGGAGAAGAAGTAGCAGAAGTCCTTATTGGACAGAGCGCGTGACTCTGCTGGGTCACGTGGCGATGCCGCATGTCTTGTTGCAGTGCAAAGAGAACGTGAGACGCAGGAGCGGAATCCGGCTACCAACCTTGCCGCTCCTGCGTTGTCCACCCAACTCAGGAGTGAACAAGATGAGCGTAGAGCCTGGGCGCATTCCTTCGCCAGACAGGGCCACGAAACAACTGCTCTGGGATCGGATGATCGCCAGCAAGCAGACCGTTTCCAGCTACGTCGTGATGATCGACGGCGGCAGCCTGGAGACGTTGGAACTCACCGCTGCTCAGGCTGAGGGCTTTGAGTGCCTGACCTGCAAGTCACAGCACACCACGGAGTCGGGAGCGTTCCGGCCTGTTGGGCGCATCCCGAGCGTTGGCACCGTCTTCCAGTGCCTCAAGTGCGCTGGCGGTGCGCGATGAAGGGCAACCGATGGGTCGATCCCGCACCGTTCGAGGGTGCACGTCCGCAGGTTCCCTGGTGGGTGTGGCTTCCCGGCTGGGTCAAGGTCGTACTCGCGCCGTTCGCGATGCTCTGGCTGATGGTGCGCCTGGCGGTGAGACTCGCGGTTCTCGGCGTGCGATACCCGATGGCTGTCACGCTCGGCCTCGGCGGCTATGCCGGCTACCGGCAGTTCGGGCTGTCGCCGCTGGTCCTGGCGCTGCTGTCGCTCGTGTGTGCATTGGCCCTCTGGTACGGCTTCGATCGAGAGTCGTTCCTGCGGCACGGCTGGTATCGGCTGCTGACGGAGTGGCGTCGGCTCACGGTCTACGTGCCGCAGTGGCGCACCGTGATGCGGCTGGCTGAGCTGACCAAGGACAACCGGGGGAAGGAGTACCGGCCGAAGCTGCGCCGTGTTCGCTCTGAGGGCTGGCGGGACAAGGTCCGGGTGCGGATGATCCCGGCTCAGTCGCCGGAGCAGTGGGAAGCACGGCGGGACAACCTGGCGCACTCGTTCAACGCCCGGTCTTGCCGGGTGCGGGTGCTCAAGCCACGCGTGCTTGAGCTCGACTTCATCCACTCTGATCCACTGTCGCGGCCGGTCGTCGTGCCGCAGCTCGCCGACGCCGGAGAGGTCGACCTCAAGCGCGTGGTCGTCGGGCAGACCGAGACCGGGAAGCCCTGGCGGTTGAAGCTGCTCGGCTCTCAGGTCCTCGTGGTTGGCGTGCCTGGTGCGGGTAAGGGCTCGGTGTTGTGGTCGATCGTGTGGCAGCTCGCCCCGGCCATCAAGGCTGGCATGGTGCGGCTCGTCGGGATCGATCCCAAGGGCGGTATGGAGCTGGGGCAGTGTCCGGACGCGTTCGAGAAGGTGATCTACGACAATGGGCCGGAAGCTGTTGCCCTGCTTGAAGAAATCGCCGTAGAGGTCAAGGAACGCGCGGCGCGATACCGGGGTATCCGGCGCTTGTGGGCACGCGGCACGGGCGAGCCGTTCACGGTCCTGATCGTGGATGAGCTGGCGGACCTGATCGCCTACCAGCCGGACCGAAACCTGCGGGAACGTGCGACGCGGGCCGTGCAGACGATCACCTCGCAGGGACGTGCTCCCGGCTACGCCGTGGTCGGCCTGGTCCAGGACCCGCGTAAGGAGGTCGTCTCCTTCCGACACCTGTTCACCACCCGCGTTGCGCTGCGGCTCGATGAGCCGGTCCAGGTCGACATGGTGCTGGGGGATGGCGTTCGGCAACGTGGCGCGGCTGCTCACGAGATCAGCGAGAACACGCCTGGTGTCGCCTGGCTCAAGGAGGACGGGCAGCGCGAACCAGAGAGGGCACGGGCCTTCCACGTCACGGACGCGGACCTTGTCGAGCTGGGCGTCTACCTCGCCCCGGCCACCGTGCACGAGTTCCCGACCAGCGGTGAAGGGAGGGCGGCGGCGTGACCGAGTACCTGACTCGCTCGGAGCGGATGAAGCAGCCGGCCGCGCTCGACATCGCTCGTGCCGTCGCTGAGGAGCACGGCGTCTGCGTCCGGCCGTTGGCCAAGGAACGGATCGACCTCGACACCGGACGCGTCGACATCGTCCCGGTGCCATGCGGCTCGACCGTGGCCAGTGTGTGCCCCACCTGCGCTGAGAAGAACCGGCGTCTGCGGATGGCGCAGTGTCGCGAGGGATGGCACCTGACGGAGGAACTCGACTTCACGCCGGACGCTCCGAGCGACGATCAGCGGAAGTTGACCGCCTACCGGGCTGACCTCGTGAAGGCCTTCCGCCTGGCCCTCGATGAGGGCGACGAGGTCGGAGCGGAGGAAGTTCGGGAGGAGGTCGCGGAGGTCGATGCCGAACTTCGGCAACTCGGAGTCCGCGGTTCACTCCCCTCCCTGGAAGTGCCGCTCAAGGCAGCTCGGAAGCGGTCGACCAGGCGGCGGCAGGACGCGCCCAACCTGCCTCGGAGGCCGGTCAGCAAGCGCACGGTTGGGAAGGTGTTCGGGGGCAAGTACCAGCCATCGACGTTCCTCACGCTGACGCTCGACACCTACGGCAAGGTGCGCAGCGACGGCACGCCTGTTGACCCGGCGACCTACAACTACCGGCGTGCGGCTCGGGACGCGGTGCACTTCGCCGCGTTGCTCGATCGGTTCGTCCAGAACCTTCGTAGGTGCGTTGGGTGGGAGGTCCAGTACTTCTCGACGGTCGAACCACAGCGTCGGCTTGCTCCGCACTGGCACGCGGCGGTTCGGGGCTCGATCTCACGGGCGGAGTTGCGGGCGGTCGCTGAAGCCACCTACCACCAGGTCTGGTGGCCTGAGCATGACGAGATCAAGTACAGCGGCGACAACCTGCCGGTGTGGGACGTCCGGACGAAGGGCTTCGTTGATCCGCAGACACGGAAGGCTCTGCCTACCTGGGAAGACGCGCTCGACCAGGTGGAGCGGCCCGCGCACGTCGCTCGGTTCGGGGTGCAGGTGCACTCCAAGGGCATCCTCGGCGGGACTGAAGAGGCCGGCCGCCACATCGGCTACCTGACCAAGTACCTCACCAAGAGCATCAACGAGTGCTTCGAGGCGCAGACGGCCCGCCAAGAGGACCACGCCGAACGGCTCTGCGCTGAGCTCGCGGTCACGCCCTGCTCGCCGCAGTGTCCGATCTGGCTGCTCTACGGCGTCCAGCCTCGCGGGGCTCGGCTGTCGACGGTGCCGGGCAAGTGCAAGGGGAAGGCGCACAAGCGGACCACGCTCGGCGTTGCTGGGCGACGGGTGCTGGTGTCGCGGAAGTGGTCGGGGAAGTCGCTGGCTGACCACAAGCACGACCGCAAGGCGTTCGTTCGGCAATTGCTGGCCGATGTCGGGATCAAGCCCGATGACCAGCCACAACGCCTCGTCTGGAACAACGTCCAGCCCGGCGATCCGAACGTGCCGCCACGGGCGCACCTGCTGTTGAGCGCCGTCGCAGAGCGCCGCAGGTGGAAGGCCGAATACACGGCCGCGCTGCTCGCATCCGCCGGACCTCCGGGGAGTTCGGCAACACCTGAGGCTGCCTGATCTAGGGGAGAACATCATGGACGCACAACAGTTTGAGCCACTGTGGACAGTCGGCGACGTCGCACTCTTCTTGAACGTCCCGGTCCACACGCTCTACGGCTGGCGAACGAAGAACTACGGCCCGCCTGCTCGACGGGTAGGGAAGCACCTGCGGTACCTGCCCTCGGAAGTGCGGAGCTGGTTCGAGCACCTGCTTGAGGAGGCGGCCTGATGGGACGTCTGCCTTTGGACATCGGCACGTATGGCTCGATTCGTTGCTATGAAACGGATTCAGGCTGGCGTGCGACCGTGAAGTATCGCGACTACGACGGCAAGACGCGGACTGTTGAGCGGTGGGGGAAGACCAAGAGCACCGCAGAGCGGAAGGGACCGTCCGGCAGTTCGCTGACGCGTGAGAGCCGGTTCAAGGAAGCCTTGGACCAGTGGTTCACGAAGTTCCAGGCACTCGCTGACGCTGGGAAGAGGTCGCCGAGCAGCGTCGACACGTACCGAAGCATCATGGATCGGCACGTGCTTCCTGGCCTCGGTGAGCTGCGGATTCATGAGATGTCGGTGGCACGGATCGACGCGTTCCTGAGCGCGCTGTGGCGGTCGATCAGTGTGGACACGGCCAAGACCGCTCGCTCGGTGATCTCGGGGGCCTTGCGGATCGCTGTGCGGGACAAGGCGCTGGACACGAACCCAGTCCGGGAGGTGGAGCCGCTGGAGGCTGGGCGCAAGAAGAGTCCGCGGGCACTCACGCTGGAAGAACGAATTCTCTGGCTGGAGATGCTGGAGTCTGACCCCAAGGCCGTGAAACGGGACCTGCCTGACCTGTCGCGCTTCATGATGGCCACGGGTGTCCGCATCGGTGAGGCGTTGGCCGTCTATTGGGAGGACGTCGACATCGAGGCCGGCACGGTCGCCGTGAACTACACGGTCATCCGGGTCAAGGGCGTCGGGCTGATTCGGAAGTCAACCAAGACGGAGGCTGGTGAGCGCACGCTTCTGCTGCCGCAATGGGCGCTCGACATGCTGAAGCGGAGGCACAAGGCCACCAGCTTCTCGAACGGGCCGGTCTTCCCAGACGCCCTCGGCGGGCTCCGTGACCCGTCCAACACCCGGAAGGACTTCCGGGCGGCTCGTGGCGGGGACGAGTTCGCATGGGTGACCTCGCACGTGTTCAGGAAGACGGCGGCCACCATTCTCGATGAGTCGGGGCTCTCTGCGAGGCAGGTCGCGGACCAGCTCGGCCACGCGCGGCCATCGATGGCCCAGGACACCTACATGGGTCGCAAGACGGTCGACAGGCGCGCTGCTGACGCCCTGGAAGGGGCGCTCGAAGAGCCCAAAGATGATCAAGCGGAAGACGACGAAGTTGAATGACCAGCGGTTTTGTGTGGGTTAAGTGTGGGGCCAACCGGACAAAGCGAAACCCCCAGGCCTGTGACCTGGGGGTTTGGTGGGCCGCCAGGGACTCGAACCCTGAACCCGAAGATTAAAAGTCTCCTGCTCTGCCAATTGAGCTAGCAGCCCTCGCCGCCACAGCCTACCGATCGCCATCCCACGATGTCCCTCGGGTTCCCCACGTCACGGTTGACAGACCCACCCCACACAACAACCACCGAGAGGATCAGGCAAGCACAAGCCCGGATCGAAGTACCGGAACCCGCCCCACCCAGGCTTCCATTGGAGTACAACACCAACCCTCCAAGGAGCCAACGACATGCCACTCGACCACTACGTCACCCTCGGCCGATCCGGCCTCCGCGTCAGCCCCTACGCCCTGGGCGCGATGACCTTCGGCGACGACCCCGGGTCGGCGGGGTGCAGCGTCGAGGAGTCGGAGAAGATCCTCGCCACCTACCTCGACCGCGGCGGGAATTTCATCGACACGGCCAACTTCTACACCAACGGACACTCCGAGAAGATCCTCGGCGACTACTTCGGAGCACGCGGGAACCGTGACCGGGTGGTGCTCGCGTCCAAGTTCTTCTTCAACATGCACCCCGGCGACCCGAACGGTGGCGGGGCCGGGCGGGGTGCGGTGCGCAGGCAGCTCGAAGAGACGTTGCGCAGGTTGAACACGGACTACCTGGACCTCTACTGGATGCACAACTGGGATCGGAACACGCCTGTCGAGGAGACCATGCGGGTTCTGGACGACCTGGTGGGATCGGGCAAGGTGCGGTACGTCGGGTTCTCCAACACGCCTGCCTGGGTGACGGCGCGGGCGCAGACGATGGCGGAGCTCAGGGGGTGGACGTCGTTGGTGGCGTTGCAGGTCGAGTACTCGTTGCTGGCGCGGACCGTGGAGGGGGAGGTGGCGC
Organism: Nocardia sp. NRRL S-836; assembly: GCF_001279525.1. Taxonomy (GTDB): domain Bacteria; phylum Actinomycetota; class Actinomycetes; order Mycobacteriales; family Pseudonocardiaceae; genus Lentzea. The sequence goes on along the minus strand of NZ_LGDY01000177.1, from coordinate 28,806 downwards.
CGGTGGCGAGGGAGCTGGGGATGGCGTTGGTGCCGTGGAGTCCGCTCAAGAACGGGTTCCTGTCGGGGAAGTACCGGCGGAACGCGCGGGTCGGTGACTCGGAGCGGGCGAAGTTCGTGGGTGGGCCGTCAGAGAGCGAGTTCGGTGTGATCGATGTTGCCGTCGGGATTGCCGAGGAGATCGGCAGCACTGCGGCCGCGGTGTCGTTGGCGTGGCTCAGGCAGCGGCCCGGCACGGTGGTGCCGATCATCGGTGCGCGGCGGGTGGAGCACCTGGTGAGCAATCTTGAGGAGGTGCACCTCAGTGACGAACAGGTTCGCAGGCTTGACGAGGTGTCCACACCGGAGCTGAACTACCCGGCGCCGCTGCACGGGGAGCTGCGGGCGATGTTGCAGTTCGCGGGGACCACGGTCGACGGCGAGGCGTCGAGTGTCTACCCGCCGCTGCTCATGAGCGACGTCCGGTACTAGGTGGAGCAGGCTCTACCTGATCAACGGCAGTGGGCCTGACTGTGTGCGCGGCGCGAAATTGGAATCGTCTTCCTCAAGCCGAACGAGGGGACGAACGATGAAGAAGACGCTGGTAGGAGTGATGGCGGCGGCCATGCTGTGCAGTGGAACGGCGATGGCCGCGCCGGCGGGGCAGGTGCAGAAGCAGCTCGACGGGCTTGCCAAGGAGTTCCCCGCCGCGCTGGCGACCACGAGTGACGCCAACGGCAGGACGACGGCCTACACCGCGGGCACGGCCGAACTGAACAAGCGGGTTCCGGTGCCCAAGAACGGGCAGGTGCGGGCCGGGTCGAACACCAAGGCGTTCGTGGCGGTCGTGGTCATGCAGCTGGTGGCGGAGGGCAAGGTCGAGCTGGACGCGCCGGTCACCAAGTACCTGCCGGGTGCGATCAAGGACGACCGGATCACGGTGCGGCAGATCCTCCAGCACACCAGCGGGCTCGCGAACTACACGAACTACCTCGGGCTCGACAAGTTCGAGGACATGCAGCACCGGTACGTCGAGCCGTACGAGCTGCTGGCCGCCGCGAACCAGCAGCCGGTGACCGGGCAGCCGGGCGAGAAGTTCAAGTACAGCAACACGAACTACGCGCTGGCCGGGTTGATCGTGCAGAAGGTCACCGGGCGGCCGATCGCGGAGAACGTCGACCAGCGGATCGTGCAGCGCCTCAAGCTCAAGGACACCTACTGGCCGAGCCAGGGTGAGCAGGGCATCCGCGGCAAGCACCCGCACGGCTACAGCCTCGTCAAGGGTGTGCCCACCGACGTCACCGAGCTCGACCCGTCGTGGGGCTGGGCGGCCGGGCAGATCATCTCGTCGACCAAGGACCTCAACACCTTCTACCAGGCGTTGATGAAGGGCGACCTGGTGCCTGCCAAGGAGCTCAAGGAGATGCGCAAGACGGTCACGACCGTCGGCGAGATGTGGCCGGGCGCGGAGTACGGGCTGGGCATCGTCAGCTCGCCGCTGACCTGTGGCGGCAAGTACTGGGGCCACGGCGGTGACATCCACGGCTACGAGACGCGTGGTGGTGTCACGGAGAACGGCCGGGCGTTCTCGATCGCGGTGACGGCGCTGCCGGGCACCTTCCAGAAGACGCCGGAAGAGGGCGCCAAGGCGCACGAGGCCGTGCTGGCCACTGTGGACACTGCCCTTTGTGGTGCCAAGTGAACTTACTGGCGGCCATGACGGCGCTCAGCCTGCTCACGCCGATCCCGCAGCAGCTCGACCAGATCGTCAAGGACGGCATGCCCGGCGTCGAGATGCACGTCGGCGACAGGGACTACGCCAAGGGCAACGCGCCGCACAACGGGCGGGTGCGGGTCGGCAGCATCACCAAGTCGTTCGTGGCGGTGACGGTCCTGCAGCTCGTCGGTGAGGGCAAGGTCGAGCTCGACGGGCCGGTCAACCGGTACGTCCCGCGCATCACCGACAGCCGCATCACGGTCCGGCACGTGCTGCAGCACACCAGCGGTCTGCCGGACTACGCGATCGCGATCGGGGTCAGGAAGATCGAGGACGTCCGCAACCGGTACTTCGAGCCGTACGAGCTGCTCGAAGCGGGGCTCCGGCAGCCGGTGACCGGGCAGCCCGGCGAGAAGTTCGGCTACAGCAACACGAACTACGTCACCGCGGGCCTGCTGGTGCAGAAGGTGACCGGCCGGCCGCTGGCGGAGGAGGTGCAGCGCAGGGTGATCGACAAGGCCCACCTGCGGGACACCTACTGGCCGGCGCAGGGCGAGCGGGGGATCCGCGGCCGGCACGCCCGCGGTTACGTGCTCAGCGACATGCTCGACCCGAAGTCGAAGGTGGTCGACGCGACGGAGCTCGACCCGTCGTCGGCCTGGGCGGCCGGTGCGCTCGTCTCGACGCCGCGGGACGTCGCCGAGTTCTACGAGACGCTGCTCCAGGGCGGTCTGCTGGCCAGGCCGCAGCTCGACGAGATGCGCAGGACGATCCCGATCGACGACCGGACCGCGGTGGGGCTCGGGCTGGAGAGCACGAAGCTGAGCTGCGGTGGCGTGTACTGGGGTCACACCGGCGCCATCCAGGGGTTCTCCTCGTTCGGTGCCGCGACCGACGACGGGCGCGACACGGCGGTCACGGCCACCGCGATGCTCGGCACCTACGGAGACCCGCAGCGGACGCTCAAGCAGATGCTGGACGTGGTCGACACCGCCCTCTGCAAGTGACGCGAGCGGTCAGCGAGCGTACCGCAGCACCCACAGCATCTCGTCGGCGCTGACCGGTTCCAGTGCGACACAAGCGAGCAGCCAGTCCGTCAACGAGTCCGCGTCGATGCCCGTCCCGATCAGCACCAGCTGAGTCGGGGCGGGCTCGACCTGTGTGAACGACACGTACGCGCCGACGGTGTGCAGCATGAACGTGCCGTGCTCGAACCGCACGAAACCCTTGGCGCGGAACAGGCCGGGTGGCCGCGCGGCGAGGAAGTCCATGAACAGCTTCGGGTGCATCGGCTCGTCGGACGAGAACGTCACGCTGTCGTAGGCGGCGTGCGCGTGCGTCGAGTGGTCTTCCAGGTCGTCGAACGTCAGCTGGCGCGGGCCCAGGTCCGGTGGCCGCACCTCGAACAGCAGCGCCGGGTCGATCCGGCCGTACGACACCGCGACCACCGGTGCCTCGCACGGCAACGCGGGCGGTGAGGCCACCCGGTCGACCTTGTTCAGCACCACCAGGTCCGCCAGCGCCAGGTCGCGGTCCAGGTGGTCGACGGCGCCGAGCTCCACGGCGTCGACCACGTAGATCAGTCCGCCGTACGACACGTTCGGGGCCTGCAGCACCATCCTGACCAGCGCGGACGGCTCGGCGAGCCCGGACGCCTCGATCACGATGACGTCCAGGTCCGCCGAGGCCAGCGTGTCCAGCATGTCCGCCAGCTCGGAGCCGTCGACCGCGCAGCACAGGCAGCCGTTCGACAGCGTCACCATCGAGTCGACCTGCGCCGACACGGCGAACGCGTCGATGTTGACCGAGCCGAAGTCGTTGACGACGACGCCGATCCGCGTGCCGCCGGACGTGCGCAGCAGGTGGTTGAGCAACGTGGTCTTGCCGGAGCCGAGGAAGCCGGCCAGAACGACGACGGGGATCACGGCCGTTCAGGCTACCTACCGCAGTGCGATCAGCTGCGCCAGCGCCTCGTCCAGCGGCAGGTCGATCGACGACGGGAACACGAGCAGCTGGTCGACGCCGAGGTCCTCGTACTGCCGCACGACCGACGCGTCCAGCCCGGCCGTGGCCACCACGTGGATCTCCAGCGCGCCGAGCGCCTCGGGGCGTTCGGTGATCGCGGAGAGCCTGCGCAGCCGCTTGAGGTTCGCCGCCGTCTCCTCGGGGGTGCCGACGCCGATCCACGCGTTGCCGCGGGTCAACGCCCTGCGCAGCGCACCGTCGCTCGCACCGCCGACGGCGATCCGGACGTTGGCCGGCCGCGGCTGGGCGTCGATGCCGCTGAACGAGACGTGCCGGCCCGCGAAGGCCGGTGCCGGGGAGTGCCACAGCTCCCGCATCGCGTCGAGGTACTCGTCGGTGCGGCGGCCACGACCGGCGAACGGCACGCCGACCGCGGCGAACTCCTGGTGCAGGTAGCCCGCGCCGACGCCGAGCGTGAACCGGCCGCCGCTGAGCACGTCCAGCGACGCCACCTGCTTCGCGAGCACCACCGGGTTGCGCTGCGGCAGGATCACGATGCCGGTGCCGAGCTCGAGCCGGGTCGTGGCGGCGGCCACGAAGCTCAGGTTGACCAGCGGGTCGAGCAGCGGCGTGTCCGGCTCCGACGGCGACGGGTCGGCGCGCGGTGAGGGCAGCACGACGTGCTCCGCCGCCCACCACGACCGGTACCCCAGCGTCTCCACCAGTTCGGCCAGGCGCAGCGTCTCGGCCGGGGCGATCGAGCCGCCCGTGTTCAGTCCCTGAACCCCCATGTCCATGTTCCGGGCAACGACCGGGTGACGCCGGTCATTCCCCGGAATGCAACGGATTCGGCGTTTCGCGCATCAGAGTGCCGAGAGGGGGCGACGATGACCGAGTTCCTGGCCGCCGCGCTGGCGTTTCCGACCGTGCTGTTCAGCTTCCTGGTGCTCCTGGTGCTGGCGTACTGGCTCACGGTCGCGCTGGTGGGCGTCGACTTCGACGCCCCGGTGCTGCCGGTCTCGATCTCGCTGTTCGTCGTGATCACGTGGTTCGCCGCCCTGGTCGGCACCGTGCTCACGCCGGAGAACAAGCTGCGTTACGTCGTCCTCGCCGGGGCGCTGCTCGTGGGCGCGTTCGCCACGAAGATCGTGCTGATCCCGGTCAGGCGCTGGACGCGGCCGGAGAAACCCCCCTCGCGCAACGACTTCGTCGGCCGCACCGCGGTCGTGCGAACCGCTCGGGTGACCGAGCACTACGGCCAGGCCGAGGTCACCGCGGCCGACGGCGGCACGGCCGTCGTGCAGGTGCGGGCGGCCCACAGCACGGAGCTGGTCGCCGGCCAGACCGCGCTGATCTTCGACTACGACGCCGAAGGCGAGTTCTTCTGGGTCGTCGACATCACCACAGGGGGCTGACATGGGTGCCATCTCAACGGGGTTGCTGGTGCTGATCGGGGTGATCGCCGTCGTGCTGGTCATGGCGATCATCGTGATCAGCAGGCTGTTCAAGAAGTGCGAGCAGGGCAAGGCGCTGATCGTCTCCAAGATGCGCAAGGTCGACGTGACCTTCACCGGCACGGTCGTCCTCCCGGTGCTGCACAAGTGCGAGACGATGGACATCTCGGTGAAGACCATCGAGATCAAGCGGGCCGGCAACGAGGGCCTGATCTGCAAGGACAACATCCGCGCCGACATCCGCATCACGTTCTTCGTGCGCGTCAACAAGACCGTCGAGGACGTCATCAAGGTCGCGCAGGCGATCGGCACCGAGCGCGCGAGCCACGAGGCCACGCTGCAGGAGCTGTTCAACGCCAAGTTCTCCGAGGCCCTCAAGACCGTCGGCAAGCAGCTCGACTTCGTGGACCTCTACACCCACCGCGACGAGTTCCGCGACCGGATCATCCAGGTCATCGGCACCGACCTCAACGGCTACAGCCTTGAAGACGCCGCCATCGACTACCTGGAGCAGACGCCGCTCAAGCAGCTCGACCCGGCGAACATCCTGGACGCGCAGGGCATCCGCAAGATCACCGAGCTGACCGCGATCGAGCACGTCAAGACCAACGAGTTCACCCGCAACGAGGAGAAGGAGATCACGCGCCAGAACGTCAGCGCGCGTGAGGCGATCCTGGAGCTCGAACGCCGGCAGGCCGACGCCGAGATCAAGCAGAAGCGCGAGATCGAGACCACCCGTGCGCAGCAGGAGGCGGAGACGCAGAAGGTGCAGGCCGAGGAACGCCTCAAGGCCAACACCGCGTTCATCCGCACCGAGGAGCAGCTCGGCATCCAGACCGAGAACAAGGCCCGCGAGATCGCCGTGGCGGAGAAGAACCGCGAGCGCGTGATCGCCGTCGAGACCGAGCGGATCGAGAAGGACCGCATGCTGGAGGTCATCGCGCGCGAACGGGAGACCGCGCTGCGCATGATCGAGAAGGACAAGGAGCTGGAGCACGAGCGGCGCGCCATCGCCGACCTGGTGCGCGAGCGGGTCGCCGTCGAGAAGACGGTGGCCGAGCAGGAGGAGAACATCAAGCGGCTGCGCGCGGTCGAGGAGGCCGAGCGCGAACGCCAGCAGATCGTGATCCGCGCCGAGGCGCAGGCGCAGGAGTCGCTGGTCAAGGACATCAAGGCCGCGGAGGCCGCCGAGCAGGCCGCGCAGCACCAGGCCCGCCAGGAGGTCCTGCTGGCCGAGGCCCGCAAGCAGTCCGCCGACCTCGACGCCACCGCCAAGATCCGGCTCGCCGAGGGCGTGCAGGCGGAGGTCGCCGCGAAGGGCCTGGCGGAGGTGCAGGTCAAGGAACGCGACGCCGCCGCCGTGGAGGCGCTGGGCCGCGCCGAGGCCGTGGTCGGCCGCGAGAAGGCGCTCGCCGACGCCGAGGGCATCAGGGAACGCCTCAAGGGCGAGGCGGAGGGCCTGTCGCACAAGGCGGAGGCGATGGCCGCGCTGGACACCGCGACCCGCGAGCACGAGGAGTTCCGGCTGCGCCTGGAGGCGGAGAAGGAGATCCGGCTCAAGGGCATCGACGTGCAGCGCCAGGTGGCCGAGGCCCAGGCGATGGTCCTCGCCGCCGGGCTGGAGAAGGCCGACATCGACATCGTCGGCGGCGACACGATGTTCTTCGACAAGATCGCGGGCGCGATCACCGCGGGCAAGCAGGTCGACGGGTTCGTCGGCAACTCCGACGTGGTGCAGGCGCTGGGCGCCAAGTGGATGGACGGGACGAACAACTTCCCGGAGGACCTGACCAAGGTGCTCAGCTCGTTCACCACCGGTGACGCGCAGAACATCGCCGCCGCGATCGCGCTGACCCAGATGGCCAAGAACAACGGCCAGCCCGCATGACAGCACCTGTCTCCCCTGGCCTCGACGCGGGCACCTACGAGGTGCTGCGGGCCCGGCTGGCCGAGCAGGCCGCCGGGCTCGCCCGGAGCACCGAGGCGCTGAACGACCGGCGCGTCGAGACGTTCGGCAGCACCGCGCTGGAGCTCGTGGCCACCGAACGGATCCGGACCGCGAACAACTGCGTGCCGCGCGACATCGTGCCGCTGGGCGAGCAGATGTTGTTCGGCTACAACGTGTTCCTCGGTCTCAAACAGGAGACCGCGGTCTCGGACGTCTTCGCGGTGCACGGCAAGGACTTCGGCCCGGCCGACGCGAACTTCCTGGCCGACCCCAGGTTCCGCGCCGACTTCGCCGAGCTCTACCGGTACTACCGCGACACCAGGCTGCTGCAGCTGCGGATCGTCGAGTCACGGCTGCTCGCGGTGTTCCAGACCGGCGCGCGGATCGAGGACATCCGCGTGCTGCGCTGGGACGTCGCCGTCGACGGCACGGTCACCTACCTCGACAACCGCGGCGAACGCGACCACGTCTTCCCGCCCGCGCACGACTTCACGTGGGTCGAGACGACCCGCGAGCAGCACGTCCTCGGCCGGCACCCGCACATCGCCATCGACAACGAGGTGTTCGTCGAGACGGTCGGCGGCACGCTGACGGTCAAGGTCGAGAACAACACCGAGACCGGCGAGGGCGTCTACTCCGAGCCGGTCGACGAACCGCTGCAGAGCCTCGCGGACGCCGACGTGCACTACGCGCGCGTCGGGCCGTTGATCCTGCTCAGGGTCCTGCCGTACAAGGAGACCGAGTGGCGGCACCTGGTCTTCAACACCCGGACCAAGGCCGTGAGCAGGCTCGACGGCATCGGCCAGGCCTGCCAGCGGCTGCCGGAGGACCAGGGGATCATCTTCCCCGGCGGCTACTACCTGGTCACGGGCGACGACAAGACGTTCGACGTCGACACCGGGGACCTGGAGTTCGAGCGGGTCATCCGGTCGGCCAACGGCGAGGACGTGCTGTACGTCTTCCACGCCCGCCGCGAGGGCCGGTCGTTGCTGCTGCCCTACAACGTGATCCGCAAGGAGGTCGCCACCCCGCTGGTGTGCCACGGCTACTCGCTCTTCGCCGACGGCACGCTGGTGATCTTCCGCGAGACCGGCACCGAACCCGTGCGGGTGCACCCGATGCAGGTCTGGCGCACGCCGTTCGTGGCGGACGAGGTGCTGCCGGAGGACACCGGCCCGCTCGCCCGCATCGGCAACGCCGAGCTGGTCCGCGGCATCTCCGACTGCCTGTCGGTGACCCGCATGGCCGCCGAGATGACCCCGGCCGTGCCGGTGTTCGAGGGCCTGATCGCGCTGTGCACCAGGGTGGTCGACAACGTCCACTGGCTCGCCGAGCTGGGGCTGCGCGACGACGTGCTGGCCGTGCGGTCGACCGCCGAGCAGGTGCTGGACGAGTTCGAGTCGGTGCGCGCGCTCACCGAGCACGCGGCCGGGCAGCTCGCGGAGGCCGGTGAGAAGCTCGCCTCGCTGATCCGGCTGTCCCGCTCGGCGGCACCGCGGTCGGCCGACGAGTGGGTGCGGCTGCTGGCCGACCTGCGGTCCGCGCAGGGCCGCCTGATCACGTTGCGGGACCTGCGGTACGTCGACCTCGCCGACCTGGAGCGCCGGGAGGCCGAGCTCGTCGAGGCACTGGCCGACTCGGCGCGCAGGGCGGTCGCGTTCCTCAGCGCCGAGGGCGCGTTCGCCCAGTACCACGAGGAGATCGACCGGATCGCGGCCACCGAGCTCGTGACCGCGGCCGAGGCCACGCCGCTGCGCGAACGCCTGGCACGGCAGCAGGCCGGTCTGGAGGTGCTGACCGAGGTCGTCAGCACGCTCGACGCCGCCGACACCACGACCCGCACGCAGATCCTGGCCGGCATCGGCGAGGTGCTGGCGGCCGTGAACCGTGCACGGGCCACTGTGGACGGACGCAGGCGAGAACTGGCCGCCGCGGAGGGACGGGCCGAGTTCGCCGCGGAGTTCGCGCTGCTCGGCCAGGCCGTCACCGGCGCGCTCGCGGTCGCCGCCACCCCGCAGGCCTGCGACGACCAGCTCGGCCGGCTGCTGCTGCAGGTCGAGAACCTGGAGTCGCGGTTCGCCGAGTTCGACGACTTCCTCGCCCAGATCAGCACCAAGCGCACCGACGTCTACGAGGCGTTCTCGGCGCGCAAGCAGACGCTGCTCGACGAACGGGCGCGCAAGGCCGACCGGCTCGTCGGGTCGGCGCAGCGCGTGCTGGACACGATCCGCCGCCGCGTCGGGAAGCTGACCTCGGTCGACGAGATCAACACCTACTTCGCGGGCGACCCGATGGTCACCAAGGTCCGCACCGTCGCCACCGAGCTGCGCGAGCTCGGTGACGTCAGGGCCGACGAGCTCGACGCGGATCTGCGCGACGCCCGGCAAGAGGGAGGCCGGGCGCTGCGGGATCGGACCGATCTGCACGACGGCGCGTCGATCGTGCTCGGTCGTCACCGCTTCCCGGTGACGACCGAGCCGATGAACCTCACCGTCGTGCCGCGCGACGGCCGGATGTTCTTCGCCGTCACCGGAACCGACTACCGCGGTGAGGTCACCGACCCGGAGTTCGCGGTCACCCGGCCGTTCTGGGACCAGCTGCTGGTCTCCGAGACGCCCGAGGTCTACCGCTCGGAGCACCTGGCGGCGTGCCTGCTCACCGAGGGCCGCACCGACGTGTCCACGGCCGCCGCGGAACGCTACGACGAGGGCTACGAGAAGGGCGTGCACGACCACGACGCCGAACGCGTCCTCGTTGTTCTACAACGGTTGCACGCCGGCGCCGGGCTGCTCAGGTACCCGCCGTCCGCCCGTGCGGAGGCCCAGCTCTTCTGGGCCGCGCAGGCGGACGACGACCGTGCCGTGTGGACGCGCAAGGCCGAGTCGCTGGCCCGCGCGCGCACGATCTTCGGCGGCACGCACGGAATCCCCGAGCTGACAGCGCAGTTCGGCATCGAACCGCTCGCCGCCGAGTACCTGTTCGAGGAACTCGCTTGCGCGCCAACGGGTTTCGTCACCAGCAAGGCGGCGCGCGCGGTGATCGACCGGTTCCGCGCGGTCGTGGACGAGGACCTGCGCGACCGCGACCTGATCGAGGCGTGGCTGCGGGCGTTCCTCGGCGACGAGGACTGCCCGGAGTTCCCCGAGGTGGTCGCGGTCCTGCTCACCGACCTGCCGCGGTACGACTCCAGCGCCGCGCTGAGCGAGACCGTCACCGGCCTGCTCGGCTCGCACCCGCGCGTCGCGGACCGGTCGCTGGACCTGCGGCTGGACGAGGCGCTCACCCGGCTGCGGCGGTTCCGCACCGAGCACGTGCCGGCGTTCCGCGCCTACCAGCGCCGCCGCGACGAGCTGCTGGCCGGGGAACGCCGGCGGCTCAAGCTCGACGAGTACCGCCCGGCCGTGCTGAACACGTTCGTGCGCAACAGGTTGCTGAACGAGGTCTACCTGCCGTTGCTCGGCGACAACCTCGCCAAGCAGCTGAACGACGGCACCGGCCTGCTGATGCTGATCTCCCCGCCCGGCTACGGCAAGACGACGCTGGTCGAGTACGTCGCGAACCGCCTGGGCATGGTGTTCGTCAAGGTCAACGGCCCGGCGCTGGGCAGCGGCGTCACGTCCCTCGACCCGAGCGAGGCACCGAACGCCACCGCACGCCAGGAGGTCGAGCGGATCAACTTCGCGTTCGCCCTGGGCTCCAACGTCCTGCTGCACCTCGACGACATCCAGCACACGTCACCGGAGCTGCTGCAGAAGTTCATCTCGCTGTGCGACGCCCAGCGCCGCGTGGACGGCGTCTGGGACGGCGAGGCGCGCACGTTCGACCTGCGTGGCAAGCGGTTCGCCGTCTCGATGGCCGGCAACCCGTACACCGAGACGGGCCGCGCGTTCCGCGTTCCCGACATGCTCGCCAACCGGGCGGACGTGTGGAACCTCGGCGACGTGCTGCACGGCCGCGAGTCGCTGTTCGCGTTGAGCTACCTGGAGAACGCGTCCTCGTCGAACCCGACGCTCGCGGGCGTCGACGTGGAACCGCTGGTGCGCATCGCGAACGGCGAGGACGTGCGGACCGGCCACGACACCGTCCAGCTCGACCGGATGCTGTCGGTGCTGAAGAAGATGCAACGCGTCCAGGAGGTCGTGCTCAGGGTCAACCAGGCCTACATCGCCTCCGCGGCCGGCACGGACACCGAACCGTTCCTGCTGCAGGGCAGCTACCGCAACATGAACCGGATGGCCGCGCGGATCGTGCCCGCGATGAACGACGCCGAGGTGGAGGCGTTGATCGACGACCACTACCTGGGCGAGGCGCAGCTGCTCGGCTCGCGTGCGGAGGCGAACCTGCGCAGGCTGCGGGAGCTGAAGGGCTAGCGGCAGTCCAGGTCGTCGCGCTTGCGCCCGTCGGGACCGCGGATCTCGATCGGGTGCAGGTGGTTCTCCTCCAGGAACCTGCACAGCTCCTTCGGCGGCAACGGCCACGGCAGGCAGCGCTCGAAGTCCTTCTCGATCAGCTTGTCGAAGTACTTCGAGTCGCAGCGCAGCAGGTCGAACACCGGGCGCCGGGGCGGAGACGGTGGTGGCGGCGGCCGGTGTTCGGTGCCGGGCGGTACCGGCCGCGGCAACGAGGTCGCGGGCGGTGGCGGAGGAGGCGGCGGTGGGGGTGGCGGCAGGAACGTGTCGAGCACCACGGGACCGACCGCGGACACAGTCGTGGCGGCGGACGCGATCACGGTCTGCGGCGGCGGGGGTGGCGGCGCGACCAGGCGGATGTCCACCGGGCGGTCCGGCGGTGCCGCCATCAGGGCCGTGACCAGGGCAGCACCGAGCATCGCCACCGCGGCCACGACGTAGCCGCGGCGTGTGGCACCACTCATCGCACTCCCCAGGTCCGGATGACGTGTCCGCTGCCGTCCCCGTGGAATCGTTGCGCCCGCTAACGGTGTTACTCAGCCGGTCCGGTCCGGCCCCGCGCCGGTCAGGGCGATGCGCAGGACCACCCGCTGCTCGCGTTCCATCGAGGCGCGGTACTCGTTCCAGTCGGGGTGCTCGCCGGAGATCGTCCGGTAGTACGCCACCAGCAGGTCCATCGCCTCGGGCAACGGCACGACCGTCGCCGTTCCCGCGATCTGGATCCACCGCCCGAAGAAGCTGTCCGGCAGCACGCACAGCCAGACGCGGGGATCACGTTGCACCTGCTTGGTCTTGTAGGCGGTCGCGCGCGTCGACACGAGCACGTCGCCGTTGTCGTCCAGTGCCACGAGCACCGGAGACATCGACGGCGTCCCGTCCGACTTCATCGCGCTGAACACCGCGCGGTGCTGGCTGCGGAGCACGTCCCGTGCCTGGTCGAGGTCCATGGCTTTCATCTTGGCCAGGCGCGACGATGCTCGCATGCTCGATGCGAACACGGTCAGTTGGCAGCTGCACGCGGACCCGACGATGTGGATCGCCGGGATCGCGAGCCTCTACCTCCAGGCGCTGCACCCGAAGGCGGTCGCGGGTGTCGTGCAGAACTCGAACTTCCAGGCCGACCCGCTCGGCCGGCTCAAGCGCACGGCGGACTTCGTCGGGCTCGGCGTCTACGGCACGAGCGAGGAGATCGCCACCGCCGCGGCACGGGTCCGCGCCACGCACCGCAGCCTGCGCGCCATCGACCAGGAAGGCAGAACGTTCCGCGTGGACGAACCGGAACTGCTGCTGTGGGTGCACTGCGCGGAGGTCCACTGCTTCGAGACCGTGCTCGACCGCGCCGGCTACGGCCTCACGGACCGGCAGAAAGACCGGTACTACGCGGAACAGCGGTTCGCGGCCACGCTCGTGGGCCTGCACGAGGAGGACGTTCCCGGTTCACGCCGGGAGATGGCGGAGTACTTCGACGCCATGCGGCCGTCGCTGCGCCGGACCGCCGACTCCGAGGTGATCTACGAGTTCCTGCACGGCCCGCCTGTCAAGGGGTGGCTTCGTCACGGCATTCCGCTCTACCGCGTGCTGATCGGGCATCTGGCGTACTCGGTGCTGCCCGAATGGGCCCTGGAGCTGCACGGTCACCGGCCGTACGCCGACGCGGACCGGTGGCTGCGAATCCTGCGCCGAACAGCGCTTTTGGTGCCCGGCAAAGTCCGCAGGATGGCGCCTCCCGGCCATCTGCGGCGTGCCGTCGAACGTGAGGGGCGTCATGTGACGCCCAGCCGGAGCAGGCTGCCGTAGTTGTCACACATCACAGTTGATTATCAGCGCAGGTACGTAGCATTGCTCACGACTCAAGACCACCCCCGGAAGGCCTGTCGTGATCCGTCGTGCTGCGCTTTTCGCCGCTGTAGCGGTGTTCGCCACCGCTTGTGGAAGCGGTGACACGGCCACCGTCGTCGGTCGAGCCGACTCCGGCAAACTGACCATCGGCATCCGTTACGACCAGCCGGGGATGAGCCAGCGGCGGCTCGACGGCCGGTACGTCGGCTTCGACGTCGACGTGGCGAAGTACGTGGCCAACGAGCTGGGTGTGAAGGAAAGCGGGATCACCTTCAAGGAGGCCCGCGGCGCCGTCCGGGAGTCGATGCTGCAGAGCGGCGAGGTCGACCTGGTCGTCGCGACCTACTCCATCACCGACGCGCGCAAGGAGAAGGTGGACTTCGCCGGCCCGTACTTCGAGACCGGCCAGGGCATGCTCGTCCGCTTCACCGAGCAGACGATCACCGGTCCGGAGACCCTGAACGGCCGCCAGCTGTGCTCGGTCAAGGGGTCCACGTCCGCGCAGAAGGTGAAGAACGACTACGCCAAGGGCGTGGTGCTGGTGGAGTACGGCCAGTACTCCGACTGTGTGATCGCTCTCATGGCCGGCAACGTCGACGCCGTCACCACCGACGAGGTGATCCTCGCGGGCTTCGCCGCCGAGAACCCGGAGCTGCTCAAGCTGGTCGGCAAGCCGTTCTCCAAGGAGCGCTACGGGATCGGCGTTCCCAAGGGGGACACCGAGAGCAGGGCCGAGGTCAACAAGGCCATCGAGAAGATGATTTCGAGCGGTGAGTGGAAGCGGGCGCTGGAACGCAACGTCGGCCCGTCGGGCTACGAGATCCCGGCGCCGCCCCAGATCACGGAGAAGTCCTAACCCACCACGGCGGACTTCGACCTCCAGGTCTCCCAGTCGAGCGCCCAGTCGTAGTAGTCGCGGTCGGCCGGTCCCAGCTTGACCGACGAGTTCAGCACCTCGACCGGGTCGCCGATCATCGTGAGGTCGAAGAAGGTTTTCGCGTCGGCCGGTGACAGGTTCGCGCAGCCGTGCGAGACGTTTTCCCTGCCCTGCGCGTACATCGAGCCGGCGTACTCGTGCACGAACTCGCCGTTGTTCGACAGCAGCACCGCCCAGGTGACCGGGACGTCCTTGTAGTTGAACACGGTGCTGGACATGGTGCGGCTGGCTTCCTTCTGCATCACCACGTGCGTGCCGGAGCGGGTGACCCGCCGCGGGTCGCTGTCCAGGCCGTACGAGGCGGGGAAGTCGTGCAGCTGCACGCCATCGCGGTAGATGACGAACCGGTGCGACTGCGTGTCCGCCTTGACCACCAGGGCCCGGTCCGCGATCGCGAACTGCACGTGCAGGTCGGAGGCGCCGTACGCACCGCCGCCGAACGGCACGCCGTAGACGTTGACGTCCACGGAGACCTGCGTGCCGGGCTTGTAGTACTCCTTCGGCCGCCAGTGCGCCTCGCGGTCGGACAGCCACGCCCACGCGCCCTCGGTCGGCACCGAGGTCGTGACGGTCATGGCCTTCTGCACCGAAGCCTTGTCCTGCACCGGTGCGCTGAACGTGATCTTGATCGGCATCGCGACGCCGTAGGTCTGGTGGTCGCCGACGTTCGCCGTCGCCGTGGTCAACCGGGCCGGCTTCACCGTCCGGAACGAGCCGGTGACCGGCACCTCCGCGCCGTCCTCACCCCTGGCCGACCCCGACCACGTGTAAGCCTTGTCGTAGCCCAGGTCCTCGGTCGCCACCCACCGGTCCCCGGCCGGCTCACCCTTGACCACGCGGCCGTCCGCGCCGGTCAGCGCGACGGACTCGAGCTTGCCGCCGGTCACCCCGACCTGGAACGGACCCGCCGGGCTGATCCCCTCACCCGACGCGGGCGTGACGGTCACCGCCGCCTTCGCCTTCTCCTGCACGACCGGGGCGTCCGGCACCGACGGTGCGTCAGGTGCGGCGCCGCAGGCGGCCAACCCCAGCAGTACTGCCAACAACAACGGCCGGAACACGCACTCTCCCCAAGATCCCCCGGTACTGATGCTGAGAGGACGCGCGAGCCATCGACGAGTTGCTCATGGACTCGCGATCACCCTTGTGGCCCAGTGCCTTTACCCCTGTTGAGGCACTGCGCTGGCTCAATTTCACCAGTAGTGCTATGACGCGGCACACGTTAGGCTCTTCCGCGCAGGCCGTGGTTTCTGTGTTCGTGCTTCACACGCTCGCGGAACGACACGCGGGCGTGCTGTGCGCTCGATTCGAGCGAGCTGAACGCCCCCGGGACGGCCGGGGTTGCACGGTGCAGCCCCAAGCTTTCCTGCGATGGAGGCAGGTACATGGCACAGGGCACTGTCAAGTGGTTCAACTCTGAAAAGGGCTTCGGCTTCATCGCCCAGGACAACGGCGGCGCTGACGTCTTCGTCCACTACTCGGAGATCCAGGGTCAGGGCTTCCGCACCCTGGAGGAGAACCAGCGCGTGGAGTTCGAGGTCGGTCAGGGCACGAAGGGCCCGCAGGCCCAGAACGTCCGCGCCATCTGATCTGATTCGCCGCAGCTAGTCGTACGTGAGAAGGACCCTCGGCCGGGCTCGGCCGAGGGTCCTTCTTCGTGTCGGGACTGCGTGGGGGCTAGTTGCCGCGCTGGCGCGCTTCCCACTCCAGTCGCTGCATGACCCACTCCGTGGCGAGCGCCTGCGGGGAGGTCTGGCGCTCTGCTGCGAGCTCCTTCAACTGCTCGTTGGCCATCAGCTGGAGGCGCAGCTGGTACACCTGCGCGTTGCCGAAGCCCGAGGCGGTGGTCTCGTTGTCCGAGTCCGGGGCCAGTGCGGCCAGGTAAGAGGTCAGCTCCTCGTCGGGCGTCGTCTCCTGCGGTTCGTCCGCTGGGCGGTGACGGCCGGACTTGGAGCGTCCGAGGGATCCGATAGGCACCGGAACACGATAACGGCTCGGTCACGGAACCCAAACCCCTGTGACCTGAGTCACCTAGAGATGCAAGCCCTGGGGCCGCACGCGGGGAGCCTTCGTACTCCTCGGGATGCCACGCGGAGCCTTCGTACGACAGGAGCGGCCGGAAGGTCCCCACGTGCGGCGAGCCGGGCAACGCCGGGCAACTCCGGGGGTTCGGGGGCTTGCCCCCGACTGGGGTCTGGGGGCTCGGCCCCCAGAAGACACCTCCACGGCCAGGCGGCGAGGCGTCAGCCGAGCAGCCTTGGAGAGGACGAGGAGAGGCCCCCGCGCCAGGGGGAGGAACGCGGGGGCCGGAGGGGATCTCCACAGGCGCTGACCGGGGGTGTGTCAGCAATCGGATTGTTGCACGCGCACGCGGTCTCGCGGGAGAGGTTGCGCAGAAGATTCTTGGGTCGCCAATGGGCGGAATCGACGCAGTCGCAAGCTGTTGGTCACCACGAACACGCTGCTGAAGGCCATCGCGGCCCCCGCGAGCATCGGGTTGAGCAGTCCGAGCGCCGCGAGCGGGAGTCCAGCGACGTTGTAGGCGAACGCCCAGAAGAGGTTGCCCTTGATCGTGCCCAAAGTCTTGCGGGACAACCGGATGGCGTCGGCCGCGACGCGCAGGTCGCCGCGCACCAGGGTCAGGTCGCTCGCCTCGATGGCCGCGTCGGTGCCGGTTCCCATGGCCAGCCCCAGGTCCGCGGCCGCCAAGGCGGGCGCGTCGTTCACGCCGTCGCCGACCATGGCCACAACTCGGCCCTGTGCCTGGAGATTCCGCACGGCTTCGACTTTGCCGGCGGGCAGCACGTCGGCGATGACCTCGTCGATGCCGACCTCGCGCGCGACCGCGGCGGCCACGGTGGCGTTGTCTCCCGTCAGCAGGACAGGCCGCAGGCCCAGCGAGCGCAGGTCCTGAACAGCCTGTGCGGACGTGGGTTTCACGGCGTCCGCGACGACGACGAGTCCGACGACCTTGTCATCAAAGGAAACCGCGACAACCGTGCGAGCGGCGTGTGCAACCGCGGCCGCCGACAAGGAGCCGGGCAGCTCGACGTTCCCCAGCCGCCCCACGACGACGCGCCGGCCGTCGACCACGCCGCTGACACCGACGCCATCGGTGGACACGAAGTCGGAAACGGGCCTCAGTTCCGGTATCTCGCGCACGATCGCCGCCGCGACGGGGTGTTCGGACGCGTTCTCGACCGCCGCCGCGAACAGCAGCACCTCGTCGCGGGAGACGCCGTCGGCCGGGATCACGTCGACGAGCGTCAACCGGCCCGTCGTGACGGTCCCGGTCTTGTCGAGGACCACGGTGTCCACGCGCCGCGTCGACTCCAGCACCTCCGGGCCCTTCACCAGGATCCCGAGCTGGGCGCCGCGGCCGGTGCCCACGAGCAACGCCGTCGGCGTCGCGAGGCCCAGCGCGCACGGGCACGCGATCACCAGCACCGCCACGGCCGCCGTGACCGCGAACTCCAGCGGGCGGCCGGCGAGCAGCCACGCGCCGAACGCCACCACGGCGATCCCGGCGACGACCGGGACGAACACGGCAGAAACCCGGTCCGCGAGCCGTTGCACGTCGGCCTTGCCCGCCTGGGCCTGTTCGACCAGCCGGGCCATCCGCGCGAGCTGCGTGTCCGCGCCCACCGAGCGGGCCTCGACGACCAGGCGGCCACCCGCGTTGACCGTGCCGCCGACGACCGCCGCGCCCTCCCGCACCTCGATCGGCACGGATTCGCCGGTGACCATCGAGGCGTCCACGGCCGAGCTGCCCTCGACCACTGCGCCGTCCGTGGCGATGCGCTCACCCGGACGGACCACGAAGCGTTCGCCGACCCGGAGCTGCCCGACCGGAACGCGGGTCTCCACGCCGTCGCGCAGCACCGCCACGTCCTTGGCGCCGAGCGTCAGCAACGCCCGCAGCGCGGCACCCGCGCTGCGCTTGGAACGGGCCTCCAGCCAGCGCCCCAGCAGCAGGAACACGGTCACGCCGACCGCGACCTCGAGGTAGATGTCGCCGGTGGACGCGGGCCGCGGCAGCAGGCTGAACCCGTGCCGCATGCCGATCGTCCCGGCGGTGCCGAACACCAGCGCGTGCAGTGACCACAGGTACGAGACCGTGACGCCCAGCGACACGAGGGTGTCCATCGTGCCGGCGCCGTGCCTCAGGTTGACCGCCGCCGCACGGTGGAACGGCCAGCCGCACACCCACACGACGACGCTCGCGAGCGCCAGCGACACCCACTGCCAGGTGGGGAACTGCCAGGCGGGGACCATCGAGAACGCGATCACCGGCGCGCCCAGCGCGGCCGCCAGCACGAACCTCAGCCGCAGGTCACCGGCGTCGTGGTCGGCGGGCTCCTGCCGCGGCTCCGCGGCGTCGTACCCCGCCGCGCGCACGGTCGACACCAGGTCGTCCACGCGCATCCCCACCGGGAACCGGACGCTGGCCTTCTCGGTCGCGTAGTTCACGGTGGCGCGGACGCCGTCGAGCCGGTTCAGCTTGCGCTCCACCCGCCGCGCGCACGAGGCGCACGTCATGCCGCTGATGCTGAGCTCGACGTGGCGCGGCTCGGTGGTGGTCATCAGGCGACCTGGTACCCGGCCTCGGTCACGGCGGCGACGACCTCGGCCCGGTCGAGCTCGCGGTCGCTGGTGACGGTCACCGCGCCGGTCTCCAGCACCACGTCGACGCCGGTCACGCCGGTGACCTCGGAGAGTTCCTCGGTGACCGAGCTGACGCAGTGGCCGCAGGTCATGCCGGTGACGGTGTAGGTGGCAGTGACGGACATGGGGGTCCCTTCCTCTCGATCGGGACCCCGATGATACCCACCCAGGGTATGGCGCTCTACTGAGGACCGTCGGGTTTCGGCTGGTCCAGGTTCTGGATGTCCTGTTCGATCTTGTTCACCAGCGAGTCGAGGCCGGCGAGCATCTCGTCCAGCTGGGCCATCCGGGCGCCGAACGCGGACTCGATGTCGGCGTCGATGGTCTCCAGGTTGATCCCGCTGATGGCCTTCAGGATCTCCTCGGGGTCCGGCGCCGGCGGGACGTTCCCGAGCTGCGGTTCCGGGGTGTGATGCGCGTTTTGGCCCTCTGCATCGGGGGAAGGCTCCGGCGTGGGGTCGGTCATCGGTCCATCTTCCACTGGTGAGCTCCCCGGCAGTCACGCAGCACACCTGTACGGAAAGTAACGCTGGGTGTTGGTGGAATCACTCTGCGGGGGGCTGCGGCCGTTGTCCCAGGTCGCTTAGCCTCGCGCCAACCTCAAGTCGGGGAGGGCCACTCATGAGCGGGTCACTGGAAGTGCGCAAGTTCCTGTGGACGCAGGACGACGGCATGCAGAGGCAGGGCGGCCCCAGCGTGCCGGCCCAGCGCAGCGGAGAGCCCTCGCGGATCTCCGACGAACAGGTCCACCGGGCGCGGCTCGCTGTCGCGCGCAGCGCCCTGGGCACCGAGGACTGCAGGATGCTGCTCGACATGCTGGGGTTGTCACCCGGCGAGGACGGCGGGGCGCCACAGGTCCAGCGGTAGGCGGGTACGGCAGAGCAGAAGCGGCCCTGAGCGAGGCGCGCACCCCCCGGAGCGCGTCTCGAACCAGGGCCGCATCTCGAAACATACCCACCGGTCTCTTTAGCGGCAACGACTAACCTGGAGCCATGCCCCAGCAGGATCGGGCGTATGCGACACGGGAGGCGATTCTCCGCGCCGCGGCGCAGGAGTTCGACCGGCTCGGCTACGACCGCACGTCGCTGACCGCCGTGCTCGCGCGTGCCGGGCTGACCAAGGGCGCGTTCTACTTCCACTTCGCGTCCAAGGAAGCCGTCGCCGGCGCGCTGATCGCCTACCAGCACGACCTGTGGGTGGAGCTGCGGCAACGGTGGGGCGAGCGCGGCCTGGACCCGTTGCACACGCTCATCGGCATGATCGTGGAGTCCGCCGACCGGATGGCGGGCGACGTCGTGCTGCGCGCGGGCGTGCGGCTGACCGCCGACCGCGAGGTCGGCTATCCGGGCGTGCCGAACTCGCACCTCATGTGGGAGAAGATGATCGCCGCCTACGTGGCGGAGGCGGGCGAGTGCGGCCACCTGCGCGAGGGCGTCGACCCGGAGGCGGTGGCGCGGACGCTCTCCGGTGCCGCGCTCGGGGCCCGGCTGATCTCCTCGGCGACCACCCGGTGCGCCGACTTCCCCGGCCGGCTGCGCGAGGTGCTCGGGCTGGTGCTGCCCTCCGTCGCGAACGACGCCTGGCTGAGCGCCGCGGACGACCTCTGACGAGTTACCCAGGTCACACAAGATCCCTTGCGGCACCCGGTTCAGGCCGGGTTCACGACCCATTCGGCCGTTGAGCTGGCCTTTGTCGTTTCACGGGCCCTCGCGAAGATCGGAACGCGCGCTCGTCCAGACGGCTTCTTCGAACGGTTTGGGCAGGTCAGAGCATAAGTGGGACCCCGTTTTGGAGGTGCGCGGACCTATGTCATATGCTTACGATGCTTCCAGAGACCAGCTAGTCCCCATCATCTAGCGGCCTAGGATCCCGCCCTTTCAAGGCGGTCGCGCGGGTTCGAATCCCGTTGGGGGCACGCAGTAAAGCAAGATGATGCAGTAAGGTACGATCTGCAAGGCAGCAAGAGCAAGGCCCAGTGGCGCAGTTGGTTAGCGCGTCGCCCTGTCACGGCGAAGGTCGCGGGTTCGAGTCCCGTCTGGGTCGCTTTTCTTCAGTCTCATGGCCAGGTAGCTCAGTTGGTACGAGCGACCGCCTGAAAAGCGGTAGGTCGGCGGTTCGACCCCGCCCCTGGCCATCCTTCTTCGAAAGAAGCCTCGCGACCATCGCGGGGCTTCTTTCGTTTTGCGCTCATCCGCAGAGGAAAGACGGGCGCCCCCTCTCACAGCCGCAGCCGGGCGATCGCCTGGTCGTCGTGCGTTTTGTAGCGCGGCCACCGGGTGTGTTCCGGATCACCGCGTTCCGCCGCGCGAATTCGGTCGAGGGCATCGGCCAGTGGCAGCTCCGCGAGCTCTTCCCAGGAGAACAGTCCGTACTCGGACACTCCACACGAGACACCGTCGGTGGCGACGACCACCTTCTCGACCGCTGAACGCGGCCAGCTCGCGGTCAGCGCCTGCCGTCCCGCCTCGGGATCGGCCTCCGCCACCCAGTAGCCACCCGGCTTGTTCTTCCACCGCAGGATGTCCGGGTCCGGTCGCAGGTCCGCCAGCCGGGTGTCCTCGACCACCTCGGTCGTCCGTCCGAACGCGACGACCGGGGTGTCGCACAGGACGAGCGCGTCGATCTTCTCGTCGTTCCACCGCACGATCGCCGCGGTGGCGGCCGGTGAGTCGCCGGGGACGAGGTCGTGCCGTTCGGCCAGGTTCGCGATCGCCTGGGCGAGGAGGTCGGTCAGCGCGGTCTCGGCGTCCAGCAGTCGACCTAGCTCGTCGGCGAGCTGCGTGGCGTACCAGCCGCCGTTGCGGTCGGGCGGCCGGCGTGAGGTGACGCCGTCCAGCACCACGACCGCGTTGGGCAGCACGCGGATCCGGTCTTCGGTGCTGCGCCCCGGAGCGCCCTGTTCGGCGGTCTCGATCACCACGCCCCCACCGTACGTGTCAACTATGGTTGACGGATGCGGATTGTCAACGTACGTTGACAGCATGACGGAAGCGACGGATCTCGCCACAGCGGCTGGGGATCGCGACCCGAAGGTCGGGTTGCGGGCCGTCAGCGCGTTGCGGCGACTGCTCGAACACCTGGAAGCGGCCCAGGTCCGCAGTGCGCGGGCGCAGGGCTGGTCGTGGCAGGACATCGCGGCGGAGCTCGGGGTGTCCCGCCAGGCGGTGCACAAGAAGCACGGGGGACGATGATGATCGCGGAGCGGTTCACGAAACAGGCGCGCGAGGCCGTGAAGAAGGCGGTCGCGGACGCGGAACGGGTGCACGCCGGCGAGGTCGGCGTGGAGCACCTGCTGCTGGCGTTGCTCGACGCGCCGGTACTGCACGGGTTCGACCTGCCGCGTGACGAGCTGGAGGCGGCGTTCCGCGACTACCGGCGCAAGGGCGGGCTGACCAAGGCGGACGCGGAAGCGTTGCGGGGCTTGGGGATCGACGTCGACCAAGTGATCGACTCGGTCGAGCAGTCGCTCGGCACCGGTGCGTTGCGGCCGGGCCCGCGGCGGCGGTGGTTCGGGCTGCCACTGGAGCCCGCCTTCAAGAAGGCGCTGGAGAACAGCCTGCGCGAGGCCCGCGACCTCGGCCACGACTTCCTGGGCGACGAGCACCTCGTGCTGGCGCTGTTGCAGGGCAGGGGAATCGTGGCCGAGGTGCTGGCCGAGCGCGGGGTCGACTACGCGGAGATCAGGAAACGGGCTGCGAGCGCTCGCGCCACGTGAGGTGCGGCAGGAACAGCTGCGACAGCGGGCCGATCCCGAGCGCGTACAGGATCGTGCCGATGCCGACGGTGCCGCCGAGCAGCCAGCCGGTGCCGAGCACCAGCAGCTCGATGACGGTGCGGACCACCCGCAGGGACACGCCCGTGCGACGGCAGAAACCGGTCACCATGCCGTCGCGCGGGCCCGGTCCGAGTCGCGAGCCCACGTAGGCGGCGAACGCGACCGCGTTCAGCACGATGCCGAGGGTCAGGAAGACGATCCGCGGCAGAAGTCCCTGCGGGGCGGGCAGGATCGCGAGCGTGGCGTCGACGGCGACCGCGATCACGACGACGTTCGCGATCGTGCCGACACCGGGTTTCTGCCGCAGCGGGATCCACAGCAGGAGCACGGCCACGCCGGTGATGGCGGTGATCAGGCCGAAGCTCAGCCCGGTGCGTTCGGCCAGACCCTCGTGCAGCACGTCCCACGGGTTCAGGCCGAGGGTCGCGCGGATCTGCAAGGCCATGCTCGCGCCGTAGAGCCACAGCCCTCCCACGAGCTGGGGGAGCCGGCGGACGGGTGAGACGGTCACGGAGACCTGGTGGAGTGCGGTGGGCGAGGCCATGTGGCCATACTGAGCCGCGATTGGCCTGGTAATCCATAGCCAATTCCGGATAATTGGCCTCATGCTCCCACCAGGTGGACGGATATCGGGTGCTCGACTGGCCCGGCTGCTCGGATCGTGGCGCAAGCTGGGTGCCCGGCAGGGCTCGGCCGACCTCGCCACCGCGATCCGGCTGCTCGTGGCCGACGGCCGGCTGCCGGTCGGCACCCGGCTGCCGTCCGAGCGCGAGCTGACCGAGGCGCTCCCGGTGAGCCGGACGACGATCACGGCCGCGCTCGACCAGCTGCGCGACGAAGGGTTGGTGGCGTCGCGGCGCGGCGCGGGGTCGTGGATCAACGGTCCGATCGGGGGCGGCGGCGGGATCGTCGGCGGTGACGACACGTTGATCGACCTGACCCGGTGCGCGCCACCCGCGCACACCGGGCTGCGCCAGGCGATGTCCGCGGCGATGACGCAGATGCCCGAGCACCTGATGTCGCACGGGTACCACGAGCGCGGCCTGCCCGTGCTGCGCCAGGCGATCGCCGACCGGTACACCGCGAGGGGACTGCCGACCTCCGCGGAGCAGATCGTGGTCACGTCGGGCGCGCAGCACGCGTGGGCGCTGGCGCTGCGCCTGTTCGCCGGGCCGGGCGACCGGGTGCTCGTGGAGCAGCCGACCTACCCCAACGCGCTGGAGGCGGTCCGGGCGGCATCGGCGATCCCCGTGCCGGTGCCGATGACGGACGACGGCTGGGAGGTCGACGCCTACGAGGCGGCGCTGCGGCAGGCGGGCCCCCGGCTGGCCTACCTGATCCCGGACTTCCAGAACCCGACCGGGGCGCTGCTGCCCTCCGCCGGACGGGAGGCGCTCGCCGCCGCGCTGCGCAAGGCGCACACGCCGGTCGTCGTGGACGAGACGCTGGTCGAGCTGTCGCTGTCCGACGAGCCGATGCCGTTGCCGATGGCGGCGTTCGGCGGGGATCTGGTCGTGACGCTGGGATCGGCGAGCAAGTCGCACTGGGGTGGACTGCGCGTCGGGTGGATCCGTGCGTCCGCGGAGATCGTGCACCGCCTCATGTCCACGCGGGCGGCCATCGACCTCGGCACGCCGGTGTTCGAGCAGTTGGTGATGGCCGAGCTGCTGAAGGATCCGGAACCCGTGCTGCGGCAACGACGACTGGAGTTCGCCGCTCAGCGCGACGTGGCGGCGGAGGCGCTGGCGCTGCACTGTCCACAGTGGAGCTTCAAGGTCCCGGCAGGCGGGCTCGGGCTGTGGTGCACGCTCGACGCGCCGGTGAGCACCCGGATCGCCGTGGTGGCGCAGAACCACGGACTTCGTTTGGTCCCAGGTCCTCGATGGGCGGTGCACGGCGGGTGCGAACAGATGCTCCGAGTGCCCTACACGCAGTCGCCCGAAGTGCTGCGCGAGGCGATAGCCCGTTTGGGCGTGGTGGCTGCATCCGTTGCGGGGACCGGGTTTCCGGCGGACGCCGACCTCGCGGTACCGGTCGCGTGAGACACGTCGGCCCGGCCTCCCACAGCGGTGGAGGCCGGGCCGACGAACTTGCCACCGGATGGCCTGCGGCGGGGGACGTCCCAGGGATTTGACGTCCCCCGTCCGCAGGTTTCCCGTGCGGTCCGAGGCTGCGGGGGCAGCGCGGCACTCGGACCAGACCCGACCTGCCAGGGCGCGGTTGGCAGGTCAGGAAGACTGGGGGTTCCTTGCGTACAACGGGGAATACGTGGAGGAGTTACTGGCGCGACGGAACTGAACGGTCACGAATCGCGCAGAGGACAGACCTGTCCTGTTCGACTCAGTCGGGTGACGTGCTCGGCAGGCCGGGAAGGCTGCCGGGGGACCGACCGTCGCGGCGTTCCTCGACCGACCACGTGGCCGGCGGGAACAGCTCGTTGCGCGACGCGAGAACGGCGAGCACGCCGCGCGTGCCGCCGGAGTTGTCGGTGGGGCTCGACGACGCGGAGGCCGTCGCGGTGACCGGAGCGGGCTGCGGCGCCGGCATGGGCGCGTCGTGGCCGGGCTCGGTCCAGGTGAGGTCGGCCTGAACGGCCGGTGCGGGCTGGGGCGCCGTGTGCACGAACGCGTCGCGCAGCAGTGGCCCGGTCTTCTTCGTGGCCACGGCGTGCGCCCGTGCGGGCTGCGGTGCTGGTGCGGGGAGCGCGGCGGCGGCCTTCGCGGCCAGCCGGGCGGCACGGGCCTGGGCCTTCGCCCTCAGCACCTCGGGCGGCGCCCGGTTGGAGATGGTGCCGGACCGGGAGTTGGAGTGCGAGCCGCCGCTGAAGTCCAGCGTCGGGCCGTCGTCGTCCTCGTCCGCCGGGTCCTCCGGCCTGTTCGGCGCGATGACGTCCGGGGCCGGGATGTGCGTGATCGGCTCGTGCTGCTCGGCGAGGGACGTGGTGAACGCGGTGGCCCACCCGGCCGGGTCGTAGAACAGGCCGGGGGCGTCGAACGCGGCCGCGAACGCCTCGGGCCCGTCGGCCGGTGCCTTGTCCGGGACGGACGGTGCCTCGGCCTGGACGAGCGCCAGGGTGCCGGTCGGGGAGTCGGTCGAGGGTGCTGCCGGGGACTCGGCCGGGGTTGCGGCTGCGGGCTCGGCAGGGGAGTCGGTCAGGGGCGGCGTGGTTCCGGTCGACGGCTCCGCCGGGGTGCCGGTTAACGTGCCGGGCTCAATCTGTGGCTCGGCCGACGGCTGTGCGGCGGGCTCGATCGACTGGAAGGCGGTCAGCGCCGGTGCCTCGACCGTGATCTCCACGGCGGGCGGCGCGTCGGTGTGCTCCGGGCCGGCGGCGGCGACGTGGCCGCCCATCAGCCAGGCCGCGGCCGTGAACCCGCCGAGGGCAGCGGCCCGCAGCAGCAGTGCGACAGCTCCACCACCGGCCACAGGATCACCACCGTCCACCGTTCAGGTCACCGCCAACGCCAACAGCGCCGTCGGAGGTCGACGTTGACCTAATGTCTAGCACCGGTGAGTGGTTTTGCGAACCAACTGGCCACAAAACACTCGGAAGGGCGGTCACGTGCGGCTGTCCGGGTTGCCCTGGTCAGGCACGCACACCGTCTGTGTCGTCATCGGATCGAGTGACTTTGCGTCTCGCTCCCCTGTGGAGCGTGTCGGGGCGCGGGATCGTGTCCGCTGTGGACGCACCGAAGCAGGTCAACAGCCTCTCTGAGCTGGTCGATCACGCGTCTGAGGCCCTCGGCCCAGTGCACGTGCATGATCCTGGCGGCCCGAACGAGTGTCTGCTCCGTTCGGGGGAACTTGTCGTGCTCCCGAGGGATGCACCCACTGTGCGCAAGCGTTTGCGCGGAATCTACTCCCACGAGGAGATCGCTGCGGGGGCCATCCGGATGCACGTGAAGCCGGCGCATGCACTGCGAGTGGCTGACATCGCCCGCGAGGTCGGTGCCACCCCGCACCACGTCCACCTGGCCTGCCCGATCATGATCGGCACCTCCCGGCCGGTCATCGGCGGCCACCTGCCGTCGTTGCGCGGCGAGGGCTCGGTCGCGTTGCTGGACACTCCTCTCGACGCCCCGCACGGCGCGTTGGTCGCCGGTGTGCTGCGGCACCACGGCGCCGCCGTCCGCCCGTTCCCGGTGCTGACGCCGTCGGGCTTCGGCTCCGACCTCGTCCTCGCCGCCGCCCTGCGCGCCACCCGCTCGCTGCCCGTGGTGCTCGTCGCCTCCGGCACCTACACGTTCGACGACGCCTGCCCGCCCGTCCTGGCCGACTGCGGGCGCACCGTCGTCGCCGCCGCGGGCAACGGCGGCTCCGACCGGCCGTGGTGGCCCGCAGCCCTGCCCGACGTGACCGCGGTCGGTGCGGCGGCCCCGTTCTCCGGTCACGGCTCGTGGGTGAACGTCATCGCCGAGGGCGTGGACGTGCCGGCCACGGTCGGCTCCACGCAGTCGCTGTGCACCGGCACGTCGTTCGCCGCCGCGCTGCACGCCGCCACCCTGGTCCCGGTGCCGTAGCAGCTGAACCCGAGGTGGGCGACGGCCCGTGCGGCCTCGGCGGGGTGGTCGATCCGCCGGTGCACCGCCGCCATGGCCTCACCGAGCCGCTGTTCCGGGACGGGGAGCACGCCGGCGATCACCGCCCTGGTGCCCGCGTCGAGGAACGCCCGCGCCAGGCCGGACTCGCAGGCCGACAGGACGACGACCTCGGGCGGGTTCTCGATGCGCGCGAGGTCGTAGCCGTAGAGCGGCCCGTCGGCGAGCTCCAGGTGGGAGAACAACGGGTTCTCGGTGTTCACGCGGCCGTGCGCGGCGATGTGCGCGACCCCGGCGCCTTCCAGGCCGCGCAGCACTTCGTCCACAGTGGACCCGAGCAGTACGCCACCGTGCTCCGCCCGCAGGGCGGTCACCTCCTCGTGCGCCAGGTCCGGCCCGGCGACCCACACCCTGCGGTCGTTGTGGCGTGGCGGTCGCCAGCGGTCCAGCCCAGGAAGCACGTGCACCCTCGGCCGGAGCGCGGCCCACGGCATGCCGTGCAGCACCCCGTCCGGCACCACCACGACCTCGTCCGTTTCCGGCAGCAGGTCGGTGTCGACGCTCCGCCCCGCCCGCACCGCAAGCCGGGCCGCGGCGACCAGCGCGTCCGGCTCCTGCACCGTGCGGACCTCCGTCGGCGTGACGGCCAGCATCCGTCCTCTGTGGACGATGAAGCTGACCACCGGCAGACCTTCCGGCACCGGTTCGCCGGCCGGTACCCGCGGTTCGGCGGCGACGGTGAGCCGGCGGATGTCCCGTTCCAGCACCTCGACCGGCCCGCCGAGCGCCCGAGCCCGCCGCAGCCTCGTCAACGCCGTGGCGAGCGCGGGATCGTTGGGCGGCAACGGTGACGGGTAGCTGCGGCGGTGTCGTTCACCCCACCGCAGCACCTCGCGCGGCGTCGTGGCCAGGTCGAGCGCGACCCCGGTCAGCTCCCGCCGCACCCACTCGTCGGCGAGCCCGGCCCCGTCCTGGTCGAGCACCCGCAACCCCGCACGGCACGCCGCCAGCGCACCCCGCCGGTCCGATCGCCTGGCCTGCGCGAGCCACCCCAGCGCCCTGGTCCGCGCCGGGCCGCGAAACCGTTGTGCAGCAACGGCATCGACCTCACCGGCGGCCAGCATCAGCTCGCTGTCCGGCCTGCCCGCCCTGCGGTAGAGCTTCAACGCCTCGGCGACGTCCCCTCTGCGCAACGCGCACCGCGCCCCGAGCAGCACCGCCTCCGGCGACCTCCGGTTGCACCGCCGCAACAACGCGAGCGCCGGCTCCAGCACCCGCCGCGCCTCCTCGTCCAGCCCCGCCGCGAGCAACGCCTCCGCCCGGTCGACCAGCGCCTCCGGCCGGCTGCCAGAGTCGAGCCCGGCCCGCGCCGCCGCCTCGTACCGCCGCAGGGCGAGCGGCAGGTCACCGGCCAGCATCGCCACGAACCCCCTGTTGTGCAGGCACATCGCGACCCGCCCACCCTCCCCGGCCGCCCGCAACGCCAACTCCGCCGCCGTGAAGTCCGCGTCGGCCTCGGCCAGCCGCAACGCCTGACAACGTGCGATCCCCCTGCCGATCAACGCGTTGGCGAGCCACCGC
>NZ_LGDY01000175.1 GCF_001279525.1 Nocardia sp. NRRL S-836 | reverse complement strand
AAGGCCGCCGGTGGGCAGCGGCGGATCTTCAGCGACGACAGCCGGGTGCGGCTGGCCGACGGGTGCCTGCTGATCGGCCGCACGCTCGACCGCGACGACCTGGCCCAGCTGCTGGCCGAGGGCATCCCGTTCGTGTCGATCGGCCGCCGCGACGACGCGGGCGGACCGGTACCGCACGTCGGCGCCGACTACCGCACCGCCGTGCGCGACCTGGTGGACCGCGCGGTCGCCCTGGGCCACCGGAAGTTCGCGTACGTCGGACCGGGATCGGGTGCCGAGTCGTCCGCCGACCGGTTGCTCGGGTTCCACGAAGCCGTTGCGGCACGCGGCGTTCACGGCGTGCACCGGCCCACCGCGAGCCTGGACGAGCTGCGGGACGCGGGGGTCACGGCCGTGCTCACCGAAGAGCTTTCCGACGGTGCCGCGCTCGTGCTCGCCGCCCGCGAACGCGGCCTGTCCGTACCCGGCGACCTGTCCGTGCTCATGCTCGGCGCCGCCAC
The DNA here is from genome assembly GCF_001279525.1 of Nocardia sp. NRRL S-836. GTDB lineage: Bacteria > Actinomycetota > Actinomycetes > Mycobacteriales > Pseudonocardiaceae > Lentzea. Next base: position 1,977 of record NZ_LGDY01000175.1, on the reverse strand, counting down.
CCGGCCCGCATCCGACGACGTGGCGCTCACCGGCTTCTTCCGCATCCCCCGCCGCGAGATGGGACGCAGGGCCGTGCAGGCACTCACCGAGGTGCTCGAACGCGCCACCACCCCGCGAGAACTGCTGCCCTGCGAATTCGTCGAGGGCTCGACGCTGGGCTGATCGGGAACGGCCGGGCGCGACGCCACGGCCGCTCGATCCCCGACCGACTGAGGAGGAAGCTTTGCAGGACCACACGGACGCTGTCGTCGTCGGCGGCGGGCTCGGCGGGGTCGCCGCCGCACTGGCGCTGCTGCGCGCCGGTCGCAGGGTCGTGCTCACCGAGGAGTTCGACTGGCTCGGCGGCCAGCTCACCAGCCAGGCCGTGCCGCCCGACGAGCACAGCTGGGTCGAACGCTTCGGCGTCACGGCGAGCTACCGGGCGTTGCGCGACGGCATCCGCGACTACTACCGCCGCCACTACCCGCTGACCCCGCGGGCACGGGCGTGGCGTGAGCTCAACCCCGGCGCCGGCAACGTCAGCAGGCTCTGCCACGAGCCCCGCGTGGCCGTCGCGGTGATCGACGAGATGCTCGCCCCGTACCGCGGCAGCGGCCGGCTCACCGTCCTGCAGCCCTACCGCCCGGTCGCCGCGCGGACGGACGGCGACCGGGTCGTGTCCGTCACCGTGGAGCACCGCGACACCGGCGACCGGATCGAGCTGGCCGCGCCGTACATCCTGGACGCCACCGAGACCGGTGAGCTGCTCCCGCTGTCCGGCACCGAGTACGTGACCGGTTTCGAGTCCACTCTGGACACCGGCGAGCCGAGCGCGCCCGAGGTGGCGCAGCCGGCGAACATGCAGGCGATGTCGGTGTGCTTCGCGGTCGACCACGTCGACGGCGACCACACGATCGACAAGCCCGCACGATACGGTTTCTGGCGTGAGTACCAGCCGGAGTTCTGGGGTGACCGGATGCTGTCGTTCCGCTCCCCCGACCCGCGCACGCTGGCCATCGCGGAGCGCACGTTCACGCCGAACCCGGACGACGACCCGCTGTCGGTGCTGTCGGACCAGCGGTTGAGCGCCGGTGACAGCAACCTGTGGACGTTCCGCCGCATCGCCGCCCGCCGCAACTTCGTGGACGGCGCCTACGACAGCGACATCTGCCTGGTCAACTGGCCGATGATCGACTACTTCGAGTCACCGGTCATCGACGTGCCCGACGCCGACACGCACATCGCCGCCGCACGCGAGCTGTCCAGGTCGGTGCTGTACTGGCTGCAGACCGAGGCACCCCGCGCGGACGGCGGCACCGGCTTCCCCGGCCTGCGGCTGCGCGGTGACGTCACCGGCAGCGCCGATGGCCTCGCCCAGGCGCCGTACATCCGGGAGTCGCGGCGAATTCGCGCCGAGTACACGATCGTCGAGCAGGACCTGTCGCTGGCTGTGCGGGGCGACAAGGGCGCGGTGCGGCACGAAGATGCCGTGGGTGTGGGTATGTACCGCATCGACCTGCACCCCTCGACCGGCGGCGACAACTACCTCGACGTCGCCAGCTGCCCGTTCGAGATCCCGCTGGGCGCGCTGATCCCCCAGCGGGTCGAGAACCTGCTCCCCGCGGGCAAGAACATCGGCACCACCCACATCACCAACGGTTCCCACCGGCTGCACCCGGTCGAGTGGAACGTCGGCGAGGTCGCGGGCGCGCTCGCGGACTTCTGCCTCGCGCACCGGGTCACCCCACGCGCCGTGCGCAACACCCCCGGCCTGCTCGCTCAGTTCCAGCACCGGCTGGACCGCGACGGGGTCGAGCTCCGCTGGCCGGACGTGTCCGGCTACTGACAGGGAGACGACATTGACCAAGCTGCCACGCCTTTCCGCCGTCATCATCGCCGCCGTTCTCGCCCTGACCGCGTGTTCCGGCTCCACCACGTCCGGCCCGAAGTCGTTGCGCATGACCGTGTGGACCGCCAACCAGGCCCACCTCACACTG
>NZ_LGDY01000174.1 GCF_001279525.1 Nocardia sp. NRRL S-836 | reverse complement strand
CAGACCGGTGATGTCGCGAACTTCGAGATGACGAACAACCGCATCGGCGTCGTGCTCACCAGCGGTGAGGCCACAGTCAAGGAAGGCGACCTCTACGCGGGCTGGGTCGACCAGACGGGGCAGGCCACCGAGATCGAGCTCTCCGGCGACCGCGTCGGTGTCCGGCAGTCCGACGGCGCGTTCCAGGTCAAGGAGGGAAACCTCTGGGCGGGCTGGACCGAGCAGTCCTCGCCGGTGTCCCAGGGCGATCTGACGCACCGCCGCTAGAAACCGCGAAAAGGGCGCTTTCCCGAGTCCGGGAAAGCGCCCTTTTCGCGCGGATCAGTGGCGGTAGCAGGTGATCTGAGAGTCGGGGGCGGGAAGCGATCCGCCGTTGAAGTAACGGAGTGCGGACTTGAAGTCGGCGCACCGCTCCGCGTCCTCCGCCGAGCTGGCCCGGTAGCCGACGTAACGGGAGATCAGGCCCATGTCGTAGTGGTCAGCGGCATTGTTGGAGTCCGAACGGGCAACGGTCCAGTACCAGCGGGCGATCGGGGCGCTGTACTGCAGGCTGCGTGCCAGCTCCGGGTTGCCGAGCAGGTCGACGCCGAGGTTGCTGCCCGCGCCCCGGTAGTTGGTGTCACTGGTCAGCTGGATGAAGCCGCGGCCCTGGTAGGTGGCGCCGGTGCCTTCCAGCGCGTTGTAGCGGAACCCGCTCTCGTTGCGCAGGGTCGCGAGGAACGCGGCCTTGCGCGCCGCAGTGGTGATGCCGCCGCGCACCATCTCGGCGTTCAGGCTTTCGAGTCCCTGCTGGACGGTGTCCGCGTCGCCGATCGCGCCGTAGATGTTGCGCAGGTCCTGCAGGGTGACGACGTCGGTGGTGACGACGACGGGGGTGGTGAGGCCGGCGGCCGACACGCCGGTCGCCTGCTCGGTCCAGGACGCGTACAGGTCGCCCTCCTTCACGACGAAGGAACCGTTGTCCCGCACCACTCCCAGCCGGTTTCCGGACAGCTCGACCGACTTCGCACCGGCCAGCTGGCCGACCCAGCCCGCGTAGAGGTCGCCCTCCTTGACCGTGGCCTCACCGCTCGCGAGGACGACACCGATGCGGTTGGGGGTGAGGTCGAAGTCCTTGACGTTGCCCGTCTGCTCGGTCCAGCTCGACCACAGGTCGCCGTCCTTCACGACGAGCGAGTTGTCGTCGCGGAGCACTCCGATGCGGCCCGCGGCGAGCTCGATGTCCTTGGCACCGTTCATCTGGTTGACCCAGCCCGCGTAGAGGTCGCCCTCCTTGACGGTCACCTCGCCGTTGGTGAAGACGACGCCGATGCGGTTGGGGGTGAGGTCGAAGTCCTTGACGTTGCCCGTCTGCTCGGTCCACGACGCCCACAGGTTGCCGTCCTTCACCGCCAGTGACCCGTCGTTGCGCAGCACACCGATCCGGCCACCGGCCAGGTGGAAGTCCTTGACACCACCGGTCTGCGTGGTCCAGCTCGTGTAGAGGTCGCCCTCCTTGACCATGACGTCACCGCCCGTGGTCAGCACGCCGATTCTGTTGCCGTCGATCTCGAACTTCACCACACCGTGCGCCTGCGTCGTCCAGCTGGTGAACAGGTTTCCTTCCTTCACCGACAGGGTGTCACCGGAGAGAACACCGATGCGGGGCCCGGTTTCGGCGGCCTGCGCGGCCGGGGTGGACAGGAGGGTGGTGGCGAGGGTGGCGCCGATCAGTGCCGCGCCCGCGATCTGCTTCTTCATCTCAGCGGTTCTTTCTCGGTCGTGTGGCGCGGGACTCAGCGGTGGGTGAGGTCGGCGGCCGAGACGCCGCCGGACTGCTCGGTCCAGGTGGCGAAGAGCGTGCCTTCCTTCACCGCGAAGGAACCGTCGTTGCGCAGCACACCGATGCGGTCGGAGGAGAGCTCGATGTCGCTGGCGTCGCCCAGCTGGCCGACCCAGCTCGCGTAGAGGTCGCCTTCCTTGACTGTGGCCTCACCGCTGGTGAGCACGACGCCGATGCGGTTGTTCGTCATCTCGAAGTTCGCGACATCACCGGTCTG
>NZ_LGDY01000173.1 GCF_001279525.1 Nocardia sp. NRRL S-836 | reverse complement strand
CTCCTGCCCTCCGCACCGGTGGCGGCCCACGAAACCCCCGAACCACCCCGCCCCCGCCACCCCCGCCGCTGGTCGCTCGCCGCAGCGGCAGCCGCGGCCGCCATCGGCGTGGTGGCGTTCGTGGTGAACCTAGGCGGCGAAGAGGCCCCCGCCTCCCCACCGCAGGTCGCACCCGACCCGTCGACGCAGGTCATCACGGTGTCGGCGTCGACGGTGACCGTGGTGCACACGGCCGGCCAGTCGCCCCAGGCCGGCCAGTCCGGTCAGGCGGGCCAGTCCAGCCAGCCGGGGCAGACCGGCCAGCCGGGCGGCAACGGTCAGACGTCGCCGGATGATCCTGCTACTGCGCCGCCTGGGGTGACCACCACCGGGGTGGGGCCGACGGGCGGGACGTCGTCCGAGCTGGAGGCGACGAAGCAGCGGGGCAAGGACCGGGAGCGGACCACGCCGCAGAAGCCGTCGACGGGGCCGCGTACGTAACTCACGCCGCTGTCGGAGTTCGTGTTGCCGATGTGACTCGTGCTGCTGACGGAAGCCGCGCTGCTGACAGGGCTGGTGCCGCTGATGTGAGTGGCGTCCCATGTTGCGGTGCCGGTCCGCACCGCGTCTGGCACGTCATGCTTGATTCGCACCCTCGGCCCGTTGTCGCGCCTCGGCCCGTTGCCGCGCCTCAACTCGTGCCGCACCCAACCCTCGGCGCAACCGCCGCGAAGGGCTGGGTGCGGCACCGTCCTAAACCGCCGGGTCCGCCAACTCGGCGAACGGCAGGTCCGCGAGCTCACCCCGCAACGTGTCCAGGTCCTGGTAAACCGCCGACGCCCCGCTGTCGAACAGCTCGTCCTCACTGACCCCACCGGTCAGCATCCCGATCGACGGCAACCCGGCCCGCCGCGCGGCCTCGCAGTCCCACACCGAGTCGCCGATCATGACCGCCCGATCGCCCTTCACCTCACGCAGCGCAACCTGGAGCAGGTCCGGCGCGGGCTTGCTCTTCTCGACGTCGTCCGAGGTCGTCCACGCGACGTCACCGGGGTCGAGCAACTTGAGGTAGTGCTCGATGTGCTTGCTCTTGCCGGAACTGGCCAGCACCACCGAAAGCCCCATCTCGGTGGCCGCCCGCACCAGCCGATGCGCCCCCTCGAACGGCTGAATCTCATCGATCATCTCGTCGAAGTACCGCTCCCAGGCCGCGCGCAGGTCATCGCCGTGCTGCTGCTCGACGTGCTCGCCGGCAACGGCCGCGACCATCCGATCGCCACCCATACCGATCGCCCGGTGCACCCGCCATCCCGGCACCGTCACGTCCAGGCTGCGGAACGCGCGCAGCCACGCGACGGTGTGGTGGTAGTTGGTGTCGACCAGGGTTCCGTCCACGTCGAGGACCAGGGTGTTGCTCATGAAACGGGTTTGCCCGCGTCCCGACCTCGGCAAACCCCCGCGCCAACGACCACGGCGCACATCACGCCGCTACCGCGGGCGCTTCTGGCGGCACCGCGGGGCGAATGGCCGCGGCGCACATCACGCCACCACGGCAGGCGCTCGGGGACACCGCCGCGGCGAATGGCCACGGCGCACGTCACGCCGCCACGGCGGGCGCTCGGGGACACCGCCGCGGCGAATGGCCACGGCGCACGTCACGCCGCCACGGGGCGCTCTGGCGACACCGCGCGACGAGTGGCCACGGCGTACATCACGCCACCACCGCGCGTGTCCTGGCGGCACCGCGGGGCGAATGGCCGCGGCGCGCATCACGCCCCCCGTGGGCGCCTAGGCGGCACCGCCGCGGCGAATCCACCGGCATCCGCCGCGCTGCCGTTGTGGCGGGTTCACCGGCTCCGGCGCGTGATCACCGCCGCCGTCTCACCGGCTCCGGCGCGATCACCGCTGGCAGCTCACCGGCTTCCGCCGCGCGACCGCCGCTGGCAATCCCACGAACGGCCGCCGCGTGCAGGCCCGAGCGGCGACCTACCCGGCCGCCACCGCGGTGAGCCTACCGCCATCCCTGCCGCGCAGCCATCCCCGGTCGGCCACCGTGACACCCCCCAACCAACCTCACCGGCACCCACCGCATCACCACCCGTCCGCACCACACCAGCCGCCCCCCGCGTTTCCTCATTCGGGGCGGGCCAGACCTTCCAACCCGGACACCTCAACAGACGCCCCACCCCGGGAATCCGGACAAGCTTCACCCGT
>NZ_LGDY01000172.1 GCF_001279525.1 Nocardia sp. NRRL S-836 | reverse complement strand
GTTCTTTGAGAACTGCACAGTGGATGCGAGCATCTTTGTAGCAAGTTAGTAAGGGCATACGGTGGATGTCTTGGCACCAGGAGCCGATGAAGGACGTAGGAGACTGCGAAAAGTCTAGGGGAGCTGTCAACCGAGCTGAGATCCTAGAATTTCCGAATGGGGAAACCCGGCCCCAGTCATGTGGGGTCACCCACACCTGAACACATAGGGTGTGTGGAGGGAACGCGGGGAAGTGAAACATCTCAGTACCCGCAGGAAGAGAAAACAACCGTGATTCCGTGAGTAGTGGCGAGCGAAAGCGGATGAGGCTAAACCGCGTCTGTGTGATACCCGGCAGGGGTTGCATTCGCGGGGTCGTGGGACCTCTTGGTCAGTTCTGCCG
>NZ_LGDY01000171.1 GCF_001279525.1 Nocardia sp. NRRL S-836 | reverse complement strand
GAGTGTTCCCAAGTAGCAGCGTACTCGTGAAATTCGCTGTGAATCTGGCGGGACCACCCGCTAAGCCTAAATACTCCCTGGTGACCGATAGCGGACTAGTACCGTGAGGGAAAGATGAAAAGTACCCCGGGAGGGGAGTGAAATAGTACCTGAAACCGTGTGCCTACAATCCGTCGGAGCCTTTAGGGGTGACGGCGTGCCTTTTGAAGAATGAGCCTGCGAGTTAGTGCTACGTGGCGAGGTTAACCCGTGTGGGGTAGCCGTAGCGAAAGCGAGTCTGAATAGGGCGCTTGAGTCGCGTGGTCTAGACCCGAAGCGGTGTGATCTAGCCATGGCCAGGGTGAAGCGCGGGTAAGACCGTGTGGAGGCCCGAACCCACCAGGGTTGAAAACCTGGGGGATGAGCTGTGGTTAGGGGTGAAAGGCCAATCAAACACCGTGATAGCTGGTTCTCCCCGAAATGCATTTAGGTGCAGCGTCGTATGTTTCACCGCGGGGGTAGAGCACTGGATGGTCTAGGGGGCCCACAAGCTTACCGAAATCAACCAAACTCCGAATACCGTGGTGTGAGAGTGCGGCAGTGAGACTGCGGGGGATAAGCTTCGTAGTCGAGAGGGAAACAGCCCAGAACGCCAGCTAAGGCCCCTAAGTGTGTGCTAAGTGGGAAAGGATGTGGGGTCGCACAGACAGCCAGGAGGTTGGCTTAGAAGCAGCCACCCTTTAAAGAGTGCGTAATAGCTCACTGGTCAAGTGGTCCTGCGCCGACAATGTAGCGGGGCTTAAGCACACCGCCGAAGCTGTGTCATTTCAGCCTTGTGCTGGGATGGGTAGGGGAGCGTCGTGTAGCGGTTGAAGCGGCGGAGGAATCCAGCCGTGGACGCTATGCGAGTGAGAATGCAGGCATGAGTAGCGAAAGACGAGTGAGAAACTCGTCCGCCGGATGACCAAGGGTTCCTGGGCCAGGCTAATCCGCCCAGGGTAAGTCGGGACCTAAGGCGAGGCCGACAGGCGTAGTCGATGGACAACGGGTTGATATTCCCGTACCCGTGTGAACGCGCCCATGATGAACCTTGTGATACTAACCGCCCGAAGCCCTCCGAAAGTCCTTCGGGACCTAGGGGCAAGTGGAGCGCGGGACCTGAACTTGTAGTAGTCAAGCGATGGGGTGACGCAGGAGGGTAGCTCCGCCAGTGAGTGGTAGTACTGGTGCAAGCGTGTAGGGCGAGTTGTAGGCAAATCCGCAACTCATCAAGCCTGAGACGTGATGCGTAGCCGATTGAGGCGAAGTAGAGTGATCCCATGCTGCCGAGAAAAGCCTCTAGCGAGCTTTCACGCGGCCCGTACCCCAAACCGACACAGGTGGTCAGGTAGAGAATACCGAGGCGATCGGGCGAACTGTGGTTAAGGAACTCGGCAAAATGCCCCCGTAACTTCGGGAGAAGGGGGGCCGTAGCGCTTGAAGCTCTTTACGGGCTAGGGCGAGACGGCCGCAGAGACCAGCGAGAAGCGACTGTTTACTAAAAACACAGGTCCATGCGAAGTCGCAAGACGATGTATATGGACTGACGCCTGCCCGGTGCTGGAACGTTAAGGGGACCGGTTAGTCACTTTGTGGCGAAGCTGAGAACTTAAGCGCCAGTAAACGGCGGTGGTAACTATAACCATCCTAAGGTAGCGAAATTCCTTGTCGGGTAAGTTCCGACCTGCACGAATGGCGTAACGACTTCTCGACTGTCTCAACCGCAGGCCCGGCGAAATTGCATTACGAGTAAAGATGCTCGTTACGCGCGGCAGGACGGAAAGACCCCGGGACCTTTACTATAGCTTGGTATTGGTGTTCGATTCGGCTTGTGTAGGATAGGTGGGAGACTGTGAAGCGGCCACGCCAGTGGTTGTGGAGTCATCGTTGAAATACCACTCTGGTCGTATTGGATGTCTAACCTCGGTCCGTGATCCGGATCAGGGACAGTGCCTGGTGGGTAGTTTAACTGGGGCGGTTGCCTCCCAAAGAGTAACGGAGGCGCTCAAAGGTTCCCTCAGCCTGGTTGGCAATCAGGTGTCGAGTGCAAGTGCACAAGGGAGCTTGACTGTGAGACTGACGGGTCGAGCAGGGACGAAAGTCGGAACTAGTGATCCGGCCATGGCTTGTGGAAGCGTGGTCGCTCAACGGATAAAAGGTACCCCGGGGATAACAGGCTGATCTTGCCCAAGAGTCCATATCGACGGCATGGTTTGGCACCTCGATGTCGGCTCGTCGCATCCTGGGGCTGGAGTAGGTCCCAAGGGTTGGGCTGTTCGCCCATTAAAGCGGTACGCGAGCTGGGTTTAGAACGTCGTGAGACAGTTCGGTCCCTATCCGCCGCGCGCGTAGGATACTTGAGGAAGGCTGTCCCTAGTACGAGAGGACCGGGACGGACGGACCGCTGGTGTGCCAGTTGTTCTGCCAAGAGCATTGCTGGTTGGCTACGTTCGGAAGGGATAACCGCTGAAGGCATCTAAGCGGGAAGCTCGTTCCAAGATGAGGTATCCCACTCTTCGTGAGTTAAGGCCCCCAGCTAGACCACTGGGTTGATAGGCCAGAGGTGGAAGATCGGTAACGGTTGGAGCTGACTGGTACTAATAGGCCGAGGACTTGTTAC
>NZ_LGDY01000170.1 GCF_001279525.1 Nocardia sp. NRRL S-836 | reverse complement strand
CCGCGGCGTCGACCTCGCTGCCCCCACGGGCACCCCGGTCCTGGCCACAGCCGACGGCACAGTCGTCCACGCAGGCGCGGTAGCCGCCAGAACCCTGGTCTCCCTCCAGCACCACGGCACCCTCCGCACCACCTACGAACCGATCACCCCCGCAGTGCCACCCGGCCACCTGGTCCGCCGCGGCGACGTGATCGGCCACCTCCAACCCGGCCACTGCCCCACCCCGTGCCTGCACTGGGGCGCCCGCCGCGCCCACGACTACGTCAACCCCCTCCGCCTGCTCTCCACCGGTCGCGTCCGCCTCCTCCCCACGCCCGCCCCATCCGCAGCGCGCTCCCCCTAGCCACCACCCGGCCACCTCTGCTCCGCCTGCCGTCGGCACTCGCCTGCGCACACGGGCTGATCGCCGCTCACCCGACGCCGTTCGATCCGACGCCCTTCGAACAACTGCGCGGGCAGGTCGCACCTCGACGCGCATCGCCACTTCCGCCCAGCCGCGCGGCAGTCACGACGACCCGATTCCACAGCGCAACCATCGGCCACCCGATCGAGTGAATTGCCCCTGATGGCCCTCAGGGAGGTGCTCCACGTCCATGTTGACGAGCCTTGCTCACGTCTCCGCCACCCCGAACCGACCCGCATCTCCGCTAGAACCGCCCGCTGCGTCCACTGGTTCCAGCAGCCCGAGCGCGCCCGCCCGCCAGCGCCAGCCGGCAGCGCCAGCCCGGCAGCGCAAGCCCGCCAACGCCAGCCAGTCCCAGGCCCGCGCCCCAAGCCCACCAGCCCGATCTAGCCAGACGGAGCTGGCCGCACCCGACCGATCCGCAGCCGCACCAGCCAGGCACGGCCGCACCAACCCAGGCTCGACCGCGCCCGTCACGCTCCACCTGCGGCCCAATCACCTCAGCTGCGACCTCAACCACCCCGGTTGCGCCCCCAAGCACGCCTGTTGCGCCCCAACCGCATCGCTGCGCTTCCGGCACGTAGTCCTCGGTCGCGCTCCAGCTGCACGCCCTACCGCTCTCGCCAACCACATGCCTCGCACTTCGGCTGCCCCAGTCCCGGTTGTGCTCCAGCTACGCCCTGCACGCCCTCCTCAGCCGTGTCCCCGTCGAGCCCGGTCGAGCCCGCCAACCCTTGATCAGCCGTCGACCCGGTCAGCTCCGACGGGGCCCAGAACAGTCGGCAGCACACCTGGTAGCCGGGCAGGCGTCAGGCGGGCGCCAGGCAACCGGGCGGCGTCAAGCAGCCGGGTAGGCGTCAGGCAACCAGAGAGACGTCAGTCAACCGGGGAGGTGACACGTCCCCGATCGGGCAATGACGGCTCGACTCGATCGGGCGATGCGGGTGACCCGCGAGCGACCTGCGCAGCCGCCTGCGAACCGCTGCTCAGGCCGTTGCCGGCGGCGCGGTTGACCCGTGGTCGCGTGGCGGTGTCACGGGTGCGTGGCAGCGGCAGCCCGGTGCGGACCGGGTTGCGGCGGGAGAGGAGGCGGGACTAGGCCTCGGACTGCTCGTTGAGCTTGGTGCGCAGGCGCAGGACGGCGCGGGTGTGCAGCTGGCAGACGCGGGACTCGGTGACGCCGAGGACCTTGCCGATCTCGGCGAGGGTCAGGTTCTCGAAGTAGTACAGGGTGACGACCACGCGGTCGCGTTCGGCGAGCTGGGCGATGGCGTCGGCGAGCTGGCGGCGGCTGTCCTGGTCGACGAGGCTGGCCACCGGGTCTTCCGCGGCGTCGTCGGGCAGCGACTCGGCGAGGGAGGAGCCGCCCTTGTTCGGGGCGATCAGTTCGTCGAGGGCGACGACGCTGGTGAGCTGGAGCTGGCCGTAGAGCTCGCGGAGCTCGGCCAGGCCGATCTTGAGCTCTGCGGCGAGCTCGCGGTCGGTGGGAGTGCGCTGGAGCTTGGCGCCGAGGCGTTCGAGGGCGCGTTCGACGTCGCGGGCGCGGCTGCGGACCGAGCGCGGCACCCAGTCCTGCGAGCGCAGGTCGTCGAGGATCGCACCGCGGATGCGCTGCATGGCGTAGGTCTCGAACTTGAGGCCGCGCTCGGGCTCGAACTTCTCGATCGCGTCGACCAGGCCGAAGATGCCGGACTGGATCAGGTCGGCCACGTCCACGTGAGCGGGCAGGCCGGTGCCGACGCGGCCGGCGACGTACTTGACCAGCGGCGCGTAGTGCAGGACCAGGCGGTCGCGCTGGCTCTGGTCGTGGGACTCGCCGTAGCTGCGCCACAGGGCGACGATGCCTGCCTCGACGTCGTCACCGGACCGGGCGTCCGCGCGCGTCACGACTGGCGGAACGGCTGCGGGCGTGCCGTTGACATGCGTGTCCGCACCGGGATCCGCGGTCGTCCCGGTGCTCGCTTCGATGCGCGGCGCGCCGTTCTGACGGTGACCGTTGCTCGCCTGCTGCGCGGCGGCTGCGGGCACGATGTGTTCAGGGGGCACGGTCGCCGTACGCGATCCTCCCCCTGCGGCGTCAGGAACGGGGGTGGGTTCGGTCATGGATCGCCTTCAGCCGTTCGACAGTGACGTGTGTGTAAAGCTGAGTCGTTGCGAGCGTAGCGTGACCAAGCAGTTCTTGGACGGTGCGCAGGTCCGCTCCTCCTTCCAGCAAATGGGTCGCAGCGGAGTGGCGCAACCCGTGCGGCCCGATGTCCGGCGCACCCGGCACCACGGCGACGACCTCGTGCACCAGCTGGCGAACAGCCCGCTGGTTCAACCTGCCACCGCGCGCGCCGAGGAACAGCGCCGACGGTGAATCGGGTGCTACCAGGGCGTTCCGGCCCTGGTCGAGCCATCGCCGCAGCGCTCGTTCGGCTGGAACGCCGAACGGCGTCGTGCGCTCGCGTCCACCTTTGCCGAGAACTCGAATCACCCTTAGGGAGTAGTCCACGTCGTCGAGATCCAGACCACACAGCTCGGCCACGCGGATACCTGTGGCGTACAGCAACTCCACCACGGCCTGATCACGCAGCGCAACCGGATCACCTTCGGAAGCGCCAGAGGATACGGCGTCCATCGCGTCCTTCGCCTGGTCCGCCCGCAACACCGCCGGCAACGTGCGGTGCGGCCGCGGAGCGGTGAGCCGCGGGCCGGGATCCACGGCCAGATGACCGGCCCGGTGCGCCCACGCGGTGAAGGTCCGCGCCGCGGCCGCACGTCGCGCGAGAGTGGTGCGGCTGGCTCCCGCCGTGTGCTGCGCGGCGAGCCACGAGCGCAGGCCGGCCAGATCCACGCGTCCCAGGTCGGCGTCCTCCGGAACGTTCCCCGCGACGTGCCCGAGCAGCGCCACAGCATCTCCGACGTAGGCGCGCACGGTGTGCGGCGAGAGATCACGTTCCAACGTCAGATGCCGTTCGTACTGCCGCAACACCTCCGCGACGTTCGTCGGCAGTTTTTCGCGCAGGCGAACGAGATCGACACGGCGTGTCCGACCATGCGGCGGCGGGGACATAGGCCAAGACGCTGCGCCAGTCGGGGCGTTTGGTCAAGTATCGCCACGCCCGCGCGGGATTTGAGAGCGCTCCCATGATCATTGAGACAGTATCGTTTCAACTCCCTGTGACGACAAAGGGCGCGACAACAGGCACAGATCACCTTTCGGAGTAGTGCGGGCCGGCGTTACCACCGCCCGAACGACCGCAGCACCATCCCGCGCCTCGCCGAACTGCGCTCTTCCACGTGGAATCATCCGACCAGCGCCCGGCCCGCCCGCTCCGCGCGACGGCAATCAGCTTCTGACCCGCCCGGACCTTACGGCGCCGATCAGCGCCTGGCCCACCCACTCCACGCGGCGCCGATCAGCGCTTTGCTCGCTCACTTCCGCGCGGCGCCGGGCAGCGACGTGGTTCACACGCTTCACTCCGCCGTCAAGTCCACAGTGGACTCATTTGCCGCGCAGGTCCTCGTGGTCGGCTGATCATCGTGGTCAGGCGGTCATCGCGGCACCTCCACCCGTTGCCAGCCGCCGTCCACCTGTGTTGCCAGCCCGGCCAGCTCGAACTCGGGCAGCAACGCCCGCACCCGTTCCAACGCCACCCCTGACTCGACCGACGCGACCTCGGCGCTGACCGCGCTCCGGTTCCCCAGCGCCTCGTACACCCGCATCGCCTCCCCCTGCGGCGCCCCGAGCTCGCTCTGCTTCTGCGCCGGTTCGGTGGCGAGGTCGTCGCCGAACCGCCCCACCGACTCGACGACCTCCGCCACCGAGCTGACCGGTTCGGCCTGCCGGTCCCTGAGCAGCTCGTGACACCCGGCCGAGCTCACCGACGTCACCGGCCCCGGCACCGCCATCAGCACCCGCCCCAGCGCCAGCGTGGATCGCCGCGGTGTTCTTCGCCCCGCTCCGCCGCCCCGCCTCGACCACGACGGTCCCCGCTCCCAACGCCGCGATGAGGCGGTTGCGGGTCAGGAACCGGTGCCGCGCCGGCGTCACGCCCGGCGGGTACTCGCTGATCACGAGTCCTTCCTTCGCGATCTTGCCCAGCAACCCCTGGTGTCCGGCCGGGTAGGCGATGTCGACGCCGCACGCCAGCACCGCGACCGTCACCCCGCCGCCACTCAGCGCACCCCGGTGCGCGGCACCGTCGATGCCGTACGCCGCACCGGAAACGACGGTCACCCCGGCCTGCGCCAGCCCGTAGCCGAACTCCGCGGCGACGTGCTCGCCGTACCCGCTCGACGCGCGCGACCCGACGACCGCCACGGCCTTCTCCGTGGCCTCGCCCAGGCAGTGCGGCCCGCGAACCCACAGCGCAAGCGGCTCGCCACCGCAGCGCAGCCGCTGCGCCTGTCCCAGCGTCAACGCGATGAACGGCCATCCCGGCCACTCGCCGTCCTCGGGAACGACCAATCGGCCACCGCGGCCGGCGATGCGTTCGAGGTCTTCGTGCGCACGCTCCTCCGCCCTGCGCGCCGAGGTCTGGCTGGCGACCGACGGCGAAACTTCGCCGGTGCGGACGCGCTGCGCCGCCTCCACCGAACCGACCTCGGAGACGAGGGCGGCCAGCGCTCCGGCGTGCGGTTCGGCGACGCGGGAGAGGTACGCCCTGGCGAGGCGGACGTCGTCGGGTGCGGTGCCGGTCACTGGAACCACCACCACGGGAGCCACCGGTGCCAGGCGTGGGGGCGCCACGGGGTTGGTGGGCTGATGCCTGGGGTGCGGCGGACTGTCGAGGGCAGGAGCAGGAGTGCGGGGAGGCCGGGGGTTGGGGAGGCGGCGAGATTCAGGACGGGCAGCGAAGTCACGGGCGGGGCTCCTGTCGGGGAAGGGTAGTTGGGCGGCGAACTACGGGGAGGGCGAGATGAGGGGTGTTCGGAGTCGGTGACTGGGGTGGATGGCCGGGGTGAATCGCCGGGCGAGGTGGGAGGGGAAGTGAGGAGGTCGGTGAGGTGTGGGCGAAGTGAACGGGCGGGTGAGGT
>NZ_LGDY01000169.1 GCF_001279525.1 Nocardia sp. NRRL S-836 | reverse complement strand
CCCCCACCGCGCCCACTCCCCGGACGCGGCGCCCCGCCATCCCTCCCCGCACCCCACCCGCGCCACTCCCACGCGCCGCCACACACGCGGATGCGCCCCTTCCGCGGGCTGCTGCGGCTGCGCCGCTTTCGTGGGCTGCCGCGGGTGCGCTGTTTTTGTGGGCTGCCGCGCACGTGCCGCTTTCGCGCGCTGCCAAGGGTGCGCCGCTTTTGCGAGCTGCTGCGCACGTGCCGCTTTCGCGCGCTGCCACGGCTGCGTCGCTCCCAACGGCTGCCGGGCGCGCATTGCTTCCGCGGGCCGCCGCGCGCGCATGGCGCCAGCAGGTTGCCGTGTGCGCCTTGGCACCGCCGATCGACTCGTGCCAGCGCGGCTTGGCGTGGCCGGTCGCCTTCCGCAGGTGCGGCTTGGTCCAGCAGGTTGCCTGGCGCCGCTCCGGCTCGGCCCGGCCGGTCGGCACGCACCGTTGCGGCTCGGCACTCGGTGCAAGGCACGCCGCCCTGCGGCCCGCCATTTGCCGGGCGGCGCTTGCGGTGCCGCATGCCCTGCCCTCGCATGCCCTACCCCCGTCTGCCCTAGCTCGGTGCGCCATGGTTCTGCGTGCCCCGCACCCGCGCCCGCACGCCTCGGTCTCGCGCTCCCTGCGCCTGCACTCCTTGCCCCAGCGCGTCCTCGCCCTGCGGTCCGCCGTCTGCCGGGCGGTGCTTGCGGCGCCGTGCGCCTTGCCGTCGCACGCCTCGCGCCCGCAGACCTTGCCCCCGCAATTCCTGCCCCCGCCAGCCCTCCACCCACACACCCGGCCCCATCACTCCCTACCCTCGCGCCCGCACACCCTCTCCCCACACCACCTCCCCGCCCCCAGGCGGTGGTCGGCGTGAAAGCCCTCCGTCTCACCCTCCGCGGCACCGGCGCCCTCCTCCTCGGCCTCGCCATGACCGGCGTCGGCCTGTGGTGGCGGTACGCGGGCATGACCGGCTTCGGCCTCGCCCTGACCGCCCTCGTCGTGGCCTCGGTCGTGTCGGTCCTGGTCGCCAGCCCGCTGACCACGGCCCGCACGATCCGCCCGCGCACGGTGCCGCGCCTCTCGCGGTGCAGCGGCCGGCTGGAGCTGTCGACGACCGGGCGCTGGCCCGTGGCGCTCGACGCCGTCGACATGGTGGCGGGTGAGCCGATGGCGGTCGACGTGCCGTTGCTCAGGCCCGGCGTCACCGAGGCGGTGGACTACGCAATCCCGACGGAGCGGCGAGGGGTGTTCGACGTGGGGCCGTTGACGTTGCGGCGCAGGGGATTGGCCGGGCTCGCGCAGGCCAGGACGGTGCTCGGCGAGGTCGTGCAGGTTCGGGTCGTGCCGCGGGTGCTGCCCGTGCGCGGGTTGCCGTCGGGGGCGCGTCGTGGGCAGGTCGGCGCGGACGAGCGGGTCGAGCGCGGTGGCACGGACCTCGTCGGGTTGCGCGAGTACGTTCCCGGTGACGACCTGCGCCGCCTGCACTGGGCCACGTCGGCGCGCACCGGCACGTTGATGATCCGCGAGGACGCCGACCCGGCCCGCCCGCACCTGGCGGTGCTGCTCGACGACAACGCCGCCGCCTACCCCGATCCCGGCCGGTTCGAGGAGGCGGTCGAGGTCGCGGCCTCGCTCGTCACCTCGGCGCTCGAACAGGGACATCCGGTGCGGCTCATGACCACCTCCGGCAGCGCGGACGTCGAGGAGACGCAGGACTCCACGCCGATCCTCGCCACGCTCGCCGACCTGGAGCTGACCGAGCTCGACGGTGCGCTGACCGTGCCCGTGCGGGACCTCGACGTCGTGGCCGTGATCAGCGGCCACACGAGCCCGGCGCTGTTGCTGGAGGCCGGGCGTGCGGCGTTCGGCGCGATGCTCGTGGTCGACGAGCAGAAGCCGGTGGGGGCGGTGGGGGCCGTGCTCGTCGTCACCGGGCCCAAGGTCGAGGACCTGGTCGACTCGTGGAACGCGGTGGTGGCGCGATGAGGTACGCGTGGGTCGCGGCCGTCCTGCTGGTCGCCTCGGTGCAGCTCGCCCAGGCGTGGGACGGCGCGGTCGTCTACTTCGGACTCGCCGCGGTGCTGGGGTTCCTCGCGGTTCCGTTGCGGCGCCTGGTTCCTGCCGGGCTGGCGGGGATCGCGCTCATGACCGTGGCGATGGCCGGTGGCTACTTCGCCGCTCGTGACGCCGTTCCCGGCCGCGACCCGACGCACGTGCTGCTCGACACGGTGCCGCGCCTGCTCACCGCCGCACGGCCCGCGCCCGCAACGCCCGAGCTGCTGGTTCCCGGTCTGCTGCTGGTGTTCGGCGTGTCCGTGGCGACAGTTCTCTCGATCAGCAGGCAGCGCACGGCGTTGTTCGTGCCCGCGCTCGGTGCCGCCGTGCTGTACATGTCCGCCGCGCTGCTCACGGCGGGCAAGGCGGACCGTTACGGCATCACGGCACTGGTGCTCGTCGTGCTGCTCGCGCTCGGCTGGCTGATCATCGACCGCCGCGGTCCCGTCGTGCCGCCCGCGGTGCTCGCCACCGTGCTGGCGGCGCTGACGTTGCTGACGATCGTGTTGCCCACCGGCGGGTTCGAGCCCCGCAAGCTCGTCACCCCGCCGATCACGAACGTCGCGATCTCCAACCCGCTCCCGCAGCTCGCCGCGTGGGCCGCGCGGGGGGAGACGGAGCTGTTCCGCATGCGCGGCCCCGAGGTCCCGGTCCGCCTGGTCACCCTGAGCCGCTACTCCGGCGCCTCCTGGGAGGCCGCCTCCACCTACGGGCCGCTCGGCGTCGTCGCCGCACCGGACCTCCCGGCGGGCGGCAAGTTCCAGGACACGAGCGTCGACCTGACCATCACCGGACTGGACGGCGAGTGGCTCCCCGGCGTCGGCAGGCCGCAGGCCGTGTCGCTGAGCAACGCCATGGTCGACCCCGACACCGGCTCGCTGGTGGTGGCCGACGGCCTGCGCACCGGCCTGAGCTACACCGTCCGCGGCGTGCTGGAGACCCCCGCCGACACGGACCTGGCTGAGGCGGCCGTTCCCACCGACACCCGCTACACCGCCCTGCCGCGCCTGCCGTTCACCCTCGCCGAGTACGCCCGCCAGGCCACCCAGAACGCGCGCACCCCGTACGAGAAGGCCGTTGCGCTCGAACAGGTCGTCCGCCTCAACCGCCGCCCCGACGCCGAGGCCCCGGTCGGCTCCTCCTACGCCCGCCTGGAGACGTTCCTCTTCGGCGCCCCCGGCGAGGCCGGTGCCGGCGCGGGCACCGCGGAGCAGTTCGCCTCCGCCTACGCCGTCCTAGCCCGTGCCGTCGGCCTGCCCACCCGCGTGGTCGTCGGCTTCCAGCCCGTTCCGGAACAGTCCGGCGAACGCGTCGTCCGCGCCGCCGACGCCACCGCCTGGCCGGAGGTCTACTTCACCGGCTGGGGCTGGGTCGCGTTCGACCCGGTCTCCGGCAACGGCAGCGGCCCCAGCGCCGCCTCCAAGCGCGAGGTCCTCAACCGCCTGGCCTCCACCACCGCCAAACCCAGCCCGACCTCCCTGGCCTCGGTGCCGCCCCTGGTCCAGCCCTCGGCCGTCGGCCGGGAGAACGTCGCCGCCCCCGAACCCCGCCAGAGCTTCCCGCTGTGGGCATTAACCCCGGTCCTGCTGTTGCTGGCCCTGTACGTCGCCCGCACGACCCGCCGCGTCCGCCTGCGCGGCGCCGGCCCGGTCGGCGCCTGGAACGACGTGCTGGACTCGTTGCTGCTGGCCGGTCTGCGCCCCCACCCGAGCCGCACGGCACCCGACGTCGGCCGCGAGTGGGGCGAGCCCGGCACCCGGCTGGCCACGATGGTCGACGAGGCGGCCTTCGCACCACAGCCCGCACGCGCCGAGCACAGCTGGCAGCTCGCCCGGCAGGTGAAGAAGGCGGTGCGGAGCAAGGCTTCCTGGTGGCGCAGGCTGCTGTGGACGGTCGACCCGCGCCCGCTGTTCCGCCGCCGCTGACCACCGTCGCACGGTCGGGTTCCGCAGTCAGCGGGACAGGGCCTCAGCGAGGTGCTAGAGGCCTCGTCCTGCGTCGACGAAGAAGCCTTCACCCGCGGCCGGACAAGGGCACCAGGCGTCAGTTCTTCGCCGCGCACACCTTCGCGGAGCTGCCGCGTTCCCCGTTGTACCCGAACGCCGCGATCTGGAAGCACCGCCGCACCCCGCCACCGTCCTCGATGACGTAGCTGGTGCCGCCCCCGGTCACCCGCGTCACGGCCTGCGGTTTGGTACCGGTCACGTCGACCACCACGAACTCGGCCTGCCCGCCGCTCGGGTCGCTCCACTCCAGCTGGATCGCCTTGCCCGCGTACTCGGCGCGTTTGAGCACCGGCACGAACTTGGGGTCGGTGTTCGGGGGTGGTCCGGCGTCGGCGGACTCGGAGGTGGGCACGGGCAACGTCGTGGTCGTGGTCGGCTGGGTGGTGACGGACTCGCCGCGGTTGAGCAGCACGCCCGCCACGACGCCGCCCGCCACGGCGACCACGGCCAGGACGGCGACCACGGCACCGCGGTTGCGGCGGCGGACCGGGGCGGTCATCGGCTCGACCGGCGGTTCGTACGGCGGCAGGTCGACGGTGGGCAGCACGATCGGCGGTGCGGCGGCGGCCGGGGGAGGGGGTGGCG
>NZ_LGDY01000168.1 GCF_001279525.1 Nocardia sp. NRRL S-836 | reverse complement strand
GCCCGGCCGATCCCTACCAGGATATCGCCCCGCCCTCAAAGTCAAGCCCCAATCGCAAGACCACGGGCTTGATACCGCTACCCGTCAAGGGAAGGTAGAAACGCCTCGCTTCGCTCGACGGGTGTGGAAAGCCTGAGGTGAGGGAGGGGTTGTCTCGGTCGCGGAACCCCGAGCGGGCACAGAAAATCCCCCGGTGCGCGGGAGGTGCACCGGGGGAAGTTCGGCCTAGCGGAACCAGCGGGAAGAGCGGAACCAGCGGGGTTGCGGCAGCGTCACTCGCGGCACTTCTTGCCGGAGTTCACGCAGTTCACCAGGCGGTTCATGATCTTCTGCGACATCACGTTCGCGAAGTCGTCGTGGTCGGAGAAGGGGTTGTGCTCCTCCTCCGGGAACGCGTCGACCGCGTACCGGCCCGCCTTCTGGATCTCCTGCGGGATGTTGTAGGTCAGGGAGATCCGCAGCTGGGGGACGGCCTTGAAGTTCTTGGGGCACTTGCCGTTCTGGTCGGGGAACACGATGTGTTCGCGGTGCTTCGCGGAGTCGATGTTCTTGCCGTCCCAGCAGCTCGGGAAGTCGTGGATGCGCTTGACCTTCGAGCCCTGCGGGCAGATCGGGTACTTGTTGATCAGCACCTTGTCCTCGAAGCCGGTGCAGGTCCAGGAGTTCTTGGCGTTCTTGGTGCCGTTGGTGGAGACCTTGGCGTCGCCGTAGAGGATGCGGAGGAACTTGGGCATCGCCACGACCTTGCCGGTGGGGGAGCCGCGGAAGGTGAGCTCCGCGACGGCCGGGCGCTGGATCGCGCCCTCGTTGCCGGGGAGCTCGTTGTCGGCGTTCTCCTCGGGGTTGTTCTGGTTCTTCTTGTTCTCCACGCCTTCGGCCTGGGCGTTGTCGCTGTTCTCGTCGCCGTTGTCGACGCCGGGGTTGTTCTGGTCCTTCACGGCGCAGGCGGCGGCCGGGTTCAGGTCGGGGGCCTGCTTGCCCTGGCGGCTGAACGCCAGCATCATCCGGTTCAGGATGGCGGCGCGCTTCTCGCGGGTCGGGCCGACCACCACGTTGGTGACGTCCTGGGGCTTGGTCTGTTCGAGCTTCTTCTCGGCCTCGTCGGTGACCTTGTCGATGTTCTCCAGCTCGCGGTCGATCTCGGCCTGGGCGGCGTCCGGCACGTCCTCGCCGAGCAGGGAGGCGACGTCGGGGCAGTCGAGGCGGGCGGCGGCCTTGTCGGCCTTGTCCTTGTCCTGCTGGGCCTTGTCGTCCTTCTTCGGCGGGGCCTTCTCCTCGCCCTCCTCGCCGTCGTTGATGCGCACGACGGGCCAGAAGTAGGCCGACTTGTCGCCGTTCTTGCAGGTCGTGCCGGCCTTCGCGAGCGACTTGTTGTTCGAGTCCGCGTTCGTGGAGAGGTTGCCGACGTAGTCGTGCAGGTGCTGGGCGCCGTTGCGGACGCCGGGCTGCGCGATGAAGTTGTCCGGGTTGAAGTGCCCGTTCTCGTTCCGGCCGCAGTCGACCGTGAACGTGCCCGTGGTGGCGTCGTTCTCCGGTTTTGGTTTTTTGACGTTCGGCTTCACCTTGGTGATGTCGACGAACTGCGACTTGTCCGCACCGTCGGCGAGCGCGGCGCCATCAGAAGAACTGATGGCCACCACCGCGGCACCGCCGGCGACCAGGGCCATCGCCGCTGCGGCGGCGGTCAGCCAGATCGTGGATTTCCTCCGGTGAAAAGCCATTTGCCACCTCGTGGTTGTCCGGTAAAACGGCATGGTGAAGCGACGGCTGTGAGCCGTGTCGTTCGAGTGGTACTCGGTGTGCGGTCAGTAGGTGCGAGATTTCCGACGGGTGGTCTTCTTCTTCGACCGGGAGATCATTCGCATTCCGACCAGTGCCAGAGCGAGAACCGCGATGGCGCCGAAGAAGACGCCGTTGTTGTCACCGAACACGCCCTTTTCCGCGGTGCGCGTGAACTTCGTGCCCTCCGGCACCGTCGGGATCACCCCGTCGGTCGGGTTGGCCGCGGTGTCGGAGTCGGGCGCGGCCCCGGTCGGTTCCGGGGTTCCGGAGGCGGCCGTCGGTGCGGCGAGCGGTTTCGGTGACTCCAGGCCGGCAAAGTCGACGCGACCGGTCTCTTCGAGCACCTTCATGTGGTCGAAGACGGTGATCATCGCCTGGGTGGAGAGGATGCGGACGAGCTCGTTCTTGGTGCCGGCCCGGATCTGCGCGGCGTAGGCGTAGACCTTGCCGTGCGCCGCGCGGAGCCGGTTGGCGAAGACGGCGTCGAACTCGTCGCCGTTCGCCGCGTCCATCTCGGCGAGCCAGCCCTTCTGCTCGTCGGTGGCCTCGGTGGGCAACGTGTGGCCGAGCAGCACGCCCGCCCTGTTCACCACGTTGTCCAGCAGCGTGTGGCCCTCGATGAGGTGCTTGCAGGCCTCCTGGATCTTCGGCTGGTCCGGCCGTTTGGCCTTGCCCTTGTCGCCGGCGGGCTTCTCCCAGAGCCCGGCTTGCTTCACCCGGTTCAGGAAGTCCCGGTCGGCCGGGCCGAGCGGTCCCCACTGCGTCTGCACGACCTCGTCGCCCGTTCCGCCGCTGCCGGGCGGCGGCGTGGAGATGGGGGTGGAGGGGGCGGCGGGCTGGCCGATCGCGCTCCCGGTGCTGAGCAGCGCGGCCAGCGCACAGCCGGCCAGCGCGACCAGCAGTCGCGTCGGCATCGCCAGGTCCATGGGGAGTCGCACGAACTGGAGTACGGCCCACGCGGGGAGTGCGCCTCAGTTCGAGACCCCTGCGTTATCGAACCGTTACCGAACCCCGCGCAACCCGGCTCCGGACGGCCGACCTACCGTGGACGCCATGAGCAAGCGTTTTGTGGCGTTGGGGGACTCGTTCACCGAGGGAGTGGGCGACGACGACGCCGGCAGGCCGAACGGTGTGCGGGGCTGGGCGGATCGCGTGGCCGAGGTGCTGGGGGCGATGGACCCGGAGTTCGCCTACGCCAACCTCGCCGTGCGCGGCCGGCTGCTGCCGCAGGTGTTGACCGAACAGCTCGAGCGCGCGCTCGCGATGAAACCGGACCTGGTGTCGCTGTACGCGGGCGGGAACGACCTGATGCGCCCGAAGGTGGACATCGACGCGCTGATGCGCCGGTACCGGGCCGCCGTGGCGCGGCTGACCGTCGCGGGCGCGCGCGTGGTCCTGTTCACCGGCGTCGACGGCGCGGACGACCCGGTGTTCCGCAGAATGCGCGGGCGGGTGGCCATCTACAACGAGCACGTGCGCGCGATCGCCGCCGAGCACTCGTGCGTGCTGGTCGACATGTGGTCGATGCGGCAGCTGCGGGACCGGCGCATGTGGTCGGTGGACCGGCTGCACCTGAACGCGCTCGGGCACCGGGAGGTCGCGATCTCAGTGCTGGAGGGACTCGGCGTGCCGCACGCGTTGCAGCGGACCGTGCTGGACATCGCGCCGCTGGTGGACCGGCGGGTGCGGCGGGCGGAGGACCTGCGGTGGGCGCGCGAGCACGTGGTGCCGTGGGTGGTGCGGCGGCTGCGCGGGCAGTCGTCGGGCGATGTGGTCCGGCCGCGGTGGCCGGAGCTGCTGCCGCCGTCGTGAGCTGAGGCGTCACGTCCGGGCCGCCTGGCTCGTTGAGCAGGTAGGGGCATCCGTGCTGCGCGCTGCGGATTGATCTTCCTGGTCGTGAGAACACGTTGTAGCAATTGTTGTCTCGCGAGTCCTCTTGGATCCGCTTTGGTGGTTCTGAGCTGAACTTCTATCCGTATCGCTCGTGATCGACACTAAGTAGAACACGTTCTAGAAATCCGGTCCGCCACACGGGTGAATCGGCCGGTGCGACGGGGCCTCTGGACCGATGCAGGGTCCTAGCGTTCGACCGCATGCGACCCAGGGCTGCGCTGATCGTGCTGGCGACGTGCGTGTTGGTCGCGGGCTGCGGCAGCAGGATCACCGACGAGCAGCGCGCGGCACTCGTCGCGCCGCGCGCCGGGACCGGCGTCGGTCCCGGCGAGGACGCCGCTGTCGGGGACAACGGTGCGGTGCCGGGCACCGAGGGCGTTGCGGGCCAAGAGCAGAACAACAACCCGCAGCAGCCGAACCAGCAGCCGAACCCGCCGGGCAGCATCGCCGGCGGGTGCCAGGGGACCGGTGGCGCGACGGACAAGGGCGTCACGGCCGGTGAGATCACGATCGCCAACATCTCCGACATCAGCGGGCCGGTGCCGGGGATCTTCCAGTCCGCGCAGCAGGCGACCAAGGCGTTCGTCGAGTACTTCAACGCCACCCAGGGCGCGATCTGCGGCCGCAAGCTGAAGCTGGTGTCGTTCGACTCGCGCACCGACAGCGGCGGTGACCAGCAGGCGACGGCGCAGGCGTGCGAGCAGGCGTTCGCGCTCGTGGGGTCGATGTCGGGGTTCGACCAGGGCGGCGGGCCGGCGGCGACGAACTGCGGCATCCCCGACCTGCGCGCCTCCACGGTCACGGTGCAGCGGCAGCGGGTGCCGGTGAGCTTCGGGGCCGCGTCCAACGTCGTGAACCTCGTGTCGTCGGCCGGGCCGGACCTGGTGAAGTCGGCCTTCCCCGGCGCGATCGGCAGCGCCGCCTACCTCTACCTGAACGTCGACGCCAGCTCCCAGAACGCCCGCAGCATGCAGAAGGCGGCCGAGCAGCGCGGGATCAAGTTCGTCTACTCGCAGGCCATCGACATCGCGGACGTCAACTACGCGCCGTACGTGGCGAAGCTCAAGGAGACCGGCGCCAAGATCGTCTACTGGATCGGGTCGGCGCAGTACGCGGTGCGGCTGCAGCAGGCCATGCGGCAGCAGGGGTACACGCCGGAGGCGTTCATCACGGACCCGAGCGCCTACGACCCGCAGTACATCCGGCAGGGTGGCGCGGCGGTCGACGGGACGGTCGTCTACACCAACGGCGCGTTGTTAGAGGAGAACAACGCCCAGGTCGCGCTCTACCGGCAGTGGCTGGGCCGGATCGCCCCCGGTGCGGCGCCGTCGTACTTCGGCATGTTCGCGTGGGCGGCGGCGCGGTTGTTCGTGACGAGCGCGGCGAAGGTCGGGCCGCAGCTGACCCGCAAGGCGGTGCTGGACCAGGTGCGCGGCGTGCGCGAGTTCACCGCGGAGGGGATGGTCGCGCCGCAGGACGTCGGCGGGAAGCGGACGTCGGCCTGCATGACGCTGGTGCGGCTCAAGGGCGGGACGTGGAGCAGGCTCGCGCCGGCGTCCGGGTACTCGTGCGGCGCGTTGATCGACACGGGGGTCGGCGGATGACGGCACTGCTGGCCTACACCGTCTTCGGCCTGGTCACCGGCGGCGCGTACGCGGTCGTCGCCGGCGGGCTGGTGCTCACCTACAGCACGTCGAAGGTGTTCAACGTCGGCCACGGCGCGATCGGCATGGTCATGGCGTTCCTGTACTGGGAGCTGGCCGAGAACCGCGGGCTGCCGCAGTGGCTCGCGCTGCTGGTCGTGGTCGGCGGGTGCGCGCCACTGTTCGGGCTGGTGGTCGAACGGTTCGTCATGCGCCGGCTCGCGGGCGCGCCGGTCGGCATCACGCTCGTCGCCGGAGTGGGCGTGCTGGTCGGGCTGATCGGGGTGGCGCAGGTGGTCTGGCCGCCGCAGGCCCGCCCGGTGCGGCCGTTCCTCGCCGAGTACGGCGTCCACATCGGACAGTCGTTCGTCAGCGGCCACGACCTGGTCACGCTGGCGTCGGCGGTGCTGGTGGCCGGCGGGCTGTACCTGCTGCTGAACCGGACGCGGACCGGCCTCGCGATGCGGGCGTGCGTGGACGCGCCGGAGCTGGCGGCGCTGTACGGGGCGCGGCCGCACCGGTTGTCGGCGCTGAGCTGGGCGATCGGGTCGGCGCTCGCGGCGCTGGGCGGCATCCTGCTGACACCGGTGGTGCAGCTGGACTACGTGACGATGACGTTGCTGGTGATCACCGCCTACACGGCCGCTCTGGTGGGGAGGCTGCGGAGTCTGCCGTGGACGTTCGCAGGGGCGCTGGGACTCGGGCTCGTGCAGTCGTACGCGGTGGCGTACCTGCCGTCGTCGCCGTTCTGGATCTCGTTCCGCGCGGCCATCCCGGCGCTGCTGCTGTTCGTGGTGCTGCTGGCGATGCCGCAGTCGCCGTTGCGGATCGGCGGGGTGCGCGGATCACGTGGGCTCGCGGTGCCGGGCGGCGTGCCGACCGCGGTCGCGGCGGTGGGGTTCGCCGGTGTGGTGGTCGCGCTGGCGTTGCTGACCGACGGGGTGGTGGCCGGGCAGCTGGCGCTGGGGCTGGTGTTCGGGATCGTGCTGCTGTCGATGGTGCTGCTCACCGGCTACGGGGGAGTGGTGTCGCTGGGGCAGTTCACGTTCGTCGGCGTGGGTGCGGTGGTGGTGGCGCGGCTCGGCACGTCGCCGGTGACGTTGCTGCTGGCGGCCCTGGTGTCGGCGGCGGTCGGGGCGTTGATCGCGTTGACGGTGCTGCGGGTCAGCGGCCTCTACCTGGCGCTGGCCACCCTGGGGTTCGCGCAGCTGATGGACAAGCTCGTGCTGCAGTCGCCGATCGCGTTCGGGGTGCGCGGCAGCCTGGAGGTGCCCCGGCTGGTGTCGTCCGCCGCGGCTCAGCTGGTGCTCGCGGGGGTGGTGTTCGCGCTGGTCGGGGCCGGGGTGCTGGCCATCAGGCGCGGCCGGCTCGGGCGGCGGATGATCGCGGTGAAGGACAGCTCGGCGGCGTGCGCGACGCTCGGGATGAACGTGCGGTGGATCCGGGTCGGCGTGTTCGCGCTGTCGGCGGCGATCGCGGGCCTGGCCGGCGGGTTGTTCGCGCAGCTGCGGGAAACCGTTGCGGCCAGCGACTTCCAGCTGTTCAACAACCTGCCGCTGCTGCTGTTCGCCGTGATCGCCGGGGTGACGTCGGTGTCCGGCGCGCTGCTCGGCGGGGTGCTGCTGATGCTGCTTCCCGTGCTGCAGAGCGGGTTCCCGGCGTTCGCGGGGGTGGCGGTGGTACTGCTCGGGGTGGCGGCGGCGGGGCTGGCGCGGGATCCGAACGGGTTGGTGAGCTGGTTCTACCGGGCCTGGTCGTGGCGGCGGGCATGACGGCGGTGGGCATGACGGCGGCGTGCGAGCGGGATGGGGCGGTCGTGCGGGACGTGGAGGCTGCGCGGTGTGTGGGGG
>NZ_LGDY01000167.1 GCF_001279525.1 Nocardia sp. NRRL S-836 | reverse complement strand
GAGGCCGCCTGGCACGCCGACCAACTCCAGCCATCTATCATCCCGGCATCCTCATCCGGAGCCAGGTAACCAACCCTCCGAGTTATCGGGGGAACCTCATCTGGTTGTCTTCTCCTGTAACTGGCCGACAACCGCTGCCGGGCTTGCGGCGCTAGCCGCAGGTGAGTCCTCTGATCAGGTGATTTGGCTTTCGAACGGTTGGCAGCGGGTGAAACCCTATCGTGCGGGGGTGGTGACATCGCGTAGACGTTCGACACTCGTGGTGCTCGGAGCGTTGCTCGTGGCCGTGGCCGTGGCCGTGGCCGTGGCCGTGGTCGGTGTGGTCGTGTCCGGGGACCGGACGCTTGATCGCGAGGGGCTGGAGAAGGCACTGCCGACCAAGGCCGATGTGCCCGGATATCTGGCCAATCGGGGCGTCGTGACGGTGCTGGGCCCGCCAGGCGACGACGTCGAGGGCAGGGCCGTGCTCATCGGCGAGAAGTTGGATCGGCAATGCCAGGTGTATCGGGCAAACGACGACCCGTGGGCCTGTGACGGCCTACTTGGGATGGGCATCGTCGGCTTTGCGAACGAGAAGAACGTCGACTCCCGCATCAGTTCGCTCGTGCTCGCCTACGACGGCAACGGTGCTGCGCGGAAGGCGTGGCGGGCCATGGTGGAGCAGACCCGGAAGCTCGTGGGTGGCGCGGCTGAACAGGTAGTGCCACGTGCTGGTGACGAGAGCGTTGTCTTCGCCGGCAAGTCGGGTTCGGTCGTGACGGTGCGCGTCGGCTCTGTTGTCGTGCAGGCGGTCACTCATTTCGACTACGGCTATCGCACCGGCAACCAGCCCAGCGAGTTGAAAGACCCCATCGAGATGTGGGTGAAGGTACAGACTGAGAAGATCGAAGAGGCCTTGTGAAGTACGACGCGTTCATCTCCTACAACCACGCGGCGGATGGACAGCTCGGACCTGCGGTGCGTGACGGCCTGCACGGCTTCGCACGGCCGGCGTTCAGGCTGCGCGCGCTGCGGGTGTTCTGCGATCGACGCAGCTTGCCCGCATCCGAAGGACTGTGGCCCAGCATCGAGGCGGCGCTGAACGCGTCGCGGTGCCTCGTACTGCTGGCGTCACCGGGATCGGCGAACTCGGTATGGGTCCGCCGCGAGGTCGAGCACTGGATCAAGAACACACCCAAACGGCCCCTCCTCATCGTCCTGGCCGACGGCGAGATCGCGTGGGACGACGGGAAGGGCGACTTCAACTGGGAACGGACCACAGCTCTGCCGCGGGTGCTGCGCGGCTGGTTCACCGACGAGCCATCATGGATCAACCTCAGCGGTTCACTCGACCTGCGCAGCCCCGAGTTCCTCGACGCGATCGCGACCCTGTCGTCGGCATTGCAGAACCGCGACAAGGACGAACTAATCGGCGAGGACGTGCGGCAGCACCGCCGCGCGAGACGGTTCCGACGGCTGTCCTGGAGCGGGCTGTCGGTGCTCACCGCAGTGGCGGTGGTCGCGGCGTTGATCGCTTCCGTCCAGCGCGCCACCGCACTCGACCAACGCAACACGGCGCTGGCCGACCAGCTCGTCGCCGAAGCCAGCACGATCCAGGACACCCAGCCCGGCTTGGCACGCCAGCTGATCGCCGCCGCCCATCAGCTCAAACCCACACCGCAAGTCGAGTCTGCCGTCATCTCGGGCGGCCAGATCGCCCAGGAGATCCACGCTGACGTCAGCGCACTGGCCTACAGCCCCGGCGGCAGCCTGCTTGCCCTCGCCCGATCCGGCCGATCAGCCGTGGGCGGGCAACAAGAGGTCATCTCCCACGTATGGCTCTACGACACCGCCACGCTGAGCCTTCAATCCGAGTGGTCGCTGGACACGAAACGGCAGATCTCCGCGGTCGCGTTCGACAGCACCTCGCGACGCCTCGCCGTCGCGCACGCGAACGACGTCATGCTGTGGGACGTCAGCAACCCTCGGGCACCCGTGAAAGGGAGCACTCTCACCGGCCACCAGAACAGCGTGAAGTCCCTCAGTTTCAGCCCCGGCGGGAAGGTCCTCGCCAGCGGCAGCGATGACGGCACACTGCGCTTGTGGGACTCGGACTCCGGGAACGTCCTGACGCAGCAGCAGATCGAGGCCGCTGACCCGCTCCGGTTCGACGTGCGTTTCCCCTCCACCGGAAACGTGCTCGTCACGATGTCCGGGCAGTACGACTCCACTGTGCGGACGTGGGACGTCTCCGATCCGCGGGCACCTCACAAGACAGGTGCTGAACTCGGTGGTGTCCAGCGCTTCGACATCTCTCCGGACGGCACCAGGTTGGTCACAAGAGCGGAGGACGAGCTCCGCGTGTCCAATGTGGGCGGGGGCAATCCGGTCGTACTGCCCCAACCCAAGGGAAAGATCCAGGCCGAACACGTTGCCTTCGGAGCACGGGACCAGGTCGCCGCTGTGGGTGGCGACGGCTTCGTCAGGCTGTGGAACGTGGCCCAACAACCTGTACTGGCCGCTGAACTCCCGTTACCGGACTGGGACTCCAGCAACGCCGACCAACTGACGTTCAGCCCGAACGGCAACAACATCGCAGTCGCCACACCCGGAGCCAACGCCGGCCCCCGTGGCAGAGGAATCCCAGGCGGCACAGTCCGCATCTGGAACACCGCCGACCCTCGCGAGCCCCGCGCGATCGCCGCACTGACCGGACATGCCGGCAGAGTGACCGGCCTGACGGTCAGCGCCGACGGCCGGTACGTGGCCAGCGTCGGCGGCCGCACCCTGCGGCTCTGGGACGTTGCCGACCCGCAGAACCCGAAACCGCTGGCGAACCAACCTGCGGAACAGGAGGTCGGCTTGGCGTTCAGCCCGGACGGCACACGCCTCGCGACCGCGGACGAGAAAAGCATACGACTACTGGACAGCAAGAACGCCCTCGCACCAGTACGGCAATGGCCAGGACAGACCACAGCAACCGACGTCGAATTCAGCCGTGACGGCCGCCTTTTCGCTGTCGTCCAGGCTTTCGACGCGATCAACCTGTACGAGACCACCAGCCAGAGGGGGAGCGGACATCCGATGCCCGTGGTCGGCTGGTCCATGGCGTTCCTGCCGGCCCAACGCGCGGTAGTGGCGGTCGGCGGCTCGAAGTACCTCGAGCTGTGGGACGTGTCGAACCCCCAGTACAGCGCACGAATTGCTGGCGGATCCGGACACACGTTCCAGATTCAGCAGGTTGCCACGAGCGTCGACGGCGCGGTCATCGCCAGCGCTGCCCGTGACGGCTCGGTGCGACTGTGGCAGATCGAGGAGAACGGCCAGTCTCTTCAACTCACACAGACGGCCGCCATCGATGACACCGGCGATGTCTACGACATCGTTCTGAGCCCCAACGCACAACGCATCGCGACGCTGGGCCGCGACCGCACCATCCGGGTCTACGACCTCAACGACGGTGAACCCATCACAGCCCTGGTCTTCCACGTCGGCAACGGCGCGAGCAGCGACATCCGCTTCGTGGGCAACGACAAGCTTGCCGTCACCACCCAGCACGGCGCCGTCGACATCTGGGACCTCGACGTCTCCGCAGCATTGCGCAGGCTGTGCAACGGCGTCGGCGAACCGATCTCCGAGACACAATGGCGGCGACTCATGCCGACCGATTTGCCCTACCGCAAGCCGTGCCACCCATAACCAACGCCTGACTCGGGACAACTTCCTGCTTCGCTTCAAGACGATGCACGCCGCGCGATGGCCTCAATCAGCCCCTCGCCGGGCGGCCGGATGGCTCGGGAACGCCTCGAGCCGGGCGGCCACCGAGCAGATCACGCAGCGTGGCCATCCTCATCCGAGGGACATGGGTGGCTCGGGGAGCTCGAGCCACCCATGTCCATCGGCACCAGAGTCGTCGACAGCACCAGTTCCCGCAGCAGGTTCACGGTCAGGGTCAGTAGCTGCGGCCTTATCGGCCGCGTTCCGCAGCGCTGCGACAACCTCCTTGCAGGGCCGCGTCACGACGTTCAACCGGGACGCGCAGGGCAGGGATGCCTCGCTGACCGACCCGACCGGGCAGACGTTCGGCAACTACGTCTACACCGACGGCAGGCTCAGCGAGTTCACCGACCGCGCGGGCGGGAAGGTCAGGTTCGGCTACAACGTCCAACGGGTCCTGCTGACCTCCGTCACCGATGGCCGCGGCAACACGTGGAAGCTCGAGTACGACCCGGATCGGTCGCAGATCAGCAAGCTCACCGAACCGACCCGTGACGGCACCGGCGCGGCCACGACCTACACCTACGACGGCAGTGACAAGACGAAGGTCACCGATCCGAACCTGCACAGCTCGGTGCACGAGTTCGAGTCGCCAGGGCGGCAGACGAAGGCCACCGACGCTCTCGGCCACATCCAGTCGCGCACTTGGACGGCCAACAGCGACGTGAACGTCACGACCAACGGGCTGCAGCACTCCACGACCTATGACTATGACCCGCAGCAGAACCTGATCGGGACGAAGCTGGCGACGGGCGCGAAGAACGTCGTCGGCTACACCGACTCCGCACATCCCCACCCGCCGACGCAGATCACCGACGCGTCGGGCAACCAGGTGACCCGGGACTACGACGGCAACGGCAACGTGACCAGCATCCGCTCGACGGGGCTGAACGCGGACCTCGAGGTGCTGACCTACACCGAACGCATGGGCCTGGTGGCGTCCAGAACGGACGGCAAGCAGGCCAAGACCACCTACGAGTACGACGACTACGGCAACCTGACCAAGGTCGTGCCGCCTGCTCCGGCCAAACCGACGACGTTCACCTATGACGCCCTTTCGCGCATCGACAGCGTGACTGACGGCAACGGTAAGAAGATCGTCTACGGCTACGACAAGCTCGACCGCGTCACGACGATCACGCACAACGGCACGGTGTTGCAGGCAAACGCCTTCGACGCCAACGGCAACCTCACCAGGACACAGACTCCGGACGCGACCAGGGTCTTCGACTACGACCCGCGCAACCTGCTCGAAAAGGTCACCCGAGGCACCGAGGTCGTCTCCTACACCTACGACAAGGCGGGCAACGTCAAGACGCTGACCACCCCGACGGGTGTGGCGAAGTACGACTACAACGCCGCCGACCGCCTCACGACATTGCAGGACTCCTACGGCGGCACAACGACCTTCGCCTACGACGACGCCGATCGGCGTACCACGACGACGTTCCCCGGTGGCGCCGTGCAGACCACCGGTTACGACAACGCCGGACGCCAGACCTCGGTCACCGTCACCCGGCCCGGTGGTGCCGAGCTGCTGAAAACCACGAACCGCTACACCAAGCCCGACGGCTCCGATACCGACAAGATCCAGGGCAAGACCAGGGGCAGCAGCACCCGGTCGTTCACCTACGACAGCGTCGGCAGGCTCAAGACCGCACCGGGCACGACCTACAGCTACGACAACGCCACGAACCTGCTCTCCGGCGAAGGCCGCACCTTCACCGTCAACGCCGCCGACCAGGCCACCAAGGCCAACGACACCACCGTGACGTTCGACGGCGCGGGCAACCACGCCTCGACGACCAACCCGGAATCACGGTTCACATTCAGCCCCACCAACCAGGTCCTCACCGGCCACACCGGCACAACCCAGGTTTTGGACGTCCGCTACGACACCAGTCAGCAGACCCAGCCCAGAACGATCACCGAGACCGCCGGCGGGAACCAGGTCACACACGTCCTGACGCACACCGCGCTGGGCGTCACCGAGACCGTCGACAACGGCAAACGGTCCAGCTACACCCGTGACACCCAAGGACTGCTCGTCGGGCTGAAGGACGGTGCGGGTGCCCGGTACGGGGCGGTCACCGACCACCAGGGCAGCGTGATCGGCCTGGTCGACACCGCCGGCAACCTGGTCGCCGAATACGACTACACCCCGTACGGCACGGTTACGACGACCGGAGCCGCGGCCACCGTGAACCCGTTCCGGTACATCGGGGTTTACCAGCTCCTGCAGGGCACGTACCTGATGGGCCACCGGGTGTACGACAGTACGATGGCGCGGTTCCGCTCACCGGATCCGACGGGCCAGGAGAGCAACCCGTACAACTACGCCAAGGGCGACCCGGTCAACCAGAGCGATCCGACCGGCGGCTACAGCTGGGCGGATTTCGGCCAAGACGTCGGCTCGAGCGTCGCAGGCCTTGCCTCCGGCGCCATCATCGGCGTGGCCTGCGCCTCTACTGCCGGAGTGGGATGCTTTGTCGGCGCCGCCGTCGCCGGAGCGACGCTCGGCGCGGCCGGCGGAGGACTGGGGGCCGCGATCGGCGGCGGTGACTCGGCCAAGATCCGTGACGCCGCGATCAGCGGCGCGATCAGCGGCGCGATCGGTGGCGCGATCGGTGGCGTCGGCGGAGTCCCCATCGGCAAAGCGGCCAGCAAGCTTTTCTGATCGAACACGAGGAGTGAGATGGACCCCAGGAGTCGCAACAGCATCATAGGCATGGTCCTGGCGGCTGCCGCCTCGTTGACCACCCTGCTGCTCGAACTGCCGTTGGTCGTGCCGATCCTGCTGTTCCTCGGCGCATGGCTGCTGGGGGGCTACGCGGTGTGGAACTCACTGCGTCGTCGTCGCTGACGCAAGACTGGATGGGGTACCGATAGGCAATCGCCGATCGGTACCCCATCCGGCGTTCCTGCATCAGGAGGAGCCGAAACGGCAGCCGATGCCGAGCGATGCGGCGGATGATCCTGCTCGGCGCCACCATCACTTACACGAGGCTAAGGAAGCTGGAGGCTCGTGTCGGCCATAGCGTGCATCGCGCGTCTCGGCCGGCGGGGCTGGTCGTCGCGAAGTGGTGTCCGGCTGCATTGCTCGTCGGGGCCGGACCGCGGTGACCGCGATCGCCGCAGCCCGCGTTCCCTCTGCGGGCGCTCGGGTACACGATCGTGAGGGTTCGGCGTGATCTCGCCCTTGCCGCCGGCCACCGCGCGCGTGTCGTCGACGAGTTCCTCGGTGTCGACCATCGACGTGCCGGACGGTGTCGTGGTGTGGGTGGCGTGGCGGCCGGGGCGTTGAACGCGCTGGCGTCGGTACTGCTCGTCGCTGGGCGTGGCGCGACCAGAGCACCTGCGGCGCTGTTCGTGTCCGGAATGCCGGCAAGACCTCTTAGGGAATCAGCTGTCTTCGTACGGACCTGCGGTGATGCCGATGTGGGTTTCGGTGAACACCGCCCAGTCGACGCTGATCTCGATCACGGCGTGCTCGGCGACCTGCTCAGGGGCGCGGTCGGCGCTGAGATCCGGTTCGCGCACTAGTACGGACAGCCTGGCCCGCGCGGTGTCGACGTCGACGCCGAGTTCGCGCCAGGCGCTGCAGGCTGATCCGCATGACCTCAAGCGGGGTGTCGCTGTCCGGTTGGAACAATCGGATGATGTCCTGCGCGATCGGATAGTTGAGCTCGTGTCACCGCGGCTTGTCGTCATGAGCCTGATAAGCGGAGCCGTCCGGCTCGACGCGGCAATAGTCGCCGTCGACCTCCGGTCCGGTCCGCTGACGCAGACCCGCGAGCACCTCCTGCTCACCCAGCACTGCGGTCAGCGTCGGTGTCGGCTACGCCATCGAACACCACTGGAACGACTGACACCCAGCCCGTCCTTGCCTACACCTTCAGCGATCGCACCGGCGTAAGCCCCGGTATCCGCAAGGACGGTGACTTGGCAGGCCAGTCACCGACGCCGCATCACGCCACCGTGCCCGTCGACCGCAGGTCTGCGCAGCCATCGATCTCGTAGCCGACCGGATTCAGAGCACGATCCAGCCATGGCCAGGTCGTGCCGATCCAGCAGGGGATCAAGCGGCGGGACGCGGATCCGCGCCTCGCACAACGACCACGCACGAGACCCAAGCATCGGGACCCAAGCACAGGACTGAGCGGGCGTGACCGGGCTGCGCGTGGCTAGGTCGCCTCGTCAGCTGCCCAGACGTCGCCGTGAGGTTCCCCCGATAACTCGGAGGGTTGGTTACCTGGCTCCGGATGAGGATGCCGGGATGATAGATGGCTGGAGTTGGTCGGCGTGCCAGGCGGCCTC
>NZ_LGDY01000166.1 GCF_001279525.1 Nocardia sp. NRRL S-836 | reverse complement strand
GCGTCTGCGCGCCCGGCGTCTGCGCGCCCGGCGTCTGCGCGCCCGGCGTCTGCGCGCCCGGCGTCTGCGCGCCCGGCGTCTGCGCGCCCGGCGTCTGCGGCGCTTCCACGACGGGTGGCACCGGAGCCGGCTGTTGGCCACCGGGAATTTGCTGGCCACCCGGAACCTGCTGGCCACCCGACCCGCCGGAGTGCTCGGTCGAGCCGCCTCCCGTCACCGCGCCGGGAACGGCACCACCGGGCACACCGCCACCCGTTTCCGGTCGGCCGCCCGTGCCCTGGCCGGGGTTCGCGCCGCCATCGCGGCCAACGACGCCCACACCCGGCGGCGGGCTGGCCGCACCCCCAACTGGCGGACCCGCAGTGTCCTTCTGACCGCCGAAATCGGCAGTCCCTCGACCGGCACCAGGCACACCGGCACCCGGCACACCCGAGCCAGGGACACCGGCACCAGGGACGCCAGCTCCGGGCAGACCAGCTTCGGGCGCACCGGCACCAGGTACCCCGCCGCCCGCTTCCGGCCGTCCACCCGTGCTCTCGCCGGGGTTCCCACCGCCATCACCCGACGCAGGACCAGCCGCACCCCCAACCGGCGGACCCGCAGCGTCCTTCCGACCACCGGAATCGGCAGCCCCACCACCACCAGGCACACCACCGCCAGGCACACCACCACCAGGCACCCCACCGGCCGAAGCGGCACCCCCGCCGCCACCACCACTGCCACCGGCTCCGGACCCGACCACGGCCCCGGACCCGTCCTTCCCGGCACCACCCCCCGCAGCATCGGACGGGATGTCCGGGGCATCCGGCGTGCCGATCGTCCCGATCGGCGGCGGCTTGATGTACCCGGTGTCCTTCAGGTGGTCCTCGATGGCGTCGCCCGCGTCACCGGCCTTCTTCTGCACGGCACCGCTGAACATGCCACCGGCCGCGCCGGTCCAGAGGTCGTCCATGCTGCCGCCGAGGATTCCGGCGGCGGCGGCGCCGACCACGACGTCGGCGGTGGCCTCGCTGGTGCCGTGGAAGATGACGTTGTCCTCGACCTTGGGCTTCCACGCCCCCATGCCCATGTGCATGCCGCCGGCGATGATGCCGGCACCGGCACCGGCGACACCGCCGACGATGGTGCTACGGACGTCCCAGGCGAAGCGGTTGCCCTCGATGAACTGGGCGATCTGGGCGATCGCGTCCTGGACGATCTCGTCGATGCCCTCCTCGACGCCCTCCATGATCAGCCGGATCACCCAGTGCAGCTGCGCGCTGATCTTCTCGATGGCGGTTCGGGCCGCGGTGATCATGGCGGGCACCAGGGGTGCGGTGAACGGGCTCGCGAGTGCCCACAGGATCGAGGCCGCGAAGAACGCGATCTCGATGAGCATGGTGTAGATGGACTGCTCGACGCTCAACGCGAGTTTCAGCAGGCTGGTCGACTGCTCGTTGGCCAGCCCGACGATGCTCGGAACGGAGTTGATGACGGTCGTCACGCGGCCGCGGAACGCGCGGCCCGCCTCGCCGCCGATGGCGTTCTCGACGGTGCCGACCAGGCCGAGGACGCCGTTCGCCATCTCGGTGAGGGTGCGCCCGCTCTCGACCCAGTACTGGGCGAGGGCGCGGGTGGCCGCCACGTCGATCCTCGGGGCCTTCTGGCCCGCCACGAGGATCCACAGCCAGTCGAACGTCGGATCGAACTCGATGTTCACTCAGCCCACTCCGGACTGCCGCTCAGCTCGCCCGTCGCGACAGCACGGCGCTGTGCGCGAAGGGGAAGCCGGAGCAGGCGGCAAGGAGGTTCACGGAACGGATCCCTGGACGGAGAGACGGAGTTGAAGGGCGGCGCCGCGACGCTGCGAGCACCGGCCGACCGGGGTGCCGCAGCCCTTCCCCGACGTGTTCGAGCCGCGAAATCGACACCAGCACCTCCCTGGTCACCGATGCGCGGAACGAACCCAAACGCACCGCGGTCGTTCCGCAATACAGCCATTTCCCGCAGACGGGATCAACACGAACGGCCCAACCGGGAACCACAAAGGAAGTCTTTCCTGCCTCAACACACCTGGAAGCGCGGCCGTGGGACCGCCAGGCGCCCCTCAGCCCACGGGGATGCGAGCGAGCTCCACCTCGACCTCGGCCCGCTGCTCCGGCAGCGACAGCTCGTCGAACGTGGCCAGCGCGCACCGCAGCAGGGTGTCCGCGACCTGGTGCTCACCCGCGTCGAGGCGGCAGCGCCCCTCCTGCAGCGCGGCCCTCGCCGCGTGCACGGAGGCACCCGCCTTCTCGTGGAAGCCGCGCGCCTCGGCGAACATCGCCGCCGCCCGGCCGCACTGCCACACCGCGTGCAGGCATCGGGCCACGCCCTCGATGCACACCGCCAGCAACCTCGTGCGGGACAACGCCATCTCGCCGTCCTGGTTGTGGCACACCGCGTCCTGCAGCAGCTCCTCCAGCACCGCCAGCGCCTTCGCCGGCCGGCCGTCGAGCAGCAGCAACACACCGAACTGGCAGCGCACCGTCATCCGCACCGGCCAGAAGTCGAACGGGGCGGACAGCTCGACGGCCTGCCGCGCGCGTTCCAGACCGTCCCGGCGGTCGCCGCGCGAGAACTCGCCCGCGGCGGTGTGGGTCAGCGCCCACACCCGCTCCAGCCGGTCGTCGGCCTCGTCGGCGCAGCTCAGGGCGATCTTGTGCTGTTCCAGCGCGGCTTCGCGGTCCCCTGCCGTCGCCAGGGCCCGTCCGAGCAGGTTGCGTTGCTGCGCCTGCGCAGCCATGTCGCCCAACGCGCGCGCCGCGTCGACCCCGGTGGCGAAGAACTCGGCCCACTCGACCCCGTGCTGGTCGTCGTCGGCGTACCAGTGCATCGCCCGCGCGCACTCCACCGTCTCGCGGTGCCACCCCATGCGCGCCGACTCCCTGAACGCGGCCAGCCAGTTCGACTGTTCCTGCTCCAGCCACGACCGTGCGTCGTCCAGCGAGGCGAACACGGTGCTCGCCTCGTTCTCCGGCGAGAACGCCTTCCCCGCCGCGGTCGCCACGTCCAGCAGGTGCCCGAGCACCGTCTGCGTCGTCACGGACCGGTCAGCCTCGTCGTCTTCGGTCTCCCAGCGCTCACGCGCGAACAACCGCAGCAGGTCGTGGAAGCGGAACCGGCCCTGCACGGGGCCTGCCAGCACCATGCTCGTGTCGACCAGCTCGTCGAGCAGCTCGAACGCCTCCGACTCCGTCAGGCTCCCGGCGACCTGCGCCAACTCGACACCGAAGTCCGCACCCGGCACCGCGGCCAGCCGCCGGAACAACCTCCGGCCCTGCGGCGACAACCCCCGGTACGACACCTCGAATGCGGAGCGCACCTGCAGATCCCCCGCGGACAACGCCGTCAGCCTCGTCCGCTCGTCCCGCAGCTGGTCCACCAGGTACCGCAGCGACCAATGCGGCCGGCTCGCCAGCCGGTTGCCCACGATCCGCAACGCCAACGGCAGGTTCCCGCACAGCTCGATCAGCTCACCCACCACGTCCGGCTCGGCCCGCACCCGGCGCTCACCGACGACGGCCTCCAGCAGCGCCTCCGCGTCCCCGTCGTCGAACGGGTCGAGGTGCAGCCACCGCACCCCCTCCAGGCCGGCCAGCGTCCGGCGGCACGTCACGAGGGTGCGGCAACCGGGAGAGGTCGTGAGAAACGGCCGGACCTGCACCTCCGACGCGGCGTTGTCCAGCAGCACCAGCACCTTCCGCTTCTGCAGCACCGCGCGGTACTGGCCGGACTGCTCGGTCACGGCCGTCGGCACGTCGCCCGGCGCCACGCCCAGCGCCCGCAGCAACCGGTCGAACACGACCTGCACGGGAAGCGGTTGCTCATCGACGCCGCGCAGGTCGACCGCCAGGCACCCGTCCGGGAACTCGTCGCGCATCTGGTGCGCCGCCGACGCCGCCAGCACCGTCTTGCCGACACCGGGCTGACCGACCATCGCCACCGACAGGCTCGTGCGGATGCTCTCCCGCAACCGCGACAGGTCCCGCCGCCTGCCCACCCGGTCCACGAGCAGGGGCGGCAGCTCGGCGACACCGGCGACCGACGCCGAGGACCCCCGCTTGCGGCCCTGTTCCGCGACCCGCAGGAACTCCGCGCGCTCCACGGTGCCCAGCCCGAAAGCGAGCGCCAGCACCTCGGCCGACCGCCGCTGCGCCGCACGAGCCCGGCCCTGCTCCAGCTCCCGCAACGCACGCACGCTGATGCCGGACCGCTCCGCCAGGCCCCGCTGGCTCAACCCGGCGTCACGGCGGTAGCCCAGCAACAACTCACCAAAAGTCGACTCGCACTCCGACTCTCCCACCAGGCCAACATAGCTGCTAATAGGTATTATTACTAAGTTGTGTCCGCACCATGGAACCCGGATGGACCAGTCGGAACGCCTCCTGCGGGATGATCGGGCCGCAGCCGGGAGGAGGTTTCTCCCCGAACAAGCCGAGCTGTCCACTTCGGATCGTCGAGAACCGGGCAGCGGGAGCAGGCGATGCCGGCCGCCCCGTCCACGGCACCACCACGCCGCCGCATTCCGGCCGCGACCGGGCAGAAGACAGGCCGAAAGAGCACGTTGCGCAGCGCAACAGGGCGGAATCCGTTCTCCCGCTTGCACCACATCCCAGCGCGCACTAGGCCGGTAGTGCACAACCGCGACAACACGGGGCGCCACACCGCAGCCCCGCAGGAGCCGAGAACGGAAAACGCCGTGAACCACATCGATGAGCTCGCCGACGTGCAGGACCCAGTGTGGGAGTGGCTGGCCGCTGACCTGAACTGCAGCCTGACCCGGTCCACGGTGGTCCAGCCCGATCCGGGCACGTGCCGGACGGCACTGCGGCAGCTGCGGATCACGGCGGAGTCCCGGCTGGGCGCGATCGTCCTCAACACCGGCGGCATCCTGCTGCACGACAGGTGGGTGCGGGTCTACGGCGGATCGGGAGGGGGACCGGACGGCATCCCCGGCATCACCGAGGTGAACCGCATCTCCCAGCCGGCCGATCCGGCCCGGCGGCCCGAGGCCGGACTGGTGGTCGCGCACGACGTGCTGGGCGGCGCGTTCGTGCTCAACGGACCCGAGCCCTGGTCGTCCGGCAGGCCGGGCCGTCCGGGCGACGTCATCTACTTCTGCCCCAGCACCCTCACGTGGCAGACCACGGAGATGGATCACGACCACTGGCTGGACTGGCTCGTGAACGGCGGCGCGGCCGGGCAGTACCGCGAGGTGCTGTGGCCGACGTGGCGCAGCGACACCGCCGGGCTGAGTCCGCGGCAGGGGATGGTGGTGCACCCGGCCCCCTGGTCGGCGGAGTTCAAGGAGGGCTACACGCTCCCCGTCCGCAGGCCGGCACCCCTGCAGGTGATCCTCGACGAGCACGTGGCGTCCTGCGTCCGGCTCGGCCTCCCCCACCCCGGTGCACTCGGGACCGTCCGGATGTGACCGGCGCGGCGGCGCCCCATTGTCCAATCAGGACGGTCGGGCGAGCGCGCCGCCGGCTCGAGCACCGACGCCGCGAGCACGAAGGGCTGTGATCTCCGCACACCGCATACCCTGATCACCGGCCGGGCGCAAGACCACTGGACCGGTACGGCTGTTCGAATGCCGTTGTCGAATCAGAAGGGCATGTTCCCCTGCCCCTTTGCACCTCGCTGGCCACCGGGTTGAATGGTCGGCGTGACGGAGCTGCGCGAGGAAACACCCGGTCCGTCCTTCGGCCACACTCTGCTGAGGTACCGGACGGCGGCCGGACTGTCGCAGAGGGAGCTGGCGCTCGCCTCCGGGTTGAGCGTGCGCGCGCTGCGCGAGCTGGAGCACGGACGGGCGGCGGCCGCGCAGGAGAAGTCCACCGAGCTGCTGGCGACCGCGCTGGGACTGACCGGCGACGAACGCGAGTCGTTCCTCCTGCTGGCCAGGGAGGGAAGGCGGAGGTCCAGCCTGTCCGGCACCACGACGATGCTGTACGGCCTGCCCGCCGCGCCCGCGCTGGTCGGCAGGGACGACGAGCTCGGCCTGCTGTCCCGCGCCGCGCGAGCCGGGGGCACCACGATCGTGATCGGACCTCCGGGTGTCGGCAAGACCTCGCTCGCCGTGGCTGCCGCGGAGCGGCTGAAGGTGCAGTTCCCGGACGGCTGCCTCGCGATCGACCTCCGCGGTGTGGACGATCACCCCGTCCCGGCGGCGCTCGCGCTGGAGCGGATGCTCACCGCTCTGGGCGTGCCCTCCGGCCGCATCCCGCCGGGAGAGGCTGAACGGAGCTCGCTCTTCCGCGCGTTGATGCGGGACCGCCGCGTCCTGGTCCTCCTCGACAACGCCGCGGACGAGTCCCAGGTGCTTCCGCTGTTGGCCGGTGGTGAGCACTGCCTCACGATCGTGACGTGCCGTCGCTCGCTCGCGGGTGTGGAACCGGCGCAGCGCCTGGTGCTCGACATGCTGGCCGAGCAGAGCGCCGTCGACCTGCTGACCACGATCGTCGGCGAGGACGTCGTGCTGGGC
This sequence comes from Nocardia sp. NRRL S-836, assembly GCF_001279525.1. GTDB lineage: Bacteria > Actinomycetota > Actinomycetes > Mycobacteriales > Pseudonocardiaceae > Lentzea. The sequence goes on along the minus strand of NZ_LGDY01000166.1, from coordinate 1,653 downwards.
GATCCCGACGCCGCCAGGGAGGTGGTGGGCCTGTGCGGCAACCTCCCGCTGGCCGTGCGGATCGTCGGCAACCGCCTGGCCACCCGCCGGCACTGGTCGCTGTCCTACCTGGCGGGACAGCTGCGGGACGAGCACCGCCGGCTCGACTCGCTCGCGGCCGGTGACCTGCGGCTCAGGCCGGCCTTCGAACTGTCGCGGCGCAGGCTCAGCCCCGCGGCGCAGGAGGTGTTCCGCAGGCTCGCCCTCATCCCCGGAGCCCACTTCAGCGAGGAGCTCGCGGCGGTCGTCACCGGTGTCTCCCCGGAGGAGGTCGAGGCACAGCTGGAAGAACTGGTCGAAGCATCTCTGCTCACCGTGACGACCGAACGGATGCGGCTGCAGTTCCACGACCTCGTCCGGTTGTTCGCCCAGGAACGACTGGCGGCGGAGGAAGCGGAGGACGTCCGGGCACAGCTGCGGGACGCCCTCCTCACCCACGTGCTGCGGAGGGCCACCGCCGCCTCGGAGCTGTTCCGCGCCAAGGCGGTCGGCGTGCCGCGGGACAGCCCGTTCCGTTCCCCTGGCGAGGCGAAGGACTGGCTGGAGCAGGAGTCCACCACCTGGATCCCGGTGCTGCGCCAGGCAACGGAGGCCCGCCGGTACCGCGAGGTGGTCGACTGCACCTGGGCGCTGTACAACTACGCGCACGGGCGTGAGCCGATGTACCCCTGGACCGACGTGTTCGGATGCGGTGTGCGCGCCGCGAGGGAGCTGGGCGACCAGAAGGCGGAGGTCAACCTGCTCTCCCAGTACGGAACGTGCTTCCACTGGAACCAGGGCGACAGCGAACGGGCGCGGGACGTCCTGCTCGAAACGGTGGCCCTCGCCGAGGAGATCGGCCACCACTGGGGTGCCATGATCACGCACTCGGCGGTGGGATGGCCGCTGTTGTCCCTCGGAGAGCCCGAGGAGGCGCAGCGGCACGTCGACCTCGCGCTCGAGATGTCGGAGTCGTACGACTTCTTCGAGACCCGGTTCTGGATGCACATCGGGAGCGGCGGCATCCGGCTCGCGACGGGCCGTTTCGGCGAGGCGCTCGCCTTTCTCACCCCGCTGCTCGCGGAGACCACCGAACGGATCGGCGAGACGAACCAGGAGCTGGCCGGGAAGACGATGACGCTGCTGCGGATGAACATCGCCGACTGCCTCTCCGGCCTGGAACGCTGGCAGGAGGCCGCCGAGCAGTACCACGAGGTCATCAGGCTGTTCGGAACGGAACGGCCGACCTACCGCAGCCGGGTGGAGCTGCTCGTGTGCGAAGGCACGGCGTGGCGCCACGCGGGCGACTTCCAGCGCGCACGCGAGTGCCTCACGCGCGCGCTGGAACTCTGCGACGACCCCACCGGCCGCGGTGACCGCAAGGCGGTGGAGGCGGAGCTCGCCCTGGTGCCCGCGGAGTAGGTCAAGACGACCGGGTGACTTCCACCCGAATGGCCCTGTTTCGAATGCCACACTAGTCGCTCGTCAAGGTTGACATGAGTGAGATGAAGGACGTCAGCGTCTTCCGCACCGCGACATCCGGTTCGACGTTCGGCGAGGTCCTGCTGAGCCTGCGGACGGCGGCAGGTCTGTCGCAGGCAGGTCTGGCGCTCGCCTCCGGGATGAGCGTCCGGG
>NZ_LGDY01000165.1 GCF_001279525.1 Nocardia sp. NRRL S-836 | reverse complement strand
GCCCCTCGACCCCGCCGTCGTCGTCCTCGGCCCCGTCGACCCCGCCGTCGTCCACCCCGTGCACGACGACGCCGTCGACCTCTCCCTCGACGTCCCCCTCGACCTCCCCGTCCTCGGCGCCGCCCTCCTCGTCGCCGTCGTGCCCGCCGTCGTCGACGCCGCCGTCGTCCTCGCCCTCGACCCCGCCCGCGTCGTCGTCCAACCCGCCCGCGCAGGACCCCTCGACCCCGCCCGCCGGCTCGTCCAGCCTGGGGACGACGTCCGTGACGCAGCCGGCCACGACGACGACGACCGCGGCCAGCAGCGTCGCGACGCCTCCGGCGACGACCACGGGGTCCAGCGGCCCGGTCCTGAGCACCACGACCTGATGCGGCCGGCCGCGTGATTCGCGCGGCACGGACGGCGTTGTCCGGCAAGGTGGGGACCGTGCGCCCTGCCTACCCCATCAAGACCGACCGCCTGCACCTGCGCCCGTTCGAGCTCACCGACCTCGACGACTACGCGGCCTACCGCACCCTTCCCGAGGTCAACCGCTACCTCCTCAACGAGGTGACCGACCGCGCCGCGACCGCCGGGCTGCTCGCCACGAAGACCACCCAGGCCGAGCTGACCGGCGACGGCCAGTGGCTCGCCCTGGCCGTGCACTGGCCGGAAGCGGGACGGGTGGTCGGCGACGTCGTGCTCAAGTGGCTGAGCGAGGAGCACCGCCAGGGCGAGATCGGCTACGTCCTGAGCCCCGAGTTCCAGGGCAGGGGGCTCGCGGGCGAGGCTGCGGGCGCGTTGCTGCGGGTCGGGTTCGAGGAGCTCGGGCTGCACCGGATCACCGCGCAGGCCGATCCGCGCAACGAGGCGTCGTGGCGGGTCATGGAACGGCTCGGGATGCGCCGCGAGGCGCACCACCGGCACCACCAGGTGTTCAAGGGCGAATGGGCCGACGTGCTCGTCTACGCCCTGCTCGCGGACGAGTGGACCGGATGACCCCGGCCGGTCCGCGTGCGTAATTCACGAGGCATCGACGGCGGCACACGGGCAGGGTAGGGGTGTGCGTCCCGACTACCCGATCAAGACCGCCCGTCTCCTCCTCCGCCCCTTCCACCCCGCCGACCTCGGCGACGTCCACGCCTACCGCGCCCTCCCCGAGGTCGCCCGCTACCTCTACGACGACCCCCTCACCAGGGAGGAGACCGCGGCGAAGCTCCAGAACTGGTCGACGATGGACGAGCTCACCGAGGAGGGGCAGTCGCTGGCCCTCGCGGTCGTGCTCGGCGGCACGGTCATCGGCGAGGCCGACGTCAAGTGGCTGAGCCGGGAGCACCGCCAGGGTGAGCTCGGATACGTCTTCAACCCGGCGTTCCACGGCAGGGGGTTCGCCACCGAGGCCGCCCGCGCGCTGCTCGGCCTCGCGTTCGGCCGGTTCGGGCTGCACCGGGTCATCGCCCAGTGCGACCCGCGCAACGAGCCGTCGTGGCGGGTGATGGAACGGCTCGGGATGCGCAGGGAGGCGCACTTCCGGCAGAGCGAGGTCTTCAAGGGCGAGTGGGGTGATCTCTTCGTCTACGCCATGCTTGCCGCAGAACATCGAGACGAGGAGTGATCCATGGCGCGGGTTGCCGCCATCGACTGCGGGACCAACTCGATCCGGTTGCTGGTCGCGGACGTGACCACCCGGGACGACGGGACGGTGTGGCTGCGGGACGTGCACCGCGAGATGAAGATCGTCCGGCTCGGGCAGGGGGTGGACGCCACCGGGCGGCTGCACCCCGATGCGATCGCGCGGACCAAGGCGGCGCTCACCGACTACGCGCGCACGATGCAGCGCAAAGGGGTCGAGCGGGCACGCATGGTGGCGACCAGTGCCACGCGCGACGCGAGCAACCGCGACGACTTCTTCGACATGACCCGGCAGCTCCTCGGCGCGCCGGCCGAGGTGATCACCGGGGACGAGGAGGCGCGGCTGTCCTACCTCGGCGCGGTGGCCGACCTCGACCCGGACGAGGGACCCTTCCTCGTCACCGATCTGGGTGGTGGCAGCACCGAGTTCGTCCTCGGCAGCGGCACGGAGGTCGAGGCGGCGCGGTCGATGGACATCGGCTGCGTGCGGCTCACCGAGCGGTTCCTGCACTCCGATCCGCCGGCGAAGGACGAGGTCGACAAAGCGGAAGCGTTTGCGCGCGAGCAGATCCGATTGGCGTTCGAAACGGTGCCGGTCGAGAAAACACGAACGTGGATCGGTGTGGCTGGAACGGTCACGACGTTGTCCGCGCTGGTCCAGGGCCTTGAGGTGTACAACAGCGACGAAATCCACCTCTCCCGCATCACACTTGACAACATTCGTGAAATCACTGACAGTGTTCTCTCCATGACACATGATGAACGGGCCGGGTTGGGACCCATGCATCCCGGCCGGGTCGACGTCATCTGTGGTGGAGCGATCGTTCTGCGCGCGATTGCCGAGGAGCTGGAGAATCGCGCGGGCACTGACGTGCTCGTTTGCAGTGAGCACGACATCCTCGACGGCATCGCCTTTTCGCTGGTCCAGGCGTGAATTAAGGTCGGCTTGAGGCGATCGTGACGAGTTTGTGACCGGTTTCGGTGCGCGTACTCCTGGACAGCCCGGTTAACGTCCTCTCACGTTTTGGGAGGTGGACGAGACCTCCCGGGGAGGCGCGCGCCCGCACCACTTGCGGCGGCGCCGGGGAATAGGCGGGAGAGATTGATGTCGCGATCACTGGTTGCGTGGGTGGCTTTGCCTGCCGCGCTGGCCATGACGCTCAGCGCGTGTGGCGGGGGTGGCGGTTCGTCGTCGTCCTCGGAGGGCAAGGAGAACACCGAGGGCACCGTGTCGATCTACGGCACCGAGCCCAAGAGCACCCTGCTCCCGGCCAACACGACTGAGGCCGGTGGCTCGAAGGTCACCGAGGCCCTGTTCGCGCGCCTGGTGGACTACGCGCCGGAGGACGGCAAGCCCACCAACCTCGTGGCCGACTCGATCACGTCGAGCGACGCCAAGGTCTACAACATCAAGATCAAGCAGGGCTGGAAGTTCCACGACGGCACCGAGGTCAAGGCGAAGAACTTCGTCGACGGCTGGAACTGGTCGGCGAACGCGAACAACGCGCAGCAGGCCGCCTCGTTCTTCTCGGTCATCCAGGGCTTCAAGGACGTGCACCCGGCCGACGAGGCCGCGAAGCCGACCGCGGACAAGATGTCCGGCCTCGAGGTCGTGGGCGACTACGAGTTCAAGGTCACGCTCAACGCGCCGACCTCGGTCTTCACCACGATGATCGGCTACCTGCCGTTCTCGCCGCTGCCGGACGCGTTCTTCGCGGACCCGAAGGCGTTCGAGGCCAAGCCGATCGGCAACGGCCAGCTGAAGTTCGTCTCGCGCACGCCGAACTCGCTCATCAAGCTGGAGCGCTTCGAGGACTTCAAGGGCGAGAAGGTCCACTTCAAGACCCTCGACATCAAGATCTACTCCAGCCAGGAGACCGCCTACCAGGACCTGGTGGCCGGCAAGCTGGACTTCATGGAGGCCCTGCCGCCGTCGGCCAAGGTCGGCGAGAAGTACAAGGCGGACCTCGGTGACCAGGTGCTCACCGCGAACCTGCTGGGCCAGAGCGCGATCGCTCTGCCGTACTACGTCCCGGCGTTCAAGGACAACGTGAAGCTCCGCCAGGCCATCTCGATGGCCATCAACCGGGAGCAGATCACCAAGACCGTGCTCGCGGGCTCGTACACGCCGTCCGACGGCTGGGTCTCGCCCGGCATCAACGGCCACCGCAAGGGCGTCTGCGGCGAGTACTGCACGTACAACCCGGAGAAGGCCAAGCAGCTGTTGAAGGAGTCCGGCTTCACCGGCAAGCTGACCATTCAGTCCAACCAGGACGGTGGCCGCAAGGAGCCCCTCGAGGCCGCGTGCAACAGCATCAAGCAGGCGCTGGGCGTGGAGTGCGAGTTCGTCGGTGCCACCAACTTCGGTGCGTACCGCCAGATCGTCGACGGCAAGCAGCTGACCGGCATGGCCCGTTCCGACTGGTCGGCCGACTACCCGTCGATCGAGAACTTCCTCAACCCGCTGTACCGCACCGGTGGTTCGTCGAACGACTCGAACTACTCGAACCCGACCGTCGACAAGCTCCTGGAGCAGGCTGACGGCACCGCGGACGAGGCCGCTGCGATCAAGCTGTACCAGCAGGCGGAGGACCAGATCGCGAAGGACATGCCGTCCATCCCGACCTGGAACGAGAAGGGCATCGGTGGCCGGTCCAAGAACCTGCTGGCCGCCAAGCTGACCTTCAAGCGTGACGCCGACCTCGCGTCGTTCCGCGTCAAGGGCTGACAGCCGAACACCCGCTGAGCAACAAGCACGATCCGGCCTCGCGTCCACGAAGCGTCACGGACGCGGGGCCGGAGCGGTGTTCCGGCTCAGACGCCCCCCACCACGCAAGGAGCCGACCTCATGGGTCGCTATGTGCTGCGCCGTCTGCTGCAGCTGATACCGGTCTTCCTGGGGACCACCTTCCTGATCTACGCCCTCGTCTGGGCGATTCCGCAGGACCCGTTCGCGGGCAAGTGCGGCCAGCGCCCGTGCGACCCGTCGTACATCGCCGAGATGAGCGCGAAGCTCAACCTGAACGACCCGCTGGTCATCCAGTACTTCAAGTACCTGGGCAACCTGGTCGTCGGTGACTTCGGCACCACGTTCAACGGCGTCTCCGTCGGCGAGCAGATCGCCACCTCGTGGCCCATCACGCTGAAGATGGGCATCATCGCGCTGATCATCGAGGCGGTCATCGGCATCATCGCCGGTGTCCTCACCGGTCTGCGCAAGTCCGGGTTCCTGGACAACCTGGTCCTGGTCTCGACGCTGTTCCTGATCTCGCTGCCGGTGTTCGTCACCGGTTTCGTCCTGCGCCTCTACCTCGGCCCGCAGGGCTTCGACCTCATGGACACCTCGGTCAGCTCCGACCCGACGTTCGGTGAGCTGATCCTGCCCGGCTTCGTGCTCGGCAGCCTCTCGATGGCCTACGTGGCCCGCCTGACCCGCAGCAGCATCGTGGAGAACCGCCGGTCCGACTACGTGCGCACCGCGATCGCCAAGGGCCAGCCGCAGTCCCGCGTCGTCGGCATCCACCTGCTGCGCAACTCGCTGATCCCGGTGATCACGTTCCTCGGCACCGACCTCGGTAGCCTCATGGGTGGCGCGATCGTCACCGAGGGCGTCTTCAACATCAACGGCATCGGCGGCCTGATCTTCCGCGGCATCCAGGAGAAGGAAGGCGTCATGGTCACGGGCATCGTGACCCTGCTGGTGCTCGTCTACCTGCTGATGAGCCTGCTCGTCGACCTCCTGTACGCCGTTCTCGACCCGAGGATTCGCTATGAGTGACCCAGGATCCGTGTCCGGTGGAGCCGGACTCGAGGCGTCCGCGGCGGCCGGTGTCGACCAGCTCAGCCACGTCGACGACTCGTCGCACAAGCAGCGCAAGCCCCGCTCGCTCTGGAGCGACGCGTGGGGTGAGCTGCGCACCAAGCCCACGTTCATCATCTCGCTGGTGATCATCGCGGTCGTCGTGCTGATGGCGATCTGGCCGACGCTGTTCACGTCGGTCGACCCGCGGGCCGCGAACCTCGACAAGTCGCTGCAGCCACCGTCGGGTGACGCGTGGTTCGGCTACGACCTGCAGGGCTACGACGTCTACGCCCGCGCCATGCACGGTGCCCGCGCGTCGCTGCTCGTCGGCATCTTCTCGACCCTGCTGACCGTGCTGATCGGCTCGGCCGTCGGCATCGTCGCCGGGTACGCGAAGACGTGGCTCGACAGCGTGCTGTCCCGGTTCGCCGACATCTTCGCCGGCATCCCGTTCGTGCTCGGCGCGATCGTCATCCTGACCACGCTGAACGCCCCGAGCGAGAACCCCGGCGTGTTCCGGATCGTCACCCAGGTGGTGCTCTCGATCGCGGTGCTGTCGTGGCCGGTCGCGATGCGCATCATGCGGTCCGCGACGCTCGTGGCGAAGCAGCAGGACTACGTCAAGGCCGCCCGCGGTCTCGGCGCCTCGCCGCTGCGCATCGTGTTCCGGCACCTGCTGCCGAACACGGTCGCGCCGGTGCTGGTGTACGCCACGATCGCGCTCGGCGCGTTCATCGGTGCCGAGGCGACGCTGGCGTTCCTCGGCATCGGCCTGCGGCCGCCGGTCGTGTCGTGGGGCGTGATGATCTCGGAGTCCCGCGACTACTTCCAGTCGGCACCGCACATGCTGCTGTTCCCCGCGGGCTTCGTGACGGTCACCGTCCTGGCCTTCGTCATGCTCGGCGACGCCGTGCGCGACGCACTCGACCCCAAGTCCCGATAGGGGAGATCTCGTGACTCAGCCATTGCTGGAGGTCGAGGATCTCCACGTGGAATTCCGCACCCGCGACGGTGTCGCCAAGGTGCTCAACGGCGTTTCGTACCACGTCTCCGCGGGCGAAACCCTCGCTGTGCTCGGTGAGTCGGGCTCCGGCAAGTCCGTGACCGCCCAGACGATCATGGGCATCCTGGACATGCCGCCGGCGTTCATCACCAACGGTGCGATCCGCTTCCGCGGTGAGGACCTGCTGAAGAAGTCGGCGGAGGAACGGCGCCAGGTCCGTGGCGAGGGCATCGCCATGATCTTCCAGGACGCGCTGTCGGCCCTGAACCCGGTGTTCACCGTCGGGTTCCAGATCGAGGAACAGCTCAAGGTCCGCCGCGGCATGTCCAAGGCGGACGCCCGCAAGCGGGCGGTCGAGCTGCTGGACCAGGTCAGGATCCCGAACGCCAAGGGCCGGGTCTCCGACTACCCGCACCAGTTCTCCGGCGGCATGCGGCAGCGCGCGATGATCGCGATGTCGCTCGCGCTCGACCCGGAGCTGCTGATCGCGGACGAGCCCACGACCGCGCTGGACGTCACGGTGCAGGCCCAGATCATGGACCTGCTCGCGGAGATCCAGAAGGAACGCGACATGGGCATGATCCTGATCACCCACGACCTCGGCGTCGTCGCCGACGTCGCGGACCGGATCTCGGTCATGTACGCGGGCCGCATCGTCGAGCACGCCGACGTCTACGAGCTGTTCCGCGCGCCGGGGCACCCGTACACCGAGTCGCTGCTGGAGTCGTTGCCGCGCCTGGACCTCAAGGGCCAGGAGCTGAAGACGATCAAGGGCCTGCCGCCGTCGCTCACCAACATCCCGCCCGGCTGCCCGTTCAACCCGCGCTGCCCGCGCGCGTTCGACCGGTGCGTGACCGAGGTCCCGGCCGTGCACAACCTGGGCATGGGCCGCACCAGCCGGTGCCACATCGCGGAGGAGGTCGTCGCTCGTGGCTGAGCCCATCCTCGAGGTCGAGAACCTCGTCAAGCACTTCCCGGTCCGCGTCGGCGTGCTGTTCAAGCGCACCGTGGGCCACGTCCAGGCCGTCGACGGCGTCTCGTTCACGCTCAACAAGGGCGAGACCCTCGGCGTCGTGGGCGAGTCCGGCTGCGGCAAGTCCACGCTGGCCCAGGTGCTGATGCGCCTGGAGCCGCCGACCTCGGGCGTCGCGCGCTTCGAGGGCCGCGACATGTTCGGCATGAAGGGCGCGGAGCTGCGCAAGCTGCGCCGCGACATCCAGATCGTGCTGCAGGACCCGTACACGTCGCTGAACCCGCGCATGACGGTCGGCGACATCGTGGGCGAGCCGTACGAGATCCACACCGAGGTGGCGCCCAAGGGCGACCGCCGGCGCAAGGTGCAGGAGCTGCTGGAGATCGTCGGCCTGAACCCGGAGCACATCAACCGGTACCCGCACCAGTTCTCCGGCGGTCAGCGCCAGCGCATCGGCATCGCCCGCGCACTGGCGCTCAAGCCCAAGGTGATCGTGTGCGACGAGCCGGTGTCCGCGCTCGACGTGTCGATCCAGGCGCAGGTCATGAACCTGCTGGGCGACCTGCAGACCGAGATGGGCCTGTCGTACGTGTTCATCGCGCACGACCTGTCCGTCGTGCGGCACCTGTCGGACCGCGTCGCGGTGATGTACCTCGGCAAGATCGTGGAGATCGGCACCGAGGAGCAGATCTACGAGCACCCGACCCACCCGTACACCCAGGCGCTGCTCTCCGCGGTGCCGGTGCCGGACCCGACCCAGCGCGGCCGGCGCGACGTCATCCGGCTGACCGGTGACGTGCCGTCGCCGATCGACCCGCCGTCGGGCTGCCGGTTCCGCACCCGGTGCTGGAAGGCGCAGGACATCTGCGCCACCGAGGTGCCGGAGCTGGTCACGCGGGTGGCCGGCCACCCGTCGGCCTGCCACTTCGCCGAGGAGCGCGCAGTCGTCTGACCGCTGTCGCGGATGCCACGCGGGGCCTTTCGCACGGTCCAACCGTGCGAAAGCGCCCCGCGTGCGTTCAGCGGCGAAGGGGTCAGGGCCTGGCGAGGTGGGTGAGCTCCACGCCGGGAGCGACCTCCTGGCGGCCGGTCTCGGCGAACCCGCGGTTGCGGTACAGCCGCAGCGCGGGCTCGTTGCGCGAGCCGGTGCTGACGACCTGCGGGCCGGGCGGCAACGCGTCGAGCAGCTTCGTCGCGATGCCACGCCGGTGCGCCCGCGGGTGCACGACGAGCCGGTGGATGTCGATGACGGATCCGTCGAGCACGTACGACACCGCGCCCACGAGCCCTTCGTCGTCGTACAGCCCGAGGAACGTCTCGCCGCACGCGCGCAGCTCGTCCAGTGACTCGTGCAGCGGCGGGATGCCGTCGAAGCCGATCAGCTCGGCCTCGACGGCGTACGCCAGCCGTTGCACCGTCCACAGCTCGCGCAGGACGGCGTCGTCGGTCAGGTCCAGGTTCACGTGTTCGACGAGTTCCTGACGAAGGCCGCGAGGTCCTCCGACTGCTGGATCCGGCTGGGCTCGTGCACGTACATCATGTGGCCGGCCGGGTAGTAGGCCGACTCGATGTTCGCGGTGAGCTCCTTCGGGATCTGCAGGTGCGAGAGGAGGTGCTCGGCGGCGAAGTACGGGGTGGCGCCGTCGTACCAGCCGAACGCGACGTGCACCTTGAGGTGCGGGTTCGCCCGCATGGCCGTCGAGAGCTTGCCCGCGGTCGTGACGTGGCGGCCCTCGAACTCCTTGTACGACCACTGCTCGATGGCCCGCGACAGCACCTCGTAGGGCAGGTCGCTGACGTAGCCCAGCTCGGCGTGCAGGTAGTGGTTGAGCACCGCCGCGTACGGCCCGAGGATGGCGTCGATGGACGGGTCCGCGGAGATCTCCTCGCGGCCGTAGTCCTTGTCCCACCCGGTGAAGCGGGCGTCGAGGCGGCCGACCGTCCTGCGGTCCCTGCGCAGCAGCTCGGTGAAGAACCGGATGTGCTCGATGCGCAGGTCGACCGCGTCCACGTACTCCTCGGACAGGCCGGTGAGGGCCGCGATCTTCGCGATCGCGGCGGCCCGCTCGTGGTCGGGCAGGCGGTTGCCGCGGGCCAGCGCGTACGGGTAGTCGCGCGAGGCGAACTCCTCGGCCTCGGCGAGCACCTCCTCGAGCGGCCGGTCGCCGTGCAGGCCGTGGTAGTGCGCGATCGCCGCGTACGTGGGCAGGTAGAGCGTGTAGGCCAGGTCGTGGCCCTCGTTGAACTGCAGCGTCGCGAAGTCCAGCACCGACGAGATCAGCATGAGCCCGTTGAGGTACATGCCGTGCTTCTTCTGCAGGTGCTCGGCCAGCCCCGCCGCCCGCAGCGTGCCGTACGACTCGCCGCACAGGAACTTCGGCGACATCCACCGCCCGTTGCGCGCGGTCCACAGCCGGATGATCTCGGCGATGGAGTCGATGTCCGGCTGGTAGCCGTGGTAGCTGCCCGGCTTCTCACCCTCCGCGGCCCGGGAGAACCCCGTCGACACCGGGTCGATGAACACCAGGTCGCTCTCCGCGAGCAACGTCTCCTCGTTGTCCGCGATCCCGTACGGCGGCGGCACGAGGTTGCCGACGTCGCCCGACAGCACCCGGCGGGGCCCGAGGAGACCCAGGTGCAACCACAGGCTGGCACTGCCCGGCCCACCGTTGAACGCGAACGTCACCGGCCGCTTGAGCGGGTCGGCCCCGTCGAGCGTGTAGGCGGTCAGGAACACCTCCGCCTTGGGCTTGTGGCCCTCGAACACGCCGTCCTTGAGCACCTCCTCCTTGAGCACGACACGACCGGTGGTGGCGGTGTAGTTCAGCTCCCGGCCCTTGAGGGTAATGCTGTGCTGGGTGGTGACCAGATCATCGGCAGGAGACGCTGGCTTCTCTTCGGTCTTCTCCTCGGACATGGGAGCAACACTACGGAACTCGACGATCGAATTGCGTCCTGTCGAGCGTGCCCGCGCCTGGTCGCGTGGCGCGAGACCGCCGCGCGGGTGAAGCGCGCCGCCTTCCGCGACCAGGTCTACTGGGGCCGGCCGGTACCCGGCTTCGGCCCCATGGACGCCTCGGTGCTGATCGTGGGCCTCGCACCCGCGGCGCACGGCGGCAACCGGACCGGGCGGATGTTCACCGGCGACCCGTCCGGCGACTTCCTCTTCCGGGCCCTGTACGAGGTCGGCCTCGCGTCACAGCCGACGAGCACGTCCCGCGACGACGGCCTGGAGCTCCGCGGCGTGCGGATGGCGTCCCCGGTGCGGTGCGCGCCGCCGGAGAACAAGCCGACGGCGGAGGAACGCGACCGCTGCTCGCCGTTCCTGCGCGAGGAGATGTCCCTGCTGTCGAACCTGCGCTCGGTCGTGGTGCTCGGCGGGTTCGGCTGGAAGGCGTTCCTGCCGCTGCTCGGGGTGTCCGACGTGAAGTTCGGGCACGGGGTGGAGGTGGAGGCCGGTGGGCTGCGGGTGTTCGGGTGCTACCACGTGTCGCCGCACAACACCTACACCGGCCGGCTGACGCAGGAGATGCTTCAGGACCTGCTGTGCCGCGCCAAGGAGCACGCGGGGCTGAGCTGACGGAGGTGGGCGATGGGCAAGCCGGGTCGCTGGCAGGTGCTGAGGGACGAGGGACCGGCCGCGTTCGCGTTGTACGCCGGGCTCGGCCTCGGGCCCCTCCAGGCGGTGCCGGACACCGTCGGCGGTGGTCACACCGTGCGCAAGCGCATCGCCGAGCACTCGGCCGCTCTGCGCGCGGTCATGCCGCACCTCGACGTGCCCGACGTGGCCGCCGTTCTGCGGAAGCACCGCTGATCGTGAGCGAACCGGTGGGGAAACGCGCCCGGTGCGTGCGACGCTGACGCGCATGAGGTGGTGGCGGGTCGGTGTGGCCATCGTGGCGTTGCTGGTCGTCGTCGCGGCGGCGAGCGGCACGTCGCCGGTGCGGTTCGTGCCGCGTGCGGACGACGCGGTGCCGCAGCCGGCGGACAACTCGCTGCCGGTCGACCTGCGGGTGCCCGGTGAGCTGCCGGACCTGGTCGCCGTGCCGTTCACGCTGTTCCTGTTCGCGCTGGTGGCGCTGGTCCTGTTCGGGCTGGTCGGCATCGTGCTCGCGGTCGAGCTGCCGCGGTGGCGCCGCCGCAGGGGCGTGCGCGGTGTGGAGGTGGGTGACGCGGTGACCGGGCGGGAGCGGGTGGTGCTCGGGCGGGTCGAGAAGGCGTTGCGGGAGTTCACCGAGCACCCGAACCGGCCGCCGCGCGACGCCGTGATCGCGGCCTGGCTGGCGCTGGAGGAGGCGCACACGCGCGAGCCGCACCAGACGCCGACCGAGTTCACCGCGAGCTTGAACGTCGACGCCGACGTGCTGAAGGACCTCTACCAGCGCGCCCGGTTCGGGCACGAGGAGGTCACCGCGCGGCAGGCGGACGCGGCCAGGGACGAGCTGGACCGCATCGTCCGGGAGCTCGCGTGAGGACGGCGCTGGCGCTGGGCGTCGGGGTCGTCGTCGGCGTGCTGCTGTGGTGGCTGGGCGCCACGCCGTTCTGGGCGGTCGCGCTGGCCGTGCCGCCGGCCGCGTTCGCCGTGCTGGTCACCCGGCTGCCCAGGGCGACGGACGTGGTGTGGAGCGGGCCGCCGCAGGCGCCGGGGTCGATCAGCACCGCGCACGCCAGCACGCTCGCGGGCCGGCTGGAGGAAGCGGCGGAGGACCAGGCGAAGTACGACGAACGGTTCCGCGCGCGGTTGCGCGCGCTCGGCATCGACGCCGCGAGCCTGCCGGACCCGCGGGAGCTCGCGGAACGACTCAGGAGGGTCGAGTGACGATCGAGCTGGAGGCCAAGGCCGTTCTCGACGAGATCGGCGAGGTCGTGGTCGGGCGGGGCCGGACGGTGCGGCTCGCGCTCGCGGCGGTCCTGGCCGGTGGGCACGTGCTGCTGGAGGACGTGCCGGGGCTGGGCAAGACGCTGATCGCCCGGTCGCTCGCGCAGGCCCTGCGCCTGGACTTCCGGCGCCTGCAGTGCACGCCCGACCTGCTGCCCGCCGACGTCACCGGCTCGTTCCTCTACGACCCCGGCACGCGCGAGTTCGAGTTCCGCGAGGGGCCCGTGTTCACCGGGCTGCTGCTGGCCGACGAGATCAACCGCACGCCGCCCAAGACGCAGTCGGCGTTGCTGGAGGCCATGCAGGAGCGGCAGGTCACGGTGGAGGGCCGCACGTTCGCGCTGCCCAGGCCGTTCCACGTGCTGGCCACGTCGAACCCGGTCGAGTACGAGGGCACCTACCCGTTGCCGGAGGCCCAGCTCGACCGGTTCCTGGTGCGGCTCGACATCGGCTACCCGCCCGCGGAGGAGGAGGTCGAGGTCCTGCGCAGGCGGCTCGCCCGGCAGCAGGAGGACGCCGAGGTCCCGCCGGTGCTCGCGCCCGGCCGGCTCGCCGAGCTGCAGCGCGAGCTCGAACGGTCCACCGTGGACGACGACCTGCTGCGGTACTGCGTCGACCTGGCCCGCGCGACCCGGCAGCACCCCGCCGTCGAGGTCGGTGCGTCACCCCGCGGCGCGCAGGGGCTGGTGCTCGTGGCCCGCGCACTGGCCACTTTGGACGGACGCGGGTACGTGCTGCCCGAGGACGTCGAGGAGGCCGCGGTCCCGGTCCTCGCCCACCGGCTCGTGCTGAAGCCGGAGACGTGGACCTCCGGCGTGAGCGGCGTGCAGGTGGTCACCGAGCTGCTCGGCAGGGTGCCGGGCCCGCCGAGCTCATGAGCAGGGCCGACCGGATCCGCGAGGCGTTCGTCGCCTCCCACGGCGCGCACTGGCACCCCACGGACGCCTACTCGCGCGCGGTGTGGCTGGGCGTCGGGCTCGTCGCGGCCGGGCTGTTCCTGCACGAGGTCGAGCTGGTCCTGTTCGGCGTCCCGCTCGTGCTGTCGGTGCTGCTCACCGCCAAGCCGAAGGGCCGGCCCGCGGTCGAGGTCCGGCCGGTGCCGCGCGGTGCGGGGACCGGGCTCGTGCACACCGTCGCCCACGTCGAGGGCGCGGACGCCGAGATCGCCGTCGTCAAGCTGCCCGAGGGGACCACCGCGCTGCCCGCGGACGTCGGCGACCTGCCCGTCGGGATCCGCCGCGACGCCTGGGGACCCGGCGTCGACCTGCGGCTCGACCACCTCTTCGCCGGACCGGACGGCCTGCACGTCTACGGCCCGGTCGTCGGCGTCGAGCACGTCCGCACGATCCTGCCGCCGGTCGAGCACCACCCGTCCGGCCCGCTGCCGCCGCGTCCCGCCGGCCTGGTCGGCAGCCACCGCTCGCCGCGCGCGGGCGACTCGACCGAGCTGCGCGACATCAGGGCGTTCCAGCCGGGCGACCGGCTGCGGCGGATCGACTGGCGGGTCACCACCCGCACCGGCACCGTCCACGTCCGCGAGCGGCACGCCGAGGCCGACGCCGAGGTGGTCCTCGCGCTCGACACCAGGACCGACCTGGGGCAGGAGGTCGCCGAGTGGGCGTCGGTCCGCCACGGCGCCACCACGCGCCCGGACGGCAGCCTCGACCGCGCGGTGCGCAGGGCCGCGTCGATGGCCGCCGGGTACCTGCGCCAGGGCGACCGGGTGGCGCTGACGGACCTGGGACGGCCGCAGCTCAACGTCCGCTCCGGCGTCGGCCGCCGCCACCTGATGCGCATCCGCACGCAGCTCGTCGTGTGCGCGCAGGCCGCGGGGTGGGCGCCACGGCCCGTGCTGCGCGGGCTCCCGCACGGCTGCGTGGTCGTGCTGCTGTCGCCGTTCATCGACGACGCCATCGCCGAGCTGGCCGTGCAGACGGTCAAGCACGGTCACATGGTGCTGGCGGTCGACACGTTGCCGTCGCCGCTGCGACCCGACCGCGAGACGCCGTGGGGTGAGGTGGCGGCGGAGCTGATCGCCGCGGAGCACCGGGTGCGGCTGCGGCGCATGGCCCGGCACGGCGTGCGGGTGACGAGCGGATGCTGATCCGGTTCGCGATCGTCCTCGCCGCGCTGCCGGTGGCGCTGATCCTGCACGCCCAGTCGGACTCCATCGCGCCGTTGCTCATCGTCGCGGCGTTGACGGCGTTGTCGGCGCTCATGCCCGCGAGCGCCGGGCCGGCGTTGCTCATCGGGTACGCGGCGCTCGTGATGGCGTTCGCGGACGGGCCCCCGTTGCGGCTCGGAGTTCTGCTGATGATCCCGTTGTTGCACCTCGTCCACGTGACTTCCGCACTCGCCGCGGTCGTTCCGGTTAAAACGAGAATTGGGCTCGCGGCGGTGAAAGCGCCGGCCCGCCGGTTCGCCATTGTCCAGGCGGTCACATTCGTTCTCGCCGCCTTCGCCGCGGTCGTCCCGTCAGGGTCCGGCACCGGGGTCGTGGAGGTGCTCGGACTGGCCTGTCTGACGGTCCTCATCGGGGTGGTCGCACTGAGGATCTGAACCGTTCCTCTCAGCGAGAACCGTGCAAACGGGCGGCAATCCGCAGGCCAGTGCGGGGGTGTCCGGCATCACCTGGCGACGGCGGTCACAACGGCCCCTCCGGACGCGCGAAAAAGGGGACCTCGGTGTCACCATGTGCGTATGGCTGCTGTGAAGTCGCAACCCACGCGGATCGTGATTGTCGGCGGTGGGTACGTCGGGATGTACACGGCTCTCGGACTGCAGAAGAAGCTGCGATCCGGTGAGGCGTCGGTCACCGTCATCGACCCGCAGCCGCACATGACCTACCAGCCCTTCCTGCCCGAGGCGGCGGCCGGCTCCATCGAGCCGCGCCACGTCGTCGCCCCCCTGCGCAAGGTGCTCAAGCGCTGCCACGTCGTCACCGGCCGCGTCACCAAGATCGAGCACGCGCGCAAGATCGTGACCGCCGAGCTGTCGGACGGTCACGTCGAGGAGATCGAGTACGACGTGCTCGTCTCCGCGCTGGGTGCGATCTCCCGCACGCTCCCGATCCCCGGCCTGGCCGAGGTCGGCATCGGCATGAAGACGATCGGCGAGGCGATCTACGTCCGCAACCACGTGCTGTCGCGCCTGGACCAGGCCGCGAGCACGAACAACGCGGAACTGCGCAAGAAGCTGCTCAGCTTCGTCGTGATCGGTGGCGGCTTCGCGGGCATCGAGACGCTCGCCGAGCTCGAGGACATGACGCGGTATGCGCTTCGGTACTACGAGGGTGTCAAGCCGGAGGAGATGAACTGGGTCCTCGTCGAGGCGATGGGCCGGATCATGCCCGAGGTCTCCGCGAAGCTCGGCGCGTGGACGGTCGAGGCGCTGGAGAAGCGCGGCATCAAGATCTACCTCGACACCCGCGTGAAGTCGCTGGAGAACGGCCACGTCGTCCTGGACGACGGCACCGAGTTCGACTCCGACACGATCATCTGGACCGCCGGCATGAAGGCGAACCCGGTGCTGCGCAACACCGACCTGCCGCTCGACGAGCGCGGTCGCGTCCGCTGCACCGCCGCCATGCAGGTGCAGGGCCTCGACGGCGTGTGGGCCGCCGGTGACTGCTCCGCGGTGCCGGACCTCTCGCGCACCGACGAGGACCCGACGGCGACGTGCGTGCCGAACGCGCAGCACGCCATCCGCCAGTCGAAGCTGCTCGCCAAGAACATCGTCGCGTCGCTGCGCGGCCAGCAGCCGAAGGACTACTTCCACAAGTACCTCGGCTCGGTCGCCGGCCTCGGCCTCTACAAGGGCGTCGCGGACGTGTTCGGCCTGCGCTTCAAGGGCCTGCCGGCGTGGTTCATGCACCGCAGCTACCACGTCGCGTTCATGCCGACCGTCAACCGCAAGCTGCGCGTGCTGATGGACTGGACGCAGGCGCTGTTCTACGGTCGCGAGGTCGTGGCGCTCGGTCAGATCAACGACCCGAAGTCGGACTTCGACCGCGCGGTCCAGAGCTGACCTCAGCGAAGTGCGGCTGACCCGATCGGCCCACCATCGCTAGCTGTGAGTGTGAAGATGCCCCGGACGATCCCTCGTCCGGGGCACTCTTCTGGCCCATGGGCGGAACTTAAGCGCCCAATAGGAGTAATGCGCCGACACTTGCCTTGACATTGCGTTACGTGAACCTGAGACTACGGCTGGTGCATCACCTGAATGCGTGGTGCGCCCGTGTGGGGAGAGAGGTGATCCCGATGTCTCTCGAGGAGCTGGCCGCACAGCTTCGTCGTGGCGAGATCGAGGACCCCGCGTTGGCGCAGTACGCCGCAGAGTACGCGCAGGCGGGGAAGAGTTTCCGCAGCAAGAAGGACGATTGAGCAGGTCGGCTGACGGACGGGTGCCCGGTGCCCCGTCCGAGGCTGCCAGGCCGCTGCTGCTGCAGGGCCAGGACTACCTCTTCCGCTCACCGCCCAAGTGCCTGGACTTCCAGGAACAGGTCCACCGCCTCGGCATGGTCGACGAGGGCGACGGCAACCCCCAGCCCTGCGTGCTGGTGCTCGCCCGCGCCGCCGACATGGAGATGAACGAGCTCTCCATCGCACTGGCCGAGCGCGGCATCCGGATGGCCCGCATCGACGCCGACCGCTGCGTCGACCTCCCGCTCTCCGTCTACACCGACCAGCCCCTCGTCGAGCTCGACCGCTGGCTGCTGCGCCCCCTGCTGGTCTGGCGCCGCCACTTCGAGCTCTCCGCGGTCCCCGTCGAGCCCGGCACCCTCGCCGGCGCCTACGCGGTCGACCAGTGGGCCTCAGTGGCCAACTGGCTGTCCTCCCGCTCGGACTGGGCCCACGTGAACCCGTCGCGCTTCTCGACGCACCTGGACCGCCTCACGCAGCTCTCCGACGCCTCCGCGTTCGGCCTGCGCGTCCCCCGCACCGCCGTGACGACACGCCCCGGCCGCACCCGTCCCGGCGGCGGCCACTGCATCGTGAAGACCGCGGGCCGCCACCTGCTGGAACCCCGCCCCGGCGTCCAGCACGGCCTGTTCCCGCGCCCCCTGGAGACCTCCCGCGCCTCCGATGCCCCCGAACCCGCCCCGGTGATCGTCCAGGAGTACGTCCCCTCCGACACCGAGCTGCGCGTCTTCGTGATCGGCGAACGCTGCATCGCCTACCAGGTCGACAAGCTCGACCCCGCCCAGCTCTGGGTGGACCCGGACGCCGTGCGCGTCACCCCGACCTCGGTGCCCACGTCCCTGTCGGACCGCCTGCTCGCACTGGCCAGGCACTGGCGCGTCCAGGTCGCCGCCTTCGACCTCCTCGTCACCGGCCGCGACCACGTGTTCCTGGAGATCAACGTCAACTGCGACTGGCGCTGGTTCGAACACCGCGCCGGCGACAACTCCGTCTCCGCCGCCGTCCACGACTGGGTGGCGCTGCGCTTCAAGGAGCTGCTCGGAGCGGGGAGGACGCGCTGATGTTCGGGTCCGTTCGATGCTTAGCCGGATGCTCGCTCTAGTCCAATTCACTGGGCCGCTCGGGCGAGAAACGACCATCCGCTCACACAAGCCGACGATCAAGCCCTAGGCTCCCCGTCGCCCCCGTAGCCCAATCGGTAGAGGCAGGTCCCTTAAAAGGATCACAGTACGGGTTCGAATCCCGTCGGGGGCACCATGCGCTTCACCCGGTGGAACATGGTGCTGAGCAGCGCAGCCGGTGCAGCCAGTTGATCTTGTCACTGTCGGTGACACCCATTGGCCGCCAATGGTTTCCGGCGCCGCAGGCGATCTTGTGCGCCTGCGTGCGCCATCGTTCCGCAGGTCATCCGTGCGTGCTCTGCGTCACCAAATCCGTCCGGACGCAAGCCTTTTGGCAAACCTTTCAGCCCCCGTTACGGCATTCGGGTGGCTGCCCCTCACAGGCCGTAACAACCCCATAGGGGAGCCGTACATCCAGGTCACGAGCACTTCTCCGAACGCAAGAGGGGGCGTGGGAGATGCCGAACCTGATCGTGACCGAGAACCAGCTGCCGGGCAGCCCGAAGACCGAGTGGGACGGCATCAGCGGGCCCGCCGACCCCAACCTCGCGGGTTTCACGACGAAGCTCAGCGTCAACAGTGGCCAGACGATCGACTTCAAGATCCACACCAGCTCCGCGAACTACCGGATCGACATCTACCGGCTCGGCTTCTACGGGGGAGCGGGCGCGCGGAAGGTGCACACCATCCAGCGCGGTGCGGCGTCGGTGCAGCCCGCGGCGTTCCGCGATGCGAGCACCGGGCTGTGGGACGCGTCGAACTGGTCGGTGACCGCGTCGTGGGCGGTGCCGGCGACCACGGTGTCCGGCGTGTTCCTCGCGAAGCTGGTGCGCCAGGACGGGACGCCGGGGGCGTGCCACATCCCGTTCGTGGTGCGCGACGACGGGGCGCGGCGCGACATGGTGTTCCAGACCTCGGACACCACGTGGCACGCCTACAACGGCTGGGGAGGCGCGAACCTCTACGGCGGCGACCCGGCCTCGGGGCGGCCGGAGGGGCGGGCGTTCAAGGTCAGCTACAACCGGCCGTACAGCACGCGGCTGACCGACGGGGGCACGTACGCCGGGCCGCAGGACTTCGTGCTCAGCGCCGAGTACGCGATGATCAGGTGGTTGGAGCGCAACGGGTACGACGTCGCGTACGTGACCGGTGTGGACGTCGGGCCGGGCAACTACGCGCTCACCGACCACCACGTCTACCTCTCGGTCGGGCACGACGAGTACTGGTCGGGGGAGCAGCGCGCGCACGTCGAGGCGGCCAGGGACGCGGGGGTGCACCTGTGCTTCTTCAGCGGCAACGAGGTCTACTGGAAGGTGCGCTGGGAGCCGGACGTCGGCGGCACGCCGAACCGGACCCTGGTCTGCTACAAGGACACCCGCAACGTCGCGAAGGTCGACCCGAGTCCGGAGTGGACGGGCACCTGGCGTGACCCGGCGTTCTCGCCGCCGTCCAACGGGGGCCGGCCGGAGAACCGGCTGACGGGCACGATCTTCTCCGTCGACTCGCACCAGGCCGACCGCATCGAGGTGCCCGCGGCGTACGGGAAGCTGCGGTTCTGGCGCAACACCGGGATGGCCGCGCTGCCCGCCGGGCAGACCGGCTACATCGAGGACGGCGTGCTGGGCTACGAGTGGGACGAGTCGCCGGACACCCGGTTCCGGCCACCGACGCTGGTCAAGCTCTCGCGCACGGACCGGTTCATCCCGCAGAAGTACCTGATCGACTACGGGCGCACGACCGCGGACGGCAACGCCACGCACCACCTGACGCTGTACAAGGCGCCCAGCGGTGCGCTGGTCTTCGGTGCGGGCACGGTGTTCTGGTCGTTCGCGCTCGACACGGTGCACGACTACACGAGTTCCGACCCGAACATGCCCGCCGTGCCCGAGGACCGCGACGCCCAGCAGGCGACGGTGAACCTGTTCGCGGACATGGGTGTGCAGCCGGAGACGTTGCAGGGCAACCTGACGCCCGCGACGGCCACGACCGACACCGCGGCGCCGGTCACGGTGATCACGGCACCGGCGAACGGCGCGACGTTCACGCAGCAGGCGCAGGTGACGATCAGCGGCACCGCGAGCGACGCCGGCGGCATCGTCGCCACCGTCGAGGTCTCCACGGACAACGGCCAGACCTGGCGGGCCGCCACGGGCACCACGAACTGGTCGATCAGCTGGTGGCCGCAGCTGCCCGGCACGTACACGATCAGGGCGCGGGCGGTCGACGACAGCCTCAACGTCGAGAACGGCCCGGCGCGCACGGTCACCGTCACGCCCGCCGCGTCGGTGCGGCTCTTCCAGCCGACGGACGTGCCGTTCACGTTGCGGACCGACGACGAGAACCCGGTCGAGCTCGGCATGCGGTTCTCCGTCAACACGCCGGGTTCCGTCACCGCGCTGCGGTTCTACAAGAACCCGTACAACCTCGGCACGCACACCGGCCGGCTCTACAACGCGAGCGGCGTCAGGCTCGCCGCGGTGGAGTTCACCGGGGAGACGGCGAGCGGCTGGCAGCAGGTGGGCATCGCACCGGTCGCGCTCACCCCCGGCGAGACCTACACCGTCAGCGTGCACTCGGCCCGGTACTCCAACGCCGACTACAACTACTTCCACGTGCCGCGCACGTGCGGCGCGATCACCGCACCCGCCGAGGCCGGTGTCTTCCGCTACGGCACGGGCGGGACCATGCCCACCGAGACGTTCCTCAAGTCCAACTACTGGGTCGACGTGGTGTTCGCGCGCTCCGGCGGTGCGGGCACCCTGCCGCCCAACGCCGTCGGCAACAGCGGCTTCACCACGCCGGTCGGCACCGCGCTCACCATCCCCGCGGCCACGTTGCTGGCCAACGACTCCGACCCCAACGGCTACCCGGTCTCGATGGTGTCGGTGGGTTCGGCGACCAACGGCACGGTGAGCTTCAACGCGGGCACGCAGACCGTGACCTTCAGTCCTGTCAGCGGTTTCTCCGGGGCCGCCAGCTTCCAGTACACGATCACCAACGGGTTCCTGCAGGCGTCGACGACGGTCAGCCTGACCGTCGGTGCCGCGATGGTCACGCAGTCGCTGTTCACCGCGGGCGACGTCCCCGCCGTCACGGACTCCCACGACAACGGGCCGGTCGAGCTCGGCATGAAGTTCCAGTGCACCGTGCAGGGCGCGAACGCGACGGGCGTGAAGTTCTACAAGGGTTCCCTCAACACCGGCCCGCACACCGGCCGGCTGTGGAACGCCGGCACCGGCGCGTTGCTGGCCACCGCGACCTTCACCGGCGAGACCGCGAGCGGCTGGCAGAGCGCGACCTTCCCGGCGCCGGTGCCGCTGACCCAGAACCAGCTCTACGTCGTCTCCTACCACACGACCACGAAGTACTCGGTGACCGAGAACGGCCTCGCGACCGCGCGGGTCGCGGGTCAGCTCGTCGCACCGGCGAGCGGAAACGTCGGCGGCAACGGCGTTTTCACCTATGGCGCCGCCGGTGCCTTCCCGGTGTCGTCGTTCGCCTCGACCAACTACTTCGTCGACGTCGTCGCCGCCGTGCCGGCCCAGCCGCCGGCACCGGTCTCGTTGTTCGCCGCGTCCGACGTGCCCGCGGTCGTGAACTCCACCGACGCCGGGCCGGTGGAGCTGGGCGTCAAGTTCCGCACCACGTCGGCGACCGCCAGCGCCACGGGAATCCGGTTCTACAAGGGTTCCCTGAACACCGGCACGCACGTCGCGCACCTGTGGAACGCCGCCACGCAGCAGCTGCTCGCGACGGCCACGTTCAGCGGCGAGACGGCGAGCGGCTGGCAGACGGTGACCTTCGCGAGCCCGGTGCCGTTGTCGCCCAACACCACCTACATCGCCGCCTACCACGCGCCGGTGCGCTACTCGGTGACGAACGGCTACTTCGCCGCCGACCGGGTCGTCGGCCCGTTGTCGGCGCCGTCGAGCGCGAACGCGGGCGGCAACGGCGTCTTCACCTACGGCCCGGCCGGGTCGTTCCCCGTGTCGAGCTTCGACGCGACGAACTACTGGGTGGACGTGGTGGTGCAGGCCGGCTGACGTGCGGCCACTGGACGGCACTGTGAAGCGATAGCAACGGGCTTCGGCGCCAACGGCGACGCGATGCTGAGGCGGGTGCAACGGCTCTGCATTCAGCGCTAAGTGGTTAGAACACGTCCCTTGGGAATCTGTTAACTTGGCTGAGAGGCAGGTACAGGCCGGTGTGTACTAGGAGCCGTTTGAGGTTTCGATCATGTGGTTGAGGTCAGGGTTGTCAGCCACATGATCGCTGCGCGCAGACGTAATCCGGCCTCGTAGGTTTTCTGGTGACTTGTCAAAGCGGGTGGCCAGGCCACGCCATGTCTTGATCTTCTGGAAGCAGCGTTCGACGGTGTTGCGCCGCTTGTAGCGCGCGGGTTCGAACGAGACCCGCCGCTTGTAGCGCGCGGGTTCGAACGAGACCGGTCGGCCTCCGGCGGAGCCCTTCTTCTTCCGGCTGGCCTGCTGGTCGGTCTTCTCCGGAATCACAGCGGTGATCCGGCGGCGCCGCAGATATGCCCGGTTGGCCTTGGAGGAGTACGCCTTGTCCGCAGCCACCGCGCCCGGACGAGTCCGGGGCCGACCGACCGGACCGCGAACCCGAACCCGGTTCAGCACAACCTGGAACTGCGGGCAGTCCGCGGCCTGGCCGGGCGTGAGCACGAACGCCAGCGGCAGCCTACCCGCGTCGACAGCGGCGTGGATCTTGCTGCTCAGCCCGCCTCGGGACCGGCCGAGCCCAGCCGCCGCCGCCCGCGCCCTGCGGCGGCGCCGGAGAGCGGCACGGTCCTGATCGGCAGACGTGCCCGTGCCTTCCTGACCCGGCGCGGCATACGGCTGATCACCCGCAGCACCTGTTGCTGGGTGGGCAACGGAGTCCCTTTTCCTCGGTCAGCGCCTGCTCCAAGGCGTCGAGGGTCTCCCCGGCGATCGCCAGGCCGGCCGATTCGTGGTGCGCTCGCACGATCGTGGAATCCACGCTGACCAGTTCCAGCCCGACCTGGCCGCGGGACGCGGCCTCGGCGATCAGCGCGTCCATCAGCGCCTGGAACACTCCCGCCTTCGCCCAGGCGTTGAACCGGGAGTGACGGTGGACCAAGGCCCGTACCGCTCGGGGACGTCACGCCAGCCTGGTCCGGTGCGAAACCGCCACAGGATCCCGTTGAACTGGTCCCGCACCCGCCACGGCAACGGACCCGTGGCCGCTACCGGCATATGTGGCTCGATCAGCGCCCACTCTGCATCGGTAAGATCAAAACGCCCACATCCGTGTTCTACCAGTCCCACCAGCACACCACCGGGCTCAACCTAGATCCGAACCCCAAACAGCTCCTAGTGCGTTTTCTGGTCGAATGAGTTAGATTCGAACCCGTGTTCGACAGCGGTTGCGACTCGCTCAACTGCGGTGTCAAGGGTCTCGTGCTCCCAGATGCGGATCACCGCCCATCCCGCTGCGGTCAGAGTCTCGTCGGCTCGTCGGTCGCGTTCGATGTTGCGCCTGAGCTTCGGCGTCCAGTACCAGTCGTTGGTGGTGGGCTGTCTTCCGTGTTCCGGGCAAACGTGCCAGAAGCAGCCGTCGACGAACACGGCGATCCTCCGCGCGGTGAAGACGATGTCAGGCCGGACCTTGACGCCGTCGTCGAACCGGAGCAGATGATCTTTCCGGTAGCGCAGCCCGCGCCGGTGCAACGCGCTTCGCAACGCGACCTCGGGCTTGGTCCCGGAACGCCGGTTCGCCTGCATGTTCCGCGATCGTCCCTCGTTGAGCGGCGCAGGGTAGGTGCCTTGGGCGTGAGCACGCTCACGCCGTGCTTTGCGGTCTTCTTCGGGCACGATCATCCCGTCTAGCAGGTCGACTTGTACCGGTGCTGCTGGTGCCGGAAGATACCCCAGTCTTGTCGTCCATATGCGGCGCGAACAAACGAAAGGAGGGCCTGTGAACGCCCCCGAGGCCGGGAAGCCGTTGAAGGTTGTCGAGATCTGCGCCGGCGCAGGTGGGCAGGCCCTCGGGCTCATGCAGGCAGGCTTCGAGCATGAACTTGCGATTGAACTGGATCCAACCGCGGCTGACACGCTCCGTCTGAACCTGCGTGCCCGCCACGGCACGATCGAGAAGTCAGCAGCAGAGCCCGTCCAGCCGAAGCGTGGAAGCCGGAAGTCCCAGTCAGAGTCAACGGATGTCAAGATCGTCGACGGTGTGATAACGGGCGATGTCGCAGCTCCTGAGGTGTGGGCGGCAGCACACGACGCTGGCATTGCGCTTCCTGCGGGGTTCGACCTCCTGGCTGGCGGTGTGCCGTGCCCGCCCTTCAGCGTTGCGGGCAAACAGCTCGGCGCCGAAGACGAACGAGACCTCTTTGCCTGGGCTGTGCAGCAGTGTCAGACGTTGAAGCCTCGTGCGCTGCTGCTCGAGAACGTGCGCGGGCTGAGCATGCCGAGGTTTGCCGGCTACCGGCAGCACATCCTCGACACGCTCATCGAGATGAAGTACGTCCCCGAGTGGCGGTTGCTCCAGGCTTCTGACTTCGGTGTTCCACAGCTGCGCCCACGGTTCGTCCTGGTGGCGTTGCAGGAGGAGTTCGCACCATATTTTCACTGGCCCGAACCGCAGGGCAAGGCGTTGACAGTGGGGGAAGCCTTGCGGGACCTCATGGCGGCCCGCGGCTGGGAAGGTGCTGACGACTGGGCAGCGAAGGCCAACGACATCGCTCCTACGGTTGTTGGCGGGTCGAAGAAGCACGGTGGCGCTGACCTGGGTCCGACTCGAGCGAAGAGGGCGTGGGCACAGCTCGGCGTCGACGCGATGGGTATCGCGAATGAGCCGCCTGGGCCAGGAGCAGACTTCGGCAATGCTCCTGGGCCGAAGCTGACTACGGAGATGGTGCAGCTGTTGCAAGGCTGGCAGCATGGCGAATGGCAATTCACCGGTTTGAAGACCTCTAGGTATCGCCAGGTCGGAAACGCCTTCCCGCCGCCTGTGGCGAAAGCCGTGGGCCTCGCGATCAAGTCAGCTCTGCTCAAGGAAGGCGAACCCAGCGGCCGCGATGTCGACGCCCAGCACGATCCCATCTATCGGGCGTTGCATACCGCAGGGGACTTTCTCACCGCAGCGCAGATCTCCAGGGCGATCGGCACCGAGCTGGAGGCGTACGACCTCGAGCACCGGATCTCCCTGCTGAGCAAGGACTTCAACGTTGAGATCCGTACCAGCAAGAGCGGTGTGGCGGCGTTCAAGATCAGCGGATTTAAGGGGTTCGTCGGGCAGGCTGACCATGTCCGCCATGACCTCTTCAGCCTGAACAAGTCCAAAATCAGTTGACAGCTCGGCGCGGACGCGCCGAGCTGTCACTTCGGCGATATAGCCGATACGTGGGAGAGCAGCGCTTGAACGTCGCTCACCTCCAGACCTCCGGCTACCGCAGGCTCTTCTTCCAGATCAGACAGTTGTTGCACGGTCGGGTCGTCGAGAATCTTCCCCATGAACTCGAGCTTTTGCCCTAGGCGCAGCTCGACGACCTCGTCGATCGTGCCGCGTGCGGCGAGCACGGTCACTCGAGTCTCGGCCTCCGGCGCAAGGCCCAAACGGTGGATACGGTCAAGGCTTTGCAGAAATCGCCCTGCGACGAAGTCTCGGTCGACGTAAATGGCGTCATGGCAGACATGGTGCAAGCTGATGCCTTCGCCGAGGGTGGCAGGGTTCGACACCAGAACGAAGCAGTCAGGATCGTCCTGGAACCTGCGCAGCTCTTCACCACGATCGGCTGTACCGCCGTAGACGATCGCAGGCTGGAAAGGAGCGAGAAGATTGTGCAGCGTTGTGAGACTGCGTACGAATGTTGTCCACACCAGAGTCTTGCGGCCGCGTTTGGCGTTGTCGGCAACGATGGCGGCAGTTTCTTTGTACTTGGGCGACAACTCGTACCGAGGAAGCTGTTGCATCAGCGTGTAAAGCGAGTCGCTCTCGGGTATCTCAAGTGGAGGGAGCTGGTACTCCAGTGGTTCGTATCGGGACTTCCCTTCGAGCAGCAAAGCGGGACTGGTCGCGGCCATCAGCAATCTGAGCGCCGTCTTCCCCAGCGAGGCAAGGTCGTCTCGTTCTGAGTGAGCGGCTGCCTTGCCCACCAAGGAGTCGTAGATCCGCGCGTGTAACGGCGGCATGTCGACGAGACGCAGCCGTGACTCCATAGGTGGCAGGCCAAGTTCCAGTTTGGTGGTACGCGCAAAAAGAGGTCTCAGCACCCTGCTCGCGTGAGAGAGATCGCCGCCTGCCATCGCTGAAGCAACGGTTCGTTGCCCGTATCCAGGCCATGCGAAGCCCATCAGGCTTTCGAGGTCTTTGACCCCGTTCGGGGCTGGTGTACCGGTGAGGATGAGCCGCCGTCGAGCGAGTGGACCAAGTGCCATGCAGGCTGCGCCATAGGTACCGCGGACGCCGAGCTTCATGCGGTGTGCTTCGTCGAGGATGACCATTGAAGGTTTGGCTTTCAGCCACGTCGCGAGCACGCCAAGCGAACGGTCGAGACGTTCGTAGTTGATGACTAGGACCTCGGCGAACTGGTCGAGATCGCGCTCGAGGATCTGTGTGCGCAAGGGATACCGGAAGCAGACCCCGGTCTCGAACTGCCACGATTCGTAGGCCGACTTCGGGCACACGACGAGCAGGCGCTTCGCGGTTCCCGCAGCGCGCTGGGCGGCGTAGATCGCGAGGGCAACGCGAGTCTTCCCGGCGCCGGGGACACTGAAGTTTGCGCCATGTCGCAGCGAGAGAAGTTTTGCGATGTCACGCATCTGGAAGTCGCGCAGATCAGCAACCCAGTCGTCACCGAGCAGCGATGGCACGTCCTCCGGTCGAACTGCCGTTCCAACTTCAGGAGCACTCAGCTGGCTCTTCACCGCGTTGGCGTCTTCGACGTTCCCACGGACGAGCTCAGCCAGCTCCTCCGACCACTGCACGCTGTCTTGCCGTGGCCAGGTCGACAGCAGATTCAACTGTGCGAGGAGATCGTCCAGGTCGACTACCGCTGTCAGTGGGCCGAGCTGTGTGCCGGTGCGGAACCGTGTTGCGAGATGCACCAGGTCACCACGGTGTTCCTGCACCGCTCGCATGGTCACCTTGGTGCGGGTCTCGTTGAAGTCGAGTTGCAGTGAGGGCTCGGCTGTTCCGCTACTGCTCATTTCGTTCCTTCTGCGGCAGCAGCGTCATGAAGCCACGCGACACCTTCACCGGGGTTCTGGATCCCGCGCCCAACCTGTTGAGCAAGCTTGCGAAGACTGGTTCGTAGCTTCAACAGCGCGTCGTCGAAGGCGTCTTCGTCCAATGACCGGGAGGCGCGAGCCTGGACGAAGTCGGTCACGCACTGATCGATGTCCATGGACGCTTCGGCCAGGCGTTCGGATGCAAGCTGCCTGCGCTTCTTCAACCTGTTTTGCCGGTCGGCCACGTCGATCGCCCCGTCAAACGCCTCCTTGATCCGGTTGAACGTGGCGACTGCTTCAGTGGTGTCTACGCCTTCACTGACTGCTCGAGCGGCAGCTTTTGCTTTGAGCACTTGGTCGTTCAGCGCTCGGGCGGCTGCTACTGCGGGGATCGTGGCTGACACGCTCACGCCGAGTCCAGGAACCGGGATCGACTCGCCGGCCACGACAACCGGGACCAAGTCCTTGGGGAGGCGATGGTCGAGGTAGTCGTTCCTGAAGGTGGTCGCGTTCTCGATAGTCCGGACTGCCGTCTTCGCAAATCCGAGATTGATGGCTGCGAGCCGCATCTCCTTCAGGGCCTCAGCCTGGTCCGGATCGCTGGAGTACACGGCGTTGTACGCTCGGTGGAGCTCCTTCAGCTTCTCTTGCTGATCCTCGAAGTCGATCAGTCGGAGCGCGGCAGGTGAGCCGTCGCTCTTGCTGCGGTTGATCTGGTCCCTGATGACACCAAGGATCCAGCGCTCCTGCTCGTACGTCGCAACTCGGATCCTGAACTCTTTGGCGATGACCTCCGGGGCACGGCCGAGTTCGGCCTGCTCCTCCATCGCCAGCAACCTGTTGATGTAGCTGTAGTCACGCCGGTTGTCGGGACGCAACTGGAGGGAAAGCTCGACAGCGATGATGTCGGGGCCTTTGAACGACTCCGGCAGCACACCGACACGCATCGTCTGCGCGCCGATCTCGCGCAACGCCGCTGCGCGCGTGTTGCCGTTGACGAGAACGCCGTGGTGCGTGATCAGACCCGGTTCGTTCTGCCCGAAGTCCCTGAGGCTCTCACGAAGCTTGTCGAACTCCGTGTCCCGCCGGTTGGGATCGCTCGGTTCAGCTTGAAGAAGATGCCGTAGGTAGTCCTGGCTCGCCGTGCTGAACGGTTCAGTGTCCAGTGCGGCATCGAGCACTGGGTTGTACGAACGCTGAGCCCGGACCCTGTGCGTAACGGGGTTGAAGTACAACTCGCGCAGCGGTACGTCGATCACCTCGACATGGAGCGGCTGACCGTGCCAGTCGACAGTCACGGTCTCACGCGTGCCGCCGGCTTCCTTGACCTCGGCCAGCCGCTTCTTGACCAGTTCACTGAACTCCGCTGCTCCCGGAGGAGTGGGGAACTCGTGCATCAACCTCGTACCTCCGACCCTTCATCCGCCCGCACAGCTTGGCGGATTGCTCTTCGTGCGTCCGCCGGCAGAGCACGGTAGGCGCCCCACAGCTCTTCCAGACCGCTGAGCTTGCGTTTATCAGCTTCAACCCAGCCAGCGAAGATCCTCAACTCCAGGGGTCCCAGCATCGCCAGCCGGCTCAACACGGCTCCAACGTCTTCGACGCGATTGCGCCCGCCCACACGGCAGCGGTTGCATTCGGCGATCAGCTGTACCTCCTGCGCGCCGTCGGGCAACACGACTGTACGGCGCGCGATGTCGATCTGCGCCGTCGTTCCGTCGTCGTACGAATCACCCGGAGCGATGCCGCAGGACCGGCAGAGGTGTCCGTCGTCATGGAGCACCTTGCTGCGCTGGGCGGTGGTGAGAGCGGCCTTGGGCTTTGTCTTGGCCTGGCCGGGGATCCACACCTCGGCCCCCCGCTGAACGTAGCGTTGCTCTTCTTGACGGAGCAACGGGTCTTCGCGGTTGGTGTCGATCTGCCAGCCGTGATCACGCAAATCACGCAACCGGCGGTCGATCTGCGCTACCTCGGGAAAAGCGGTGCGCAGGTCGGTCTTGGTGAAAATGCCGCCAAGGCCGACCTCTTGCTCCAGCCAGAGAGCTCCGCGAATCATGCTCCCGTAACTGGTGTCTCTCCATGAGGGCATCGCGGTCACGATATTCCTCCTCGGTGTGAAAGTTTGATTACCGCTATATCTGCATCGTGGGTGCTCTTCTTCATCAGTGGTAGCCCTGCAGATGTTACACAGAGGCTACTCGGCAAGCATTGCGCTAGCGGATCTTTGTCGAACGCGCAACAGAGACCGGTGTTGCGCGTTCATCGCGCAACGTTTGCGTTAGCTAACGCGCAACTGAGAGGAGTTAAGTTATCACTTTGTGATCTTCTATCGCTTGTTTTATTGACCTTCTTCTGCCTGGTGGCAGGATGCTTTACAAGGTCATGTGTGGGTACCTAGGTTGTGATGACCATTCATGTGCCTGTGTGTGGCCGCGTGCGTACTGGAGGAGGTGGAGATGTCGCGAAGTGATCTGCGTGCGAAGATCGCTTGCGGACTGCCCGTGCCGAGGCAGAAGTTTGCTCAAAAGCTGCGTGAACTGCGCGGATGTGTGCCAAGGCCGCCAGTGGCGCATGACGTCATCGCCAGGTTGGCGGCAGTCGGATACGTCGGCCTGTCCCCGTCTTCGCTGTCCAGGTACTACTCCGGTAAGGACGTGCCTGGGGAAGGATTCGTCCGCGCGTACTACGAGGTCATCGTTGCCGCTGCCGGTCGCTGGGACCTGCCTTGCCTGCTCGATGAGTTGCTCGATCTGCGCAACAGTGCTGAAGCGGCGGATGGTCGCCGGAATGCAGGTCTTGGCCTGCGAGTTCGTGCTTTCGAGCAAGAGGGCGAAGCTGTACGGGTTGCGGTCGGGGGCAAAGCAACTCCATTGCCGGTCCCCGCCGGTTCTGGTCGGCCGAACGAAGCAGGGGAAGAACATGAGGCGGCGATCACAGCGGTGCGTCTGATGGCCGCCGGAGATCTTCAGGGTGCTTTGGCTGTTCTTGAATCGGCCGTGTACCGTTTTTCTCCTGAAGGGCTTGCTTTGTGTGTGAAGCACTTCTATGCTCTCGCGCAAGTGGAGCTCGGGCAGAATCTCGTCATGCTCGTACCTCGCATTCGCTCCCTCAAAGAAGTTGTGGCACTGTCACAAGCTCTCAGAGCCGATTTCCCTGATGTGGCGGACCAGCTCCTGTGCATGATCACAGCATGGTGACTGGTGGATGGCTGCCGGTCCGTTCGACTTCGACTGGAAGGGGCAACTTGCCCAGAAGCAGGCCGTCACGCAGGCGGCAGAAGCAAAGCGATGGCTCCCGGCGCGGCAACGCCGGGAGTCATCAGTTGCCCAAATATCACCAGCTCAGTGAAGGTAAGGACATCGCAATGGTACCAACCCCAGCCCTCGACGGCGGTTCCGCCAGCAGGAACTCTCCCTCTTCGCCCTTTCCATGGCGCGGTATGCGCTGTGCCGTCGCGGTGACGGTCAACGCCGCGGTCGCCAGTGTGCTCGCTTTCGGGGCCGCAGCGGTCACGATCGCGCGATCAGTCGAACTGCTCGGTGTCAGCGGCGTGATCGCAACAGCCCTGGTCTGGGGACTCGCGGGCTCGGCCGGTCTTCTCGCCGGACGGAAGGCTGCGTCATCGGGAATCCGCAAGTACCGCGGGAGGAGTGGCAAGATCGCGTTGCTCTCGCCGCAGACCTGGGTGACGTTCACGGCCGCGGCGTTCTCGGCGGTGCTGACGGGTGGAGCACTGAGCTGGCTGGCTCTGGTCAATGGAAGGTGGCAGCTGTCCGGGATCGGGGACCTGCTGGTCACTGTCGCGGCTGTAGCTGCCCCCATGGCACTGGCCTGGCTGGCTGTTGCCCGCTACGTGCACGGGCGCGTTCATCGGAAATAACGCAGAGCTCGCTGCTCTAGTGATGTCGGCTGCTCGATCCGGAAGCCGGGTCGAGCAGCCGGCCTTGAGGGCGACTTGTACCCGCATGTCGTCCGGTCTTGAACGAGCTGACGTGCGGCCCGCCCGGCCCGGTGCGCTACCAGGTCGGGCGGGCCGTGACGCCGCCGTCGACGACCAGGTCGTGGCCGGTGATCCACGCGGCCAGGTCGCTGGCCAGGAACACGCACGCGTTGCCGACGTCCTCCGGTGTGCCGAGGCGGTGCAGCGGGGCGGCGTCGTGCCAGCGCCGCACGCCGTCGGGCCACTGCTCCTCGATGCCGGGGCGGGTGATCAGGCCGGGGGAGACGGTGTTGACGCGCAGGCGCGGGCCGTACTCCAGTGCTGCGGCTCGCGCGTGCATGATCAACGCGGCTTTCGAGGCGCTGTAGTGGGCGTGGCCGGGCGCCGGGTTGCGGCCCTCGATCGACGCGATGTGGGTGACCGAGCCGCCGTCCGGGAGGAACTCGGCCGCGGCCTGGGTGACGGCGAAGGCACTCGTGAGGTTGATGTCCACAACGGACTGCCAGGACTCGACGGCCATGCCGGGCAACGGTTCCACGGGCTGCACTCCGGCGCTGTTGACCACCGCGTCGAGGCGGCCGTGCGCGCGGAAGGCGTCCTCGGCCACGCGCCGTGCCTCGAACCGCAGGTCGCCGTCCGTGCTGCCGTTGTGTGCCACGACGAGCGCGCCGGCGTCGGTGAAGCGGCGGGCGATGCCGGCCCCGATGGTACCGCCCGCGCCGGTGACCAGGACGACCCGGCCGCTGAGGTCGATCACGAGACGATGCCCTCCAGTCGTTCGCCGAGCCAGTCGACGATCTCACCGCGACCGGCCACGAAACCCGGTGCTCCCAGCGCGTTCCCGCCGATGTGGGTGAACGTCCCGCCGGCCGCGCGCACCAGCACCGCACCGGCCGCCACGTCCCACGGGTGGATGCCCAGGTTCGCCGCCGCGTCCGCCCGTCCCGCCGCGACCCAGGCCAGCGACAGCGCCGTCACGTAGACGCGCCGCACGTCCGCACGGTCCAGCAGTTCGGTCAGCAGTGCCATCTCACCGCGGTACTGGCTGCCCGGCAACGGGATGTCGGTCAGCACCACGGGCCGCGGGCTCCGGCCCGGAGGGATCACCAGCCCGGCCGACCGGACGGTGAACGGCACGCCGACGGCGGCCGTGAAGAGCTCGTCGCGGAACGGGTCCAGCACGCACCCCGCCACGAGCTCGCCGTCCACCGCCGCAGCCACCGAGATGCACGCGAGCGGCAGCCCGCGGACGAAGTTGCGGGTGCCGTCGATCGGGTCGACGTACCAGGTGATCCGCGCCTTCTCCGCCCCCAGCTCCTCGCCGACGACGGCGGAGCCGGGCACGTCGAGCGCACGCCGCAGGAACGCCTCGACCGCCAGGTCGGCGCTGCTGACCTGGTCGAACGCGCCCTTCGCGGCCACGTCGACCGGCAGCTCGTGCAACAGCTTCGCGGCATCGGCGCAGGCCTGTTCGGCGAGCGCGAGCAGTTCCCCGGGAGTCACCCGCCCATTGTGATCGGTCACAAACCCGACCGGCGGACTCTGGGCACCGTCCCACCCGCGCCGGTGACCTGAGCCACCACGATGAGCTGACCTGACGACGACGTGGAGGTACGGGATGCGGATCGTGGCCGGGTTGGCTCTGGTGGCGGGTTTGGTCGCCGGAACAACCACCGCCCAGGCGGACACCCTCGACTACGTGGCACTGGGCGACTCGGCGGCGGCCGGTCCGCTGGTCCCTGACCAGGACCCGGCGCTGTGGTGCCTGCGCTCGGACCGCGACTACCCGCGGGTGGCGGCGGAGCTGCTCGGCGCACGGCTCACCGACGTCACCTGCTCCGGCGCCAAGACCGACGACCTCACCGGCCGCCAGTTCGGTGTCGTGGCACCCCAGTTCGACGCGCTGAAGCCGACGACCGACCTGGTCTCGCTGACCATCGGCGCCAACGACGTCGGCCTGTTCCAGACCGCGTTGAGCTGCATCAACCTGCTGCCCGAACCGATCGGCATCTCGTGCAGGGACCGCTACACCGCCGGTGGCACCGACCGGCTCGCCGCGGCCGTCGACGCGTGGGCGCCCGAGCTCGGTGCCGCCCTGGACGAGGTCAAGCGCCGATCGCCGAACGCGAAGGTGCTGGTCAGCGGTTACGGCACGTACATCAGGCCGGGTGGCTGCTACCCGCTGCAGCCGGTGTGGGGCCGTGACGCCGACTACCTGCAGAGCGTGCTGAACCGGGTCAGCGCCACCGCGCGGTCCGAGGCGGGCAAGCGCGGCGCGACCTACGTGGACTTCGCCGCGGTGACCGCCGGCCACGACATCTGCGCCGCGCCCGCCGACCGCTACCTGGAGGGCCTGGTGCCGACGACGGTCGCGGCGCCGCTGCACCCCAACGCCGCCGGCATGGCCGCGTTCGGCGCTACGGTCGCGCGCGCCGCGCGGCCAGGGCAGCCGCCAGCAGCGTGACGTGCTCGATGCGGGTGGGGTCGAGGCCGGTCAGCTCGGCCACCCGCCGCAGCCGGTAGTCCACGGTGTTCGGGTGCACGTGCAGCTCGGTGGCGGCGGGCCGGCGCGACCCGCGGCGCAGGTAGACCTCCAGGGTCTGCACCAGCTCGCCGGACAACGGCGCCACGACCGCCGCGAGCGGTTCGAGTGCCGCGCTCGGCCGGGACAGCTGGTACTCCAGCAGCACGTCCGCGAGCCGGTACAGGCCTGGACCCGACCGCACGGCGACGTCCAGGACCTCGCGCGCGAGCCGGGCGGCGGCCGCGACCCCGGTAGGAGGGGCCGCGACCGCCGCCACGGTCAACGGCACCCCCGCCGCGCGCGTCACGTCCGCCACCACCTGCTCCAGCCGGGTGTCGTCGCCGGGCACCAGCGCCAGGCCGCCCGCGGGCGTGAGCGACGACAGCACGGGCTCGCGGCTGTGCCGTTCCAGCTCGGTCCGCAGCCGCCGCAGCTTGCGCCGCCCGGCGATGGCCGCGTCCACCCCGTCGGTCAGCTCGTCCGGGTGCGGTGGCGCGTGCACGGCCAGCACGACCACCGGGCCGTCCGCGACCCGTGAGCCGTCGAGCAGGCCGGTCAGCACCGTGTGCCGCGCCGACCGCTCGTCGTCGAACATCGTCTGCCGCTCGTCGAGGTAGCCCGCGCTCACGACCGGTGTCACGACCTGGAGGTAGCGCATGGCCAGCGCGTTGAGCGCCAGCACCTCGCCGACCTCCTCCGGCCGCGCCTCCGGCACGAGCACGTCCCAGACGACCTGGATGCCCACGTGGTACGCCGTCAGCACGACGTCGACGGGCACGCCCTCCTCCGCCCGCCTGGCCGCCGACTCGCGCAGGAACCGCAGCTGTTCCGGTGCCGGCAGCTCACGGCTGCGCAGCACCTCGGCGAACCCCCGCAGGGTCGACTCGATCACGCGCGCGATGTCGCCGGAGAGTTCCTCGGCCGGCAGCTGCCGGTAGCCGGGCACCTGGTCGGTGATCTTCGCGAGCACCAGCGCCACGAACGACGGCAGCTCCGCGACGATCCGCTCGGCCAGCGGACGCCCACCGATCACGAAGGACATCCGCTGATTCTGGCCTACTCAGAGCTCGATGACCGTGCCGTCGGGCGGCACCTCGACACCGGCCGCGCGCAGCTCCGCCGCCTCCGGTGACGCCGGGTCGAGCACCGGGTTGGTGTTGTTGAGGTGGGTGTAGATCCGGCGGACCCGTGGAAAGCGGCGCAGCTCCGGCAGGCTCGCGCAGATCGGCAGGTGGCCCATCGCCGCCTGCCCGGACGCGCTGCCGGTCGCCGAGCCCATCTCCGAGGCCGCGTGGAACGTGCCGTCCAGCAACACGCACTGAGCACCGGCCACCACGTCGTCGAAGCCTTCCGGCCACGACGCCAGGCACGGCGCGTAGACCAGCACCCCACCGGAGACCAGGTCCTCGAACCGGTACGCCACCACCCAGTTCCCGTCCACTGTGGAGGAACGCGCGTACTTCGGTCGCTTGCCGCTGATCGGGATCGCCGTCACCCGCAGGCCGTCGAGCTCGAACGGATCGGGCCCGGCCTCGCGCCAGGCAACAGGCGCGTAGCCATCGATCACCGTGCGCACGTCGAACTGGTCCTTCAGCGCGTGCAGCACCGTCCCCGGCGCCCACACCGTCAGGCCCGCACCGCCG
Organism: Nocardia sp. NRRL S-836; assembly: GCF_001279525.1. Taxonomy (GTDB): domain Bacteria; phylum Actinomycetota; class Actinomycetes; order Mycobacteriales; family Pseudonocardiaceae; genus Lentzea. The sequence continues at coordinate 166,082 of NZ_LGDY01000165.1, read as the reverse complement.
CGCAACGTCAGCAGCCCCAGCGTGTGGTCGAGCTCCGCGTCGGTGAACAACGCGCCGCGCAACGGCGTCTCCCGCGGCCCCGGACCGGGGTTCAGCAGGGCGCAGCCGGCGATCTGGGTGCGGATGTCCGGTGAGGCGTTGACCAGCCACCAGCCGGTGCCGTCGCCGGTGATCGCCAGGCAGTCCTGCGAGCGCGCCACCAGCTCGCCGGACCGCGCGCGGACGCACAACGCGCAGGCGCAGTTCCACTGCGGGAAACCACCACCGGCCGTCGTGCCGAGCAGCACCGCCTTCACGTCATCTTCCTCATGGCCATCGCCGGCACCTCGGCCGGTGCCATCTCGGCCGCCAGGATCAGGTCCACAGTGGATCGTTGTGGCGACAGCGAGCACACCGGGTCGGTCGCGGCGGCGTCACCGGTCAGCTGGAACGCCTGGCAGCGGCACCCGCCGAAGTCGACCTCCTTGCGCGGGCACGACCGGCACGGGTCGCGCATCCAGTCGAAGCCGCGGAACGCGGTGAAGGAGGGGGAGTGGTGCCAGATGTCGTGCAACGACGAGTCGCGCACGTTCTCGATCCGCAGCGACGAGATCACCGTGGCGGCGGGGCAGGGCAGCACCGAGCCGTCGGGTGCCACGGTCAGCTGCCGCGCACCCCACCCGTACATGCACGGCTTCGGGTGCGCCTCGTGGTAGTCCGCGATGACGTAGACGATCTCCATCCGCCCGCGCAGCCGTTCCCGGGCGGCGGAGACGATGGGATCGGCCACAGCCAGCTGCTCGCGGGTCGGCAGCAGCACCGCCCGGTTGCGCAACGCCCAGCCGTAGTACTGGGTGTTGGCGAGCTCCAGCCGTTCGGCGCCCATCTCCTCGGCCAGCGCGATGATCCCGGCGACGTTGTCGAGGTTCTGCCGGTGCAGCACGGTGTTCACGGTCAGCGGCAGGCCCTCGGCACGGACGTGCGCCGCCGCCTCCACCTTCCGGTCGAATGCCTTGATGCCCGCGATCCGGTCGTTGCCGGCACGGGTCGCGTCCTGCAGGGACAGCTGCACGTGGTCGACACCGCGGGCCGCGAGGTCGTGCAGCCGGTCGCGCGACAGCCCCACGCCCGAGGTGACCAGGTTGACGTAGCAGCCGAGGCTGTTCGCGTGCGCCACCAGCTCGGTCAGGTCCTGGCGCAGCAGCGGTTCCCCGCCGGACAGGTGGATCTGCAGGCAGCCCAGCGACCGCGCCTGGTCGAAGACGCGCCGCCAGTCGTCAGTGGACAGCTCGGCGTTCTTGCGCACCAGTTCGAGCGGGTTCGAGCAGTAGCCGCACTGCAACGGGCACCGGTGCGTGAGCTCGGCGAGCAGGCCGAACGGAGCCTCAGCCATCGACGTCGACCACCCTTCGTCCCACCAGCCGTGCCACCAGCGCCGCCACGTCCGCGGGCTCGACGCCGGTGTACTCGTCGGCCAGCGCCAGCGCGATGTCGCCCACCGACCGGACGCCGTCGCACAGCGCCACGACCGACGCGGCGGTCTCGTTCAGCACCAGCACACCCTCCGGGAACAGCACGACGTGCGCGGAGCGGGTCTGGTCGTAGGTGCACTTCACACCGCGCCGGATGCGCGGCACGGCGTCGAGCGCGACGGCGGCGGTCACGGCCGGCCCCTGCCGGAGTAGTAGTCGACGGCGTCCAGCACGGCCCGCAGCACGTCGCACTTGAACGACAGCGCGGCCACCGCGGCGAGCTGCTGCTCGCGGGTCACCGAGTGCTCGACCACGATGTCCAGGGTGGCCCGTCCCTCGCCGGCGACCGCCTGGATGCGGTGGGTGAAGTAGGCGAAGCCCTCCTCGGCGATCCACGGGTACCGCTCCCGCAACGCCGCCAAGCGCTTGCGCATCAACGCTCCGGAGAACATCTCGGTCAGTCCGGACGCGACCGCCTCCACCCACGGCCTGGTGCGCGCGAAGTTCACGTAGGCGTCGACGGCGAACCTGGTGCCGGGCAGCACGTGCCGCTCGTCGAGCACCTCCTCCCTGGTCAGCCCGACGGCCTCGGCCAGCCGGATCCAGTTCTCGGCGCCGCCCTCGCCCGGTTGCGTGCCGTCGTGCCAGACGATCCGCTCCCGCCACTGGCGGCGGATGTCCGGCAGCGGGCAGTTGGACAGGATCGCGGCGTCCTTCTGCGCGATGCAGCGCTGGTAGTACCAGCGGTTCGCGGCCCACGCCTGCAGCTCGTGCTTGCTCAGGCCGCCCTCGTGCATGCGCAGGTGGAACGGGTGGGTGTCCCAGTACCGCGGGGCCAGCGCCCGGAGCTCGGCGACGAACTCCTCGGCGGACACGGCATTCATCAGCACAGACTCCTCGGAAGGCAGGGGACGCGCGAGACCGGGACCCCCGGTGGCAGCGGGGTCCCGGCGCGGTGCCCGACGTCAGCTGCGAGCTGCGTAGGCGGTGACCTCCATCGGCGTCTCGAAGTCGCGGAAGTCGGGCTTCACCCACTCGCGCTTGACCTCGGGAAGCTTCTGCTCGGTAGCGGTAGCGGCAACGTTCATGCGCAACTCCTCGGGTCTTCGGCGTGCCCTGGACGGGCGCGCACGGCTTTCCGTGGGGCGCGGCGGCGAGCTTCACCGTAGGACTTCCCGCGTGGATCGCGCTAGACGGTACACAAAGTTACCTGAAGTCATCGGACTGAACCCCTGTTGAACACCGCTTCGAAACTCCCGGGAGACCGTGAAGTATCGAAACATCCGATGATCGTTGTGTGTTTGTGCGGGCTGTGATTGGGTAAACACGCCCTGCAACGCCGCCGCCGCAGACCGAATCCACGAGCGGACCGAAGGAGAGCACACATGCGTGCTCGTCGTATCGCGGCAGCGGCAGCCTGCACGGCCGTCGCCGCTTCCCTCTGCGTGATCCCGGCCGCCGCGCAGGACGCCCCCTCCGCGCAGGCCGAACGGACACTCGCCTCGGGGCTGGACATCCCGTGGGACATCGAGTTCCTGCCCGACGGCAGCGGCATCTTCACCGAACGGGACACCCGCAAGATCAAGAAGCTCTCGGGCACGACCGTGACCGTGCTGGACACGGTGGAGGAGGCCCAGCTGACCGGTGGTGAGGGCGGCCTGCTCGGCCTCGCCGTGTCGAAGACCTTCTCGACCGACAACTCGGTCTTCATCTACTACTCGACGGCGACCGACAACCGGGTCGCCAAGCTCGTGCTGGGCGGCACGCCGCAGCCGATCGTCACCGGCATCCCGAAGAACCGCTACCACAACGGCGGCGGTCTGGAGCTCGGCCCGGACGGCTTCCTGTGGGCGACCACCGGCGACGCCCAGAACACGGGCAACGCGCAGAACTGGAACTCGCTGGGCGGCAAGGTCCTCCGCTTCGACACCGCGGGCAGGCCGGCCACCGGCAACCCGCGCGCGGACAGCGTCGTCTACTCGATCGGCCACCGCAACGTCCAGGGCATCACCTTCGTCGGCACCACCGCGTACGCCACCGAGTTCGGCAACAACCGCACCGACGAGGTCAACCGCATCGAGGCCGGAAAGAACTACGGCTGGCCGACGTGCGAGGGCAACTGCAACACCGCGGGCATGACGAACCCCGTCGTCACGTGGCCCAACAGCCAGGCGGGCCCGACCGGCATCGCCTACCACAGGAACGCGCTGTACGTCGGCGCGGTGACCGGCCGCCGGGTCTGGAAGATCCCGGTCAACGGCACCACGCTCGGCACCCCGCAGGCGTTGTTCGGCGGCACCTACGGCCGGGTGCGCTCGATCGCTCCCGCGCCGGACGGCACGTTGTGGCTCGGCACGTCCAACCAGGACGCCAACGGCCAGCCCGGCTCCACCGACGACCGCATCATCTCCACCGACGCCTGACCTCTCACCCTCACCCGTCCGTGTGCTCCCGCTGCCGCACGCGGGGACCTTCCGCACGCCAGGAGCGTGCGGAAGCTCCCCGCGTGCGGTCGGCGAACACGGAAGAGGATCAGGTCCAGTTGCGGGCGGCGGGCATCTTGCGGAGCTGGTCGAGGACCGCGGGGTCCTGCAGCTGCATCCACTGGATCACCTCGGTGTAGGTGGCGCACACCGTCTCCGGCTTGCCGCACACCTCGCCGAGGAACTGCTCCATCGCCGTGGAGAACGCCGACCCGTTCCACTCGTTGAAGTGGTTGCCGATCACGAGCGGGGCCCGGTTGCCGTTCAACGCCGCCCGGTACACCGACCGGTACGTGTCGACGACGATCTGGCTGAACTCCGGCGCGCGCGCCGGTTCCTCCTTCGCGCCGTTGAGCGCGTACCAGAGGTTGAAGTCCATCATGACGACCTGCCTGCCCAGCGCGGGCACGCGCACCTCGGGCATGGGGAACTCGTACAGTCCCCTTTGGACGGACGGCCACTGCACGCCGAGCGCCACCTGGCTGGTGTCGTAGACCAGCCCGTGCGCCGCCATCGCCGGGAACGCCTGGTCCCAGTTGCCCTCCAGGCACGGCGTCCGTCCACCCCGGACGGCGTCGGCGGCCAGCCTGAACCCGGCGGCACGGGCCCCGTCGACGATCTGGCGGAACTGGTCGAGCTCCGCGTTCCAGGCGTTGTTGTCCCACTTGTCCACCGACGGCTGGGTGCCGCCGGAGCAGAAGTGGCCGTTGTAGTGCGTGCCGATCTCGTGGCCGTCGGCGATGACCTGGTTGAGGTAGCCGATCCGCGCCTCGATGTCCTGCTTGCTGCCACCGAAGTCGATGTCCGACACACCGCGCTTGAGGCCCGCGGGCGGCTGGTACCGCATCTTGTCCTGGTCGGCGAGCATGTACACGCCCGACAGCAGGCCGGTGACGTGCGCACCCGTCTGCCTGGCCACCGGGAGGACCTTGTCCCAGTGCTGCTTGGACACGGCGCCGTCGAAGGAGAACAGCACGAACTGCGGCGGCTTCTCACCGGTCGCCAGCTTGTGCATCCACGGCTGCTTCTGCAGCTGCTCCGGCGTCGGGCCGGGCACGCGCGGCGCCGGCCCGGTGTCCTTCGGCGCCGGCAGGCGGGGTGCCATCGGCAACGGCCCGGCCTCCGGCTGGCCCTCGTCCTTGTGCGGACCGAGGGTCATCACCAGCACGAGTGCCAGTGCCAGAGCCACGCCCGTGGTCAACCATCCCCACCGCTTCACACCTTAGGAGACGACTGGTCACCCGAACGGGTTGCGCGGCGGAGCCGATTGGTCACGCAACGGGCTCGGCGATCACCACGCGGTTCGCCTCGTACCCCTGCTGTCCACCGATCCAGGTACCACCGCACGTGACCAGCACGAGCCGGTGCGGACCACGCGGGCCGAAGAACTCGACCGCACGGGCGGGCAGCTCCTCCTTGCGGACCGTCTCGATCTGCCTGATCCGGAACCGGTACTCCTTGCCCGCGCTGTCGGCGATGACGACCTCACGGCCGTTCTGCGCCTGCCACAGCTCGGCGAAGGGGCCCTTGGCGCCCTTCCAGTCGACGTGCCCGGCCAGCACCGTGGCGCCCTCGGCCCCGCCCAGCTCGGTGCCCCACCAGGTCGCCTCGCCGATGCCGTCGGGCACCGGCAGCACGCCGTCCTTCACCTCGCGCCGCACGAGCGTGGCCGACCCGCCGGAGGGCAGCCGCACCGAACCGGGTCCCGCCTTCGGTGGCGCGGGCTGCTGCTGCGGCGCGGCCTCGACGGGCTTGGCGTTGTCCGTGTTCGCGCCGCCGATCAGCCCGGTGAGGTCGGCGCCGCGGCCCGTGCTCAGGCTGTCGGCGACCGGCCCCGGCCCGACCACGGGGATCTCGTCCGCGACCGGGCGTCCCGCGAGGACGCCGGTCTCGGACGTGGTGACCAGCACGCTGGTGACGACGGCTCCCGCCACCAGCACGCCGGTCAGGAAAGCCCTGGAACTCACTGCCTGCGCCACACCAGCAAGCCTGCCAGCGCCGCACCGAACAGCACCAGGCCACCCACCGCGAGCATCAGCCCCGGCCGCAGCTGCGTCTCGAACGACGCGGTCGCGATCGGCGTGCTGCCCTCGGTACCGGCCGGGATCGTGCTCGGCACGACCGGCGTGTTCGGCTTGTTCACGAGCTCGAGCGCGAGCGTCGAGCCGGGCCCGACCGAACCGCACGCGGCCGGCGGCGCCTTCGGGTCGAAGAACTCCTCGTAGCCCTTCGGGGCGGCCACCTCGACCAGGCAGATCTCCTGCGGCGTGCGCAGGTCCGGCACCTCGACCGTGCCGTCGGCGCCGGTCTGCAGCACCAGCGGCTTGCCGTCCGTGCCGACCAGCGGGCTGTCGTCCTGCTTGACCGCGGGGCTCGTCTGGTCCTTGGCCGTGACGCGCAGCGCGACGCCCGCGATCGACTTCTTGGTCTCCGAGTCGATCTTCGTGATCTTCACGCCGCCGGGCGCGGTCTTGGCCTGGCCGTTCGCGGCCGCGTTGAGCTTCTTCTCGCCGCCGGTGGTGACGATGCGCTGCATGTTCTCGGTCTGGATCGGCTGGTGCACGACCGGCTTGTCGGCGGGCGAGTCGGCGGTGACCGCGATGGCCGGCTTCGGGCCGGTGGGCACGATCTTGATCGCGACCGGGCTGCCGCCGGCGTCGGTGGTGACCTTGCCCTTCACGCTGCCGTCGGCCAGCGTCGCGTCGGTCAGCGTGAAGTCGATCGGCGCGTTGGGGACGCCCTTGCCGTTCTGCTTGAGCAGCGCGACCGTCCACGCCGACTCGGTGCCGATGACGAGCGGCTCCTTCGGCGCGGTCGCGGTCAGCTTCCACGGCCCGCGGTTGGCCTCGGCGTCGGCCCTCATGCGCGCCACGGCGTCCATGACGGACTGCGGCAGCCGCGCGGCGTACCACTCGGCGTTGTAGGCGAGGTACCGCGGATCGGTCGTGTCGAACCGCACCTGGCCGTCGGGCACCGCGGTCCAGCTGTGCAGCAGGTGCGCGAGCGCGGCGGCCTCGTCCGGCGACTTCGTCGTCGAGTAGCGCAGCAGCAGGTAGGAGATGTTGGCGGCGACGTCGGGCGCGAGCTTCTTGCCCGCCTTGGTCAGCAGCTCGTCGCCGGGCTGGTAGCCGACCGCGCTGTCCGGCGCGGGCAGCGCGTACTGCACGCACCAGACGTGCTTGTCCTGCCACACGTACGACCCGTGCCACTCCGAGCCCGGTGTGGCGTTGGGCTGGACCTGTGTCGCGTTGTGGCCGATGCCCTTGACGCCGACCGCTGTCGCCGTCGCGGGGACGGTCAGGAGCACGAACCCCGAGACCGCTGCCGCGGCGGCAAGACGTTTCCAGCCCATTTTAGATCTTGGTCCCCTCTGACCTGTGTAATCCCGCGTGCGAGCTTGTCGGTAGCCCACCCCGGGGACAAGCCGCCACGAGGGGGAAGTGTGGTGCTACGCAGCGTGTGAACGTGATTGTTATGTGACCCCGGTTACGGGACACGGCCCGGATACGCGGCGACACGCCGTGACCAGATCACGCTACGGAGTCATCGCAGGAGTTAGCGCACTATTAGCGCACGGGTGATCGCTTGGGCGGGTAAAGTCGGCTTTACCGACGGGGAACCTGGCACCCAGCGTGCTCGTTGTACCCGTGACGGCGTAAAGCAACGCCCCAGGAGGACCAGGTGCGCTCCAGCAGCAACCCGGCTTTCCGTAACCTGCCGACCGGCGGCGGGTACGGAGGCTACGCAGGCTTCGGACAGCCCGAAGCCGGCTACCAGCAGGCCCCGCCGCCGCTGACCAGCGAGCGGCCGATGACGATCGACGACGTCGTCACCAAGACCGGCATCACGCTGGCCGTGGTCGCCGTCACGGCGGTCGTCACCTACCTCATGCAGGCGTGGTTCCTGCTCTTCCCGGCCGCGATCATCGGCCTGGTGCTCGGTCTCGTCATCTCGTTCAAGCGAGTGCCGAGCCCGCCGCTGGTCATCGCCTACGCCGCCGTCGAGGGCGTGTTCCTCGGCGCGTTCAGCGGCATCATCGGCCGCCTGATCGACAACTGGACCGGCAACCCCGGCCAGGGCGTCGTGGTCATCGGCCAGGCGATCATCGGCACGATCGGCGTGTTCGCCGGCATGCTCGTGGTCTACAAGACCGGCGCGATCCGCGTCACGCCGAAGTTCACGAAGTGGATCACCGGCGCGATCATCGGCGTCGCCGTCCTGATGCTGTTCAACCTGATCATGAGCTTCTTCACCGCCGGCGGCCTCGGCCTCCGCTCCGGTGGCACGCTCGCGATCATCTTCAGCCTCGTCTGCATCGGCCTCGCGGCGTTCAGCTTCCTGATCGACTTCGACGCCGCCGACCAGGCGATCCGGGCCGGCGTGCCGGCCAAGTACGCGTGGCAGATCGCGTTCGGCCTCACGGTCACCCTGGTGTGGCTGTACACCGAGATCCTGCGCCTGCTGTCGTACTTCAACTCGGACTGACGTCCAGGGGTTGTCCCGGAGGGCGCTTCGCTGCGGCGGGGCGCCCTCCGGCGTTCGTGGGGGACGTGATGAGCAAGAGGTTCGACGAAGCGCTGCGGCTGATGCGCCGCCACAACGGCCAGGACAACGAGGCCGGCTTCGCCATGGTGAAGCAGCATGCCGCCGAACACCTGGCCGAGCTGGTCGAGGAGTTCCACCGTGAGCAGGACGGCGAGGGCCGCCTGTCCGGCTGGCTCCTCGAACTGATCGGCGAGGCCGCCGACCCCAGCGCGTTGCCGCTCTTCGTCGCCCACCTGGACGACGAGCGCCTCGGGTTCTGGGCGGCCTGCGGCCTGGAGAAGCTGAACACCGGAGAAGCCCGGACGGCGTTGTACCGCCACCGTGCGAATGGGTACTACCAGGGCGACGCGTGAACAACGCTTATCGGGTCGTGGTGAAACCACACGTGAGCGCTGAGCGCTGAAACGCTAAACGCGCCAGCGCACGTCGGGCAGCTGGGTGCCCACCTTGATCAGGCAGTCCGTGCAGAGAGCACCCACCTGCGAGCGCGACACCCGTTCATCGGGCACGGAGTGCTCGCAGACGGCCTCGTAAAAGCTGCGGGAGCCGTTCGCCTGGTCGAGGGAGAAAGCATGGCATTGCAGGTCGTATTCGCTTTGCCACCACACGTAGGGCATGTCCGGACCCCTCCTCGGTCGTCAGCAGGGACGGACTTCCCCCTCGCCGGATGACGCCAAAGCGCGATGATTCATCTCATCGGCAGAACGGTGGTGAGCAAGTAGCTCCGTTCGGGTGATACGGAGCTACTTGCAGACTTCAATTTGCAGATCTTGAGGGGAATCAGGTCTAGCTGAGGCGTTCCAGCACCATCGCCATGCCCTGGCCGCCGCCGACGCACATCGTCTCCAGGCCGAACTGCTTGTCGTGGAACTGGAGCGAGTTGATCAGCGTCGTGGTGATGCGCGCGCCGGTCATGCCGAACGGGTGGCCGACCGCGATGGCGCCGCCGTTCACGTTCAGCCGGTCGAGGTCGATGCCGAGGTCCCGGTACGACGGGATCACCTGCGCGGCGAACGCCTCGTTGATCTCCACCAGGTCGATGTCGGAGATCGACAGGCCGGCCAGCGCCAGTGCGCGCTTCGACGCCTCGACCGGGCCGAGGCCCATGATCTCCGGCGACAGGCCGGAGACGCCGGTGGACACGATCCGCGCCAGCGGCGTGATGCCGAGCTCGCGGGCCTTGGTGTCGGACATGACCACGAGGGCGGCCGCGCCGTCGTTGAGCGGGCAGCAGTTGCCGGCGTTGATCCGGCCGTCGGGACGGAAGACGGGCTTGAGCTGCGACACGGCCTCGTAGGTGACGCCGGCGCGCGGGCCGTCGTCGGCGGAGACGACCGTGCCGTCGGGCAGCGTCACGGGGGTGATCTCGCGGGCCCAGAAGCCGTCGGCGATCGCCTTCTCGGCGAGGTTCTGCGAGCGGACGCCGAACTCGTCCATCTCCTGCCGCGAGACGCCCTTGAGCAGCGCCAGGTTCTCCGCGGTCTGGCCCATCGGGATGTAGACGTCCGGGACCACGTCGAGGCTGCGCGGGTCGACCCACTCCGAGGCGCCGGAGGTGGCGGTCGCGACCGTGCGCGCCTCGGCGTCGGCGAACAGCGGGTTGTGCGTGTCCGGCCACGAGTCGGAGCTGCCCTTGGCGAACCGCGACACCGTCTCGACACCGGCGGAGATGAACACGTCACCCTCACCGGCCTTGATGGCGTGCAGGGCCATGCGCGTGGTCTGCAGCGACGAGGCGCAGTACCGGGTGACGGTCGTGCCGGGCAGCGTGTCCTGGCCCAGCAGCACGGCCACCACGCGCGCCATGTTGAAGCCCTGCTCACCGCCGGGCAGGCCGCAGCCGAGCATCAGGTCGTCGATCTGGGCGGGGTCGAGCTGCGGCACCTTGTCCAGCGCCGCCCGCACCATCTGCGCGGCCAGGTCGTCCGGCCGCACGTCCTTCAGCGAGCCCTTGCCCGCGCGGCCGATGGGGGAGCGGGCGGCGGAGACGATCACGGCCTCAGGCATCACGAACTCCTCGTTGAGGGTCAAGGTTGCCGTCGAGCCTAGTTAACGCCCGCTCACTCCGGCCAGCGCACGTGACGAGAATTCCGGAACTCACGCGTGCCGCCTTCGCAGCCGCGCCGGCCACCGCGACGCGCCCACCGCGAGCGCCGCCGCCGACCGCAACGGCACCGGGGGCGCCGCCCAGCCCGGCCACAGCCCCGCCACCTGGCACAACGGCGCGAGCAGCACCCCGGCCGCCGCCTCGTAGCCCGCGGCGCTGGGGTGGAACCGGTCGGAGCTGAACATGTCGGCCTGCCGCGCCAGGAACTCCGGCGCCAGCAGGTTCCCCAGCGGCACCGGCACCCCGCCGGCCCGCCGCACCTGCGCCGTCTGCGCCGCCGCCAGCCGCAGGCCGTAGCGCCGCCCGATCGTCCGCAGCGGCTGCGGGATCGGCCGCACGGTCCCCAGGTCGGGACAGGTGCCGACCACAACGCCGCAGCCGGCGTCGCGCAGCCGCCGCACCTGCTCGCCGAGCAACGCGGCGGACTCGCGCACCGGCATCCGCGTGGTCACGTCGTTCGCGCCGATGATGACCAACGCCACCTGCGGCCGGTCGAGCACGGCCGCGCCGACCTGCGGCACCAGGTCCCGCGTCGTCGAGCCGCTGATCGCGTACGTCGACAGCCGCACCGGCCGGTCCGCCTCCTCGGCCAGCGCCTGGGCCAGCAACACGCCCGGCATCTGCGAGGGATGCGTCACACCGACGCCGACCGCCATCGAGTCGCCGAGCACCGCGAACCGCAGCGGGTCGCGGCCGTCGTCGCGGTAGACCCCGTCGGGCGCCGGCCAGAGGTGTTCCAGCACGCCGATGGCCACGCGGGCCCGTCTGCCCTGCTCGTTCAGCAACCCGACCAGTGCCCCGGACAGTCCGCCGAGGCCCGCGGCGGTCATGGCGACCGCGCGGAGGTGCCTGGATCCGAACATCCGCACCACCCCCTTCCTCCCGACATCGTCGGTACCGCTGTTCGAATCAACCTCCGCCGTCACTGGAGCTAGGCTTCGTCCGCTATCTCGGAGAGTGGGAGCAGGGGAGTAGATACCGGTGGAGTACGTCGAGCACGTCGTCGATCTGGTCGGCAACACGCCGCTGGTCAAGCTCAACTCCCTGACGGCGGGGATCAAGGCCACGGTGCTGGCCAAGGTCGAGTACCTCAACCCCGGCGGCAGCGTGAAGGACCGCATCGCGCTGCGCATGGTGGAGGCGGCCGAGAGGTCCGGTGAGCTGCAGCCCGGCGGCACGATCGTGGAGCCCACCTCGGGCAACACCGGCGTCGGCCTCGCGCTGGTCGCCCAGCGCAAGGGCTACAAGTGCGTGTTCGTGTGCCCCGACAAGGTCAGCGAGGACAAGCGCAACGTCCTCAAGGCCTACGGCGCCGAGGTCGTGGTGTGCCCGACCGCCGTCGCGCCCGAGCACCCGGACTCGTACTACAACGTCTCCGACCGGCTGGTCCGCGAGATCCCCGGCGCCTGGAAGCCCAACCAGTACGCCAACCCGGAGAACCCGGCGAGCCACTACCACCAGACCGGTCCCGAGGTGTGGCGCCAGACGGCGGGCAAGATCACGCACTTCGTCGCGGGCGTCGGCACCGGCGGCACGATCTCCGGCACCGGCCGTTACCTCAAGGAGGTCTCGGACGGCGCGGTGAAGATCATCGGCGCGGACCCGGAGGGCTCGGTCTACTCCGGCGGCACCGGCCGGCCGTACCTGGTCGAGGGCGTCGGCGAGGACTTCTGGCCGGAGACCTACGACAAGACCGTGTGCGACGAGATCGTCGAGGTCTCCGACGCCGACTCGTTCGACATCACCCGGCGCCTGGCCCGCGAGGAGGGCCTGCTCGTCGGCGGTTCCTGCGGCATGGCGGCCGCCGCGGCGCTGCGCATCGCGCGGGACCTGCCGGAGGACGCCGTCGTGGTCGTGCTGCTGCCCGACGGCGGCCGCGGCTACCTGTCGAAGGTCTTCAACGACCGCTGGATGGCCTCCTACGGCTTCCTGCCGCCCGACTCGACCGGTGCGACCGTCGGCGACGTGCTGCGCCGCAAGGGCGGCCACCTGCCCGACCTGGTGCACGCGCACCCGAACGAGACCGTGGGCGACGCCGTGGCGATCCTGCGCGAGTTCGGCGTCTCGCAGATGCCGGTCGTGAACGCCGAACCGCCGGTCATGGCGGCCGAGGTCTCCGGCGCGGTCAACGAGCGCGACCTGCTCGACGCGTTGTTCACCGGCAAGGCGCAGCTGTCCGACCGCCTCGACAAGCACATGGGTGTGCCGCTGCCGACGCTGGGCGCCGGTGAGCCGGTCGGTGTCGCGATGACCGCGATGGCGCACGCCGACGGCGCGCTCGTGCTGGAGGACGGCAAGCCGGCCGGCGTGGTGACGCGGCAGGACATTCTCGGGTTCTTGGCTGGTCGCTGAGCGTGGAGGACAGCGCGTCCGATAGCGTGACGCCCCAGATCACCAAGACTCACTCACACACGGCCCAGCCAAGGGGGTTGGAAACCGGATGAACGCTCCGCAGCCGCCAGGAAACCCGTACGGCGGTCAGCCGCAGCACGAGCAGCCAAACGCGGACGCCACGCAGGTCGTTCCGGGAGGTGGACAGCCGCAGGCTGCCCAGAACCCGGACGCCACGCAGGTCGTCTCGCCTGGTCAGACGCCTGCCGCGCCGCAGCAGAACGCGGACGCCACCCAGGTCGTCAGCCCAGGTCAGGCGTCGTCCGCTGCTCCCGGCTCCGGTGGGTTCCCGGCGCAGGGTCCCGGCTCCGGCGGGTTCCCCGCCCAGCAGCCGCCTTCGTACGGTGCCCCGCAGTCGAACCCGTACGGTCAGCCGGCGCAGTCCAACCCGTACGGGCAGCCCGCGCAGTCGAACCCGTACGGCCTGCCCGCGCAGTCCAACCCGTACGGCCAGCCGCAGCAGCACCAGCCCTACGGCGCGCCGCAGAGCTCGCCGTACGGCCAGCCGCAGCAGCCCTACGGCCAGCCCGGCTACGGCGGCGCTCCCGGCTACGCGCCGGCGCCTCCCACCGGCTACGCCGAGTGGGGCTCGCGCTTCGTCGCGGGTCTGATCGACTACCTGGCCCCCGGTGTCGTCGCGGGCATCGTGGTCGGCATCTTCGCCGGCATCGGCGCGAGCATGGGTGACGCCACCGGCGGCATCTTCGTGCTGCTGGCCTACGTCGTCGGCTACGGCGGCCTCTTCGGCTTCCTGATCTGGAACACGGTCATCAAGGGCGGTTCGACCGGCCAGTCGCTGGGCAAGAAGGCCGCGAAGATCAAGGTGATCAAGGAGGACACGCAGCAGCCGCCCGGCGGTGGCGTCGCGTTCCTCCGCCTGCTGATCAACTACGGCTTCGGCCTGCTCTGCGGCATCGGCGCGCTGGTGAACTACCTGTCGCCGCTGTGGAACCAGCCGAAGAAGGAGACCTACTCCGACAAGATCTGCGGCACCGTCGTGGTCAACGCCCCCGAGGTGGCGAACCCGTACGGCACCGGTGGCTTCCCGCAGCAGCCGGGCACGGGCGGGTACCCGCAGCAGCCGGGTGGCTACGGCCAGCCGCCGCAGCAGGGCTACGGCCAGCAGCAGGGCTGGTAAGACGCTCTTCCAGTGCAGCCCCCGGCCCCAGCGGCCGGGGGCTGCACTGTTTCCGTGGGCCGGTCCGCTGCTCGGACTCCTGCCGTCGACCGCCGGACGGGTGAGTACCCTTCGGACATGAGCACCCCATACGGCTTCGCGACCAGGGCGATCCACGCCGGCCAGGACCCGGACCCGACGACGGGTGCGGTGAACGTGCCCATCTACGCGACGTCGACGTACGCCCAGGACGGCGTCGGTGGGCTGCGTCAGGGCTTCGAGTACTCGCGCACCGGCAACCCGACCCGCCGCGCGCTGGAGACCGCCCTCGCCTCCCTGGAACGCGGCCGCTTCGGCCGGGCGTTCTCCTCCGGCATGGGGGCCACCGACACGGCCCTGCGCGCGTTCCTCAAGCCCGGCGACCACATCGTCATCCCGAACGACGCCTACGGCGGCACGTTCCGGCTGATCGACAAGGTCTTCTCGCAGTGGGGCGTCACCCACTCGCCCGCGCCGGTCTCCGACGTGGACGCGATCAGGGCCGCGATCACCCCGGCGACCAAGCTCGTGTGGATCGAGACGCCGACCAACCCGCTGCTGAACGTCGGCGACATCGCGGCCATCGCCTCGGTGGCGCACGACGCCGGCGCGAAGCTGGTGGTCGACAACACCTTCGCGTCCCCGGCCCTGCAGACGCCGCTGGAGCTCGGCGCCGACGTGGTGCTGCACTCGACGACCAAGTACGTCGGCGGCCACTCCGACGTCGTGGGCGGCGCGCTGATCACCTCCGACGAGGAGACCGACGCGGCGTTCGGCTTCCTGCAGAACGGCGCGGGCGCGGTCCCCGGCCCGTTCGACGCCTACCTGACCCTGCGCGGCCTCAAGACCCTCGAACTGCGCATGGAGAAGCACTCCGACAACGCCGAGCTGGTCGCCGAGGCCCTCACCCGGCACCCGCGCGTGAAGAAGGTCATCTACCCCGGCCTGGAGTCGCACCCCGGCCACGCCGTGGCGGCCAAGCAGATGCGCCGGTTCGGCGGCATGGTGTCGTTCCTCGTCGAGGGCGGCGAGGAGGCGGCCCTCGCGGTGTGCGCGCGGACCAAGCTGTTCACGCTCGCCGAGTCGCTCGGCGGCGTCGAGTCGCTGATCGAGCACCCCGGCAAGATGACCCACGCCTCGACCGCCGGTTCGATGCTGGAGGTGCCCGCCGACCTGGTGCGCGTCTCCGTCGGCATCGAGTCCGGCGACGACCTGGTGGCCGACCTGCTGGCCGCCCTCGGCTGAGTCGACCCCACGTGGCAATGCGAAAGGCCCTCCCGTCCGGGAGGGCCTTTCGGTGTACTACGGCTGGTGCGTCACGGCTTTTGCGAGCCGCCGAACCTGTCCACGTTGTCCGCGTTGTCGGCTGTGGGAGCCGCCGGTAGGTCGGCGCCGTTGACGCAGCCGCCGACGAACTCGATCGACTCGCCGGTGCGGACGAAGCGGCCGGCCTCGTCACAGCCGGCGTGGGCCACGGTCAGAAACGCCGCGCCGGTCAGTGCCGCAGCCGTGGTCACGGCTCCGACCAGCGGAATCACCGCGGCCACGCGTCGTGCGAGTGCCATGCCACCTCCCCACGATGTGTGTCCCCCGTAAGGCAGCCTACCGGGGAACGCGCATCACAGGTTGCCGCGGCGCTCCTGTTCCCGCTCGATCGCCTCGAACAGCGCCTTGAAGTTGCCCTTGCCGAAGCCCAGCGAGCCGTGCCGTTCGATCAGCTCGTAGAACACGGTGGGGCGGTCGCCGATCGGCTTGGTGAAGATCTGCAGCAGGTAGCCGTCCTCGTCGCGGTCGACCAGGATGCGGTGCTCCTTGAGGACCTCGATCGGCACCCGGACCTCGCCGATGCGGGCACGCAGCTCGGGGTCGTCGTAGTAGGAGTCCGGGGTCTCCAGGAACTCCACGCCGGCGTCGCGCATGGCCGTGACGGTCTTGATGATGTCGTTGGTGGCCAGCGCGATGTGCTGGACGCCCGCACCCTCGTAGAACTCCAGGTACTCGTCGATCTGCGACTTCTTCTTCGCGATCGCCGGCTCGTTCAGCGGGAACTTCACGCGGTGGTTGCCGTTGGAGACGACCTTGCTCATCAGCGCCGAGTAGTCGGTCGCGATGTCGTCGCCGATGAACTCCGCCATGTTCACGAAGCCCATGACGCGGTTGTACCACTCGACCCAGTAGTCCATCTTGCCGAGCTCGACGTTGCCGACGCAGTGGTCGACGGCCTGGAACAGGCGCTTCGGGGCACCCTCCGGGCGCTTGACGGTCGACGTCTTGGCGACGTAGCCGGGCAGGTACGGGCCGGTGTACCGGGAGCGGTCCACCAGCGTGTGGCGGGTCTCGCCGTACGTCGCGATGGCCGCGAGGCGGACGGTGCCGTGCTCGTCGGAGACGTCGTGCGGCTCCTCCAGCACGGTCGCGCCCTGCTTGCGGGCGTGCTCGATGCACCGGTCGACGTCGCCGACCTCCAGCGCCAGGTCGACGACACCGTCGCCGTGCTTGCGGTGGTGGTCGAGCAACGGGGAGCCGGGCTGCACGCCGCCGTGGATCACGAAGCGGGCCGAGCCCGACTTCAGCACGAACGACTTGTGGGTGCGCTGGCCGGTCTCGGGGCCCGCGTAGGCCACGAGCTCCATGCCGAACGCCACCTGGTACAGCCAGGCGGTCTGGGTCGCGTTGCCCGCGACGAACACCACGGCGTCCATGGCGCGCACGGGGAAGGGGTCCTTGGTCGCGTCGTAGTCGACCAACCCCACGAGCTGCCGGAGCTGGTCGTAGCTCACGTCGTCAAGCTGCTGCGTCATGCACAACAGCATGAGATGACCCGACAGGGTGAGCAATAGCCTTCAATTTCGCTGCACATTTTGTACAGTGATGCATGCCAGAAGACCAGCAGAGTGAGCACTCTGACCAGACCGTCGACGAACTGGACGCACGCCTGTTGCTGCTGCTCACCGACGAGCCGCGGCTGGGCGTCCTCGAATGCTCCCGCCGGCTCGGTGTCGCACGCGGCACGGTGCAGGCCCGGCTGGACCGGCTCACGGACAAGGGCGTGCTCACCGGCTTCCCGCCGGCGCTGGACCTGGGGGCGATGGGCTACGGGCTGACGGCGTTCGCGACGGTCGAGATCGCGCAGGGCCGCCGGCAGGAGGTGTGCGAGGGCCTGGCCGCGATCAGCGAGGTGTGCGAGGTGCACGCCACGACCGGGCAGGGCGACCTGTTCGTGCGGATGGTGGCGCGGTCGAACGCGGACCTCCAGCGCGTGGTCGACCACATCGTCGACGTGCCGCACGTGCGCAGGCTGTCGACGTCGATCGCGCTCTCCACACCGGTGCCGCCACGCGTGCGGCCACTCCTGGAACGTGTGAAGGGGCGGCCACCGAGGTGACCGCCCCTGCAAACGTCTGATGCCGAACTAGCCCGCGTACGGAACCGCGGAGATCAGCGTGACCTTCTGGAGCTTGCCGTTGGGCAGCTCGTACTCGACGGTCTCGCCGTCCTTCGAGCCGTTCAGCGCCTTGCCGAGCGGCGAGGACGGGGAGTAGACCTCCATCTCGCCGTGCGCGCCCTCTTCCCGCGTCGCCAGCAGGAAGGTCTCGGTCTCGTCGTCACCCTCGTAGCGGATGGTGAGCACCGTGCCCGGCGCGGCAACACCCTTCGTGGTGGGAGCCTCGCCGACCTTCGCGGCCTGGAGCAGCTCGTGCAGCTGGCGGATGCGCGCCTCCTGCTTGCCCTGCTCCTCGCGAGCCGCGTGGTAGCCGCCGTTCTCACGCAGGTCGCCCTCCTCGCGGCGGGCGTTGATCTCGGCAGCCATGACCGGGCGGTACGCGATAAGTTCGTCCAGCTCAGCCTTGAGCCGGTCGTAGGCCTCCTGGGTCAGCCAGGTCACCTGGGTGTCGCTCACGGTCACCAACTCCTCGTCTTGCTCCGGCGCACGCGTGTGTGGCCAGATAGTTCCCGGGCCGTGAGGCCCGGAACGGAAAAACACGGCCCGCGCCGGGGCCGTGCTTGAGCTGCAATAGTAACACGGAGACAACGCTCAGCGACGGCGATTTGTTCCCCGTCTCGCCGTTTAAACCGCAGATCACCCGCTTGGCCGCTAGCTCGTGGACAGGTAGGCGGGAACCTGGTAGGAGCAGCCGAACACATCGCCGGTGACCGGCGGCTTCGAACCGCGAACAACAGTTGTCTCGACAACGGTCGAATTCCCCGGCGGGACCAGAACTTCGCGGCGGCCCGCTTCGTCCCCGTCCTTGGATCGGGCCCGAATGATGCACACGGCCGGCCGCTCGGGTTGATCGCGGGAAACCTGGAAAGTGACCTCCAGCCGCTCGCTGTCGAGGATCTGGAACGCCGTCTGCTCGGCCTCGATCGGTTTTGTGCCGAGATTTCGGTAACCGACGAAGGCGACGACCGCACCGACCACCACGGCTACGGCGAGTAACGCCCACCGCACGGGTTTCGCCAGCGGTTTGCGGCCGCTCCGGCCGTATCGCCCCTCCGGGAGTGCGCGCTGTGCCACTATCCCGCGCCTCCTCAAGCCTCTGGGGAACAATGGTGCCCGACGTTCAGTTGATGAGTGTCGCAGGACCATTCACACAGGAGGACCACGGGGGTATGGCCGACAAGCTGCGCCTTATGGCGGTGCACGCACATCCCGACGACGAGTCGAGCAAGGGCGCGGCCTCGATGGCCCGCTACATCGCGGAAGGGCACGACGTGATGGTCGTGACCTGCACCGACGGTGGCGCGGGCAGCATTCTCAACCCGGCGATGGACAGGCCGGACGTGCTGGAGAACATCATCGACGTCCGCAGGGAGGAGATGGCCAACGCGGCCAAGATCCTCGGCATCCAGCACCGCTGGCTGGGTTTCAAGGACTCCGGTCTGCCCGAGGGCGACCCGCTGCCGCCGCTGCCCGAGGGCTGCTTCGCCCTCGTGCCGCTGGAGGAGTCCGTTCCGTCGCTGGTCGAGGCGATCAGGGACTTCCGCCCGCACGTGATCGTCACCTACGACGAGAACGGCGGGTACCCGCACCCCGACCACATCCGCACGCACGAGATCTCGATGGCCGCGATCGACGCGGCCGCCGACCCCGCCTACCAGCCCGAACTGGGCGGGCCGTGGGAGACGCTGAAGGTCTACTACTCGCACGGCTTCTCCCGCGCGAAGCTGATGGCGTTCCACGAGGCCCTGGAGTCCCGCGGCCTGGAGTCGCCCTACACCGAGTGGCTCGCGAACTGGGACGCCAACCGCCCGGACGTGATGGACCGCGTCACCACCCGCGTGAAGTGCGACGACTACTTCGACGTCCGGGACGAGGCGCTCAAGGCGCACGCCACCCAGATCGACCCCACCAGCCGCTGGTTCGCCATCCCGATGGAGATCCAGCGCGAGGTGTGGCCGACGGAGGAGTACGAGCTCGTGCGCTCGCTGGTCGACTCGACGCTGCCCGAAGACGACCTGTTCGCCGGAGTTAAGGTCTAGGGGTGAACCCCTGGACCGACACGGTTGCGATCGTCGCTGTTCAGCAGCCGTCGAACACGAACAACGACAAGGGCGGCCAGGGGGAGGACTTCGGCAAGTCCTCCCCGGTCGGCCTCGTCCTGCTCGTGCTGTTCTTCATCGCCGTGTTCTTCCTCGTGCGCTCGATGAACAAGCACCTGCGCAAGCTCCCGGCGTCGTTCGACGAGCCGGCCGAGACGACGGCGGGCCCGGCCGAGCAGCCGAAGAAGAACGACTGACCCTCGTCCCCGATTGCTGGGCGACGACCTCGCCCAGCCGGGGGAACGTCAGCCCGACCTGCCGCAGCCGCACGACGTGCATGAGCTGCTTCGGTTTCAGGTTGCGTCCCGCGCGCCAGCTGCATCTCGGTCGCACGGGTGTACGCGCGCATGGCGTACCGGGAGAGGAACGCGGGCGCGACGAACACCCCGCGCCTGTCCATCGGACTGCGCGGTCGCCGGCCCGTGGGCGTGCGACCCGACGATCGCCTCCAGGATCACAGCCGCGGGTCCATCGGTTCCGACTCCAGCGCCAGCACACCGAACACGCACTCGTGCACGCGCCACAACGGCTCGCCGCGCGCGACGCGGTCCAGCGCCTCGACGCCCAGGGCGTACTCGCGCAGGGCCAGCCCGCGCTTGCGGCCGAGGCTGCGCTTGCGCAGGCGCGTGAGGTTCGCGGGCTCGGTGTAGTCCGGGCCGTAGATGATCCGCAGGTACTCGCGCCCGCGCACCTTCACGCCCGGCTGCACCCGCTTGCTCAGGTTCGCCAGCGGCTTCACGACCATGCCCTCGCCGCCGTCCGCCGTCAGCTCCTCCCACCACCGGACGCCCGCGGCCACCTGCGCCTCGTCGGTCACGTCGACCACGAGGTGCCGCGTGGGCTGCCACAACGGTCCCGGCAGCGCGGCCAGCTTCTCCAGGTGCCACAGGTGCGACCGGTCGTGGAACGTCTGCCCGGCCGCCGCGAGCAGCTGGAACGGTGCGATCCGCACGCCCTCCAGGCCCTCGGTGGGCCAGCAGTAGCGCTCGTAGGCGTCCCGGTAGGCCACCGCGTTCGCCGCACGGCGAGTCGTGCGCGCCAGCAGGTCCGACACGTCCACGCCACGGGCCGCGGCCCCCTCCAGGACGTCGACCGCCACCGGCAGCGCGCCCACCGCCGCCGCGCCGACCGCCGCGTACTGCTCGCGGATCAGTCCGGAGGCCTTGGCGTTCCACGGCAGCAGCTCGGCGTCGAGGAGCAGCCAGTCCGTGGCGAGCTCGTCGAACAGCGGCCGGACGCCGTCCCGCACGCGGTCCAGCAGTTCCGCACCCAGCGCGCCGTCGAAGAACGCCCGGCCGGTGCGCGTGTAGATCGCACCGCCCTCCTTGCGCACCAGCAACACCGCGCGGGAGCCCATGTGCTTCTCCTCGCAGATCACCTGCTTCACACCGGCCGCGCGGTACTCCGCGAACGCGTCCTCCGGGTGCTCCAGCACGTCGTCGCGCTGCGAGGTCGCCGTCGGTGCCATGGTCGGCGGCAGGTACAGCAGGTCGTGCGGGTCGATCGCGAACCGGCTCATCACCTCCAGCGCGCTGGCCGACTGCTCGGCGCGGATCGTCACCGCGCCCATCACCGACGTCTCGATCCGGCGCAGGCCGGTGACGTCGGTCAGCGCCAGCACGTCCGGCGCGCGTTCGGTGACGGGTGCGGGGAACGGCCGGTCGTTCTCGTACCAGACCTGGTGCGCCTTGACGGAGACGAGCTCCTTCTCCGGGTAGCGCAGGGCGGTCAGCTTGCCGCCGAACACCACACCGGTCTCCAGGCACAGGGTGTTGTTGACCCACTCGGCCTCGGGCACCAGCACGTGGCCGTAGAGCACCATCGCCGAGCCGCGGTAGTCGTTCGCCCACGGCAACCGCACCGGCAGCCCGTACTCGTCGGTCTCGCCGGTCGTGTCGCCGTACAGCGCGAAGCTGCGCACCTTGGCCGACGCACGGCCGTGGTAGCGCTCGGGCAGGCCCGCGTGCGCCACGACGAGGTTGCCGCCGTCGAGGACGTAGTGCGCGATCAGGCCGTCGCAGAACTTCTGCGCCGCCAGGCGGAACTCCTCCGGCTCGTGCGCGAGCTGCTCCAGCGACTTCTCCAGGCCGTGCCGGACCGTCACCTTGTGCCCGCGCAACGCGCGGACGAGCTTCTCCTCGTGGTTTCCGCGCACGCTCAGGGCGTGGCCGTGCGCGACCATGCCCATCACCAGCCGCAGCACGCCGGGCGTGTCCGGGCCGCGGTCGACCAGGTCGCCGACGAACACGGCCTTGCGGTCACCCGGCGGCACCGCGTCGACCGCGCGGCCCTCGGCGTCGCGGACCAGCGCGTAGCCCAGCTCGGTGAGCAGCTCCTCCAGCTCGGCACGGCAGCCGTGCACGTCACCGATCACGTCGAACGGGCCGGTCTCGTGCCGGAGGTCGTTGAGCAGCTTCTCGTACACGATCGTCGCACTGTCCACATCGGACTCCGAGCGCAGCACGTGGACGCGCTTGAAGCCCTCCTTGCCCAGGTACTTCAACGACCGGTGCAACGCGGCCCGGTGCCGCTTCACGACGTGTGCGCCGAAGTCGCGGTCCGGCCGCGAAGCGTTGCGCCGCAGGCAGACGTCGGTCGGCAGGTCCAGCACGATCGCGACCGGCAGCACGTTCGCGCGCTTCGCGACCTCGACCAGCTTCGCGCGGTCCGGCGCCTGCACGTTGGTCGCGTCGACGACGGTGACCTTGCCGGCCTCCAACCGCTTCGC
The DNA here is from genome assembly GCF_001279525.1 of Nocardia sp. NRRL S-836. Classification (GTDB taxonomy): domain Bacteria; phylum Actinomycetota; class Actinomycetes; order Mycobacteriales; family Pseudonocardiaceae; genus Lentzea. The sequence continues at coordinate 143,677 of NZ_LGDY01000165.1, read as the reverse complement.
CGCTACGTAGTGCAGCACGTCGAACGCCGCCGCGGACGCCGACTGGTCGTTCTCGTCATCCGAGACGAGACCGCGGAAGTAGTCGCTGGACAGCACCTGTGTGGGCAGGAAGTGCCTGCGGGCGAACGTGGACTTGCCGGAGCCGGAGGCGCCGACGAGCACCACCAGGCAGAGGTCCGGGATCTTCAGTTCCATCAGTTCTCGGCCCCCGAGCTGAAGACGGCCATCTGGGTCGGCGCGCCGCGTTCGGCGTCCTCCGGCCCGATGGGCACATAGCGCACGGTGTAGCCACGTCGTGCGGCCACACCGCCGGCCCACTCCTGGAACTCCGCGCGAGTCCACTCGAAACGGTGGTCGGAGTGCCGCAGCTGGCCTTCCGGCAACGTCTCGAAGAGCGGGTTGTACTCCACGTTCGGCGTGGTGACGAGCACCGTCGCCGGACGTGCGACCACGAACACCGAGTGCTCCAGCGCGGGCAGCCGCGACGGGTCGACGTGCTCCACGACCTCCATCAGCACCGCCGCGTCGTACCCGGCGAGCTGGGGGTCCGCGTAGGTCAGCGCCGACTGCCGCACTGTGATCCGCTCGCGGGCCCGGTCGCTCATGCGGTCGAGCCGCAGCTTGCGGGCGGCCTCCTGCAACGCCTTCGCGGAGACGTCGACGCCGTGGACCTCGGTGAACTCCGGGTCGTCGGCGAGCACCCGCAGCAACGCGCCGCCACCGCAGCCGAGGTCGAGCACGCGCCTGGCCCGCGCCTGCTTCAACGCCTCGACCACGGCCTCCTTGCGCTGTGCGGCAAGGGAGATCTTCGGCTCGGCCAGCGCGTTGTCCAGCTCCTCCGGCTCGACCTCGTCGACCTCGGCCAGCCGTTCCAGCGCCGAAAGCACCAGCGGCCGCTTGCGCGCCAGGTACCGGGTGGTGATCAGCTCCTTGTCCGGGTGCCGCGCGAGCCAGCCGTCACCGGCCTTGAGCAGCTTGTCGACCTCGTCCGCGGCGACCCAGTAGTGCTTGCCGCCGTCGAGCACCGGCAACAGGACGTAGAGGTGCCGGAGCGCGTCGCTGAGCTTGACCGTGCCGGTCAGCGTGACGTCGCCGTAGCGGGAGTCGCCGTGCTCGGTGATCTCGACGGTCCAGCCCAGCGGCGTGAACAGCCGGTCGGCGAGCCGGTGCGGCAACGCGGGAATGCGGACCACCAGCGGGATCGGCGTGGCCGCCAGCTCCGGGTAGCTGTCGCTGCGGCCGTTCATCGCGGTGCGGAACACGCTGCCGAGCGCGACCGTGAGCAACGACCCGGCCGCGTACGGCCGGTCGTTGACGTACTGGGTGAGCGTGCTGCCGGGACCTCGGACCAGCGCCACGGGGTCGACCTCCAGCAGGAGGGCGACCGTGCACTCCTCGTGCGTCGTCTTCGGGTAGAAGACGTGCGCGACACCCGAGCTCGTCGTGAACGACTGGGCCCGGTCCGGGTGCTTGTGCAGCAGGTGACCGAGGTCGGTCGCCGGCCGGTGGGTGGTGGTCATGGTGAGCAGCACCCGGTCGAGTCTGATCGAGATTCGCCGTTTTCGCTGCTCATTTACTGTGGTCGGCATGACGAACCGGCTAGCGGACGCGACCAGCCCCTACCTGCTGCAGCACGCGGACAACCCGGTCGACTGGTGGCCGTGGTGCCCCGAGGCGTTCGAGGAGGCCCGGCGGCGCGAGGTCCCGGTGCTGCTCTCCGTCGGCTACGCGGCCTGCCACTGGTGCCACGTCATGGCGCACGAGTCGTTCGAGGACGAGGAGGTCGCCGCGTACCTCAACGACCACTTCGTGCCGGTGAAGGTCGACCGCGAGGAACGCCCGGACGTCGACGCGGTGTACATGGAGGTCACGCAGGCCATGACCGGGCACGGCGGGTGGCCGATGACCGTGTTCCTCACGCCGGACGCGAAACCGTTCCACGCGGGCACCTACTACCCGCCCGCGCCGCGGCCGGGCATGCCGTCGTTCCGGCAGCTGCTCGAAGCGGTCCAGGCGGCGTGGACCACGCAGGGCGACGAGGTGCTGGCGTCGGCTTCCGCCGTCGTGGCGGAGATTTCCAGCCGTGCCACGCCGCTGCCACCGTCCACTGTGGATGAGGAGGCGCTGGCCGGTGCGGTGGTGTCGTTGCTGGGCGAGTTCGACCGGCGCAACGGCGGGTTCGGTGGCGCGCCGAAGTTCCCGCCGTCGATGGTGGTCGAGTTCCTGGTGCGCCACCACGAACGCACGGGTTCCGTGCAAGCGCTGTCGATGGCGACCGTGACGGCCGACGCGATGGCGAACGGCGGCATGTACGACCAGCTCGGCGGCGGGTTCGCGCGGTACGGCGTCGACGCGTCGTGGGTCGTGCCGCACTTCGAGAAGATGCTGTACGACAACGCTTTGCTGCTCCGCTTCTACACGCACCTCACGCGCGTGACGGGCTCGTCGCGCTATGAACGGGTCGCTCGTGACACCGCCGGGTTCCTGTTGCGCGAGCTGCGCACGCCCGAGGGCGGGTTCGCGGCGTCGCTGGACGCGGACACCGAAGGCGTCGAGGGATCGACCTACGTGTGGACCTACGAGGAGCTGGGTGACGCCGCGGCGGCGTTCGGGGTGACGGAGGAGCCGAACTTCGAGGACGGCCGCTCGACGCTGCGGTTCGTGTCGGAGCCGGGGGAGGAGGTGCGGGCGGCGTTGCTGGCCCAGCGCGCCCGGCGCCCGCAGCCCGGCCGCGACGACAAGGTGATCGCCGCCTGGAACGGCCTCGCGATCGCCGCGCTGGCCGAGGCGGGAGCGTTCTTCGCCGAACCGGCCTGGGTCGCGGCGGCCTCGGAGGCAGCGGCGTTGCTGGCGTCCGCGCACCTGGTCGAGGGACGGCTGCTGCGGACGTCGCGGGACGGCGTGGCGGGCCCGTCGGCCGGGGTGCTGGAGGACTACGGCTGCCTGGCCGACGGCCTGCTGGCCCTGCACCAGGTGACCGCGTCGATCCGGTGGCTCGACCTGGCGTGCGGCCTGCTGGACACCGCGCTGGCGCGCTTCGCCGTGCCGGACACCCCCGGCGCCTACTACGACACCGCCGACGACGCCGAGACACTGGTGCGCCGCCCGGCCGACTCGACCGACAACGCCTCGCCCTCCGGCGCGTCGTCGCTGGCCTCGGCCCTGCTGACGGCCTCCCTGCTGGCAGGCGCCGACCGTTCCGCCCGGTACTTCGACGCCGCCTCCGCCGCCGTGACCCGAGCCGGCCTGCTGGCCGCACGCGCCCCCCGGTTCGCCGGCCACTGGCTGACCGTCGCCGAGGCGCTGGCCTCCGGCCCGCTGCAGGTGGCGGTGGTCGGCGCGGCCGACGACCCACGCCGTGCGGCGCTGTGGTCGGCGGCGGTCGCGCACGTGCCCGGAGGCGGCGTCGTCGTGGCCGGCGAGCCGTCATCGGTGCCGTTGCTGGAAGACCGCCCGTTGGTGGACGAGGCGCCCGCCGCGTACGTGTGCCGTGGCTACGTGTGCGACCGGCCCGTGGTCACCGCGGACGCGCTGGTCACTTCACTGTCGGCGAACACCGCCTGACTGATTGCAGGCGTAACGTCGGTAACGACGTAATCATGTAATCAGAGGTGGTTGAAATGGGACGTGGATGGCGCGGAAGAGGAGGCTGGCAGCAGGCTGACCTGCCGTCGGCCGACGACGCGGCGGCCTGGTTCGCCGGCCGCCTGCCGGACGGCTGGTTCACCGACGCACCCGAGGTGGTCGTCGACCGCGAGGAGATCACGGTCATCGGCACCCTGCCCGACCTGGAGGGCGAGTTCGACGACGCCTCCCGCGCGGCCGCCGAGTCGGGCCGCATCTCCCGGTGGCGCGAGCAGACCCGCGAAGAACGCATCGAGATCGCCCGCCAGGCCGAACACCGCTACGGCCGCAAGGTGGCGTGGGGAGCAGTGCAGGGCGGCACCCGCGAACTGTTCACGCACCTGGCCGTGCCGGTGATGACCCGCCTGCGCCAGCCGGAACGCCAGGTGCTCGACACCCTGGTCGCCGCCGGTGTGGCCCGGTCCCGCGCCGACGCGCTGGCGTGGGCCGTGCGACTGGTCGGGGAGCACGCGGACTCGTGGCTGGGTGAGCTGCGGGAGGCGATGTCGAAGGTGGACGACCTGCGGGAGCAGGGGCCGGACCTCGCCTGAGGTCCACTTGGCACGTGCGGGGCCGCTCCAGCCGAACCGGTTGGGGCGGCCCCGCTGCTCGTCCGGCCGGTGCTGCCCGGTTCGCCAGTTGGCCAGTGGTCGCGGGGTTCCGGAGGCGCTCGGCGCGTGGCAGGTCGCCGACGGGCGGTGCAACAGGGGCGAGTCGCGCATGGCGGGAGACGCGGGTGCGCGGGGCGCTGTGGGCGCAGATGGTCGGTTCGGGTACGTGGCGGGCGGTGCGACGGGACGAGCCAGGCATGGCGGGCGGCGTGGGCGCGGATGGGCGGTGCGACGGGGCGGGTTGCGCCTGGCGGGCGGCGCGGGTGGGCGCTGGGGACATGTTGGGGGGTGCGGGTGCGTGATGGGCCGTGCGGGGTGCACGGCGGGCGGTGCGGTCGCGGGTGGGCGGTAGGGCGTGTGGCGTGCGCGGGTGTGCGACAGCAGTACGGGTGCGCAATGGGCGGTGCGGGCGCGACGGGAGCGAGCGGTGCGGGCGCGGATGAGCGCTGCGGGTGTGCGGCGGTGGCGCGGGCGAGCGCGGCGGGTGGCGCGGCGTGGGTGGGCGCTGCAGGCGCGCGACGGCTGGCGCGGGCGTGGGTGGGCGCCGTGGGCGCGCGACGACTGGCGCGGGCGCATGGCGCGTGCGGGTGCGCGACACGTGGGTGCAGGCGCGTGACGCGGTCGTCGCCGTGCCGCTGGCGGGGCCTACCGCCACCACCGAGCGTGCCTACCTCCGGCAGACGCCTCAGGCCGGTTCCCTGTGGGGGACGCCGTCGACGCTCCCTACCTTCGGCGGCGCCTCAGGCCGGGGCTCCCTGGCAGGCGATGCCGCGAGGCCCACTCCCGCCTCTAGCAGGCGATGTCGCCGAGGCCCGCTCCCCCTCCGGTAGGCCCCAGGCAGGCTCCCTGCGGGGGACGCCGCCGACGCCCCTTCGCCTCCGTCAGGCCCCAGGCCTGCTGCCTGCGGGGGACGCCGCCGACGCCCCTTCGCCTCCGTCAGGCCCCAGGCCTGCTGCCTGCGGGGGACGCCGCCGACGTCCCTCCACCTTCGGCAGGCACCCCAGGCCGGGGCTCCTCACAGGCGATGCCGCCGAGACCCGCTCGCGCCTCCCGGCAGGCGATGCCGCCGAGACCCGCTCGCGCCTCCCGGCAGGCGATGCCGCCGAGACCCGCTGCCGCCTCCGGCAGGCGCCCCAGGCCGGCTTCCCTGCGTGCATCGCCGCCGCGGACGCCCCTCCCAGGTGCGCAGCAAGCCGTGCAGCGGTCACGGATTCGGTTGTGCCGAGGGCAGCAGGGCCCGCACCTCCTCGATCGTCGTCGCCTCCGACGGGTCCTTGTCCGGCCGGTACCGGACCACGCGCGCGAAGCGCAGGGCGACGCCGCCGGGGTAGCGGGGCGAGACCTGCACGCCGTCCAGCTCGATCTCGATGACGAGCTCCGGGCGGACCATGACCACCCAGTCGTCCTGCGAGACGGCGATGTCCTGCAGGGCCTTGGTCTGCCAGGTCAGCAGCTCGTCGGTGAGGCCCTTGAAGGTCTTGCCGACCATCACCGGCGGGCCGCCGTCCGGGTCGCGGGCGCCGAGGTGGAGGTTCGAGAGCCAGCCGCGGCGGCGGCCGGAGCCCCACTCGACGCCGAGGACGACCAGGTCGAGGGTGTGGACGGGTTTCACCTTCTGCCAGGCGCGGCCGCGCCTGCCTGCCGCGTAGACCGACGACAGCGACTTCACCATCACGCCCTCGTGGCCGGCGCCCAGTGCGGCGGTCACCACCGCGGCCGCCTCGTCCGGGGACGGGTCGAGCGCGCCGGGGATGACGTGCTCGCCCGCTACCTCGCGCAGGGCCGCCAGGCGGTCGCGCAGGGGTTCGTCGAGCAGGTCCTTGCCGTCGAGGTGCAGGCAGTCGAAGAAGTACGGGTGCAGCAGCAGCTCGCGTTCGTCCTGCGCGCCGAAGCGGCTCATCGTCTCCTGGAACGGGCGCGGGCGGCCCTCGTCGGTCAGCGCCAGCGTCTCGCCGTCGAGCACCACCGACGTGCACGGCAGGCCGCGGACGAGCTCGACCAGCTCGGGCACGGTCTTCGTGATCTCGCGCAACGTGCGCGTGTAGACGTGCACCTCGTCGCCGGAGCGGTGCACCTGGATGCGGGCGCCGTCGAGCTTGTGCTCCACGACGCAGCTGCCCAGCTCGGCCAGGGCCTCGTCGAGCGACTCGGCGGGGGAGGCCAGCATCGGGCGCAGCGGGCGGCCGATCTCCAGTCGGAACGCCTCCAGCGCGTCCGGTCCGCCCTCCAGCGCGGCCACGGCCGTCTCCGGCAGGCGGCCGGACAGCATGAAGGCGCGGCGGACCGTCTCGCCGGGCACGTCCGCGGCCGAGGCGATCGCGTCGAGCATCACGCCCTCCAGCGCGCCCTGGCGCAGCTCGCCGGTCAGCAGCCGGCGCAAGAAGTCCTGCTCCGCGGCCGTGGCCCGGCTGAACAGCGCGGTCAGCAGGTCCACCCGGCGCTGGGCGGAGCCCTTGCCGGACGTGGTGGCGACGGCACCCAGGGCGGCGTCGACCTCGGCGACGGTCAGCGCGGCCCGGTCGGCGGCGGGCACCGCCAGGTCGAGCACCGTCCGCCAGCCGGCGCCGATGCGGCCCTGGCGGGGCGTGCCGATCAGGAACGACACGACCGCGACCACGACGTCCGCGGCGCCCGCCGCCGCACGCAGCAACGCGGACAGCGCCTTGACCTTGGCCAGGCGCGACCGGGTCGCCGCCACGGCGGCCGACGTGTCGACTACTTCGGAGAGGAGCACGGTCTCATGGTGCACCCGAGCACTGACAATTTCTCGAGGGGCGGGCTAGGCTGGCCCGGACATTCGCTCCACCCGGGGGTTCACCGCGCCATGCGAGCCATCAAGATCGTCGCTGCCGCCCTGCTCGTCACCGCCGTCGCCGCCGTCACGGTGGGTGCGACCGCCGGCCAGGCCCGCGAGCACATCCTCCAGGGCAGCGGCGTCTCCGAGCAGCGCGAGCACATCCTCTAGGCGTTCACACGACCGCCGCGATCTCCCTGACCGCCTCCCGCAGGCGGTCCGGCGTCAGCGCGGCGTACCCCAGGACCAGACCGGGCCACATGGGCGTGCGCGCGTACTGCGCGAGCGCCCACACGTGCACACCGCGCGCCTCCAGTGCGTGCTTCAACGCCATGTCGTCCGACCCGTCCGGCATGCGCAGCACCACGTGCAGGCCCGCCGCGACACCGATGGGCTGCCACGACGGCAGGTGCGTCGAGACGGCCTCCAGCAACGCATCCCGGCGCTTGCGGTAGAGCGCGCGCGTACGCCGCAGATGCCGGTCGTAACCACCGGTCCGCAACAGGTGCGCGAAGGCCGCCTGCGGGATCGTCCCGGTGCCCATGTCGTTGTACTTCTTGCGGTCCACGATGCCCGCGCGCAGCCGTTCCGGCACCACCAGCCACCCCAGCCGCAGCGCCGGCGCGAGCACCTTGCTCGTCGTCCCCTGGTACACCACGTGGTCGGGCGCCAGCGCCTGCAACGCCCCCAGCGCCGGCCGGTCGTAGCGGTGCTCGGCGTCGTAGTCGTCCTCGATGATCAACCCGTCGCGGGAGCGCGCCCACTCCACGAGCGCCCGCCGCCGTTCCGGGTGCAGCACCACGCCCAGCGGGAACTGGTGCGCCGCCGTCACGAGCACCGCCCGGCAGTCCGTCCGCGCCAGCAGGTCGACCCGGATGCCCTTGTCGTCCACGGGAATCGGCACCGGGGTGAGCCCGTGCGAGCGCAGCATGTCCGCGCCGCCGAAGTGGCTGGGCTCCTCGACCGCGATCGATCCGTTGAGCAGCCGGGCGGTCAGCTGCAGCCCGTCCGCCGCGCCGTTCGTGATCACCGCGTCCCGTGCCACGACCGCGCGCACCCGCGCCAGGTAGTCGACGATCTCCTTGCGCAGCCCCAGGAATCCCGCGGGGTCCGGGTACGCCAGGTCGTCGTCGGGCAGCTCGGCCAGCGCCGCCCGGTGCGCCGCGACCCAGTCGGCGCGCGGGAACGCGCTCAGCGCGGGCAGTCCCGGCCGCAGGTTGTACCGCCACCGCCGCGGCGGCTCCGGCACCCCGCACGTCCCGGCCGGTCCGAGCGCGGCGACCGTCGTGCCCGACCCGCGCCGCGCCGTGAGGTACCCCTCCGCCACGAGCTGCGTGTAGGCCGACGTGACCGTGCCGCGCGCGACGTCGAGCTGTGCGGCCAGGTCGCGGGACGACGGCAGCCGCGTGCCCGGCGTGAGCCGCCCGTCCCGGATCGCCCTGCGCAGCGCCGCCTCCACACCGCGGCGCCGCTGGTGCTCCGGCAACAGCAGCTCACGAAAAGTGGACCAGTTCGCAGACATCGAAGTGGAGCTTAAATCTGGACCAGTTCGCGGCGAAGCTCTGGGGCATGAGACTCGGGGTGGCCGCGGGAGCGACAGCGGCAACGATCGTCGGCGCGTCGGTTCCGATCACGGGGATGCTGGAGGGCTACCCGGTCCTGACCGGTCAGGCCATGCGCTACGCCCTCGCCGCGGTGATCCTGCTGCTGGTCGCCCGCCGCCTGCCCATGCCGTCGTGGCGCGACCTCCCGCCGCTGCTCGGCGTGGTCCTGACCGGCATGCTCGGCTTCAACGCCCTGCTGCTCGCCGCCCAGCAGTACGCCGAACCCGGCTTCGTGGCCGCCGTCATGGGCGCCTCGCCGATCGCGCTCGCCCTGCTGGCCCGGCAACGCTCGCTCGCCGCCGTCGTCGGTGCCGCGGTGGTGGCCGCGGGCGTCGTGGTGCTGTCCGGCGGTGGCGCCTGGCACGGCCCCGGCCTGCTGCTCGCCCTGCTCACGATGGGTGGCGAGGTCTGCTTCACCCTCTTCGCGGTCGGTGTCGTGAAACGGCTCGGCGTGCTCGGCGTGGCGACCTGGACGTGCATCATCGCCGCCGTGATCGGCTCGGTGGCGGGCACGTTCGTCGGCGGCTGGCAGGTGCCCGACACCCGGCAGGCCTTCGCGCTGGTGTCGCTGGCCGTCCTGGTCACCGCGCTGGCGTTCGGCCTCTGGTACTTCGCCGTGAACCGGCTCGGGTCCGACCGCGCGGGGGTGCTGATCGGCCTGATGCCGGTCGCCGGGCTGGCGGCGTCCGTGCTGCTGGGCGTGCAGGACCTGACCTTCGTGTCGGTGGTCGGCGTCGTCACCGTGACACTCGGCTGCGCCATCGCCCTGCACCGCGGCACCGGCGGTAAATCGCGTGCGGCCGAGGAACCGGCGGCCATAGCGTTGACCCGGTGACCGATGCTGCCGCGCTGCTGAGCGCCTACGACACCCAGGCCCGCCCCGCCGAGTGGGCGAACGCGGTGCCCGGCGCGCCCGTGCACCGCGACGGCCCGCTGTTCCGCGTGGAGGGACCTGCCGGCGGCAACGTCGCCGGCCCGCCCGACCTCGGCGTCACCGGCGCCGAGCTGGACGAGCTGATCGCCCGCCAACGGGACTTCTTCGCCGGGCGTGGCCAGCCGGTCGAGTGGAAGACGTGGGGCCACGACCGCCCGGCCGACCTGCCCGCACGCCTGGAGGCCGCCGGATTCGTCGCCGACGACCGCGAGACCGTCCTCATCGGCCTCGCGGGGGAGATGACCGGCCCGGTCGAGCTCGACGGGGTGGTGCTGCGCGAGACCCGCGAGGAAGCCGACATGCGGCGCATCGGCGACTGCCTGAGCGAGGTCTGGGGCAAGGACTGCGGTGCGATCGCCGACCGGCTGGTCTCCATCAAGGACGACCCCGACGTGGTGGTCGTCGTCGCGGAGGCCGAGGGGCGGGTCGTGTCGGCCGCGCGGCTGGAGATCGTGCCGGGCACCGAGTTCGGCGGGCTGTGGGGCGGGTCCACGCTGGAGCGGTGGCGGGGCAGGGGGATCTACCGGGCGCTGGTCGCTCACCGGGCACGGGTCGCGGTCCAGCGCGGCATCACCTACCTCCAGGTCGACGCCTCCGAGGACTCGCGGCCGATCCTGGAACGGCTCGGGTTCGTCGCTGTGACGACAACGACCCCGTACGTCTGGCGGCCGTGACGCGGCTGGCCATCCGGCCGGCTGCGGGTATCGTGGAAGCACGTGCGGTTCATCGAAGGGCATCGACCCTCATACGACCTGACCTACGACGACGTCTTCCTCATCCCCGGCCGCAGCGCCGTGGAGTCGCGGTTCGGCGTCGACCTGTCCACCTCGGACGGCACCGGCGCCACCATCCCGATCGTCGTGGCGAACATGACGGCCGTGGCCGGGCGCAGGATGGCCGAGACCATCGCGCGGCGCGGCGGGCTCGTCGTCATCCCGCAGGACGTGCCCACGGAGGCCGTCGCGGAGATCATCTCGTGGGTCAAGGAGCGGCACCCGGTCTGGGACACGCCCCTGACGCTCACCACGGGTGACGCCGTCGCGGACGCGTGGAACCTCATGCACAAGCGCGCACACGGCGCGGTCGTCGTCGTGGACGACGGTGGCCGGCCCATCGGCGTCGTCGACGAGGCGGCGTGCACCGGCGTCGACCGGTTCGCGCGCATCGGCGACGTGATGAACACCGACGTCCTCCAGCTGCCGCTCGGCACCAAGCCGCAGGACGTGTTCGAACACCTCCACCACAGCACGCACAGGATCGCCTTGGGCGTGGACGAGCAGCAGCGCCTGCGCGGCGTGCTGACCGAGCTTTCGGCGCTGCGGGCCGAGATCTACAGGCCGGCCGCCGACGAGGACGGGCAGCTGCGGATCGCCGCCGCGGTCGGGGTCAACGGCGACGTCAGGGCCAAGGCGGAGGCGCTGCTCAAGGCCGGCGTGGACGTGCTGGTCGTGGACACCGCGCACGGCCACCAGGAGAAGATGATCAGTGCGGTCAGGGCGGTCCGCGAGGCCAGCCCGACCGTGCCGATCGCCGCGGGCAACGTCGTCACCAGGGAGGGCGTGCGCGACCTGGTCGAAGCGGGCGCGGACATCATCAAGGTCGGTGTCGGGCCGGGCGCGATGTGCACCACCCGGATGATGACCGGCGTCGGCCGGCCGCAGTTCAGCGCGGTCGCCGAGTGCTCGGCGGAGGCGCGCAGGCTCGGCAAGCACGTGTGGGCCGACGGCGGCGTGCGCCACCCGCGCGACGTGGCGCTGGCCCTCGCGGCCGGTGCGAGCAGCGTGATGGTCGGCAGCTGGTTCGCCGGCACCTACGAGTCGCCCGGCGACCTCCAGCGCGACGAGCGCGGCAACCTGTACAAAGAATCCTTTGGAATGGCGTCGAAGCGGGCCGTCACGGCGCGCACGCGCAGCGACAACGCGTTCGACCGGGCCAAGAAGGGCCTGTTCGAAGAAGGCATCTCCACGTCGAAAATGCGGTTGGACCCAGCGCGTCCCAGCGTGGAGGATCTGCTCGACGCGATAACGTCCGGCGTTCGCTCGGCCTGCACTTACGCGGGTGCGGCCTCGCTGGAGGAGTTCCACGACAAGGCAGTTCTCGGCATCCAGTCCGCTGCGGGGTTCGCGGAAGGGCGGCCGTTGCCAGGGGGTTGGTGAGAAATGGATGACGCGGTCTCGGTCAGAGAACTCCGCAAAATCTACAAACCCGGACAAAAACCGGCGGTGGACGGCCTGAGCTTCACCGTCCGCCGCGGTGAGGTGTTCGGCCTGCTCGGCCCGAACGGAGCCGGCAAGACGACCACCGTCGGCGTGCTCACCACGCGCGTCCGCCCCACCTCGGGGCAGGCGCTCGTGGAGGGCGTCGACGTGGTCGCCGACTCCAAGCGCGCGCGGCAGCTGCTGGCGGTCGTGCCGCAGCGCAACAACCTCGACCGCTCGCTCAACGCACGGCAGAACCTGCTGTTCCACGCCGCCTACCACGGCATCGGCCCGGCGGAGCGCAAGGAGCTCGCCGACGACATCCTCGAGCGCATGGGCCTGAAGGACCACCGGAACGCGCTCGTGGACACGCTTTCCGGTGGCCAGGCGCAACGGCTGATGATTGCCCGCGCGCTGATGCACCGCCCGAAGGTGCTGTTCCTGGACGAACCGAGCACCGGCCTCGACCCGCAGGCCCGGCTCTTCGTCCACGAACGCGTCGCCGCACTGCACGCCGACGGCGTCACGGTCGTGCTGACCACGCACGACATGGACGAGGCCGCGAAGCTGTGCGACCGGGTCGGCATCGTCGACCACGGCAAGCTGCTCACCCTCGACACGCCCGCCGAGCTCACGAAGAACCTGCCCGGCAGCAACACCGTCAGCGTCACGGTCAGCCCGAACGGCCAGGAGCCCGTGAAGATCAGCACCGCGCTGTCCGAAGTGGACGGTGTGCAGCGGGTCGAGGAGGTGGGCGGCATGTTCCGCGTCTACACCGACGCGGACACCGCCGTGACGCTGCCCGCGGTGCTGAACGTGCTGCGCGACCTCGACGTCGTCGTCAGCGACGTCGCGATCGGCAAGCCCAGCCTGGAAGACGTCTTCATCCACCTGACCGGCCGGGAGCTGCGGTGAGCCAGTTGCGCACGTTCAACGCGATCCTGTGGCGCGACGTCTTCGTCACCGGCCGCGAGCTGCCGAGCTTCCTCGCGCAGGTGATCATCCAGCCGTTCTTCATCCTCTTCATCTTCGCGAAGGTGCTGGGGGACATCGGGTACGTCCAGGGTGACTTCGCGCAGGTGCTGCTGCCGGGCATCATCGCGATGAACGGGTTCCTGGGGGCGTTGCAGAACACGACGCTGCCGCTGGTGCTGGACTTCTCGTGGACGCGGGAGATCGAGGACCGGCTGCTGGCACCGATCTCCATCCCGCTGGTCGCGGTGGAGAAGATCGTGTTCGGCGCGGTCCGCGGGTTCGTCGCGGCGGTGCTGATGGTGCCGGTCGGGTTCGTGATGCTCGACGTCTCCTGGGCGTGGGAAGGCATTCCCGGCGCGTTGCTGGTGATCGTCCTGGGGTGCCTGGCCGGCGGGTCGGTCGGCATGGTCATCGGCACGTCGGTGCCCGCGCGCCGGGTGAACGTGATGTTCGCGGTGATCCTCACGCCGTTGCTGTTCACGGGTTCCTCGCAGTTCCCGTGGCGCTCGCTCAGCGACGACCTGCTGTGGTTCAAGGTGATCTGCGCGCTGAACCCGCTGACGTACGTGAGCGAGGGCATGCGCGCGGAGCTGGTGCCGGCCGTGCCGCACATCCCGTTGCCGGTCGTGCTGCTCGTGCTCGTGGTGGCGATCGCGGGCTTCGGCGGGCTCGGCCTGCGCGGCTTCATGAAGCGCGCGCTCGACTGATCGCACCGCACGGACGAACGGCCCCGCGCACCGGAGTGCGCGGGGCCGTTCGTCCACTCAGGACCCTATGAGGCGTAGTCCTCCAGCATCTCGGTGACGAGCGCCGCGATCGGCGACCGCTCCGAGCGGGTCAGGGTGATGTGGGCGAAGAGCGGGTGGCCCTTCAGCTTCTCGATCACCGCGGCCACGCCGTCGTGCCGGCCGACCCGCAGGTTGTCGCGCTGCGCCACGTCGTGCGTCAGCACCACCCGCGAGTTGCTGCCCAGCCGTGACAGCACGGTCAGCAACACGTTGCGCTCCAACGACTGCGCCTCGTCGACGATCACGAAGGAGTCGTGCAGCGAGCGGCCGCGGATGTGGGTCAGCGGCAGGACCTCCAGCATCCCGCGGTCCAGCACCTCCTCCAGCACCGCCTGGCTCACCAGCGCGCCGAGCGTGTCGAACACCGCCTGCGCCCACGGCCCCATCTTCTCGTTCTCGCTGCCCGGCAGGTAGCCGAGCTCCTGGCCACCGACCGCGTAGAGCGGGCGGAAGACCACGACCTTGCGGTGCTGCCGCCGTTCCATCACCGCTTCGAGACCGGCGCACAGCGCCAGTGCCGACTTGCCGGTGCCCGCACGTCCGCCCAGCGAGACGATGCCGACATCGGCGTCGAGCAGCAGGTCCAGCGCGATCCGCTGCTCAGCGGACCTCCCGTGCAGTCCGAACGCCTCCCGGTCCCCGCGCACCAGCCTGATCTGCTTGTCCGCGGTCACCCGGCCCAGCGCACTGGAGGTGCCCGCCAGCAACCGCAGTCCGGTGTGGCAGGGCAGCTCCGCGACGTGCTCCAGTCCCTCGTGCAGGGCCGGGTCGACGACGCTCTCCTTGAACAGGCTGTCCACCAGGGACTGGTCGACGTCCAGATCGGACATCCCGGTCCAGCCTGACAGGGTCACGTCGTGCGCCCGGTACTCCTCCGCGGCGAGGCCGACCGATCCGGCCTTGACCCGCAGCGGCATGTCCTTGGTCACCAGGGTGACGTCGCGCCCCTCGGCAGCGAGGTTGAGGGAGCACGCGAGGATCCGGGCGTCGTTGGAGTCCGTTCGGAAACCTGATGGCAACACCTCCGGGTCGGAGTGGTTGAGCTCGACGTGCAAGGTGCCTCCCAGATCCCCGATGGGGATCGGCGAATCGAGGCGACCATGCCGCAAGCGCAGGTCGTCGAGCAGGCGCAGGGCCTCCCTCGCGAACCAGCCCAGTTCGGGGTGGTGGCGCTTGCCCTCCAGCTCGCTGATCACCACGAGCGGGAGCACGACCTCGTGCTCCGCGAACCGGGTGGGAGCGAGCGGGTCGGACAGCAGTACCGACGTGTCCAGCACATATGTGGTCAAGGCCGGAGCGGCGGACTTGCGCCGGGAGGAGGATGTGCGCGATGAGCCTGAGGAACGGCTCGCGGGACGTCGTGCGTTCACGGCAACTCCCTCACGAACGCGGCACCCGCGTCCGCTCCTCGCTGGGCCAGGCACCACCCTGATCGGTCGATCCCGCCTTCCGCCGTGCGGCGTCAGGCAGGTCGACCACGAGGGCCGGGTGCCGGCCCCCTCGCGACGTCATCAGCCACGATCAGAGCCTCCCTGCGCGGTCCGCAGTGGTCGCGTCCCGCCACTTCCGAAGTTACCTGCGTGAGTGCCCCATCTGCACGAAGCCACACAGGTGAATCCGAATTTGTCATCTCCGCGAAAACTGCACGAAACGTGTGCGCAGCGGTGTTCACGCAGGTCAGGCGCCGCTTTCCGCGGCGTTGCGGGCAAGCCACGACAGGCCGTCGCGCACCTGGACCTCCAAGGATTTCGGCACCAGCGGTTCGTCCAGCAGCCGCAGGTACCGCGATTCGAGCGACTCGCCGGGCGCGCGGACGTCGAGCCAGGCCCTGACCAGCCGGACCCCTTCGACGTAGGTCGTCGTGTACGCGCGCCACAGCGGATCGGCCAGGAACCGCACCATCTGCCGTGCGCGGCGTTCCGGTACGAGCAGCCACCTGCGCAGATACGCGACCACGTCGTCCTGGTCCGCACCGCGGTCGTGCAGCAGCAACGCCGCGTCCTGCCGCACGGTGAGCAGGCCGGCCGCCGCCGACTCGACCTTTTCGGACAGTTCGCCGTCCATTCGCAACCCCAGGTCGCGCAGCACGTCCTCGGTCCAGCGGCCCCAGCCCGGCCCGACCACGGCGTGCAGGCCCAGGTCGGCCATGCCCTCGGCCATCAGGCACTGCGGCGTGTTGATCAGGAAGATCGACTGCTCGGCGTGCCCGCGCCGGTGGACCAGCCCGGCCTCCTTGCGGCAGTGCTCGGTGTGGTGGCCGGGGTAGGACTCGTGCGCGACCAGGTGCGGCAGGTTCGACATGCGGTGGTTCAGGTCGGCGTTGATCGCGACCCTGGACCGGTAGCCGCCCAGGTAGTAGTTGAAGCCGCTCCACGGCTTGTTCGTGACGATCTGGTACTCGACGATCTCCTGCTCGGGCAGCTCGTACCGGTGCCGCACGCGGTCGCGCAGCGCGCTGGAGAGGGCCTGCACGCACCCCTGGAGCCGCCGCGCGGGCACCTCGTCGGTGTCGCGGAAGTCCGCCAGCCGGTCGCCCAGCGAGCCACGCCCCGGCAGCAGCTCGCCGAGGTTGCGGTGCGCCTGGGCGTAGGCGTCCTCGTCACCGGGCCGGACGCGCACCTGGAAGTACTGCTCGACCTCGTCGACGAACGAGATGCGCTCGCCGGCGAGCTTGCGCGCGTTGCACTCCATCGCCGTCAGGTGCGCGTCGAGGAACTGCCTGCGCGGCTCGGCCAGGTCGGTGCACTCCCGCAGCTCGGCGCGCAGCCGGCGGGCGTGCGTGGCCAGCGCGCCGGGGTCCAGGCGTGGTTCGTTGTCGACCATGCGGCTCAGCGCCGGGTCGCCCGTGTAGGAGTCCACGAACCCGGACCTCAGCCGCCCGAGCCGCAGCCCCAGCACCAGGTACCCGCGCACCAGCTCGCCTGCGTCCATGAGCAGGAGAGCCTAGAGCCTCTACCACGGAGACTCGGTCGCGGCCGATTCAAGAATGGAATATCACCTGATGGTGGAATGTTGTTGATCTTGTAGTCACACAATCGGGGTAATGCGCACATGAAGCCAGATCGGCACGGGTAACTTTTCCGCGAGGACCCCAGCGTCCGGAGATCCCCGAAGACTCCGGAATGACGGGGATGACCCGACATGAAGGAGATAGTCGTGCTGAAGAAGACTGCTGCCGCAGTTGCCGCCGCCGCTGCTCTGTCGCTCGCCTTCGCCCCGGCCGCCATGGCGGGCGAGGGCCACGACGACCACCACTACTACCCCGGGTTCCACCAGGTCAACGGCTCGCTGCTGAGCGTGCTGAACGGCAACAACGTCAACGCCGTCGTCGGCGCCTGCGGCAACAACGTGGGCGTGCTGGGCGCGGCGGTGCCGATCTACTCGCCGAGCATCACCGACACCTGCGCCGCGGGCGGGATCGTCGACGGCGACGACGTGAACGTCGACGGCTGATTTCGTTCTCGGCTGGTTCATGGTCCAGGGACGTCATTTCCGGGCGTCCCTGGACCGTTTTCACTCGCAATACCCGTCCACGAGGAGAAGAAATGCTGAAGAAGGCGTGTGTCGCTGCGGTTGCTGCGGCTGGCCTCATGATGTTCGGTGCGACCGGGATGGCGTCTGCGGCGCCTGACGGCTTCGACCAGGTCAACGGCTCGCTGCTGAGCGTGCTGAACGCCAACAACGTCAACGCCGTCGTCGGCGTCTGCGGCAACAACGTGGGCGTGCTGGGCGCGGCGGTGCCGATCTACTCCCCGAGCATCACGGAGACCTGCGCCGCGGGTGGCGTCGTGGACGGCGACGACGGCAACGTCGACGGCAGCCACGAGGGCTGACGTTCTCACGTCGTCGGCGAAGGGCGCTCACCTCGCGGTGGGCGCCCTTCGCCGTGTCAGCCGCCGTACCTGCGGTGGCGCTTGGCGTACTCGCGCATCGCGCGCAGGAAGTCCGTGCGCCGGAACCCCGGCCAGTAGGCCTCGCAGAACCAGAACTCCGAGTGCGCCGACTGCCACAGCATGAACCCGGACAGCCGCTGCTCACCGGACGTGCGGATGATCAGGTCCGGGTCCGGCTGCCCCGACGTGTACAGGTGCTCGGCGATGTGGTCGACGTCCAGCACCTCCGCGAGCTCCTCGATCGTGCCGCCGCGCTCGGCGTGGGCCTGCAGCAGCTTGCGGACCGCGTCCGCGATCTCCTGCCGCCCGCCGTACGCGACAGCGACGTTGACCTGGATGCCGGTGCGGTCCCTGGTCTTGGCCGCCGCGGTGGTGAGCCGCTCGGCGTGCCCGGCCGGCAACATGTCGAGCGCGCCGACGTGCCTGACCCGCCACGGCATGCCGTCCCCGGCCAGCTCGTCGGTGATGTCGGCGATGATGTCCAGCAACGGCGCCAGCTCGTCCGACGGCCGGTTGAGGTTGTCGGTGCTCAGCATCCAGAGCGTGACGACCTCGACCTTCGCGTCACCGCACCACTCGAGCAGTTCGAGGATCTTCCTCGCCCCCGCCCGGTGCCCGTGCGCGACATCCGTGAACCCGGCCTCACGCGCCCACCGCCGGTTGCCGTCGAGCACGACGCCGACGTGCTTGGGCACCTGTGTCCCGCTCAGCTCGCGCCGGAGAATCCACTCGTAGAAGTGGATAGCGACGTCTTTCACACGGGTGCGGAGTGCCACGTCCGAACAGCGTACGCCGTGCAAGGTTCATCACTGAGCCGTGGTCGAAAACCTACGGTCGCGTAACCTGTGTTCCTGTGACCACCGCGTCCTTTCCCCCACAGCCCGGACTGCGGCCGCGCCTGCGTGGATGGCTGCACCTCTGGTCCTTCGTAGTCTCCGTCGCCACCGGTGCCACCCTCATCGCCCTGGCCGCGTCCACAGTGTCCGCTCGCGCGGCACTCGCGACGTCCGTCTACGGCCTGACCGTCGTGGGCCTGTTCGGCGTCTCCGCGCTGTACCACCGCATCACGTGGAAGTCCGACCGCGTGCGCACGTGGATGAAGCGCCTCGACCACTCGATGATCTTCGTGTTCATCGCCGGCACCTACACCCCGTTCGCGCTGCTGGCCATGAACCCCGACACCGGCCGCACGGTGCTGTGGGTCGTCTGGCTCGGCGCACTGGCCGGCGTGAGCCTGAAACTCGCCTGGCCACACGCCCCCCGCTGGCTCGGCGTGCCCATCTACATCGCCCTCGGCTGGGTGGCCGTCTTCGTGCTGCCCGAACTGCTGCACCACGCCGGCGTCGCCGCCCTCGTGCTGCTGCTCGTCGGCGGGCTGCTGTACACCGCCGGGGCGGTGTTCTACGCGACCCGGTGGCCCAACCCCTGGCCGCAGGTGTTCGGGTACCACGAGTTCTTCCACGCGGCGACCGTGGTGGCGGCGCTGTGCCACTACATCGCCATCTGGCTGGCGCTGTACTCCTGACCTGGCGTTTTGTGGTGGCTTGGTCTTGTCAGGCCGGCTTCAGGCCGTCAGCCCGCTTCTTCGGCTTGAAGAGCGGGATAGCGGCCTTGCGGCTCTTGTCGCCGCTGGACGGCATCAGGTGCGTGTAGACGCGCAGCGTAAAGCCCGGATCATCGTGGCCGAGGTTGACCGAGAGCGCCCGCCAAGACTTCCGGCTGTTTCCCGCGCGACGCACCAACACGGGGTATTCAGTTGTCGATCACGGTAGAGCGGCCGTCAGGTCAGCTCTTGCCTTGCTCTCGCGCCAGGCGGGTTTCACGGTCGGCCCACTACAGGGCTTAGTGGTGACGGCTCCGGTCGATCCCAGCCCACCCTCAGGTAGACCGCCGCGCTCTTCTCATGAAACTGCCGCAGATCCTCAGGACCTGCACCGTTGCGCGGCATCAGCCGAGGCAAAAGGCCGTGCGCCTCACTCAGCTTACTGCACCTGTGCGACCCGCTCCCGGGTCACCTTCTGCTCTGCCGCAGACATCACGGCCATTGCCTCACGCCGCAGCGGGCGATGCGTCGTACTTCCGCGGAGCTGCCTTCCTGCCCCGGTTCATGTAGTGGACCCAGCCGTCCCGCACGTACGGTGTGACCTCCAGCCCGGTGAACACCGCAGGACGGAATGGCGTGCCCTGCATCGTCTCGGGCGGAACCGGCTGGTGGTTGGCCGCGATCTTCGCGACCTGACCGGTGTTCTAGCCCTTCACGGAAGGGTCCGTCCCCTGCACCGTCCACACCGGACGACCCGTCAGCTTGCAGACGGCGGGCTCGCTCTTGCCGTTCGTGTAGTCGTTCGCCCGCTCGACCGTGATGACGAGGAAGCCTCGCGGGAACAACTCGTCGAAGGTGATCGGGAACCTGTGACCTGCGAGGACTGCCATGTTGTGCACCTCTTCACGTCGGTGACCGTAGTGCCAGAGTTGTCTAGTCGTCTAGACAAGATAAGTTGACTAGCCGTCTAGGGAAGTTCAATCAGTCTTCCGATTTGTTCGCTTGCAAGCGCTGATTACTGCGCTGGGATGTCGTACTCCAAGACGAACGAGTGCGCGATCTTCACGGTGTCGCACACCTCCACCGGGATGTCGTTCGTGTCGTACGCGGTGCGCACCAGGGTCATGACAGGGATTCCTGCGCCGATCTCCAACGCCTTGCGCTCGTCCGGCGTCGGCATCCGCGCGGACACCTCTTCCATGAAGCGCGCCAGCTCGTATCCCGCATCCTCGATCCGACCGTAGATGCCGCCAGGGCCGGTGTTGACCTCTGCGATCGGCGTGCCCTTGGCGATCGACTCCGGGATGTACGAGGTCGCCGTCTCCACCGGCCGGCCGTCGGTCAGGTAGCGCCGCGACCTGACGATGACCCGTTCCCGCGGCTTGAGGCGGAGGCGTTCGGCGATGTCTGCCGAGGCAACCTCGTTCGTCACGCGGATCTGGTCGACGCTCGGCACGTGGCCGGACGCTTCGGCCTCAGCGATGAAGGCGGACTTGCCTTCCTTGCGGTGTCGGCGGGCGAACCGGTCGGAGGCGAGTCGACGGACTGGGGGAGCGGAGCGCACGAAGACGCCCTTGCCGTGCTGGGCGACGACGAGGCCTTCGGTCCTCAGCTCCTTGATCGCTTCGCGGACCGTCATCCGGGCTACCCCGAAGTGGTCGATCAACGTCGCTTCGGAGGGCAGCTGCTCGCCAGGAGTCAGGCGTCCGTGATCGATGTGCGCGCGCAGGATGTCCGCGATCTGGCGGTACGGAGGCCGATCGTTGGACCTGTCTATAGTTCCTAGATTGAGCATGGTCACCTACTCCTACAGACGACTAGACGAGTTCAAGTTTCCCACACTCGTCTGCTGAGGGAAAGTGCAGGCGATGGCTGAGACGCCCCGTCATTCCGTGAGTGTTGCCGGGATCGTGGTCAACGACGAGGGCAAGGTTCTTGTCATTCGCCGCCGAGACAACGGCCACTGGGAGCCGCCAGGTGGTGTACTCGAAATTTCGGAAACGTTTGAGGAGGGTGCGCGGAGGGAAATTCTGGAGGAAACTGGTATCTCTGTCCGGGTTGAACGACTTACTGGCGTCTACAAGAATATGAAGCGTTGCATCGTCGCGATGGTGTTTCGTTGTGTGCCGCTGGACGAGCCTAGTCGTGCTACCGAAGAAGCGTCCGAAATTCGGTGGATGACGCTAGGTGAAGTGCGTGAGTCCATGTCGCCTGCCTATGCAGTTCGCGTAATAGATGCATTTGGGTCGATTGTGCAAACTCGAGCGCACGACGGCGTCGACCTGGTGTAGTGGTCTATGTTGGTAGAAAGTTAAAGTCGCTTGTCATTCTATGGCTGGCATGAAAATGCTAGTAAGCTCTAGTCGACTTCTTCCAGGTACGGTGGCAGGGTCTCAACTTCTTGCACAGTGGGGAGGAGTCCTTGTTCTTCGACTGCATTCATAGCGCGGATGAATGCCTTCATTCGTGGATCCTTGAAAGCATTCAAGTTGTATGCTCTTCCACCGACTGGGGTTTCAACGTCGGTGAGAACGGAACCGTACTGGGAGTCCTTCAATTCTCGCAGTGGGCCGCTCAGGGAGGAGGCGGGAACGTCTTCGCCAACATATTGCGAAACGAGTGACGTGAGGTCATCCATTGTGAAAAACTCGCGGTCAAGGTTAGCGGCCGCTTTGAGGATTTGTTTGCGGTATTGCTTAACGCCGACGGTATTAGTGGCTAGCATGTACCGGCGGGTGAGACGGGCTTCGCTGTTCAGGACGAAGTTTCGGATGGCTTGGTCGACATCATCGTCCTTGACGGACTTCTCGTCTCGTGTTACTGCCAGCTCGGCGACGTCGAGGCAGATTTCCTGGAGTAGGCTTGGTGCTCCGGCGGCTGTGGAAACAATTCGATTGATCAGCTCCTCGCTAATAGACACTCCGAGTCGCTTCATTCCATCGGTGATAATAAAACGGGATTCCTCTTCGGTCATAACTGAGAGCTTTACTTCTCGAATGAGCCGATCGATTCCTGCGTCATGATCAACAAGCTTGCTTGCGTCCAGGGTGGTTCCGATTAGCACAAACCTTGCATAACCTTCACCGAGGTTATTTGCCGCCTTGATCATCTCTGCGAGTTGCTGCCGGAACGATGGTGAAGATTTGTGCATCTCGTCGATGACGATTGTCACTTTGGCGTCAGCGGCAATGTGCAAGAATCCCTGGTCGGTGGGCGATGAAACAACTAGCTCGAGTCGCTCGCTTCCTGTGGACTCGCCCTTGAGTTTGATCTTCGCCTTCAGCATTCCGAAGAAGCTGACGTCCGACTCGCCGGTGGCGGAAACCGTCGCCTTGTTCTCGCGGCTGACTACGACCTCGTAATCGAGCTTTTCTAGGACGGCTTTAACCACGTCATCAAAGCCTTTTCCGGCCGGAGTGAGGAACTCGATCACAATGCCGCCTTCATTGCGATCATAGAAGTATCGCTTCACTAGCGTCGTCTTTCCCACGCCATACTCGCCATATAGAACCGGAGCTTGTGCCCGGGCCAGGCCGGATCGAATTGACGCTTCCGCGTCGCGGCGAGCCGCATAAACGTTGTGTTTCTGCAGGGGGAACCGGTTCGGCGTAAATACGTCTGTTGGATGAATCCGCTCGAACACCGAAGATCCTCCTGGCGGTAAAGGCGACGTTGCAGGCCGCACATCTTACTGCTGAACTCAGCTATATGGGATCAAGGCGCGCCGCCGTCGGCGGCGCGCGGCGGGCCGGTCGCCTACCAGCGTGGCCCGCATCCATCCGGGCACGTCGGACTCCCGCTTCGCTCCGCCCGCCGGCCACGGCGGCACGGCCCACGAGGTGGCGCGGCAGCGCACCACCGACGGTGGAACCAGAACCACGAGCTATCAGCCGATGCCAGTCGGAACGATCGCGCGAACGGCCAGTTGACCGAGCCGGGCACGGCGATCGACTGCCGCGACGGCTACGCCACCTTGCCACCGAGCAACGACCCCAGGCAGCACGAAGGGCACCACCCCGACACGCCATGATCAGTCACGGCCAGCGGCACCGCGTCAAGACGGGAAAGCGTGTCTTGACCCGCCACCACTGCTCGCGAGATCGGCCCAGTGTCGGGGATGATGCCCAAGGTGTGGTTGATCAACTCCCAGGCCGTCTCCAGGCCGTGAGACGTCCCAAAGCGTCGAAAACCAGTGAGAACTACCGAGCAAGAAAACCGCAGTTCACCGGCCATAGAAGCCAAGATCCACGCCTACCGCGAATCCCGGCGATCACAACATCGCCATCTGGCTGGCGCTGTACTCCTGACCTCTGCTTCCCTCGCCGCATCACGCGGGTGAGGTGCCGAGCGGTGCGCTGGGTGAGCGACGACCCCCAACCGGGCTGGGTCGAGGTTCAGCTCACCGACGCCACCGGAACCGTCTGGAGCCTCTTCGACAAGCCCCCGATCTTCGACGCGGACGGCCAGCTCACCCCGGACGCCACGTACCCGGTCGACGTCGAGCTGGACTGCGAGATCGTGACGCGCGAAGCCGACGACAACGGCCGCGAGCTGGTCGTCATCTCGACCCGGCGGCCCTGGGGTGTCGAGACCGAGTCCGGGCGGCACCGCTTCGAGGTGGAGCCGGGACAACTGGCCGGTGCCTAGCAAGGCATCGGCCAGCTGCTCAGCGAACTCCATCGTGACCGGGTGGTCCGCCATGACCTGCGGCAGACCACCCAGGACGTCACCGCCCGCCGCGAGCCATGCGCAGCACGTCCAGCGCCTCGTCCAGCTGCTCCTCCGACAGCTTCGCCGGCACGTGCCCCCGCTCCAGCACCACGGCGCGGATCGTCTTGCGTTCCTTCAGCGACTGCTTCGCGATCGACGCAGCCTCCTCGTAGCCGAGGTAACGGTTCAGCGGCGTCACGATCGACGGTGACGACTCCGCGTATTCGCGCATCCGGTCGGTCTGGGGTTCCGCGCCGGCCAGGACCTTGTCGGCGAGGAGGCGGGCGACGGCGGCGAGCAGGCGCGCGGACTCCAGGACGTTGCGGGCGATGACCGGCAGCATCACGTTGAGCTGGAAGTTGCCCTGGGAGCCCGCGAACGCCACTGTGGCGTCGTTGCCGATGACCTGGGCCACGACCATCATCGTGGCCTCGGAGATCACCGGGTTGACCTTGCCGGGCATGATCGAGGAGCCGGGCTGCAGGTCGGGCAGGGCCAGTTCGCCGAGGCCGGTGCGGGGGCCGGAGCCGAGCCAGCGGAGGTCGTTGGCGATCTTGAACAGCGCCACGGCGGTCGCGCGGAGCTGGCCGGAGATCTCCACCACGCCGTCCTGGGTGGCCTGGGCCTCGAAGTGGTCGCGGGCCTCGGTGAGGGGCAGGCCGGTGGTCGTGGCCAGTTCGGCAGCCACAAGAGCGCCGAACTCGGAGGGGGCGTTCAGGCCGCTGCCGACCGCGGTGCCGCCGATGGGGAGTTCCGCCAGGCGGGGGATTGAGGCGTTGAGGCGTTCGACGCTGTAGCGGACCTGGGCGGCCCACGCGCCGGCTTCCTGGCCCAGCGTCACGGGCACGGCGTCCATCAGGTGCGTGCGGCCGGACTTGACCAGGTCGGACCACTCAAGAGCGCGCTGCGAGAGCACCGACTCCAGGTGTTCCAGCGCTGGGACCACGTCGGTGACCACGGCTTCGGTGGCGGCCACGCGCAGGGTCGTGGGGAACGTGTCGTTGGACGACTGCGAGGCGTTGACGTGGTCGTTCGGGTGGACGTCACGGCCCAGTGCGCGCGTGGCGAGGGTGGCGATGACCTCGTTCGCGTTCATGTTCGACGACGTGCCGGAACCGGTCTGGAACACGTCGACCGGGAAGTGCGCGTCGTGGGAACCGGACGCGACGTCGTCGGCGGCCTCGGCGATCGCGGCGGCGACGTCGTCGGGGAGGACGCCGAGGCGGGCGTTGACGCGGGCTGCCGCGGCCTTGAGCAGGCCCAGTGCGCGGATCTGGGCGCGTTCCAGGCCTCGACCGGAAATCGGGAAGTTCTCGACCGCGCGTTGGGTCTGGGCACGCCACAATGCGTCGACCGGCACGCGGACCTCGCCCATCGTGTCGTGCTCGACGCGGTACTCCTGTTCAGACATACCCCCGAGTCTCTACGCTCGATCACAGCACTGCCACCCACCACTGGCAGAAGGGCACCACTCATGGAGCGTGACGTCGACCTCCTCATCGTGGGCGCTGGTCCCACGGGGTTGTACGCCGCCTACTACGCAGGCTTCCGGGAACTGACCGTCGCGCTCGTCGACGCCCTGCCGGAGCCGGGCGGTCAGGTGACGGCGATGTATCCGGAGAAGATGATTTTCGACGTGGCCGGCTTCCCCGCCATCCGCGGCCGCGACCTCGTCAGCGGTCTCGTCGAGCAGGCGGGGCAGTACAAGCCCACCTACCTGCTGGGCCGCCAGGCCCGCACCTGCGAGTCCACAGAGGACGGTCTGCGGGTCGGTCTTGCGGACGGCACCACCATCAACGCCGGAGCGGTGCTCATCACCGCGGGCATGGGCGAGTTCAACCCGCGCCCGCTGCCCGCCGGCGACGGGTGGCTGGGGCGCGGCATGGTGCACTTCGTGCCGGTGCTGGCCGAGCACACCGACCAGCACGTCGTGATCGTCGGCGGCGGCGACTCGGCGTTCGACTGGGCGCTCGCGCTGCACCCGATCGCCGCCAGCGTCACGCTGGTGCACCGCAGGGCCAACTTCCGGGCCCACGCCGCCACCGTGCGCCAGGTCCGCGAGCTCGGCGTCGAGATCATCACCGACGCCGAGGTGCTCGAACTGCGCGGTACGCCACTGTCCGAAGTGGACGTCAAGGTGAAGGGCGAGGACGTGAAGACCCTGCCCGCGCACGCCGTGGTCGCCGCGCTCGGCTTCACCGCCGACCTGGGCCCGATCGAGTCGTGGGGCCTGGAGCTGGACCACCGCGCGGTCGTCGTCGACACCACCATGCAGACCAAGATCGAACGCGTCTACGCGGCCGGTGACGTCGCCCAGTACCCCGGCAAGGTCAAGCTGATCGCGACCGGTTTCGGCGAGGCGGCGACGGCGGTCAACAACATCGCGGTCGCGCTCAACCCGCAGGCACACCTGTTCCCCGGCCACTCCAGCAACGCGAGCTGAGCCCCGCGGCCCCGCTCGCCGTCACGGCAGCGGGGCCGGGTCGTGTTTCGCGATGGCCTGGAAGATGATCGACGTCCGGAAGCCGACGATCTCCTTGCGCTGGCTCAGCCGGTCCACCAGGAACGCGTGCAGGTGCTCGTTGTCCTGAGCGCTCACGTGGATCACGAAGTCGTCGCTGCCCGCCATCACGAACACCGACAGCACCTCCGGCAGCCCGGCGGCGAAGTTCTTGAACGCGTCGATCACGGCCCGGCTCAGCGGGCGGACCTGCACCGACACCAGGGCCTGCACGGAGCGGTTCAGCGCGGTCGGGCTGATGTCGGCGTGGTAGCCGCGGATCACGCCGCGTTCGCGCAGCAGGCGGGTGCGTTCCAGGCACGTCGACGGTGCCACGCCGACCTTGCGGGCGATGTCGCGGTTCGACTGCCGGGCATCGCGCTGGAGCTCCCGCACGATCGCCGAATCAAGTTCGTCCATGCCGTCCCCGCAATCCGTCTGCCGAACAACGTTCGGCAGAGCACCTACAGCGCTGGTGATCACCCTAGCTTCGAACCAGGAACCTGGTGGAAGTTCGGGGAGGACGCAAGATGTGGGAACACGAACGGCTGGTCGTGCGCACCGGCCGGCGCTCCGGCATGACGACGATGGTCGCCATCCACTCGTCCGCGGCGGGCCCGGCGGTGGGCGGGTGCCGGATGAAGGCGTACCCGGCGATCACCGACGCCATCACCGACGTGCTGCGGCTGTCCAGGGCGATGACGCTCAAGTGCGCGGCGGCCGGGATCGCGCACGGCGGGGCCAAGAGCGTCGTCGTGGTCGACCGGCCGCTCACGCCCGAGCTGCGGCGTGCCGTGTTGCTGGATCACGCCGACCTGATCAACTCCTTCGGCGGGCAGTACCGGGCCGGGCCCGACGTCGGGACCGGGCCGGACGACATGCTGGTGCTCAGGGAGCTCACCCCGCACGCCTACTGCCTGCCGGAGGAGCACGGTGGCACGGGGTCGTCGAGCGGACCGACGGCGCGCGGGGTGCTGGCGGCGCTCGGTGCGGCGGCGGAGAAGGTGTTCGGGAGTCCGGACCTGGCCGGGAGGAAGGTCGTGATCAGCGGGTTCGGCTCGGTGGGGGAGCTGGTCGCACGCGGGCTGCCGGGTGCGGAGGTTGTTGTGTCCGATGTGGACGGAAGCAGGCGGACGGACGAGTTCGGCTGGGTCGAACCGGACCAGGCGTACACGACGAAGGCGGATGTGCTGGTGCCCGCGGCGGTCGGCGGGGTGCTGAGCCCGGAGGTGGTGCGGGCGCTGGACGTCCGGCTGGTCGTGGGTCCGGCGAATAACCAGCTCACCGACGACGGCGTCGCGGACCTGCTGGCCGAGCGCGGGATCGTGTGGGTGCCCGACCACGTCGCGAGCGCGGGCGGGGTGATCTACACGCTCGCCCGCGAGGACGAGGGGCTCGACCACGGGTCGGCCCTCGAACGGGTGGACGCCATCGCCGGGACGGTGCGGCGCCTGCTGGGCTAACACCCGGCGGAGTTCCCGAGGACGCGCAACGCGGTGGCGCCCACCAGTACGCTGGGAGCAGTGACCGGGTTGTGCGTGTCAGGGGGACGCGCAGCAGCAACCCCTGGGGGAACTGTGATTCACGTTCGCTGGGCTGACACGGCACCCGGCATGCCGTGGTGGGTGGGCCCGACGACTCGGGGACGGCCACCCACCGCGTACTGGCAGCCGCTCGCCGAGCTGGTGGAACGCCGGGTCAACGCGGCGGTCGACAC
Source organism: Nocardia sp. NRRL S-836 (assembly GCF_001279525.1). Classification (GTDB taxonomy): domain Bacteria; phylum Actinomycetota; class Actinomycetes; order Mycobacteriales; family Pseudonocardiaceae; genus Lentzea. The sequence goes on along the minus strand of NZ_LGDY01000165.1, from coordinate 115,786 downwards.
GGCGGGGTGGGGCGGTGACGTGCTGGTCGAGCTGACGTTGCCGGACCGCCTGGTGCCGGACGTCGTGCTCACGCCCGGCCGCGCGGTGGTGCGGCTGGCCCTGCCGGACGCGCTGAACGTGAGCAGGGACGTCGAGCTGGTCGTGGCGGCGCTGGAGGACGGGGTGCACGCGGCCGTGGAACGGGTCGCCCGTGCGCTCGGTGTGGAACACGTGCGCACCGGCGGAAAACCGGAGCCCGTCCGTCATCCGCGCAGGCTGAGCGGGCTGGTGAACAGGTTCGTGGGAACGATCGCGCTCGTGTCGCCCAAGATCTCGTCCGGGGAGTTCCCGCTCGACGCGGACGAGCTGTACTGGGAGGGCTTCGAGGGCTGGCGGGCCGTGCGCCCGAACCGGGAGGCGCCCGGACGGCTGGTGTCCGATGTGGACTTCAGTGCCGTGGAGGTACCCGCTCTGCTGGACGACCTGGTGCGCAACGAGGCCACCGCGCTCGTCGTGGTGGGGCGGCAGCTCGACCGGATGGCCGGATGGCTGCCCACCGGACTGGCGGGTCGCGCCTCCGTTGTCGGGCGCGACGACGGCAGCTGGTGGGCAGCCATCGGTTAGGGCAGGACCTGCACCTGCTCGCCGACCATCAGGTTGTCGTAGAACACCTGCGATGCCTCGGGTGCCAGGTGGATGCACCCGTGCGACTGGACCGCGACGTCACCCTGGTGGAACGCGATGCCGTCGCCGGTGAAGTACACCGCGTTCGGCATCGGGCCGTTGTAGGGGACGCTCCAGTCGTTCTTCACCTTGCGCAGCACCGAGAACGTGCCGACCGGGGTCTCGTACCCCGGCCTTCCGTGGCTCACCTGCACCGGACCGTAGCTCGTCTTGCCGTTGTAGACGAGCCACGCCAGGTTCGAGTGCTTCTCCAGGCACGCTCCGTTGTAGACGGTGCATCCCGCCTGAGCCTGGGCGGGCGCGGCAAAAGCCGCGATGCCGAGGAGCAGGAGCACCGTCGTGATCAGAACTCGCATCCTCATCACCCCTCTGTAGCGGGGTAACCACCCTCGGGTGAGTTCAATCACCGGCCGAACGAGTCAGGCGATGACCTGCGCGGCGTCACGTGCAACGCGAAGGGCCCGCCTCCCACGACGATCGGGAGACGGGCCCTCGTGCCGCGTTCAGCGGCCGTCAGTGCCTAGACGGTGCCGGCGTACTGGCTGATCCACGAGCGGAAGTACGGGACGTCCACGTAGATCGACGGAGCCTGGGCGCAGTTCGCGCCGCCACCGGAGCGGCTGGTCGCGCCGATGAGCTCCCACCGGCCGTTCACGGACTTCACCTGCGGGCCACCCGAGTCGCCGTAGCAGGCGCCCTTGTTGCCGTCGGTGTTGTTGGTGCAGATCTCCGACGCGGCGCTGATGCCCGAGCACCGGGTGTCGCTCACGATCGAGGTGTTGAGCTCCTGCAGGGTGACCGGGGCGCCGCACGCACCCCGCACCGGGCAGGTCTGGCCCCAGCCGATGATGCGGGTGGCGGTGCCGACGGCGCCGGACGCGGACGCCACCGGGGCGGGCGCCTGGCTGACCGAGGTGTTCAGCTGCACCAGCGCCAGGTCGGCGGACGGGTGCGTGACGATCCGGGACGCGCCGGTGACCGTGCCGCCGCTGGTGCGGTTGGTCGTGCCGATCCGGGTGCGGATCGACGCGGCCGAGGAGCCCTGGACGCAGTGCTTCGCCGTCACGACCCAGTTGGCCTTGATCAGCGTGCCGCCGCAGAAGTGGCTGCCGGAGGTGCTCTGCAGCGAGACCATCCACGAGTAGACCTGCGTGGCGTTGCCGCCACCGACGATCATCGGCGAGACCTCGCCGTCGGTGGTGGGGGCGGGTGCCGCCGTCGCCGAGACGGCCGACGCGAGCAGCGCGCCGGCAGCCACGACGAATGCGGAGAACAACGAACGTGCCCTCATCGTTGAGTTCCTTTCCTGAACCCGGCGCAGGGTTGCCGGGGTCAGTTCGGAAACTAAGGACAAAAGTGACTCGATGACTAGGGTCACTCGTCTGGTCGCTCAGCGTTCACAGTTGCCTTTTACGGCAGCGGCTGCTGCACGTGGTCGGGCAGGTCGAAGTCGACCGAGGCGTATTCGCGCAGCTTGTGCAGGCTGTGGAAGCCGTCGATCATGCGCACCGTGCCGGACTTGGACCGCATGACGATCGACTGGGTGGTGCAGCCGCCCGCGCGGTAGTGCACGCCGCGCAGCAGATCGCCGTCGGTCACGCCCGTGGCGCAGAAGAAGACGTTGTCGCCCGCCACGAGGTCGTTCGTCGTGAGCACCCGCGACAGGTCGTGGCCCGCGCCGATGGCCTTCTCGCGCTCCTCGTCGTCCTTGGGCCACAACCGGCCCTGGATCGCGCCACCGACGCACTTCAGCGCCGCCGCCGCGATGATGCCCTCCGGCGTGCCGCCGATGCCGATGAGCATGTCCACGCCCGACGTGGGCCGCGCGGCCGCGATCGCACCGGCGACGTCGCCGTCGGAGATGAAGTGGATGCGCGCGCCCGCCTTGCGCACCTCCCGCACGATGTCCTGGTGCCGCGGCCGGTCCAGGATGCACACGTTCACGTCGGACACGTCGCTGTGCTTCGCTTTCGCGACCCTGCGGATGTTCTCCGCGACCGGCGCGGTGATGTCGATGACGTCGGCCGCCTCCGGGCCCACGGCGAGCTTCTCCATGTAGAACACGGCGGACGGGTCGAACATCGCGCCGCGCTCGGCCACCGCCAGCACCGCCAGCGCGTTCGGCATGCCCTTCGACATCAGCGTGGTGCCGTCGACCGGGTCGACCGCCACGTCGCACTCGGGGCCCTCGCCGTTGCCGACCTCCTCGCCGTTGAACAGCATGGGCGCCTCGTCCTTCTCGCCCTCGCCGATCACGACGACACCGCGCATCGACACGGTGTGGATCAGCTTGCGCATCGCGTCGACCGCGGCGCCGTCACCGCCGTTCTTGTCGCCACGCCCCACCCACCGGCCGGCGGCCATCGCCGCGGCCTCGGTGACGCGCACGAGCTCCAACGCCAGGTTCCGGTCCGGGGCTTCGCGACGTCGTTCCGCGGGGGTGTTCACCATTGCGCGCCTCCATGCGACTACTCAGCGTGCCGGATTTTGTGATCGGCAGCTGAATCCTTGCACGGGATCACGCCTGCGAAACGTCCTCCTCGACCACGGCGAGAGCTGCATCGATTCGCTCGCGCGCACCGGCGAGATGCTGCTCACACGTCTTGGCGAGCGCCTCACCGCGTTCCCAGAGCGCGAGCGAGTCCTCCAGCGACAGGCCGCCGGCCTCCAGCTTGCGGACCACCTCGACCAGCTCGTCGCGGGCGGCTTCGTAACCCAGTGTTTCCTTCTGTGCTTCCGAACTCACGCGGACTGGCTCCTCAGACGGCTCAGCACGGTCGCGACGGCCAGGTCGTAGCCGACCAGCGCCTCCGCGAACTCCTCGCCGTCACCCTCTCGCACCGCCTCGTCGATGAGCGCCTCGGCCTCCGCGACGCGCCGGTACTGCACCGTGCCCGCCGTCGCCTCGCTCAGGTCGTGCAGGGTGAGGATCAGTGTGCGGCGGCTCGGCGTGTCGCAGTCGCCCACCAGCTCCGTCCAGCACTCCGCCGCGGCCTTGTTCGCCGCCTCCGCCTTCGTCCGCAGACCGGACGCGCACTCACCGGCCGCCTCCATGGTCAGGGGCAGGAACACGGCATCACGCATCATCGGTACCTCCCCCTTCCGCATCGGCTGCGCCGCTGGTCACGACCGCTCGCACTGCACCGTCAACGACGCGTACCCGCAGTTGTGTTCCGCTGGGGGCGTCCGTCACAGATCGCAACACGCCGTCCGGCCCGTCGGGTGTGACGAGTTGCACAACGGCATATCCGCGGGCCAGCGTGGCGGCTGGTCCGAGGGTCGTCAAGCGGGCTTTCGTCCCGGAGAGGTGGACGTCCTCGCGGTCGAGACGTTGCGTGACCGCTCGGCGGCCCTGTTCGCGGAGCCGGTTCACCTCTTCGGACCTGCGGTCGAGCGGACCGTGCGGATCCGAAAGCACAGGTCGTGAACGCAGCTGGTCGAGCAGCCTGCGTTCGCGGTCGACCCAGCCGTGCAGGGCGCGCCGGCCGCGGTCGCGCATCTGGCGGACCCGTTCACTCTCCTCGGCGACGTCGGGAACCACCCGTTTGCCAGCGTCGGTCGGCGTCGAACAACGCACGTCAGCGACGTGGTCGATGAGCGGGGTGTCCGGCTCGTGCCCGATCGCCGACAGCACCGGCGTGCGGCACGAGGCGACCGCGCGGCACATCGCCTCGTCGGAGAACGGCAGCAGGTCCTCCACGCTGCCGCCGCCGCGGGCGATGATGATCACATCGCACTCCGGATCGCGATCCAAAGTGGACAGTGCGGTGATCACCTGGGTGACGGCGGTCGGGCCCTGCACGGCGACGTTGATGACGCGGAAGTGCGCGCCGGGCCAGCGGTTGCGCGCGTTCGTGAGCACGTCGCGCTCCGCCGCGGACGCGCGTCCGGTGACCAGGCCGATCTTCCGCGGCAGGAACGGCGGCCTGCGCTTGCGGCGCGGGTCGAAGAGGCCCTCGGCGTGCAGCAGCTTGCGCAGCCGTTCGATGCGGGCGAGCAGCTCACCGATGCCGACGGCGCGGATCTCGTCCGCGCGCAACGACAGCGTGCCCCGGTTCGGGTAGAAGCTGATCTTGCCGTGGACGATCACCCGGCTGCCCTCGGTCAGCTGCAGTTCGCGCACCATGCCCGCGCTGGCGGTGATCGACATGGACATGTCGACGCTCGGGTCGCGCAGGGTGAGGAACGCCGTGGAGCTGCGGGCGTTGAGCTGCGTGACCTGGCCCTCGACCCAGACCTCGCCGAGCCGGTTGATCCAGTCGAGCAGCTTGCGCGCGACCGTCCGCACCGGCCACGGGTTCTCCGGCGTGGATTTGTCGGTCACTGAGTCCTGACCGTCGCGATCCTGCGGTTGAGCATGCCGATGAACTCGGGCCTGGCCGCGTGGTCCTGCTCGTAGCGCAGCAGCTCTTCGAGGTGCTCCAGCGAGAGGTTGCGCAGCCGCGCGCGCAGCTGGGCGATCGACAGCTCGTCGTAGGCGGGCAGGAACTCCGGCACCTCGGCGAGGGCGCGCTCCTCCTCTTCCCACGGGTCGTCGGCGGGAGTTTCCTGAGAAGTCGTGACGGACGTCTCGTCCTCGTCGAACGTCGCCCACTCCGGCTCTTCCTCGGCCGGCCTCAGTCCGGAGAGGACGTCGTCGCCCTTGATGGCGAGTTCGGTCACATGCTGCTGCACGCGCATGGACAGCTGCATCGCCTCGCTGACCACGGTCAACGGGAGTCCGGCCAGCTGCTGCGGCAGCTTCCGCGCCTGTTCGAGGGCGGTCACCGCGAGCCCAGCGGCGACGCGGACACCCAATGGCAGTGGCTTCATGCGTCCTAGCCTGCCGCAACAGCGCGACAAATGCCTAGGAACGGTCCTGGGTACCCTGGAGACATGCCCAAGCGAGTCCTGTTGGCGAAGCCGCGTGGTTACTGCGCGGGCGTTGATCGTGCCGTCGAGACGGTCGAGCTCGCCCTCGAGAAGTACGGCGCGCCCGTCTACGTGCGCAAGGAGATCGTCCACAACAAGTACGTCGTGGAGACCCTGTCCGACCGGGGCGCGATCTTCGTCAACGAGACGGACGAGGTGCCCGAGGGCGCGCTCGTGGTGTTCTCGGCCCACGGTGTGTCACCGGCGGTGCACGAGGAGGCGGCGCAGCGGTCGTTGCGCACCATCGACGCCACCTGCCCGCTGGTGACCAAGGTGCACAAGGAAGCGGTGCGCTTCGCCAAGGAGGACTACGACATCCTCCTGATCGGCCACGAGGGCCACGAGGAGGTCGAGGGCACCGCCGGTGAGGCACCCGACCACGTGCGGCTCGTGGACACCGCCGAGGACGCGGCCACCGTCGAGGTGCGCGACCCGAGCAAGGTGATCTGGCTGTCGCAGACGACGCTCTCGGTCGACGAGACCATGGTGCGCGTCCGGCAGCTCAAGGACCGCTTCCCCGAGCTGCAGGACCCGCCCTCGGACGACATCTGCTACGCCACCTCGAACCGCCAGACCGCGGTGAAGACCATGGCGCCGTCGTGCGACCTGGTGCTGGTGGTGGGCTCCAAGAACTCCTCCAACTCCGTCCGGCTGGTCGAGGTGGCGCTGCAGCACGGTGCCAAGGCCTCGTACCTGGTCGACTACGCCAAGGAGGTCGACCTGGCGTGGCTCGACGGCGTCGAGACCGTCGGCGTCACGTCGGGCGCGTCGGTCCCGGACATCCTGGTGATGGAGCTGCTGAAGTTCCTCGAGTCGCACGGTTTCGGCGAGGTCGAGGAGATCACGACGGCGAACGAGAAGATCGCCTTCGCGTTGCCGCGCGAGCTCCGCAAGGACCTCGTCCGCTAGTCCTCCGCAGTGCCCGCGGGGCGCTCCAGCACACCTCAGGGTGCGCGGGGGCGCCCCGCTTGCGTTCAGCCGGGGGTGCGGTCGACGTCGAGCGACCACGATCCGTTGTGCGCGGTTGCCGGGTGCGATCCCGGACGACCGGTCGGGCTGGTCAGCGGTCTTCGCGCGGCGGCCGGGGGCGGCGCTGGCCGGCCGGGCGCTCGCCACGGGCGGCGCCTTCCGGACGTGGGCGGCGGGCCGGAGCACCCTCGGGACGCGGACGACGCGCAGGGGCCCCCTCGGGCCGTGGGCGGCGTGGACGCTCCTCGGGTTCCTCCGGAGCCTCTTCGCGTGCGGGCTTGCGTGCGGGCTTGCTGCGCGCCTTGAGCTCGGCCTTCGCCTCGCGGACCTCGTCGGCGGTCGGGCGGTTGGGGTCCTTCTGCAGGAAGATCCGCAGGATGCCCAGCCCGACGGTGACGGCGGTGGTGATCGCCATGACCGGGAAGCTGTCGATCAGCGGCTTGCCCAGGCCCAGCGCCATGCTGGCGAGGCCGCCCTTCTGCACCTCGCCGGTCTGCAGGACCAGCAGCGGGACGGTGGCGGCGAGGACGAGCGGCGGCTGCACCATCGGCGCGAACAGGCTGCGGCGCTGCACCAGCAGGATCGCGGCGAGCGCACCGGCGAAGAACGCGACGTTGAACGTCCAGCCGACGGTCTTGGTGGCGTTGATGTCGATGAACGCACTGACGGCCGCCGGGACCCACGCGCAGAGGATCGCGGCCCACCACGGGATGCCCTTGAACGACCCGCCGATCGCCCGGTAGTTCCACGGCACGGCGTCGTAGTCCTCGACCTCGTCGAGGACGTCCTGACGGTCACGCAGCTCACTCACGAGGCACACGGTAGCCGTTCGGCCATTCGGTGTTCGTCAGTCCGTGGTTATCTCACGCAGAAGCAACCTCATTGCACGCTCTGTGCGTTTTTATGCGGACTGTTCGTCCGCCCTTCGGACGAGCGGGAGGGGCGTAGGGGTGGCGGAGGCGTCGGTGAGTGGTTCCACGCTGGCCCGGAACCCCTCCAGGGCGTCCAGCTCACGGCGCCGCGCGCTCAGGAAGCGCTGCAGGTGGGTCGTGGAGAGGTTGACCGCGTCGATGGCGCTGTCGGCGGCGCGGTGGGCCCGGCCGGCCTGCAGGCGGACCTGTTCGACGTCGTCGGCCAGTGCCCGTTCGGTCACCGCGAACATGGCGGAGGAGGCGATCACGGCGAACCCGGTCGGGCCGCACAGGAACACCCGGCGGTCGAGCAGCCAGCGCAGCAGCTCGGGGTCGGTGTCCAGGGCGGCGACGACGGCGCCGTCGTTGGGGACGAACATGATCGTGCCGTAGATCGCGTCGGCCCAGCGCTGGTAGCCCTTGCCGGCCAGCTCCGCGGCCCGCGAGCGGATGTTGCGGACGTGCACGCGCAGCGCGTCCTGGCGTTCCTGCGGGTCGTCGGTCTCGACCGCCTCCGCCCAGGTCGCCATCGACATCTTCGAGTCGACCGGGACCGCGCGGCCGCCGCCGACGTTGAGCACCATGTCGGGCCGGACCGAGCCGCCGCCGGCCACGTCCGTCTGCAGCGTGTAGTGCAGGTTCTCCCTCAGCCCGAGTGCGCGCGCCGTCTCGACGAGCACCTGTTCGCCGAGCTCGCCGCGGCCGGAGACGCTGGAGAACGCCACTTCGTAGCGCTGCAACGCCGCCTGTTGCGCGTCCACGCGCGCGCGTTCGGCCTGGATGGCGAGCATGGCCTCGTCGGTGCGGCGGACGCCGTCCTGGTACAGGCGCCAGACGAACACCAGCGCCCCGGCGCACACGAGCGCCAGGACGAGCGAGGCGGTGATGATCACTGCGGTCACGGCACCGATGATGCTCCACCATCGATGTTGAACTCGATCGGGTGACACGCCGGGAACCCTGGCGGAGATTTGTCAGACCCCGTCTCTACGGTTGGGCCCATGCGGATCCTGCACACCTCCGACTGGCACGTGGGGCGGACCTTCCACGGCCGCGACCTCCTCGTGGAGCAGGAGTCGGTGCTGGGCGGCCTCGCTGACCTGGTCTCCTCCGAGAAGGTCGACGTGGTGGTCATCTCCGGCGACCTGTACGACCGCGCGGTGCCGTCGGCGGACGCGGTGTCGTTGTGCGCGCGGGTGTTGATGCGGATCCGCGCGGCCGGGGCGCGGATCGTGATCACACCGGGCAACCACGACTCGGCGGCCAGGATCGGCGTGTTCGGCGAGTTCGCCGCGGCCGGCGGGCTGCACCTGCGGACGTCGATCGCGGAGCTGGCCAGGCCGGTCGAGCTGGCGGACGAGCACGGACCCGTTGCGGTGTACGGGATCCCGTTCCTGGAACCGGAACCGGCGCGGCACGTCCTGGGAGTCGTGGAGAAGGGCCACGCCGGTGTGCTGACCGAGGCGATGCGGCGGGTGCGGGCCGACCTGGCCGGTCGCGCGGCGCGGTCGGTGGTGCTGGCGCACGCGTTCGTCACCGGCGGTGCGCCGTCGGAGTCGGAGCGGACCATCGCGGTCGGTGGCGTGCAGGACGTGTCCTCCCAGGTCTTCTCGGGCGTGGACTACGTGGCGCTGGGGCACCTGCACGGGCCGCAGACGCTGGCGGACAACCTGCGGTACTCGGGCAGCCCGCTCGCGTACTCGTTCTCCGAGGCGCGGCACCGCAAGTCGGTCTGGCTGGTGGAGCTCGACGCCGGTGGGCTCGTCGGCGTGGAGCGGCGCGACCTGCCGGTGCCGCGGGCCCTCGCGACGGTCACGGGCACGCTGGAGGGCGTGCTGACCGATCCGGCGCACACACCGCTGGAGGACCACTTCCTGTCGGTGGTGCTGACCGACCCGGTCCGGCCGATGGACGCGTTGCGGCAGCTGCAGAAGCGGTTCGAGCACGCGGTGCACGTGGAGTGGCGGCCGGAGCAGGGCCAGCAGCACACCATGACCTACGCCGAGCGGGTGCGCGGCCGCACCGACGAGGAGGTGGCCTGCTGCTTCGTCTCCGACGCGCGCGGGTCCGAGCCGTCGGAAGCGGAGAAGGCGTTGCTGCGCGAGGCTTTCGCGTCGGTGGCGAGGGAGCGCGAGCAATGAGGCTGCACCGCCTGGAGCTGACCGCGTTCGGCCCCTACCCGAGGCCGGAGGTGGTCGACTTCGACCAGCTCGGCGCGGACGGGCTGTTCCTGCTGCACGGCGACACCGGCGCGGGCAAGACGACGCTGCTCGACGCGGTGGCGTTCGCGCTGTTCGGCCGGGTGCCGGGCGCGCGCGGCGACGTGAAGAAGCTGCGCTGCGAGTACGCCGACCCGCAGACGCCGACCGAGGTGTCGCTGGAGCTGACGGTGCAGGCCCGCCGGTTCCGGATCGTGCGCTCGCCGGAGTTCGACCGGCCGAAGAAGCGCGGCGGCGGCTTCACCACGCAGCCCGCGAAGTGCTCGCTCACCTGGCTGGAGGGCTGGGACGGCGAGGGCATCACCCGCATCGACGACGTGGCCCGCGCGGTCGAGGACCTGCTCGGCATGTCGTACGAGCAGTTCTTCCAGGTGGTCCTGCTGCCCCAGGGGGAGTTCGCGCGGTTCCTGCGGTCGGACACGGCCGAGCGGGAGGTGCTGCTGGAGAAGCTCTTCGGCACCGAGCGGTTCCTGGACGTCGAGAAGTGGTTCCGCGACAGGCGCGTGATGGCGGGCCGGGTGCTGGAGGAACGCCGCCGCGGCGCGAACCAGCTGGTGCACCGGGTCGCCGAGGCCGCCGGCGAGGAGCCCTCCGACGAGCCGGACTGGCTGGAGTCGGTGCTCGACCGCCTGTCGCGCACGGTGAAGGACCTGGAGGAGCGGTCGGTGGAGACGGCCGGTCTCGCCGACTCGGCCGACGCGCTGCTGGCGCAGGCGCGGGTGCAGGCCGACCAGATCCGCCGCGTGCGCGAGGCCCGTGACCTGCTGGCCCGCGTCGAGGCCGCCGACTCCGCGGCGTGGTTCGCCGAACGCGACGCCGCCCGCCGCGCCGTCCCGGTCGTGCCCGCGCACACCGAGATCGCGAAGCTGCAGCAGTCCTACGAGTTCGCGGTGCGCGATGAGGCGCGTGCCGCGGAGGCGTTGCAGCGCCTGGGTCACACCGGCACGGAGCTGCGCGAGGACGCCGAGCGGTTCCGCGAGGAGGCCGGTGGGCTGGGCGAGCTGGCGGCGGAGGCCGAACGCCAGAAGGCCGACGAGCGCCGCCTGTCAGAGCTGAAGCACGCCTCCTCCCAGGTCGAACGCCGCCTGCTCGCGGTGAACACCGAGCTGGAGGTGCTGCCGGAGAAGCTGGCGCTGTGCCGGGCCCAGCTCGACGCGGCGGCCGAGGCGTCCGCGCGGCTGGAGGGCCTGAAGGCCAAGGCGGACGCCGCCGAGGCGCTGCCCGGCGCGCTGAAGGCGTTGGAGGCCCGCAAGAACGAGCTGCACCAGGCGATCGACGTGCACCAGAAAGCCAAGGACGTGCTCCAGCAGGTCCGCCACCAGCGGCTGGAGAACATGGCGATCGAGCTGGCGGCGGCGTTGCAGCGCGGCAAGCCGTGCGCGGTCTGCGGCTCGCCCAGCCACCCCGCTCCCGCCCAGCCGATACTCGGCGGGGTCGACGCCGCCGACGAGGAGGTGGCCGCGCGCGACGAGCAGGCCGCGCTCGAGCGGCGCAACGCGGCCGAGAAGGCCCAGCACGCCGCCGAGCTGCGCATCCAGTCGTGCTGGGAGGTGCTCGGCTCCGACGAGCCCGCCGCGGTCGTCGCCGAGCACCGCGCCGCCGCCGAGCTGGCCCGCAGCCGTTCGCAACGCCAGACGGAGTTCGTCGCGCTGGAGGCCAAGACCCGCGACCTGGGCGCGGAGAAGTCCCGCGTCGAGCAGGACCTCGTCGGCCTGCGCACCGAGCACGCCGCGCTGACCACGACCGTCGAGGTCCGCGCCGCCCGCCTGGACTCCGCGCGCGGCGAGCACGACGACGTGCTGACCCGCCGCGACCACCTGCTGCGCCTGGCCAAGGCCCTCGTGGAGCTGGCCGACCGCCGCTCCGCCCGTGACGCCGCACTGGCCCGCGTGGCCGAGCAGGAGGCGCTGGTCGCGGCACTGGCCGCGGAAGCCGGGTTCGCCGACGTGGCCGCCGCACTGGCCGCCGCCCGCCCCGCCGCCAAGCTGCAGGCGCTGGACGACCGCATCGCGGCCTGGGAACGCGCCCGCGCCAGCGCCCTCGCCACCCTGGAGGAGCTGGCCGAGGTCGACCCGGCCGACGGCGTGGACCTCGACGAGGTGACCGCCCAGGCCGCCACGGCCCGCGCGAACGCCTCCGAGGCCGCCACCCGCCTGTCCCGCGCCCGCGGCGCGTTCGAGCGCGTGAGCGAGCTGGCCGCCCGCCTGCGCGCCGAGCGGAAGGCCCTGGAGCCGCTGGAGGCCTCCTACGCCGAGCTGGACGCGCTGACCGACGTGATCAACGGCCGCGGCCAGAACTCCAAGAAGATGACCCTGCGCTCCTACATCCTGGCCGCCCGCCTGGAGGAGGTCGCCGTCGCCGCGTCCGCACGTCTGCAACGCATGAGCCAGGGCCGCTACAGCTTCGTCCACTCCGACTCCGCCGGCGCCCGCGGCACCCGCGGCGGCCTGAACCTCGACGTCCTCGACGACTACTCCGGCCGCGAACGCCCGGCCAAGACCCTGTCCGGCGGCGAGTCCTTCCTCGCCTCCCTCTCCCTGGCCCTCGGCCTCGCCGACGTCGTGGCCAACGAGACCGGCGGCGCCCTCCTCGACACCCTGTTCGTCGACGAGGGCTTCGGCACCCTCGACTCCGACACCCTCGACATCGTCATGAACACCCTGGACGAACTCCGCGCCGGCGGCCGCGTCGTGGGCCTCGTCTCCCACGTCGAGGAGCTCCGCCAACGCATCCCGACCCGCCTGCGCGTGCGCAAGGCCAGAACCGGTTCGACGCTGGAGGTCTCCCTGGCCTGACCAGCCCACCCGCGCGCCGCGCGGCGACCGCCCGGTGCCCGGTGGCGGGTCCGCCTGCGGCTGACGCGTAGCTGGTGGCGGCCGTCCGGCGACCGGTGGTGGGTCTGCCTGCGGCCGACGCGTAGCTGGTGGCGGGGTCGGCCGGTGGTGGGGTCGGCAGGCGGCCGGTCGTGGGTGAGCCGGGTGATCGGTGACGTGGGTTGCCCGGCGACCGCTGTGGTGGGTCGGTGGGGAACGGCTGCGGCGACGGTCAGCGGCGGCTCGGCAGGCTGTTCGGCGACGGGCACGGGTCGGCCTGCGGTCGACGCGTGCGGCTGGTGGCTGGCGCGCTGCTGCGTGGGCGACCACGGTAGGCCGGGCCGATGGGCGGTTGGCGCGGCTGCGGGACGGTTCGAGGCCTCGATGAGCACCGCGAAACGCTCGGCCGGTCGGGGCCGCACCAGGCGCCCCGCCCGCACCACAACCGGCACCAGCGGCGCGCGGGTCCGGGTGTCGCCACACCTGCGCGCGTCCCGAATCGGCCCTGCACCAGCGCGGCCCTGGTCAGCCCGCATCTGCGCGCGCCGCATTGGCCCGTGCCTGTGCGGCGTCCCCGCTCGGCCCGCGTGCCTGCGTGCGCCTGGACCGGCACACACACTTGCCGCCTGTGTTGCGTGTCTGGCCGGTCCGTACCGGCGCGTCCTCGATCGGCCCGTGCCTGTGCGTCGTCCCCGGTCAGCCCGCATCTGCGCGCGCTGCATTGGCCCGCACCTGCGCTGCGTCCCCGGTCGGCCCGCGTGTGTGCGTGTGCCCGGTCCGGTAGGCGCACCTGCTGCCTGTGTCGCGTGTCTGGCCGGTCCGCACCGGCGCGTCCTCGATCGGCCCGCACCTGCTGCGTCCCCGCTCGGCCCGCGTATCTGCGTGCGTCCGGACCGGTAGGCGCGCCTGCTGCCTGTGCCGCGTGTCTGGCCGGTCCACACTGGCGCGTCTCGGGATGTCCCGCGCCTGCGCGTCCTCGATCAGTCCGTGCCTGTGCGTCGTCCCCGCTCGGCCCGCGTACCTGCGTCCGCCCCGACCGGCACGCGGCCCTGCCACCTCCCGCCCCTCCTACCCTTCCTGCCCCTCCGACCCCTCGTGCGCCAGCAGCCAGCGCTTCACGTCCAGCCCCCACCGGAACCCGCCGAGGTCCCCGCCGATCCGGATCACCCGGTGGCACGGCACGAACAGCGCGGCGGAGTTCCGCGCGCAGGCCGAGGCCGCCGCACGCACCGCCGCCGGTCGGCCGGACATGACCGCGTACTCGGTGTAGGTGACCGGCTCGCCCGCGCGGACGGTGCGCAGGACGTCCCACGCGTGCTGCAGGAACGGGCCGGACTTCTGCCGCACCTCGACCGAGTCGATCACGGTCAGGTCGCCCTCGTGGTAGGTCTGCACGGCCTTCGTCACGGTGCCGAGGTCGGGGCGCCAGATGATCTCCGACGGCATCAGTGACGGGTGGATCTGCGGCGTCAGCAGGTCGAGGTCGGCGGTCCAGCCGCTGGCCAGCACCGCGCCGTCCGCTGTGACGACGGCCGTGAACGGGCCCGCCGGGGTGTCCACAGTGGACGAATGTGCGACGCTCATGAGGTTGCTGCCTTCCTTGTCAGGTGTGCGCTCGCGTAGGAGCGCCACGGCCGCCAGTCCGGGCCGTGTGCGGCGAGATCGCGCAGGGGTGGCGGGAGCACCAGCACGTCCGGTGCGCCCAGGACCCGCATGGCCACCTCGTCGGCGACGTGCCTGCCGACCAGGGGTGCGAGCTCTTCGGTCAGGTCTTCGATCGAGCGGCCCACGTCCACGGCGAGTCTGCCGTTCGCCAGTGCTTCGGCCACGGGGTGGTCGCCCGCCGAGTACAGGTGGGTCAGGGAACCGTCCGGGACCTGCAGCGGGACGCCCGCGAACGGGGCGACCAGGCGCAGCAGGGTCTCGGCGCCGTCCACGCTGCCGGCGACGCGGATGCCGGGCACCGCGCGGACCAGCGGGCCGATGACCGGGTCGGTGCCGAGGAACGTGTCCACGGCGACCGGGTCGGCGTCGAGGTCCAGCAGGCGCCGCACCCGTGCGACGGCCGCGCCCAGGTCGCGCACGTCGGCCAGGCGCAGCGAGCACAGGACGTGGTCCGCCGGGAACGTCAGGCGCGCGGTCGCCTCGCCGTGGGGCAGCAGCAGGGTGCGGGCGTAGGAGTCCTCGGTGACCTCCTCGACGCCGGGCAGGGCGTGCGCGCGGAAGTGCGCGAGCAGGCCCACGGCGTCGAACGGGGGCCGGTAGGGCAGGCGCAGGACGATCCGGCCCGGTGTGCCGACCGGTGCCTTGCCGCGGCCGCGCATGTCGGACGGCGTCGAGGCGAACACCATGCGGATGGTGTCGTTGAACTGCCGGATCGAGGCGAACCCGGCGGCGAACGCGATGTCGGCGAACGCCATCTCGGTCGTCTCGATCAGCAACCGGGCGGCGTGCGCGCGGTGAGCGCGGGCCAGTGCCAGCGGACCGGCGCCCAGCTCGGCGGTGAGGACGCGCGTGAGGTGGCGTTCCGAGTAGCCGAGCTTCGCGGCCAGGCCGCTCACGCCGTCGCGTTCGACCACGCCGTCGCTGATCAGCCGCATCGCGCGGGCGGCCAGGTCGGCGCGCAGGTTCCACTCCGGCGAGCCGGGCGTGGCGTCGGGCAGGCAACGGCGGCACGCGCGGAAGCCCGCGGACTGCGCGGCGGCCGCGGTGAGGAAGAACCGGCTGTTGCGGCGCTTCGGGGTCACCGCGGGGCACGACGGACGGCAGTAGATGCCGGTCGTGCGGACCGCGTGGATGAAGCACCCGTCGAACCGGGCGTCCCGTGCGGCGCACACCCGGTACGCGTGCTCCTCGTCGATGACCGTGCCAGTGACCATGGCACCGATCCTGCCAGCGGCAACGAGCAATGGCTCGCGGGAATCGGACACGACCGTCGGCTGCCGTAGACTCGTCCCCCGTGAGTTTGACCCTCGGTATCGTCGGCCTGCCCAACGTCGGCAAGTCCACCCTCTTCAACGCACTGACGCGCAACGACGTGCTCGCCGCGAACTACCCGTTCGCGACCATCGAGCCGAACGTCGGCGTCGTGCCGCTGCCGGACGCGCGGCTGACCAAGCTCGCCGAGATCTTCGGCTCCGAGCGCGAGGTCCCGGCCGTGGTGTCGTTCGTCGACATCGCCGGCATCGTCAAGGGCGCGTCGGAGGGCGAGGGCCTCGGCAACAAGTTCCTCGCCAACATCCGCGAGGCCAACGCGATCTGCCAGGTCATCCGCGTGTTCGACGACCCGGACGTGGTCCACGTCGACGGCCGCGTCGACCCGGCCTCCGACATGGAGACGATCAACACCGAGCTGATCCTCGCCGATCTCCAGACCCTGGAGAAGGCCGTTCCGCGCCTGGAGAAGGAGGCGCGGATGCAGAAGGACCGCCGCCCCGCTCTGGAGGCGGCGCAGAAGGCCAAGGAGATCCTCGACTCCGGTCGCACGCTGTTCTCCGCGAAGTCCGAGGTGGACCACGCGCTGATCCGCGAGCTCTCCCTGCTGACGACCAAGCCGTTCCTGTACGTCTTCAACGCCGACGAGGGCGTCCTGGGCGACGAGGCCCGGCAGAAGGAGCTGCGCGAGCTGGTCGCACCGGCCGACGCGGTGTTCCTGGACGCGAAGGTCGAGTCCGAGCTGCTGGAGCTGGACGAGGAGTCCGCGCTCGAACTGTTGGAGTCGATCGGCCAGCACGAGCCCGGCCTCCACTCGCTGGCCCGCGCCGGCTTCCACACGCTGGGCCTGCAGACCTACCTGACGGCCGGTCCGAAGGAAGCCCGCGCGTGGACGATCCCGCAGGGCGCCACGGCACCGCAGGCGGCGGGCGTCATCCACACCGACTTCGAGAAGGGCTTCATCAAGGCCGAGGTCGTGTCGTTCGACGACCTGGTGGCCGCGGGCTCGAAGGCGGACGCCAAGGCCGCGGGCAAGGTCCGCATGGAGGGCAAGGACTACGTCATGGCCGACGGCGACGTGGTGGAGTTCCGCTTCAACGTCTGAGCAAGGGCGTTCGGTGTTCGGTTGTGACCGAACACCGAACGCCGTGAAAGGCCCCTCCGCGGAGGGGCCTTTCACGTGTCACGGCAGCTCCCGGCGGTGAGATCACCGGCACACCTAGACTCTCGGGGTGTGACCGTCGAGTACCGCGTCCTGGGGCCGCTGCAGGTGCTCGCCGACGGTGAGCCCGTCGTGGTCCCGGCCGGTCGGGGGCGGGTGCTGCTCGCCACGCTGTTGTTGCGCGCCAACGAGTTCGTGTCCGTCGATGAGCTGGTGGACCGGCTGTGGGAGGGTGCGCCGCCTGCGGCGGACCGGGCGCACAAGACGTTGCAGACGGTGGTGCTGCGGCTGCGGCAGGCGCTCGGGGCGGCCAACTGCGTCCGGACGGTGTCCGGTGGGTACACGGCCCGGGTCGAGGCGGACCAGCTCGACCTCACCCGGTTCCGCGCGCTGGTGGAGCGGGGGGAGTTCCGGGCCGCGCTGGAGCTGTGGCGGGGGCCGGTGCTGGCCGACGTCGTCAGCGAGGCGTTGCACCGCGACGACGTGCCGCCGCTGCTGGAGGAGCAGGTCGTGGCGCTGGAGCGGCGCATCGACCAGGACCTGACGCGCGACACCGACGTGCTCGTGCCCGAGCTGCGGTCGTTGATCAGGAAGCACCCGCTGCGGGAGACGTTCTGGGCGCAGCTGATGCTCGCGCTGCACCGGTCGAACCAGCAGGCGGAGGCGCTCGCGGTCTACGAGGAGGTGCGTGCGCACCTCGCCGACGAGCTCGGGGTGGACCCCGGCCGACGGCTCCGCGACGCGCACCGGCAGGTGCTCGGCGGTGAGGCTCCGGCCGGCGCCGTGCCGCGCCAGCTGCCGGCCGGCGTCCCGCACTTCGTCGGCAGGGAACGGGAGCTGGCCCGGCTCAGCGAGATGATGGACACCCGGCCCGGTGAGCCGGTGCTGATCTCCGCGATCAACGGGATCGGTGGCGTCGGCAAGACCGCGCTGGCCGTGCAGTGGGCGCACCGGCAGGCGGAGCGGTTCCCGGACGGGCAGCTCTACGTGAACCTGCGCGGGTTCGACGTCCAGGCCGAGCCGGTCGACCCGTTCTCGGTGGCCCGCGACTTCCTGGCGGCGCTGGGCATGAACCCCGGCGAGGTGCCCAAGTCGGATGACGCGCTGGTCGCGGCCTACCGGTCGGCGCTGGCCAAGCGCCGGATGCTGCTGTTGCTGGACAACGCGCGCGATGTCGACCAGGTGCGGCCGTTGCTGCCCGGCGGGGCGGCCAACCTGGTGCTCATCACCAGCCGCAACCGGCTCAGCGGGCTGGTGGCCAGGGAGGGTGCCCAGCCGGTTGCCCTCGACGTGCTCGACGAGCCGCAGGCGGTCGCGCTGCTCACCGAACGGTTCGGTGCCGACCGGATCGCTGCCGAGCCGGAGGCGGTGCGGCGGCTGGTCGAGCGCTGTGCCGGGTTGCCGCTGGCGCTCGGCATCGTCGCGGCCCGCGCGGCGTACGGCGACTCGCTCACGGCACTCGCGGACGAGCTCGACGAGGAACGGCTC
This sequence comes from Nocardia sp. NRRL S-836, assembly GCF_001279525.1. GTDB lineage: Bacteria > Actinomycetota > Actinomycetes > Mycobacteriales > Pseudonocardiaceae > Lentzea. Next base: position 97,715 of record NZ_LGDY01000165.1, on the reverse strand, counting down.
GACGCCCTCGACCTCGACGACCCGACCACCGGCATCCGTGCTGTCTTCTCGTGGTCGCTGCGGTCGGTCAGCGACACCGCGGCCGGCGTGTTCGTCCTGCTCGGCCTGCATCCGGGCCCGGACTTCACCGCCATCGCCGTCGCGAGCCTCGCCGCGCTCCCGATGACCCAGGCCCGCCGCGCGCTCACCGAGCTGGTCGGCGGCAACCTCGTGCACCTCGGCGAGGACGGCCGGTACACGCAGCACGACCTGCTGCGCGACTACGCGGCGGAGCGAGCGGCCGCACTGCCGGCCGGGGTCAGGGCCGATGCGTTGCGCCGGATGTTCGACCACTACCTGCACAGCGCGCACGCGTGCTGGCAGCAGCTGTCGTTCAACATCCCGCCGACCGTGACCGGGCCGCCCGCGCCGGGGGTGCTGCTCGACCCGGTGCGGGACGTGGACACGGCGTGGACCCGGTTCGAGGCCGAGCGGTGGGTGCTGCTCAGCGCCGTCGAACGAGCGGCCGAGCTTGGGGCCGACGACTTCGTCTGGCGGGTGATGCACGCGTTGCACGGGTTCCTGTCCCGGCAGGGGCACCAGCGCGAGGCCGAGCACGGGCACCGGCTGGGACTGGCGGCGGCGCAACGGCTCGGTGACTTCGACGCGCAGAGCATCATGCACCGCAGGCTCGCCGCGACTTACATCAACAGCGTCCGGCACGACACCGCCGAGTTCCACCTGCGCGAGGCGATCCGGTGTGCGCGGCCGGGTGGCGACGTCCTCGCGGAGGCGCACCTGCGGCGCGGGCTCGCGTTCAGCTTCGACAAGCAGGGCCGGTACGCGGAGGCGCTCGACGTGCTGGCCGAGGTGCACCCGCGCATCGAGGACCACCACGACAGCTACGAGGTGGGCCGGCACCTCGCCGCGTTCGGCAGGGCGCACCTCAGAGTGGGCGACGGGGCCAGGGCGCTGGAACTCTGCCTGCGGGCGGCCGAGAAGTTCGCCGAGACGGAGTTCAACGGCCAGGACGAGGGGCCGTCCGCGAACCAGGAGAACCTGGGCGAGGTCTACCTCGCCCTCGGCCGGCACGCGGAGGCCATCGCCTCCTACGAGCGGGCGCTGGTGGGGTGGCGGGAGATGCGCAGCGCCAGCAACGTGGCCGACGGACTCATCCTCCTCGGCACGGCACTCATCGCGGCGGGTGACACCAGGCGTGCGCGCGAATGCCTCACCGAGGCGCGGCAGATCATCGAGGGGGCGCTGGACGTGGAGTTCGAGCTGCACCAGCTGGACCGGGTGCGCGACCTGCTCGCCCAGGCCGGGGGCGAGGCGCGGTGAAGGCCGAGTACCGGGTGCTGGGACCGTTGCAGGTGCTGCTCGACGGCGAACCGGTCACGGTGCCGGGCGGTCGGTGCCGGGTCCTGCTCGCCACGTTGTTGTTGCGCGCCAACGAGGTCGTGTCCGTCGGCGAGCTGGTGAAGCGGCTTTGGGACGGTGCGCCACCGGCGCAGGAACGTGCGCACAAGACGTTGCAGATGGTCGTGAACAGGCTGCGGCAGGCCCTCGGAGCGGCCGGGTGCGTCACCACCCACGGCGGCGGGTACATGGCGGAGATCGCGCCGGAACAGCTCGACCTCACGCGGTTCCGCGCGCTGGCCGAGCAGGGTGAACCGCACGCCGCGCTGGCGTTGTGGCGTGGCCCGGTGCTGGCGGACGTGGTCTCCGAGCCGTTGCACCGCGATGACGTGCCGGCCCTGCTGGAGGAACACGCCGCGGTGCTGGAGCGCCGCATCGACCAGGACCTGACGCGTGACACCGCCGTGCTCGTGCCGGAGCTGCGGTCGCTGGTGCAGAAGCACCCGCTGCGGGAGACGTTCTGGGCGCAGCTCGTGCTGGCGCTGCACCGGTCGGACCAGCAGGCCGAGGCGCTCGCGGTCTACGACGAGGTCCGCGGTCTTCTGGCCCGCGAGCTCGGTGTCGAGCCCGGCCGCCGGCTGCGGGAGGCGCACCGGCAGGTGCTCGGCGGTGAGGTGCCGCCCGACGTCGTGCCGCGTCAGCTGCCGGCCGGCGTCCGGCACTTCGTCGGGCGGGAACGGGAGCTGGCCCGCATCGGCGCGGCGGTGGAGGCCCGGCGCGGTGAGCCGGTGCTGATCTCGGCGATCAACGGGATCGGCGGCGTGGGCAAGACGGCGCTGGCCGTGCGGTGGGCACATCAGCACGCCGACCGGTTTCCGGACGGGCAGCTCCACGTGAACCTGCGCGGGTTCGACGTCCAGGCCGAGCCGGTCGACCCGGTCTCGGTGGCCCGCGACCTGCTCATCGCCCTCGGCACGCCACCCGGCGCCGTGCCGTCGTCGCGGGACGCGCTCCTCACGGCCTACCGGGCGGCGCTGGCCCCGCGCCGCGTGCTGTTGGTGCTCGACAACGCCCGTGACGCGGAGCAGGTGCGGCCGCTGCTGCCCGGTGGCACCGCGCCCCTCGTGCTGATCACCAGCCGCAACCGCCTCGGCGAGCTGGTGACGGGACAGGGCGCGCAGCTGATCGACCTCGACGTGCTCGACGCCGGACAGGCGGTGGAGCTGCTGACCGGGCGGATCGGCACGGCGCGGGTCGGTGCGGAGCCGGGAGCGGTGCGGCGGCTGGTGAAGCGCTGCGGCGGGTTGCCGCTGGCGCTCGGGATCGTCGCGGCCCGCGCGGTGTGGGGCGACTCGCTCACCACCCTGGCGGACGAGCTCGACCAGGAACGCCTCGGCGCGCTCGACGTCGACGACGACCCGGCGACCGGCGTCCGCGGGGTGTTCTCGTGGTCGCTGCGGTCGGTCAGCGCGGTGGCGGCCAGGGTGTTCGTGCTGCTCGGCCTGCATCCGGGGCCGGAGTTCACCGTCGACGCGGTGGCCAGCCTCGCCGCGGTGCGACCGGCGCAGGCCCGCAAGGCGATCGACGAGCTCGTCGCCGGCAACCTGGTCGAGACCGGTGAGAATGGCCGGTTCAGCCAGCACGACCTGTTGCGCGACTACGCGGCCGAACGCGCGGCCCTGCTGCCCGAAGCCGAGCGGGCCGCCGCGGTGCGCCGGATGTTCGACCACTACCTGCACACCTCGATGCGCGCCGCGGCGCAGGTGCGGTCCGTGGCCGCCGATCCGCCGGTCCCGCCGCCGGTCGCCCGCGCGGTCGTCGTGCCGGTCGCCGGCCTGGCCGCCGCGAGCGAGTGGTTCGAGGCGGAGCGGGCCACGCTGCTGCGGGTCGTGACGCACGCGGTGGGGGAGAAGGCCGACGACGTCGCGTGGGCGCTCGCGTTCTCGATGCACCTGCCGGTCCTGCGCTCCGGTGACCTCGCCGCGGCCAAGGCGCTCAACCTGCAGGGCCTCGCGGCGGCGGAACGCGCGGGCGACCGCTGGGGCCGGGCCCGGTTGCACCGCGCCTGTTCGGGCACCTGCATCGCCGCCCGTGAGCTGGATCAGGCGGAACGGCACCTCCTGGCGGCGCTGGCGCTGGACGAAGGCGACGACGCGGCCGAGGTCACGCTCTCCAGGGGACTGGGCCAGGTGCACGTGTTCCAGGGCCGCCCGGACAGGGCGGTGGCGGCGCTGCTCGCGGTGCGGGACAAGGCAGAGCGCGTCGCCGACGAGGTGGAACGGGCGAACTACCTGGCCACCCTCGGTGACTACCTCGGGCTGGCCGGCGACCACGACCGCGCGCTCGCGGTCGGTGAGCAGGCGAGGGCGGTGCTGAGGGCGAGCGACCGCGCGCCGGGCTCGGTGACGTGCCGGAACCTGGAGTCGCTCGCGGCACTGCACCTGCGGGCCGGTCGCCACGCCGAGGCCGTCGCGCTCTACGAGGAGTCGATCGGGCTGCTGCGGTCCATGCGTGCGACCTACAACCTGGCGCACTCGCTGGTGCTGCTGGGAAAGGTGCACCAGGAAATGGGCGACTCGGAGCAGTGCGAAGCGCATTTGCAGGAAGCCGAGGCCATTATCGGCGACCGTGATGACGCATCGTCACAAGATGTGCGCGCAGAGCTGAATGCCGTGCGGGGCTAGAAAAAATCAGGTTTGTACCGACGTCTGTGGGGTAACCGAGTTGAGGATTCCCCACCTGGAGGTGTCATGATCGTCCTCGGTCTGATCCTGCTCGTCGTCGGATGGCTGGCCGGTATCAGCATTCTGACGACCATCGGCGTGGTGCTGCTGGTCATCGGCGCCATCCTCGCCGTGCTCGGTGCCGTCGGCAAGCCGATCGGCGGCCGTGCGCACTACTTCTAAACAGCTCTGACCCAGAGCTCCGAACCCGGAAGGGGGAGCCTCCACTGTGGAGGCTCCCCCTTTCCAGGTTGAGTGGTAACGGTGTCAGAGGCTGCCCTTGGTGCGGGCGGCTGCGGCGAACACTCCGAACGCGACTCCCAGCATGCCCAGAGCGGCGACAGCGGCAACTACAAGATCAACAGACATGATCAGAAAAACTCCCTACAGCGATCTCTCCCGTGTACCTGACGCTCGAGTACCCACTTTCGTTGCGTCGAGTAACGTTTTCCGCGTGAAACTCCGTGCTGTGGAAGCGCGTGTGCTCTCCGTAGCGCCGTGGCTGCTCGCGTTGTCAGTCGTCGGGCACCTGCTCATGGTCGCCTTCCAGACGAAGATGACCATGATCGACCTGCTCGTCTACCGGAACGGGTCGCCGCACCTGTTCTCCGGCGACCTGTACGAGTGGCGGCTGGACCAGTACGCGGACGTCTTCCCGCTGCCGTTCACCTACCCGCCGTTCGCGGCCGCGATCTTCACGCCGATGAGCTGGGTGCCGTGGGAGGCCTCCCGCTGGATCTGGCAGCTGATCTGCCTCGGGTGCCTGTACTTCATCGTGCGCACGAGCCTGAAGCTGCTCAAGCTCGGCGACCCGCGCCGCGCGATGCTGTGGACCGCGCTGGTGCTGTGGATCGAGCCGGTGCGCACCACCCTCAACTACGGCCAGATCAACCTGGTGCTGTGCGCGATCCTCATCGGGACGATGGCGAGCGCGCGGAACTGGGTCGGTGGCGCCGGAGTCGGATTCGCGGCGGGCATCAAGCTCACGCCCGCGATTTCCGGTTTGTACTTCCTGCTCACCAAGAGGTGGATGGCCGCCGTGTGGTCATTCGTCGCTTTTGCCGCTACTTATGGCATCGGCTGGGTGATTTCACCGTCGCAGTCGGACAAGTTCTGGTTCCAGCTGCTCGGTGACGCGAGCCGGGTCGGGCCGGTCGGCAGCGCGATCAACCAGTCGATGCGCGGTGCGTTGAGCCGCACGGTCGGCCACGACGTGAAGACCGGGTGGATCTACCTCGTCTCCGTCGTCGTCGCGGCCGCGCTGACGTGGTTCGCGGTCAGCAAGACGAAGGACGTGCTGGCCTTGATCGTCAGCGTCCAGTTCCTCGGCCTGCTGGTCTCGCCGATCTCGTGGAGCCACCACTGGGTGTGGATGGTGCCCGCCCTGCTGTGGCTGGTCCACGCGGGCGGGCACCTCCTGTGCAAGATCGCCGCCGGCCTGTGGGTGCTGTTGACCGGCGGCTTCCTGATCTCGTTCCTGCTGATGGCCCAGCCGAACATCTGGGACTTCCCGCGCCCGTGGTACTTCGTCGTGCTCGGCTGGGGTTATCCGGCCGCCGGGATGCTCACGCTCGTCGCGATCGGGCTAGCAGCCCGGCGTCAGGCGCACGACCTGCTGCCCGGCGATGAGGAAGCTGCCGACGGCGAACCCAGCCGAGTCGCCGGCTGAGGCGGGCCGCCACGAGTTGCGGGCCGCGACCCAGCCGAGCATCCCGTCGGCGTCGAGCGCGGTCAGCAGCGCCTGCCAGCCCCGTCGCACGGCCGGCAGGTAGGTGTCGCGGTCGAGCACGCCCGCGTTGATGCCCGCCGCGAACGCGTAGGTGATCATGGCGGTGGCCGCGGAGTCCCTGCCGGTGGCGCCCCAGAAACCGTCGTGGCGCTGCAAGAACCGCAGCGTCTGCGCGGTCCTGCGCAGGGTCGTGGCGTAGTCGGCGCGGTACGGGTCGTCCGCGGGCAGCGCCAGCACCGCCTTGGCCAGGCCCTGCACCGCCCAGCCGTTGGTCTGCACGTTCAGGCTCCACAGGCCGGTGAGCTCGTCGAACGCCCGCCTCCGCAGGTCTCGGTAGGACCGGTACGAGTAGTCGAGCACCGCCTGGTCGTGGTCGGCCACCGCGACGCGCGTGAACGACGGCAGCGCCATGTTCAGCGCGTCGGGCGACCGCCAGTGGTCCGTGCGGCCGTCCGCCACCTGGGCCCGCAGGGTGTCCCGCAACGGTTGCAGCACCTCGGGCTCCGGGTGGAAGTACGCCACGTCGAGGTACGCCTCACCGGTCGCCTGGGCGTCCGGTGCGAAGGGGTCCGCCGGGTCCAGCGGGAGCAGGAACCTGTTCGCCTGCACCCACGGCCACGTCTTGTGGTTGCTGATCCCGGTCGTCCGCACCTGCGCGAGGTTGCCGACGTGGAAGCCCGCGTTGGACCAGTTGTTCGCCTGCGGGTCGGTGCCCCTGGTGACCCACGCCTGACTGGCCTTGATCATCGTGTCCGTCACGGCACACGGCACGGCACCGGCCGCGGCCGGTGCGATCACCAGGCTGCCTGCCAGCGCCACGACGGTCAAAGGTGTGCGCAACCGCATGAGGGTGTTCCCTCTCATCTCCGCGGGCGGCGGCGACGCACATCCTGACCGACTCAGGAGAGCGCGTCCACCACCCCGTCGATCTCCTCGGCGAGGGACACGTCCAGCGCGGTGATCCCTCCCTTGTAGTGCGTGCTCAGGCGGAATGTCAGCGTCTTGTACCGGATGTCGATGTCCGGGTGGTGGTCGTCGTTCTCCGCGATCTCGGCCACCCGGTTCACCACCGTGATCGCCTGCGCGAAGCTCGCGAGCTCCACGGTCCGGACCAGTGCCGCGTCCTGGGCGATCCAGTCGGGCAGCTTGGGCAGCACGTCGTTCAGCTGATCGTCGCTCAACAGCTCGGCCATGTCCTGATCGTCCCACCACGTCACGTAGGCTGCGCGTTTACCGCGGGAGTCCGGTGAAGCGCCGGGCTGAGAGGAGGGCTCGCAAGCCCTCGACCGTCCACCTGATCCGGGTCATACCGGCGTAGGGAGAGGTTGCTGTGAGAAGGATTTGTGCTGTTTTCGCCGCCGCTGTGGTGCTGACCGGGTGCTCGGCCGGTACGTCGACCGCGCCGCAGACGCACGAGGTCACACTGGTGACGCACGACTCGTTCGTCGTGAAGGAAGGCCTGCTGGACGAGTTCGGGAAGGCCAGCGGCATCACCGTGAAGCAGATCGCGAGCGGTGACGCGGGCGAGCTGACGAACAAGCTGGTGCTGACCAAGGCGAACCCGCTCGGCGACGTCGCGTTCGGCGTCGACTCGACGTTCGCCTCGCGTGCGCTGAGCGAGGGCGTGTTCGCCGAGTACGCCTCGCCGGAGGCCGCGAAGGGCCCGCAGCGCTACCAGGTCGACGGCACCGGCCGGCTGCACGCCGTGGACGTCGGCGACGTGTGCCTGAACGTCGACCCGGCCAAGCTCGGCGGGGTCGAACCCACCTCGTACGAGGACCTGACCGACCCGAGGTTCAAGGACAAGCTGGTCGTGGAGAACCCGGCCACGTCCTCGCCCGGCCTCGCGTTCCTGCTCGGCACCATCGCGAAGTTCGGCGAGAACGGCTGGCAGGAGTACTGGGGCAAGCTCAAGGCCAACGGCGTCAAGGTCGTGAGCGGCTGGGAAGAGGCCTACAACCAGGAGTTCTCCGCCACCAAGGGCGACCGGCCGATCGTCGTGTCGTACGCGTCGTCGCCGTCGGCGGAGGGCGGCAAGACCAAGGCCGTGCTGAGCACCTGCTACCGCCAGGTCGAGTACGCCGGTGTGCTGAAGGGCGCGAAGAACCCGGCCGACGCGCAGAAGGTGCTGGACTTCCTGCTGGGCGAGAAGTTCCAGGCCCAGGTGGCCGAGCAGATGTACGTCTACCCGGCACGGGAGGGCGTCGCGCTGCCCGAGTCGTGGACCAAGGACGCGCCGTTGCCCGCGAACCCGCAGACGCTGCCCGCCGACAAGGTGAAGGACAACCGCGAAGCCTGGGTCGAGCAGTGGCGCAAGCTCGTGCAGGGCTGAGGTCTTCCACGGGCCCGGTGTCGGCCCGGACCGGGTGGTCGGCGGCGGCGCTGCTGCCGCTGGCCTTCCTCGGGCTGTTCTTCGCGTGGCCGGTGCTGGCGATCGTGTCGCTGGGGCTGCGCGAGGGCGGCGTGGCCTCCGCGCTGGTCGCCGGGGAGACCTGGGAGCTGGTCGGCTTCACGCTCGGGCAGGCCGCCGCGTCCACGCTCGTGGCCGTGCTCGCCGGGCTGCCGCTGGCGTTCGTGCTGGCCCGCTGCCGGATCCGCGGGCTCGGCGTGGTCCGTGCCGCGGTGATGGTGCCGTTCGTGCTGCCGACCGTCGTGGTGGGCCTGGCGTTCCGGACGTTCTGGCCCGACGGCGGGGTGCTGCCGATCGTGCTGGCCAACGCGTTCTTCAACGTGGCCGTGGTGGCGCGGACCGTCGGCGGGCTGTGGGCGCACACGGACCGGCGGGCCGAGGACGCCGCCCGTGCCCTGGGCGCCTCCCGGCCGCGCGCGTTCCTGTCGGTCGTGCTGCCCGCGCTGGCACCGGCGGTCGGGTCCGCCGCCGCGGTGGTGTTCCTGTTCTGCGCCACCAGTTTCGGCGTGGTGCTGGTGCTGGGCGGGTCGCGCTACCGGACCCTGGAGACCGAGATCTACCTGCGGACGGTCGAGCTGTTCGACCTGTCCGGCGCCGCCGCGCTGTCGCTGATCCAGTTCGCCGCCGTGCTGGCGGTGCTGGTGCTCGGGGCGCTGGCCCGGCGCCGACGGGAGACCGCGTTGTCGTTGCGCGGCAGGGAGGAGCTGGCGCGGCGGCCGTCCGGTGGCGAGTGGTGGGTGGTGCTCGCGGCGGTCGCGGTCGTGGTGGCGTTGCTGACGCCCGTGGTCGGGCTGGTCACGCGGTCGCTGTCCACCCGGGACGGCTGGAGCTTCGCCGGGTACGCGGCGCTGGCCACCCGCGGTGACCGCGGCACGCTGGCGGTGACCGGGGTCGACGCGGCGCTGAACTCGGTGCGGACGGCGTTCGACGCGACCGTCGTGGCGCTGGTGGTCGGGGTGTTCTCGGCGGTGGTGCTGGTCGGGCTGCGGCGCGCAGGCGGCCGGTTCGCCGAGGTGCTGGACACGGCGCTGATGCTGCCGCTGGGCGTGTCCGCGGTGACCGTCGGCTTCGGCTACCTGGTCACGATGGACGCGTTGCCGGGCGACTTCCGGACCTCGCCGCTGCTGGTGCCGCTGGCGCAGGCGCTGGTGGTGACGCCGCTGGTCGTGCGGATGGTGCTGCCGGTGCTGCGGGCCGTGGACGAACGGCTGCGGCAGGCGGCGGCGACGCTGGGCGCCTCGCCCGCCCGCGTGTGGCGCGAGGTGGACCTGCCGCTGGTAGGGCGGTCGCTGGCGGCGGCGGCCGGGTTCGGGTACGTGGTGGCGCTGGGCGAGTTCGGTGCCACGAGCTTCCTGGCGCGGCCGGAGTCGCCGACGCTGCCGGTGGTGATCGCACGGCTGATGTCGCGGCCGGGGGAGTTGAACAGCCAGATGGCCTACGCGGCCTGCGCGTTGCTGATGGTCGTCACGGTCGGGTGCGTGCTGCTGATCGAGCGGTTGCGCGTGCCGAGCAGCGGGGAGTTCTGATGGCACTGGCACTCGACTCGATCACCGTCCGCTATGGACGGACGACCGCGGTCTCCGGGGTGTCGCTGGAGATCGCCGACGGCGAGGTCGTGGCGCTGCTCGGGCCGTCGGGCTGCGGCAAGTCGACGTTGCTGCGCACGGTCGCGGGGCTGGAGAAGCCGTCCTCCGGCGCGGTGCGGTGGGACGACGCGGACCTCGCCGGGGTGCCGGTGCACCGGCGCGGGTTCGGGCTGGTGTTCCAGGACGGGCAGCTGTTCCCGCACCGGTCCGTGGCGGGGAACGTGGCGTTCGGCCTGCGGATGCGCGGCGTCGACCGCGAGGAGCGCGACAAGCGGGTGGTGTCGCTGCTGGAGCTCGTCGGCCTCGACGGGTACGCCGACCGGCGCGTGACGCAGCTGTCCGGCGGTGAGCAGCAGCGGGTGGCGCTGGCACGGGCGTTGGCGCCGTCGCCGCGGTTGCTGCTGCTGGACGAACCGTTGTCGGCGCTGGACCGGGCGTTGCGCGAGCAGCTCGCCGTGGACCTGGCACGGCTGCTGCGGGAGTCGGCCACGACGGCGCTGGTCGTGACGCACGACCACGACGAGGCGTTCACGCTGGCCGACCGGGTGGCGATCATGTCGCGTGGCCGGGTCGTGCAGGTCGGGCCGCCGGCGCAGGTGTGGTCGGCGCCGGTCGACGTGGAGACGGCGAAGTTCCTGGGGTGCAACAAGTTCGTGCCCGGCTCGTTCGTCGGGCTGGACGCGGCACGGGTCGGGCTGCGCGCGACGGCGTTGCGCGTGGACGCGAACGGCCCGCTGGAGGGCACGGTGCTGGAACGGGTGCACCGGCGTGATCACGTGCGGCTGCTCGTGGAGATCGGCGGCGAGGAGTACGAGGCGGTCGGGCCGGTGTCGGTCGGCGACCGGGTGCGGCTCGCAATCGACTTGGACGGGGTCGCCCGGATCGGGTAGCAATGACGGCCTATGAGCGAACTCGGGGGACGGGTCGCACTCGTCACGGGCGTGAGCAGGCGGCAGGGCATCGGCTACGCGATCGCGTCCCGGCTGGCCGGGCTGGGCGCTGAGCTGTTCGTGCAGCACCACGTGCCGCACGACGCCGCACAGCCGTGGGGTGCCGACCCGATCGACGAGGTGCTGGCCGAGGTGGGTGCGCGAGGGCTGGGTGTGGACCTTGCTCTGCCGGATGCGCCCGAGCGGTTGATGACGGCCGCTGTCGAGGCGTACGGGCGCGTCGACGTGCTGGTGTGCAACCACGCGCGGTCCGGCGGTGACGGGGCGCTGGGCGAGTTGGACGCGGCGATGCTCGACACGCACTACGCGGTGAACACCCGCTCGGCGATCCTGCTCGCGCAAGCGTTTGCCGGACAGTGGACCGGTGCAGGCGGTGGGCGGATCGTGTTCCTGACCTCCGGGCAGGACCTCGGGCCGATGCCGAACGAGATCGCCTACGCGGCGTCGAAGGGCGCGCTCTCGTCGATCGTGGCAACGCTGTCGCACCAACTGGCGGAGCGGGGCATCACGGTCAACGCGGTGAACCCCGGCCCGACCGACACGGGGTGGGCCGGACCGGAGCTCACGGACTTCGTGAACGAGCGGATGCCGTTGCGGCGCTGGGGTCAGCCGGACGACGCCGCCCGGCTGATCTCCTGGCTCTGCACCGACGACGCCGCGTGGATCACCGGACAGGTGATCAACAGCGAAGGTGGCTTCCGCCGCTAGTTGTCCTTGGTGATCAGGCGTGCCGCCGCGAGACCGGTGCCGATCAGCAGGTAGCAGCCCGCGAGCAGCGTGCTGTCCCAGATCTGGTCGAGCGGCATCGGGTCGCGCATCACGTCCACCAGTCCGGGGAACCCGGTCGTGATCAGGAACGGGTGCAGCCAGTCGAGCGACTGGAACTGGCCCAGCACCTGGAACACGATGATCCCGGTCATCGTCGCCGCCTGCACCACCAGCGGGTGCTCGGTGGTCGAGGAGATGGCCAGCGCCACCGCGCCCACCGCGACCATCTGGAACGTCACCAGCACGATGAAGAACGCGATGCGCAGCAGGCCCTCGCCGGTCGACAACGTGTTGCCGGACAACGTCATCATGCCGTCGTTGCCCAGGAACGCGGTGCCCGCGGCGATGCCGACCACCGCCATCAGCGTGACGGCGAGCAGTGACAGCGCGGTGATGCCGAACAGCTTCACGAACAGCAGCCGCACCCGTGACACCGGGGCGACCAGCAGCCCGCGCAGCGTGCCGTGCTGCGCCTCGCCCGCGAGCCCGTCCGCCGCCCAGATCGACGCCACCAGCGGCAGCAGCAGGTTGAGCGACAGGAACAACGTGAACACGGACACGACCAGGCCGTTGCCCTTGAGGATCGCGGCCAGGCCGGGCCCGCCGCCGTCCCCGTCGGCCGTCCAGATGCCGAAGCTGATGATGATCGGCACCAGCACCAGGCCGAACAACCCGATCAGCGTCCGCGGCCTGCGCAGCATCCAGCGCACCTCGGACCCCAGCTGACGCGTGATCATCGCGTTCCCCCGTCCAGCGTGTCCACGGCGGACATCCCGCGCTCGGCCTCCTCGGCCTCGGTGAGCCGCGCGAACAACTCCTCCAGGCCGGTCTTCCAGCGCGTCGCCTCGAACACCCGCACGCCGTCCTTCACCAGCGTCTCGATCACCTGCGGCGCCGAGGTCCCCGCGAGCTCGACCCGCAGGCCGTCACCCAGTGGCCGCGCGGAGATCCGGGCGCTGCGCAACGAGCCCAGCGCCGTCTCCACGTCCGGCGTGATCACCTGCAGCGCCGAACCGCCCGCCTGCAGCAGCTCGGTCAGCTCCCCTTGCGCCACAACGGTTCCCCGGTGCAGCACGGCGACGTGCGTGCAGGTCGCCTCGACCTCGCTGAGCAGGTGGCTCGACACCATCACGGTGCTCCCCGCCCCGTGCAGCTCCGCGATGATCTTGCGGATCTCCCTGGTGCCGGCCGGGTCGAGCCCGTTGGTGGGCTCGTCCAGCACGACCAGCTTGCGCGGCACGAGCAACGCCGCGGCCAGGCCGAGGCGTTGCTTCATGCCGAGCGAGTACCCGCGGAACCTGCGGTGGGCCGCCTGGGCGAGCCCGACGCGTTCGAGCGCTTCCTCCACCGCCTGCCTGATCTGCTTCTTCGGCAGCAGCGGCTCGAACGCGGCACAGCGGATGAGGTTCTCCCGCCCGCTCAGGAACGGGTGGAACCCCGGACCCTCGACCAGCGCGCCCACGTGCGGCAGCGCCTGCTCGGCCCCGTCCGGAAGCGGCCGGCCGAGCAGTTCGATCTCCCCCTGTGTGGGCCGCACCAACCCGAGCAGCATCCGGATCGTGGTCGTCTTGCCCGACCCGTTGGGGCCGAGCATGCCGAGCACGGCTCCCTCCGGCAGCTCGAGGTCGACGCGGTCCACGGCGACCGTGCTCCCGTACTCCTTGCGCAGACCCCTGGTCCGCGCGGCGACCGAACTCTTCGTCGGTGCGGCCGCCGGCGCGCTGGTCGAGGTGGTCACTTCACCTGTCCGATCGTGTCGAACAGGACCTGCTCCGGAACGGCACCCGCGACCACGCGGCCGTCGTCCGCGATCAGGACGGTGGCGACCTTCGTGGTGAACACCTTGCCGGTGCCCCAGCTGCCGCTGACCTTCTTCGTGAACCGGTCGACCAGCCCCTGCGCCTGCGCCGGCACCTGCGTCATCGCCTCAGCCGGGATCCGCGCACCGACCACGGTGTCCCAGCCGTCACCGAAGAACTGCGGGTCCTTGCCCTGCAACGCCTGCTCCAGCGCCGCCTCCGGCTTGTGGTCGCCGCGCTGCTCCTTCGCCTCCGGCGTCGTGACCTTCGCACCGGCCGCCGGCGTGAACTCGAACAGCTTCGCGTCCTGCGGTCCCACGGTCAGCTGGGTGAAGCCGACCTGGGCCGCGGGAGAGCTGGCACCGTTCGTGTGCACGGCCACCCGCAGCGGCATCTTCGTCTCCGAGTCGACGGCGATCCGGACCTCGCGGACGAGGGTCTTCTCGGTCGGCTTCGGCGTGAGGACGAGCTCGTAGGCAGCCCGGTCGGCAACCCTGGCGGTGCCGTCGACGCTGAGGTCGCTCGACTCCTTGGTCCGGTTGACGATCTCCCTGGCCGCGGTCGCCGGGTCGACGGCCTTGGCCTCGGCCGGCGCCTTCTCGGCGTCCGCCCGGTGCTCGGCCTTTGTGACCTCGTTGGTCTGCGAGCTCCACGACCAGGTCGTCGCGCCGTCGTTCACGATCGTCTGCTCCGACTGCCCCGTCGGCAGCGCGAGGCGGAACTTCTCGTTGCCGTCGGTCCAGATCCGGGCGGTGTGGTTGCCGTCGGCCAACTGCGGGATCTCGGCGATCGCGGGCAGACCGAGCTTGTTCTCGACCTGCACCGTCCCGCCGAACGCGGTCGGCTTCGTCGTCAGGACCTGCTCGACCAGCGCTTCCGGGGTGATGGACGGAAGCGTCGGCGGTTGGCCGGCACCTGCGGGCATGGCGAGCAGGGAGAGCCCTGCCGCGCCGGTGACCACCGTGGCCGCTGCCGCGGCCAGGGTCACCTTTCGCTTGTTCATCGCTGTGGTCCCCTCCTCCATGGGCTTGTGGGACCCAGCTTGCTGGTGGGTTGCTGAGATGGTGCTGAGATGACCTCAGGGTAGAGGGTTTTGGCTGGTGGGACCTGGTTGGTGCTCAGGGCGGCTGCCGGTTGCGTTGGTGGTTGCGTTCCGGAACCGCCTGAGGAAGAGCGCTTAACGCCTCGCCTTCGGCTCGATCACGCGGGAGGCTCGCTGAGAGGCGGCTGAGACCTTGCGAGCGACCTGAGAGGCGGGGGTGCATGCTGATCGCGTGAAGCCTCGGGTGCTGGTCGTGGACGACGAAGTCGGCGTGCGTCGGGCGTTGGAGCGTGGGTTGTCGGCCGAAGGCATGGAGGTCGTCACGGCGGCGGACGGGCCCACGGCGCTGCGGGTCGCGTTGACCGGGGCGTTCGACGTGGTGTTGCTCGACATCATGTTGCCGGGGTTGTCGGGGTACCGGGTGCTGCAGCGGATGCGGGCCGACGGGGTGCGGACGCCGGTGCTGATGGTGTCGGCGAAGGACGGGGAGGTCGACCAGGCCGACGGGCTCGACCTCGGGGCGGACGGGTACCTGGTCAAGCCGTTCAGCTTCGTCGTGCTGGTGGCGCAGGTGCGGGCGCTGTTGCGCAGGGGTGGGGGCGCGCGCAGGAAGCTGACGCTGGGCGAGCTGGTCATCGACCGCGGGTTGCGGGAGGTGAGCTGGGGTGGGCAGGACGTGTCGCTCAGTCCGCGGGAGTACGCGGTGCTCGACGTGCTCGCGTCGCGGGCCGGGTCGGTCGTGACGAAGGACGAGCTGCTGCGCACGGTCTGGGGGGACGAGCAGGCCGCGACGCGGAACGCGGTCGAGGTGTACGTGGGGTACCTGCGGCGGAAGCTGGAGGCCGTGGGGGCGGGGGAGGTGGTGCGGACCGTGAGGGGGCACGGGTACATCGCGTCCACACCGGATTTGGACAGTGCGCTGGGGAACAGGTGAACCCACGTCGCTGGTGGTTGCGGCGCTCGCTGCGGTTCCGCATCACCGTGGTGGCGACGGGGGTGGCGTTGCTGTGCCTGCTGGCGTTCACGGGGCTGGCGCCGTCGTTGATCGGGCTCGTGCAGATCACCGCGGTGGACCAGGAGCTGCGGCGGGAGCCGCCGCGGGTGCTGGACGTGGCGGGGGAGCCGGTGGACGGCAAGCCGCGGCTGGAGTTGACGGCGCAGGACGTGCGGGCGTTGAAGGCCGGGGAGCCGGTGCTGCGGCTGGACGGGGCGTCGGCGTACCGGTGGCGGGGGCAGGTGGTGTTCCTCCCGGACGGGACGCCGCGGCTGGAGGTCTACGGCGACAAGCTGCTCGGGTACGAGAACGCCAACACGCTGGGGACGCGGTGGCTGGCGGTCGCGGCGGTGCTGGTGGCGGGGCTGGTCGGCATCGCCACGTGGCTGGCGGTGCGGTCGTCGTTGCTGCCCGTGGAACGGATGCGGGTCGCGGCGGGGGAGCTGCCGCACGGGGAGCGGTTGCCGGTGCCGCCGTCGCGGGACGAGCTGCAAGCCCTGGCGCAGGCGCTCAACGGGCTCCTCGCCCGGCGCGACGAGGCGAGTGACCGGTTGCGGCGGTTCACCGGGGACGCGGCGCACGAGCTGAGGTCGCCGGTCGCGTCGGTGAGGGCGCAGGCCGAGGTCGCCGTGGCGCACCCGGACCCGGACTTCTCCATCGAGGTGCTGGAGTCGGTGGTGGAGGAGTCGATCCGGCTCAGCCGGCTCGTGGACTCGCTGCTGATCCTCGCGCGGGCGGACACGGCGGCGCCGCCGCGGGCCGAGGCCGTGGACCTCGTGCTGGAGGCGGAGGCGGCGATCTCCCGGTTCGACACGGAGCTGCTGGTGCGGCTGCACGCGCCGCCGTCGGCGTGCCTGGTGTCGGCGACGCGGTCCGAGGTCGAGCTGGTGCTGGACAACCTGCTGCGCAACGCCGGGCGGTACGCGTACTCGACGGTCACGGTGGCGCTGGTGCCGGTCGGGCGGGACGTGCGGCTGATCGTCGACGACGACGGGCACGGGATCCCGGCCGAGCACCGGGGGAAGGTGTTCGACCGGTTCTACCGGGTCGAGGAGGACCGGGGGCGGGCCTCCGGCGGGTTCGGGCTCGGGCTGGCGCTGGTGGCGCACCTCGTGCAGCGGCGGGGCGGGTCGGTGCTGGCGGCGGAGTCACCGGCCGGTGGCGCGCGGTTTGAGATCCGGTGGCCCTCCTGGTAGTCAACGCGGGTGCCTGAGTTGCGAGCGTCGGCGTTGGTCGACGCGCCCGTCGCGGTGGTTGCCGGTGCCCTGATCGACACGTCGCTGCTGACCGGCTTCGGGGTGAAGGTGCAGGGGCCGCTGCTGTGCCTGGGGGACGTGCTCACCGGGCCCTTCGGGGTGAAGCTCGCGGTGACCCGCGCGGACCTCTCCGGTGTGTCGGCGGCGGGCGGCTTCCTGGAACTGCACACGGACCTGGTGACCACCGGCGCCGGGACGCTGGTGGTCGACCGGGTGCGCTGGACGACCGTCGGCGGTGTGGTCGGGCGGTTCGCGGACGTCACGGTCGGGCGCGGCATGGCGTTGCGGGTGCTGGAGAAGCGGTCGGCGGCGCTGGCGCGGCGGTGCGCGGAGCTCGTGGCGGCACGGCTCGTGGTCGGTGCGGCGATCGTCCGGGGTGGACGGTTGCTGGCGCAGCAGCGGTCGTTCCCCGAAAGCCATGCGGGACAGTGGGAACTGCCCGGCGGCCGGGTGGAACCCGGTGAGCGGCCGGAAGAGGCGCTGGTGCGCGAGTGCGTCGAGGAGCTCGGCGTGCCGGTCGTCGTGGGCGAGCAGGTCGGCCCGGACGTGCCGTTGAAGTCCGACCTGGTGCTGCGCATCCACGCCGCGGAGCTCGCCGGCGGTGAGCCGGAAGCGTTGGAGCACAACGCTGTCCGGTGGGTCACCGCCGACGAGCTGCCGGGCCTGCACTGGCTGCCGGCCGACCGGGCGCTGGTGCCCGCCCTGCGAGATCTCCTCAGTTGAGCCCGGACAGCCGCAGCGCCGCGTCCAGCCGGTGCTGGGCGCGGTCACGGGCCCGTGCCGCGCCGGACGCGCGGACGCGGTCCAGCTCGGCCGGGTCGGCGAGCAGCGCCAGCGTGCGGTCGCGGACCGGGCGCAGCTCCTCGATCACGGCCTCCGCCACGACGTTCTTCAGGTCGGCGAACCGGCTCGTGTAGTCCTCCGGCTCCTTGCCGGTGCAGGAGGCGAGGATGTCGGTCAGGTTCGCGATGCCGTCCGTCGACGAGACGGCGCGGCGGATCTTGCGGCGCACCAGGTCCGGGTCGTCCAGCACGAAGACGACACCGGTGGAGTTCTGCGCCGACTTGTCCATCTTGCGCGCCGGGTCGGACAGGTCCTTGATCCGCGCACCCACCTTCGGCACCACCGCGGTCGGCACGACGAACGCGTCGCCGTAGGCGTGGTTGAACCGCCGCGCGAGCGCGCGGGCCAGCTCGACGTGCTGGAGCTGGTCCTCGCCGACCGGCACCTCCGCGGTGCCCTGCAGCAGGATGTCCGCCGCCATCAGCACCGGGTAGGTGAGCAGGCTCAGCCGCACCGAGTCGCGGCCCAGCGACTTCTCCTTGAACTGGATCATCCGCGCCGCCTCGCCGTAGGTGCACGTGCACTCCAGGACCCAGTTCAACGCCCCGAGCTCGCGGATCAGGTCGGACTGCACGCACGTGCTCTCCGGCTCGATGCCGCACGCGATCAGCACCGCGAACTGCTCCCTGGTCAGTGATCGCAGTCGTTGCGGGTTGTGCGACGACGTCATCGCGTGCAGGTCGCTGATGAAGTACACGTCGTCCTTCGTGCCCTCACGTGCCCACGTGCGCAGCGCCCCCAGGTAGTTGCCCAGGTGCACCTGGCCGGACGGGGTGATGGCCGACAGCCTGATCATGGTTGGTCCCTTCGAGTGTGGGACCGCCCGGAACGCACGAAAAAAGCCGCCCGTCCGGGCGGCCTGGGTTCGCGCTAGCGCACAGCTAGTCTGGCCGCCTGAAAGCGGCCCGCCAGAAGGCGTTCATCGTGCGCATGCCGAGCAGTATAGGACTACCGTTGCTCCATGTTCATCGTCTTGCTGAACTACGTCGCGCCGCTGGAACAGATCGACTACGCCCTGCCCGACCACCGCGCGTGGGTCGAGCAGCAGTACGAGCGGGGACTCTTCCTAGCCTCGGGGCGTCAGGTGCCGAGGACGGGCGGCGTGATCATCACGCGGCCCATGCCCCGCGGCAAGCTCGAAGCGCTGCTCGCCACCGACCCGTGGGTCGAGCAGGGGCTGGTGAAGCACCAGGTCCTGGAGTTCGAGGCGACGCGGACCGCCGACGAGCTCGCCAAGCTGAACGAGGCCGTGCTGCAGAACCACTAGGCCGGTCGGGCAGCCACTCGGTCGAGCCTCCGAACGCTCGATCGTGGGTGCCGCTCGTGCCCGAGACGGGCGTCTGTGGTGCCCTCGGGGGCGCGTGCGCGGGCCGTCGTGGAGTGAGCTTGCGCACGAATCGCGGGCCGGTCGGCGTGCGCGCTCTCGATCGAGTGCCGCTGGAGCAGGTCCAGGTGCGCGCGGGCGTTCACGCGGCTTTGAGTGCCTTCTTGGCGGCCTTCGCGGCCTTCTTCGCCGCCTTCTTCCTGGCCTTGTCCCGCTCCTTGAGCAGGTGCGGCACCGGGCAGCGCTTGCACCGCGGCGTCGACCTGCAGCACTTCTTCTTGAGCTTTTTACCCACTGGTTGCACTCCGCTCCCGCCGGTATCGCTAGAGTAGGTGAGGCTCACTTCACTGGCACTCTTGTGTGGTATCGCCGACGCGGCCGGTACTCTGGTGTACGGCTGTGCGCAACATCGTGTTCGGCGCGAGCCCCTCCAACGCCTTCAAGCTCTAGGAGTTCTGCGTGCCCACGGCCACCGCGTCCGCCCTTCAGACGCGCACCGACCTGCGCAACGTCGCAATCGTCGCGCACGTCGACCACGGCAAGACGACCCTCGTCGATGCCATGCTGCGCCAGTCAGGCGCCTTCTCCGCGCGGGCCGAGCTGGTCGACCGGGTCATGGACTCCGGCGAGCTCGAGCGCGAGAAGGGCATCACCATCCTCGCCAAGAACACCGCCGTGCGCCGCCACACGCCCGACGGTGACGTGATCATCAACGTCGTCGACACCCCCGGCCACGCCGACTTCGGCGGCGAGGTCGAGCGCGCGCTGTCGATGGTCGACGGTGTCGTGCTGCTGGTCGACGCGTCCGAGGGCCCGCTGCCCCAGACGCGGTTCGTGCTGCGCAAGACGCTGGCCGCCGGTCTGCCGGTGATCCTGCTGGTCAACAAGGTCGACCGCCCCGACGCCCGGATCTCCGAGGTCGTCGAGGAGGCCCACGACCTGCTGCTCGACCTGGCCACCGAGGTCGGCGCCGACGAGTCCGTGCTGGACCTGCCGGTCGTCTACGCCTCCGCGCGTGCCGGCCGGGCCTCGCTGACCCAGCCCGAGGACGGCGGCCTGCCCGACGAGGAGAACCTCGACACCCTCTTCCAGGTCCTGCTCGACCACATCCCGGCCCCGCAGGTCGACGTGGACGGCCCGCTGCAGGCCCTGGTCACGAACCTGGACGCCTCGACGTTCCTCGGCCGCATCGCGCTGTGCCGCATCCACAGCGGCACGATGCGCAAGGGCGAGACCGTCGCCTGGTGCCGCGAGGACGGCGAGCCGGTCAAGGTCCGCATCACCGAGCTGCTGATCACCGAGGCGCTCGACCGCGTCCCCGCCGAGTTCGCCCGCGCCGGTGACCTGGTCGCCATCGCCGGCATCGCCGACATCACCATCGGCGACACCCTGGCCGACGCCGAGAACCCGGTCGCGCTGCCCCGGATCACGGTCGACCAGCCGGCCATCTCGATGACCGTCGGTGTGAACACCTCGCCGCTGGCCGGTCGCAACGGCGGCACGAAGCTCACCGCCCGCGTGCTCAAGGCGCGGCTCGACGCCGAGCTCATCGGCAACGTGTCCGTGCGCGTCCTCCCGACCGAGCGCCCCGACACCTGGGAGGTGCAGGGCCGTGGCGAGCTGGCGCTGGCCATCCTGGTCGAGCAGATGCGCCGCGAGGGCTTCGAGCTGACCGTCGGCAAGCCGCAGGTGGTCACGCGCACGGTCGACGGCAAGATCCACGAGCCGTTCGAGCGCCTGTCCGTCGACTGCCCCGAGGAGCACCTCGGCGCCGTCACGCAGCTGCTGGCCAACCGCAAGGGCCGCATGGAGAACATGTCGGGCCACGGCACCGGCCGCATCAAGCTCGACTACGTGGTCCCGTCGCGCGGCCTGATCGGCTTCCGCACCGAGTTCCTCACCGAGACCCGCGGCACCGGCATCGCCAACGCCGTCTCCGAGGGCTACGGCCCGTGGGCCGGCGAGATCCGCACCCGCCACAACGGCTCCCTGGTCGCCGACCGCTCCGGCTCGATCACCGCCTACGCGATGATCCAGCTGGCCGACCGCGGCACGTTCTTCGTGGAGCCGGGCGCGGACGCGTACGAGGGCATGGTCGTGGGCGAGAACCCGCGTGCCGAGGACCTCGACGTGAACGTGACCCGCGAGAAGAAGCTCACGAACATGCGCTCCTCCACGGCCGACGTGATGGAGACCCTGGCCCGCCCCCGCAAGCTGTCGCTGGAGGAGGCGCTGGAGTTCTGCGCCTCCGACGAGTGCGTCGAGGTGGCGCCCGAGGTCGTGCGCGTGCGCAAGGTGACCCTGGACGCGAACCTGCGCGGCCGTGAGCGCTCGCGGTTGAAGCAGCGCGGCTGAGCAAGAGCACGAGGAGGGCGGCTGGGCTTCGGCCCGGCCGCCCTTCGCCGTGCCTGAGGCGGCCGGTGGCGCGTGCGATGGCGTCGAACGGTGCCGGGGCGCGGCGGGAGGCCGCGCGTCCGCCAGCGGGCCGCTGGGCCGGTGCCACGGGTCGAACCACTCCGCCGGGTGAGCCGTACTACCCGGTGGTGACGCAACCCGTTCCCGGCTCCAGGCGTCCACCAGGTGACGCGGGTGGACAAAACCCGGGTTGGCCGTACGTCACAACCACCCTTCTGGCAATGTGAGGACCATGAGGCGACTCGGGGGAGTGCTGGCCGCTGCCGTGCTGTGCGGCGCCGCGGCCTGCACGAACGCGCCTCCGCCACCGCTGGTCCCCAAGTCCGAGGCCCCGATCATCACCACCACGACCGGGCCGAAGATCAAGGAGGTCGTGGTCGGCGTCGACGACGTGGCCGGCGGCTACAACCCGCACGCCACCGCGACCCAGAGCCAGATCACGACAGCGCTGAGCAGCCTGCTGCTCCCGTCGGTGTTCCGCGCGGGCCCGGACGGCGCGCCGGAGCTCGACCGCAACCTGATGGTGAGCGCGAAGGTCACGAAGGCCGAGCCGTTCACGGTCACGTACACGATCCGCAAGGACGCGTCGTGGTCGGACAGCGCGCCGATCGCCGCCGAGGACTTCTACTACCTGTGGCAGCGCATGCGCAGCGAACCGGGTGTGGTCGATCCGGCGGGCTACCGGCTGATCAACAACATCAGCGCGCGCGAGGGCGGCAAGGTCGTCGAGGTCGCGTTCGGCAAGCCGTTTCCCGGCTGGCGCAGCCTGTTCGGGAACCTGCTGCCCGCGCACCTGCTCAAGGACGCGCCGGGCACGTGGTCGAACGTCCTGGCCACCAACTTCCCGGCCACCGCGGGACCGTTCGCCGTGCGGAGCCTGGACGAGCCGCGCGGCGAGGTGATCCTGGAGCGCAGCGACCGGTACTGGGAGGTGCCGACCACGCTGGACCGGGTCGTGCTGCGCAGGGCCACGCACAGCGCGATGGCCGAGTCACTGTCCAAAGGCGACAACCAGGCCGTGCTGCTGCGGGCGGACGCCGCCGACGTCAACCTGCTCAAGACCGTCACCGGCCTCGACACGAAGCCCGTGCCGCGCAACGAGGTCGCGCAGGTCCTCCTGCGGCCGGCCAGCGAGCAGCTCGCGGACCTCAAGGTGCGCAAGGCGGTCGTCGCCGCGCTCGACCGGGACGCGCTCATCGCCAGCGGCACCCAGAGCGGTCCGAGCGCGCAGTTCCGCGCCGACTCCTACGTCGTGCCGCCGAGCCGCACCGGGTACCGCCCGGTGATCGTGGGCAACACGCTCGACCCGGCCGCCACCGAGCAGCTGCTGACCGAGGCCGGGTACGCCAAGGGCCCGGACGGGTGGGCCAAGGCGGGCAAGGCGCTCAAGCTGCGGATCGCGGCGGCCGACAAGATCGAGCCGTACGTGACGATCGCGAACCAGCTCAAGGCGCAGCTGGCCCTGCGCGGCATCCCGGCGGAGGTGGTCACGCCCAAGGCCGACGAGCTGTTCACCGTGCAGCTGCTGCAGAAGGACGTCGACGTCGTCGTCGGGCCGCGGGTGGACGCCGGCGACTCGGCCGCGGGGCTCGCGAGCCAGTTCGGCTGCACCGGTGACGCGCCGGACGGCGGCACGCCCACCCCGGCCAACCCGGCGGGCTTCTGCGACCCGGCCGTGCAGACCGAGATCGACGCGGCGCTCAGCGGCAAGGCGCTGCTGGCCGACGTGCTCACCCGCGTCGAGCCGCAGCTGCAGGCCCAGGCGGTCGCGCTGCCGCTGTTCCAGGTGGTCGACCTGCTCGGGGTGCTGCCGACGGTCTCCGGTGTCGACGCCGGCGCACCGCTCGCGGGCGTGCTCAGCGGTGCGCCCGAGTGGCGCCGTCTCGACAAGTGACGGTCCCCGTCGCGCGGGCGGGAACCTTTCGCGGGCGGACGCGGTTCAACCGGTCACCGGGTGGGCATCCCCGCCCCGGAACGGCAGCGGCTCACCCGGAAGTGGATCTTCACGAGCGGGGTCGCCGAGGCCGGAAAGGCCCTTGAAAGGGTCTCATCCGCCGTTGGTACGTTCGGCGGTCTTCGTTGACAGTATTCCACGCGCCCGGTTAACGAACGCAAGCGCCCGGTAATCGGGCCATCGCATTGGGCTACAAGGCGTCACCATTGGGTCACGATCGCCCTCTCAGGTAGTGACCGCCACCTCAACGGGTTCTTACGGTGCTGCCCACGATGTGCCGGTTCGGGGCGCGTATGGCACATCACGGTTACGGGTGTGCACACCGAACAGTTGGTGGCGGCCGCCCAGTGCTAGGAGGGCACGTGTCGATGAGGAAGACCAAAGCACTGCCGGCGATCGCGCTGATCTCCAGCGCGGCGCTCGTGCTGGGTGCGTGCGGTGGTGGCGGCGGCGGCAACACGGACGCGAACGGGAACGACGCGACCGTCGCCGAGATGGCGACCGCGCGCGGCGAGTCCGGGGACGGCTACACCGCACCGGACACGAAGTCCAGCGACCAGGTCGTCGTGTCCACGGACAAGCCGTACACGACGTACAACAACGCGACGGAAGACGGCAACAACTCGTACAACACGTTCGCGCTGGTGCTGGTCCAGCCGGGTGCGCACATCCTGAACGGCAACAACAAGGTCATCCTGAACAAGGACGTCATGGACGGGGTCGAGCTCACCTCGAAGTCCCCGCAGACGGTGACCTGGAAGCTGAAGAAGGGTGTCACCTGGTCCGACGGCGAGGCGTGGGACTGCGACGACTTCTACCTGGCCTGGTTCTCGGCCAGCACGAAGGCCAAGAAGGCCGACGGCAGCAAGTACTTCAAGCCGGCCGGTACCACGGGCTACGACCTGATGACGGGTCAGTGCAAGGACGACCAGACGTTCGTCGGCACCTTCGACAGCCCGTACCCGGACTACGAGGGCCTGTTCAACAGCGACGTCCTGCCCGCGCACATCCTGGAGAAGGGTGCCGGAATCGCGGACGTCACCAAGCTGACCGGCGCCAGCGACCCCGCCGAGCTGGAGAAGGCCGCCGCTTTCTGGAACGACAAGTGGAACGGCTTCGACAAGGCGCTCATGCCCGGCGCGGGCCCCTACATGCTGACGAGCTTCGAGGCCAACCAGTCGGTCACCCTCGAACGCAACCCGAAGTGGGCCGGCAAGCCCGGTGGTCCCGCCAAGATCATCCTGAAGGCGATCCCGGACCCCGTCGCGCAGGCGCAGGCGCTGGAGAACGGTGAGGTCGCCGTCAACTCCTTCGCGCAGCCGGACGCGAACGCGGCCACCAAGCTCAAGGGCCTCAGCGCCCAGGGCGTCACGTTCGGCGCGGGCCCCGGCCTGTCGTTCGAGCACCTGGACATCCAGTTCAAGCACCCGGCGCTGTCCAAGGAAGA
Source organism: Nocardia sp. NRRL S-836 (assembly GCF_001279525.1). Taxonomy (GTDB): domain Bacteria; phylum Actinomycetota; class Actinomycetes; order Mycobacteriales; family Pseudonocardiaceae; genus Lentzea. The sequence goes on along the minus strand of NZ_LGDY01000165.1, from coordinate 73,137 downwards.
GATCCGCAAGGCGTTCTTCATGTGCGTCAAGCGCCAGGACATCATCGACAAGCTGATCTCCGAGGTCCAGGCCGACGCCAAGCCGCTCGGCAGCCTGATCTTCTTCCCGAAGGACGAGGGCTACAAGGACGTCTACGGCGAGAAGGCCAAGGGTGACGCGGCCGCCTCGAAGAAGATCCTCTCCGACGCGGGCTGGACGCAGGGTGCGGACGGCGTGTTCGCGAAGGACGGCCTGCGCGCCTCCTTCCGGATCAGCCACACCGACATCCCGCGCCGCAAGCAGACCGTCGAGCTGATCCAGGGCCAGTGCAAGGAAGCCGGCATCGAGGTCAAGGACGACACCGACCCGAACTTCCTCGACGAGCGCGTGTCCAACGGTGACTACGACGTCGCCCTGTTCGCGTGGTCCGGTGACCCGTTCAAGAGCTCCAAGAAGTCGATCTACGAGACCGGCGGTGGCCAGAACTGGCAGAACATGAGCGTCCCGGCTGCGGACGAGGCCCTCAAGACGGCCGTGTCCCAGACCTCGATCGCGGACTCGCTCAAGTACTTCCAGAAGGCCGACGAGGAGATCGCGAACGCGTACGGCTCGCTCCCGCTGTTCCAGATGCCGAACATGTGGGCGTTCAAGGGTCTTGACCGCGTGTACTTCCAGAGCTACTACGGCGCTCTCTGGAACGCCAACGAGTGGCAGCCCAAGAACTAGCGGGTTGTGAAGACACGAGGTTGAACTGAGGGGACGGGGCCGGGCCTACAGGTCCGGCCCCGTTCGCCTGGGTTCCCCGCACGCCACCACCGCGCGTACATTCCGCGCTGCGGGGTTCCCGTGCCCGGCCTCACCCCCCGGCAGCCGGGTGCCGCCCAACAGGAGCTTGTCGTGATTCGCTACATCATTCGTCGTTTGCTCATATCCATACCGATCCTGCTGATCGGTAGCTTCGCCTGCTACGTCCTCGTCGCGACGGCGGGCAACCCGCTGGCGGAGATGCGGTTCCGCCCCGGCGTCACCGAGGCCGACATCAAGGCCGCCGAGATCTCGCTCGGTCTCGACAAGCCGATCGTCGTCCGCTACTGGAACTGGCTCACCGACTTCCTGTCCGGTGACTGGGGACAGAGCATCGCACTCGGCCAGGCGAAGCAAGCGGTTTTCCCGGCGGTCACCGACGCGCTGTGGACCACCGGGCGGCTGGTCATCGGGGCGGAGCTGCTCGCGCTCACCCTGGGTGTCTCGGTCGGCGTGCTCGCGGCGGTGAAGCAGTACTCGATCTTCGACTACCTCGCCACCAGCACCGCGTTCCTCATGTTCTCGATGCCGATCTTCTGCGTCGCCGTGATCGTGAAGAACTACGGCATCCAGTTCAACAACGTCCTGGAGTCGATGGGGCTGGACCGCTGGCTGACCACCGCGGGCCCGCGGCCGGGTGGCTTCAGCGGCGACATCGGCGACGTGATCTTCAAGTACACCGGCACGTTCCTGTTGCCGACGGTCGCGCTGATGCTGATCAGCTTCGCCGCCTACAGCCGGTTCGAGCGGGCCTCCATGCTGGAGATCCTGCACTCGGACTTCGTGCGCACGGCGCGGGCGAAGGGCATCTCGCAGAGCCGGGTGATCTTCCGGCACGCGTTCCGCAACGCGCTCATCCCCGTCGCCACGCTGTTCTCGCTGAACTTCGGTGCCGTGCTCTCCGGCGCGATCATCACCGAGACGGTGTTCGGCTGGGCCGGCATGGGCACGCTGCTGGTGAACTCCGTGCGGCAGTTCGACCCCGCGATGCTGATGGGCTGGCTCGCCGTCACCGCGACCCTGATCGTGCTGTTCAACCTGGTTGCCGACGTCGTGTACGGCATCCTCGACCCGAGGATTCGCCTTGGCTAACATCAACCTGGCGTCCGAGGGCGGCGTGGTCAGCAGCGCACCCGAGGCAAGCGCCCACGAGTTCGACTCGGCGAAGACCCGCACCCAGGGCCAGCTCGTCATCCGCCGCTTCCTGCGCCACCGGCTCGCGATGGTGAGCCTCGGCGTGTTCGTCTTCCTGGTGCTCTTCGCCTTCCTCGGCCCGTTCATCTGGACCTACGACTTCGAAGACGTCTCCAGCAAGTCCTACCAGCCGATGAGCGGCACGCACCCGCTCGGCACCACCCAGGTCGGCAAGGACATGCTCGCGCTGCTCATGCGCGGCACCGGCTACTCGCTGCAGATCGCGCTGATCGTGGCGGCGCTCGCCACCGCCATCGGCGTCACGTTCGGCGCGCTCGCCGGCTACCTGCGCGGGTTCGTGGACACGGCGCTGATGCGCCTGGTCGACCTGCTGCTGATCATCCCCCAGATCGCGGTCGCCGCGATCGTGGTCAAGGGCTTCTCCGGCAGCTGGTACGTCGTCGCGCTGGTGCTCGCCGCGTTCGCGTGGATGCAGATCGCCCGCATCACCCGCGGTGAGACGCTGTCCTTGGCGCAGCGGGAGTTCATCGAGGCGGCCCGCGCGTGCGGCGCCACCACCCCGCGCATCATCTTCAAGCACCTGGTGCCGAACATGATCGGCAGCATCACCGTGAACGCCACGCTGGCGATCGCGGCGGCGGTGCTCACCGAGGCCGCGCTGTCGTTCCTGGGACTGGGCGTCCAGCCCCCGGACACCTCGCTCGGCGTGATCGTGCTGGAGAACTACGGGCAGTTCCTGAACCGGCCCTGGCTCTTCTGGGGTCCGTTCATCGTGCTCGTGTCGCTCTCCCTGGCGGTCAACTTCATCGGTGACGGCCTGCGCGACGCGTTCGACCCGAGGCAGACGAAGGTGCGTGCCTGATCATGACCAGTGTTCCCGCAGTGTCGGAGGACCTCCTGCCCTCCGGCGACAGCACCACCGCGCCGCTGCTCTCGGTGAGGGACCTGTCGGTCACCTTCCCGACCGACGACGGCGACGTCCGCGCCGTGCGCAACGTGTCGTTCGACCTCAACTCCGGTGACGTGCTGGGCATCGTCGGCGAGTCGGGCTCGGGCAAGTCGGTGTCGTCCATGGCGATCATGGGCCTGCTGCCGAACAGCGCCAGGATCGAGGGCTCCATCCGCTACCGCGGCCAGGAGCTCAACGGCCGCACCTACAAGCAGATGCAGCCGTTCCGCAGCAAGCACATCTCGATGATCTTCCAGGACCCGATGACCTCGCTGAACCCGGTGTACACCGTGGGGTGGCAGCTCGCCGAGACCTACCGCGCGCACCACGACGTCTCCAAGAAGGCGGCGTGGGCCAAGGCGGTCGAGGCCCTGGAGCTCGTCGGGATCCCGCAGCCGGACAAGCGGGCCGCGCAGTACCCGCACGAGTTCTCCGGCGGCATGCGGCAGCGCGTGGTGATCGCGATGGCGATCATCAACGACCCCAGCGTGATCATCGCCGACGAGCCGACCACCGCGCTCGACGTGACGGTGCAGGCGCAGATCCTCGACACCATGCTGCGGCTGCAGGCCGAGACCGACGCGGCGATCATCATGATCACCCACGACCTCGGCGTCGTGGCCGGCATGGTCAACCGCGTGCAGGTGATGTACGGCGGCACCGTGGTCGAGTCCGGCCCGGTCGACGACGTCTTCGAACGGCCGCGGATGCCCTACACCGTGGGCCTGCTGGGCTCGGTGCCCAACCCGGCCACGCTGGGCAAGCGGCTCACCCCGATCAAGGGCACGCCGCCGTCGCTGGTGAACCTGCCGACCGGCTGCTCGTTCTCGCCGCGCTGCCCGCTGGTCGCCGACGTGTGCCACGAGTGGGAGCCGGAGCTGGAGGAGGCGGGGCAGCCGAACCACCGGACCCGCTGCCACCGCTGGGAACACCTGGCGAACCACGAGCAGCCGCAACGGTTGTTCCTGCACGACGAGATCGGCACCGTGGAGAACCCGGCGGCCTTCGCCGTGGCGAACCCGGACGAGTCGCTCGAAGTGACCGCCGTGCACGGCACCCTGCTCGACGAGGAGACGAAGTGACCACCCCGCTGCTGGAGGTCACCGACCTCGTCAAGGAGTTCCCGGTGCGCGGCAAGGGGATCATCCCCCGCAACACCGGCACCGTGCAGGCCGTCTCCGGGGTGTCGTTCTCGCTGAGCCCCGGCGAGACGCTCGGCCTGGTCGGCGAGTCCGGCTGCGGCAAGTCCACCACCGGACGCGCGATCCTGCAGCTGCACAAGCCGACGTCGGGCTCGGTGAAGTTCGACGGTCGCGAGCTGACGTCCATGAGCAACAAGCAGCTCCGGCCGCTGCGCAAGGACATCCAGATCGTCTTCCAGGACCCGTACGCGTCGCTGAACCCCAAGTGGCAGGTCAACGACATCATCGCGGAACCGCTGGTGATCCACGGGGTCGAGGGCGGCGTGCAGCGCCGGGTCAACGAGCTGATGGAGCTCGTGGGCCTCAACCCCGAGCACCGCAACCGCTACCCGCACGAGTTCTCCGGCGGTCAGCGGCAGCGCATCGGCATCGCCCGAGCACTGGCGCTCAACCCGCGCTTCATGGTGCTGGACGAGCCGGTCTCCGCGCTGGACGTCTCGGTGCAGGCCGGTGTCGTGAACCTGCTGGAGGAGCTGCAGGAACGGCTCGGCCTCGCCTACCTGTTCGTCGCGCACGACCTCTCGGTGGTGCGGCACATCTCGGACCGGGTCGCGGTGATGTACCTCGGCAAGATCATCGAGATCGGCGAGCGCGAGGCGATCTACACCCGGCCGATGCACCCGTACACGCAGGCGTTGCTGTCCGCGGTGCCGATGCCGGACCCGAAGCAGGAGCGCAAGCGTCAGCGGATCGTGCTGACCGGTGACGTGCCGTCGCCGGTGAACCCGCCGTCGGGCTGCCGGTTCCGCACGCGGTGCTGGAAGGCCCAGGACATCTGCGCCACCGAAGAACCGAAGCTGGTACGGCGCGGAGCACCGGACGGAACGCTGTCCGCGTGCCACTTTGCTGAGGAAAAATCGGTCGTCTAGAACTCCGGTGCCCTGGCAACGGAATCGCGAGATCGCGTCGGTCGTCCGGTCAACCGCTCACGTCGAATTCGGCGAAGCCCAATTCGGCGTGAGCGATTCGGGCGGACGGCCGACTTCCCGGCGATCTCGCCGCCCCTGCGGAGCAGGGGCCATATACACCGCTTTACTCTTTTCTGGTGACGCTCACCGCTCCACCACGGTTGCTCTTCGTGCACGCCCACCCAGACGACGAGAGTCTGTGGACCGGCGGCACCATTGCGCGCTACGCCTCGGCCGGCGCCCATGTCACCGTGGTCACGTGCACCCTGGGCGAGGAGGGGGAGATCATCCCGCCCGCACTCGCGCGCCTGGCAGCCGCGGAGGCCGACCAGCTCGGTGGCTACCGCGTCGGGGAGCTGAGATCCGCCTGCGCCGCACTGGGCGTGACCGACCACCGCTTCCTCGGCGGCATCGGCCGCTGGCGTGACTCGGGCATGGTCGACGTGCCCTCCAACGCCCACCCGCGCGCGTTCGTCCAGGGCGCGGTCGAGGACCAGGCCGCCCAGCTCGCCGAGGTCCTGCGCGAGGTCAGGCCGCAGGTCGTCGTCAGCTACGACGCGTTCGGCGGGTATGGCCACCCGGACCACATCCGCGCGCACGAGATCACCATGGCGGCCTGTGCGCAGGTCTCCGACGTGGAGCGGGTGTTCTACGCGGTCACCTCCCGCGACGCCACGGACGCGGGCGTCAGCGCCCTGGAGAACGTGCCGGAGGCGTTCCGGCTGCCGGAGCCCGGCGAGCTGCCGGTGACGCCGGACGAGGACATCACCACCGTGATCGACGTGTCCGAGCACCTGATCGCGAAGCGGCGTGCGTTGCGCGCGCACTCGACGCAGGTCAGTGTGTGGGACGAGGGGTACGCGTTGTCGAACGGCATCGCGCAGCCGCTGGTCGGGAGCGAGTACTACGTGCTCGCCAAGGGACCGGCGGAGGGCGCGGCCGCTGACCTGTTCGGAGGACTGGGTGAGCGCTAGCTGGCGAGTGGTCCTGCTGCTGCTCGTGTGCCTGGAGGCAGCGGCGCTCGCCGTGCTGGAGGTGTTCTTCCTGCTCGTCCGCTTCGACGGGACGCTGCTGCCCGACTGGGGCGCGTGGCCGTTCCCGGTCATGGTCGTGGTGGCGCTGGTCAGCACCCCGGTGCTGGTCATGTGGGCCGCGGCGCTGTCGGACCGGGTGTCCGCCGCCGCGGCGCCGCTGCTGGTGTGGTTCTTCACGATCTTCGGGATCGCCTACCTCGAACCGGGGCGGGTCAACGGCGTCAGCTTCCTGCTGGGCGACTGGCGCACGTTGCTGCTGATCGCCGGCGGCGCGTTGCCCGGTGCGGTGGCCGTGAGCGCGGCGATGGCGCGCAACGCGGCCAACCGGCCCGGCCGCTACGAGACCGCGGGCACCCAGTAGCGGTAGCGGTGGTGCTCGGAGCAGCCGAGCTCCTCGTACAGCCGGATCGCCGCGGTGTTGTGCTCGGCGACCTGCAGCACGCACGTCGTGGCGCTCTCGGCCAGTCCCCAGCCCGCCAGCCCGCCCATGAGCCGGGTGGCGAGGCCGCGGCGGCGGTGCTCCGGCCGCACCGCGAGCCGGGCGACGTGCAGCACGTCCTGCACGACCGCGCCGCGCACGGCCGCGACGACGGTCCCGTTCTCCTCGACGCCCGCGAAGCAGACGCGGCCGGTGCCGAGCACGTGCCGGATCGCGGGCGTGACCTCGGATCCCGCCGTCAGTTCCCACCATCCGGGAAGATCACGACTTTCCACGGTGCCGTCCGCGAACTTCGCCAGTGGACCCGTCATGACCAGCGACTCCGCCCCGCCGGGGTGGTCGAGGTCGACCCGCCAGCCGGCGTCGGCGATCGCCTGCTCGTGAGCGCTGTCGCGCACGACGTGTGCGGTGGGTTTGATGCCGTGCGCGCGGGCGAACTCCTCGGCGGCCGCCAACGCCCGCGGGATCGGCACTCCGGGATCTCCGCAGGTGAGGGTGCTGTTCGCGCGGCCGGTGAAGCCGGCGGCGGCGCGCATCGACCAGTCCCCGAGCGGTTCTTCCGCCAGTGCGGGCCATGCTCGGGCGCAGAGCGATTCCAGTTGATCCACGGTGTGCACGGGGCCATCCTCGTCGGGGACCGCGGGTCCGGAAGGGTGGTGTGACGTGGCGCACCAGTCAGCTAAGGCAAGCCTGACCGGGTGATACTCGAACGTGCCGCGTACTCTCCGGCTGCGCGGTGTGGACCAGGGAGAAGCAGGAGAGCGCAGTGACCTATGTGATCGCCCAGCCGTGCGTGGACGTGCTCGACAAGGCGTGCATCGAAGAGTGCCCCGTCGACTGCATCTACGAAGGCGACCGGATGCTCTACATCCACCCCGACGAGTGCGTCGACTGCGGTGCGTGCGAGCCGGTCTGCCCGGTGGAAGCCATCTACTACGAGGACGACGTCCCCGACGAGTGGAAGGACTACACCAAGGCGAACGTCGACTTCTTCGACGAGCTGGGCTCGCCCGGTGGCGCCTCGAAGGTCGGCAAGGTGAGCAACGACCCGCAGTTCATCAAGGCGCTCGAGCCGCAGGCCGAGGGGCATTGATCATCAACCGCCGGGGTCCGGCACTGCCGGACTTCCCGTGGGACTCGCTGGCCGGCCACGCCGCCAAGGCGCGCAAGCACCCCGGCGGTGTGGTCGACCTGTCGGTCGGCACACCCGTCGACCCGGTTCCCGCGGTGATCCAGTCCGCGCTGTCGTCCGTCGCGGACATCCCCGGCTACCCGACCACCCACGGCACGCCCGAGCTGCGTGCGGCCTTCGTGGCGGCCGTGGAGCGCCGCTACGGCGTCACCGGGCTCTCGCCGGACGCCGTGCTGCCCACCATCGGCTCCAAGGAGCTCGTGGCGTGGCTGCCGACCCTGCTGGGCGTCGGTCCCGGCGACGTGGTGGCCGTGCCCGCCGTGGCGTACCCGACCTACGAGGTGGGCGCGCTGCTGGCTGGTGCCGAGGTCGTCCGGCTCGCCGACGACGAGCCGCCGCCCGCCGGCACGAAGCTGGTGTGGCTGAACTCGCCGTCGAACCCGACCGGCCGTGTCCTGTCGACCGAACAGCTGCGCGCGGCCGTCGCCGCCGCACGTGCGGCCGGGGCCGTGGTCGCGTCGGACGAGTGCTACCTCGCGCTGCCGTGGGACGCCGAGCCGGTGTCCGTGCTGCACCCGTCCGTCGTGGACGATTTCGACGGTGTCCTCGCCGTGCACTCGCTGTCGAAGTCGTCCTCGCTGGCCGGGTACCGGGCCGGGTTCGTCTTCGGCGACCCCGAGCTGGTCGCCGGTCTGCTGGAGCTGCGCAAGCACGCCGGCATGATCGTGCCGCGGCCGGTGCAGGAGGCCATGCGCGCCGCCCTGGACGACGACGAGCACGTGGCTGAGCAACGGGCCCGCTACCTCGCCCGGCGTTCGGTTCTCAAGCCCGCGCTGGAGGCGGCCGGGTTCACCGTGACGCACTCCGAGGCGGGCCTGTACCTGTGGTCCTCGCGCGACGAGGACGCCTGGGAGACCATCTCCTGGCTCGCCGACCGCGGCATCCTCGCCGCACCGGGCACGTTCTACGGCCCGGCCGGCGCGCGGCACGTGCGGATCGCGCTGACGGCCACCGACGAGCGCGTGGCGGCGGCCGTGGAGCGGCTGACGGCCTGACCAGGGCTCCTGACTCAAGGGCTCCTGGCTTCAGGGCTCCTGGCTCAAGGCTTCAGTGCCGACCACACCCGGCGCGTGAACTGGTTGGGCGGCACCGCGTCCGTCGTGAGCCGGACGCTCGTGCCGATCTCCTCGCCGCTCAGGCCCAGGCCCAGCACGAGGTGCCAGTGCAGGTCCCACAGGTCCTGGAACGCGTCCAGCTCCACGTCGGCGTCCGCGCTGACGTGGAGCACGGCCGGTTCCGCGACCCGCACGACCCGCTCGACCGCGCGCACGTCCCTGCTGTTGGTGCGGAAGCTGAACGCCAGGTCGACCGTCTCGCTGTCCAGCCCGTACGTGGCGTACGAGTGGCAGCGGTGGTGCGGCAGGCTCAGCGGCTGGTTGGTCTCCAGGTAGAGGTCGCCCTCGAACCGCAGCGTCGGCGAGTGCTGGCTGAGCGTGGCGCGGGCGCTGACGAACTCCCAGCCCGGCATCTCCAGCCGGGGGATCAGCAGCTCCAGGATCTCGCCGCGGCGGGCCGACCGCGTGCGTTCACCGGAACGCCACGGGATCTCGCGGCTGTAGGGCTCCTTCTTCGTGACGAACACGTACGGCGCGTTGTCGGTCTGCAGCGACAACACCACGACGGTCCGCCGTGGCGCCCAGTCGAACGCCACCGTGGTGAGGCCGGGGGCGACGCCGTCGAAGTGGCTCTCCACCCTGGGCCACCAGCTCGACAGCTCCTCGGCGGGGGCGCCCTTGACGTAGCGGCCCTTCTCGTCGACGCCGACGACCCACATCGCCTCGGAACCGCGTGCGGCGTTGCAGAGGGCGGCGATCTGGCGGGCGGCCTTGCCGTGGTCGACCGGCCACTGGGTCTTGAACTCCACGAAGGAGTCCTCCGACTGCGCGCCCTGCAGGGCACGTTCGATCGCGGCGCGAGCGTTCAACTCAAGTCGCTGTTTCAGCACGTGCACCTCCCTGGCCGGTCGGTGGAGGTGGCGCGGGCCCAGCCTGCCTGGGCAGACCGGGCCCGGACACCGCGTTCGTACCTCAGTCGTTCGCGTGCAGTGCGGCGTTCAGTTCGACGCCCGTGCCCTTGCGCGGCTTGACCTTCACCACGCCGTCCGTGGAGTCCCTGATGAACAGCAGGTTCGACTGGCCGCTCAGCTCGACGGCCTTCGTGACCGTGCCGTCGGGCAGCGTCACCTTCGTGCCCGCCGTGATGTAGAGGCCCGCCTCGACCACGCAGTCGTCGCCGAGCGAGATGCCCAGGCCCGCGTTCGCGCCCAGCAGGTTGCGCTCGCCGACCGAGATGACCTGCTTGCCGCCGCCGGACAGGGTGCCCATGATCGACGCGCCGCCGCCGACGTCGGAGCCGTCACCGACCACGACACCGCCGGAGATGCGGCCCTCGACCATCGAGCTGCCGAGCGTGCCGGCGTTGAAGTTCACGAAGCCCTCGTGCATGACCGTCGTGCCGGCCGCGAGGTGGGCGCCCAGGCGCACCCGGTCCGCGTCGCCGATGCGGACGCCGGACGGGACCACGTAGTCGACCATGCGCGGGAACTTGTCGACGCCGTAGACGGTCACCGGGCCGCGGACGCGCAGGCGGGCGCGGGTCTGCTCGAAACCGTCGACCGCGCACGGCCCGTGGTTGGTCCACACGACGTTCGTGAGCAGGCCGAAGATGCCGTCGAGGTTCGCGCCGTGCGGCTGGACGAGGCGGTGGCTGAGCAGGTGCAGGCGCAGCCAGACGTCATAGGTGTCGGCCGGTGCGGCCGCCAGGTCGACGGCCACGCGGACGCCGACGACCTCGACGCCCCGTTCCGGGTCCTCGCCGAGCAGCTTGGCGGCGGCCTCGCCCAGTGCCGCCGCGATCTCGGCGGACGACACGCGGGTGGTGCCGAGGTCGGGCGTGTCGCCGAGCTCGGGGGAGGGGAACCAGGTGTCGAGGACGGTCCCGTCCGTGGTCACGGTGGCGATTCCGAAGCCGTATGCGGTGCTCACGGCCTCACAGCCTAGTCCGCTCACATCACCGGCCGTCGAACGGCTAGCCCGGGACGTCCGCGGTGAAGTACAGCGAGCTGAGGTCGCCGCGGGTGGCGATCAACGCCTCGTTGCACTTCCACTGGCGGGCGTCGGTGCTGGACACGTTGTCCACCCGCACCTCGCCGCACCGCTGAGCCTCGAAGTCGCCGACCGCCCTCATCAGGCGGGGCAGCACCTCGCTGACGCCCTGCTCGACCTCCCTGCCGCGCAACGACCGGTCCAGCGCGCGGGTCATGGTGCCCACCTCGCCGACCCACGCGGCGCACTCGGCGGGGGTGCCGCTGTGCTGGGAGCCGCACGGGGCCGCGAACAGCGTCCTGATCTCGCCGCACTGGCGGTCGCAGGCCGCGGGGGGCTCACCGCACGCGGTCGTCATCAGCAGCACCGCGATGACGGGCAGTGTGCGTTCGATCACGCGCCGCACGCTATCGGCCGAACGGCCCAACGCCCAAGTGGCGACAGTAGGGTGGTGGTCGTGTCCGACACCCTTGATCTGCTGGCCGACCCGATCGAGCTCACCGCCGCGCTGGTGGATGTGCGCAGCGTGTCCGGGGAGGAGGCCGAGATCGCGGACCTGGTCGAGCGGTCGCTGCGGCTGCACGCACCGCACCTGGAGATCACCCGATCGGGCAACGCGGTGCTGGCGCGCACGAACCTCGGCAGGGACCGGCGGGTGGTGCTCGCCGGGCACCTCGACACCGTGCCGGTCAACCAGAACTTCCCCGGCCGGCGCGAGGGCGACGTCCTGCACGGCTGCGGGACCGTGGACATGAAGGGCGGCGACGCGGTCATGCTCGCGATCGCGGCCCTGAGCGGGGACGCGCGCCACGACCTGACGTTCGTCTTCTACGACTGCGAGGAGATCGAGGCCGAGCGCAACGGGCTCACCCGCATCGAGCGCGACCTCGGGGAGTGGCTGCGGGGAGACCTCGCGATCGTCTGCGAGCCGTCCAACGGCACGGTCGAGGCCGGCTGCCAGGGCACCATGCGCATCGAGATCAGGACGACCGGGAAACGCGCCCACACCGCGCGGGCGTGGATGGGCGAGAACGCGATCCACGGCATGGGCGAGGCGCTGCGCCGGCTCGCGGCCTACGAGCCGCGCCGTCCCGAGATCGACGGCTGCCGCTACCACGAGGGCCTGCAGGCGGTGAAGATCAGCGGCGGGGTCGCGGGCAACGTCGTGCCGGACGAGGCCGTGCTCACGGTCAACCACCGGTTCGCGCCGGACCGTTCGGTGGCACAGGCCGAACAGCACCTGCGCGAGGTGTTCGAGGGCTACGACGTGACGGTCACGGACTTCGCGGCCGGTGCGCTGCCGGGCCTGAACGCCCCCGCGGCACAGGAGCTCGTGGCGGCGGCCGGTGGCACGCCGGTGGCCAAGCTGGGGTGGACGGACGTGGCGCGGTTCGCGGCGCTGGGCATGCCCGCGGTCAACTTCGGGCCCGGCGACCCCACGCTGGCGCACACCCAGCAGGAGAACGTGCCGGTCCAACAGATCACCGGCTGTTTCGACGTGCTTCAGCGTTTTCTGCTGGCCTGATCATTAGGATCATTGGATGACGGAAGAGAAGAACAACGGCGTCGTGGACGAGCGCCCCAGGGAGAAACAGCGCGGCCCGGTCGTGCTGCGCCGTGGCCGCAGGGACGAGCTCACCACCACCGACCAGCGCCTGCTCGACTCGCGCGGGCACTCGGACTGGGTGCACACCGACCCGTGGCGGGTGCTGCGGATCCAGGCCGAGTTCGTCGAGGGCTTCGGCGCGCTCGCCGAGGTGCCGAGCGCGGTCACGGTGTTCGGGTCGGCGCGCACCGGGCGGGACCACCCGGAGTACCAGACCGGCCGCGAGCTCGGTGCGGCGCTGGCGAACGCCGGGTTCGCGACGATCACCGGTGGCGGTCCCGGTGTCATGGAGGCGGTCAACCGCGGGTGCTCCGAGGCCGGCGGGTTCTCCATCGGGCTGGGCATCGAGCTGCCGTTCGAGCAGGGGCTCAACCCGTGGGTCGACCTCGGCGTGAACTTCCGCTACTTCTTCGTGCGCAAGACGATGTTCATCAAGTACTCGCAGGCGTTCATCTGCCTGCCCGGTGGTTTCGGCACGCTCGACGAGCTGTTCGAGGCGCTGACCCTGGTGCAGACGAAGAAGGTCACGAAGTTCCCGGTCGTGCTGTTCGGCAAGAGCTACTGGCAGGGCCTGTACGACTGGATCAAGAGCTCGGTGCTGGAGAGCGGCAAGGTCGGCGAGAAGGACCTCGCGCTGCTGCACCTCACCGACGACATCGACGACGCGGTGCGCGTGGTCAAGGAAGCACACCAGGCATGGGCGGACGCACACTGATGTACGTGGCTGTGTACTGCGGCAGTCTGGCCACCGTTCCCCAGAGCTACGTGGACCTCGCCGCCGAGGTGGGACGGCAGATCGCCGCGCGCGGGTGGAACCTCGTGTGGGGTGGCGGGCAGACGTCGATGATGGGCGCGGTCGCCCGTGAGGCGCGCGCCGGTGGCGCGAGCACGTACGGCGTCATCCCGAAGGGCCTGGCCACCAGGGAGATCGCCGACAGGGACTCGACGGAGCTGCACGTCGTGGACACCATGCGCGAGCGCAAGCGGATGATGGACGAGAAGGCCGACGCGTTCCTAACGCTGCCCGGCGGCATCGGCACCGCGGAGGAGTTCTTCGAGGTGTGGACGGCCGGGGTGCTGGGGATGCACGCCAAGCCGGTCGTGCTGCTCGACGTCGACAACCACTACAAGGGACTCGTCGAGTGGCTGACCGAGCTGCGGGACAAGGGTTTCGTCTCGCACGCCGCGCTGGGCTCGCTCGTCGTGACCGACGACGTGTCAGTCGCTCTGGACGCTTGCCTGCGCTAGTCCCTTGACCTGGGCCAGGAACTGGGCCTCCGGCAGGAGGTCGGGCAGCGGCCGGTACGGCGTGACCGTCACCTCGAACCGCTTGCCGGACACCACCCTGCCCTGCCAGGAGCCCGCGATCTCGCCGTCCACGAGCACGGCGCCGCGGCGGCCCAGAACGCGGAAGACGTCCTTCTGCGCGGCCTTGTCCGGCAGCAGCAGGTCGCGGTCCCGCGCCTGCAGGTAGGGATCGGTCGGCGGCAGGAACCTGACCTCCGGCGGTGCGGCGTCGGCGATCTCCAGGCCGTCCGGCAGCCACGCCGGCCGGCCCTCGACGCTCACCTCGACCAGGTCGTCGGGCCACCTCTTCTTGACCTCGCGCACGGTCGTGCCGAAGTACGCGGCCACTTCGGACGGTCCGGCCGGCCCGTGCAGCGTCAGGTACCGGTGCACCAGCTCGGCGAAGCCCGCCGTCTTGCGCGGCACGCCCGGCCAGCCGTGGATGCGTTCGAACGTCACGGTCTTGCACTCCGGCAGGATCCGCAGACCGGCGGGCAGCGCGGCGAGCCGGAAGATCGGGTCGCTGACGTGCGCGGTCCGGCAGCCCCGGCAGTCCTCGACGGTCTGTTTGGGAGCCAACGGGGTCAGCGCGGCGCTCACGTCGCCCTTGGTCATCGGCTTCGTGACGATCGACCGCATGGCCGTGGCGACGTGCTTCAACGCCGCCAGCAGGTCGTCGACCTTGGGCCGGGAGGCGCGGGCACGGGCGTCGGCGTCGCTCCACGGCCACAGCGCGCGGGCGAACGCCTTCAGCTCACCGTCGCGGTGCAGGTGCGGTGCACCGCGCACCGACCACGTGACGGTGAAGTCGCCGGTGGTGGGCGTGGTCAGCCGGGCGGCGAGGCTCAGCAGGGCCGAGCCGGCGGTGTTGTCCTGGACGCCCAGGGAGAACACCGCGAGCTCGGCCGCGTCGGAGACCCGCCGGTCCAGCTCGTGCTGATGGATCCGGTGGCGGAGCACCTGCTGCCGGGTGAGGTCCACCCGGACATTCTCACCCCTTCGGAACCGTGAGGCTCGACGGTCCGAACGTGACGGTCGAGCCGCGGGTCGACTCGCTGAGGTAGCGCGGGTCCACCGTGTCGACCACCAGCGCGAGCCGGTTGCCCGCGGCGACGTTCCACAGCGTGGGTTCCAGCGCCACGTCGAGCGTCTGCGTGCGCCCGGCGCCGGTCACCTTCACCGGCTTGTGCGTGACCAGCGCGCCCAGGCCGAGCGGGCCGACCTCGTACAGGTAGGCGAACAACGTGGTCGTCTCCGCGCTGGGCGTCACCGTGAGCTTCAGCCTCGGCGTGCCCGCGACGGTCGCGCCGGCCGGATACCGCGGCCCGTTCCACACACCGGCGACGTTGCGGTCGACCAGCGGCAGCGACACCCCGGTCGGGATGTTCAGGAACCCTTGCAGCGCACCGGAGAGCAGGATCGTGCCGCTGTCGGCGACGGTGTTCCACCCGGCGGTGATCCTGCGGCCGTCGAGCTGCACCGTGTCGGTGGCGCCGTCCGGCCACGCGCCGAACTTCCGCCACGGGCCGCCGTTGTTGGGCTTGAGCTGCACCGGCTGCTCGGCGTCGACGCCGTTGGCCGTGCCCTTGACGTACCGGTCGAACCAGCGGCCGGTGGCCTCCCAGATCTCGTTGGGCAGCCCCGCCGCGCCGAACAGCTCGGCGGTGGCGTGGTCGCCCGGTGACAGCATGAGCCGTTTCGGGCCGCTCAGCCGGGAGTAGAGGTCGGTGATCTGGCCGGGCGCGAACATGCCGTCGTTCCAGGCGTTGCCCAGCAGGACGGCGGTGCCGTTGGCGTTGAGCTGCTCGATCTTCGAGGCCGCCGAACGGCCCGCGGAGATCGGCACCACCTCGGAGAACCGGCCGTCGCGGTAGGCGTCCTCCGCCTCCAGCAGAACGGGTCCCGGCCGCCCGGTGGCGTGGCCCGCGGCGAGCAGCACCTCGACGGCCTGATTGTTCACGGTGCTGTTCGGGTACAGCGAGCGGGCCAGGTCGGTCCACGTGCTCAGCGCCGCGGCCGCCTTGATCCGCCGGTCGTTCGCGGCGGCGAGCAACGACTGCCCGGCGCCGTAGGAGATCCCGGCGACGCCGACCTTCGTGGCGTCGGCGTGGGCGTGGGCGATGGCCCAGTCGATGACCGAGCTGACGTCACCGACGGTCTCCGGACCGGCGATGTCGATCTCGCCGCCGGAGTCCCAGAAGCCGCGGCTGGTGTAGCTCACCACGACGTAGCCGGACTCCTTGGCGAGCTTGGCCGCCGCGCCGACGTACTCGATGTTGGGGACCGCCCAGCTGGACGGCATGACGAGCAGCGGGAACGGGCCGGGGCCCTGACCGGTCGGCTCGATGACGAACGCCTTGAGGGCGGTGCCGCCGACGCCGGGGATGGACTTGTACGAGATCTGGTGTCCGGGAGCCGCGTCGGCCACAGGGGCACCGAGCAGGGTCGCGAGGAGTACCAGGACCAGAACAAGTGATCGTCGCACGCTGGTCCTCCTTGACCATGACGTAGATCACACAGGGTTGCTACTCGGGAGTAAAGCAGAGAGCTACTCATGGGTAGCAAGAAGCTGTGAGTCAGGTCACTGTTTACGCTGGGTGGCGTGAACCGATTCCGCGTCAGTGAGCTGCCGGAAGACCGCGTCCTGGTCGTCGCACACCTGACCAGCGCCGACGCGGTGGACCAGGCCGTCGCCGACGGCGCCGACGTCGTCGAGTTCGAGGGCGAGCTGGAGCTGCCGTCGCTCAGCGAAACGGTGGACGTGGTGACGATTCCGCCGGGGGACGAGGACTTCACCCTCGCGGCGGCGACGGTGGCCGCGCTGTCCGGAGCCCGCGCGGTGCGGGCGGCGGACGTGCGGCAGGCGAGGAAGGTCGTGGAGATGGTCGCGAGCGTGACGGGAACCCGCCCGCCCGCCAGGGCCGTGCGGGCGCTCGCCTGATGCTGCCCGTGGTGGAGGACTGGTTCGGCACGCACACCTGGCAGCAGCCGTCCTGGACGGCCGGCGAGCTGGTGGCGTTGAAGCGCGGCCGGACCGTGTCGGTGGTCCTGCCGGCGCTGGACGAGGAGGAGACCGTCGGCGCCGTCGTCGCGGTCGTGCGGCCGTTGCTCGGGACGCTGGTGGACGAGCTGGTCGTGGTGGACTCCGGCTCCACCGACCGGACCGCCGAGGTGGCCGCGGCGGCGGGCGCGCGGGTGGTGTCCCGCGAGGACGTCGTGCCGTGGCTGGAACCGGTGCCCGGCAAGGGCGAGGTGCTGTGGCGGTCGCTGGCCGCGACCACCGGTGACCTGGTCGTCTTCCTCGACTCCGACCTGGTCGACCCGGAGACGGCGTTCGTGACGGCGTTGCTGGGACCGTTGCTGCTGCACGACGACGTGCACCTGGTGAAGGGTTTCTACCGGCGGCCCTTGCGGTTGGAGAGCACGGGCGGCGGACGGGTCACCGAGCTGGTGGCACGGCCGTTGCTGAACACGCTGCGGCCGGAGCTGTCCGGCGTGGTGCAGCCGCTGGGCGGCGAGTACGCGGCCACCCGGTCCTTCCTGGAGTCCGTGCCGTTCGCCGCGGGCTACGGCGTGGAGATCGGGCTGCTGCTGGACGCGCACCGGATCTACGGGCTGCCGGCGCTCGCGCAGGTGAACCTGGGGGTGCGCAAGCACCGCAACCGGTCGCTGCTGCAGCTCGGCGTGATGTCCGCGCAGATCATGGGCACCGCGCTGGCCCGCTGCGGGGTGCCGCTGGAGTCCGGGCCGTTGACGCAGTTCGTGCAGGTCGACGGCGAGTGGCTACCCGACTCGGCCGATGTGCTCGTCGCCGACCGGCCCCCGATGGTGCACGTGGTCGAAGAGCGCTAGCTGCTCCTCGCGGTGGGTCACGACGAGCGCCGTGCCGCCGCAGTCGTCGAGGACCTGGCGCAGCACGCGGTCGGCCTGCCTCGGGTCGAGGCCCTCCGTCGGTTCGTCCAGCAGCAGCACCTCGGGGTGTGCGAGCACCGACCGGGTGAGGACCAGGCGCTGCCGCTGGCCGCCGGAGATCTCCTCGCCGCGCTCGCCGACGACCCGGTCCCAGTCGAGGTCCAGCTCGGTGATCCGCGCGGCCCGGTCGAGCTCCTCCTGCGTGGCACCGGGTTTGGCCAGCAGGACGTTGGTGCGGACCGTGGTGTGGAAGACGTGCGCGTCGGCCAGCGCGCCCCCGCTGGGTTCGAGCCGGTGGGCGATGGCGTTGAGCAGCGTGGTCTTGCCCGACCCGCTCGGGCCGACGATCGCCGTTCTGCCGTGCAGGACCGGGATGTCGTGCACCTCGGCCGGTTCCGGTTCGCCGGTCGGCTCCGGGGCCGGTCTGGCCAGTGCGGCGAGCGGGACGGTGAGCTCGAACACCGCGATGGCGGCCAGGACCAGCCACGCGGGTTCGTGCTGCGCGAGCACCAGCAGCGCCGCGCCGAACTGGACGGCGATCGCGAACGGTGTCAGGTCGCGGGTGCGTTCCTTGCGGGACAACGCCTTCGCGGTCGTGGTGGCCTGGGCGAGCCGGTCGGCGAACAGGCCGTGCGCGATCAGCTCCTCACGGCTGTGGACCAGTTCGGTGGCCTGCTCGGTGAGCCGGGCGCGCAACGGCGTGAGGTCCTCCCGCGTGCGCGTGGCGAGCCAGGGGAGCAGGGCGAGGTTGATCAGCAGACCGGCGACCAGCGGCAGCGAGAACCCGGAGACCGCGGCCACGACCGCGCCGGTCAGCGCGGCGGTGAGCCACGGCAGCGTCGTGCGGAGCCGGGCGTCGAGGTGCTGGTCGACGTTCGTGACGATCCGGGTGAGCGCGGTGCCGGACGGGACGTGCGTGCGGTTCGCCAACTCGTCGTAGACCCGGCCGCGCAGCTCGACGGCCTCGCCGAGCACGGCCCGGTGGCTGGTCAGGCGTTCCAGGTAGCGCAACGCGCCCTTGGCCAGCGCGAGCGTGCGCACGGCGACGATCGCGACGGTCAGCGCCTGCACCGGCGGGTGCTCGGCGGCCCGCACGACCAGCCAGGTCGCCGTGGCGGTCAGGCCGACACCGGCCAGTTCGGCGAGCGTGCCGACGAGGACCGCGAGCTTCACACCGCCACCACCCTCGTGACCTCGCGCAGCAGCGCCGGCCGGTGCGCCACGATCACGGCGGTGCGGCCCTTCGTGAACTCCCTCGTGGCTTCCAGCACGAGCGCCTCCGTCTCCGCGTCGAGGTGCGCGGTCGGTTCGTCCAGCAGGAACAGCCCGGCCTGCCGCCGGTCGAGCGCGGTGGCGAGCGCGACCCGCTGCCGTTCGCCGGACGAGAGGTTCGGGGGTACGAGCGTCGGCCGCTGCGGCACCCACGCCAGCGCCGCCAGCCACTGGTCGCGGTCGATCTCGCGCAGGTCCACGCCGCCGACCAGGACCCGGCCGGTGTCGGGCCGCACGAACCCCAGCAGCAGCCCCAGGACCGTGCTCTTGCCCGCCCCGCTCGGGCCGACCAGCGCCACCCGTTCGCCGGGCTCGATCCGCAGCGAGAAGTTCCGCAGGCTGCGCACGCTCACGTCGTCGAACACGATCTCGGCCCGCGCCAGGTCCGGCGGCGTCAGGCCGGTGTGGCCGACGGGCGCCGGAACCTTGGTCAGCACCTCACGCCCCTGCGCGCTCGCGTGGTACTGCGCCCCGGCGGCACGCAACGGCAGAAACGCTTCCGGCGCGAGGAAGAGCACGAGCAGCGCGGTGTGCAGCGGCACGCCGCCGCCGAGCAGCCGCAGCCCGACCGGCACCGCGACCAGCGCCACGGACATCGTGGCCACCAGCTCCAGCACGAACGCCGACAGGAACGCCACCCGCAGCGCCGACATCGTCTCGGCCAGGTGCCGCGCGGCCAGCTCGCGGACCGTGGCCGACTGCGCCTGTGCCCGCCCGAAGGCCCGCAGCGTGCCGATGCCCTTGACCACGTCCAGGAAGTGCCCGCCGAGTGCGGCCAGCGCGTCCCACTGCCGCGCGGTCCGCTCGCGGGTGTGCGCACCGACCAGCGCACCGAAGACCGGGAGCAGCGGCAGCGTCACGAGGATCGTCAGCGCCGCCGTGAGGTCCGCGAACGCCAGCCTGACCACGACCGCCAGCGGCACGGTGACCGCGAGGACCTGCTGCGGCAGGTACCCGACGACGTACGGCGTGACGTCGTGCACGCCCCGCGTGACCAGCGTCGCGACCTCGCCCGCTCTGGTGCCCGGTGTGCGCAGGAAGGCCTCCCGCAGCCGGGTGCGGGTGCGTTCGGCCGCCCGGTGCGCCCACGCCCGGTGCCCCCACCACACGAGCACCCGCAGGCCGATCACCAGGCACAGCAACGACAACCCGGTGCCGCCGACAAGCACCGACGCGAGCAGCTCGGCCTGCGCCAGGACCAGGAACGGGACCGGGATCAGCGCGAGGAGATGGCGACGATCGACCATTGCACCAGCACCACCAGCGGGATGATCGGGACCGCGACCCACGCGAGCAGGCCGAGCGTGTCGGCGTGCGCCATCAGTCCGGTCGTGTCGATGCGGCTGAACGCCAGCGGGATCGGCAATGCCGCCGCGAGCGCGGTCAGCGGGAACACCGTCCACCGCCGCGTCTGGAACACCCACCCGTGCACGGCGAACAGCACCGGCATGACCAGCGCCACCGGCCACGGCGCGTCGAGCAGGTGCGCGAGGAACAGCCCCCAGCCCACCGACACCGCCAGCGCGCCGGTGAACACCAGCCACCACCACAACCGCAGCTGCACCGCGGCCATGAACAGCACCAGTCCGGCCAGCACGAGCGTGAACGTGCTGTGCGCGCCGGAAAGCAGCTCTCCCTCAAGCCGGGGGAACGCCGCGAACAGCACTCCGATCGCGGCCACCAGCCACACCTCGTTGCCGAGGAAGAACGGTGTCATCCGGTGCAGCGCCGCCGTCCGTCCGCGGAACGGGAGCAGCAGCCCGGTGCCGTAGTCGAACCCGGCCAGGGCGAAGTAGCCGGCGGTCAGCGTGCCGAGCACGACGAGCCAGAGCGTTTCCATCACAGCGTCACCACCAACGGGGAGACCGGGGCCGGCGTCGTGTCCGGACCGCGGCGGACCGCACGTGCGATCAACGCCCAGTCGATGACGGCCAGCAGTGCGAACAACGACGTGAACACGATGAGCGACAACAGGATCCGGTCAGCGTCCACATGCGACAGCGCGTCCTCCGTCCGCAGCAGCCCGTACACCAGCCACGGCTGCCGGCCGACCTCGCGGAAGAGCCAGCCGAAGACGGCCGCCGCGAACGGCAGCGGAATGCCGATCACCATGAGGTACAACGGGAACCGCAGGCGCACCACCGCGTCCCTGATCAGCAGCGGCAGCGTGAGCCAGCTGGCCGTCGTCAGCGCCATGCCGATGATGATCATGAACCCGAGTGGCGCCCCGAGCCAGTGCGCGGCCTCGGCCTTGCCCGGCTGGTACGTCCCGATCACCGGGAACTGCGCGAAACCGGCCCCGATCAGCGACGGCGTGGCCAGCGCCGTGGTGACCACGCCCAGCCGCAGCGACCGGCGGAAGAAGTCGGTCTCGGCGGTGCGCCGGATGAAGTGGTACGCCGACACCCCGGTCACGAACACGCCGCCGGCCGTGATCGACGCGAAGACCACGTGCGGGAACGCCGACGTGAACGTGGGGTTGGTCAGCAGCGCGGAGAAGTCGTCCAGCCGCAGCACGTTCCCCTCGACCCGGTAGCCGACGGGGTGCTGCAGGAACCCGTTCGCCGCCATGATCCAGAACGCCGACGCGAACGCCGTGAGCGCCGTCAGCCAGAGCAGGCTGAGGTGCACCCACCGGTTGAGCTTGCCCCAGCCGAAGATCCACAGGCCGAGGAACGTCGACTCCAGGAAGAACGCGACCAGCGTCTCCAGCGCGAGTGGCGCCCCGAACACGTCACCCGCGTAGGTCGCGAGGCCCGACCAGTTGAGGCCGAACTGGAACTCCATCACGATGCCGGTGACGATCCCCAGCGCGTAGTTGATCACGTAGACGCGGCCCCAGAACCGCGTCATCCGCTCGTGCACCGGCGCGCCGGTGATCGCGTACCGGGTCTGCATGATCACCAGTAGCGTCACCAGGCCGAGCGTGAGCAGCACGAACAGGAAGTGGAACGAGGTCGTCACCGCGAACTGGACGCGGGCGAGGTCTGCTGCGCTCATAGGTAGGCACGGTATGCGTAGCGTGTCTACATAAAGCCCGATCTCCCGCGATATCAGGGACATCTCAGGGCTTCCCCGACCCCCGGCATCAGTAGAGTCACTACTCATGAAGCCCGACGCGCTGCGTGGCCACCTGGACGCGTTGCTGCTCGCGACGCTCGACGGCAGGCAGCTGCACGGCTACGCGATCATCGAGGCGTTGCAGCAGCTCAGCGGCGGTGCACTGGACCTGCCCACCGGCACGGTCTACCCGGCGCTGCGGCGGCTGGAGCGCGCGGGCCACGTCACCAGCGACTGGAGCACGGTCGGCGGTCGCAAGCGCCGCACCTACAGGCTCACGTCGGCGGGGCAGAAGGCGTTGCTGGCCGAGCGCAGCGCGTGGCGGGAGTTCACGACGGTCATCGAGGGCGTGCTGGGAGGTGGCAGGTGGGCGCAGACGTGATCGGGGGAGACGTGATCGAGCGGTACGTGACCGAGCTCGGGTCACGGCTGCAGGGCTCGAAGAAGCAGGTGCGCGACCTGCTGACGGAGACCCGCGACAGCCTGGCCGACGCCACCGAGGCGCACCTGGGCCGCGGGCTCACCGAGCAGGAGGCGCAGCAGCGCGCCGTCACCGAGTTCGGACCGGTCAAGGAGATCGCGAACGAGTACCAGGCCGAGCTCGCCGTCGCCTACGGCACGAGAACGCTCATCTGGCTCGCGGTCGTGCTGCCGTTGATGCACATGGCGTGGGAATACGGCCGGATGCTGCTCATCGGGCCGTGGCAGGACTTCGGCACGATGCCACCGCAGTGGTACCTGTTCGTCGCCAAGGCGAACGACCTGGCCAGCGGGGTGGCGTCGGGCGTCGCGCTGGCCGCGCTCGTGCTCGGCCGGGCCGTGGCGCGCAGGTACGACACGAGGCTGCTGGCCAGGGTCGGCGCGGCCATCGCACTGGCCGCGGTGGGGGTGGTGCTGCTGGGCAACGCCGCGATCATCGCGGCCACCGCGCACCTCGACCCGTCCCGGCTGCTGCAGTCGCTGCCGATGAGCATCGTCAGCCTGATCACCTGGACGGTGATCGTCCGGCTCGGTCTGCTCGCTCGCTGCTGCCTGAGCTGTGCCACGATCGTCGCGTGACCAACGCCCTGATCTATCTGATCGTGATGGTGGCCGTCGCGGCAGTCGTGTTCCTGCTCGCGGCGTTGGTGTTCGGGCGCGGCGAGGAGCTCGCCCCGCTGCCGCCCGGTGCCTCGCCGACGAGGCTGCCCGCGGACGACATCACCGCGGAGCACGTCCGCGAGCTGAAGTTCCAGCAGGTGTTCCGCGGCTACAAGATGAGCGAGGTCGACTGGGTCCTGCAGCGGCTCGCGACCGAGGTCGAGACGCTGCGGGAGCGCGTGCGGGAGCTGGAGAGCAGCAGTGACCGAGCTTGAGCGCTGTCCGTGGGGCAACTCCACCCCGGACTACGTCGCCTACCACGACACCGAGTGGGGCGTCGAGCTGCACGGCACGAACGAGCTCTACGAGCGGATGTCGCTGGAGGCGTTCCAGTCCGGGCTGTCGTGGATCACGATCCTGCGCAAGCGCCCCGCGTTCCGCGCGGCGTTCGCCGACTTCGACCCGGAGCGGGTCGCCGAGTTCGGGCCGGCCGACGTGGAACGGCTGATGGCCGACACCGGCATCGTCCGCAACCGGCTGAAGATCGACGCGGCGGTGCACAACGCCCGCGTGATCGCCGAGCAGGACCTCGACCTCGACGCGCTGCTGTGGTCGTTCGCACCGGCCGAGCACGTGCGCCCCGCGACGATCACCGACGTCCCCGCGATCACCGAGGAGTCCAAGGCGATGGCCAAGGAGCTGAAGCGCCGCGGGTTCAAGTTCCTCGGCCCCACCACCTGCTACGCGCTGATGCAGGCCACCGGCATGGTCGACGACCACATCGCGACCTGCTTCCGCGCTACCGCCTGAGGCCGTTCGCGGGCACCACCGGTCCGGCGGTGCCCGCGGACCCTCCCGGGGTCAGCGGCCGATGAACTCCGGGGCGCGCTTGTTCACGAACGCGTCCACGGCCTCGCGGTGGTCCTGGGTCGCGCCGCAGTCGGCCTGGGTGCGGCGCTCGGCCTCCAGGGCGTCCTCCAGCGTGCCGTCCGCGGCCGCGGCGAGCGCTTCCTTGATCTTCGCGTAGGCCGTCGTCGGACCGGCGGCGAGCTTCGCGGCGAGCAGGTGTGCCGTCGACAGCAGCTCCTCGTCCGGCACGACCTGGTTGACCATGCCGATCCGCAGCGCCTCCTCGGCGCCGACCGGCTGGGCCAGCAGCATCATCTCCATCGCGCGGCCGTGGCCGATCAGCCGCGGCAACGTCCACGAGGCACCGGAGTCGGCGGTCAGGCCGACGTTCGCGAACGCCATCAGGAACTTCGCCGACCTGCCCGCGATCCGCAGGTCGGCCGCGTAGGCGAACGACGCGCCCGCACCGGCCGCGCTGCCGTTGACCGCCGCGATCACCGGCTTCGGCATGCCGATCAGCTCCCGCACGATCGGGTTGTAATGCTCCTCCACCGTGCTCAGCGGCGCGGGGTCACCGGCCTGCAGCAACCCGATGTGCTCCTTGAGGTCCTGGCCCGCGCAGAACGCCCGGCCCGCACCCGTGATCACCACCGCGCGCACCGACGGGTCGGCCGCCGCCTCCTTCAGCGCGTCGAGGAACGCCACCTTCAGCGCCGTGGTGAAGGCGTTGAACGACTCGGGGCGGTTGAACGTGAACGTGCGCACTCCGTCAGCGTCGTCGACGAGGAGCTCGGACACTCGGGACCTCCATCAAGCAGTGGAAACGTTGCGGACCGGCCGCAGGCACTCGTCGACGAAGCGGCTCGCGCCCGGTGCCAGCCGCAGCGTCTGTTCGTCGAAGAACGACCCTGCCCGCTGGCCCGGCCAGTCCTCCGGCAACAGTTCAGCAGGAAGACCGGGATCGCGGAACAGGAACTTCCGCCAGGCGTGCAGCAGCTGCTGGGAGGCGGCGAACGCCGCGGCGCCGTTCGTGCCGCCCGAATCGTCCACAACGGACACGATCGGCTGCCAATGGGCCACGAACGCGGCGTAGTCGCGGCCGAGCTCGGCCAGGTCCCAGGCCTTCGCCGCCAGCTCGGCGTCCGCACCGTCGTGTGAACCGTGAAAAGTTCGTGCGGAAACCTCCTCGGCGGCCAGCACGTCGGTCAGCTCCGGCGAGGGCCGGGGTGCGATCCACGTCACGGGCCCGAGCGCGCCGTAGCCGAGCAGCTGCAGCTCCGAGGCCAGGTGGTCGCGCGAGTCGCGGCCGGGCATCTCCTCCAGCACCACGACGTGCCAGCGACCGTCCCACGTGGACGGCCGGGTGCGGTAGATGCGGGCAGCGGCCTCGTCGAGCCGTCGTTCCCCGCGAGGTGTCATCGCGTATCCCGGCCCGTCGGGCAGCCGCACGGGGTGCAGCCAGCCCTGCCGGACCGTGCGCGACACGGCCGTGCGGACGGCGGGCGCGGCGAAGCCCAGCGGTTCCAGCAACCGGACGAGGGCGGCGATGGTGGCGGCACCACCGCGTTCGCGCAGGTGGCCGCCGTAGACGTCGAAGAGCGCGGATCTGGCTCGCACCCTGTTGAGTCTGTCACGCCGCGCCGGGCTGTGCCGAAAGTGTTGCGCGGTCGTCAATCCAGCGACTGACCAGGGACAAATGAAGATCCACAACTGTGGCCGGGACTCGCCAAAAGATCGGTTCGGTTTCGCGCTCAAGTCGCGATAGGGGAGAATGGAGCAGATCCGGCCTGGCCGGACGGGGAAGAGTTGACGGAGGGAGCACGCGATGGCGGCCATGAAGCCCCGGACCGGCGACGGTCCCCTCGAGGTCACCAAGGAGGGACGCGGCATCGTCATGCGCGTGCCGCTCGAGGGTGGTGGGCGCCTCGTCGTCGAGATGTCGGCGGACGAGGCCAGCGCCTTGGGCGACGCGCTGAAGGCCGCCGCCGGCTGAGGCACCCGGCGAGAGAAGCACCACGGCCCCGGTTTCCACAGTGGAGACCGGGGCATCGCTTGTTCCCGCGTTGGGTGAGAATGAGCGGTCTTTGCTGCATAGGGAGAGGTCTGGGTCGTGGGGTCGACGGTTCCGTCAGTGCCAACCAAGCTCGTCGACGTGGAGGTGGCGACCACCGCCCGGCGCGGCGTGCCGCCGGTCGTCCTCGTGGGCACCGGGCCGGCGCTGGGACCGGGCGGCGACGACCTCGACACGGCCGACCTGACGGGCAAGGCCGGTGAGGCGGTCCGGCACCGCTCCTCCGGCACCTGGACGCTCGGCGTCGGCACCGGGTCGCTGAGCGACTACCGCACGGCCGGTGCGGCGCTCGTGCGCGCGTTGAGCGGTGACGACGCTCCCAAGACCGCCGACGTGCTGCTGACCGCCGACTTCGACGCCGACGGGGTGCGGGCGTTCGTGCTGGGCGCGGCGCTGGGCGGCTACCGCTTCAAGGTCACCGGCGAGGACGCGCCCGCACGGGTCGGCTCGCTGCGGCTGGTCACGCCCGACCAGGGCTTCGAGGAGGTGCTGACCTCGGCCGCGCTGAAGGCGCACGCCCTCGCGACCGCGACCGCCCTGACCAGGGACCTCGCGAACACGCCCTCCAACGTGAAGGACCCGCGCTGGCTCGCCACGACCGCCGCCAGGCTGGCCGAGAAGGTGCCGGGGCTGTCCGCCGTCGTCCGCGACGAGAAGTGGCTGGCGCAGCAGGGCTTCGGCGGCGTGCTCGCCGTCGGTGGCGGATCGGCCCGCCCGCCGCGGCTGCTGGAGCTGACCTACGACAGCGGCCAGGGCCCGCACCTGGTGTTCGTCGGCAAGGGCATCACGTTCGACACCGGCGGCATCTCGGTGAAGCCGGCCGACGGCATGCACCTCATGCGCACCGACATGGCCGGCGGCGCAGCGGTGATCTCCGCGCTGCTGGCCGTGGCCCGGCGCGGGCTGCCGATCAGGGTCACCGGCCTGGTGCCGTGTGCCGAGAACCACATCTCCGGCTCGGCGTACCGCCCCGGTGACGTCGTGCGGCACTACGGCGGCGCGACGACCGAGGTGCAGAACACCGACGCCGAGGGCCGCATGGTGCTCGCCGACGCGATGGCCTACGCGGTGCGCGACCTCAAGCCGGACCTGTTGGTCGACGTGGCCACGCTGACCGGCGCGATGAAGGTGTCGCTCGGCCTGCGCACGGGCGGCCTGTTCACCCCGGACGCGACGCTGGCGCGGGCCGTGGCCGACGCGGGCGAGCGGGTGGGCGAGCGCTGGTGGCGGATGCCGCTGCTGGAGGAGCACGTCGAGGCCGTGGACAGCGAGATCGCGGACTACCGGCAGTGCCCGCCCGGCCCCGGTGGCATCACGGCGGCGCTGTTCCTGCAGAAGTTCGCGGGCGACGTGCGCTGGGCGCACCTCGACATCGCGGGCCCGGCCCGTTCGGAGAAGGTCTACGAGGAGGTCGTCGCGGGCGCCACGGGCTTCGGCGCGCGCACCCTCGTCGAACTTGCTGAAACTTTTTCGCGTTAACCGACTGATGGCCGATCCGAGACGGCGGCGTTCCCTGCATGATGTGAGCTCCTTCACAACGATGTAGAGGAGCGGCTCGTGTTACTCCGCCTGGCTCTCGCCGTCTCGTTGCTCCTGTCCGCGCTGACACCGGCCGTCGCCGGCACGCCGTGGTGGGAACCGGTCGCCCGGCCCGCGCAGGACTCGCAGATCAACGTGACCGGCGAGCCGTTCCGCGGGACGGACGGCCAGGGCCGGGTGCGCGGGCTGGTCGACGCGCACAACCACCTCATGACGGGCGAGGCGTTCGGTGGCCGGTTGATCTGCGGCGGCGTGTTCGCCGACGGCGGTGCGCCCCAGGCGTTGCAGGACTGCCCCGAGCACCACCCCGCCGGCCTCGGCGCGATCTTCGAGGCCATCGTGACCTCGGACTTCGACGGCCACGACCCGGTGGGCTGGCCGACGTTCCGCGACTGGCCGTCGTACAAGACGGTGTCGCACCAGCAGAACTACTACGCCTGGCTGGAACGGGCGTGGCGCGGCGGCCAGCGGGTGCTGGTGACCGACCTGACCAGCAACGCCGAGCTGTGCGTGATCTACCCGTTCAAGGACCGGCCGTGCGACGAGATGACGTCCGTGCGGCTGCAGGCCAAGCGCACCTACGAGCTGCAGGACTTCGTCGACCGCGTCTTCGGCGGCCCCGGCAAGGGCTGGTTCCGCGTCGTCACGTCGGCCGAGCAGGCCAGGTCCGTGGTCGAGCAGGGCAAGCTCGCCGTGGTGCTCGGCATCGAGACCTCCGAGCTGTTCGGCTGCCGCCAGCTCCTCGACCTCCCGCTGTGCGGCAAGGCCGACATCGACCGCGGCCTGGACGAGGTCTACGCGCTCGGCGTGCGCAGCGCGTTCCTGTGCCACAAGTTCGACAACGCGCTGTGCGGCGTCCGGTTCGACTCCGGCGTGCAGGGCGGCGTGCTCAACGCCGGCCAGTTCCTGCGCACCGGCACGTGGTGGACGACCGAGCAGTGCAAGGGCCCGCAGCAGGACAACCCGATCGGCTTCGCCGGCCCGAACGCCCTGATCCCCGCGACCGTCGTGGCACCGTCCTACGACCCGGCCAAGCGCTGCAACGTGCGCGGCCTGACGGCGCTCGGCGAGTACGCGGCGCAGGGCATGATGCGGCGGCACATGATGATCGAGGTCGACCACATGAGCGTGAAGGCGGCAGGCCGCACCCTGGAGCTGGCCGCCGCCGCGAGGTACCCCGGTGTGCTGTCGAGCCACAGCTGGATGGACGCGCAGTGGACCGAGCAGGTCTACCGCCTCGGCGGTTTCGTGGCGGGCTACGAGAACGACGCCGACGGCTACGTCGTCCAGGCCGCCGCCACCGAGGCGCTGCGCCGGAAGTACGACGTGGGCCTCGGGTTCGGCAGCGACTTCAACGGCGTCGGCTCGCACCCGTCACCGCGCACCGGCGTGACCTACCCGTTCCGCAGCTACCCGGACGGGCCGCTGGTGGACCGGCAGCGCACCGGCGAGCGGGTGTGGGACATCAACACCGACGGCGGGGCGCACATCGGGCTGCTGCCGGACTGGGTGGAGCAGGTGCGCCAGCTGGGCGGGGACCGGCTGGTGACGGACATGCTGGGCGGGGCGGAGTCGTACCTGCGAACCTGGTCGGGTGCACAGCGCTGGGCCCCGTGACGGGTCGTCCTGGGACTTCTTCATCAGCCACGCCAGTGAGGACAAGCGGCTCGTGGCGGGCCCGCTGGCCCACTACCTGCGGTCGGCCGGGTTCTCGGTCTGGTACGACGACTTCACGTTGCGCGTCGGCGACTCGGTGCTGCGGGAGATCGACCGCGGCCTCGGGTCGTCGCGCTACGGCGTGGTGGTGCTGAGCGAGGCGTTCTTCGCGAAGCAGTGGCCGCGGCGTGAGCTGGCGGGGCTGATGGCCGCGGCGAACGGCGAACGGCGGGTGCTGCCGGTGTGGCACGGCGTGGACGCGGCGGACGTGGCCGGGTACTCGCCGATGCTGGCCGACGTGAAGGGTGTGAGCACGGTCGAGGGCCTGCACGTGGTGGCCGAGGAGCTCGTGCGGGCGGCTTTTCCGCACCGGGTCGCCGGCATGCCGATCACCAACACGGGGTGGGACCGCCGCGGGGAGGACCTCGCGCACGGGCAGGAGGTGCTTCGAGCCGTCCTGGAGCGGGGTGGAGGTCCCGCCGATGTCCGGCAGGTGGTGTCGGACTGCCCGCTGCTGGTTGCGCGGTGGTCACCCTTCGGCACGCGGATCGTGCCTGTCGCGGGACTCGCCGACGAGGTGCCCGTCGACTTCGTCTTGATCTCGGACTACGGCCGGACCAGGGGGAGCCGCGTCACCCTCGTGGCGTTCGGCCCGGTCGGACCCGGTGGTGCCGGCGCGGTGGCCGTTCTCGACCAGGCTCTCGGTGAGCGCCTGCCGCATTCCGGGTTGTCGTCCTCCTCGGTGTGCGGGGTGGCGGACTTCCCCAAGGTGTACGCGGCGATGCACCGCGTCGCGGCGCTGCTGGAGGTGGACGGGTCCCTGCCGCGCGCGGTGGGCGAGGGGCGCCTGTCGGTGTTGTTCGTGCACGGCAGGCGCGGCGCCCAGGACGACCTGTCCGCCGTTCCCACCCGTGTGCCGGTCGAGGCCGCGTCCTACGACCGCTTGCTCGACAGGGCGTGATCCCGGAACGCCTCGACCGCCGGCGGCATCGGCTGGCCGGTCAGCCACGACAACCCGAACATCCGGCTCGACCGCGGCACCAGCGGTAGTTCCCGCACCCCGGCGGGAGGCGTGAACTCCGGGTGCGGGAGCAGCGCCACGCCGAGCCCGGCCGCGACCAGCCCGCGCACGGTCTCGGTCTCCTGCCCCTCGAACGCGATCCGCGGGGTGAACCCGGCCGCCGCGCACAGGTCGTCGGTGATCTGCCGCAGCCCGTAGCCGTGCTCCAGGACGATGAAGTCCTCGTCGCGCAGGTCCGTCAGCCGCACGGCCCTGCGCGCGGCCAGCCGGTGTGTCGCTGGCACGACGGCGATCAGCTCCTGCTCGAACAGCACCACCGAGGAGAACTCCGGGCCGGTCGGCGGCGGGGCGACCAGCGCGAGGTCGATCTCGCCGGAGACGAGCTTGTCGACCACGCCCTGGCGCGCGTCCTGGACCAGGCCGAACCGCACGTGCGGGTGGTCGGCGCGGAAGCCGCGGACCAGCTCGGGCACCACCGAGCGGCCGAGCATGTGCAGGAAGCCGAGCACCACGCGGCCCTTCTCCGGGTCGAGCTCCTCCTCGGCCGCGCGCAGACCGGGTTCGAGCGCGGCCAGCGAGCGGGTGGCGGCCTCGGCGAGCAGGCGGCCGGCGCGGGTGAGGCGGACGCGGCGGCCGGAGCGTGCGATCACGGGTGCGCCCAGCGCCTCGCCGAGCTCCGCGAGCCACCGGCTGACCGTGGGCTGGGGGAGGCCGAGGCGCGCTGCGGCACGGGTCACGTGCTCGTCGGCGGCAAGCGCTTTCAGCACCGCCAGCTTCGGGGCCAGCTCCAATTCGTCCACGGATCGATTCTGGCGCATTTCCGTATTGGACGGATGGCTTAGCGTCAGGTGGGTGAACAGGTTGACCGCGTCCACCGCCGCGTCGGGGCTCGCGAGCTTCGCGTTGCTCTACGCGCCGCAGCCGGTGCTGCCGCTGATCGCGGACGAGTACGGGCTGGGGCCGGGCGGTGCGTCGCTCGCGATCTCGGCGTCGACGATCGCGCTGGCGCTGGTGGTCGTGCCGGTGGCGACGCTGTCGGAACGGGTCGGGCGCCGGCCGGTGATCGTCGCGAGCGTGCTGCTGGCCGGGCTGATCGGGCTGGCGCTGCCGTTCGCGCCCGACTTCGACGTGTTCCTGCTGCTGCGCGTGCTGCAGGGCGCCGCGGTGGCCGGGGTGCCCGCGGCGGCGATGGCCTACCTCGCCGACGAGCTGGACAACGGCGGGCTCGGCGCGGCGATGGGCGCGCTGATCGCGGGCAACAGCGTGGGCGGGATGCTCGGGCGGCTGGTCTCCGGGCTGACCGCCGACTGGCTGGGCTGGCGTGGCTCGTTGCTCGCGGCGGGTGTGTTCGGGCTGGTCGCGGCGGCCGTGGTGGTGTTCTTCCTGCCACCGGCGCACAACCGGCCCCAGCGTGCGCCACGGGCGATGAAGGCCGCGCTGAAGGACCCCGTGCTGCTCGCGCTCTACGCGGTGTCCGTGCTGCTGGTCGGGTCGTTCATCTCGTTCTACAACGTCGTGGGCTTCCAGCTCGCCGGCCCGACGTGGCTGGAGTCCCTGGTCTTCCTCTTCTACGGCGTCGGCAGCGTCGCGTCGGCGTTCGCGGGCCGGTTCTCCGACCGGTTCGGACGCGGCCGGGTGCTGCTCGCGTGCATCGGGGTCCTCGCCCTGGGCGCGCTCGCGAGCCTGCTGTGGGTGCCGCTCGGGCTGGCGGTCGTCACCGGCGGGTTCTTCGCCGCGCACGCCACGGCCAGCGGCTGGGTCGGTGCCCGCGCCCCCGGACACGCCCGCGGCCAGGCGTCCGGGCTCTACCTGCTGGGCTTCTACGTCGGCAGCAGCGTCGGCGGCACGGCCGGCAGCACGGCGTTCGGCGAGTGGGGCTGGGGTGGGCTCGTGGCGGTGGTCCTGGGCTGGCTGGCGCTCGCCGCGATGCTCGTTCAGAACTCCAACGCGAGCGTGAGGCGCGGGTCGACCGGCATGAGCGCGACCTTGCCGAGCCTGGGCAGGTCGGGGCTGCCGTCGACCAGGCCCACCGAGACCGACCGGGTGTCCGCCGGGATCTCCACCACGACCGCGAAGGGCAGCGGGCCGCCGTCGTAGCGGGCGCCGACCTGCGGTGCGACCGTGCCGTCCGGCAGGGTCACCGTGATCAGGTCCTTGGTCATCAGGCCGCCCGCGGTGTCCGGCACGTCACCGGTGGCCTCCAGCCGCACCTCCAGCAGCGCCTTGTCGGGCGCGGAGATCGTGGCGACGTCGTACTGGCTCGGGCCGAGCTTGACCGGGCGCTGCCGGCCGAGCTTGATGCCGGTGACCTTCATGCCCATGGCGTTGCCGCCGAGCCTGACCTTCTGGGTCTGCTCCTGGAAGTGGCCGGGACCGGCCGCGCGCAGCAGCACCGGCGGCGGGTTCTCGGCGCGCTTGCCGGAGGGGATCTCGACGCGCTGCTCCAGCGACTTGGCTCCGAGCGTGCCCAGCGAGAGGTGCTCGGCGCCGGCCTGCGGGTCGGGCACGGTGTAGACGACGAACACCGAGCCGTTGGCGGGCAGGCGGTCCTGCGGCAGCACCTGGCGCTTGCCCGGCAGCTCCAGCGCGAGCTCGGAGGGCTGCGGGGCGAACCCCTGCCAGTTGGTGCGCAGGTAGCCGCTGTCGGTCTCGTTGAGCTTCTCGACCTTCATCCGCAGCACGCGCAGCCGGGAACCGGGCTCGGCGCGCACGGTGCCGTCGGAGGTGTGCCAGAGGTCCGGGTCGGCCCAGCCGGTCACGCCGGTGGAGAGCAGGTCGTCGCGCAGCTTCACGTCGAGGCCGCCGAGACCGAGGTCGGAGTTGGGCCGCTTGCCGTCGTCGGGCAGCACCGCGAGGAAGTCCTTGCCCGCGGTCAGGTCCTGCTGCTTCGTCGGGTCGAACTGCTTGCCGTCGGTGCGGACCAGCGTGCCGACCGGGGTGCTGCGGTTGCCGCTCTCCGGCACCTGCGGCGACTGCACCTCGAAGCGGACCTCCTCGTCGGACTTCGCGACCTCCTTGAGCGGCACGGGCACCCAGTCGGTCGAGGCGCCGGTGCCGGGCACCTGCACCGGACCGCACCACAGCCGCCGGTCCACCTCCGCGTCGACACCGGTCTTGGCGAACCAGCAGCTCACCGCCGCCGCGCCCGCCCGTGCGACGTAGCCGTACTCCAGCGTGAACGAGATCTGCGCCTCGGCCTGCGACTGCAGCTCGGAGGCGCCGGCGAGCTTCTTGCCGTCGACGGTGAGCGTGACCGCGGTCGACTCGGCCTTCGGGGCTGTGGCACATCCGGCCGCCGCCAGGAGGACCGTCAGACCCAGCACCGCACAACGCACAGTCCTCGCGCCCCTCACCAGTCGGAACCGAAATGTCACTACTGGTTAAAGGCGGCGTTCACACCTCCGGGTTGCCCGGCAGAAGTGTGGCTCAAATCACGCTGCGGTAGACCTCGACCGTCTGCTCGGCCATCGAGGCCCAGGAGAACTCCTGCTCAGCGCGCTTGCGCCCGGCCACGCCGAACCGCCGCGCCCGTTCCGGGTCGGCGACGAGCGAGTTGATCGCCTCGGCCAGTTCGTGCCGGTACGTCGACGTGTCGTGCTCGTCGTAGTGGACCAGCAGCCCCGTCTCGTCGTGCGCGACGACCTCGGGGATGCCGCCGACGTCGGAGGCCACGACCGCCGTGCCGCACGCCATCGCCTCCAGGTTCACGATGCCCAGCGGCTCGTAGACCGACGGGCACACGAACACCGTGGCGTGGCTGAGGATCTGCCGGACCTCGGCGGGCTGCAGCATCTTCTGGATCCAGAAGACGCCCTCCCGCGCCGCCGCGAGCTCGCTCACGGCCAGCCGGGTCTCCTCGGCGATCTCCGGGGTGTCCGGCGCGCCCGCGCACAGCACGATCTGCGCCTCCGGCGCGATCTGGTGCGCCGCGGCGACGAGGTGCCCGACGCCCTTCTGCCGGGTGATCCGCCCCACGAACGCGACGATCGGCTTCGTGGGATCGATCCCACGGGACGTCAGGGCGTCCGTCTCCGTGACCGGGTGGTAGGCGACGGAGTCGATCCCGTTGCGGACCACGTGCACCTTCGCGGGGTCCAGCGCCGGGTACGCGTCGAGCACGTCCGCGCGCATCCCCTCGCTGACCGCGATCACCGCGTCCGCGTGCTCGTAGGCGGTCCGCTCGGCCCACGACGAGATCCGGTACCCGCCACCGAGCTGCTCGGCCTTCCACGGCCGGCGCGGCTCCAGCGAGTGCGCGGTCACCACGTGCGGAACGCCGTGCAGCAGTTTGGCGAGGTGGCCGCCCATGTTCGCGTACCACGTGTGCGAGTGCACGAGGTTCGCCGTGGACACCGCCGCCGCCATTTCGAGGTCGACCGCAAGTGTGGTCAACGCCGCGTTTGCGTGTTCGAGAGAGTGGGGAGCGTTGTGCGCCGTGGCATCACCTCTGGGCGCGCCGAAGCAATGCACGTCCACCTCGACGAGCCCGCGGAGGTGGGGGACGAGGAATCCCACGTGCACACCAGCGCCACCGTAGACTTCCGGTGGGTACTCCCGCGTCATCAGAGCAACTCGCACGCACTTACCGTAGATCACGGCGGTACTTGTCGGGACAAACCGCTCTGCGTCTGGTTCGAGATCGATCGCACGGATAGGGTCACATACCGTGAAGGGGCAGCCGCACGTTCTCGGAATTGTGCTTGCCGGTGGTGAGGGCAAGCGCCTGTGGCCACTGACGGCGGACCGCGCGAAACCGGCTGTGCCCTTCGGGGGCAACTACCGGCTGGTGGACTTCGTGCTGTCCAACCTGGTCAACGCCGGGCTCGCGAAGCTCTGCGTGCTGACGCAGTACAAGTCGCACTCGCTGGACCGCCACATCTCGACGACGTGGCGCCTGTCCAATGTGCTCGGTCAGTACGTGACGCCGGTACCGGCCCAGCAACGTTTGGGCCCGCGCTGGTACACCGGCTCGGCAGACGCGATCTTCCAGTCGCTGAACCTCGTCCACGACGAGAAGCCGGACCACGTCGTGATCTTCGGTGCCGACCACGTGTACCGGATGGACCCCGGCCAGATGATCTCGCAGCACGTCGAGTCCGGCGCCGCGGTGACCGTCGCCGGCATCCGCGTGCCGCGCACCGAGGCCAAGGCCTTCGGCTGCATCGACTCGGACGCCTCCGGCAAGATCACCCGCTTCCTGGAGAAGCCCTCGGAGCCGCCGCACGTGCCGGACGACCCGGACGTGACGTTCGCGTCGATGGGCAACTACGTCTTCACGACCGAGGCGCTGCTCGACGCGCTGCGCGGGGACGCGCTGAACCCGGACTCCGACCACGACATGGGTGGCGACATCATCCCCATGCTCGTCGACCGGGGTAAGGCCCACGTGTACGACTTCCAGGACAACGTCGTGCCCGGCGCGACCGACCGCGACCGCGGCTACTGGCGCGACGTGGGAACGATCGACGCCTACTACGA
Source organism: Nocardia sp. NRRL S-836 (assembly GCF_001279525.1). Taxonomy (GTDB): domain Bacteria; phylum Actinomycetota; class Actinomycetes; order Mycobacteriales; family Pseudonocardiaceae; genus Lentzea. The sequence goes on along the minus strand of NZ_LGDY01000165.1, from coordinate 37,599 downwards.
CGCCCACATGGACCTGGTCTCCGTCCACCCGATCTTCAACCTCTACAACGAGCTGTGGCCGATCCGCACGGCGACCCCGCCGCTGCCGCCCGCGAAGTTCATCGCGGGCGGGTCGGCGGAGGACTCGATGGTCGGCCCCGGCTCCATCATCTCCGGCAAGATCCACGGCTCGGTGATCTCGTCGGACGTGACCGTCGAGGTCGGCTCCGTGGTGCAGGGCTCCGTCCTGCTGCCGGGCGTGCGGATCGGCAAGGGCGCCGTGGTCCGCCGGGCCATCCTCGACAAGAACGTCGTGGTGCCCGACGGCGCGCTCATCGGCGTGGACGCGCCGATGGACCGCGAGCGCTACACGGTCTCCGCCAGCGGCATCACGGTCCTCGGCAAGGGCGTCCGGGCCTACTAGCGCCGCCAGCCACCTGCCGACGCCGTCACGTAGCCCTCCGACGCTCCTGGACACACCACGCAAGCCCCGCGTTTCCTCTCAAGGTCACGCGGGGCCGCTGCGTTCCCTCGACACGCCACGCGGGAGCCTCGCGTGGCTTCTTGCGCACGCAGGCAACCCGCGTGGCCGTCAGGGACGGCGTGCGGCGACCAGCAGTCCGTCGCCCAGCGGCAGGATGACCGGCACGAGCCGGGAGTCCTCCCGGCACGACTTCGCGATCTCCCGCATGGCCTGCGTCGACTCGTCCTTCACCTTCGGGTCGACGACCTTGCCGTGCCACAGGACGTTGTCGAACGCGATGACGCCGCCGGGCCGCAGCATCCGCACCCCGTGTTCGAGGTACTGCGGGTACTCGGGCTTGTAGGCGTCGACGAAGACGAGGTCGTAGGCGGCGTCGGTGAGGCGGGGGAGCACCTCCAGCGCCTTGCCCATGATCAGGCGGGTGCGCGACGGCGAGATGCCGGCCGCGGTGTACGCCTCGCGGGCGGCGCGTTGGTGTTCGGGGGCGACGTCGATCGACGTGAGCACGCCGGAGGACGGCATGCCGGAGAGCAGGTAGAGGCCGCTGGTGCCCGCTCCGGTGCCGATCTCGACGACGGCCTTCGCCTGCAGGGCGGTCGCCAGGAACCTGAGGGCGGCGCCGCCGCCCGCGCCGATGGGCACGCAGCCCAGCTCCTGGCCGCGTGTGCGCGCTGCCAGGTACACGTCGTCCTCGGGGAGGTACTGCTCGACGTACTCCCGCAGGGCCGATTCCGGTGTCACAAGCACGCAGGCTAGTGCCAGTCGTGCCCAAAACGGGTGAACGCGGCCCGAACCGAGATTCTCAGGGTGCTCTCAGCCAGCTCTCACGATCGTTTAAACCGGGCAGGAGAAGGTACAGAGGCAAGAAGCCAGGCTCGAGGCGGGAACAAGCCGGACCCGTCGACCGTTGAGCCGCATAAGGGTCGCCGGGCGGCCCACCTGGAGGTGCCGAAACACCTGATGCGCACGCAGTCGAGTTCGCCGGAGGCCGTCGCGCCCATCGAGACGGCCGACTGGACGCCGCCCTCGTGGGATGCGATCGTTCGCGAGCACGCGGACCGGGTCTACCGGCTGGCGTACCGCCTGACCGGCAACCAGCACGACGCCGAGGACCTCACGCAGGAGACGTTCATCCGCGTCTTCCGCTCCCTGGCGTCGTACAAGCCGGGCACCTTCGAGGGGTGGCTGCACCGCATCACCACCAACCTCTTCCTGGACATGGCACGCCGGCGCAGCCGCGTGCGCATGGAGGCGCTGCCCGAGGACAACGACCGCCTCGAGGGTGACGACCTGTCCCCCGAGGAGATCTACGACGAGAACCACCTCGACCCGGACCTGCAGGCGGCGCTCGACGAGCTCCCGCCCGAGTTCCGCGCGGCCGTCGTGCTCTGTGACGTGGAAGGACTCTCCTACGAGGAGATCGGCGCCACGCTCGGGGTGAAGATGGGTACCGTGAGGAGCAGGATCCACCGGGGCCGCCAGGCCCTGAAGGTCGCACTGGAACGCCGTCGTCAGGAATCGTTGCTGGAGGACTCTGCATGACCGACCTGCGTGGTTGGGGCCTGCCTGAGCAGCACCTGTTGCCGGATGCCGTGGTCGCGTTCGTGGACGGGGAGCTGTCCTCGGTCGCCCACGAGCGAGCCTCGGCGCACATCCAGCGCTGTGGCTTCTGCGCGTTGGAGACCTACACGCAGCAGCAGGCGCGCGCCGCCGTGCGCACCGCGTCGGCTCCCACCGCGTCGGCCTCGCTGCTCGACCGGCTCGGCGCCATCCCGCAGGAGGTCGAGCTGCCGTCCGCTCCGGACGGGCTCGCGATCACCGAGGACGGTCAGTTCGTCACCGTGCAGCGCACGGACAAGCCCGCGTTCGGCTCCGGCCCCGTGCTGGGGTCGTCCAAGCCGCTGGGCAGCCAGGGCTGGTTCAGCGGCCGCAGAGCCCGGCAGGGCGCCGGCGTCGTCGTGAGCGGCATGCTGCTCAGCGCGCTCGCGTTCGTCACCCCGGACGGCGAGCCGGAGGCACCGGCCCAGCCGGCGCCACTGATCCACCAGGACCTGAGCGGCGCGCTGGTCGGCACCCGCTGACAGGTATTTCACCGCTCGTCAGGCAGGCTGTGGTTCAGCACTCCTAGCGGAAAATTCGGGGAGAGATGAGCCAGCAGTCGCCCAACGGCCAGACGCCCACACCTGTGTCCGGAGTGGACGACGGAGCGCACCGCAGGCTCCGGCCGCGGCCGCTCGTGCAGCCGCCGGTCGACCCCACCTACGCCACCGCCTTCGGCCGCCCCAGCGGCGTCGAGGGCGCGTTCGCCGCACGGCACGTGCAGGTCCCCCCGGTGCAGTCCGCGCCGCCACCGCCGGAGTCGCTGGTCACCGCCTTCGGGCGGCAGGGCTCCGGTGAGCTGCTGCAGCGCCCGCCCGGCCACCAGCCCGCGAGCACCCCGGAAGCGGGGGTCGACCCGGTCTTCTGGGACGGCGAGCCCGCCGCCGACCCGTGGCGCGACCCGGCCGCCGGCGCCGTCATCGGCCCGCCCGCCGTGGGCGAGGACCCGCCGGTCGAGGAGGAGAAGCCGCAGGAGCCCGGCCCGCAGCTGAGCGTCCCCGAGCTGCTGTTCGGCCGCCGCGTGAAGCCGGCCGCCCTGGCGTTGCTGATGGCCGCCGCCCTGCTGGTCGGCGCGGCGGGCGGTCTCGTCGGCTGGCTGATCGGCCGCGCGGGCAACCCGCTGACCGACTCGACGGTCACCCTGGCCGAGGTCGAGGCGGGCAAGGAACGCCCGGCCGGCTCGGTCTCCGACATCGCGAAGCGCGTCACCCCGAGCGTGGTCTCGATCGAGTTCAAGGGCGCGAACGTGGCCGGTGTCGGCTCCGGCGTCGTCATCGAGTCCGGTGGCTACATCCTCACCAACGACCACGTCGTCGCCCCCGCTGCCCAGGACGCCTCCGCAAAGCTCAGCGCCGTCTTCACCGACGGCACCCGCGCCCAGGCCCGTGTGGTCGGCCGCGACCCCAAGACCGACCTCGCCGTGATCAAGGTCGAGGTCACGAACCCGACCGTCCTGCAGTTCGGCAACTCCGACGAGCTCCAGGTCGGCGACTCCGTGATCGCCATCGGCTCGCCGCTGCAGCTGTCCAACACCGTCACCGAGGGCATCGTCTCCGCCCTGCACCGCCCCGTCACCGCCGCGGGCGAGAACGGCGGCCCTCAGGTCACCTACGACGCGATCCAGACCGACGCCGCCATCAACCCCGGCAACTCCGGTGGCGCGCTGGTCGACTCGCGCGGCGCGCTGGTCGGCATCAACTCCTCGATCCGCACCGAGACCGGCGGTTCGGTCGGCCTCGGCTTCGCGATCTCCGGCAACCAGGCCCGCAAGATCGGCCAGGAGCTGATCCGCAGCGGTTCGGTGAAGCACGCCGACATGAACGTCAACGTGAAGTCGGTGTCCGCGGAGACCTCCGAGGGCGCCCAGGTGCAGAACGTTCCCGCTGGTGGGGCCGCTGCGGCCGCCGGTGTCCAGGAGGGTGACGTGATCACCAAGGTGGGCGGCCGGATGGTCCGCAACGCCGCCGAGCTCGTCGTGGCGGTCCGCGAGCACGAGATCGGCGAGACGGTGCAGGTCGTCCTTGCGCGCCAAGGACGTGAGTTGAAAATCGACGTCACGCTCAAGTCCGACTGACAAGTAGGCTGGGGACCGTGTTCGACAGCATCGGATGGGTCGAGATCCTCATCATCGTCGTCGCGGGTCTCTTCATCCTGGGCCCCGAACGACTGCCTTCCGCCGCCGCGTGGCTGGGGAAGACGGTGCGCCAGGTGCGCGAGTACGCGACCGGCGCGCGCGAACAGCTCAAGCAGGAGATGGGCCCGGAGTTCGAACAGCTCCGCAAACCCCTCGAAGACCTGCGTGAGCTGCGCAACTTCGATCCGAAGCGCGCGGTCACCAAGCACCTGTTCGACGACCCGGAGCCGGCGAAGGCCAACGGCTACCCGACCCCGGCGACACCTCCCGCACCGGAGCAACGCCCCCTCGCCCCCGGCGAGCGCCCCCCTTACGACCCCGACGCGACCTGATCCCCGACGCGCGACGGCGACGCGACCTGATCCCGGACGCGCGACGGCGTGCCTTGCTCCCGAGCGCGCTCTGATCCCGGCCGCTGCCTGAACCGCACGCGACGCGAGCCGCCCGGCGTGCCCGCGTGCGGTCAGAAAAGCGGGAGGACCGGGGGCTAGCGGCCTGCGGGGGAGACGTTCAGCAGGCGGCCCGCCAGGCCGCGGGACCGCACCGACAGCTTCTTGGCCATGTCCGACAGCACCTGCGCGGCGGCCGAGTCCGGCACGGCCTGCACGATCGGCGTGCCCGCGTCGCCGTTCTCCCGCAGGCGCGGGTCCAGCGGAATCTGGCCGAGCAGCGGGACCTCGGACCCCACGGACCGGGTCAGCGACTCGGCGACGGCCGCACCGCCGCCCGAGCCGAAGACCTCCATGCGCGTGCCGTCGGGCATCTCCAGCCACGACATGTTCTCGATCACGCCCGCGACCCGCTGCCGCGTCTGCAGCGCGATCGACCCGGCCCGCTCGGCCACCTCGGCGGCGGCGGTCTGCGGGGTGGTGACGACGAGGATCTCGGCGTTCGGCACCAGCTGCGCCACGGAGATCGCCACGTCACCGGTGCCCGGCGGCAGGTCCAGCAGCAGCACGTCCAGGTCGCCCCAGAACACGTCGGCCAGGAACTGCTGCAGGGCGCGGTGCAGCATCGGGCCGCGCCACACGACCGGCGTGTTGCCGGGGGTGAACATGCCGATCGAGATCACCTTCACGCCGTGCGCCTGCGGCGGCATGATCATCTTCTCGACCTGGGTGGGACGGCCGTCCGCGCCGAGCATGCGCGGGATCGAGTGGCCGTAGATGTCGGCGTCGACGATGCCGACGGACAGGCCGCGAGCGGCCATCGCCACGGCCAGGTTCACGGTGACCGACGACTTGCCGACGCCGCCCTTGCCGGACGCGACGCAGTACACGCGCGTCAGCGAGCCCGGCTGGGCGAAGGGGATGACCGGTTCCTCGGTGCCGCCGCGCAACGTCTTGCGCAGCTCGGTGCGCTGGGCGTCGCTCATCACGTCGAGGTCGACGCGGACGGACGACACACCGTCGAGTGCCGACACGGCGGCGGTCACGTCAGCGGTGATCTTGTCCCGCATCGGGCAGCCCGCGACCGTCAGGAACACCCCGACGACGACCGAACCGTCCGCACCCACCTCGACGTCCTTGACCATGCCGATCTCGGTGATCGGACGGCGGATCTCGGGGTCCTGCACACCGGAGAGCGCCTTGCGGACGTCCTCCGCGGTGGGGAGGGGCTGCGTGGTGGTCACACCAGCCATGCTACGTCCGGCGCGGCCCGCACCTACCAGCCGGTCACATTCGAGCACAGGGCCAGGTCGTAGCCGGGTGGCAGCTGTCCGTAACATCGACGTCCGTGCCGGAATCGGGTAGTTCCCGGTTGCCCACCCGTGTCGAGCTCGGGGTGTGGCGATCGTTCCTCCGCGCGCATGCACGGATCACGCGGGTCCTCGAGACCGAACTGATTGCTGAGCAGCGCCTTTCGCTCGCGGCGTACGACGTGCTGGTTCAACTGGCCGAAGCGCCTTCCACGCGCATGCGCATGACCGAACTCGCCGACGCCGTCCTGCTGTCCCGATCCGGCGTGACGCGCCTCGTGGACCGGCTGGAACGGGCTGGGCTCGTCGGTCGCGAACGCGCCGACGGTGACGGACGCGGCATCGTGGCCGTGCTCACACCCCTCGGCGCCGAACGCCTGCGCACCGCCTCCGCCACCCACCTGGCGGGCGTCGCCGAGCACTTCGGCGAGAGCTTCGGCCCCGGTGAGCTGGAGGCGTTCGGGCGCACCTGCGACCGCCTGGCCGCGGACGACGTGTTCCCGTGATCACCGTGGTGGGGCTCGTGCACGTCGAGGCCGGTCGTCTCCTCGTCGTGCGCTCACGTGACAAGAAGGCCTTCTACCTCCCCGGCGGCAAGATCGAGCCGGGCGAGACCCCGGTGGAAGCGGTGCGTCGTGAGGTGCGGGAGGAGCTCGGCGTCGAGCTCGACCGCCCCGAGGTCCTCAAGCGGTACGTCGCCCCGGCTTACGGCGAGGGGGAGGGCGCGATGGTCGACATGACGTGCTTCACCGCGGCGCTCGAAAGCACGCCGCGGCCGACGGGGGAGATCGCCGAGCTGACGTGGGTGACGCGTGCCGAGTACCGCGCGCACGCCGAGACGGCGCCCGCGATCCACGAGGTGCTGGCCGACCTGGTCGCCAGCGGCCTGGTCAGGCCCTGACCGGGCTCACGGCCGGACCTTCTTGCGGTTGTCCTGCTCCTTCACCAGCTTCTCCAGCTCACCCCGGATGAAGTCGCGCGTCGCCACCTCGCCGACCGCGAGCCGCAACGCCGCCAGCTCCCGCGCCAGGAACTCGGTGTCCGCCTTGGTCTGCGCCGCCCGTGCCCGGTCCTCCTCCAGCGACACCCGGTCCCGGTCGTCCTGCCGGTTCTGCGCCAGCAGGATCAGCGGCGCGGCGTAGGCGGCCTGCGTCGAGAACGCCAGGTTCAGCAGGATGAACGGGTACGGGTCCCACCGCAGCGACACGGCGACGAGGTTCACCGTGATCCACGCGATGACGATCAGCGTCTGCCAGAACAGGAACTTGCCCGTGCCGAGGAAGCGGGCGAGCCGTTCGGAGAACTGGCCGAACGCGTCCGGGTCGATCGACAGGCGGAAGCCACGGGGTTCGCGCGGCTGGTCGAGTCTGCGCCGCGGCAGCAGTTCAGGCATGGCTCAGTCCCGTCTCGCGCCAGTTGTCCGGCAGCAGGTGGTCCAGCACGTCGTCGACGGTGACCGCGCCGAGCAGGTGCTCGGACTCGTCGATCACCGGCGCGCACACCAGGTTGTAGGTGGCGAAGTAGCGGGTGACGTCGCTCAGCGAGGCGTTCGGCGACAGCAGCGCGAGGTCCGTGTCGAGCACTCCGGCGACGAGGTCGAACGGCGGCTCGCGCAGCAGCCGCTGGATGTGCACGCAGCCTAGGTAGCGGCCGGTCGGCGTCGCGGAGGGGGAGCGGCAGACGAAGACCATCGACGCCAGCGCCGGTGTGAGGTCCGGGTTCCGCACCCGTGCCAGCGCTTCCGCGATCGTCGCGTCCGGCGTGAGGATGATCGGTTCCGGCGTCATCAGACCACCGGCGGTGTCGTAGGAGTACTCCAGCAGGCGGCGGACCGGCGCCGACTCCTCGGGTTCCATCAGGTCGAGCAGCCGGTCCTTGGTCACCTCGGACAGCTCGGCGAGCAGGTCGGCCGCGTCGTCGGGGTTCATCGCCTCCAGGACGTCGGCGGCCCGTTCCTCGTCCAGGTGCGACAGGACGTCCTTCTGGTCCTCTTCGGACAGTTCCTCGATGACGTCGGCGAGCCGTTCGTCGTCGAGCGCGTCCGCGACCTCGTGGCGGCGCTTGGGTGGCAGCTCGTGCAGCGCGTGCGCCACGTCGGCCGCGCGCATGCCCTCGAACACCGCGACCAGCTGCTGGGCGCCCTGCGGCTGGCCCGCGAGCTCGTTGACGCTGAGCCCGCCGACCTCGTCCCACCGGCACACCTGCACCGGCCCGCGCCGCCCTAGCCGCCCGGTCCGCCGGCGGACGGCGACCTTGACCATGCGCCAGTCGCGGGTGCGGGTGAGCTCCATCGCGGCGTCCACGACCGTCGCCGTGGCACCGTCCTCGACCTCCACCTTGGCGTCGAGCACCTCGCCGATCACCAGCACCTCGTTGACCCGCTGGTGGAACGGCCGCAGGTTCACCGACCCGGTGGCGAGCGTCACGGCGTTCGGCTCGATCGAGGTGAGCCGCAGCATCGGCACGAAGATCCGTCTGCGGGTGGCGAGCTCGACGACCATGCCGAGCACGCGCGGTGGCTGCCGGTCGATGCGGAGGCTGATGACGACGTCCCTGGCCTTGCCGATGGGTTCACCATCGGGGCCGAACACGGGAAGTCCGGCCAGCTGGGCGATGTAGATCCGGTTCACGGCCACCACGACACCGAGACTAGATCAGGACCTGACCGCCCACCGGGCGATCTCGGCGCAGATGGCCGCTTGGTCCGGCAGATCCTCCTCCAGGCACCAGATCCAGTTCGCCACCGCGCGCTGCAACGTCCAGTCGCGTGCCTTCGCCACGTCCAGCTCCCCCACGTCGCACAGCGCGCGGAACCGGTCGGTCAGCCCGCGGTGGCCGTCCAGCTCGCCGAACCTGTTCCACAGCAACGGGATCACGCAGTACTCGGGGTCGGCGGACAGCGGCTTCGGGTCGATCACCAGCCACGGTTCCCGGTCGCCGCGCAGCACGTTGCGGTAGTGCAGGTCCTCGTTGACCAGCGACGTGCCCATCGGCCGGGTGCCGGCCTCCCTGGCCGCGTCGAGCACCGTGCGGGGAACGGCGGGGTGGTCCTTGAGGGTGTCCTGGAACCTGCGGAAGCCGTCGGGGGCCCGGAGGTGCCTGTGGCGGCGCAGCAGGCCGCCGATCACGCTGATCGCGAGTTCGATCGGTTCGTCGTCGAGCGAGTGCTGGTCCAGGCGTTCCAGCAGCAACGCGCCCAGCTCCGCGTCGTGGCCGAGCAGCCGGACCACGCCGTCGCCGTCGTAGAGCCGCAGCGCGAGCGGTTCGTGCTCGGTCTCGCGGTCGACCCACGTCAGCTTGAGCACGGCCGGGTGCCCGTCGGCCCGGCGGACCGGCAGCACGACGGCGCAGAGACCGTGCATCAGCGGGCCGTCCGGGGTGAGCTGCCAGCGCGCGCACGCCTTGGTGGCCAGCGTCGGCAGCCTCGCGACCCACTCCGGCGCGCCCTCGCCGAGCTCGCGGCCGAAGCCCTCCGGCACGGTGATCATGCGCCGAACTCCAGCCGGTACACGGCCTCCCACTCGGGTTTCGTGTTGAGCCGCGCCGTCTTCAGCGCCTGCGCCGTCTCGTCGTCCGGTTCGGTGAGGTGCGCGGTCGCCTGGGCGTCGACGAGGTGCGAGTGGGTGCTGGGGGAGCGGACCGTGACGGTGACCCGCGCCTGGTCGGACAGGCCCGGCACCACCTGTTCCGTGCCGCCGGTGATCACCCACAGCGCGTCGTCGCGCCAATGGGCGTGCACGAGCTTCGGTTCGTGACCGGGTGAGGTGATCCACACGGCCGCCGCCTTCCGCAGTGCCGCGTCCAGGATTCGAGTGATCTCCACCGGTTCAGACTGCCAGGGTCTGTGAGACCGGACTCAGCGGATATGCGGCCGGAGTTGATGCGTGCCACTGTGGCGCCACAGTTACCGGCCGGTACGAGGAGGTACTCCAGTGGTCGACCAGCAGCGTCCCCGTCGCTCGTGTCTGGCGGTCCCCGGCTCGAGCCAGAAGATGATCGACAAGGCCCGCACGCTGCCGGCGGACCAGGTGTTCCTGGACCTGGAGGACGCCTGCGCGCCGCTGGCCAAGCCGGACGCCCGCAAGACCATCGTCGCCTCGCTCAACGAAGGCGGCTGGGGCAGCAAGGCCCGTGTCGTGCGCGTCAACGACTGGACGACGGAGTGGACCTACCGCGACGTCACCGAGGTCGTCGAGGGCGCCGGAGCGAACCTCGACTGCATCATGCTGCCGAAGGTCCAGACGCCCGAGCAGGTCGTCGCCCTCGACTTCCTGATCACGCAGATCGAGAAGACCATGGGCTACGAGGTCGGCAAGATCGGCATCGAGGCGCAGATCGAGAACGCCCTGGGCCTGAACAACGTCAACGCGATCGCCACCGCGTCCCCGCGCGTCGAGACGATCATCTTCGGCCCGGCGGACTTCATGGCGTCGATCAACATGAAGTCGCTCGTGGTCGGCGAGCAGCCGCCCGGTTACGACGTCGGCGACGCCTACCACTACATCCTGATGCGCATCCTGATGGCCGCGCGCGCCCACGACAAGCAGGCCATCGACGGCCCCTACCTGCAGATCCGCGACGTCGACGGCTACAAGCGGGTCGCCGGCCGGTCCGCGGCGCTGGGCTTCGACGGCAAGTGGGTGCTGCACCCCGGCCAGATCGACGCGGCCAACGAGGTGTTCAGCCCGAAGCAGGAGGACTACGACCACGCCGAGAACATCCTCGACGCGTACGAGTACTACACCTCCGAGGCCGGCGGTAAGCGCGGCGCGGTGATGCTCGGCGACGAGATGATCGACGAGGCCTCGCGCAAGATGGCGCTGGTGATCTCTGGCAAGGGCCGTGCCGCGGGCATGTCGCGGTCGGACGTCTGGACCCCGCCGGAGGACTGAGCCACCGGCTCACTTCCGTTACGGATTGTGCGCCATTTCACCCTGAACGTCACTGGACGTGTTCGACCGTCACGAGTTGCGTTCAAAACGGGTGAGGTGGCGCACAATCCGTCACCGGAGTTTGCGATCTCGCCCCGCCGTCGGTGCATGCTCATGGCATGTCACGTTCGAGTAACGGCAAGACGAGCAGACGGTTGCGGCTCTTCAAACGGCGCGAGGACGACCTGCTCGAGCGCAGCTTCCGCAGCTGCCCCGGCTGCGACGCCGACGTCCACGTGTTCGCCGACGTCTGCCGCCACTGCGGTGGCACCCTGGAGATCGCCCTCGCGGGCTGAGCCCACCGCTAGTACGTGCTGCCCTGCTTGGCCGCCGCGATGATGGCGATGACGATGACCGCCAGGTACAGCAGGTAGCCGACGATCACGACGTAGCCGACGATCACGCCCGCGAGCGCCATGCCGCGGCCGTCCTCCTCGCCCCGCTTGATCCGCGCCATCGCGATGTGGCCGAAGATGACGCCGGCGATGGCCGTCAGACCGCAGGTCGCGATACCCACGCACGACAGCACGAGCGCCAGGATCGCGTTCGTCTGCGGCTTCTGCACGGGCGGCGGGTAGCCGTAGCCGTACGCCGGCTGCTGGCCGTACGGGCCGGGCTGGCCGTAGGGCTGGGCCGGTGGCTGGCCGAACGGGTCCTGCTTCGGGTTGTACGGGTCGTAGGTCATCGCTGGTCCCCCTAGAAGTGATGAGGCGGGATCTTAGGTCCGCACTGTTCATTCGTCGCGCATGGGTGCGCGATTACACCTGTCAGAGATGCTGTTTCGGTACAGGTGGGGCGTCCGTTGTTGCGGAGAGCACACCGCGGTCGCAAACGGGCGTTAACCGGTCCATACTCGCCGGTAACCAAAGCCTTGGAAGGGAAGTGCGATGGCGCGCCTCGCCCAGACCGCGGGTCTCACGGACATCCAGGAAGAAATCCTCGCGACCGTGCGCACGTTCGTGGACAAGGAGATCATTCCGCACGCCCAGGCGCTGGAGCACGGGGACACCTACCCCGCGGACATCGTCGAGGGCATGAAGGAGATGGGCCTCTTCGGCCTGACGATCCCGGAGGAGTTCGGCGGGCTCGGCGAGTCGCTGCTGACCTACGCGCTCGTGGTCGAGCAGATCGCGCGCGGCTGGATGAGCGTCTCCGGCGTCATCAACACCCACTTCATCGTCGCGCACATGCTCAAGCAGCACGGCACGCAGGAGCAGAAGGAGAAGTACCTGCCGCGGATGGCCGCCGGCGAGGTGCGCGGCTCCTTCTCGATGTCGGAGCCCGAGCTGGGCTCGGACGTCGCCGCGATCCGCACCCGTGCGGTGAAGGGCCCCGAGGGCTACACCGTCAACGGCCAGAAGATGTGGCTGACCAACGGTGGCACGTCGAACCTGACCGCCGTCCTCGTCAAGACCGACGAGGGTGCGGAGAAGGCGCACCAGAACCTCACGACGTTCCTGGTGGAGAAGCCGGAGGGCTACGGAGAGGTGCTGCCCGGCCTCACGATCCCCGGCAAGATCGACAAGATGGGCTACAAGGGCGTCGACACCACCGAGATGGTGTTCGACGGCTTCGAGATCTCCGCCGACCAGGTCCTCGGCGGCGTCCCCGGCCAGGGCTTCCGCCACATGATGGACGGCGTCGAGGTCGGCCGCGTCAACGTGGCCGCACGCGCCTGCGGCATCGCGATCCGCTCGTTCGAGCTCGCCATCGAGTACGCCCAGCAGCGCAAGACGTTCGGCAAGGCCATCGCCGAGCACCAGGCCATCGCGTTCAAGCTCGCCGAGATGGCCACCAAGGTCGAGGCCGCGCACCTGATGATGGTCAACGCCGCCCGGCTCAAGGACTCCGGCCGGCGCAACGACGTCGAGGCCGGCATGGCCAAGCTCATCGCGTCGGAGTACTGCGCCGAGGTGACCCAGGAGGCGTTCCGCATCCACGGCGGCTACGGCTACTCCAAGGAGTACGAGATCGAGCGCCTGATGCGCGAGGCCCCGTTCCTGCTGATCGGCGAGGGCACCTCGGAGATCCAGAAGACGATCATCTCCCGCGGCCTGCTGCGCGAGTACCAGTCCCGGGGTTAGCCCGTTGGGGGTCACTCTTTCACGGGAGTGGCCCCTGACGTTCCCCGGTCGGGCGCCCTAGGGTCTCGCTCACCTTGAGCATCGACCTGACACTGCCCAGACCCGTGTCGCCGCCGCACGTGGTCCGCATGGAGCTGGACGCCTTCGGCCCCGTCGACCGCGCCGCCCTGGCGACCTGGTTCGGCACGCTCTTCACCGACCTGCTGGCACCCCTGTGCCCGGCCTCGATCGACGAGCTCGTGTCCGTGGCCCGTGACTACGTCCCCTCCGACACAACGCCGTGGGGCCCGCCGGGTTACGCCCGCCTGCTGCTCTCCTCGGGCGAGTTCACCTCCGCAGCGTGGAACTCGGCACTGGCCGCACTGCCGTCCTTCCTGCGCGTGCAGCTGGTCCAGCTCGACTCCCAGGGCCTCCCGCTCGTGGACGGCGGCTGGTCGGCGGAGCTCCTGCTGAAGGACGACCCCGACTTCCCGCACCAGGTCGTGGTCTGCGCGGCCCGCTCGCTGTTCGGCGGCTGGCTTTCCCATACCGTGCAACAGAACTGGCTGTCGATCCTGCGTTCCGGCGCCTCCCTGCTCCGCGCCTCGGGCGGCTGGATCACCCTGGACCGCACCGGCCCGCGCACCGCCCACGAGGTCACCGCCGGCGTCGGCCTCGACGAATCCCTCTTCACAGCAGCGGAACTGTCCCGCGGCCCGCACTGGGCCACCCTGCTCGGCCCCCGTCAGGTGGCCGCACTCGGTGGCGTGCAACAGGTTCTCGCCACTGCACCCTGCTGCGCGGTCGAACACCTCGGCGGTGGCCGGATCCTGTTGCAGCTCACCGAACACCTCGACGAGGTGCCGCCGGAGGCCGTGGCGGAGCTGACGAGGTTCCTCCGCCCGGTGCTGCACTGAAACCCGGTTGCCCGCAGGTCCACACTCGAACCACACGCTCGACGATGCTCTGGTGACCTCATGACCCACCCCCTGGCCGGCCCGGCCCGCCGCTTGGGCCTGCCCGCCCCCGCCCAGCACGCTCATCTGGAGTCGATCGGCACCGCTCCGTCCACCGACGAGCTCGCCCTGGAGTTCGACGACGACGCCGACACCCGGTCCCGCCGGCCGCCGCCCCGTTCGTCGACCGCATCGACACCCTGCTGGAGACGATGAGCGGCCCCGGCCCGGTTTGGCACGTCACCTCACTGGCCACTGCCGCGCAGTGGCCGAGCTCCGCCTGCTCGCCGCCGAGCTCCTGCGCCACCTCCCGGCCCACCCGCGCCCACTGGCCCCGTCCGAACGCGAACTGCTGGCCCTCCTGCTCACCGATCTCCCCGGCCTGCACGCCCAGCTCGACCACGTCGAGGTGCGCGCACCGTGGTACGACGGATCGGCCAGCCTCGACCTCGACACCTCCGGCCCCGCGGCTGACGTGCCGGACGGCGTGCTGCCGGTCAGCGCCGAGGTGCACTCGAACGGCGAGTACATCGGCGAACTGCTGCTGTGGGTCGCCAACGGCCGGTTGTCCGCCATCGAGTACGCCTGGGTCACCGACGAACCCCCGCACACCCTGCCCCCGGCGACCGCGGTGACCACCCAGCGCTGACCGCCGACTGCTGTCACCCTGGGCCGGTGAGGCCCTCAGCGAAGACCGACGCGTTGCTCGCCGTCGACGCCGCGCTGCGCCCGACCGGCTTCGTGCGCTGCGGCCACGTCTGGCTGCAGGAGCGCGGCGACGGCGTCCGCGGCTGGCTCGGCTTCGGGGTGACGGGCTCGCTGGAGCTCACCCCGCTGGTGGGCGTCTGCTTCCGCCGCTACGACGAGGTCTGCCGCGCTCTGGGCGTCGGTTTGCCGGCCACGCCCGTCACGTCGACGCCGCTGGGACACCTGATGGGGGACAAGCCCGTCTGGCGCTGGACGTTCACGCCCGGCGGCGACCACGCGGGCATCGCCTCGGCGTTGGTCGACACGTTCCTCAGGCACGGCAAGCCGTACATCGACAGGTGCGCGACGTGGGACGCGCTGTCCCGCGAGCTGGTGGCGAAGCCGGAGTCGTTGCTCGACTTCGAGCGCGCTCGCAAGCTCGCGATCATCCACGTGCTCGACGGAAACGCGGCCGCGGCCGGTGAGGTGCTGGCGGAGGAGCGGGAGCGGGTGGCGGACAGCGGAGACGTCCACGCGCGGTCGTACCGGGCCTTCGCGCGCCGGTTCGAGCTGATGTTCCCCGCTTAGTCCGATGGGGTCCGTGCCCCCTGCGGAAGCCGCCGATCTGCGGTTTCCAATGGTCCTGGTGTGCCCGAAATGCGCGAAACCACATTTCGGTCACACGTGACTGGGGTCACCCATCCGGACTATTGGGTTAAACCGGTGTGTTGTTCAGACTCCTTCTGACTAATCCGGTCGTGCGCCTTCGGGGAGGCACTCACGGCCTCAGCCTGGGGGGAAGACCATGTTCACCGGCCGCTCTGCGGCGGGCCGCTTCGGCCTGCGCGCGTCCAAGTCCAGAGTCGTCGTGCTCGTGGCGGTGTGCGCCGCCGTGGCCGCCGGTGTGGTGGCGTCGACCGGCATCCCTCAGACCGTGGTCGTGCCGGTCACCGAGGCTCCTGATGCCGCGACCGCCTTCCACGCGGCGAAGCTGCAGGGCTCCAGGGTCGAGATCGCTGACCGGCGCGAGGAGAAGCGGTCGTTCTTCGCGGAGCCGAACGGCACCACGACCGCCGAGGTCAGCGCCGTGACCACGCGGGTCCGGCGTGGCGACGGCTGGACACCGGTGGACGCCTCGCTGGAGCGAAGACCAGACGGCAGCGTGACGCCCAGGGCGACCAGCACCGCGCTGTCGCTCTCCGGCGGCGGTGATGCCACGCTCGTTCGCCTGACCTCGGAGAACACCGAGTTCGCCCTCCGCTGGACCGGTTCGCTGCCGCAGCCGAGGGTGGACGGCAACGTCGCCACGTACGAGAACGTCCTGCCCGACGTCGACCTGAAGATGTCGGTCGAGGTCGACGGGTACGGGCAGTACCTCGTGGTCAAAACCCCCGAGGCGGCGAAGAACCCCGATCTCGCTCGGGTCCGCTTCGGCCTGGACACCAGGAACCTGGCGGTGAGCAGGACCCCGGACGGCGGGATCGTGGCCGCCGACCCCACCGGCAAGCCGGTCTTCACGTCGCCGCGGTCGGAGATGTGGGACTCGAAGCCCGGGACGCCGAGGGCGGACGTCGACGTGGAGATCACCGCCGACTCGCTCACCCTGGTGCCGGACCAGAAGCTGCTCACCAGCGCCGACGCCACGTTTCCGATCATCATCGACCCGCACCTGAACGAGGCGAACCGGGACAAGACCGGGTGGACGACGGTCTACAAGAACGACAACGACGCGAGCATCGCCAACAGCACGCACTGGAACGGCCACAACTCCCAGGCGGAGACCAAGTCGTGGCTCACGGGCACGACGACGGCCAGGGCCGGCCGGGCCTACGGCGAGAGCTACCTGCGCACGAAGTCGTACTTCCAGTTCGACACCGGCTTCCTGGCCGGCAAGACGAACCTCGGGGCGTGGCTCAACACCGTCGTGGTGTGGGGCCCGGACTGCGCGCAAAGCCGCGGCTTCCACCTCTACAAGTCGGACCCGGTCGGCGAGGGCACGAGCTGGAACCAGCAGCCCGCGACCGGGTCGATCGGCGACACGATCAGCGTTCCCGTCGACAGCGACGGCACCTGCCGCGGGAACAAGGCGGTCTCCTTCCCCGCGGGCAGCGGCCTCAGGCCGGGCACGACGTCCACCTTCATGCTCGCGCCGGACAACATGGACGACGTGAACGCCTGGCGCAAGTTCGACCCGGCCAGGACGCAGCTGAAGATCAACTTCAACACCCCGCCCAACACGCCGGAGTTCCTGGGCACGGAACCCGCCATCCCGGCCGCGTGCGGGCACTGCGGCGGACTGCCGTACCTGAAGGACTCCACCCTCCGCGTGATCACGCGCATGACCGACGACGACGGCCACGCGCTCAAGGACGTCCTGATCGTCAACCGCGGCAACCCGGCCACGCCGGACAACCCAGGCCCGGAAGATCCGCACGTGCTCGGCTCACCGATCGCGTCCGGCTACAACCACGTCACGGACATCGACCTGACCGACAAGAACGACAAGCTCGTCCGCTGGCAGATCAGGGCGAGCGACGACCTCGACTACGGTCCCGCGTACTGGGGCAACGGTTTCGTCGTCGACCGGGTGGCGCCCGCCGTCGCGCCGAAGGTGTCGAGCGCCGCCTACCAGGAGGACAACACCTGGCGTGGCGGCGTCGGCGTGGCCGGCCTCTTCTTCTTCGAGTCCAACGGCGTCACGGACGTCGACCACTTCCGCTACGGCTGGGACGACACCACGCCGCTCAAGGCGGAGGCGGACAAGCTCGGCGGCGTCGCCAGCGTGCGGATCGCACCGCCTGCTGACGGCCCGCAGGACCTGTACGTGCGCAGCGTCGACCGCGCCGGCAACGCCAGCCCGCCCAAGGTGCTGCACCTCTACGTGCGGCCGGGCAACGGCCCGCTCGCGCAGTACTCGCTCGACGGCGACGTGAAGGACAGCGCCTACCTCGGCGCCAAGCACGGCAGTCTGCAGGGCACGGCCGGCTACGCACCCGGTGCGATCGGGTCCGCGCTGAAGCTGAACGGCATGCCAGGACCGCACGCGACCGCTCCGAACGTGCTGCGCACGGACGACAGCTTCTCGGTGTCGGCGTGGGCCTACCTCGACACCAAGGGATACGCACGGGCGATCGTGAGCCAGGACGCCAACAACACCGGCGCCGGCAGCTATCCCGGTTTCGTGCTCTGGTACCGGCCGGAGGACGGCGGCAAGTGGACCTTCGGCATGCCCAAGTCGGGCTGGGCCGACACGAACTTCGCGTCGAGCCAGGGCGCGCCACCCGCGCTCGGCACGTGGACGCACGTCACCGGTGTCTTCGACGCGCCGGCCAGGAAGATGAAGCTCTACGTCAACGGTGAGCTCGCCGGCACCACCGACCGCACGGCGTCGGACTGGCACGCCGAGGGACCGCTGCGCATCGGCCAGACCTACTGGGGCACCCAGAACCCGACCGACTTCTGGCCGGGCATGATCGACGAGGTCCGGCTCTACGACCGGGCGCTCACCGACGCCGAGGTGCAGGCGGAGGTGCGCAGGGACAGCGTGCAGGTCGCGCACTGGAAGTTCGACGACCTCGAAGGGACGACCGCGCGCAACGCCGTTCTCGGCGGCGACATGGCGGTGCTGTCCAACGGCGCGTCGATGGTCGAGAACGCCGCCGTGAACGGTGGCGTCGACCTGAACGGCACGACGGGGCTCGTCGCGACGAACCGTCCCGCCGTGCGCACGGACAGGAGTTTCTCCACATCCGCCTGGGTGAAGCTGGACAGGAAGTCCACGGGTGGCGCCACGCAGGTCGTGCTGTCCCAGGACGGTGCCACCAGCAGCGGGTTCGTGGTGCGGGAGAAGGACGGCCGCTGGCAGTTCGGCATGACCACGGCTGACGGCGACGTGACGTGGAACGTGCTCGCGGAGTCGCCGGCGGACTCCGTCGTCGTCGGCCAGTGGACCCACCTCACCGCGAGCTTCGACGCGAAGGAGAAGAAGGCGTCGTTGTACGTCGACGGCGGCACGCCGATCGTCAGCGCGGCCGCGGCGACCGCTCCCCGGGACACCACGGGCGCGTTCGTGATCGGCGCGGGGCAGTGGTCCGGCGGCCGCACCGGGTTCCTCGACGGCGTCGTGGACGAGGTCCGGGTCTACAGCCGGGTCGTGTCCGCGAGCGAGATCGGCGAGATCGTCAGCAGGGCCGGCGTCAAGACCGGTGAGTGGAAGCTCGACGGCGACGTCACCGACTCGTCCGGCCGCGGCAGGGACGCGCGCCTGGAGAACGGACCCGACTGGACGAACGGGCAGAGCACCATGCCCGGCGCGACCGATCTGGCGGTGAGCCTGAACGGGTTCAGGGCCCAGCACGTCAGCGCCCCGAACGTGGTCGACGCCGCCAGGAACTTCTCGGTGGCCGCCTGGGCGAAGCTCGACAAGATCGACGGCACCCCGGCCGTGGTGTCCCAGGAGGGCAACGTCACGAGCTCGTTCCAGCTGCAGGCGACCTCTGACGGCCATTGGGCGTTCCGGATGTTCGGGGAGGACGCCACCGGTGGCGGTGCCACCCACGACAGGATCACCGGTTCTGCCGTGCAACCGGGTGTGTGGACCCACCTCGTCGCCACCTACGACGCATCGAGCAGGCAGATGGCCCTGTACGTCAACGGTGTGGTCGTCGGTACGAAGTCGCACACGCCCGTGCAGGCCTGGGGTGCGGGTCGCCTGCTGATCGGCAGGTCCCAGTGGAACGGCGCGAGCGTCGACCACTTCACCGGTGCCATCGACGACGTCTCGGCCTACAGCCGTGCGCTCGGTGCCGACGAGGTGCGGGAGCTGGCGGGACGCGACCTCTCGCTGATCCACCAGTACAGGTTCGACAGCTCACAGAACGGCACGGTGCCGGACTCGGTCGGTGCGCGCACCGGCACGCTCTCGCCCGGCACGACCTTCGCGCCCGGCAGGGTGGGCACCGCGGCCCGGTTCGACGGTGTGGACGACTCGGTCTCCACCACGGGCGCCGACCTGCGCACCGACGCGAGCTTCACGGTCTCCACCTGGGTCTACCTGTCCGACAAGAGCTGCGCCCAGACGCGGTGCCAGCTCGACGCGGTGAGCCTGGACGGCGTCCAGACGAGCAAGTTCCGGCTCGGCCACACGCTGCACCTCACCCAGGAGCCGGACGGCGTCTGGATCTTCGAGATGCCCGAGTCGGACGCGGTCGACGCACGGGTGACCAAGGCGGCCGTGTCGGTGATCCCGTCCGACCTCGACACCTGGGTGCACCTCGTCGGCGTCTACGACAAGCAGAGCAGGACGACCTGGTTGTACGTCAACGGTGACCGCGTCGGCAACGGCGTGCTCGACACGGCGTGGCACGCCGGCGGTGGTCTCCAGATCGGCCGGGGCAAGGCCAACGGCCAGCCCGCCGAGTTCTGGCCCGGCAACGTCGACGACGTGCGGGTGTACACGGGTGCACTGGACAGCGACCGCGTCCGCGCCCTGCACGACTCGTACCCCGCGCTCGCCGAGCCGGCCACGCTCCCGCCGGCGGACAAGGGGTACTGGGCGATGGACGAGCCCACCGGAACCACCACCGCCGCGGACTCCAGCGTCAACAACCGCACCGCGACGGTCACCGGCGGTACGACGCGGGTCGGTGGCCGCAAGGTCGGTGCCACGCGGTTCGACGGCACCTCCGGCTACGCGCAGACCGCCACCCCCGCGCTGGACACGGCGCGCAGCTTCTCCGTGTCGGCCAGGGTCTACGCCGACCGCGGTGTGCAGGGCAACCGGGTGCTCGTCGGTCAGGACGGCACCAGGAACAGCGCTTTCCAGCTCCAGTACCGCCCAGCCGAGGAGAGGATGGCGGTCGCGGTACCGCAGCAGTCCGATGTGGACAACTCTCCGGAGACGCTGCTGCTCTCCTCCGAGCGATCGCTGTCCCTGGCGTGGACGCACGTGACGGTCGTCTACGACGCGCCTGCGGGCCAGCTGAGCCAGTTGCGCCTCTACGTCAACGGCAGGCTGTCCGCGGTGAAGATCGGGGTGACCATCCCGGCCTCCGCCGGACCGCTGTCGATGGGGCGCGGCAAGCTGAACGGTGCCCTGACCGGGTTCCTCCCCGGAGTCCTCGACGAGGTGCGCCTGTTCGGCAAGGCGCTGTCCGACGCCGAAGTCGCGTTGGTGCACAACGACGTTCCCCTGCTCACCTCGGGAAACTGGTCGTTCGACGACAGCACCGCGAACGACTCGACGTGGCGGAAGGTCGACGCGACGCTGTCCGGCGGTACCTCGTTCGTGGACGGCGTGAAGGGCAAGGCGCTCCGCTTCGACGGCACGGGCGGGGGCACCGGCCTCCGTGCGGTGGAGATGGGTGACGGTTTCGGCGTCGTGATGTGGGCGAAGCTGGAGAGCGGCACCGGCGTGCAGACCGTCTTCGCACAGCAAGGGCAGCGCCGCAACGCCTTCGCGCTCCAATATCGCCCGGAGTCCAAGCGCTGGTCGTTCAACGTGCCGGCCCGCGACGACGACCAGGCGCCGCTGGTGCAGGCGCTGTCCGCGCAGGAAGCCGCTGTGGGCCAATGGGTGCACCTGGTCGGCATGTACGACCGGGTTGCCGGTGAGCTCCGCATCTACGTCAACGGCCAGCTCTCCGGGACCAGCGCCGCGGTGCTGCCCTGGCGGTCCGACGGCGGCTACACCATGGGCCACGGCAAGGGCCGCGGCGCGTTCGGTGAGCGCTTCACCGGCGTGATCGACGAGGTCCGCGTCCACGAAGGTCTGCTGACCGAGGCCGAGATCCGCGCCCGCGCGGTGGTCCCGGCCGCCTGAGTTCCGCGATCACCTTCCCTCAGCCAGGTCTGGAGAACCCATGCGCTCCACCACGCGCACCTTCCGGGGTATCGCGGCAGCTCTCGCGGTGTCCATGCTCGTCAGCGCGATCAACCTGACCGACTCGCCGACGGCGTTCGCGGTGGGTGGCCCTTCGGTGCCCCTGCCGGACGTCCCGTCGGTGTCGGTGAGCGCGGAAACCCGCCAGAGCCGGAACCCGGACGAGGCGACCACCCGTGCCCTGCAGAACAACCAACCGGCGAACACCGGCGGACGTCCCGACGGGGGCGGCTCGTTCACGGCGACCCCGTTGAGCCCCACGGGGGCGTGGACGGTCTCTGCCCAGAGCGGCGACTTCAGCTGGTCGTACCCGATGCGCGTGCCGCCGGCGCCGGGTGGTTTCGCACCGTCGGTCGGCCTGTCCTACCGGTCGTCCCTGGTGGACGGGCGGACGAGCGCGACCAACAACCAGCCCGGCTGGGCCGGTGACGGGTGGTCGCTGGGTGCCGGCTTCATCCAGCGCACCTACGGCGCGTGCAACGACGACACCGAGGGCACCACCCCTCCGCGGGTGGGTGACCTGTGCTGGCGCAGCGACAACGCGACGGCGTCCTACCCCGGTGGCGGTGGTGACCTGATCAAGGACGACGGCGATCCGACCAAGTGGCGGCAGAAGTCCGACAACGCCGCGCGCATCGAGCGGATCACCGGCTCCGGCGGCCCCGACAACGGGGACAACGACCGCGAGCACTGGAAGATCACGACGGTCGACGGCACCCAGTACTTCTTCGGCTCCCGCCCGGAGTCGCAGTCGACCTGGACCGTTCCGGTCTTCGGCGACGACGCGAACGAACCGTGCAACAACACGGCGTCGTTCGACAGCTCGTGGTGCGACCAGGGCTGGCGGTGGAACCTGGACAAGGCCATCGACCGCAACGGCAACGTGATCCTCTACAACTACGTGGCCGAGAAGAACAAGTACAGCCTGAACCTGAAGGACGCCGGGGTGACCTACACCCGCGGTGGAGCGCTGAGCACCATCGAGTACGGCCTGAACGAGCGGGTGCAGGCGCCGGCGAGCGGCAAGGTCGTCTTCTCGACCGCGGAGCGGTGCGTGCCCGGCAGCAACTGCTCACAGGCCTCGAAGGAGAACTTCCCCGACGTCCCGCTCGAAGAGAAGTGCGACGCCGCGACCTGCCGGGACCACTGGTCGCCCACGTTCTGGTCCACCAAGCGCCTGGCGAAGGTCACGGCGCAGGTGCTGCGCGGTGACGGCAGCTACGGCGACGTCGACTCGTGGACCCTCGACCACCAGTTCCCCGACACCAGGGACGGCAACGGCGCCGCGCTGTGGCTGAAGGGCATCAAGCACACCGGCCACGTCGGCCAGGCCATCGACCTGCCCCAGGTGACCTTCGAGGGGCAGCTGCTCAACAACCGCGTGCCGAAGAACGACAGCGCGTTCTCGATCAACCGCTACCGGGTCAACGCGATCGTCACCGAGTCCGGCGGCGTGACGACGATCAAGTACGCGGACACGAACTGCAACGAGACAACGGTGCCGGCGAGCGCGCAGTCCAACACACTGCGCTGCTACCCGGTGACGTGGCGGAAGAAGGACTTCAGCGAGACGCTGGACCATTTCCACAAGTACGTCGTCGAGTCGATCACGTCCTCCGACGCGACCGGCATCAACACCGAGCAGCTCGTCCGCTACGAGTACCTCGACGGTGTGGCCTGGCGGTTCGACCAGTCGGAGTTCGTCAAGAACGACAAGAAGACCTGGGACGACTACCGCGGCTACGGCAGGGTCCGCGTCCGGGTCGGCAAGCCGGACGTGCCAGGTGCCCCGGTCACCATGACCGAACAGCGCTTCTACCGCGGCATGGACGGCAACAAGGGCGACACCGCCCAGCGGAAGGTGTCGGACACCGCCGGAGGCGAACGGGTCGACCACGACTGGCTGGCAGGCCTCTCCTACGAGACGATCACCTACGAGGGCGAGTCCGACACGGTGTCGTCCAAGGTCATCAGCACACCGGAGTGGCAGGGCCCGACCGCTACCCGCGGCATCTACCAGGCGTACCTCGTGGGTGGCGGCACGACCGACACCTACACCGCCCTGAAGAACCGCGGCTGGCGGCAGACCAGGGTGAAGACGACCGTCGACCAGTACGGCCAGGTCACCAAGACCGACGACCTCGGTGACCTCGCGGTCACGACGGACGACCTGTGCTCCACCCAGACGTACGTCCGCAACACGTCGAAGTGGCTGATGGTGCTGCCGCACGAGGCCGAGACCGTCTCGGTCAGCTGTGACACGCCGCCCGTCTTCCCCGGCCACGCCGTGTCCGCGTCCAGGTCCGCCTACGACGGCCAGGACTTCGGCGCAGCCCCGCAGTACGGCAACATGACCAGGACGCAGGTCGCGAAGAGCCGTCCCGCCGCAGAGCCCGAGTACATCACGAAAGGCACGTTCGGCTACGACGAGCACGGCCGGGTCACCACCGCGACGGACGCGCTCGACCACACGTCGACGGTGGAGCACACGCCGAAGACGGGCGGCCCGCTCACCAAGACGGTGACGACGAACGCGGCGGGGCAGAAGGCCACCAAGACCTACGAGCCGGCCTGGGGCGCGGTCCTGCAGACGGCGGACTCGAACGTGGTCCCGCTGGTCACGACGACCGAGTACGACGCCCTCGGCCGTTCCGTCCGCGCGTGGAACCCGTTGCGCCCGAAGGCCGACTACCCGAACGACCCGAGTGCCAGGTTCGAGTACAACGTCCGCAAGGACGGCCCGACCGTTGTCACGTCCTCCACGATCGGACCGAACGGCCGCTACGTCAGCTCGAAGATCCTCTACGACGGCCTGTACCGCGTGCGGCAGACGCAGACGCCAGCAGACGGTGGCCGCCTCATCGTCGACACGCGCTACGACACGCACGGCCGTTCCGCACGCGTGACGCAGCCGTTCTTCAACAACAACCCGATCGACGACTCGATCGTGGTCGCTTCCGAGAACGACATGCCCGGCTTCACCAGGTCGGAGTACGACAACGTGGGCCGTGCGGTCAAGACGACCCACGTCGCCGGCCCGCACACGGACGTCACCACCACCGCCTACGAAGGCGACAGGGTGTTCGTCAGCCCGCCGCAGGGTGGCACGCCGACGACGACGATCTTCGACGCTCGTGGGCGCAAGACCGCTCTCCTGCAGTACAAGAACAACGCACAGCTCACCGACTACGAGCGCACCGAGTACGGCTACACACCCGCCGGACAGCCGGCGTCGGCGAAGGACGCGGCCGGCAACGTCTGGCGGTGGCACCACGACCTGCTCGGCCGGCTGGTGAAGTCCGAGGACGTCGACAAGGGCACGTCGACGTCGACCTACAACGACGCCAACCAGCTCGTGACCACGACGGACGCCCGCAACACGACCCTGACGTACGCCTACGACCAGCTCGGCCGTCCGTCGACCGTGCACAACGGCGCGACGCTGCTGCGGGAGCAGACGTACGACACGGCCACCAACGGAGTCGGGCTGCCCGCCTCGACGACCTCCTACACCGGCGGCAACGCCTACAGGTCGGCGGTGCAGAGCTACAACGGCCTCGGCCAGCCGAAGAGCGTGTCCACCACCATCCCGGACGTCGAGGGAGCTCTCCGGGGCGAATACAAGTCGTTCCTCAGCTACGGTCCGGACGGCAGCCTGCAGGGCGAGTCCTACCCGGCCGTGCCGTCGATCAGCCTCGCCGCCGAGACGATCAAGTACGTCTTCGACGACCTCGGCCGCCCGACGACGACCAACGGCAAGGACGACTACGTCACCGCCAGCACGTACACGCGGTACGGCGAGCTCTCACAGCTGCAGCTCGGCAAAGCCGGTGCCCGCACGTGGTTGTCGTACTACTACGACATCAACAAGCGCCGCATGGACCGCTACATCGTCGACGCCGAGGTGGCGTCTCCGATGCAGGCGGACATCAGGTACTCCTATGACCAGGCGGGCAACGTCCTGTCCGTGACGGACGCGCTGGCCGGCGACCAGCTCGACCGCCAGTGCTTCCGCTACGACCACCTCCAGCGCCTGACCGAGGCGTGGACGCCGTCCACCGCGTGCGACGCGGAACCGGCGGCGATCAGCCTGGCCGGCCCCGCCCCGTACTGGCACTCCTACACCTACGACCCCGCGGGCAACCGCAAGACCGAGGTGCAGCACGCCCTCGCCGGCGACACGACCCGCACGTACGACTACCCGCGCGGCCACGAGCTCGCGTCCGTGACGACGGCCAAGCCCGGTCTCACCACGCTCGACCGCTTCACCTACGACGCGTCCGGCAACACCAAGACGCGCAACCTCACCGGCGTCGAGCAAACCCTGGACTGGGACGTGCAGGGCCGCCTGGCCACGGTGTCCGAGGGAACCGCGAAGCAGACCGAGTTCGTTCACGGCGCCGACGGCTCCCGCCTGCTGCGCCGCGACCCCGACGCCACGACCCTGTACCTGGGAGGCCAGGAGCTCCGCCTGGCCAAGGGCGCAACCAAGCCGACCGTGACCCGCTACTACTCGCACGGCGGCAAGGTCGTGGCGATGCGCGAGGGCCTCACGAAGATCACCTGGCTGGCCGCAGACCACCAGGGCACAGCCCAGATCGCGGTGGACAAGGCAACGCTGAACGTGGACCGCCGCCGCCAGCTGCCGTTCGGCACCCCCCGCGGCGCCGCGGTCCCGTTCCCCGGCGAGCGCGGCTTCGTCGGCGGCACCGTCGACGCCTCGACCGGCCTCGTGTCCATCGGGGCACGCCAGTACGACCCCGCTGTCGGCAGGTTCGTCTCCGTCGACCCGATCATGGACGGCTCCGACCCGCAGCAGTGGAACGGGTATGCCTACAGCAACAACTCGCCGATCACGTTGAGCGACCCGTCCGGCATGCTGGCAATGGGCTGCATGGACGACGGTCCTTGCGGCTCACAGGGCGTGAGGGAGAGCTACACACCCCTTCTCGGCTCTGACGCGCCGGGCGGCATGCCGGTCAAGAAGCAGGTGAACTACCAAGCCCGGTATCAGAAGGGCGTTCAGGACGCCTTCAAGGAGACCTACCACACCGCTGTCGAAGCCGTCGACTTCGTGGGCTCCTGCCGGGTGTCGGTCAACGCATCGTTGGACGTGAAGCTCGTCGATCCGGGAAAGTGTTCGGACGCGATCGACACCGCCGCCCAGGGGGTCATCACCTTCGGGTCTGATCCCGGCGGCACGCTCATCAACGGTGTGATCGCAGCGGCTGATCCCGTCGTCCAAGCGGTCAAGGACGAGGACTACGGGTACGCGATCGGCCGCGGTGTCGTCATCGTGGGCGAGTCGGTGGTGGGGTCCAAGGGGCTCGGCAACGCGGGCAAAGGCCTTAAGGGCACCAAAGCGCTGGCAAAGGCCTGCAGCTTCGTTGGTGACACTACCGTGCTGATGGCCGATGGCAACTCAAGGAAGATCGAAGAGATCAAGGTCGGCGATGAAGTCGTGGCCGGCGATCCGATAACCGGTGCACTTGCGGCACATTCCGTTGTTGGAACTTTCGTCACCGACAAAGATCGAAGCCTGGTCGACATCAGTGTGTCGGTTGCGGGCGAGAAGCAGGTCATCAAAACCACAGAGATTCATCCCTTCTACAGTGTGAACCAGTCGGCTTGGGTAAATGCGGGGATGCTGCAATCAGGTGATCGGCTGCGTACCGCTGAGGGTGAAACCGCAGAAGTAGTGGGCATCGTCCACCATGAGTCGTCCAAAGTGGATACGACTTATAACCTGGCTGTTGCCGTTCTCCCTACGTTCCACGTTTCGGATGGTCGTTCCAGTGCCCACTTCCTGGTGCACAACACTTGTGGTAAGAGCTTCAGTCGCGACTACGGTGGCCCGGACTTCATCATGTCAGAGATTGACGAGGCGGGCGCTCTCACCTATGTCATCGAGGGCGGCGAAAAAACAAGGGGCTCTACGATGTTCGCCGACATGATGAACGCATTGGGCCCGAATGTTAGATCGATCAAGGGAAATTGGTACAGCACGTCGGACAATCTGGTGAGCTTCAATGCCGGCGTGCAAAGCATGCTTTCTCTGGAGGAGGCTGCCGCGGAAACGTTTACCGGAAAAATGGCGGCCAAGTACGGGTTCACTCGGATCACCGTGAATAAGCGCGATCTGATCGGTGTGCCTGGCAACTACACGCAAGCGCGTGTAACCTTCTCCAAGTGAGCATGTCTGTTACGCAAGTTGCGGAGAAGCTGCAGGATCTGGCGCGAGCGGGTGAGGACCCGCTCGCGCTGGGCAAGTTCATTTCCAGCTCCTTCGAGTGGAAGAAGCGCGGATCGATCTTCGTGGGCGCCTTCCATCTGGCGTTCAATATCTCCATTGCATCCTTGTATCCGTTTTCCAATTGGGTCGGATTTGGTGCTGGAAACGTCAGTGACGAGGAATTTAAGAACTTCCTGGAGCCGTTTGTCGATGAGTGGCGTAACCAGTAGTTCCTGTTGCCTGCGGGGTTTGGTGTAGTCGTGACCTCGGCCGTGGCCATCTCCGGCTGCGGAGACCGCTCGGCCGATCCCGGCAAAACACCCGTAGGCGTCTCAGCACTCGACACCGGGCACTGGCAGGATGGAACGATCAGCGCGTCCGACAGAGGTGGTCCCTGTGACGAGTCCGTTCGCCAGCCCGAACCGGCCCGGTGTCCCGCCCCGCCTGCCCACCCCGCCGACGGGGTGGCCGATCGGTTCGTACGCCACCTACGAGGAGGCGCAGCGGGCGGTCGACTTCCTGGCGCTTGAGGACTTCCCGGTGCAGGACGTGACGATCGTCGGCGTCGACCTGATGCTCGTGGAGCGGGTCACCGGCAAGCTGACCTGGGGCCGGGTGCTCGTGACCGGGGCGGCCAGCGGGGCGTGGTTCGGGTTGTTCGTCGGGCTGTTGCTCACCCTCTTCAGCCCGGAACCCGGAGTGACCGTCGGACCGGTTCTGACGGGCCTCATCACCGGTGTGTTCTTCGGGCTGGTGTTCGCGGCGGTCGGGTACGGGTCGGCGCGGGGCAAGCGGGACTTCCAGTCGGCCAGTCAGTTGGTGGCGGGGCGGTATGACGTGCTGTGCCACCCGAAGTCGGCCGAAAAGGGGCGTGACCTGCTGGCCAAGCTGGCCATGCGGCCTTCAAACCCCTAGCTGTTGAGACATGAAGAACAGCTATTGGTTCTGAATCGTTGCTTCCTTTGGTTGCGGCTGGTGATCACCAGGCCTAGGTTCGTTGCACCGGTCCGCCCGGTGCGGCCGGTGGCACGACGAGGTGCCGGGCATTGCGGTCTGGCTCCTCCGTGTAGTCGGGAAGGAGGCAGGGCCGATGGGTGCGAAACGGCGCTATCGACTCGCCGCTGGGGTGGGGGTCGCGTTGCTCGCGGCATCAACCGTCACGGCGTGCGGGTCGAGCGACGGAGGCGTCACCGTCAACGTCTACAAATATCCCCAGGAGAACTTCCAGGCGATCGTCGACAACTGCAACGCCAAGGCCGCAGGGCGTTACAAGATCGTCTACAACAAGCTGCCGCGGGAAGCGGACGGTCAGCGCGAGCAGATGGTGCGCAGACTCGCCGCCGAGGACGACAGCATGGACGTCCTCGGTCTGGACGTCACGTGGACCGCCGAGCTCGCGGAGGCGGGCTGGCTCAAGGAGTTCACGGGGTCCGTCAAGTCCCAGGTGGAGAGCGGCACGCTGCAGACGCCGCTGAAGACCGCCACCTACGAGGGCAAGCTCTACGCGGCCCCGGACAACACGAACGTCCAGCTCCTCTGGTACCGCTCGGACCTCGTTCCGACGCCGCCGAAGACGTGGGACGAGATGATCAGCATGGCCGAAGCCCTGGTCGCACAGGGCAAGCCCGGCAAGATCGTGGGGCAGGGCAAGCAGTACGAGGGGCTCGTCGTGCTGTTCAACACGCTGGTCAACTCCAACGGCGGCAAGATCATCGACGAGAGCGGCACCAAGGCCGAGGTCGACCCGAAGGCCGTGGAAGCGTTGGCGGCGCTGAAGAAGCTCGCCACGTCCAAGGCGATCGACCCGTCGTTCTCCAACGCCGCCGAGGACAACGCGCGGCTGGCCATGGAGAACGGCAACGCGGCGTTCCAGCTCAACTGGCCGTACGTCTACGCGGCGGCGCAGAAGAAGCCGGAGTTCGCGAAGAACTTCAAGTGGGCGCCGTACCCGGCGTTCGGCGGTGACTCGGCGAAGGTCACCGTCGGTGGCATCAACTTCGCCGTCAGCGCCTACACGAAGCACCCGGACCAGTCGTTCGACGCGGTGCTGTGCCTGCGCAGTGCGGAGAACCAGAAGCTCGCCGCGCTCAAGGACGGCGTGCCGCCGACCATCGAGTCCGTCTACGACGAGCCGGAGATGGCCGAGGCGTACCCGATGCGCGAGGACATCAAGAAGACGCTCAAGAACGCGAGTGTCCGGCCGCTCACGCCCGCGTACCAGAACGCGTCGACCGTCATCGCCACGGTCCTGTCGCCGCCGGCGAGCATCGACCCCAAGGCGACGGGCGACCGGTTGCGCGAGGAGCTCCAGGACGCACTCGACTCCAAGGGGGTGCTGCCGTGAGTCACGCGGCCACAGAACAAGCAGCGAGGACCGAGGTCGCACCGGAACCCGCTGCCGGCAAGAAGAAGGTCGCGCTGAGCGAGGGCAAGAAGGCCGAGCGCAGGCTCGGCTGGCTGCTCTGCGCACCGGCGGCGCTCACCATGATCGCGGTGACGGGCTGGCCGATCATCTACTCGCTGCTGCTGTCGATGCAGCGGTTCGACCTGAAGTTCCCCGACCGGACCGAGTGGATCTGGTTCGACAACTACGTCACGGTGCTCAGCAGCCCGTACTGGTGGAACGCGGTGTGGGTGACGGTCGTGCTGACCGTCGTCACCGTCGCGGTCGAGCTGGTGCTGGGCATGTCGCTCGCGCTGATCATGCACCGCGCGCTGGTCGGTCGCGGCATCGTCCGCACGACCACGCTGATCCCGTACGGCATCGTCACGGTCGTGGCCGCGTTCTCCTGGCGCTTCGCCTGGACGCCCGGCACCGGCTACCTGTCGGAGGCGCTCGGCGGTGAGCCCGTGCTCACCGAGAAGATCCCGGCGCTCATGGTCGTGGGTCTCGCGGAGATCTGGAAGACCACGCCGTTCATGGCGCTGCTGCTGATGGCCGGTCTCGCGCTCGTTCCCGACGACCTGCTCAAGGCCGCCGCGATGGACGGCGCGAGCGGGTGGCAGCGGTTCATCAAGATCACCGTGCCGATCATGAAGCCGGCGATCCTGGTGGCGCTGCTGTTCCGCACGCTCGACGCGTTCCGCATCTTCGACAACCTCTTCGTGCTCACCTCGGGCTCGCAGGGCACGTCGTCGGTGTCGATGCTGACCTACAACAACCTGATCAAGGGCTTGAACCTCGGCATCGGATCGACCATGTCGGTGCTGATCTTCATCATGGTCGCGATCATCGCGTTCGTGTTCATCAAGCTCTTCGGCACCGCTGCCCCGGGCAGCGACGACGGGGGGAAGCGCTGATGGCGGGCATCGGAGGAGCGGAGACCACCGGCAAGAAGTGGAGCTGGGGCCTGCTCAACGCCGTCGTGGTGATCTACGCGCTGTTGCCGGTGCTGTGGATCGTGTCGTTGTCGTTCAAGTCGTCGGCGACGCTGGCGGACGGCAACTTCATCCCGCGGGAGTGGAGTCTCGAGAACTACCGCAACATCTTCTCGACGACCGAGTTCACGCGGGCGCTGGTCAACTCCATCGGCATCGCGCTCATCGCGACCGCGATCGCCGTGGTGTTCGGCACGATGGCGGCCTACGCCATCGCCAGGCTCGACTTCCCGGGCAAGAACGTGCTGGTCGGCGTCTCGCTGCTGATCGCGATGTTCCCGCAGGTCTCGCTGGTGTCGCCGTTGTTCGAGATCGAGCGCTCGCTCGGCCTCTTCGACACCTGGCCCGGCCTGATCCTGCCGTACATCACGTTCGCGCTGCCGCTCGCGATCTACACCCTGTCGGCGTTCTTCCGCGAGATCCCCTGGGAGCTCGAGAAGGCGGCGAAGATGGACGGTGCGACGCCGGGGCAGGCGTTCCGTCGCGTCATCGCACCGCTGGCCGCGCCGGGTGTGTTCACGACGGCGATCCTGGTGTTCATCTTCTGCTGGAACGACTTCCTGTTCGCGATCTCGCTCACCTCGACCGAGCAGTCGCGGACCGTGCCGGTGGCGCTGTCGTTCTTCACCGGCAGCTCGCAGTTCGAGGACCCGGCCGGGTCGATCGCGGCGGCCGCCGTCGTGATCACCATCCCGATCATCCTCTTCGTGTTGTTCTTCCAGCGCCGGATCGTCGCCGGCCTGACCTCCGGCGCCGTCAAGGGGTGAGTTGACCAATGGCAGAGATCGTTCTGGACAAGGTGACCAAGAGGTACCCCGACGGCGCGCTGGCCGTGCAGGAGGTCAACCTCGAGATCGCCGACGGCGAGTTCATCATCCTGGTCGGACCGTCCGGCTGCGGGAAGTCCACCACGCTCAACATGATCGCGGGCCTGGAGGACATCACCGACGGTGAGCTGCGCATCGGCGGGCAGCGGGTCAACGAGAAGGCGCCCAAGGACCGCGACATCGCGATGGTGTTCCAGTCCTACGCGCTCTACCCGCACATGACGGTGAAGGAGAACATGGCCTTCCCGTTGCGGCTGGCGAAGGTCGACAACGCCACCGTCGAGAAGAAGGTCAAGGAGGCCGCGGAGATCCTCGACCTCACGCAGCACCTCGACCGCAAGCCGTCCAACCTGTCCGGTGGCCAGCGGCAGCGCGTGGCGATGGGCCGTGCGATCGTGCGCAGCCCCAAGGCGTTCCTCATGGACGAGCCGCTGTCCAACCTGGACGCCAAGCTGCGCGTGCAGATGCGCACCTCGGTGTCGCGTCTGCAGAAGCAGCTCGGCACGACCACGGTGTACGTGACGCACGACCAGACCGAGGCGATGACCCTCGGCGACCGGGTCGTGGTCATGCGCGGCGGGATCGTGCAGCAGATCGGCGCGCCGCAGTTCCTCTACGAGCACCCCGCGAACCTCTTCGTGGCCGGCTTCATCGGCTCGCCGTCGATGAACTTCGTGCCGGCCTCGCTGGAGAACGGCAGCCTGCGCTCTGCGCTCGGCGACGTGCAGCTGACGGACCGGGTGCGGCAGCTGCTGGAGGGTGCCGACGCGCCCCGCGAGGTGATCATGGGCATCCGCCCCGAGCACTTCGAGGACGCGGAGCTGGTGGACGCCTCCGTGCTGTCCACCGGCGGCAAGTTCTCGTCGCACGTGGACGTGCTGGAGTCGATGGGCTCGGACAAGTACGCCTACTTCAACCTCAAGGGCGAGCAGGTGACCTCCGCGGACCTGCAGGACCTCGCGGCGGACATGGGCGCGGACGACGTGCCGGGTGACGGCATCTCGCTCGTGACGCGGCTGTCGTCGGCGTCGGGTGCCACCGCGGGCTCGTCGGCGGACATCTGGTTCGACGCGGACAAGGTCCAGCTCTTCGATCCGTCGAGCGGGAAGAACCTGACCTACACGGACAGGTGAATTGTCGAATTCAGGGCCGTCTTCCCACGGGAAGGCGGCCCTTTTCGATACTCTTCGGGACTCTTTGACACGGTTTTGTCGTGGTGGGTCACTCGATCGGTTGAGGGCGAAAGTCCTCATCGGCACCGGGCCGATCAGTCGAGGACATAGGCAAGGGTGAACTTTCTGCGCCATTGGGCGCTCTGCGGTGACACCTCAACGAAACACTCGCTGCGCTGCTCCGTTCGGTCCGCACGCTTGTCGAAGGCGGATACAGGACCACAGGGGGGTTCCGGGGAACCGCCGCCGAGAACTGAAAGAGAGCGTGCAATGGGGATCCTGGACGGAAAGGCGATCGTCATCACGGGGGCCGGCCGAGGACTCGGCGAGGCCTACGCGATGCACGCGGCGCTGGCGGGTGCCTCGGTGGTGGTCAACGACAACGACGGTGACCTGGCCGAGAAGGTGGCGGAGCACATCCGCGGCTACGGCGGCCGCGCGGTCGCCTCGACCCACACGGTGGCCGACCCGAGCGAGGCCGCGAAGATCGTGGACCTGTGCGTCGACGAATTCGGCCGCATCGACGGCCTGGTCAACAACGCGGGCCTGAACTACGAGACGGTGCCGTGGGAGGACGACCCGGAGACGATCAGGGAAGTCGTCGAGGTGAACGTGCTCGGCGTCATCTACGTCGGAATCGCCGCCATGCGCGCCATGCGCGGGTTCGGCGGCGGCTCCATCATCAACATTTCCTCCGGCGCGTCCTTCGGGCAGCGCAAACTCGGCACCTATTCCGCCACCAAGGGCGCTGTCGCCTCGCTGAGCTACTCGTGGGCGCTCGACCTCGAGCCGGAAGGCATCCGCGTGAACGCCGTGTGCCCCGTCGCGCACACGCGGATGGTGTGGAAGTCCGAGCGTTCGCTGCGCGCCATTCCGGCCGACCGCACGCCGGGCAAGGTGGCGCCGCTGGTGCTGTTCCTGCTGTCGGACCGGTCGGAGGGGATCACCGGGCAGGTCGTCCGCTGCAACGGCCGGCAGCTGCACATCGTGGGTCAGCCGTACTTCAAGCAGCCGATCCTGGAGAGCGAGAACTGGGACACCGCTTCCGTCGAGCGGGCGTTCACGGGGGTGTTGCAGGCGCACCTCGAACCGTACGGGCTGGAGAAGCGGATGCCGCCCCGGCTCCGTGCGCTGGTGGAGCCGTCGCAGACCGCCTGAGCCCGCGCGGGGGAGGCGTCGTGGGGCGCCTCCCGTCCGTTCGATCCGGCGCCGGTGGTCAACTGCGGACGGCCGCGCTTGACGCGCTGTTAGGTTGCGCGCGTGCCTTCGCTCCCCGCCTACGTCGACACGGCTTTCGACGACGACGAGCTCCTGCGCTCCGCCGTCGCCCTGGTGTCCGGCGACCTCGGTCCCGCCCTCGACCTGCTCGGTGCCACCCGCGACCAGCCGTACCGCCGCGCGGGCGAAGCACACGAGCCGCGACCAGTTCGCCGGCCTGGCCGACTTCACCGGTCGTGCACGGCAGACCCTGCTGCGGGCCGCGGAGCTCGCCCCCGATGACGTGGCGCCGTGGGCGGCGCTGATATCCGTGACGCTCGGGGCGCCCACTCACCGCGGTGAGCCCGCGGAGATCCACGAAGAGGTCGTGAAGCGGGTCCCCGACCTGGTCAACGCGAACCTGCGCCGTCTGCAGACGAAGGCCGCCAAGTGGTACGGCAGCCACGACGAGATGTTCGCGTTCGCCCGGTCCGGCGTCGAGAGCCTGCCCGACGGGCATCCGCTGCTCGCGCTGGTCCCGATCGCGCACATCGAGATGCACCTCGACAAGATGGCGAAGGGCGGCAAGCTGTCCCGCATGTGGCAGGTCGCGACCCTCTCGTACTGGAAGAAGCAGCGCGCCGAGGTCGACGCCGTGTCCGACCGGCTGCTCGCGGGAGCCGACGGCCGGCCGTATTCGCTGTGGGCGCACCAGATCTTCGCGATGTGCTACTTCCAGGCCGAGGTGCCCGACCGGCTCGCCGCCCACCTCGCACGCAGCGGGCCGCGCGCCGCTCGGTGGCCGTGGGCGTACCTCGGCAATCCGGACAAGCGCTTCGCCGCCGCGCACGAGATGGCGGCCCGCCGGGACTAGCGCCAGGCCGGGTAGTCCGGCGCGACCTCGGCGTAGCGCTCGCCCCAGTTCGGCAGCGGGGCGTGGCCCAGGTGGGCCTCCGCGCGGTCGAGGAACGCGTGCGTGCCGGGCGCGAACCCCTTGGCGTTGCGTTCGGACAGTCCACGGTGGGTGAACCGGAGCACGGTCGCGTCGCCGTCCGCCGTGAGCTCGTAGCGCACGACGCTGTCCTCCACGATCCGCTGGTGCCACTCGTGTTCGAAGACGGCGTGGCCGTTCTCCGGTGGCTGCCAGGTCAGGATGCGTCCGGTGACCCGCTTGGCCTCCATCGGCGCGGGCGGGTCCTCGGGCTCGATGACGACCTGCTTGCCGTGCGGGTCCACGGTGCCGTTGCCGAACCACGCCTTGCGCTCGGCGTCGTCGGTGATGGCGGACCAGACGCGGTCGATCGGGAACCCGAGCCTGCGTTCGAAGGCGAGGACCGCGTGGTCGCCCTCGACGGTGACGGTGCCGAGGTTCATCGGTTCTCCAGGTGCTGTTCGAGTGCGTCGAGGTGGGAGCGCCAGAAGCGGCGGTACGGGGTGATCCAGTCGTCGATGCGTTGCAGGCCATCGGGTTTGAGCGCGTAGATGCGGCGCTGACCGTCCGGCCTCACCTCGACCAGACCGACCTCCCTGAGCACGCGCAGGTGGCGTGACACGGCCGGCTGCGTGAGCGACGGCAGGCTGTCCACGAGCTCGCCCGCCGTGCGCTCGCGTTCGGCCAGCAGGCTGATCAGGTGCCTGCGGTGGGGTTCGGCCACGGCTTCGAAGACGTCCACGGTCAGTTTTATAACTTGCTGCGTATATAAGCGCAAGCCTATGAATGGTTTTGGCGACGTTTCCGCACGTCACACGGATGGCTCCGGAAATTGTCAGGGGTGCCTGTCACCATCGAACCATGGCCGAACGCAAACCCAGAGTCACCGACTGGCGGCTCGTCGTGCAGTCCCGGTTGGACCGGGTCCGCGCGGATCTCGCCGCGCTCGGCCCGCCGGACCCGGTCGACCCCGAGGGCGATGTCTGGCGCCGCACCGCCGAGGAGCAGGCGGCGGTGGTGGAGGCGATGCTGAACGCGCGGGAGCCGTGGTGGCGCATGGTCCCGTCGTGGTGGTCGGGCTGGCACATCGAACGGGCCTGGCGCGCGCTGCACGAGGCCGAGGTGGCGACGATCTCGGCGGAGCGCGGGTTCCTGGGG
The DNA here is from genome assembly GCF_001279525.1 of Nocardia sp. NRRL S-836. Taxonomy (GTDB): domain Bacteria; phylum Actinomycetota; class Actinomycetes; order Mycobacteriales; family Pseudonocardiaceae; genus Lentzea. The sequence goes on along the minus strand of NZ_LGDY01000165.1, from coordinate 1,292 downwards.
CGGCTGCCGGGGTTGCGGGCGCGGGTGGCGCAGTACCTGGACGACGACGACCCCCGCCGCGGCGCCCTGGAAGCGTTGCGGCCGGGGGAGTTCCCGCCCGCGGTGGAGCGCGCGATCGTGGTGGACGCGCTGCGGGCGGCCTACGACAACTCGGACTTCGCGCACGCGGGCTCCCGCGCCCTGCGCAACAAGCTGATCGCCGCGTCCCTGGTGCTGTTGGTGATCAACACCGTGCTCGGCGTCGTGGGCATCGTGAAGCCCGGCATCATCCCGCTGTGCGTCGACCCCAAGGAGAAGGCGCTGCCGACCGTCTGCCCCGGCGGCGGCGCGAAGGCGTCCGGTGTGGACGTCTGGCTGGTGCAGGTGCTCGGCGCGTTCGGCGCCGTGCTCGCGGCCGTGGTCCTGCTCTTACGCCGCCGGCCATCGCTCTCGCCGTACGTGATGATCGGCTACCAGGCCCTGATCAAGATCATGCTCGGCGCGGCACTGGCGGTGGTCGGCATCCTGGCGCTGGGAGCGGGCGTGACGAGCGGCCTGATCGGCATCCCCTCGGCCGCCGCGCTGCTGCTGTGGGCCGTGATCTTCGGGTACGCGCAGCAGATCGGCACGCGCCTGCTCGACAAGTACACCGACGAGGTGCTGGACCAGGCCCGGCCGCTGCCGGAGGCGGACGGGCCGCGCGTGGCGCCGCGCTGAGGACGCGAAGGGAGCAACTTGATCTGACTGCACCAGCCGGCTGGGCTCAGCCGTGGTGAGCGGTGCGCCGGTGTCGACGAGTGGAGTGGCCGAGGAGGCGCTGCGCGAGCTGGCCATCGCCTGCGGCAGCCGCTCCGAGGTCGGCGAACGCGCACCGAGCGAGTTCGGCGGCGGTCACGTGTGCGGGCGGGTTCTGCGTACGTGAGTCGCGGGTGCCGGTCCTGGGCCGTACGTCGGTCGGGAGCGGTGCCGGTCCCGCGCCGCACCTCAGCCGCGTGTGCGGCGCGGCGAGCGAGTTCGGCGGCGGTCACGCGTGCGGCTGTGCGGTCCGGTTCGGCACGCCTCAGGCTCGCGTGCCGGTCCCGAGCTGCACGCCAGCCAGGAGCGGTGCCCGCCCCGAGCCGCGTGTCGGCGACCGAGCGGTGCCGAACCTGACCCCACGTCGGCCACCGAACACTGCGCGCCCGGCAGCCGAGCGTCGGCCACTCACGGGCGTCCGCCTGGTAGCCGCGCATGCCGGTCCCGGGCCGTGCGTCGGCCACCGGGTGGTGCGCGCCTGGTAGCCGCGCATGCCGGTCCCGGGCCGTGCGTCGGCC
>NZ_LGDY01000164.1 GCF_001279525.1 Nocardia sp. NRRL S-836 | reverse complement strand
GCCACCGGGTGGTGCGCGCCTGGCAGCGGCGCATGCCGGTCCCGGGCCGTGCGTCGGCCACCGGGTGGTGCGCGCCTGGCAGCGGCGCATGCCGGTCCCAGGCGGCACGTCGGCCACCGAGCGGTGCCCGCCCGGCAGTCGCGCGTCAGCGAGTGCGGCCCTGCGAGCGCGTCTCCGCCCGTACCGCGTTGATCACATCCGCGTCCCAGCGGTGCGTCCTGATCAGCCGGTACCGTTCCGCCGCCACCCACATGTAGGCCTCGGTCTCGGTCCGGTCTCCGATCATGTCCGCCTGCCGCAGCATCGCCACGACCGGCCGGTACTCCTCCTGGTACCACCGGCGGGCGACGACGCCGCGGTCGAGGAACTCGCCCTCGTCCTGCGAGAGGCGGAAGCCCCAGGCCTCGACGTGTTCGCCGAGCTCGGCGTAGTCCCACGGGTCGGAGAGGATCACGGCCGCGCGGGCCTCGCCGGTCAGCGGGACGCGCTCCAGGAACAGGCGGCGGTAGTCCTTCACGATCAGGTCGCCGCGGTAGCGGATGCCGGCCGAGTTGATGCGCGTGATCACCTGCGTCACGTAGGCGTCGATCGTCGACAGACCCATGGCGTGGGCGACGGACACCCGGTGGTGGCCGTCGATGATGAAGTGCAGCTCGCCGATGCGGTACACCTCGATCGGCGGGATGTTCTCGCCGCGGCGGGCGGCCAGGGCGAGGCGTTGCCAGCGTTCGCGCACGCGGCCGGAGGTGGGGCGGAAGCGGCGGTCGAAGTCGCGGCCGCGGTCGACGCTGCCGACGATCGAGTCCAGGCGGATGTTCTGCAGGCCGAGGCGTTTCTCGGACACCATGCCGAGGGCGTCCACCACCTCGTGGAACGGCAGCATGATGTTCACGTCGTCCGGCTCGCGGCGCAGCCAGGCGGCCAGCCGGGACATCACCTGGCGGCGGCGGGCGCGGACGAAGTCGTTCTCGGCGTCGGCGAGGGGGAAGCCGGTGTCACGTCTCATCGCGAGCTCCGGGGATCGTCAGCACCTTGTGCCCGACGACGTTGACCACGCGCGTGCCGCCGAGGTGGCGGTCCGGGCGCGGGACGCCGTGCGGGTGGATGTGGCCGTGCAGCAGGAACGCCGGCTGCAGGCGCGAGACCAGGCCGTGCAGGCAGGAGAAGCCGCGGTGGGGTGCGTCGGGCTCGTCGCCGCAGTCGCGCGGTGGTGAGTGGGTCAGCAGCACGTCCACGCCACGTCCGTCCCGCAGCCTGCGCCAGCCCGCCAGCCGGGAGACCCGGCGGGCGCGGCGGGCCTGCTGCCGTTCCGTCCACTGGTTGGGGCCCTTGTTGTAGCGGATCGAACCACCGAGACCGGCGATGCGCAGGCCGGCGACGTCGACCACGCGTTCGTCCGCGTTCACCGCACCGGGTGGACCTGGCCAGCGGACCGGGACGCCCGCCTTGGTCCACAGGCCGCGCACGTTCGAGTAGCCGGACAGGTCGGCGTCGTGGTTGCCGGGGACGAACACCAGCGGCTTGTCCAGGGCGTTGGCCAGGAACTCCAGGTAGTCGAACGGGAGGTCGCCGGCGGCCACGACGAGGTCGACGCCGGAGTGCTGGTGCACCTGATCGGTCCACAGCTGTTCGACCACTTCGTCGGCCACCGCCAGGATTCGAGGCATTCCAGCAGCGTAATGACGTCCGGTCCGGATGACGCGGGACAGCGCTGCCACTAGCGTCGACGCCGTGCTTGCCGAGCTGTTCGCCGCGGCCGCCGACATCTGCCGCGACCGCAGTCCGCTGACCCAGCGACTCCTCACCGACGCCGCCGCCGACCTCGCCGCGGGCGGTGTCACGGCCCGGATCATGGCGGGCGCCGAACGCGACCGCGAGGGCACCGTGCCCGGCCTGCGGTTCGCGGGCGCCGTGCACCGCCTCGTGCTCGAAGGGCGTGCGCCCGCGCTCGCGAAGCACTACCCGTCCGTCGGCGGCCGGCCGGACCTGCCGCGGCTGTGGGAGGACGCGCTGCCGGCCCTCACCGAGCACGCCGACGTCCTGCGGCACCGCGTCGGCGCCACGGTCGTGCAGACGAACGAACCGGGCCGCAGCGCGCCCCTCTACGGCGGCCTGCTGGTCGCCGCGCAGGAGGCGGCGAGGGCGGCGGGCCGGCAGGTGCCGTTCTGCGTGCGGCTGCTGGAGGTCGGCGCGAGCGGCGGGCTCAACCTGCGGCCGCACCGCGTCGGCTACCGGCTCGGCGACGGCACGGTGCTCGGCGACCCCGGCAGCCCCCTCGTGCTCGACCCGCGGTGGACCGGACTGCCGCCGGCCGACCTCACGCACCGGCTGCGCGTCGTCGGCCGGGCCGGCTGCGACCTCGACCCGGTCGACGTGTCCACAGCGGACGGCCGGCTGCACCTCAGCTCGTTCGTCTGGGCCGACCAGCTCGACCGGTGGAAGCGGTTGCGCGCCGCGCTGGAGCTGGCGGCGGCCGATCCGGTGCCGGTGGACCGGTCGGCGGGGCCGGAGTGGCTGGCCCGGCAGCTCGCGCGTGCCGAACGCGACGTGCTCACGGTCGTGTGGCACTCCGTGGTGTGGCAGTACGTCTCGCCGGCCGACCGGGCGATGGGCCGCGCCGTGCTCGCCGACGCCGCGGCGAAGGCCACGCCCACGGCACCGTTGGCGCTGCTGGTGTTCGAGCCGCGCCGGGAGGTCGACCACAGGTTCGCGCTGATGCTCAAGCTGTGGCCGGCCGGGATCTCGCTGTCGCTGGGCGTCGGCGAGGGCCACGGCACCCCCTTCACCTGGAACGTCACCCCGTGGGAGTGACCACCAGGTTCACCACGTACCGGCCGTCGCGCTCCTCGACCGGCGCCTTGAACTCCGAGCGCGTGCCGTCCCGGCTGAACTGCACGACGATGGTGCCGTCGCGGTAGAAGCCGTCGTCGACGCGCGCGGTCGAGAAGTGCTCGACCGTCGACCTGGCGACGTCCTCACCGCCGACGGCGAGCAACGGCTGCAGCTTGTGGAAGTCGTTGGCGCGCAAGGCGGACGTCACCTCGGCGGCCAGTTCCTCCGGGGTGTCCTCACCGGGGTGCGGCCAGCTCGCGATGGCGATGACGACCATCGTGAGCCAGCCGACGGCGAACACCAGGATCCAGAAGCGCAGGTTGCGCAGCCGGCGGTGCACGTCAGGGCGTTCCGGAGATCAGCACGAACACGGTGGTGATCCAGCAGAGCAGGAACGCGAGCATCCAGAACCGGATGTTGGTCAGCAGCCTGGTCATGACGAAGCCCTTCTACGACGAAGAAAGCGTGCGAAACCCGGACTCAGAGCCAGCGATTTCGGCGCAATATTCGGTAGAGCGTCAGACAGGCGATGAGGACCAGGCTCATCACCAGGGGATAACCGAACTTCCACTTCAGCTCGGGCATGTAGTCGAAGTTCATGCCGTACACACCGACGACCATGGTGGGCACCGAGATGATCGCGACCCACGAGGTGATCTTGCGCATGTCGGTGTTCTGCTGCAACGTGATCTTCGCGAGCGTCGCGTCGACCAGCGTGGTCAGCAGCTCGTCGAACGCGGTGACGCGCTCGGAGACCTCGGTGAGGTGGTCGTCGACGTCGCGGAAGAACGCGCGCACCTGCTCGGGGATCAGCGGCGTGTAGCCCTCGGCCAAGCGGCGCAACGGGTTCGCGAGCGGCATCACCGCGCGGCGCAGCTCCACGACCTCGCGCTTGAACATGTAGATCTGCTCCGCGCTCACCTCGGTGCGCGGCGCGAAGACCCGTTCCTCCATGCGGTCGATGTCGTCCTCGATGTGGTCGGTGACCTCGAGGTAGTTGTCGACCACCTGGTCGGCGATCGCGTGCATCACCGCGGCGGGGCCGATCTCCAGCCGTTCCGGGTCGTCCTCCAGCACGTGGCGCAGCCTGGAGAGCCCGGAGTGGTTGCCGTGCCGCACGGTGATGACGAAGTCCTTGCCCAGGAACACCATGATCTCGCCGGACTCGACGATCTCGTTGGCGGTGTCGGGTGACTCGTTCGTCACGTAGCGCACGGTCTTGAAGACCATGAACAGCGTGTTGTCGTACCGCTCCAGCTTCGGCCGCTGGTGGGCGTGCACCGCGTCCTCGACGGCGAGCTCGTGCAGCCCGAACGTCTCGGCGATGCCCTGGATCTGCTCCTCGTCCGGCTCGTGCAGGCCGATCCAGACGAACCCGTCCTTGCGCTTGCGCACCTCTTTGACGGCGTCGGTGTGCGTCCAGCGGCCGGGCAAACGCTTGCCGTCGACGTAGACCGCGCAGTCGACCACGTAGTGCGACAACGGCACGGAGATGTGCGGCGTCGGGCGCTGCTGCGCGCCACGGCCGCGGATCGAGGGCAGGCTGGGCATGGTGAGTTCCTCCAGGGCCACACGTCGTTCGAGTGCACGAAAAGCACGACGGGCGTCCAGACCGGGGCGAAACTCGGCGAACTAGAACTGGAACGATCTAGCGGGCCACCTCGGTGAGGACGCGCTTGGTACTGGCAGGGTGGGGGTCCTTGCTCATTTAGGGGTCCTCACCTCCTCGGGGCGAAGGTCGCTGGTGGTGGAAATCCTCACACACCGGTTGCCGAGGGTACTCCCTCTCTGTTCAGACTGTCTCCCCACCTGGGACAGATCTCGATCACACGTAGCTGGAGGCGCGGTGCAGTTCGGTCGGTACTACGAGGAGTTCGAGGTCGGCGCGGTCTACAAGCACTGGCCGGGGAAGACGGTCACCGAGTACGACGACCACCTGTTCTGCCTGCTCACCATGAACCACCACCCGCTCCACCTGGACGCGAACTACGCGGAGAAGACCACGGACTTCGGCAAGAACGTCGTCGTGGGCAACTACGTCTACTCGTTGCTGCTGGGCATGTCCGTGCCCGACGTCTCCGGCAAGGCGATCGCCAACCTGGAGATCGAGTCGCTGCGGCACGTGAAGCCCACGTTCCACGGTGACACGATCTACGGCGAGACCGAGGTGCTCGACAAGACGCCGTCGAAGTCCAAGGACGACAGGGGCGTCGTGTACGTGGAGACTCGCGGGTACAAGCAGGACGGCACGGTCGTGTGCATCTTCCGCCGCAAGGTCATGGTGCCGAAGAAGTCCTACGGTGACGCTCGTGGCGGCGAGCAGCCGGGGCGCCCCGAACCTGCATCCGACTGATCGTGGGGGTAGTGACGTGACTTCTCTGGATCTCGCTCAGCAGCGGCTGCGGGTGTTCGCGCGGGAGGCTTCCGGCATCTCGCCCCTCTACGAGCACCTCGCGTCGCGCGCGGCGGAGGATCCGGAGGTCGCCGATCTGCTGACCGCCGCCGGTGAGGAGCGCGCCACGGGCGAGCTCCTGCTGGCGGCGGCACATCGGCTCGTGCAGGCCGAACCGTTCCACCGGCTCTCGAACTACTACCCGTCGCTGGGCGGCACCTACGGCGCGGACGAGAACACGTGGCCGCTGTTCCGAGACTTCCTGCTGGAGCGGTCCGAACGCGTGCGCGCGTTGGTCGCCACGCAGGTGGTCCAGGCGAACGAGGTGCGCCGGGCCGCGTTGCTCTACCCGGCGGTCGCCGCCGCGGCCAAGCAGGCGGGCGGGCCGATCGGGCTCGTCGAGGCCGCCACGACCGCGGGCCTGCTGCTCGGGCTCGACCAGTACTCCTACCGCTACCAGACCGCGGAGGCCGGCCAGGTCGTCGCCGGGCCCGCCAAGGCCGCGCTGGGGCTGCACTGCGCGCTGGAGCTCGCACCGGGCGCGGTGCTGCCGAAGCTGCCCAAGACGGTCAAGGTGGCCGCGAAGGCGGGTATCGGGGTGGCGCCCGCCGATCTGGCCGACGAGGACGCGTACGCGTGGCTGGAGGCCTGTGTGTGGGCCGACCAGCCGGAGCGGCTGCGCCTGTTCGGCGTCGCTTCGGGCGTGCTGCGCAAGAACCCGCCACGCCTGGTCGCCGGTGACCCGGTGGCCGACCTCGCGAAGGCCGCCGACCCGATCGACGTCCCCCTCGTGGTGGTCACCAGCGGATCGGGGCTCGACCTGGTGCCCGCATTGTCCGCTTTGGACAGGGACTCCTGGTGGGCGGCGCATGAGGAGCGTGAGGTGCGGCTCATCCGAGTGCGTGACGGCGAGGTCTCGAGCACGACTTTAGCGACGACGGAGGCCCACGGGCAGCGTCTCGTTTGGCAGTAGGCCCGGTTCCCCGATCGCGTGAACCCTGATCAGGTCCTGGGCAGGCAGTTCCAGCCGGAGAGCGTTTCCACGAGCCCTTCGGCGGTCCGCAGTGTGGCCAACGTCGCACTGTCCACCCAGGCGGCATCCGCCGCGTCGTCGCCCGCGCGGAGCACACCCGACCTGACCTGGCACTCGTAGTCGTAGATCACGAAAACCCCGTCCGGAGCCGGGCGCTCGACGCTGCCGACGAGGTGACCGGCCGTGACCACGAGTCCGGTCTCCTCCAGCAGTTCCCTGGTCACAGCAGCCTCATCCGTCTCACCCGGCTCCACGCGGCCACCCGGTATCGACCACAGGCCCTCACCTGGTGCGTTGGCCCGTCGCACGAGCAGTAGTCGTCCGTTCGAGTCATGAACGACGCCGCCGACACAACGGATCACCCGCTCGCTGCTCGCTGTCACGATCACGAAGCGTAGTCACACCGGAACGGCGGTGCAGTCGACTACCCCAGCTGCGGTACAAATCTCCCAAGGCGCCGACTCGTGCTGTACAACGGTCACGAACGGCGCCAAACGGGTGCGAACGCGGACGGGGTGGACACCGTGAACTTGAAGAAGATCCTCACTTTCGCCGGTATTGCCTTGCTGCTGTTCTTCCTCATCGCTGAGCCGCAGCAGGCAGCGCAACTGGTGCAGAACATCCTCAACTCGCTGCGAACTGCGGCTGAGGCCCTGATCACCTTCGTGCGACAATTGTTCTAGGTTCCCGGCTCCCGCTGGGAGGCCAGGAGCAGGGCAGACAGGGCACTGGCTGGTACCGGGAAGGGCTGGTAGCGCATGTTCGCACCACGTGATCCAGACGACTACCTGCTGTCGAGTGAGCGTCGGGTCATCCGGGTGCGCAGGCACTGGTCGTACCTGATCTGGGACGTGCTCGAAGCGGCGGCGCTGCTCGCCGGCTTCATGATGATCTCGTACCTGCTCCCGGCCAACGCGGGCGTGATCCAGAACGTGCTGTGGTACGGCGCGCTGCTGGTCCTGCTGCGGTGCGCCTACTTCATCATCGAGTGGTGGGTCGAGCGCATCGTCGTGACCGACAAGCGGTTCATGCTGACGTCGGGCGTCTTCGAGACCAAGGTCGCGATGATGCCCATCAGCAAGGTCACCGACCTCACCTACGAACGCACCGTGGGTGGCCGCATGTTCGGCTACGGCACGCTGATCGTCGAGTCGGCCGGTCAGATCCAGGCGCTCAACCGCCTGGAGTTCCTGCCCGACCCGGAAGAGGTCTACGACGCCATCTCGGAGCTGACCTTCGGCGACAAGAAGGCCCAGGCCGAGCGGTTCTCGATGATCAAGGCGCAGCGGGCGGCACGCGGGAAGAAGATGGTCCCGTAAGGCGGGCCGTGCCCCACGTCGTCCACACTGGACGACGTGGTCATCGATCTGCACACCCATTCGTCCGAGTCCGACGGCACCGACAGCCCCGCCGAGCTGGTGAGGGCGGCGGCCCGAGCGGGACTCGACGCGGTGGCGCTCACCGACCACGACACGTCGGCGGGGTGGGCGGAGGCGGTCGCGGCACTGCCGCCCGGCCTGCGCCTGGTGCGCGGTGCCGAGCTGTCGTGCGAGTGCCCTGACGGCTACGGCCGCACGATCACCGTTCACCTGCTGGCCTACCTGTACGACCCGACGCACGCGGCGTTGATGGTCGAGCAGTCGCGGCTGCGGCAGGAGCGGCGGCACCGGCTGCAGAAGATGGCCGAGATGATGCAGGCCGACGGCTTCCCGATCGACCCGGTCGACCTGATGCAGCGGCTGCCCTTCGACGCGCCGGCCGGTCGCCCGCACCTCGCGCAGGCGCTGATCCGCGCCGGGGTCGTGTCGTCGGTGGACGAGGCGTTCGCGACGTTCCTGACCGGCGGCGCCTACTACGTGGGCCGCACGGACACCCCCGTCGAGCGCGCCATCGAGATGATCACCGAGGCCGGCGGCGTGACGGTGCTGGCCCACCCCTTCGCCCGTTCCCGCGGCCCGGTCGTGTCACCCGACGTCGTGCGGCACCTCGCCGAGGTCGGCCTGGCCGGCGTCGAGGTCGACCACCCCGACCACGACCCGCAGACCCGCGCCGCGCTGCGGTCGCTGGCCGGCGAGCTGGGCCTGGTCGTCACCGGGTCGAGCGACTACCACGGCACGAACAAGACGGTCCGGCTCGGCGCGGAGACGACGGCGCCGGAAATGCTGGACGCTCTGGCCGAGCGCGCGACGGGCGGCAAGATCCTCGTGGGACAGGGCGGTGCCTGACGTGTTCAACCTGCGGCTCTTCATCGAGGCGTCGATCACGCTGCTGGTGATCATGGACCCGCCCGGCACCGTGCCCGTGTTCCTCGGGCTGGTGGGCCGCAAGTCGCGGGACGCGCGCAAGCAGGCGGCGCGGCAGGGCGTGCTCGTGTCGTTCCTGGTGATCACGCTGTTCGCCGTCGCCGGCAACTCGATCCTGGCCTACATGCACATCGGCATCCCCGCCCTGCAGGGCGCGGGCGGGCTGCTGTTGCTGCTGATCGCGCTGGACCTGCTGACCGGCAAGGGCGCGACCAACCACCCCGAGGTCGAGGACGTCAACATCGCGCTGGTGCCGCTGGGCACGCCGCTGCTGGCCGGCCCCGGCGCGATCGCGGCGACGATCGTGTTCGTGCGGCAGGCCGACGGGGCGCTCGGCTCCTACCTGGCGCTGGCGGCGGCGATCGTGGCCGTGCACCTGGTGCTGCTCGGGACGCTGCGGTCGGCCGGGCTGCTGATCAAGGTGTTCAAGGAGAGCGGCATCCTGCTGATGGCCAAGATCGCCGGTCTGCTCCTGGCCGCGATCGCCGTGCAGCTGGTCGCGTCGTCGGTGCAGGGCTTCATCACCTCGGGTGGCTAACGCTCGATGTGCGCCTTGTCGCCGTCGATGAGGATGGGACGCTCGATGAGGCTCGGGTTCGCGACCATGTGGGCGATCCACTGCGCGCGGTCGTGTTCGAGCAGCTTCGGGTACGCGGGCTCCTTGGTGCGCGCGATCTCCCACGGCTCCTTGCCGAGCAACGTGAGGACGTGGTCGAGCTCCTCCGCCGTCGGGGCGTCGTCGAGGTAGCGGCGCTCGGTGTAGGCGACGCCCTCGTCGTCGAGGCGCTGCTTGGCGGCGCGGCTCTTGGAACAGCGCGGGTTGTGCCAGATCTCCATGCCGCCGATTGTCGTACGGGACGCGTCGACCCGCGGAGCCGCCCCGGGGTGGTGGCGACGTTTCGCGCGTTCGTGTCGGCGAGTTCGCCGCCCCTGCGGAGCAGGGGCCATCAACACTGTCGGTGGTGCTCGGTAGCGTTGCTCGGGTGGAACAACTCGGCTTCGACTTCGGCACCGCGGCACCGCGTCGGCTCGTGCGCGTCACGCCCGCGAAGCTCGCGACGTGGACCGACTGCCCGCGCCGGTACCGGATGACGTACCTGGACCGGCCCAGCCCGCCGCGGGGTGGGGCGTGGGCGCACAACACGCTGGGTGCGGTCGTGCACAACGCGCTGAAGGCGTTCTTCGACCTGCCCGTCGAGAAGCGCACGCCGGACCAGGCGGTGGCGCTGGTGAACCGGCAGTGGAAGTCGGAGGGGTTCCGCGACGTCGACCAGGCCGCCGAGTACCGGTCGCGTGCCTGTGGCTGGGTGCACGACTACGTGGCGGGGCTGGACGTGGACTTCGAGCCGCTCGGGGTGGAGCGCTGGGTGTCGTCGCCGACCGAGCGCATCGTGGCCGAGGGGCGGGTCGACCGCATCGACTACCGCGACGGTGAGCTGGTGATCGTCGACTACAAGACCGGGCGGCACGTCCTGGGCACCGACGACGCCCGCGGTTCGCAGGCGCTCGCGCTCTACGCCCTGGCTGCCCGGCGGACGCTGCGCAAGCCGTGCCGGCGGGTGGAGCTGCACCACCTGCCGTCGGGGTCGGTGGCGGTGTGGGAGCACACGGAGGAGTCGCTGGCCCGGCACGTGCGGCGGGCCGAGGAGGCGGCGGACGAGATCGACCTGGCGGCGGAGACGTTGAAGGCCGGGGGTGACCGGGAGGTCCTGTTCCCGGCGCAGACCGGGCGGCAGTGCCAGTGGTGCGACTTCCGGCGCAGCTGCCCGGAGGGGCAGGCGGCGGCCCCGGCGATCGAGCCGTGGTCGTTGCTGGCGCCGTGAGGTGCTGCGGCCGTCGAACCGCGGACCCGTAGGGTGGCTGAGGTGGAAGTGGAAGCAAAGCGGCCGTCGCGGACCCATGGATTCCTGCGCGCCGTGAGCGGGGTGCTCGCGGTGGGCATGGTGTTGCTCGCCCTGGGGAACATCGGCGTCCAGTTCTACGCGAACTCCCGCGACCTGCCGGGGCCCGGCGGGCTGTCCGTCACCGGGCACGTGGTGGCCGCGGTGCTCGTCATCGCCGGGCAGATCGTGGCCGACCGCTACGCCGACTGGCGTGCGCCGGTGGCCTCGCTCGCGGTGCTGGCGGTGTCGGGGGCGACGCTGTGGACGTTCTGGTGGGCCTGAGCGACGCGACGCTGCCGTGAGCTGACCACCGCCGCGCTCTCGTTCGTCCTCTCGGCGGTGTTGTTGCTGCCGCGGCGGAGCACGCTGCCGTTCATGTGCTCGGTGCGTTTACCTCCGCGCCGCTGGGCTGACCGGAAGTTGCCCTTCCGCCACGTGCTCCCGTCCCCTTAGAGTGCTCACGATCCGTTGGGGAGCGGATCTGACATGGGGGCTGTCGTGGTGGGGGAAGTCGTTGGCGCGCGCCGGGAATCGGTCGCGTTGCCCGGGCCGGTGCTGCTGGTGGTCGCGGGATATGCCGCGGCCGTGGTGGCGCAGGGCGGGTTCTACACGTACGGCCGGGTGCTGTCGGCGGTGCTCGTCGGCGCGGCGGTCGTGCTCGCGCGACCACGGCCGAACCCGCTCGTCTGGCTGGGCGGCGCGTTCGCCGTGTGGGCGCTCGTGCGCGGGTTGCTCGGAGGTGACCCGGTCAGCGGGGTACCGGCCGTGGCCGCGGTGGGGGTGTTCGTCGGGGCGGCACTGGTCGTGGCGCGGGCCGATGAGTCGCAACGGGCGCAGCTCGCCGCCGTGGTCGTCGGGGTCGGCGCGCTGCTCGGGGCGAGTGGCTGGGTGGCCGTGGCGTTCCGGCTGCCCTTCTGGACGACCGTCGCCGAAGGGCTGCTGCGGGCGTCCTCGACGCTGACCTACCCGAACGCGATGGCCGCCGTGCTGGCCACGACGGCGGTGCTGGCGCTGGCCCTGCGGCCGACGCCGCCGCTGGCGGTCGCGACCTTCCTGGTGTGCACGGGCGTCGGTGCCACGATGAGCCGCGCCGGGGTGATCGCCCTGGTCGCCGGTCTGCTGGTGCTGTGCGCGTGCTCCGGGGTGAAGAAGACTCTCGTGGCCGCCGCGCCACCGCTGCTGGGAGCGGTCGTGGCCGTGGCCGCGTTGCTGCCGTCGCTGCACGTGGCGCGGGAACCGCGGCCGGTCGTCGCGGTCGCCGGGCTGCTCGCCGGAGCCGTGGTCGCGGTCGGCCTGCCCAGGCTGGGGCGGTGGCTGGCGCCCGTGGCGGCGGTGCTCCTCGCCGCCGGCGGGGTGGCCGCGTTCCGGCTGGCCGACGGGCTGGCGACGCGGCTGTCGTTCAGCTCGCCGGACCGCAGCGGGGCCACCGGTGCCGCGCTGGAGCTCGTCGCGCGGTCACCGCTGCTGGGCGTCGGGCCGGGGAAGGGATCTTTTTTCTTCAGCGCGGGCAACGAGGACCTGCGCGTGATGCGTTTCGTGCACAACGAGTACCTGCAGGTGCTCGTCGAGCTGGGCGCGGTGGGGCTGCTGCTGGTGCTGGCGGTTGTCGTGGCCGTGCTCGCCGCGGTGTGGCGTGGGCGCGGCACGGCGCTGTGGGCGGGGGCGGCGGCCGCGGTCGTCGTCGTGCTCGTGCACAGCGCGTTCGACTTCCTGTGGCACGTGCCCGTCGTGCTCATCATCGCCGGCCTGTGCGCCGGTCTGGGATTTCCGTCCACACGGGACGGAAGTGGTAAGGGGGCAGTGTGAAGAAGCTGAGTGGGGGCAAGACGTTCGCCGTCGTCGCCGTGGCGGGTGGCGCGCTCGCCGCGTCGGTCGCGCCGGTGCTCGCGGACGTGAGCGCGCAGTCGCCGTCGACCTCCGCGGTGCGGGTCGAGACGAACGCGAAGTGGAAGACGTGGGGCGCGGTCGCCGAGGTCCAGGTCTCCTACTCGTGCCAGGCCGGCGTGCAGGCGTACCTGAACGTGCAGCTCACGCAGGCCGTGCTCGGCGGCATCGCGAGCGGTAACGCCTACCGCGACCCGCTGCCGTGCACCGGTGGGTTCGAGACCGTCACGATCAACGTGACGGCGACGGACCGCGCGTTCCGGCTGGGCACCGCGTTCGCCAAGGCCGAGCTGCGCGGCTACTCGAGCGGCAGCTCGGCGAAGGACGAGCGGAACGTCACGATCGGCCTGTGAGCCGGTGCCTGGCTGGCCTCACGGGGCCAGCCAGGCCCGCCAGGTCGGCAGCAGCGTGGCGATGAGCTCGTGCGGTGCCTCGGTGTTCGGCGAGTGCATCACGCCGGGCAGCACCGCGAAGTCCGCGTCGAGCCGTTCGGCCATGTCCCGCTGGGCGGCCGGGCTCCACGCGTCGTCGGCGTCGCCGCACACCACCAGCGCCGGCACTCCCGAGGTCCGCAGCACGCGGGCCAGCTTGGCCACCTGATCGGGTTCGTGGCGCAGGCCGTTGCCCATGCCGAGCAACGCGGCGGCCGGTGACCGCAGGAAGCGCTCGCGGTAGAAGTCCTTGAGCTCCTGCGGCAGCGCGACCCACGCGGGGTTCTGCGACGACCGCAGCTCGTTGAGCTGCTGCGTGCCCTCGACGCCCTTCTCGGCCAGCACGTGCTCGCCGACCTCCAGCACCGAGCGGCGTTCACCGACGGGCAGCTCGGCGGGACCGGACGACATCAGCGTGAGACCCACGATCGGCGCGCCCGCGAACACCGCCGCACGCGCCACCAGACCACCGTAGGAGTGGCCCAGCAGCAGTACCCTGCGGCCCTCCGCGGTGATCTTCTCGATCAGCTCGGCCACGACCGAGCCCAGCGGGCCGGGCCGGTAGAGGGCCTCGTCGTCGGGGCCCGCGGAGTCCTGCTGGCCGGGCAGGTCGATCGCGACGACCTCGAACCCCGCGTCCGCGATCGGGTCGACCATCGGCGCGAAGTCCTCTTTGGAACCGGTGTACCCCGGCACCAGCAGAGCCGTCGCCCGCAGCGCGTCGTCGACGGCGGGCGCGCGCAACGCCGCGATCGTGCCGTAGCGGCCCGGGAGGTCGACGTGTGCTGCCCGGTGGGGGCTGATCTGCGAGTACACGCCTCGCACTATCGCAGCGCGACCAGGGTTTCGCCACGCTGCTCCAGCACCACCGGACCGGCGGTGGCCAGTTGCACCGGACCGGTGTAGCCGTCGCGGTTCACCCGGATAGTGCCCACCAATGCCCCGGTGGCCTGCTCGTAGACCCGGATGCCCTCACGCACCGGAACCAGCGCGCGGCCCGCGAGGGTCGTGCCTGCCCCCAAAGTGGCATCGGCGGTCCACAGTGGAGTGAGCGTGTCGTGCGCCAGCGCGACCGTCTTCGAACCGCTGAACCAGAACACGTTCGTGGCCGTCGTGAACGAGCGCGCCACGTGGTGCGGCGGGTCGGTGAGGTCGGCGGACGGGATGTCGACCGGCGCCTCGGAGACCTGTGAACCGGTCTCGGCGTCGAAGACGACGATGCGGCCGGGGTCGGGCAGCGCCACCGCGACGTGCCGGTCGGTGACCGCCACGACCTGGGCGTTCTTGCCGCCGGTCAGCACGCTCGCGAACACCTTGGGCTCGTCGGACTTGTCCGGGTTGGGCTTGAGGACCGTGACCCGGTCGGAGCCGTCGTCGGGGCAGCGCTCGATCACGGCGAACCGGCCGGACGTCACCGCCACCGAGCCGTACGTGCAGCCCATCCGCGGCTGCTTGCCGGGGTTGACGATCGCCCGCAGCGCGCCGTACTCCAGCGAGCGGACGAGGTCGTCGCGCCGGTAGACCTCGAAGAACTTCTCGCCTGTCGTGATGAGGTGCGAGCCCTCGTTGAGCAGCGCGCTGCCCCCTTCCGCGTCACCGTTGCGCTGCGCCCGCCGCTCGCCGGTCACGCCGTCGAGGGAGGTGAGCTCCGAGCAGTTGGTGCCCTTGGAGTACAGGGCCATCGCGCGGCCCCAGCCGGTGCCCACCACGCACAGCGGCAGGTCGCGGGTGTAGCTCCAGCGCGCGTCGCCGGTCAGCGGGTCGCGGCCGGTGACCTCGCCGCCGTCGCCGGTCACGACCGTCGACGGCTTCTCCTCGCCGGTCTCCTTCGACTGGGTCTGCACGACCACCGGCCACTGGGTGGCCCCGCTCTTGGCGCGCCAGACCTCGCCGAGGGACGGCGGCAGCGCGGTCACCTCGGGCAGCGGCGGCCAGCTGGACGGCCCGGTGACCGACGTCGTGGCCCGTGCATCGCTGAACGCCCAGGTCAGCACGGACGCGGTGACCGCGGTGACCGCGATCAGCGCGACCGCGACGAAGTCGGCGCGGGTGCGCCACGACCTGGCGCGCGGACGTTCCTCGACGGGCGCCGCCTCGTGCTCGGGCTCGTCGAGGACGTCCTCGATGTCGGTGACGTCGGAACCGGGGGTGGACATGTGATCAGTCTGCCGAAGGAGCGGCCTGTTCGGCAGAGGTTCGACGACGACGGCGCCGGCGCGGCTTGTCCGACGCGGGGCTCTCGGTGGACTCGGCGGAGGCCGGTGCCTCGGCCTGCTCGCCGGGAACGGGCACGCCTGCGCGGCTGCGCGTGCGCGACCGGGACCGCTTCGGCCTGGTCTCCTCGCTCGCGGCGGCCTCGGGCGCGGACTGCTCGGCGGGGCCCTTGGAGCCGCTGCGGCGACGGCGCTTGGTCTTGCCGTTGTCGAGCTTCTCCTCCTCCTCGGCGTCCAGACCGGCCCGCGTGCGGTGGCTCAGCGGCAGCCGGCCGGTGGAACCGGACGGGATGCCGAGGTCGGAGAACAGGTGCTCGGAGGTCGAGTAGGTCTCCACCGGCTCCGGTATGCCGAGGTTCAGCAGCTCGTTGACCGACTGCCAGCGCGCCGTCTCGTCCCAGTCCACGAACGTGACGGCGACACCCGTGCGCCCGGCCCGGCCCGTGCGGCCGATGCGGTGCACGTAGGTCTTCTCGTCCTCGGGGCACTGGTAGTTGATGACGTGCGTCACGTCGTCGATGTCGATGCCGCGGGCCGCCACGTCGGTGGCCACCAGCACGTCGACCTTGCCGCTGCGGAACGCCCGCAGCGCCTTCTCGCGCGCGCCCTGGCCCAGGTCGCCGTGCACGGCCGCCGCGGCGAACCCGCGCTCGGTCAGGTCGTCGGCCACCTTCTGCGCGGTCCGCTTGGTCCGCGCGAAGATCATCGACAGGCCCCGGCCGCGTGCCTGCAGCACGCGGGCCAGCATCTCCGGCTTGTCCAGCGAGTGCGCCCGGTAGGCGAACTGCTCGGTGCGCTCGTGCGTCTGGCCGGCGTCGTTCTCCTCGGCGCGGATGTGCGTCGGCTGGTTCAGGAACGTGCGGGCCAGCGTGATGATCGGGCCCGGCATGGTCGCGCTGAACAGCATCGTCTGCCGCTGGTCGGGGACCATGGTGAGGATGCGCTCGATGTCGGGGAGGAACCCCAGGTCGAGCATCTCGTCGGCCTCGTCGAGCACCAGCATGCGGACCTTGCCGAGCACCAGGTGGCGCTGTTCGGCCAGGTCGAGCAGGCGGCCCGGCGTGCCGATGACCACGTCGACGCCCTTGCGCAGCTGCGCGATCTGCCGCTCGTAGGGGATGCCGCCGTAGATCGCGGCGACCTTCACGCCCATGTGCTTCGAGGCAGCGGTGAGGTCGTGCGTCACCTGGAGGCACAGCTCACGGGTGGGGACGACCACAAGCGCCTGCGGGGTGCCGTCGCCGGGCGTGGCGAGGCGGTGCAGCAGCGGCACGCCGAACCCGAGGGTCTTGCCGGTGCCGGTGCGTGCCTGGCCGATGACGTCGTCGCCGGCGAGAGCGATGGGGAGCGTCAGCTCCTGGATGGCGAACGTGCGCTCGATGCCGGCTTCGCCGAGCGCCTTGACGATCGTGTCGCGGACGCCGAGCTCGGCGAACGTGGGGGAGTCGGTGCGCACCGGGGCGTTGGCCTCCAACGGGCGCGGCGTGTCTTCTTCGACGGCACCGGTCTCGCTGTGCTCCAGGAGAACCGGGTCCAGATGTGCTTCTACTTCAGCGGTCAGGGTGATCAGCCTCTCTCGTACCAGCGCGCACTCAGCCCTGGCCGGGCCTCTCGACCGCGCTCTGCAGTGGAGCTGCGGGAAAGGTGTGCACGCACCCATTCGCGGCGCCTGCCCAGGAAACGACAGGGGTCACAGCGTGGTCGTCACACTCGTCACGCCGGGCGCCTGAGGACATTCTACCTGGAAGGAAGCATTTGACCACTAGAGTTCGATCCCATGGGTGTTGCGGAAGGCGTTGTTGATCTTCTTGGGGCGCTTGCCTACGGCGAGCTCTCCGCCTTCGACCGGATGACCGAGGACTCGCGCACGGCGCCGACGCTCGCGGGACGCGCGGCGCTCGCGCAGATGGCCGCTGCGGAGATCGGCCACTTCACGTTGCTGCAGAAGCACCTGGCCGAGCAGGACGTCAAGGTCGAGGACGCGATGGCGCCGTTCGTCACCGGGTTCGACGCGTTCCACGAGTCGACGAGCCCCAAGTCGTGGCTCGAGTCACTGGTGAAGGCGTACGTGGGTGACGGGCTGGCGGCGGACTTCTACCGCGAGGTGGCGGCCTGGCTCGACGACGAGCCGACCCGCGAGCTGGTGCTCACCGTCCTCGCGGACACGGGCCACTCGGCGTTCGCTGAGCGCGAAGTCCTGGCCGCCGTCGAGTCGGATCCGCGGGTCCGCGACCGGCTCGCGCTGTGGGGCCGCCGGCTGCTCGGCGAGGCGTTGACGCAGGCCCAGTACGTGGTGGCGGAGCGGGACGGGCTCTCCGAGCTCATCGTCAGGGGCTCCGGCGACCTCGCGGGGATCGGTCAGCTGTTCCGGCGGTTGCAGCAGAGTCACGCGCGGCGCATGACGCAGCTGGGCCTGGGCTAGGTAGGCTCGGCCGTAGATTTTTCTCTTGAGCACGGAGGTCAGCGTGGAGGTCAGGATCGGCGTCGCGGACAGCCCGCGGGAACTCGTCGTGACCAGTGAGCTCAACCCGTCCGAGGTCGAGGCTCTGGTGGCGGACGCGGTGTCCGGCAAGTCCAGCGTGCTGTCGCTGGTGGACGCCAAGGGTGCGCGGTTCGTCGTGCCCGCTGGCCGCGTCGCGTACGTGGAGATCGGCCCGCAGGACTCGCGCAAGGTCGGGTTCGGCGCCTGAGGTTCTCGAACGAAAAAGCCCCGGTCGTCCTGACCGGGGCTTTTTGCTAGTGGTCGACGGGTTCGTCGATCCGGTACGGCGGTGTGGAGGTGCCGGCCACCCGGTAGCGGCCCCACGGGTCCTGGTCGGTGAGCGTCCCCTCGGCCTGTCCCGTCGGGGTGCGCAGCACCGCGGTCCGCGCGCCGCCCTCGACCCGGCTCGTGACCTCGTCGCTGGCCTTCACGCGCCCGTACCAGTGGTAGCGGCCGTCGATCGGCTGGAAGTACCCGCGCAGGTCGACCTCGACCGCGACCTCCTCCTCGCCGAAGACGAGGGTGGCGGCACCGGTGTAGCCCTCTTCGTCGTGCTCGTGCTCGCTCATCAGTCCACCAATCGCAGGGGGGTGAGTGGCTTCGCCGGGTCGGCCTGGACGCCGGCCGAGCGCAACAGCCCGTCGATGGCGTGCCAGATGATCGTGGCGAGGTAGTCGCTGAGGTTCGCGCGGGACATCGTCTGCCGGTCGAGCCACCAGTCGCCCGCGTTCTGCACCATGCCGACGAGCGCGTGCGCCCACGGCTCCGCGCCGCCGGAGTCCATGTCGAACGCCCGCAGGTAGTCGCCCAGGATGCGGGCGAGCACGGTGGCGATGAAGTTCTTGTCCTCCGCCACGACGTCCTTCTCCACCGGCCGGTCCACGAAGGACCCCTTGACGACGAACCGGTAGAGGTTGGGGTTCTCCTCGATCACCGACAGGTAGGCGTCGACGATCCGTTCGATGCGGGCCCGGATCGGGCCGTCGGCGGCGAGAGCGGGGCCCATCCGTTCCATCAGCACCTCGGTGGCCTTCTGGCCGACCGCGAGGTACAGGTCCGACTTGTCGGTGAAGTGCCGGTACAGCACGGGTTTGCTGACGCCCGCCTCCGCGGCGACGTCGTCCATGCCGACATCGGGGCCCTTCTTGGCCACGACGGCGATCGTGGCCTCGACGAACTCCGCCCTGCGCTGCTCGCGATGGCCCTTCCACCGCTCACGTCGCGCGTCCGGCCCCTTGACAGTGCGTGCCATGTGACGCACGCTACCAGAAGTAACCGTTACCTCAAGTAACACTTACCGGGGAGGGCTACCGATGAGGGTCGCCGATCGGGAGAAGACAGCGGAGCGGCTGCTGAAGTCGTCCGCGGAGAAGTTCTACGACCCGGAAGTGGACATCGACTGGTCCGCTCCGCTGGTCGACGGACTGTTCTACATCCCTGAACAGCGCATTTCGCTCTACGGCACGCCCATGTACGACGCGCTGACGCACGAGCAGCGCATCGAGCTCTCGAAGCACGAGCTGGCCTCGATCGCGTCCGTCGGCCTGTGGTTCGAGCTGCTGCTGATGCAGATGCTGGTCAAGGTCGTCTACAACACCGACCCCACGACCAGGCACGCCCAGTACGCGCTGACCGAGGTCGCCGACGAGTGCCGCCACTCGACGATGTTCGCGCGCCTGGTCGAACGCATCGGCTGCCCGGCCTACGGGCCCACCCGCCACACCCACCGCCTGGGCAAGCTGCTGCCGGTCATCGGCTACGGCCCGGCGATGTACGGCTCGATCCTGGTCGCCGAGGAGATCCTCGACCGCCTGCAGCGCGAGGCGATGAACGACGACACCGTCCAGCCGATCGTGCGGATGGTGAACCGCATCCACGTGCTGGAGGAGGCCCGCCACGTGCGGTTCGCGCGCGAGGAGCTGCAGCGCGGCATGGCGGAGCTGAAGGGCTACGAGAAGCCGTACCAGAAGTGGCTCATCGGCTACGTGTCGATGATGATCACCCGCGCCATCGTCAACCCGGCCGTCTACGCCGCGGTCGGCCTGGACGTGCGCGAGGCCCGCCGCCAGGCGCTGGCCAACCCGCGCTTCCAGGAGACCATCCGCTGGTCGGGAGAACGGATCATGTCGTTCCTGGACGAGGCCGGCCTCGTCGGAAAGCCGGGGATGCGCTCGTGGCGCCGCTCGTTCTTGATCGGCTGAACGTCGTCACGTCGGGGACTTCGCCCTCCGACGTGACCGCCGTCCTGCTGCACGGCTGGACCATGGACCTCACGACGTGGGACCGCGTGGCCGCGGCGTTGCCGGGGCGCGTGGTCCGCTACGACGTGCGTGGGCACGGCCGCTCACCCGGTGGTACCGGAACCATCGCCGAACTCGCCGACGACCTGGCCGCCGTGCTCGACGAGTGCGTGCCCACCGGGCGGATCGTGCTGGCCGGGCACTCGCTGGGCGGCATGACGATCATGGCCCTGGCCGAGCAGCGGCCGGAGCTGTTCGACCGCGTCTCGGGTGTGGCGTTGATCGCCACCTCCTGCGGTGACCTGCCCGCGCAGAGCGCGGTGGAGAAGCTCGCCGGGCGCTGGCTGGGCAAGCGGCCCAAGGTCGGGTTCGGCCGGGTGCTCGCGCCGGGGCTGCGGGTGACGTTCGGGCGCCGGCCCCGCTGGGCGGACGTGCGGGCGGCCGCGGCGATGGCGGGCAACACGGCCGGTGAGGCGTTCGTCGGCATCCGCGAGCAGTTGACGCTGCACCAGCGCAGGGAAGCGCTCGCGGTGCTGTCGGACGTCCCCACCGTGGTGATGGCCGGGTCCTGGGACGTCCTGACGCCCATGCGGCATTCGCGGGCGATCGCCGAGGCGTTGCCGTCGGCCGAGTTCGTGATCTACCCGAAGACCGGGCACATGCTGCCGCTGGAACGGTCGGAGGACGTCGCGAGGCGCATAGCCGCGCTGATGTGAGCTAGCACGGTTTGCCGGTTCCGATCTGCGAGTACGGGACCTTGTAGGAGACCTCGCACCGGGCGAGTCCGGAGAGGTACGCGGCGTCGTACTTCTCCGGGCTCGCCTTGCCGGTCACCTCGAACGGCCGACCGGCGTTGTCGAGCACGAACTGCCTCTGCTCGCCGTCGGCCGTGTAGTCGAACCGGACCTTGAACCTGCAGTGTTGCCTGGTCGACCGGGCGGTCAGCAGGAACGGCGTCGTGCTGTCCCTGTGGAGGTCGACCTTCCGTTCGAACAACGGCACCGGCGGCTGGTTGCGGTCGGGGAGGCTGAGGAGGAACCGGGGGTTCCGGTCGTCGAAGTCGACCTCCAGGCGCTCGGGGGCCGTGCCGGCGCTCGGATCGCTGAGGTAGGTGCCGCCCAGCGGCTCGCCGCACTCGACGTCGACCGGCCGCGCGTCGGTGAGCTGGACGGTGTGGTCCAGCATGCCGTCCAGTCCGAAGCTCCAGCGCGCCTCGTCCACGCCGACCGCACCGTGCGCGGCGAGCCACTCGGAGTCACTGAAGTTGTCCACGACCTCCTGGTACGCCAGGTCGGTGGACGGGATGACCTTGTCGAAGGGCGAGCGGTCGAGCTGGACCGCGCCGGCGAGCCGGAGCGCGGCCGGTGGGGCCGATGAGGACGGCGCCGCCGCCTGCGGGCCGTGCGAGTCGTGCGGCTTCAGCACGAACGCGGTCACCGCGACACCGACGAGGACGAGCACCCCGCCCACGACCACCAGCCTGGCGACGTTCCGGTTGGTGTTGACCGTGCGGTTGGCGTTGACCGTGACACCGCCGTGGATGTCACGGCCCTGGATGGTCTGGCCGGACTTCTCAGCCCTGTTGTGCCAGTTGTCGTCGGACACGCGCGATCCCCCCGCTGGAACAGCCCGGACTGGGCTGTTCAGCGTAACGGCGGTCGCGTTTGGCGGCAAACGTCAGTGCTGGAGCGGGAAACCGCCACCGATGCCGCGCCACGCCAGGTTCGAGATCAGCGCCACCGCGTCCTCCTTCGGCACCCGCCGGTTGTCCGCCAGCCACGACCGGGCCGTGACCTGCGACAACCCCACGAGCCCGACGGCCAGCAGCCGCGCGCGTTCCGGGTCGAGCCCGGCGTCGGCGGTGATGGTGTCGGTGATGGCGTCGACCGAGTCCGTGGTCGCGCGTTCGACGGCCTGCTGCACGGCGGGCTCGGAGCGCAGGTCCGACTCGAAGACCATCCGGAACGCCTGGCCCTCGCCGTCCACGAAGTCGTAGAACGCGGCGACGGCGGCGCGGACGCGCAGCTTGTTGTCCGTCGTGGAGCCGATGGCGGTGCGCACGCGACCGACCAGCTCGTCCACATGGGACTCCAGCAGGGCCATGTACAGCTCGAGTTTGCCGGGGAAGTGCTGGTACAGCACCGGCTTCGACACGCCCGCGCGTTCCGCGATCTCGTCCATCGCCGCGGCGTGGTAGCCGTTGGTGACGAACACGTCCTGCGCCGCTGCCAGCAGTTGCGCACGGCGGGCGGTGCGCGGCAGTCGAACGCCCCTTCCCGCGGGTGCGCTCTGCGCCGTCTCCGTCATGGTGCCTCCAGCACTGTTCAGCCTGCCTCCGGACGACGCGGGCCGACCGAGGCTGACCGCAACCTTACTCGCTGGTAGCCCACTTCCGTGAACCATCTCCCGGCCATTTCCCGCATCCTGGGTGGATGAGCACGTTCATTCCCGCCCCGCTGTCCACGGCAGAGCTACCGCCGCTGGACACCGGCCAGCCGCCGTGGCCGGGTGAGTTCCGCCAGGTGGACGACCACGAGGTGCACATCAGGGTCACACCGGGAGACGGACCTCCCGCGGTCTACGTGCACGGGCTGGGCGGCAGCGCCACGAACTGGACGGACCTCGCCGCCCAGCTGCGGGGGCACGTCAGCGGCCACGCGATCGACCTGCCGGGGTTCGGGCGCTCCGAGCCGATCCCCGGCTACGACTTCAGCCTCGCCACGCACGCCCGCACGGTGGTCAGGTACGTCGAGACCTTCGGCGAGCCCGTGCACCTGTTCGGCAACTCGATGGGTGGCGCGATCTCGGTGATCGTCGCCGCGACCAGGCCGGACCTGGTCAGGACGCTCACCCTGGTCTCGCCGGCGGTGCCCGACCTCAGGCCCCGGCTGGACCGCATGTCCGACCCGCGGATGGCGCTCGCCTACCTGCCGGTCATCGGGGCGAGGGTGCGCCGCGAACTCGCGAAGCTGACCCCGCACGACCGCACCAGGCAGATGCTGGAGCTGTGCTTCGCCGACCCCGGCGTGGTGCCCGGCAACCGCATCGAGGAGTCGATCGCGGAGAACGAGGAGCGCGCCCGGCAGAAGTGGGCGGGGCAGGCGCTCAACCGGAGCACCGTCGGGTTGATGACGCACTGGCTCACCCCCGGCGCGAGGTCGCTGTGGCGGTTGCTGCCGCAGGTCCAGGCGCCGACGCTGGTGCTGTGGGGCGACCGCGACCGGCTGGTCAGCGTGCGCAAGGGGCCCCGCACGGCGCGGTCGCTGCCCAGGGGGCGGCTGCTCGTGCTGGCGAACACCGGGCACGTCGCCCAGATGGAGCGGCCCGCGACCGTGGCCAGGGCCGTGCTGGGCATGTGGGAGGCGGTCGAGCGGGACGCGTGGTGATGAACGACGGCCACACGGGTGATGTGGGACCCTGGGCAACGTGAATCGCGCCCCCGAGCGAGGACGAAGTGCTCCGCCCGCAGACCGCTACCGCCGTGGCGCGCGGCGGACCAGCGCGGAACCGCTCGCCGCCGCGTGGGAGCCGGAGGGCACCGGGCGACCGCAGCGGCCGCGCGGCCCCGGTGGCGTGAAGCGGCTCGTCTCCCACTACGGCTGGCGGATCTACGCGATCCCGGTGCTGGTCGTGCTCACCGCCCTGGTCGTGCTCGACACGGTCCAGCCCAAGACGCCGGCCGGGGGCACCGACAGCGCCGCCGAGACGCCGGTGAAGCCGCCGGAGCCGCCCGCGACCGAGGTGCAGGGCCAGAAGCCGCAGCTCAACCTGCCCACCGCCGAGCTGCCGCCCGGCCCGGACTTCTCGCAGGACGGCGTCGGCACGTTCAAGGCCGTCGCGGGCAGCAGCGCGCGGGTCGGCGAGGCCAACGCGCCGAAGTTCCGCAAGTACTCGATCGCCATCGAGGACGGCGTCCGGCCGGTCGACTACAACGACGACGCGGCCGCGTTCGGGCGCACGGTCGAGGGGTTCCTGTCCGACCCGCGCAGCTGGATCGGCACGAAGACGGTCGCGTTGCAGCGGGTCGAGGCGAACCAGAACCCGGACTTCACGATCATCCTGACCACCACGAAGACGACGCACGCGATCTGCGGCAAGGAGATCCCGTTCGAGACCTCGTGCTGGGACAAGGACACCCGGCGCGTGATCATCAACGTCGCCCGGTGGGTGCGCGGCGCCCAGGCCTACGGTCGTGACCTGGCCGGATACCGCAACTACGTGATCAACCACGAGGTCGGCCACGCACTCGGCAACGGCCACGCGGCCTGCCCGGAGAACGGCGCGCCCGCCCCCGTGATGATGCAGCAGACGTTCGGCGTCGCGAACGACTTCGTCGCGAAGCTCAACGCGGGGCTGGACGTCGTGCCCGCGGACGGCAAGGTCTGCACGACGAACGCGTTTCCCGCTGGGTGAGACGGCTTTCCAACGGGGAAGAGTCCAGGCAGGGTAGACGTTGTCTCTGACACGGAGACATTCGTCGAGGAGGAGCAGCATGGCGCTTCCGCCGCTCGTTGAGCCAGCCGCGGAGCTGACCAAGGAAGAAGTCGCGCGGTACAGCCGGCACCTGATCATCCCGGACGTCGGGGTGGACGGTCAGAAGCGGCTGAAGAACGCGAAGGTGCTCGTCGTCGGCGCGGGTGGCCTCGGCAGCCCGGCACTGCTGTACCTGGCCGCGGCCGGGGTCGGCACGCTCGGCGTCGTCGACTTCGACGTCGTGGACGAGTCGAACCTGCAGCGCCAGGTCATCCACGGCCAGTCCGACGTCGGCCGTCCCAAGGCGGAGTCCGCCAGGGACTCGGTCGCCGAGATCAACCCGTTCGTCAAGGTCATCCTGCACCAGACGCACCTGAACTCCGAGAACGCGCTGGAGATCTTCCGCGACTACGACCTGATCCTCGACGGCACCGACAACTTCGCCACGCGCTACCTGGTGAACGACGCCGCGGTGCTGCTGGGCAAGCCGTACGTGTGGGGCTCGATCTTCCGGTTCGAGGGCCAGGTGAGCGTCTTCTGGGAGGACGCGCCGAACGGCCAGGGCCTCAACTACCGCGACCTCTACCCCGAGCCGCCGCCTCCCGGCATGGTCCCGTCGTGCGCCGAGGGCGGCGTGCTGGGCGTGCTGTGCGCGTCGATCGGCTCGATCATGGTCACCGAGGCGATCAAGCTGCTCACCGGCATCGGCGACCCGCTGCTGGGCCGCCTGATGGTCTACGACGCGCTGGAGATGTCGTACCGGACCATCAAGATCCGCAAGGATCCGGAGTCGCCGAAGATCACCGAGCTGATCGACTACGAGGCGTTCTGCGGTGTCGTGTCCACGGACGCGCAGCAGGCGGCCGCGGGCAACACGATCACGCCGCTGGAGCTCAAGCACAAGCAGGAGTCCGGCGAGGACTTCCTGCTGGTGGACGTCCGCGAGCCGCACGAGTACGAGATCGTGAAGATCCCGGGCTCGGTGCTCATCCCGAAGGACAAGATCCTCTCGGGTGAGGCGTTCTCGCAGTTGCCGCAGGACAAGCCGCTGGTGCTGCACTGCAAGTCCGGCGCCCGTTCGGCGGAGGCCCTCGCGGCGCTGCACAAGGCGGGCTTCAAGGACGCCGTGCACGTCGGCGGCGGTGTGCTGGCCTGGGCCCGCGAGGTGGACCCCAGCCTCCCGACCTACTGACCACGAGGCACCCGCAGCGAGCACAGCGAACCCCGCCGGGCACCGGCCTGGCGGGGTTCGCGCTACCCGGCAGCCTTCACCCGGTCAAACAAGACACAGCTCGTCTTCCGCCACTCAGAGCGTCTGGCCAGGTAGCGTGCCGGATCGTGACCCGGTCCCCCGAACCGCCCCCAGCGCACGTGCGTGCGGCGTTCGGGGCTCGTGACGCCGAACCAGAGCTCATCGACGGCGGCCCGGCGTGGCGTTGTGGCGATGCCACGATCAGGCCCGCGCCCAGGCCCGCGGAGGCGACCTGGATCGCCAAGACCCTCGACGGCCTGGACGTGCCGAACCTGCGGATCGGCCGCCCGCTGCGGTCGACCGACGGCCGGTACGTCGTGGGCGGCTGGTCGGCCACGAAGTTCCTCTCCGGCCGTGCCGAGGCCCGTCACGACGAGGTCATCGCGATCGCACAGCGGCTGCACCAGGCCACGGCCGGCCTGCCCAGGCCCCGGTTCCTCGACGCCCGCACGGACGTGTTCGCGGTCGCGGACCGCACGGCGTGGGGCGAGGAGGACGTGCCGCTGGAGGCCGAGCTGGGCGGGCGGCTGTTCGAGCTGCTCAGGGACGCGCAGAAGCCGATCACCCTGCAGGCGCAGGTGGTGCACGGCGACCTGTTCGGCAACGTGCTGTTCGCGGGCAACGCGCCGCCCGCGGTCATCGACTTCACCGCGTACTGGCGGCCGCCGGAGTGGGCGGCGGCGGTCGTGGCGGTCGACGCGGTGGCGTGGGGCGGGGCGGACGCGGGGTTGTTCCAGCGGTGGAGCCACCTCGACGAGTGGCCGCAGGCGCTGGTGCGGGCGACGCTGTTCCGGCTGGCTGTCCACGCGCTGCACCCGTTGTCAACGGCACGGTCGTTTGCGGGCTTGGAACGAGCTGCTCACCACGTGACCGAGCTGCTCTGAGCGGGCCATTTTCCAGGTTGGAAACATTGCGGAGCTTCGGGTTAACGCGCGCTTCTTAGCGTCAGCGGCGTGACCCATTGCCCGTACTGCGCGCTCCAATGCGCCATGAGCGTCATCGACGGCCAGGTGGCCCCTGGTCCCGGTGGGCTGTGCCAGAAGGGCTGGACGGCGGGGGAGCTGCTGCGCCACCCGTCCCGCCTCACCACGCCGTTGATCCACGGTGAACCGGCTTCCTGGGACGAGGCGCTGGACCACGTCGTCACCAGGATCAGGACCTACGAGCCCGACGAGGTCGCCGTGTTCGGCGGCGGCGGCCTGACCAACGAGAAGGCGTACCTGCTGGGCAAGTTCGCCAGGGTCGCGCTGAAGACCTCGCAGATCGACTACAACGGCCGGTTCTGCATGTCGTCGGCCGCGGCGGCGGGCAACCGGGCGTTCGGGCTCGACCGGGGCATGCCGTTCCCGCTCACCGACCTGCGGACCGCCGACACGGTGCTGCTGGCGGGGTCCAACCCGGCCGAGACCATGCCGCCGTTCCTGCGGCACCTCGAAGGCGCGCGGCTGATCGTCATCGACCCGCGCCGCACGGCCACCGCCGAGCGCGCGACGCTGCACCTGCAGCCCGCGCCGGGCACGGACCTGGCGCTGGCGCTGGGGTTGCTGCACACGGCGGTCATCGAGGGGCTGATCGACAAGGAGTACATCGCCGAGCGCACCACCGGGTTCGACGACGCCTGGCGGATAGCCGCGCGGTGGTGGCCTGAGCAGACCGAACGCGTCACGGGCGTGTCCGCCGCCGACCAGCGCGCCGCCGTGCAGATGCTGGCCGGGCGCTCGTACGTCCTCACCGGCCGCGGCACCGAGCAGCACGCGTCCGGCACCGACACCGTGTCGGCGTGGATCAACCTGGCGCTCGCGCTGGGCCTGCCGGGCCGGACCGGGTCCGGTTACGGCTGCCTCACGGGCCAGGGGAACGGGCAGGGCGGGCGCGAGCACGGCCAGAAGGCCGACCAGCTGCCCGGCTACCGCAAGATCGACGACCCGGCCGCTCGCGCGCACGTCATGGACGTCTGGGGCGTCGACGAGCTGCCGGGACCGGGCCGCAGCGCCTACGAGCTGCTCACCGCCGACGACCTGAAGGCGATGCTCGTCTTCGGCAGCAACCCGGTGGTGTCGGCGCCGCGCGCGTCCGGTGTCACGGACCGGTTGAAGGCGCTGGACCTGCTGGTGGTCGCGGACTTCGTCATGTCGGAGACCGCCGCGCTGGCCGACGTCGTGTTCCCGGTGACGCAGTGGGCCGAGGAGGACGGCACGATGACCAACCTCGAAGGGCGGGTCATCCGGCGCCGCAAGGCACTCGACCCGCCGCCCGGGGTCCGCAGCGACCTGGAACTGATCAACGGCCTGGCCTCCCGGCTGGGCGTCACGACGGGGTTCCCGACCGAGCCGCGGGAGGCCTTCGAGGAGCTGCGCAGGGCGTCGCAGGGCGGCCTGTCCGACTACTCCGGCATCACCTACTCCCGGCTCGACGACGAACAGCTGCACTGGCCGGTGCCCTCGACCGAGCACCCCGGCACACCGCGGCTCTTCCTCGACCGGTTCGCTCACGCCGACGGCCTGGCGCGGTTCGTCCCGGTCGACCACACCGGCCCGGCGGAGCCGCCGGACGCCGAGTTCCCGTTGCAGGCCACCACCGGCCGGGTCCTGCAGCACTACCAGTCGGGTGCGCAGACGCGGCGGATCGGCGAGCTGGTGAAGGCCGTTCCCGAGATGTACGTCGAGGTGCACCCCGACACGGCGGCGCGGGCGGGGCTCACCCCGGACGCACCCGCGCACGTCGTGTCCAGGAGGGGCCGGGTGACGGCGACCGTGCGGTGCGTGCCGAGCATGCGCGTCGACGCGGTGTTCCTGCCGTTCCACTTCCCCGGTGACGGGCGGGCGAACCTGCTCACCAACCCCGCGCTCGACCCCACGAGCCGGATGCCCGAGTTCAAGGTCTGCGCGGTGCGATTGGAGCGGGCATGCGACGAGTCGTGATCGTCGGATACGGCATGGCGGGCGCACGGCTGGCGGACGAGCTTCGCCGCCGTGACCCGGACATCGCCATCACCGTCATCGGAGCCGAGCCGCACGCCGCGTACAACCGCGTGCTGCTCTCGACCGTGGTCGCCGGGAGCATGACGCCCGCCGCGACCCGCCTGCACGACGACGGCTGGGCCGCCGCCCACGACATCGACCTCCGCCTCGGCCACGAGGTCGTCGCCATCGACCGCGTCACCCGAACGGTGGAACTGGCTGCCACGCGGGGAGCTTCCGCACGCTCTGACCGTGCGGAAGGCCCCCGCGTGACCGTTCCGTACGACGCGTTGGTGCTGGCCACGGGGAGTACGCCGTGGGTGCCGCCGGCCGAGGGGCTGGTCGAGGACGGCACGCTCGCGGAGGGCGTGGTCGCGTTCCGCACGCTCGACGACTGCGCGCGGATCGAGGCGAAGGCGCGGAAGGGCATGCCGGTCGCGGTGCTCGGCGGCGGCCTGCTGGGCATCGAGGCCGCACGCGGCCTGGCCGGGCGCGGGTGCCTGGTCACGGTCGTGCACCCGGTCGGTCACCTGATGGAACGCCAGCTCGACCCCGGTGCGGGCGGCGTGCTGGCCCGCACGCTGGGCAAGCTCGGCATCGAGTTCCGGCTGAACGCGCTGGCCGCCAAGTACCTGCCCGGCGACGGCCTGGTCCTCGACGACGGCACGCACGTGCCCGCCGAGCTCGTGGTCGTCTCCGCCGGTGTGCGGGCCGAGACGTCGCTGGCGGTCGAGGCGGGGCTCACCGTCGACCGCGGCATCGTCGTGGACGACGTGCTGCGCACCAGCGACCCGCGTATCCACGCGATCGGCGACTGCGCCCAGCACCCCGGCACGGTATCCGGCCTGGTCCAGCCCGCGTGGGACCAGGCTGCCGTGCTCGCCGACCGGCTGACCGGCGCGAACCCGGCCGCCCGCTACAGCGGCACCTCCGTCGTCACCCGGCTCAAGGCCAGGGACGTGGACCTGGCGGCGCTGGGCGACGTGCACACCGACGTCGACTGCCCCGACGCGGAGGTCCTGTGCTTCCAGGAACCCTCCCGCGGCCGCTACGCGAAGCTGGTGCTGCGCGACGACCGGGTGACCGGCGCGATCGTGCTCGGCGCACCCGACGCGGCCGCCACGATCACGCAGCTCTACGACCGCGGCATCCCCGCGCCGACCGACCGGCTGGCGTTGCTGCTGGGCCGTGCGCTGCCCGCGGAGGCCGCGTCACCGGCGGACCTGCCGTCCAGCGCGGTGATCTGCCGCTGCAACACCGTCTCGAAAGGACAGATCGTGTCCGCGTGGCGCGCGGGCGCGGAGACGGTGCCGCAGCTCGCGGAGGCCACCAGGGCGACGACGGGCTGCGGTGGCTGCAAGGACGCCGTGTGCGGGCTGCTCGACTGGCTCGGGGCCTCACAGCCGGCCACGGCGTGATGTGCGGCGGAGTTGCCGTCGCCGTCACGGTGCAGAACGCCCTGGTAATGCGTGGTTCCTAGGTTTTGCGGCAATCGCCGACCCCGCGGAGGACGTACATGAGCTGGATCGACCACTGGGAGCCGGAGAAGCCCGAGTTCTGGGAGTCCACCGGCAAGCGGATCGCACGCAAGAACCTGGCGCTGTCCATCTTCGCCGAGAACCTCGGGTTCAGCGTGTGGGTGCTGATGAGCATCGTGGTGGTGAGCCTGGGCTCGGTCGGGTTCGACTTCAGCGTGGGTCAGCAGTTCTGGCTGCTGATCGTGCCGAACCTGGTGGGCGCGGTGCTGCGGGTGCCGTACACGTTCGCGGTGCCGCGCTTCGGCGGCCGGGTCTGGACGACGATCAGCGCGGGCCTGCTGCTGATCCCGTGCACGATGCTCGCCCACGCGGTGTCCACGCCCGGCACGCCGTACTGGTTCTTCCTGCTCACCTCGGCCGCGATGGGCCTGGGCGGCGGCAACTTCTCGTCGTCGATGGCGAACATCTCGTTCTTCTACCCGGAGGGCAAGAAGGGCCTGGCGCTCGGCATGAACGCCGCCGGCGGCAACCTCGGCGTCGCCATCACGCAGCTGGTCGTGCCGGTCGTGATCGCGGTCGGCACCGGGATCCACCTCGCCTACGCGGCGCTGATCTGGATGCCGTTCATCGTGGTCGCCACGATCTGCGCCTGGCTCTTCATGAACAGCCTCACCCAGGCCAAGCCCGACGGCCAGTCGTACAAGCGCGCGCTGTCGAACAAGCACACGTGGGTGATGTCGTTCCTGTACATCGGCACGTTCGGCTCGTTCATCGGCTACTCGTTCGCGTTCCCGTCGCTGATCAAGCTCAGCTTCGTGGACCACAAGGGCTGGGTGTCGCTCGCCTTCCTGGGCGCGCTGATCGGGTCGGTGGCCCGGCCGGCCGGTGGCTGGCTGGCGGACCGAGTCGGTGGCGCGAAAGTGACGCTGGCCACGTTCATCGGCCTCGGTGTCGGCACTGTAGGCGTCATCGTCAGCGTCGACACGAAGAGCTTCGGGCTGTTCTTCGGCTCGTTCATCCTGCTGTTCGTGCTGGCCGGCGTCGGCAACGGCTCGACGTACCGGATGATCCCCGCGATCTTCCGCACCCAGTCCGACGACGACAAGTCGGCCAAGCGCCAGGCCGCCGCTGTGGTCGGCATCGCCGGAGCGATCGGCGCGGCCGGCGGCGTGCTGGTGAACCTGGTCTTCAAGTTCTCGCTGGAGGGCTCGAAGACGCTGACGCCCGCGCTGACCGCGATCCTGGTGTTCTACACGCTCTGCCTCGGCACGACCTGGTGGTTCTACCTGCGCCGCAAGGTGTTCGTGACGCGGCCCTCGCTCGCCTACGCGGGCGTGTGACGCACACCGCTCTGAGCTGCGGCGAGAGTTTCCTTTAACACCCGCGAAATACCGCGGACCTTGGGATGACACGCCGCCCGGTGAGCATAACCGGGCGGAAGGAGGGGATACCCGATGACCCAGACCCTGGTCGTGATCGGCAACGGCATGGTGGGCCACCGGCTCGTGGAGATCCTTCGTGACTCGTCCTGGCGGATCGTGGTGTTCGGCGAGGAGTCCCGCCCCGCCTACGACCGCGTGGCGCTCTCGTCCTATGTGGACAGCTGGGACCCGGCCGACCTGGAGCTCCCGCCGCTGAGCGGCTGCGAGCTGCGGCTCGGCGAGAAGGCGGTGTCCGTCGACCGGGAGCGCCGGGTCGTCGTGGGCGCCTCCGGTGTCGAGGTCTCCTACGACGCGCTGGTGCTGGCCACCGGCTCCGTGCCGTTCGTGCCTCCCGTGCCCGGCAGGGACCTGCCCGGCTGCCACGTCTACCGCACCATCGACGACCTGGACGAGATCCGGGCGACGGTGCGGGCCGCGAACCGGCCCGGCCGGCACTCCGGCATGGTGCTCGGCGGCGGCCTGCTCGGGCTGGAGGCGGCGAACGCGTTGCGCGGCATGGGCGTCTCGCCGCACGTCGTGGAGCTCGCGCCGCGGCTGATGCCCATCCAGGTCGACGACGGCGGCGCCGGGCTGCTCAAGCGGCTGGTCGAGAAGCTCGACCTGACCGTGCACACCGGCACGTCCGCCACCTCGATCGAACGCGACGGCTCGCGGCTGATCGCCAAGCTGGCCAACGGTGTCGAGCTCGACCTCGACGTCGTGGTGTTCAGCGCGGGCATCCGGCCGCGCACGGACCTCGACCTCGGGCTGGAGCTCGGGCCGCGCGGCGGGTACCTGGTCGACGCCGCGTGCCGCACCGCCGACCCGCACGTGTACGCGATCGGTGAGTGCGCGTCGGTCGAGGGCGTGGCGTACGGGCTCGTGGCACCCGGCTACGCGATGGCCGAGGTGGTCGCGGACCGGCTCTCCGGTGGTAGCAGGGTGTTCCCCGGCGCGGACCTGTCCACCAAGCTGAAGCTGCTCGGCGTGGACGTGGCGTCGTTCGGTGACGCGCACGCCACCACCGAGGGCGCCCTTGAGGTCGTGGTGAACAACGCGGTCGCGGGCACCTACAGCAAGCTCGTGGTGTCGGACGACGCCAGGACGCTGCTCGGTGGCGTGCTGGTCGGCGACGCGTCGTCCTACCCGTCGCTGCGGCCGCTGGTGGGCAAGGAGGTTCCGGCCGCCCTGCTGCAGCCCGGTGGCGCCGTCGACATCGACATGCCCGCGGACGCCCAGGTCTGCTCGTGCCACGCGGTCACCAAGCAGACCATCACCGACGCCATCCAGTCCGGCGTGGCGTGCGACGTGGCCGAGCTGAAGGCGTGCACCAAGGCGGGCACGGGCTGCGGCTCGTGCGTGCCGATGCTGAAGAAGCTGCTGACCGACTGCGGTGTCGAGCAGTCCAAGGCGTTGTGCGAGCACTTCACGCACTCGCGCGCGGAGCTGTTCGAGATCGTCCGCGCCACCCGGATCACGACGTTCAGCGCGCTGGTCGCCAAGCACGGCACCGGACGCGGCTGCGACATCTGCAAGCCCGCCGTGGCCTCGATCCTGGCCTCGCTGAACAACGGGCACATCCTCGGCGAGACGCAGGTGTCGTTGCAGGACACCAACGACCGGTACCTGGCGAACATGCAGCGCAACGGCACGTACTCGGTCGTGCCGCGCATCCCCGGCGGCGAGATCACGCCTGAGAAGCTGATCGTCATCGGCGAGGTGGCCCGCGACTTCGGTCTCTACACCAAGATCACCGGTGGTCAGCGCATCGACCTGTTCGGCGCGACCGTCGACCAGCTGCCGGAGATCTGGCGCCGGCTGGTCGACGCCGGCTTCGAGTCCGGGCACGCCTACGGCAAGGCGCTGCGCACGGTGAAGTCCTGCGTGGGCACGACCTGGTGCCGCTACGGCGTGCAGGACTCGGTCGGGCTGGCCATCGACCTGGAGCTGCGCTACCGGGGCCTGCGCTCGCCGCACAAGCTCAAGTCCGCCGTCTCCGGCTGCGCGCGCGAGTGCGCCGAGGCCAGGAGCAAGGACTTCGGCATCATCGCGACGGAGAACGGCTGGAACCTCTACGTCGGCGGCAACGGCGGCTTCACCCCGCGCCACGCCGACCTGCTCGTGTCCGATGTGGACACCGAGACGCTGGTCCGCACGATCGACCGGTTCCTGATGTTCTACATCCGCACCGCCGACCGGTTGCAGCGCACGTCGGCGTGGCTGGAGGCCCTCGACGGCGGTCTCGACCACCTGCGCGAGGTCGTCGTGGACGACAAGCTCGGCATCTGCGCGGAGCTGGAGGCCGCGATGGAGGCCCACGTCGGTTCCTACGCCGACGAGTGGCGCGGTGTGCTGGAGGACCCGGAGAAGCTCGCGCGCTTCACGTCGTTCGTCAACGCGCCCGGCACGCCCGACCCCTCGATCTCGTTCCGCGCTGAACGTGGTCAGCGCGTCCCCGTCCAGCTCGGCATTCCGGAGGTCGTGCGATGACCGTGGTCTGTGACTTCGCCCGGCTGCGGCCGGAGCAGGGGGTCGCCGCTCTGCTCCCCGACGGCTCCCAGGTGGCGGTGTTCCTCACCGCCGACGGCTCCCTGCACGCGCTGGACAACGTCGACCCGTTCAGCGGCGCCGCCGTGCTGTCGCGCGGCATCCTCGGCGACCGCGGCGGCGTGCCCGTGGTCGTGTCGCCGGTCTACAAGCAGGCCTTCGAGCTCGCCACCGGCAAGTGCCTGGACTCACCGGACGTCTCTGTCGCCGTGCACGAGGTCCGGGTGCGCGACGGCGTCGTGGAGCTGACGTGACCGGCCCCCTGGCCGGGTTCACCATCGGCGTCACCGCCGCGCGCCGCGCGGACGAGCTGATCGCCCTGCTGGAACGCAAGGGCGCCACCACGGTGCACGGCCCGGCCATCCGGATCGTGCCGCTGCCCGACGACGCCTCGCTGCACGCGGCGACGCTGGAGCTGGTGTCCGCACCGGTCGACGCCGTCGTCGCGACCACCGCCATCGGCTTCCGCGGCTGGTTCGAGGCCGCGGAGGGGTGGGGGCTGGCGTCGCGGCTGCACCGCGCGCTGTCGTCGGCCGTGGTGCTGCCGCGCGGCCCGAAGGCGAAGGGCGCGGTGCGGGCGGCCGGGCTGACCGAGGCCTGGTCGCCGTCGTCGGAGTCGAACGCCGAGCTGCTGCAGTACCTGCTGCGGATGGGCGTCTCCGGCAAGCGGGTCGCGGTGCAGCTGCACGGGGAACCGCTGCCGGACTTCGTCGGCACGTTGCAGGCCGCGGGCGCCGACGTCGTCGAGATCCCGGTCTACCGGTGGGAACCGCCCGCAGACACCGGGCCGTTGCACCGGCTGATCGACGCGGTGCTGCTCGGCCAGGTCGACGCGCTGACGTTCACCAGCGCCCCGGCCGCCTCCTCGGTGCTGCGCACGGCGGGCGAACGGCGGGCCGAGCTGGTGGAGGCGTTGCGGCGCAACGTGCTCGTGGTCGGTGTGGGTGCGATCACCGCGGGACCGCTGGTGGCGGCCGGTATCCCGGTCGTGCAACCGGCGCGTTCGCGGATCGGGTCGATGGTGCGGGAGCTGGCCGTCGAGCTGCCCGCGCGCGCCACCCGGCTGCGGATCGCCTCGCGGGACCTGGAGATGCGGGCGCAGGCCGTCGTGATCGACGGGGAGCTGCGGCCGGTGGCACCGGCGCCGATGGCGGTGCTGCGGACCCTCGTCGCCGCCCGCGGCCGGGTCGTGTCGCGGCAGGAGCTGCTGGCGGCCCTGCCGTCCGGCGGCGAGGAACACGCCGTGGAGACCGCGATCGGACGGCTGCGCACGGCGCTGGGCGCGCCGCAGATGGTGTGCACCGTGGTGAAGCGCGGGTACCGGCTCGCGATGGAGCCCGCATGAAACTGGTCCTGGCCTTCCACGGCACGCGCGATCCGCGCGGGGCGGTGGTGTGCGACGAGATCGCCGCCCTGGTGCGGGACGCGGTGGACGTGCCGGTCGAGGTCGCCTACGCGGACGTGCGGCAGCCGGACGTCCGGTCGGTGGTGGACGGGCCGTGCGTGGTCGTGCCGGCGTTCCTGGCCGCCGGGTACCACGTCCGCGTCGACATCCCCGAGCAGATCGGCGCGCGCCGGGACGTGGTGCTGACCTCGCCGCTGGGCGTGGACGCGGTGCCCGCGGTGCGGGACCGGTTGCGGGAGGCCGGGATCCGGCGCGGTGACGCCGTCGTTCTCGCCGCCGCGGGGTCGACGGACGAGCGGGCACTGGCCGACGTGCGGCGCGCGGCGGCGTTGCTGGGAGCGGAGGCCATCGGGTACGTGGCCACCGCGACCCCGCGCGTGCCCGACGTCGTCGCCGGGCTGCGCGGCCGCCGCGTCGCCGTCGCCTCGTGGCTGCTGGCACCGGGGGTGTTCCACTCCTCGCTCGCCGAGTGCGGTGCGGACGTGGTGTCCGCGCCGATCGGGGCCCACCCGCTGGTGGTCGATGCGCTGGTGCGCAAGTACTGCGCGGCTCGTGCGGTCCTGCGGCAGTCAGCCTGACGTCACCACAGGCCGGGTACCTCCTCCTTGCGCGCGTCCTCCCAGCGGTACTCGCGGAGGTTCACCTTGCCGTCGAGGTTGGGGACGCCCTCCTCGTGCAGCAGCTGGAGCTGGGTGTCGCGCAGGTGCGGCGCGCAGGTGCCGTCCGCCTTCAGGACCCGTTGCCACGGCAGGTCGTGCCCGTCCTCGTTGAGGATGCGGCCGACCAGCCGCGGCGACGGCGCCTTGGCGAGATCGGCGATGTCGCCGTAGGTGGCGACGCGGCCGCGGGGGATGGCCCTGATGAGGTCGCGGACCCGCTCGTGGATCTCTTCGTCCATCCCCGGAGTCTAGATCTTGCCGGCCCAGGCGGAGACTGCCGCGTGGTAGTCGGGGGCGTTGGGCGCGTAGTTGATGGAGTGGCCGTAGCCGTTGAGGATGAACGTGTCCAGGCTCGGCACGGCCGGGTAGAACTGCCCCTCGTCGGCCTTCAGCGCGGCGGGCGACGAGCAGTCGCTGCCCATCAGCGGCAGGCCGGAGCTGCAGAAGTGCGTGTCGTCGCCGACGACGACCATGACCGGTACCCGGATGTTCCGCGAGACCGGGATGATCACGGTGTTGAGCAGGATCGTGTCGACGGCCTCCGTGGCGGCGAAGACCGACTTGGTGCTCTCGTCGAACCCGATCGCGCCCTGGACCAGCGGCCCCGGTTTGTGGAAGGCGTTGTAGCGGGTGCCCGGCAGGGTGGTGAGGTAGCCGGCGTCGAGCCCGGCCGGAACCATGTTGGCCAGCACCGGAACGACGGTGATGTAGTTCATCTTGTGGGTGAAGCCGGTGACCAGCACGCCGTCGACGTCGCCGTAGGTGGCGGCCTCGATGATCGCCATGGCCGAGCCGATGGAGTGCCCGCCCACGACCACCTTGTCGAAGCGGGACCTCATCGCCCCGATGACCTGGTGGACGGCACCGGCCTGGGTCGAGGCGGTGACCAGCGCGCTCAACGGCTTGGAGCTGCGGCCGGTGCCGAGGCGGTCGACGGCGAGGGTCGCGAAGCCGGCGGCGTTCTGCGCCCTGGTGAACGAGTGGGTGCCCGGCTCGAAACCGACGTCCCAGTAGGTGCGGTCGTAGGTGCCGCCGGGGATCAGGACCTGCACGGTGGTGGCGCCCTGCGGGGTGCAGAGGCGGCCGGCCATCGTCTCCAGCGAGGGGATCAGCGGGGTGAGGCCGACGCGGACCGGGAAGCTGACGTCCTGGCACGTCACGGCGGCGGAGGCGGGTGCGGGCAGGAGCAGTGTTCCGGTGGCGAGCAGGGCCGCGGCGCACAGCCGGCGGAAACGCATGGGGGAACGACCTCCAACTAGTGGCGGGGAACGGCCTTCATGAGCAGGCCGTCGGGGTAGGGGGCGGACGTGAACCTCACCCGCGCCGGACGGGTCGGGACCAGCCGCCAGCGCGCGGCGACGGTCGCGAGGGTGAGCACGATCTCGGTGTGGGCGAACGTGTTGCCCAGGCACTGCCGGTTGCCGCCGCCGAACGGGATGAACGCGCCGCGCGGCAGACCCGCCGTGAACTCCGGCGTCCAGCGCGACGGGTCGAAGCGGTCCGGGTCGGGGAAGAACCGCGGGTCGTGGTGCAGGGCGTGCGGGCTGATGATCACCTCGGCGCCCGCGGGCAGCGTCACCGGTCCCAGCCGGACCTCGGTGAGCGTTCGGCGCATCACGAACCAGATCGGGTACCGGCGCAGGGTTTCCCGCACGATCTGCGCGGCGTACGGCAGCCGCGGGAGGTCGGCGAACGTCGCCGGACCGGGTAGCGCGTCGACCTCTGCGTGTAATCGGCGTTCGACCTCGGGGTTGCTGCCGACCTCGTGGAGCGCCCACGCCAGCGCGATCGCGGTGGTCTCGATGCCGGCGGTCAGCAGCGTCAGGACCTCGTCGTAGGTCTGCTGGTCCGTCATGCCGGTGCCGTCGTCCTGCGCCAGCAACAGCATCGACAGCACGTCGCCGTGGTCGGCGCCGTCCGTGCGCCAGCTCTCGATCACCTGCAGCACAACGGCTTTCATCCGCGCGATGGCCGCGTCGAACGCCCGGTTGCCCGGCAGCGGCAGCTTCTCCACGAACGACGGCGACAGCGCGCGGACCATGCCCTGCTGGATGACCGTGAAGATCGACCGGCGGACCTCGGCGACGGCGCGCTGTCCCAGCTCCGTCGAGAAGAGCGCCTCGCCGACGATGGTGACCGCGAGCTCCTGCATGTCGTTCTCGACGACGCGGACCTCACCGGGCTGCCAGGAGTCGGCCATCGACCGGGCGGCCCTGGTCATCGTCGCGGCGTAGGCGGCCATCCGGTCGCGGTGGAACGCCGGCTGCACCATCCGCCGCTGCCGCAGGTGGAACTCGCCGTTGGACAGCAGCAGACCGGTCCCCAGGTACGGCTGGAACTTGTCGAACAGGGCGCCCTTGCGGAACTTGGCGCCCTGGGTGACCAGAACTTCGTGCGTGAGCGATGGATCGGTGACGAAGAAGGCGTGCAGGGGACCGAGGTCCAGGCGCACGACGTCGCCGTGCTCGCGCAGCGCGTCGGTGAACTTGGCGCGCCGGAGGAGCATCGCGGGGGTGTGCCCGAGCAACGGCCAGCGGCGCGGTGCCACCGGGACGGGCATCGGCACTCCAACGGATCAGCCGGATGGGAGGGCGCCCACCCTAGGAGCCGTTTGGAGGAGGACGACAGTGCCTGAACGGGTGGTTCAGCGTCACTCCGATGGCGCAACGCGGGATGTGCCTGGGTGACTAAGCTCGTGCGTCATCCCGGACCCGCCACGAACCGGAGAGGTGTCCACCGTGGCAGAGACCCAGAGCTGGGTTCCCCTCGGCATCGACACGACCGTGCCGAGCATGGCCCGCGTCTACGACTACATCCTCGGTGGCGCGCACAACTTCGCCGCCGACCGCGCGGTCGGCGCGCAGATCGAGCAGCTGGTGCCCGGCCTGCCCAGCGTGGCGCGCCTCAACCGCCGGTTCCTCGGTCGCGCGGTGAACTTCCTGCTGGGCCAAGGGGTCCGGCAGTTCCTCGACGTCGGTTCCGGCATCCCGACCGTCGCGAACGTGCACGAGGTGGCGCAGGCACGCGACCCGGCCGCGCGCGTGGTCTACGTCGACAAGGACCCGGTCGCCGTCGCGCACAGCCGGCTGATGTTGCGGGGCAACGAGAACGCGGCCGTCGTGCAGGCCGACATGCGCGACCCGGACGCCGTGCTGTCCAGCGCCGAGACCGCGCGGTTGCTGCGCTTCGACGAGCCGATCGGCCTGTTGATGCTGCTCATGATGCACTGGGTGCCCGACGACGACGGGCCGCGCGAGCTCGTCGCCCGCTACCGCGACGCCTTGCCGCACGGCAGCTTCCTGGTGATGACCCACGTCGCCAAGGACCAGATCGACGAGAACGTCGACCGGGCGGCGGACGTGGTGAACCGCAGCAGGAGCGCCGACCGGATGCACATGCGCACGCACGCGCAGGTCAGCGCGTTGTTCGACGGGTTCGACCTGGTGGAACCCGGGCTGGTCGGGTGCGGTGAGTGGCACCCGGACGGTCCAGGGGACATCGCCGCCGAGGCGTCGATGAACATGTTCCTGTACGCTGGCGTTGGTCGTAAGGACTAAAACCACCCGTCCGTGGTGGAGGTTTCACACTGTTGGCGCAATGGACGCCGACCCGTGGTGGGTAAACTGCCGGACACTCTTCAACCCATACAGGGCAACGGGAATGACGAATCCGAGCCGAAAGCCCGATGCCGCTCCAGCTGCGGACGCCGCCGCCCTCCGCGGGCGGGAAGCCTTGGCGCGCAAGTGGAGCTACCTGCTCAGCAGCGTTGTGATGGTCGCGCTGAGCAGGGACGAGCTGGACGCCGAACTCGGTGACCAGCTCGACACGTTGTGCGCCGCACTGCACAACGAGCCGTTCGACCCTGCTCCGTTCGAGGCGATCGGCGAGCGCCTCGTCGCTCTCGGCTACGTGAACGAGCCCGGCCTCAAGCGCACGGTCGACGTGCTCGGGAAGGGCCTGCTCGGCCTGGAGGAGTTCCGCGCCCACCCGCGGCACGCGGTCCGCGTCGTCGGCGGGATCGGCGCTTTGGCCTGCGGTTTCACCGCGGCTCGGGCCCGCTCGATCCTCGACCAGCAGGAGAGCATGCAGCGCTCGCTGCTCAAGGCCGCCCACGACGCGCAGCAGGACCAGCGGCAGAGCGAGGCCAAGTTCGCGGGCATCGCGATCTCCTCGACGAACGGCATCCTGATCGTCGGTCTCGACGGCAAGGTGGTGTGGGCCAACGACGCCATCGCCGGCATCCTCGGCCGCAGGCCCGAACCGGGCAGCCGGCTCATGGAGTTCGTCGCGCCGGGCTCGGTCGCGGTGTTCCGCGAGATGGTCGAACGCGTGCTGGCCGAACGCGGCGAGTTCGAGCGCGAGCCGCTGCACCTGCTGCGCGGCGAGGACGACCTGGCCAGGGTGACGCTGACGGCGTCGCTGCTGCGCGACGGCGACAACAAGCCCAGCCACGTGCTCGTGGTCGCCGACGACGACACGGAACTCGCGCTGCTGCAAGGAGAACTGCGCAGGCAGTCGCTGCACGACGTGCTGACCGGGCTGCCGAACCGGCAGTTCTTCACCACGCACCTGGAGACCGTGCTGCGCAGGGCCGACCCCGAGCTCGGCGTGACGGTGTTCCACCTGGACCTCGACGCGTTCGGCCTGGTGTGCAACAGCCTCGGCGGCCGCGTCGGCGAGAAGCTGCTGCAGCACGTGGCCCGCAGGCTGCGGGCGTTGCTGTCCCGCGAGCAGGCGATGGTCGCGCGCTTCGACGGCGACGAGTTCGGCATCGTCGTGGAGAACTCCGCCACCACACCGGACGTCGCGACGACGATGGCCGCCATCAACGCCGACCTGGCCGAACCGGTCTTCGTGGACGACCACGGGCTCGCGGTCTCGGTGAGCGCGGGTGTGGTCGACCGGCCGTCACCGGACGTGGACCCGACGGAGCTGCTGCGCATGGCCGACCTGGCGCTGCGGCAGGCCAAGAAGGACCAGCGCGGCCAGTGGGAGTTGTTCCACGGCAACCAGGACACCGCACGCAGGCGCGACCACGCACTGGCCGTCGTGATGCCGGGAGCGTGGGAACAGGGCGACATCGGCGTCGCCTACCGGCCGGTGCACGCGCTCGCGACCGGTGAGCTGGCGGGCGTGGAAGCCGTGCTGCACTGGGACCTCTCCGACCGCTGCGCCAAGCTCGCCGACCAGACCGGCCTGATCCTGCCGATGGGCGAGTGGCTGATCAGGATCGGGGCCGGCCAGGCCCAGTGGTGGCGGCAGCGCGGCGAGCTCGACACGCAGTTCGGCGTCCGGCTCACCCGCCACCAGGCCACCGACGCGGACCTGGTCTCCCGCGTGGCGAAGGTGGTCGAGGAGACCGGCCTGCCGCACGAGCGGCTGACGCTGAGCATGCCGGTCGGCGTGCTGGGTGTGGCCGGCGCGGCGGAGAACCTGGGCACGCTGGCGGCCAGGGGCATCCGCGTCGCGCTGGACGACTTCGGCCTCGGCCCGCGGGACCTGGCCTGGCTCTCGGAGCTGCCGGTGGTGTCCGTGCTGGTGCCGGAGGACCTGGTGCGCCGCCAGGACCCGCGTTCCACCACGCTGATCCCGGCCGTGCACGAGCTCGGCGTGACCATCTGCGTGGACGGCGTCGAGACCGAGCAGCAGGCGCAGTGGTGGGCGGCAGCGGGCGCCGACCTCGCGATCGGCGCCCACTTCGGTGTCCCGCGCGACGCGGGCGAGTTCCTGCAGCGGCTCTAGAAACCGCGCTGCCACCCGATGACCGCCGCGTGGTAGGCGTTGGCGTTCTCGGTCGAGAAGTTGAAGCAGTGCCCGTACCCGTTGACCACGAAGGCGTCGAGGCGCGGCGCCCTGGGGTAGAACGGCCGTTCCGAGGCGGCCAGCGCACGGGACGAGGAGCAGTCGGCGCCCAGCGGTGGCGTGCCGCAGAAGTAGTCGGCAGAGGTCTGCACGGTCAGCACCGGCACGTCGATGGCGGCGCTGGCGGGGAGCACGAGGTTGGACATGAGTGCGGTGGTGACGAACTCACCGGCCGCCACGACGTCCTTTGTGGACTCGTCCCTGGCCACCACGGACGCGATCCTCGGTCCGGGCGCGTGGAACATGGTGTAACGGGTGCCCGGCGCCGTGGTCAGGTAGCCGACGTCGAGCCCGCGCAGGCCGAGCACCGGGTCGAGCGTCGCGGGGATGAGGTTGGTCAGCGCGGGCACCGCCCTGACGTAGTCCCACTGGTGTGTCATGCCGGTGACCAGCACGCCGTCGACGTCGTGGTACCGGCCGGCCTCGGCCATCGCGATGGCCGAGCCGATGGAGTGCCCGCCCAGTAACACCTTCGCGAACCGCGGACGCAGGCGTTCGACGACCTGGTGCACGGCCTGGGCCTGGCTGGGGACGTCGACCAGGAGGCTGAGCGGTTTGGAGCTCCGGCCGGTGCCGATCCGGTCCACCGCCATGGTCGCGATGCCCGCGCCGTTCATCGCGCGGGTGACCGAACGGGTGTCGCCCTCCACCGGGATGTCCCAGTACTCGCTGGTGTAGGTGCCGCCGGGGACGAGCACCTGGACGGTCGTGGCGCCCTGGGGGACGCACAGCCTGCCGTACATCACCTGCCTGGTCAGTCCGAACTGGACGGACGTGGTGACGTCCTCGCAGCTGGTCGCGGCGGCGCTCGCCGGTGCGGGCACCGGCAGGAGGGCGGCGAGCAGCACGGCGGCGCTGAGCCGACGGAAACGCATGGGGGAACTACCTTCCAGCTAGCGGGGGACGACCTTCATCATGAGGTCGTGCGGATAGGCCGCGTTGGTGAACTTGACGCGCACCGGCCGTTCGGGGACCAGCCGGTAGCGGGAACAGACCGTCGCCACGACGGTGACGATCTCGGTGAGTGCGAAGTGGTTGCCGATGCACTGGTGGATGCCGCCGCCGAACGGGACGAACGCGCCCCTGGGCAGCTGCCGGGCGGTCCCGGGAGTCCAGCGGTCCGGGTCGAAGCGC
The DNA here is from genome assembly GCF_001279525.1 of Nocardia sp. NRRL S-836. Classification (GTDB taxonomy): domain Bacteria; phylum Actinomycetota; class Actinomycetes; order Mycobacteriales; family Pseudonocardiaceae; genus Lentzea. The sequence continues at coordinate 115,149 of NZ_LGDY01000164.1, read as the reverse complement.
TCGGGGTCGGGGAAGTGCTCGGGGTCGTGGTGCAGCGTGTGCGGGCTGAGGATCACCTCGGTGCCCGGTGGCAGGCGGACGCCGCCGAGCTCCACCTCCTCGGCGGTGCGGCGCATGACGAGCCACATCGGGTACTTGCGCAGCACCTCGTTGGCCACCTGGCCGAGGTAGGTCAGCTTCGGCACGTCGTCGAACGTCACCGCGCGCCCGGCCAGCACCTCGTCGAGCTCGTCGACCACCCGCCGCTGCACCAGCGGGTCGGCGGCGATCTCGTGGAAGATCCACGCCAGTGCCAGCGCGGTGGTCTCGATGCCCGCGGTCAGCAGGGTGATGACCTCGTCGAAGAGCTGCTCGTCGGACATCGGTTCGCCGGTCTCGTCGTCCCTGGCGCGCAACAGCATCGACAGCAGGTCGCCGTGGTCGGTGTCGTCGGCCCGCCTCGCGGCGATGACCTCGTGCACGATCGCGCGCATCCGGGCGATGGCCTCGTCGAACTCGCGGTTGGCCTGGATGGGCAGCTTCTCGACGAACCCCGGTGAGAGCGCGCGCACGATCCCGTTCTTGATGATCACGAACACCGAGCGGCGGGCCTCGGCGATGGCGCGTGCGCCGATCTCGGTGGAGAAGAGCGCTTCGCCGACGATCGTGACGGCGAGGCCCTGCATGTCCTGCTCGATCCGCCGCACCTCGCCCGGCCGCCACCCCTCGACCAGGTCACGCGCCGCGCGGACCATCGTGCCCGCGTAGGCCGCTATCCGGTCGCGGTGGAACGCCGGCTGCATCATCCGGCGCTGGCGCAGGTGGAACGTCCCGTTCGACAGGGCGAGCCCGTTGCCGACGAACGGGCGGAACTTGTCGTACATCCGGCCTTTGTGGAACTTGGGTGCATCGGCGACCAGCACCTGGTGCGTCAGCTGCGGACTGGTGACGAAATAAGCCCGCATCGGTCCTAATCGAACTTCGACGAGATCGCCCTGACCTCGTAAATTCCTGGTGAAAGCGAATCTTTTCCTCAGCAGGGGCACAGTGTGCCCGAGAAATGGCAGCCTGCCCGGTGCCACCGGGACGGACATCATCGCTCCTCGCGACGTGGAAAGAGGTGGACAACCATAGAAGTCGTTCGGGTCAGAGTGAAGTACCCGATCGGGTGGCATCCGTTCACTCTGGCGGCCTAATGATGGTCGTCTTGTGCCGTCCGTGTGCGTGACTAAGCTAGTGCGTCCACAACCCGAAGAGGTGGTCGCCGTGGCCGACGAGAGCTGGATTCCACAGAGCGTGGACGTGTCCGTGCCCAGTGCGGCCCGGGTCTACGACTACCTGCTCGGGGGTGCGCACAACTTCGCCGTCGACCGCGTGATGGGCGACAAGGCCGAGGAGATGATGCCGCACTCCCGCAGCGCCGCCAGGCTCAACCGGGCCTTCCTGCGCCGCGCCGTGCGGTTCATGACCGACCAGGGCGTGCGGCAGTTCCTGGACATCGGCTCCGGCATCCCGACCGTGGCCAACGTGCACGAGGTCGCCCAGCAGCAGGCCCCCGACTGCCGGGTCGTCTACGTGGACCGCGACCCCGTGGCCGTCGCGCACGGCGAGCTGATCGTCGCAGGTGATGACCGCGTCGGCGTGTTGCAGGCCGACATGCGCGACCCCGAGAGCATCCTGAGCAGCGGCGAGGTGAACCGGCTGCTCGACTTCGACCAGCCGATCGGCCTGCTGCTGCTGTTCATGGTGCACTGGGTGCCGACCGAGGCGGACCCGCAGGGCCTGCTCAAGCGCTACCGCGAGGCCCTTCCCAGCGGCAGCTACCTCGCGATCTCGCACATGGCGGGCGACCACGTCAACGACGAGGCCAGGGCCGTGACCGACCGGATGAGCAAGGCCGGCGGCGGTGACGTCGCCTACCGGGACCGCAACGAGATCGAGGCTTTCTTCGGTGATTTCGAACTGGTCGAACCGGGACTGGTCAAGTACGCCGAATGGCGACCTTCCGGGCCCGGTGACATCTCCGACGACCCGGCGGTCAACCGGATCGCGTTCGCGGGGGTCGGTCGTAAACCATAGGGAACACCGATAGAGTGATGATTCACGCTGCCGGTTGAGGTGGGACTGACCGTGCGTGGGTAAACTGCCGGTCCTCAAGAGCCATTGCGAGGCGGCCTCGAATGCCCAACCCGAGTCGAATGCCCGGCGTCACGCCCTCGCCTCAGGACAACGCCAGGGCGCGGTTGACGCTGGCCCGGAAATGGTCGTACCGCCTGCTCAGCTCCGTGACGATTCCGCTGGGCAGCGCCGACCTCGACGAGGAGCTGCGCGGCCGGCTCGACGTGCTGTGCTCGCTGCTGCACGCCGACCCGTTCACCACCGCCCCGATCGAGGCGGCCGGCGCGGACCTGGCCGCGCTGGGGCACCTGGGCAAGATCGGGCTGCGGTGCACCGCGGAGGTGCTCGGCAAGGGGCTGCTGGCCCTGCCGGAGTTCCAGCCCGTCGAGCGGTACGCGGAACGGATCGCGCTCGCCGTCGGCGCGCTCGGCGTCGGTTTCACCGCCGCGAACACCGAGTCCGTGCTGGCGCAGCAGGAAAGCCTGCAGAGGTCGTTGCTCAAGGCGGTCCGCGACGCCAACTGGAACCTCAAGGAGAGCGAGGCCCGGTTCAACGAGGTGGTCACGTCGTCCACCAACGGCGTGCTGATCGTCGACCCGGACGGCCGGTTGCTGCAGGTGAACGCGGCCATCGGCGACATCCTCGGCAAGACGCCGGACGAGCTCACCGGCGTGCCGCTGCTCGACCTGATCGAGCCCGGTTTCGACGCGATGCTGCGGGAGGCGATGGCCGAGCTGGCAGCCGGGACCACCGAACGCGTCCGGCAGTCGCAGCGGTTGCGGCGCGGCGACGGTGAGACCGCCCGCGTGACGCTGACCGCGTCGCTGCTGCGCGGCGCCGACGACGAGCCGATCCACTTCGTCGTGGTGGTCGAGGACGGCACCGAGCTGGCGCTGTTGCAGGGTGAGCTGCAGCGGCAGGCGCTGCACGACGTGCTGACCGGGCTGCCGAACCGGCAGTTCTTCACCACGCAGCTGGAGATCGCGCTGCGCAAGGGCGATCCCGAGCACGGCATCACGGTCTTCCACCTGGACCTCGACGCGTTCGGCATGCTGCGCGACAGCTTCGGTGGCCGCGTGGTCGACCGGCTGCTGCAGCACGTGACCGGGCGGCTGAAGGTGTTGCTGGCGGCCGAGAAGGTCATGATCGCCCGGTTCGGCACCGACGAGTTCGGCGTCCTGGTGGAGAACACGGCGAGCACGCCGGGCATCGACACGATCATGAAGAGCATCAACGAGGACCTGCTGCTCGAACCGACCTATGTGGACGGTCACGGGCTGGCGGTGTCGGTGAGCGCCGGCGTCGTGCACCGGCCGGACGCCGACGCGGAGCCGCTCGACGTGCTGCGTTCCGCGGAACGGGCGTTGCGCAAGGCCAAGCAGGGCCGGCGCGGTCAGTGGGAGCTGTTCCACGCCGGTCAGGACGCCGAGGAACGCCAGGACGACGCGCTGGCCGTGCAGATGCCGAGCGCGTGGGAGAACGGCGAGATCACCGTGCGGTACCGGCCGGTGGTCGGCCTGGCGGACGGTGCGGTCGTCGGCGTCGAGGCCGCGATGCACTGGGAGCGGCCGGACTCCGCCGCGCTGGGCCACGACCGGTGCGCGGCACTGGCCGAGCAGACCGGGCTGATCCTGCCGCTGGGCGAGTGGGTGCTGCGCGTCGCCGCCGGCCAGTCGATGTGGTGGCGGCAGAGCGGGCAGTCCGACCGGGCGCTGGCCGTGCGGCTCACCGCGCACCAGTCGGCCGACGCCGACCTGGTCTCACGGGTGGTGGGGGTGCTCGACCAGACCGGGCTGCCCGCCGACCGGTTGATGATCAGCGTGCCCGGCGGGGTGCTGCCGATGGCCGACGCCGCCGACAACGTCGCGGTGCTGGCCCGCATGGGCGTGCTGACCGGGATCGACGACTTCGGGCTGGGGCCGCTGGACTTCGGCCTGCTCGCCTCCGACCTGCCGGTGCAGGCCGTGCGCGTGGCCCGCGGGCTTGTGACGTCCCGCTCGCCGTACGTGGCTGCGCTGCTGCCGTTGTTGCGGGAGAGGGGCGTGTCGGTCGCCGTCGACGGGATCGTCAGCGCGGAGCAGGCGCGGTGGTGGCATGCCGCGGGTGCGGACTTCGCCACCGGCGACCACTTCGGCGTGCCGTGCACGCCGGGGGAGTTCCCGCGGGAGTGGGAACCCCGGTGACCGGACGGGGTCGGGGTCACGTCCGGCCACCGGAGCGGTGGGAGGGAGTTCGCCGGGCTAGCCGGTGAACTTCGCGAGCGCCTTCGTGAACTCGTAGGTCTGCTGGTTGATGCCGCTGCACGAGGAGCTCATCGCGCCGCAGTTGCCGCGGTCGCGGTTCACGGCCCAGAACGACACCCGCGACAGGTGCTTCGAGCTCGCCCACGTGACGATGTCGCGGAAGTTCTGCGGCGTCACGGTCTCGCCGGTGTCGGTCTTGCCGTTCATCGAGGACAGGCCGCTGCGCCGGTACGCGGCGTCGTCGGTCAGCCCGAACGTCGCCTTCACGTGGTTCTTCAGGCCGTCGACCGCGCTCTTGGTCTGGGCGAGCATGTCGCCGCCGCTGCCCCAGTCGAACGGCATGACCGCCCACGTGTCGATCGGCGCCCCGAGCTCCTTGGCGCGGGTGACCAGCCGCTTGCCCCACGAGTTCGGGCCGGTGCGGTCGGTCGGCATGGTGATGACGGTCCGCACGCCGGGGTTGTTCTGCTTGACGATCTTCAACGCGCCGAGCACGCGGTCCTGCGTGGCGTTGTTCTCGAACTCGGCGGCCTCGATGTCGATGTCGATCGCCTTGAGCGCGTAGGCGTCGATCACCTTCTGGTAGGCCCCGGCGAGCGCGGCGGGGGTGCTGCAGAACTGGCCGAGCTTGTTGCCCGACCAGCCGCCGATCGACGGCACCGCGTCACCGCCGGCCGAGCGGATCGAGTTGATCAGCGTCTGGTCCGACCCGGTCAGCGAGCGGGTGCCGTCCCACTTCGGGTTGCAGGTGCCGTCGCTGAGGATGAACGCGAGCGTGAACGCCTTGATGCCGGTCTGCTGCATCACGGTGGCGGGGTTGGGCTGGCCACCCCACTGGTAGAGGTAGGGGGCGGCGAGCACCGGGTTGACCGCGGCCTGGGCGGCGGCGGGCAGCAGCACGACCGCGCACGCGGCGGCGAGGGCGCCGGCGAGGAACCGCTTCATCAGTCCTCCAAGAACTGCTCGGATCCACGGCGGCGGATTTTGGTGAGCAGGCTCACAACGTCTTCAAAAATGGACTAGACCACCTGCTTCTGTCAAGAAGGTAGTCGAAATCGCCGGGTGCTCCGATCGGCGGGCGGGACTGATCTTGTCGGTGCAGCGTGGTGAAATCGGGGCGTGGCACTTCCACCCCAGCTGGTCCGCAGGAAGCCGGAGACGCGCCCGCGTCCCCGGTGGGACGCCGCTGCCCAGCGCGTCTTCACGCAGGAGGGCTTCCTGCGCGTCCTCGGCGGCCCCGGCACCGGCAAGACGACGCTGCTGGCCGAGCTGGCCGCGCACGTCGTGCTGGAGCACGGAGCCGACCCGGAGAACGTGCTGGTGCTCACCGCGAACCGGCGTGCGTCCGTGGCCCTGCGCGCGGACATCACGCGGCTGCTGACCGGGCGGTTCTCCACGGTGCGCGAGCCGCTGGTGCGGACCGTGCACTCCTACGCGTTCGCGGTGCTGCGCAACCAGGCGGTGCTGCTCGGCGAGCCACCGCCGCGGCTGCTGTCCGGGCCGGAGCAGGACGCGATGGTGCGCGACCTGCTCGCCGGTGACGTCGAGCTGGGCGCCGCGCACTGGCCGGAGCGGCTGCGCCCGGCGCTGGAGCTGCCCGGCTTCGCCCACGAGCTGCGCGACCTGCTGCTGCGTGCGGCCGAACGCGGCCTGGGCCCGGAGGACCTGATCGAGCTCGGCGAGCAGCACGGGCGTGACGAGTGGGTGGCCGCCGGGCGGTTCGGCCGGCAGTACGAGGAGGTGAACCTGCTGTCGGGAATGGACTCCGCGACGGCGTTCGCCCCCGCGCTCGACGCCGCCGAGCTGGTGTCGGCGGCCTATGCGGCGTTCGTCACCGACGAGGACCTGCTGTGGGCCGAGCGGCAGCGCGTGCGGTACCTGCTGGTCGACGACGCGCAGCACCTCGACCCGATGCAGTACTCGCTGATCAGCTCACTGGGCTCGGGCGCGACCCGGTTCGTCCTCGCCGGCGACCCCGATCAGGCGATCTTCACGTTCCGCGGCGCCGACCCGGAGATCCTGCGCGACGTGCCCGGCGAGACGGTGGTGCTGACCCGGTCGCACCGGATGACACCCGAGGTGCGCGACGCGGTGGCCCGGCTGGCCGCCCGGCTGCCGGGTGCGTCGCCGGCGCGGTTCGTCGAGCCCGCCGATGGCGAGGGCTCCGTGCAGGTGCGGCTGCTCGCGTCGGCGGCGCAGGAGGCGACGTGGGTGGCCGACCAGCTGCGGCGTTCGCACCTGGCCGACGAGGTGCCGTGGTCGCGGATGGCCGTGATCGTGCGGTCGGCGACGCTGGCGTTGCCCGTGCTGCAACGCGCCCTGCTCGCGGCGGGCGTGCCGGTGGCGGTGCCGTCGGACGAGCTGCCGCTGGCGCAGCAGCCTTCCGTGCGTCCACTGCTGGCCCTGGTGCGGGCCGCGGCCACGCCCGGATCGCTGGACGAGGACACGGCGGCGATGCTGCTGTCCTCCTCGTACGGCGGCGCGGACCCGTTGGCGCTGCGGCGGTTGCGGCGCGGCCTGCGGCGGCTGGAGATGGCGGCGGGCGGCGACCGGCCGAGCGGCGAGCTGCTGGTCGAGGTGCTGCTGACCGAGGACCGCCTGGCTGCCCTGGAGGACGTCGAGTCGTTGCCGGCCCGTCGCATCTCGCACCTGCTGTCGTTGGCGCGCAAGGCGATCCAGCGTGGCGCCTCGGTCGAGTCGGTGCTGTGGGAGCTGTGGACGGCGACCGGGCTGCAGGAGCGGTGGGTCACGCAGTCCGCCCGCCGCGGCATCACCGGCATGCAGGCCGACCGCGACCTCGACGCGATCGTGGCGTTGTTCGAGGCGGCCGCGAAGTACGTCGACCGGCTGCCGGGTTCTGGCGTGGCCGGTTTCGCGGACTACCTGGAGTCGCAACGGATCGTCGGCGACACGCTGGCCGCGGCCGCCCCCGTCGGCGAGGCGGTGTCCGTGCTGACCGCGCACGCCGCCGCCGGCCGCGAGTGGGAGGTCGTCGCCGTGCCCGGCGTGCAGGAGGGCTCGTGGCCCGACCTGCGGCTGCGCGGCACGGTGCTGGGCGTCGAGCGCATGGTGGACGTGCTGGCCGGCCTGGAACCGTCGGTGTCCGCGGTGGCCCCGATCCTGGCGGAGGAACGCCGCCTGCTGCTCGTGGCCGCGTCACGGGCCCGGTCGAAGCTGCTGATCAGCGCCGTGCGCGGCGAGGACGAGCAGCCGTCGCGCTTCCTGGACGAGATCGAGTCGTCCGCCGAGGAGGAACGCAAGCTCCACCGCCCCCAGCGCGGCCTGGTGCTGTCCGAGCTGGTCGGCGAGCTGCGCCGCGTGGTGTGCTCGGACGCCGAGACCCCCGACCGGCGCTCCCGCGCCGCCCAGCAGCTCGCCCGCCTGGCCGAGGCGAACGTCCCCGGCGCCCACCCCGAGTCCTGGTACGGCGTCGCCGACGTCTCCTCGGAAGCTCCACTGTGGACCGAGGAGCAGAAGGTCAGCGTGACCCCCTCGACCATCGAGGTCATCACGAAGTGCCCGCTGCGCTGGGTCGTGGAACGCCACGGCGGCCAGGACCCGGCCGAGCTCGCCTCGGTGACGGGCACCCTGGTCCACGCCCTCGCCCAGGCAGCCGCCTCCGGCGCCGACGCCGCCCAGCTGCGCGTGAAGCTCGACGAGGCCTGGGCCGCCGTCGACGCCGGCGCCCCCTGGTTCTCCCGCCGCGAACGCATGCGCGTCGAGAAGATGCTCGACACCTTCCTCGCCTGGCTCGCCACGACCCGCAGCCAGCTCACCCAGGTCGCCGTCGAGGAGGAGATGTCCGTCGAGGTCCCGAAACGCGACGGCGGCCCCTGGCTCCAGGTCCGCGGCCGCGTCGACCGCCTCGAACACGACGCAGACGGCCGCCCGATCGTGGTCGACATCAAGACCGGCAAGAACCCGGTCTCGAAGGACGCGGGCCAGGAACACCCGCAGCTGGCCGTCTACCAGCTCGCCACCTCACTGGGCGGCTTCACGCACATCGGCCTCGGCACCGAACCGGGCGGGGCGAAACTGCTGTACGTGGCCCGCGAGGACAAGAAGACCGGCGCCGTGGAACGCACCCAGGCGCCGCTGGACGAGCAGGGCGTGCGCGCGTGGCTGGAGGTCGTGCAGGACGCGGCCGAGTCGGTGCTCGGCCCGTCCTACACCGCACGCGAGAACCCGGACTGCGACCGCTGCCCTGCGCGGACCACGTGCCCGGTCCACCCGTCGGGACGCCAGGTGAGCGAGTAGGTGGTCCGGCGCGTGACAGGTGGAGTGCCGGTGGGCGAAGGACCGTGCGGTGGCGCGTGGCCGCTGCGGTCCGGTGGCCTGCGGGCGGTGTGGTGGCTGGTGTGCGGTGTGGCGGTGCGGCTGGCCGCTGCCGTGGTGACGACCGGCGTGACCCTGTGGGTGGTGGGTGCTGTGGCGGTGCGGTCGGCGGGTGCGGTGGCACGGCGGCTCCCGGCCGCTGCGGCGTGGCGCGTGGCCGGTGCGCTCGCGCGCCCTGTGACCGCCAGCACAGCAGGTGACCTGCGCCTTTCAGTCGACCGCACGTCCGGCGCGCGTCTCTGCCTGGCAGGTGCGGGGGCGTTCGGCCCGGGTAGGAAGATGTGTCGGTGACGTTGCCCGGCACTCGCGACCAGCTCATCGCCTCGTGCGCTGAGCCGCGCTGCCGTGCGCGGGTGGCGGGCGTCACCGCGGGTGAGCGGTCATGACCGTCAGCCCCTTCGAGATTGCCGACGCCCTCGGCCTCAACAAGCCGACCCCCGAGCAGGCCGAGGTCATCGCCGCCCCCGGCCAGCCCGCCCTGGTCATCGCCGGCGCCGGTGCCGGCAAGACCGAGACCATGGCCGCCCGCGTGGTGTGGCTGGTCGCCAACGGCTTCGTGGAGCCCGACCGCGTCCTCGGTCTCACCTTCACCCGCAAGGCCGCCCGCCAGCTCGCGGAACGCGTCCGGGCGCGGCTCAGGAGGCTCGCCGGCTCCTCCCTCCTCGACGACCTCGACCCCAGCGGCGAGCGCAAGATGGCCGTGCTGACCGGGGAGCCGGTCGTGCTCACCTACCACGCCTACGCGGGGCGGCTGGTCACCGAGCACGGCCTGCGGCTCCCCGTCGAGCCCGGTGTCCGGCTGCTCACCCAGACCGCGTCCTGGCAGCTCGCGCACCGGGTGGTGTCGACGTGGGCGAAGGACCTCGACACCGACAAGGTCCCGGCGACCATCACCGGCTACCTGCTGTCGCTGGCAGGCGAGCTGGGGGAGCACCTCGTCACGCCCGAGCAGCTCGTCAGCCACGCCGAGAAGCTCACCGCGCTCATCGAGAACGCACCCAAGGCGCCCCGGCAGCGTGACGCGCTGCCCGAGAAGCTCAAGGAGGTCGTTGCCGCGCAACGGCTCCGGGTCGCGCTGCTGCCGCTGCTCGACGCCTACCAGCAACGCAAGCGCAAGGAAGCGGCCCTCGACTTCGCCGACCAGATGTCGCTGGCCGCGCAGCTCGCCGCGTTCCCCGAGGTGAACGAGGGCGAGCGGGCCCGCTACGGCGCGGTGCTGCTGGACGAGTACCAGGACACCGGCCACGCCCAGCGCGTGCTGCTGCGCAGCCTCTTCGGTGAGGGCGAGCCGATGCCGGTCACGTCGGTGGGCGACCCGGCGCAGGCGATCTACGGCTGGCGGGGCGCGTCGGCGGCGAACCTGCCGCGGTTCGCGGACGACTTCCCGCCGACGAGGAAGTTCGGGCTGCTGACCAGTTTCCGCAACCCGCCGGAGGTGCTGGAGCTCGCGAACGCGGTGTCGCTGCCGTTGCGGGAGGCCGGGCTCGACGTCGAGGAGCTGCGGGCGCGGCCGGGTGCCGGGCCGGGTGACGTGCGGCTCGCGTTGCACGCCGACATCCGGCAGGAGCTGGACTGGCTGGCGGACAACGTCGCCGCGCAGTGGGTCGCGCACCTCGACGCGGAGGGGGCGCCGCCGACCGCGGCCGTGCTGGTCCGCAGGAGGTCGGACATGGCGGCGATCGCGGCGGCGTTGCGGGAGCGCGGGCTGCCGGTCGAGGTCGTCGGGCTCGGCGGGCTGCTGGACGAGCCCGAGGTGCGGGACCTGGTGTCCGCCCTGCGCGTCCTGGTCGACCCGCTCGCGGGCACGGCGGCCGCACGGCTGCTCACCGGCTCGCGGTGGCGTCTCGCGGCACGGGACCTGGCCGCGCTGTGGACGAGGGCGCGTGACCTGGCCGGTGTCCAGTCACGACAGTCCGTTGTGGACGATCCGCTGCTCGTGATCGCGGACGCGCTGCCGGGGGAGCACGCGGAGCAGGCGGGGCTCGCCGACGCGCTGGACGACCCCGGCGACCCGGACGCGTACTCACCGGACGGCTACCGCCGCATCCGCAGGCTCGGCGGGGAGCTGGCGTTGCTGCGGCGCCGCCTCGACCAGCCGTTGCCGGAGCTGGTGGCGGACGTGGAACGGACGTTGCTGCTCGACATCGAGGCGATGTCCCGGCCGGGCATGGTCGGGCGCGCGCACCTCGACGCCTTCGCGGACGTGGTCACGGACTTCGCGGCGGCGAGCCCGTCGGCGACGCTGCCGTCCCTGCTCGACTACCTCTACACGGCCGAGCACGCCGAGGACGGGCTGGAGCCGGGCGAGATCGAGGTGTCCGAGGACCGGGTGCAGATCCTGACCGTGCACTCGGCGAAGGGCCTGGAGTGGCACATCGTCGCGCTGCCGCACTTGGTCAAGGACGTCTTCCCAGGCCGCAAGAAGTCGTCGTGCTGGCTCAAGGCGGTCACCGAGCTGCCCGCCGACCTGCGCGGCGACGCGCAGGACCTGCCGGTGCTGAGGCTGAGCGCCGGCTTCAACCGCAAGGAGGTCGACGAGGCCCTCGCGATCCACGCCGAGGAGTTCGAGGACCGCAGGCTGGTCGAGGAACGGCGGCTGTTCTACGTCGGCGTCACCCGTGCCGAGCACAGCCTGCTGCTGTCGGGCCACTGGTGGGGCGAGGCGGGTGACAAGCCCAAGGGCCCGTCGGTGTTCCTCACCGAGATGCACGAGGTCCTGCTGCGGGACGACGCGCCGGGCGACATCAGCGTGTGGGCCGACGAACCCGAGGCCGGCACGCCGAACCCACTTGCCGAGGACGTGAAGAGCGCGCAGTGGCCGGCCGATCCGCTGGGCAAGCGCCGTGACGCCGTCGTCGAGGGCGCCGAGATGGTGCTGGCCGCGCTGGACGAGCTGCGCAACGCGCCGCCGGAGCCGTTGCCGCTGGTCTTCGAGGAGGAGCCGGAGCCCGAGACGCTGTCCGGCGAGGACTACCCGCCGCCCGACGAGCCGCCGGACGAGGACTTCCCGCCGGAGCCGGAGCCGCTGCCCGACGACGTGGTCCCCGACGACCCCGAGCTGCCGCTGGACGCCGACCCCGAGGGCTGGGCGGCGGACGTCGACGTGCTGCTCGCCGAACGGGCCGCGTCGCTGAACCGGCGCGAACAGGTCCTGCTGCCCGACCACCTGAGCGTCAGCCAGCTGGTGGAGCTGGCCAAGGACCCGGACCTGCTGGCCCGCAGGCTGCGCAGGCCGCTGCCGTTCCCGCCGAACCCGCTGGCGCGCCGGGGCACCGCCTTCCACACGTGGCTGGAGAACCGGTTCGGTGCCACCCGCCTGCTCGACATCGACGACCTGCCCGGTGCGGGTGACGCCGACGCGGCCCCCGACACCGACCTGGAACGGCTGAAGGAGGCGTTCCTGACCAGTGCGTGGGCCGAGCGCACCCCGCACGACGTGGAGGTGCCGTTCGAGGCGGAGTTCGACGGCATCTCGGTGCGCGGCCGGATGGACGCCGTCTACAAGGACCAGGACGGCTGGACGGTCGTCGACTGGAAGACCGGCGCGGTGCCCGACGCGGAGGCGCTGCCGGCGTTGTCGGTGCAGCTCGCCGCGTACCGGCTGGCGTGGGCGGCGCTGGTGGGGGAGCCGCTGGACCGGGTGCGGGCCGCGTTCCACTACGTCCGGCACGACCACACGGTGCGACCGGCTGACCTGCTGGACGAGGCCGGTCTGAAGGAACTGATCAGGACTGTGGGCTAGTCCCCGCGGGAGCGTGCGAGGCCTTCAGCACGCGTTCGTAGAGCACTTCGAGGAGCCACCGGCCGAACAGCGACGGCCCGAACTCCGGCGACCGGTCCTCCGGCGGCACCATCAGGTCGGCGGAGTGCTCGTCCGCGACCACGACACCGATGCCGTAGTAGTCGAGCTCGATGAACGACCACGCCTGCGACTCGCCGGTCCGCGGCAACATGACCGCACACGGCGCGAGGGTCAGCAACGTGCCGCACGACTGGAGCGCCCGGTCCGTGGTCGACTCGCTCACGAGCACGCCGACCAGCTCGACGGCGGCGACGGGCAGGCGGTCGTGCGCGGCCGGCTCGAACCAGGAGCGGAACCACGACGGGTCCGCGCGCGGCGGCCAGCCGTTCTGGGTTCTCCACTCGTGGACCTCGGGCAGCAAACGCACCACCGCGGACACCTGCTGACCGAGCACGGCGACGTCCGGAACGGCGACCCCGTCCCAGCCGAGCGCGGCCGCGGCGCGTTGTAGAAGCGTTTGCACAGGGCGCATCCTAGAGTTCCTCGCGCGGTGAATGACAGCGTTTGCGGATACCTCGTTAATCACCACGGGGTGTGGTCACGGCGATGACTTCGCCACTTTCCACGCCCATGCGACGAGAGGGATCTGCAGAGGCAGGCGCCCATAGGCAATTGCCTTGGCTTTGGGTGATTTGTCCCGGAAATCGAGAGCCATTTTCACGTTCGCCGGAAAGACCGCGACGAACAGCGCCGCGGCGGCGAGACCACCGAACCGGCGGGTGCGCGGGGCGGCGACAGCGGCCGCGACGGCGAGCTCGGCCACACCCGACGCGTACGTCCACTGCCGCGGGGTGCCGGGCAGCGCACGCGGAACGATCGCGTCGTAGTACTTCGGCCTGGTGAAGTGGGTCGCCCCGGCCAGGCCGAGCAGTGCGGCGAGCGCCAACGCCGATCGCGCTCGGGAACGGTTCGGTTCCATGCGGTCACCCTGTCATGCCTACGCCGCGTAGGCGAGTGCGGCCTGGCCTATTCTCCACGGGCGTGGCAGGTGATTCTCATCATCCCGAGCGGTCCGCGGTCGCCGAGCTGGCCGACGACTTCGTCTCCGGGCTCCGCGAGTGGCTGACCATCCCGTCGATCGGCGTCGACCCGGCACATCACGCTGACGTGCACCGATCCGCCCGGTGGCTGGCTGACCGGCTCCGCGCCGACGGCTGGCCCGAGGTCGAGGTCTGGGACCACGGGCCCGCGTTGCCCGCGGTCTACGCGTGCTGGCCCGCCGAGGACCCCGGTGCCCCGGCCGTTCTCGTCTACGGCCACCACGACGTCCAGCCCGTCGATCCCGTCGAACGCTGGCAGCACCCGCCGTTCGAGCCCGTGCTCAGCGGCGACGAGCTGTACGGGCGCGGTGCGAGCGACGACAAGGGGCAGGTCGCGATGCACCTGCTCGGGGTGAAGGCGCACCTGTCCGCCACCGGGCAGAACGCGCCGAGCGTCACGCTGAAGCTGTTCGTCGAGGGCGAGGAGGAATCCGGTTCCCCGCACCTGCGAAAGCTGCTCGAAGACCACCGGGACGACCTCGGGTGTGATCTCGTGGTGTTCACCGACACCGCGCTGCACGAACGCGACGCGCCGACGGTGAACACCGGTCAGCGCGGTGTTCTCGGCGGCGAGATCACGTTCTTCGGCGGCACCGACGACGTCCATTCCGGCCGCGCGGGCGGCGCGATCCCCAACCCGGCGACGGCGCTCGCCCGGCTGGTCGCGGCGCTGCACGACGAGCACGGCCGCGTCCAGCTGCCCGGCTTCTACGACGACGTGCGTGAACCGTCCGAGCAGGAACGCGCCGACTACGCGGCACTGCCGTTCGACGAGCGGAAGTGGCTGGCGCACAACGGTGGCGGCGCGCAGGCCCTGGCCGGGGAGCCCGGCTACACCACGTTCGAACGGCTCTGGGTGCGCCCGACCGCCGAGGTCAACGGCATCTCCGGCGGCTACACCGGACCAGGCCTCAAGACGATCATCCCGGCGTCCGCGACCGCGAAGCTCAGCTTCCGGCTGGTGCCCGACCAGCTGCCGGAGAACGTCGCCGGCCAGCTGCGCGAGTTCGTCGCGAAGCACACGCCGGAGGGCATCAGGGCCGAGGTGAGCTTCCGCGGCACCGGCGTGCCGCCGTACGCGATCAGCCCGGACCACCCGGCCAACGAGGCCGTCCGCAAGGCGTTCGAACTGGCCTTCGACCAGCCCGTCCGGTTCGCGCGAGCCGGTGGTTCCGGACCGGCGGCGGTGCTGCAGGCGTGGCTGGGAGTCCCCCTGGTGTACCTCGGCGCCACCTTGCCGGATGATCGCGTCCACGCGCCGAACGAGCGCGTAGTCCTGCCTTTGCTCCTCAAAGGCGCGGAAGCGGCGGCTCACCTGTGGCGGATGCTGGCCGGAGAAGACGTAGCGATGAGGTTGACCCGATGAGCCTGTCTGACGAAGCGTCGCACTCGCTCGTCGGCGTGATCAGGATGCCGGACCAGGTGCAGAGCCCGGTCAGGGCGATCCTCAAGCGCGTGATCGGCGCGATGGCGGCGCTGCTGCTCGCGGTGCTGATCGTGTACCTGGACCGCGACGGCTACCGTGACGTGAACGAGGACGGCGTCTCGCTGCTCGACTCGTTCTACTACGCGACGGTGTCCCTCTCGACGACCGGCTACGGCGACATCACGCCCGCGTCGTCGTCGGCGCGGCTGGTCAACGTCCTGGTGATCACGCCGTTGCGGGTGCTGTTCCTGATCGTGCTGGTCGGCACGACACTCGAAGTTCTCACCGAGCGCTCCCGTCAGGCGTTGCGCATTCAGAAGTGGAGGCGGGTCGTGCGGGACCACGTCGTGGTCGTCGGTTACGGCACGAAGGGGCGTTCCGCGGTCGCGGCGCTGCTCGGTGACGGTGTCGAGCCCGGTTCGATCGTCGTCGTCGACACCGTTCAGGAGTCGCTCGACGCCGCGTCCGCCATCGGGCTCGTGACCGTGCATGGTTCCGGTACGCGCAACGACGTGCTGAGGGTCGCCGGTGCGGCCCGTGCGCGCGCGATCGTCGTTGCCCCGAACCGGGACGACACGGCGGTGCTGATCACGCTCACCGCCCGTGAGCTGGCCCCCAAGGCGCAGATCGTGGCGTCCGTGCGGGAACGCGAGAACGAGCACCTGCTCAAGCAGTCCGGCGCCGACTCGGTCGTCGTGTCGTCGGAGACGGCGGGCCGCCTGCTGGGCATGGCCACCGCGACGCCGACCGTGGTCGCGATGGTCGAGGACCTGCTCACGCCGGACGCGGGCCTCGCGATCGCCGAACGCGACGTCGAACCGGGCGAGGTGGGCGGGTCGCCGCGGCACCTGTCGGACATAGTGCTGGGCGTGGTGCGAGGCGGGAAGCTGTTCCGCGTCGACGCACCGGAGGCGGACGCGATCGAGCCGGGCGACCGGCTGCTCTACGTCAAGAAGGTGACCCCGGCCGGGGAGTAGGCAGCACGGCCGGTGCGCGCAGCGGCGCGTAGCGGAAGAGGAACGCGTAGAAGCCGCCCGCCAGCGCTGCCAGGCACAGCAGCAGCGCGGTGAGGCGGCCGGAGACGGGCAGACCGGCCGGGACGGACGCGGCGGACTGGACCATGTCGCCGTTGCCGTCCGCCGGCACCACGACCTCGACCGTCTCGCCTTTCCGGTGGCCGCACCCGTCGAGCTTGGCCTGCTTCTTCTGACCGTCGGCATCCCACTCGACGGTGTCCGTGCCCTGGCCGCAGGAGCCGCTCTCGACAACGGTCGCGGTCACCCGTCTGGGTGGCTCGGGGGCGCCCAGGACCCTCGTCGGCACCAGCAGGGCGACCGCGACACCGATGCCCACCAGTCCGACGACCAGCAGGATGAACACCCATCTGTCCGGGCTTCGCGGAACCGCCACACTGCGATGTTCGCAGACGCGGCGGCCCGCGTGGAGCCCAGGTTTACTTCGGCAGCTGACGCAGCTGGTCGACCTTGACGGTCTTGCCGTCCGACACCGAACCGGTCACCGCGACCAGGTCCCCGTTCTTCGGCTTCTCGCTGACCGCGGACAGGTCGAGCGGCGTCTGCAGGCCGTCCACCTGGATCAACGTGGCGTTGTTGCCGTTGACGTCCTTGATCGTGCCCTGCGCGTGGGCCTTGGCGAGCGCCACGGTGAGCGCCTTGCCGTCCTTGACCCGGACGGTGACCCGCTGGTCGGTCTTCAGACCGGCGAGGTCGCCGCCGCGCAGCTTCGTGTTGCCGTCGGTGGACAGCGACACCTCGCTGCCGTCGTCCTTGGTGATCGTGAGCTTGCCCGTCTCGACCGCCTTGACCCGGCCGACCACGAGCGTGCTGTCCTTGAGCTTGCCCACCTTGTCGGGGCGGCCCGGACCCTTGCCGGGACCGGGGTGGTGCTCCGCGAACGCTGCCACGGGCGGGCCGTCGGGGTTGTCGGCCGCCGCGGCGACCGCGATGCCGCCGACGGTGAGCCCGGCGGCCGCGACGATGGCGCCGGCCCACGCTGATTTCTTCGACATGGTCCCCAGCGTGCGCCCGGAGCCTGAATCTGAGCTGAAGGTGAGTCGCCGACTTCACGACTGATCAGCAGAATGGGGAGGTGTCCGCCAGGGTGTTGGTGATCGAGGACGCCGAGGCGATCGGCGCCGCTGTCTCGTCCGCGTTGCGCGAGTCGGGCTACGAGGTGCAGCACCGCCTGGACGGGCGTCAGCTGGAGGCGGACCTAGGCCGCTTCCGCCCCGACCTCGTGGTGCTGGACGTGATGCTGCCCGGCCGCGACGGCTTCCAGCTGCTGGAGGTGATCCGGCGCGCGTCCGGCGCGGGAGTGGTGATGCTGACCGCGCGCGACGGCGTACCGGACCGCCTGCGCGGCCTGTCCGGCGGCGCCGACGACTACGTGGGCAAACCGTTCGTGCTGGCCGAGCTGGTCGCGCGGGTCTCCGCCGTGCTGCGGCGGCTGGGCCGGACCCCGTCGACGGTGCAGGTCGGCGACCTCGTCGTGGACGCCGACGCCGGCGTCGTGATGCGCGCGGACCAGCCCATCGAGCTGACCGCGACCGAGCTCCGCCTGCTCGTCTACCTCGCCGCCCAGCGCGGCCGGGTCGTGTCGAAGACGCAGATCCTGACCGCCGTGTGGGGCTACGAGGACTACGACCCGAACCTGGTCGAGGTGCACGTCAGCGCCGTGCGCCGCAAACTCGAAGAACACGGCCCGCGGCTCGTGCACACCGTGCGTGGACTCGGGTACGTGCTGCGGGCCGAGGAATGAACCTCCGCACGGTGTCGTTGCGCCGCCGCGTGGCCGTGTCGGTGCTGCTGGTGCTGATCGTCGTGATGGTCGCGCTGGTGATCTCGGTCGACCGCACGTTCGCGCAACAGTCCACGAAGGACCTCGGCACGGTCGCCCTGGAGACCGAGAACCGCGCAGTGCAGATGCTCCGCGCCGGCCGCCAGCCCAAGCAGATCGCGAAGGAGCTGTCGCGCAACAACATGCGCGTCAAACTGCGCCTGCCCGACGGCCGCGAGTTCGGCGAAACCCCCGACGAACCCTCCCCTGGCCGCCGCGAGAAGGTCGTGCAGGGCGTGCGGGTGACCGTCGACGCCGACTACGGCGCCATCTCGGCCGCGCAGGGACGGCTGCGGAAGTTGTTGCTGCTGCTGGGTCTTGGCGCCGTGGTGCTGGTCGGCGCGGTGCTGTTCTTCGTGGTGCGCCGCGCCCTGGCGCCGTTGGACGCGATGACCTCGCTGGCCCAGGCGATCGCCGCCGGCCACCGCGGCGGCCGCCTGAACCCGTCGCGCACGGACACCGAACTGGGCCGCACGGCAGCCGCGTTCGACGGCATGCTCGACTCGCTGGAAGGCTCCGAACTGCGCACCCGCCGCTTCGTCGCGGACGCCGCCCACGAGCTCCGCACGCCGATCACCGGCGTGCAGGCGGTGGCCGAGGCCCTGGTGCAGGCTCCCGTCGACTCACCCGACCGCGACCAGATGTCGTTCCTGCTGGTCCGCGAGGCCCGCCGGGCCGGCCGGCTGGTGGACGACCTGCTGGCACTGGCCCAGCTCGACGCCGGCTACGAGATGCAACGCGAGCAGGTGGACCTGCTGGCGCTGGCCGAAGCCGAGGTGGCACGCACCCGTTTCGTGGCACCGGACTTCGACATCGCGGCCGAGGGCGTACCGGTCCTCGTGGTCGGCGACGGGCAGCGGCTCGCGCAGGTGCTGGCGAACCTCGTCGACAACGCGCGCCAGGCCACCGGTCCACAGGGGACGGTGCGGATCCGGGTCGACCTGACCGGGTTCACGGTGGCCGACAACGGGCCCGGGGTGCCGGAGGCGGAGCGGGAGCGGATCTTCGACCGGTTGGTGCGGCTGGACGACGCGCGGGACCGGCGGTCCGGGGGGTCGGGGCTCGGGCTGGCGATCGCTCGGGGGGTTGTGCGGGCGCATGGCGGGGAGTTGACGTGCGAACCGTCGGTGGGCGGGGCGGTGTTCCGCGTGGTGTTGCCGCGGGCGGAGGCGGGGGAAAACCAGTCGCCGGGCTGAGCGGTTGTTTGTTTGCATCACGGGTGTGGACGCGGTGGTGCAGGTCGTGCGGACGTCGTGGACGAAGTCGTCCCGCGGCGGGAACGAGGCTGCGGTGCGGAACTCGGCTCCGGTCGGGTTCCCGTTGGGCGGCACCGGTCCCGGCGTGACCGAGGTGCGGCTGCGGGAGGAGAACGGGTTCGCACCGGAGTGGGGATCGGTTCGAGCCGACTTCTGGGACGCGAACCGGTGGACGGTGGGCGACCTGTCGTTGAAGGAGCAGGACGGGCGGCTGCGGGTGTTCGTCGACGACGACAAGCACTACGCGCCACGGCGGCGTCGGCGGCCGACGGCGGTGCGGATTCGGGCCGGGGAGTGGGTTCGGTGGCAGATCAACCACCGGTATGCCGGCTGCGCCTGTGGGAGTCAGTGGCGGTACTCGTTGGTCACGGTGAACGTGGCTTACGGGGTGCGTGATGTCGGGGTGTTCCTGGGGGAGCCGACGAAGTTGGTGGATGAGCGGGCTTGGTTGAGGTGAGGATCTTCGACGCGGCTCGGGCGTTCCTGGGGCTCTGCCCCAGACCCCGACACTCCCAAAGAAGCCCCCAGCGCGGTGAGCGGGTTGATGGCACGCCTGTTTGTGTTGGGCGGCTGCCGGTTGGGTTGTGTGGTTGCGTTGCGGTGGGCGGCTGCCCCGCCTAGCTCTCACAGAGCGAGCCAGACCTGGGAGGGGATGTCAACCGGGCGAAAAGCGTGCCCGGTTGACATCCCCTCCCAGGCCCGGCAAACGATCGGAGCGCTAGACGGGGAAGCCACCCACCGCGGAACCGCCCGAGGAAAGACTGAAACGCCTCGCCTTCGGCTCGATCACACGGCTCACCTTCGGGCCGATCGCGAGCGCTGCCCTCAACTCGATTGCGCTCCCACCCGCGTTTCCATATTTGCGGGCGCGCGGACACATGTGTTTGAGACATGCCAGATAGACGAGGACCGGACCAGATCCGGACAACCTTCACCCGATCGAGTGGCGCGCTCGGCCAAACTCCCAGCTCCACCCCCGCAGCGAACGGCTACGAGACCTGCGCGGGAGGCGCGGCGAACGTGTTGCAGGCGGCCGTCGAGTTCGACTTGAAACCGGTTGACGCCCACGCGGCCTGGTTGTTGGCCGAGCCGTGCGCGTTGTTCTCCGGCGTTTCCTCGACCGCGTACTGGAAGTCCTCCTGGGCCAGCTGCGCCAGCGAAGGGGTGACCGAGCCGCGGCCTGCCGCTGCGGTCAGGAACATGCCTGCGAAGCAGTTCGCCTGGAGTTCGATGCGGCGCGACATTTCCAGGCCTGCCGGGGACTTCTCGCCCGCGTCCGTGATCTTCAGGTCGGCGGCGCGTAGCAGGCCGGTGAGGGCTTGGACGTGGTGGCCGTACTCGTGGGACAGGGTCGCCAGGTGGGTGGCCGGGGCGTCGCCGCCGCCGTTCGAGCGCAGGCGGGAGGTGGGCATGTAGATCGTGCGGTTGCGGCCGCAGTAGTAGGCGACCGCGTGGTCGGATTCCGGGGCGGCGCCGCAGGGGCCGTCCTTCAGGATCGGGGAGGCGTCCAGCGCCGGCTTTTCGAACGGCATGTTCGCCGCGGCGAGCAGTGGGGCCCAGGCGGCGTCGAGGCAGGCGACGCCTGCCGTGTAGTACGCGGCCAGGGCCGGGTCGGAGGTGCCGAAGCGCGGGAGGTCGCAGGTCACCGGCTCCAGCGGGGCGGGCTTGAGGAGCACCGGGTGGTCGGCGAGGCGGTAGACGGCGCGCGGGCGGATCGGGGTCGACGGCTCCGTGGCCGGTGGGGGCAGGGGGCGCGAGGACTCGGCGAGGGCGTGGCCGGAGACGACCTGCGGGCCGCTGAGTTGGCCGATGCCCAGGACGAACGCGACTACCAGCGCGAACACGCCCGCGAGTGTGAACGGGTTGTTCCCTGCCGGTTGGGTCACGTGGTGTGCCTTTCGCTACGAGACGTACTGGGCCTCGGAGGCCCAGGTGTTGCAGAGCGACGCCTGGTTCGACGAGTAGCCCTGCTTCACCCAGTTCGCGTTGTTCTGCGGTGTGCCGTGGTCCTTCGTGGGGTAGATGTCGTAGTCACCCCGGTTGCCCGCGTCGGTGAGGCCCGTCTGGATCACGTCCATCGGGACCGCGCCGTGGGACAGCGGTGCCAGCGTCATGCCGCCGAAGCAGGTCGCCTGCAGCTCCATCCGGCGGTTCAGGTCGAGGCCCTTCGGAGTATCCCACCCGCCCGCGTCGTACTGCGCGCGGTCCGAGGCTTTGAGCATGCCGGTGAGCCACTGGATGTGGTGGCCGTACTCGTGGGCGAGCTGGCCCAGGTACTTGCCGGGGTGGTTCGGGTTGTTCGGGTTGCGCTCGGCGGCGTAGGCGTTCGCCGTCCAGTAGATGCCGCCCTGGCAGTAGCGCGCGGTCGAGTCCGGGCGCACCGTGCCGCACGGGTACTGCATGGTCTCCGTGACGATGTGCAGCTCGACGGGCTGGTACGGCATGTTCGCCGCCTGCAGCGCGGGCTTCCACATCGCCTCGATGCACGGCAGCGCCGCGCGCAGGTAGCGCTCCTGGCCCGCCGGCGAGTAGTCCATGGCGGGCAACGGGCAGCTCGCCAGGCGGTTCGCGCCGATGTTCGGCTTCAGGAACGGGTGGTCCGCCAGCGCGTACACGGCCTTCGGACCCACCGGCGTCGACTGGGCCGAGGGGGTGCGTGCGGTGGTCGAGCGCGACGGGGCCGTTGTCGTGGTCGCCTGCTCGGTGGTGGTGTAGGTGTACGTCGGGCTGTAGGTCGTGTAACCCGAGTAGCCCGCGTCCTTGACCTTGTTGCTCAGGGTCGCCGCGAACACGCCGACGGCGCCGAGACCGAGGATCACCACACCACCGAGGATCAACGCCACGATCGGGCCGTTGCTCTTCTTCCGTGGCGGCGCCGGATACGCGCCGTAACCGCCCCACGACGGCTGCGGTGGCGGCATGACCTGACCGGGAGGCGGGCCGAACTGACCGGGCGGCGGCCCGTAGTGCCCTGGCGGCGGTCCGTAGTGACCGGGCGGCGGGCCCATCGGCGGGCCCTGTGGCGGCATGCCGGGTGGTGGCCCGTAAGGCGGACGCTGCGGTTGCCCGAGCGGTGCGGGCATCGGCGGCGGGCCGACCGGGCGTGGCGGCGGCCAGTTGCCCGGCGGCGGTGGTTGCGTCATCGCCTGAGGTCCCCCCAACGGTGTGCCTGGGTCGGGTACGAGCATAGGCGGACGAGATCTTCGTGTCCCCCGACCGGGCTAACGCGTCCCGTCCACACCCCTGGGACGCGCCGGACGGCCGGCCGGTTCACGCGACGTCCGCCGAGGCCGCCGCCCACGTGTTGCAGGCGCTCGTCTTGTTCTGCTTGTGGCCGTGCATCACCCAACGCTGGTTGTTGGGCTGGCTGCCGTGGTCAGGCGTGCGGGTGTAGTCGCCGCGTTGACCGGCGTCCTGCAGACCGGTGTTGATGACGTCCATCGGCAGGACGTTGTTGCGCGAGAGAGGCGCCAGCGTCATGCCGCCGAAGCAGGTGGCCTGCAGCTCCAGCCGCCGGTTGAGCTCCAGGCCCTTCGGCGTGTCCCAGCCGCCCGCGTCGTACTGGGCCTGGTCCGAGGCGCGCAGCATCCCGGACAGCCACTGGATGTGGTGGCCGTACTCGTGGCCGAGCTGCCCCAGGTACTTGCCGGGGTGGCGGACCGCGTTCGGCTCGTTCGCGTAGAACCCGGCCGGCCAGTAGATGACGCCGCGGCAGAAGACGGCGGTCTCGGTCACGGTGTGGTTGCCGCACGGCGTCTGGACCGTGCCGGTGTGCGTCTGCAGCTCGACCGGCTGGTACGGCAGGTTCGCCTTCGTGAACATCGGCTTCCACGCCGCCTCGATGCACGGCAGCGCGGCCTGCAGGAAGCGGTCCTCACCGGCGGGCGAGTAGTCCATCGCCGGCAACCGGCAGGCCGCGATGTCGTACGCGCCGAACGTGGGCGAGTCGAAGATCGGGTGGTCGGCGAGCTTGTAGACGGCCTTCGGGCCGGTCTGGGTGGGCGGCGCGCTGGTCGGCGTGCGGGTCGACGACGTCGTGCTCGTTGTCGTCGTCGTGGTGGTCGTAGTTGTTGTGTAGGAGTACGTCGGGCTGTAGGTCGTGTAGTTCGAGTAGCCCGCGTCCTTGACCTTGCTGTTCAACGACGCCGCGAACCCGCCGACCGCCGCGATGCCGAGCACGGCCACGCCGCCCAGCACCAGGGCGAGGACGGGGCCGTTGCCGCTCTTGCGGCGCGGGGGGAGTGCCGGCGGGTACGGCGGGAAACCTCCGGGGGCGCCGGGGTGGCTCCACGGGGGGTGCGGCGGGGGCATGACCGGGCGCGGTGGCGGGAGCGGGGCACGGCCGGGTGGCGGCAACGGTGGGGCACCCGCGTGGCCCAGGGTCGGGTGGCTCGAACCCGCCTGGCCGTGGCCGACCGGCTGCGGGCCCAGTGGAGAACGGGCGGGCGGCGGACCCACGGGCAGCGCGGGCAGCGGCGGGCCGTGGGGTGGTGCGGTCGGCGGGCGGCCCATCGGCGAGCGAGCGGGCGGTGAGTCCACGGGCAGCGCGGCGTGCGGCGGACCCATGGGCGGTGCGGCGTGCGGCGGACCCAGCGGTGCGGCGTGCGGTGGCGCGGCCGGCGGGCGGCCCATCGGCGAGCGGACGGGCGGCGGCCCTACGGGCGGTGCGGCGTGGGACGGACTCACCGGCGGCTGGCCCATCGGCGGCTGGCCCACCGGAGGCTGGCCCATCGGGCGCGTCGGCCGTGACGCACCGGCGGATGGACGCGTTCCAGACACTCCGGGCGGGCCCTGGACCGGTCGGGGAGGCATCGGCGGCCCGTGCGGCGGTGCCGCGGGCACGGGTGGCCGGCCGACCGGGCGCGGTGGTGGCCGATCGCCCGGCGGCGGTGGTTGCGTCATCGCCGAAAATCCCCCAGATGGCGTCTATTGGAAACAGCGCCAGAGCTTATGGCGACTCCGCTATTGTCCGCAGCCGTGTTGAGAAACTGGGGCGTGGCTGTGTTCGCCGCCATCGCGTTGACCGCTGTGGTGCCCGTCGGCGCGGCGGTCGGGGCGTTCGCGCAGCCGCTGCCGGGGACCGTCAGCACCGAGGTGCGGATGAAGCTGGAGCGCGACGCCCGGCTGTCCGTCACCGAGACCGTCCACGTGCCGGACGGCAAGACCGTCAAGCGGACCGTCCCCTTGCGACTCGCGGTCGGCAACGACCTCGAACGCAAGTTCAAGATCACCAATGCCGAGGTCGACGGCAAGGGCAGCGCGACCGTCGGCGACGACGACTTCTCGCTGCGGCTCGACGGCGGCGACGCCACGGTCACCTACACCGTCGAGGGCGCGGTCGCCCCGGTCGGTGACGCGCTGGAGGTCCGCTGGCAGGTCGCCGGCGGCTGGGACACCGAGCTGGACAAGGTCTCCGCCACGTTCTCCGCGCCCGACTCGCCCACGTCGGTCAACTGCCTCGCCGGGCCGGTCGGCTCCTCGCAGCCGTGCACGAGCGCGGACCTCGCCGACGGCAAGGGCGTGCGGGCGCAGGAGATCAAGCTCGCCGCCGGTGAACGGGTCGACGTCGCCGTCGGGCTGTCCGCCGGTGTCGTGCCCGCGAACGCCGTGGTGGTCGAGGCCTCCGGGCTGGCCGCCGCCTTCGCGCTCACCCCGGTCAGCGGTGCCGCGCTCGGTGGCCTGCTGCTCCTGCTGCTCGGCGGCGTCGTGCTGCTGTGGTTCCTGCGCGGCCGGGACGCGGCGGCGCTGGCGAGCGAGGTGGGCGCGATCAGCGTGCTCGTGCGCGACCGGGACAACCGGGTCGCCTTCGCCTCACCCGACGGCGTGCTGCCCGGCCAGGTCGGCACGGTCGTCGACGAGCACGTGGACGTCGTGGACGTGACCGCCACGGTCATCGACCTCGCGGTGCGCAACTACCTGTGGATCGCCGAGGTGCGGCAGGAGGACGGCTTCGGCCACGACTGGCAGATCGTGCGGCGCAACCCGGCCGACGACTCGCTGTCCGGCTACGAGAAGGCGGTCTACGAGGCGCTGCTGCCGGCCGGCGTGGACGCGGTGACCGTGTCGCAGCTGCGCGGCCGCGGCATCGACCTGGCCGGGGTGCGCGACCGGCTCTACGCCGACGTGGTGGAGAAGCGCTGGTTCGCACGCCGCCCGGACGCCGAGCGCAGCCTGTTCTGGTGGGTCGGCGTGGTGGTCGCCGGGCTGGGCGTCATCGCCACGGTCGTGCTCGCACTGACCGTCGGCAACGCCCTGTTCGGCCTGGCCGTCGCGGTCGCCGGGGTGGCGCTGGCGTTCGGCGCCCGCTCGATGCCCGCCCGCACCAAGCGGGGCAGCGAGCTGCTCGAACACGTGCGCGGCCTGCGCGGCTACCTGCACGGCGTGCGGCCGGACGACGTGCCGGAGGAGGACCGCGAGCTGGTGTTCTCCCGGTCGCTGCCGTACGCGGTGGTGCTCGGCGAGACCGAGCGCTGGCTCGCCACGTTCGGTCAGCAGGACCTCTACTGGTACGGCAACTCGGGCACCGGAACGGATTTCCGGCGCAGCTTCCCCGCGTTCCTGGGGGCGCTCGACGGCGTGCTCGCCCAGGCGGGCCACCTGCGATCGCTCCGGACGCCGAACCCGTAGGCTGGCGGGCATGGCCTCACCCGAACTGCACAGGTTCACGTTGCCCAACGGCCTGCGGGTGGTGCTCGCCCCCGACGCCAGCGCACCGGTCGTCGGCGTCAGCGTGCACTACGACGTCGGCTTCCGCTCCGAGCCCGAGGGCCGCACCGGCTTCGCGCACCTGTTCGAACATCTCATGTTCCAGGGCAGCGAAAGCCTGGAGAAGCTCGCGCACTTCCGGCATGTGCAGTCGTCGGGCGGCACGTTCAACGGGTCGACGCACCCGGACTACACGGACTACTACCAGCTGCTGCCCTCGGCGGCGCTGGAGCGCGCGCTGTTCCTCGAGGCGGACCGCATGCGCGCGCCGAAGCTCACCGAGGAGAACCTCCGCAACCAGATCGACGTGGTGAAGGAGGAGATCCGGCTCAACGTGCTGAACCGCCCGTACGGCGGGTTCCCGTGGATCCTGCTGCCGCCGGTGCTGTTCAAGACGTTCGCCAACGCGCACAACGGCTACGGCGACTTCGTCGACCTGGAGAGCGCGACGGTCGACGACTGCGCGGAGTTCTTCGACACCTACTACTCGCCGTCGAACGCGGTGCTGACGATCGCGGGCGACCTCGACGTCGAGACCACGAAGGCGTTGGTGGACAAGCACTTCGGTGACGTGCCCGCGCGGCCCAGGCCGGAGCGCCCGTCGTTCGCCGAGCCCGCCCCGCAGGGCGAGGTGCGCCACGAGCACGGCGACGCGCTGGCCCCGTTGCCCGCGATCGCGATCGGCTACCGCGTGCCCGACCCGGTCACCGACATCGACGGCTACCTCGCCTACCTGGTGCTCGCGGGCGTGCTGACCGACGGCGACGGCTCGCGCCTGCAGCAGCGCCTGGTGCACCGCGAGGGCATCGTGATCGACCTCAACGCCGGCTGCGGCCTGTTCGGCCCGCTCGAGGCGCGCGACCCGGACACCTTCAGCATCACCGCGATCCACACGCCGGAGGTCGACGCCTCCCAGGTCGTCGCGGCGATCGACGAGGAGCTGCAGAAGCTCGCGCAGGAGCCGCCCTCGGCCGAGGAGCTCGCGAAGGTCACCGCCCGCTGGGCCGCGACCATGCACAAGGAGCACGACCGGCTCACGAACCGCACGCTGGGCCTCGGCTCCGCGGAGCTGCTGTTCGGCCGCGCCGAGCTGATCTACGAACTGCCGGAGCGGATCGCCTCGGTGACCGTGGACGAGGTGTCGGCCGCCGCCAAGGCACTGCGCCCCGACTCCCGCGCCCTTCTCTTCGTCAAGCCCACCGGAGGAGCCCAGTGACCTCGGCCCAGACCCACCGCACCGCCGAGGAGATCGGGCGCACCGAGATCGGCCCGCGCCCGCTTCCCGAGCTGGGCAGCCAGAAGGTGGCCGCCGAACTGTCCACCGTGGACACCACGCTGCCGAACGGCCTGCGCGTCATCGCCGTGCAGCGCGCGACCGTGCCGATGGTCGAGGTGCGGCTGCGCGTGCCGTTCGCCGACCCGGCGCGGCCCGGCAGCGGCTCGACGCACGCCGCGCAGGCCGAGATCCTCGCGAACACCGTGCTGACCGGCACCGCCACCCGCAGCCGCGTGGCGATCGACACCGAGCTGGCGCTGGTCGGCGGCGAGCTCGACGCCGTGGTCGACCCGGAGCGGCTGAGCTTCACCGGCAACGCGCTGGCCACCGGCTTCGGCACGGTGCTCGACGTGCTGCGCGACGTGCTCACCGACGCCGCCTACCCGGCCGAGGAGGTCGAACGCGAGCGCGGCCGCCTGGTCGAGCGCATCACGATCGCCCGCTCGCAGCCCAACGTCATCGCCCGCGAGGCGTTGCAGCGCGTGCTGTACGGCGACCACCCGTACGCCAAGGAGATGCCGGAGGCCGACGAGGTCGCCGCCGTGTCCCGCGACGACGTGCTGGCGTTGCACCGCAAGGCGTTGCTGCCGAAGGGCTCGACCCTGGTCGTCGTCGGCGACGTGGAGCCGGCCGAGGCGGTCGCGCAGATCGGTGCCGCGCTGGAGTCGTGGCAGGGCGAGGACGAGGCCGTCCAGCTGCCGCCGCTGCCCCCGGTCAAGGGCGGCGACGTGCTGCTCGTGCACCGCGCCGGCGCCGTGCAGTCGCAGATCCGGCTGGCCGCGCAGGCCATCCCGCGCACCGACGAGCGCTACCCCGCGCTGCAGCTCGCGAACCTGGTCTTCGGCGGGTTCTTCTCCTCGCGCCTGGTCGAGAACATCCGCGAGGACAAGGGCTACACCTACGGCGCCCGCTCGCACCCCGAGTTCACGATCCACGGCGCCACGCTGCTGATCGACGCGGACACGGCCTCGGAGGTCACGCCGGCGGCGCTGCTGGAGACCCGCTACGAGCTGGCGCGCCTGGGCATGGTGCCGCCGTCGCAGTCCGAAGTGGACGTCGCACGCCGGTACGCGATCGGGTCGCTGCTCACCAGCACGTCGTCGCAGGGCGGCCTCGCGTCGTTCCTGGTGAACCTCGCCGGACTGGGCCTGGACATCGACTGGCTGGTCACGCACCCGCAGCGGCTGGAGGCCGTCACGCCGGAGCAGGTCGCGGCCGCGGCGCTGGAGTTCTTCGCTCCCGCCAACTTCACCGGCGTGCTCGTCGGTGACGCCGAGCAGCTGGCGCCGAAGCTCCGTGCCCTGGGCGGGGTTCAGGTTCCGTGAGCTTCGACCTAGTCGGCCTGCCCGCGCTGTCGCGGGCCACGGTCGACCGCAACGAGCCGCTGCGCGGCGACGAGGAGCAGATCGCCGCGCTCTGGCCGAAGTCGCGCGTGATCGTGGTCGACACCAGGGGTCGCACCCTGGTGTCCGGCCGCGGCACGAGGATCGTCGACCGTCCGGCGACGGACTTCGGCGACCAGCCCCCGCTGAACGCCGTGCTGCTCGGCGCCCAGGACGACGTGGCGTTCTGGGCCGTGCCGGTGCCCGCCGAGGACGGCGACGCACCCGTCACGCCCCGCGGCTGGTCGGCGCCGGAGCTGACCGACGAGCCGCAGTGGCTCGACCTGCGCCAGGCCGGCGCGACGCTGGACGACATGTGGGCGGGCCTGTTCACGACCGCGGCCGCGTTGTTCCAGTGGCACCGGCTCGGCAGGTTCTGCGCCAAGTGCGGTTCGCCGACGGTCGTGACGAAGTCCGGCTGGCACACCGAGTGTTCCGGCTGCGGGCGCGAGGAGTACCCGCGCACCGACGCCGCGGTGATCTGCCTGGTGCACGACGGCGCCGACCAGGTGCTCCTCGCGCGCGGCCCGGAGTGGCCGGAGGGCCGGTTCTCCGTGCTGGCCGGGTTCGTCGAGGCCGGTGAGTCGCTGGAGGCCTGCGTGTCGCGCGAGGTCCTCGAAGAGGTCGGCGTGGCCGTGCGGGACATCCGCTACCTGGGCTCGCAGCCGTGGCCGTTCCCGCGCTCGCTGATGGTCGGCTTCGAGGCGGTCGCCGACCCCGCGGACCCGTTGCTGCTGGCCGAGGGCGAGATCGCCGAGGCGATGTGGGTGTCGCGCGCGGACGTGCGCAAGGCGATCGAGCAGCCGGGCAGCGTGCCGGGCCTCGGGCTCGCCGGTGGTGCGTCGATCGCGTTCCGGATGCTGCAGTCCTGGTCGGGGGCGTCGAGCTAGGTCCGCGACTCGACCTGGCCGGCGCCGTCACGTCCGCTTCGGCAGGGCCCTGCCGCGGAACCACTCCGCGTAGGTGTGCCAGCCGACCTCCGGGAACTCCGCGCGCAGAGCGGCGATGTCCAGGTCGAGGCCGACCTCGGTGAGGTAGCGGAACATCGCCGCCAGGTCGCGGGAGTAGACCTCGGCCTGCGACATGGGCACCTCGACGAACGCGGTGCCCCGGACGGCCGCCATCTCCGGACCGGTGAGCAGGTCACCGGCGATGTCGATGCGGCGGTTGCGGAAGCGTTCCGGTTGCTCGAACGCCAGCACCGCCATGGCGGCGATGTCCTCCGGTGCGACGACGTGCAGCTTCAGCGCCGGCGGGATCGGCAGGGCCACATCGCCTTCCGCGCCCATGAACGCCGCCGGACCCAGGACCGTCCAGTGCGGGTGGTGAGCGGCGAGGTACCGCTCGATCTCCGCCTTGGTGTCGAAGTGCGGGATGCCGGTGCCGCGGTCGGCGTTGGTGGCCGAGGTGAAGACGACGTGCGGAACGTGCCGGGCCGCCTCGACCGCGGCGATGCCCTGGGCCGGCTCGGCGGGACCGCTGAGCGGCGTCATCAGGAACACGCCGTCCACGCCCGAGAACGCCTCGGCCAGCGAAGCGGGCTCGTCGAAGTCGCCGCGCACGTCACCGGGACGCGTGGGGTTCCTGGTCACGCGGCGGACGTCGTGCCCGTGCTCGGCCAGGAGCCGGGCGACGGCACCGCCCTGGACACCGGTCGCGCCGGTCACCGCGATCTTCACGAGCCGACCCTGGAGACGTAGCCGTCCGGGCGGACGGTGGCCTCCGCGCCGTCGAGCACCACGCTCGTGCCCTTGCCGTCGGCCAGGTCGAGACCGGGGACGAACGTGCCCGCCAGCGGGTGGTCGCACCCGGTCTCGTAGCGGATGTCGGTGCCCTGCACCATCGCGGCGACGCGCTGCCGGACCTCCGGGAGGTCGAGCAGGCCGTCGAAGAACGAGTGCAGCTCCCGGGAGTGCGGGTCGGGCCGGGTGAGCGCGACCTGGGCCATCGTGTTGCGCAGCACCCGTTCGGCGACCGGGTGGCGTTCGGTCGTGTAGGTGTCGATCAACGCGGAGTCGCCGGTGGCGAGCTTCCAGCCGAGGTTCAGCGCGTCCTGCAGGCCGAGGTTGAGGCCCTGCCCGCCGAACGGCGAGTGCACGTGCGCCGCGTCGCCCGCGAGCAGCACGTTGCCGCGGCGGTAGGTGCTCGCCTGGCGGGTGTTGTCGGTCCAGACGGTGGCGGTGTGCACGGCGGTGATGCGCACGTCGTGGCCGCTGACCCGGCGCAGCACCGCTTCGAGCGCGTCCTTCGTGACGTCCCTGGTCGCGGGCGGCCCGGAGTGGTCGATCAGCATGATCCGGCCCTTGAGCGGCCCGAACGCGAACACGCCGGCCGGGGTGCGGTTCCAGCCGAACGGCAGGTCGCCGTCGAGGTCGACGACCGCCTGGTAGCCGGAGAGCGTCGGCCCCTCGCCGGGGAAGTCGAACCCGGCGAGCCCGCGCACGGTGCTGCGGCCACCGTCGCAGCCGACGACGAACTCGCTGCCGAGGTCGAGGTCCGTGACCTCGACACCGCGGCGGATCTCGACGCCCAGTTCGAGCGCGCGAGCTTCGAGGATGCGTTCGAGTGCCTGTTGCGTCAGCATGACGAGCGGCAGACCGTCCAGTTTGAACAGTCCGGCGAAGTGCCCGCCGGACGGCCGGTACCAGGCGAGCTTCGCGACTTCGGCCGCGCTGGCCTGCTCGATCGCGGGTCCGAAGCCGCGCATGGCGAGCATTTGGAAGGTGCGGCCGCTGATCATCTGGGCCTTGATGGTGTCTGCCTGGGTGGCGAGGCGTTCGAGCACGGTGGTGCGCACGCCCTGGAACGCCAGCTCGCAGGCGAGCAGCAGACCGACCGGTCCCGCGCCGACGACGGTGACCTCAGAGGTTTTCATGAGCAATATTTGACTGTGAAAACGTGCCGCTGTCAAACGTGTTTTAGGATGGGGCGATGGAGCCGATCTACTCGTGGCTGTACGTGCAGCAGGGCGTCGACGCGGTGAAGGCCGCGATGGGACGGCGCATGGAGGCCGACGCCGGGTGCTCGCTGCTGGAGCACGTGACGCTCTACCAGCTGCACCACAACGGCGGCCGGCTGACGATGCTGGAGCTCGCCGAACTGCTGGACGTCAGCCCGTCCGGCGTCACCCGCCTCGTCGAACGGCTCGTGAAGCGCGGCTGGGTGACGCGCGAGCAGCCACCGGACAACCGGCGGCTGGTGTTCGCGGTGCTGACCCCCGAGGGCGAGCAGGCGTGTCTCGGCACGACCGCGCGCGTGTACCGGGCGTCGCTCGCGGAGGAGTTCACCGGCCTGCTGAACGAACGCGACCTCGCCGACCTGCGCCGCATCGGGCGCAAGCTGCTGGAGGGACACGGCCGGTGGGACGTGAAGAGGTTCGCTCCCTCAGAGGAGTGAGGGCAGGACGTGCTCCTCGGTGACCATCAGCCCGGTGGTGGCCATGGTCTCGGCGAGGTCGGCGTCCCAGCTCGCCTCCGGCGGGCGGCTGTTCAGGGTCGGCAGCTCGACACCGCGCGCGATCAACGTCGCGACGGCCGCGCGGTAGTCGTTCGCCGACATCCGCCATGCCGTCCCGCCGGTCCAGGCGAGGACCTCGTTGGCGGTGCGGATGCCGTCGGGCGTGAAGTCGTTGTGGCAGCGCACGGTCTTGCCGTCGAGGTGGTGCCTGGCCTGCGGCGTGAGGCCGTCCGGCAGCACCATCAACGGGCCTTCGACGCCGGACTCGAGCAGACGCGTGCTGCGGACGACCGTGATCTCCCGTGCTTCCAGGGTGTCGTTGAGCGTCAGGTAGCCCTGCGAGGTGAGGACGGGGTTGCTGTAGGCGTCGGGCAGCACCCCGGCGCGCTCCCAGTCGGTGCCGGCGAGCTGGAGCGCCTTGTGCACGATCCGGGTGAGCGGCCGTCCGTCGTCGAGGTCGTTGCCCGCCAACGCGAACCGCGTCGTCGGCCGGTCGGGGTCGAGCCGCGCGAGGATCTCGGCGGCCTGGTTCGCGATCATCGGCAACGCGGGCTGCGGGATCTTGCCGTACCTGCGGACGTGCTCGATCCACTCATCCGCCCACGGTCGCGCCAGCAGGCCGTGTTCGCGCAGCGCGTACCGCAGCACGGCGTCCGCGGTCGAGGCTTCCGCGTCGGTGGACAGGCCGATCGGCTTGCCGTGCACCGATTCCAGCACCTCCGGGAGCGTGCTGCCGTGTGCGCGGACGTGCTCATCGAGGCGTGCCAACGAGATCTGGCGACGTGCGGGGTGCGCGACGGGCTTGCGCAGGAGTTCCGACAAGGCCCGCGCGGTCTGCTCGTCCTCGACGCGGATGCTGAACGCGGACCGGCCGCCGCCTTCGAGCGTCTCGCGGGCGAGGCGCCAGAGCTCCTCCAGTGCGGGCTGGTCCATGTTCACGCCCTCAGCCTAGTTTGCCGATTCGCCGCACGCCGCCGCACATCTACCCGTAGAAGGACCCGATGGCCATCTCGTACAGCCTTGCCGTCGCCGCACCGGTGGACGTCCGGCAGGTCGCGCACGCCACCCACCAGGCCGCCCGGTCGCTGCGGCTGGTGGACGCGCACTCGAACCCGGACGCGTTCCTCGACGGCGCCGACCTCGTGCGCGGCACGTGGGTCCTCGTCGCCGAGGCCAAGGTGCAGCCGTGGAACCCGGTGGTGGCCGACCTCGGGTTCACCCCGACCGCCCGGCTCGCCTTCCGGCTCGGCAAGGACGGCCCGCTCGACCCGCAGGTCGACGACGTGCTGGCGCTGTCCGTCGGCCTGCTCGACCACGTTGCCGGTGACGCGGTGCTGCACCGCGACTTCGAGGAGATCCTGCTGCTGCGCCGCGCCGGACAGCTGCTGCTGAACGAACGCGACGACCTGTGGACCGCACAGCGCCTTGCCGCCGTGCGGCCCCGGCCGTTCCGCAGGGAGACCCACGCCTTCTCGGAGGAGGACTAGGGATCGATCCGGTCCAGCACCGCGCCGTCCCACGTCGTCTGCGTGCACGCGACCCCACGGCCGTTCTTGGGCCGCAGCACGTCGTAGATGTGCATGCGCGGGATCTTGTCCGACACGCCCCACCCGCTCGGCCAGGTGATCACCCAGTCCATGTCGAGGTCGACCAGCAACCCCAGCATGCGCGCGATCGTCGGGTCGTCGAGCCGTTCGAACGCCTCGTCCAGCAGCACCAGCCGCAGCGGGTCGAACTCGTCGCTCACCGCGTCGTAGAAGCTCGCCGCCGCCGCGAACAGCGTCACGTACGAGATCAACCGGGTTTCACCCGACGACAGCTGCCGCAGTCGGCGTTCACGCGGGTTGCCGTCGGGGCCGGTGTCGGCGACGGTGACCGTGAACTGGTGCCACGTCCGGTAGTCGAGCGCCCGCGACAGGATCTCCGCGTACCCGCCGGAGTGCGTGTCGCGCTCGTTCTCGATCCGCTCGGTGAACACCCTGCGCAGCGTCGCGTCCTGCTCCGGCGTGCGTTCACCGAACGGCAAGCGCACCAGCGCAAGCGCTTGCCGCGTCTGGTCGTCGAGCGCCGCCGACGACTTCCACGCGAGCTTCACGTGCACGCCCTGGCTCGACCGCGCCTGCGACAGCACCTCGTTCATGCGCTTGGTCAGGTCCTCGGCCACGCTGACCTGCCCGCGCAACCACTCCGCCAGGTCGCGGATGAGGTAGTCGGCGAAGATCCCCTGGTACCGCTCGTCGAGGAACCCGCGCTGCTCGCCGAGCTTCGTCGTGACCTGCCGTGCGGCGACCGCGACGGGCTTCGCGCCCTCCTCGCCGGTCACCGTGACGGTCAGCAGGCCCGCGTGCTGCTCGGCGGCGATGTCGTGGCTGCCCGCGAGCGAGGTCTGCAGGGCCTGGAGCTTGGCGATCACCGTGGCCTCGGTGCCACCGCGCCGGTCACCGGCCGCCGCGATCGCCTGGCGGACAGCGGCGTCGTCGGTCTCGCCGTCCCAGTCCGGGAACGCCGCCGCGACCAGCCCCGGCGCGCGCACGGTCGCCGTGAAGTTGGCGCTCGCCCGCTGCCTCGCCTCGGCGGCCTCGCCGACCTGCGTGGAGTTGGTCTCCAGCAATGCTTCCAGCTTCGCCGCCTGCTCGCGCGCGGTCGTGATGCTTTCGCGCACGCCCTTGAGGTCCGCGCGCATCCGCTTGCGCGACCTCTCCAGCTGCGTGAGCTGCTCGCTGATCTCCTTGGCCTCGCCGCCGACCGCGTCCGTCAGCTCGGCGAGCGTGCCCGCCTGCGCCGCGTGGTCGACGCACCGCGCGTCGGCGTCGGCTTCCGCGGACTGCCGGTCCGCAACGGCCTCGTGGTAGCGGTGCGAGGCGTCGGTGAGGTCGGAAATCGTGCCCTGGCAACGCCTCCTGACCGCGTCACCGAGCAGGTCCGCGGTCCGCCGCGCGTCCGCGGCCGCCGCCTGGGCCTGCCGCAACGCCTCGGTGTCCGACGGCAACCCCGCATCACCGGCCTGACGGGTCAGCTCGCCGCGCGCCGCCTCCAGCCGCGCGCTGGCGTCCTCCAACGCCTCCCGCAGCTCGAACGTCCGCTGCGCCGCCCGCGCCGCCGACTCCTCCGCCGCTTGCACCCGGCTGTGCTTCGCGATCAGCTCGCCCTCGCCGGGGAACGCCGCCACGTGCGCCTCCCACGTCGCAACGTGCTCGTGCGCGCGAGCCAGCTCGTCCTCCGCGGTGCCCAGCCGCTGGCGCAGCTCCGCGAGCTCCTCCTCCAACGCCGCGATCCGCCGCCCACGGGCGGCTTCGCGCGCGCCGGCGCCGATGAACTCGGCCTGGGGCTTGGTCCAGTGCCCGGTCAGCACCCCGGCCCGCCACTCGCCGTCCGTGGTGAGGCTCAGGCCTTCGCGGTCGTCCAGCGACACCGCGCGCAGCAGGTCCGCGACGAACCCCTCCGGCACCGGCGACCCCTCCACCGCGGGCACCAGCACGTGGGCGAGGGTGCGGCCCTCGACGGGCGGGCTGGCGACGGCGAGCACGTCGTTCAGCTCGGTGTCCGCGAGCGTCACCCAGGCGTCGAGCAGACCGCTGGCCTGCAACGCGGCCTCCAGCCCGGCACGTTCGGCGTCGGTGAGCGACGGCGCGAAGTCCACAAGGCGGTAGAACGGGGCACCGGTCGCCGGGTCGCGGTCCGCCGACACGTACTGGCCGGGCACCGGCACGCGCTCGTCGCCCGAGCGCAGGCCGATCAGCTCCTCGTCGAGCGTGTCGAGGCGGGCGCGCAGCTCGGTGCGCTGCAGGCCGTGGGCGTGCGCGGCGTCGCGGGCGGCGCGCACCAGCGGGCCCACCCACTCGCGGGCCGCCGTGCTCAGCGCCTTCGCCGAGGCGGGGGTGACCGTGGCGGGCAGCGGGAACGCCGGGCGGTCGTCCTGGTCGAACGCCGGACGGCCGAACGCCGGCCCACCGGACCCCGACCCACCGGATCCCAACCCGGACCCCGACCCGCCGGATCCAGACCCACCGGATCCAGACCCACCGGATCCAGACCCACCGGATCCCGACCCGTCCGAAGTCGAACGGCCGAACACCGGCCCGTCCGCATCCTCCCGGTCGCCGCCCCGCGCGTTTCCTATTAGCGAGACGGACGAACCGGCAGATCGAGACTCACTCGATCGGGTGAATCCGGGACGCTCGTCCACCAGCGGGCCGCTGGTCGTCCACGTCTCTACCTGCGCCAACCACGATTGTACGACCTCGGCGAGCTCCTGGGCCTCCTGGTTGCGCAGCGCCGTCGACTCGGTGGCGGCGAGCTGGGCGTCGCGGGCCTTGCCGCGCAGCGACTCGACCTCGCGCTGCTGTGCGTCCAGGGCCAGGGCCTGTTCGTGCAGCGACAACGCCAGCGCGCCCCGCTGGCGGGCGAGGGAGGCGATGGCGACGGCCTGGTCGACCACCGCGGCCAGGTCGGTGAGCACCTCCTCGCCGGCGGCGGCCGGGGGGATGCGGCGTTCGATCGGCAGCGGTGCGGCCTCGGGGTCGGGCTTGGCGCGCACGGTCGCGGTGGTCACCGTGGCCTCGGCGGCCGGGACCTGCGGCACCACGGGCGCGAGGTCGGGGTCCATGCCGGCCAGGCGGAGGTTCTCCCGCAGCGGCGGGCTCAGCGCGTCCGCGGCCGACAGGTCCTCGGCCAGCCTGCGCAGCAGCCGCAGGACGTTGTCGACGGCGGCGTCCTCCTGGGCGCGCTGCCGGTGAGCGGTCTCCAGCGCGGCGACGGCGGAGGAACGCTTCTCCGCCACCAGGTTCTCGCGCGTCTTGAGGTCCTGCAGGTCGCGGAACGCGGGCAGCTCCTTCAGCGCCGCGATCGTCTCCTCCGCCTGCTGCTCGCCCGTCTCCATGTCGACGAGTGCCTGCTCGGCCGACGCGCGCTCGACGCGCGTGACGTCCAGTTCCGAGGTCAGCTTCGACTGCTCGCGCTGCAACCGGGTCAGCGACCGGTCCGCCGCGTCCAGCCGCTCGGAGGCCGACCGCAGACCGCCGAAGGCGTAGTCGGAGTAGGTCTTCAGGAACGTCGACAGCGCACTGTC
The DNA here is from genome assembly GCF_001279525.1 of Nocardia sp. NRRL S-836. GTDB lineage: Bacteria > Actinomycetota > Actinomycetes > Mycobacteriales > Pseudonocardiaceae > Lentzea. The sequence continues at coordinate 78,207 of NZ_LGDY01000164.1, read as the reverse complement.
CGCAGAGGACAGCCGGACGATGTTCTCCCGGATCGACTCCAGGTCGTCGAACGACGTCGCCAGCTGCTCGACCATCACCTGGTCCAGCGGCGGCAGCGCGTCGCTCAGGATCTGTTCGAGCTGGCCCTCCAGCACCTTCAGGCCGACGTCCGGGTTGCGCAGCGTCCGCTGCAGGTGCAGCAGGTCGCCGTAACGCGCCGCCGGCACGCCGTACACGGTCTCCGCGACCTTCGCGCGGAACGCCGGCTCCTCGAACATGCAGTCCGCGCCGACGAGGTCACGCAGCTGGGCCGGACCGTGCGGCACGCGTTCCGGACCGGCCAGCTGCAGCTCGGTGCCGACCCGCAGCGGCGTCACGAACCGCCACGAGTCCGTGATCGCCTGCGAGGTCTTCGACGCCTTCACGCCCAAGCCGCAGGTCAGGTACTCGTTGCCGGAGTGGTCGGCGGCCTCGCGGACCAGCTCGACCCACGCGTACCCGATCCGGTTCGGGCCGCCGTCGTAGTCGTCGAGCATCAGGCGCCGGATGCTGACCGTGTCGAAGCCCTTCGAGCCGAGCTGGCGCAGGTCGCCGTCCAGGCACAGCGGCAGCAGCAGCTCCAGCGTGCGGGACTTGCCGGAACCGTTGGTGCCCTGGAAGATCGCGCGGCCACCGGAGAAGTCGAACGTCTGCTCGGTGTACTGCCAGATGTTGACCACGCCGCCGCGGTGCAGCCGCCATCTGCTCATGAGACGTTCTCCTCGTCGAACAGGGACCAGCTCGGCACCTGGGGCACCGCAACGGGTTCCGGTTGTTCTCGCTCGGGGTCGCCGTCGGGGGACGGCAACCAGCGGTGCGCGGCAGCGCTGATCGACCAGCCTTCGGCACACGGGACCGCGAGTCCCATGCGCCGCAACAGTTCCGTCACCTCGGCGACCAGCCGGTCGAGGTCGTCGGTGAACTGCTTCGACCACGCGGCCGGGTAGTCCTCCACCAGCCGCGCGCAGACCTCGCGCAGCCGTTCGACCGACACCACGTGCCGTGCGGGCGCGTCCTCCGCCGGGTCGTCCAGCAGGTCGGGCAACGCCAGCAAGGCGAGGCGCGCGACCGTCGAGACACCGGGGAACGACAGGTCGGTCAGGTAGTCCTCGGGGTCGGCTGCCAGCACGCCCTCGACGCGGCATTCGGTGTACAGGCCGAACGCCTGCTCCAGCAACGCCGTCTCCTTGCGCTGGTTGCGCCGCAGCCACTCCGCCTGGTCGTCGGGCAGGTCCGCGTAGAGCACCAGCGGCGTCTCGACCAGCCTGCGCCGCACCGCGTGCTCGACACCGCGCGGACCCGGCCGCGCCGCCAGCTCGACCAGCCGCTCCGGCGACGACGCCTCACCGACCGGACCTGTGACCAGCTGGCCCAGCAGGTCCGTGTCGATCGTCAGCAACGCCTCCTGCGGGACCACGTCCTGCGCTACCGACCCCTCGGTCTCCTGCAGCACGCCGAGGGACACGAGGTGGCGCAACGCCGCGGTCAGCGCCCGCCGCTCGCTCACGTCGTCCGGCGCGTCGATGCCCGCTTCCCCCGCGGCCGAACGGATGTCCGCCACCAGCCGGGACAGCAGCGTCTGCCGGCCGGTCCCCGTCAGCACCGCCAGCGTCAACGCCAGGTAGGCGTACGCGCGCGGCGACATGCTGAGCACACCGCGGGTGTCGTCGTTGCCCGGCCCCGACTTGTACAGCCGCGCGAACCGGCGCTCCACCACGAGCCGGTACCCGAGCAGGCCCGCGAACAGGTCCTGCAGCACGGCCCGGTGCCGGTAGACGAGGCTGAGCAGCTCGCCGTCCGGTCCGTCGGAGCGCAGCAACGGCCTGCGCAGCAACGTCCGCGCGCACCGCACCACGTTGGCGGCGTCGATCTCGGAGAGGGTGTCGAAGTGGTTCATCGCTTCAGCGCCACCGTCGCGTCGTGCAGGGTCAGCGTCCCGGCGGCGGAGGAGATCCGCGTGGTCGTGCCGGGCGTGATCTCCAGCTTCAGGCCGCGCACGGGATCGCTGGCGGCACCGCTGTCGCGCGGCGAGTCGCGCTGGGCCATCGCCAGCGTCAGCAGCTCGCAGAACACCTCCAGCGCGCCGTGCGACAGCGTGGTGTCGTCGAGCTTCCCGGCCGCCTGCGTGAGCTCCGCGACGTGCCGCGCGCGGATCTCCTCCGCCTCACGGGCCTCCGCCAGCAGCGACTGCTCGGTCATCGGGTCGTCGAGGATGCGCGACGGACGCCCGCGCCCGCCCCGGTCACCGCGCGACCGCACGCTGACCGTGACGTCGCAGACCGGGCCGTCACGCCACGGCGTGCGCTCGTTGTCGGAGTCGTGCTCGGGCGCGGGGGAGAGGTGCCGCGCGGAGTACAGGCCGAACGCGGCCGCGTAGATCTCGTGCGCCTGCTCACGGGTGGAGTTGTCGAACCAGCTCGCGAGCTTCAGCAGCTCGGCACGCCGGCCCGGCACCAGGCCGCCGCCGGACGTCGCCCGCTTCACGCTCGCGAGCAGGCTGCCGATCGCACGGGCGGTGGCCTCGCGCAACGCCGTGACCTGGCTCGGGCGCCCGGGCCGGTCCACGAACCAGTCGGTCAGCTCCTGCCAGTCCTCCGGCGTGCGGCCACGGGCGCGTTCGACGTTCGTGCCCAGGTCGGTGCCCAGCAGCCGGAGCAGCTCGGAGCGCGCCCTCGCGATGCCCGCCAGTGCCGTGGCGATCGGCGGCGTGTACTTCAGCACGTCCTCCACGACCCGCTGGATGTACTCGACCAGCAGGTTGCGGAAGCCCGCGATCTCGTCGGGCGCCAGGTGGTTCCGCGTGACGACCTGGCCGAGGTAGGCGTAGAAGTCGCGGACCGTGGCGGCCAGCTCGGCGTGCTGCAGGAACAGCGTGGTGACGCGTTCGGCGAGCAGCTCCCTGGTCCGGTCGCCCTCGTTGAGCAGGGCGACGCTCAGCGATCCGCCGAGCTCGTTGAGGCCGCGTTCGATGGCGGGCAGCAGCTCGCGGGACACCTCACGGGCGCCCTCGGGGACGCGCAGCAGCTCGTCCACGTCGCGTTGCACGCGCACGGCGAGCTTGGAGACCTGGTAGCGGACGCTGCCGTGCTGGAACTCGGCGATGCTGGTCGCCACGACCTCGCGCCGGCCCTGGACCAGGTTGCCCCACTCGACCAGCTGCCTGAGCCGGTTGATGACGTTCTCGATGCGCGACTCGCCCTGGTCGACGCGGCCCTCGCGTTCCTGGCCGGCCAGCGCTCCCGCGACCTCGCCGGCGCTGAGGTCCGCGAGCAACGTGGAGGTGAACAGCCGCATGATCGCCAGGTACGTGCGCTGGTGATCGCGCGCGTCCAGATAGGCGTACAGCTTCAGCCTCTTGTGCTCCACGACCGGCCACCCTAATGCGCGTGCGTCCGGGCTGCGGCGCTACCGTGCCTTCGACGAGCTGGGGAGGATGCCGTGGGCGCGGGTCGCGCGTTGGGGTTGTTGCTGGGCGTGGCCGCGGACGCGGTGTTCGGCGATCCACGCCGATTTCACCCGGTAGCGGCATTCGGCACCGCTGCTTCCGCGGTGGAGAAGCGCCTCCACACCGATTCCAAGGCCGCCGGCGTCGCCTACACGACCGTGCTGGTCGGCTCCGTCGTCGCCGGTGGCGTCGCCGTCGAACGGCTGACCCGCAAGCACTGGCTCGCGCAGGCCCTGGCGACCGGCCTGGCCACGTGGACCGTGCTCGGCGGCCGTTCGCTGGCCGACGAGGGCACGTCGATGGGCCGCGAGCTCGACTCCGGTGACGTCGAGGCCGCCAGGAACCGGCTACCGCACCTGTGCGGACGCGACGCCGCCCGGCTGGACACGTTCGGCCTGGCGCGCGCGACCGTGGAATCGGTGGCGGAGAACACGTCCGACGCCGTCGTGGGCCCGCTGGTGTGGGGCGCGGCGTTCGGCGTGCCCGGCCTGCTGGGCTACCGCGCCGCCAACACGCTCGACGCCATGGTCGGGCACAAATCGCCGCGCTACCTGCGCTTCGGCTGGGCCTCCGCCCGGTTCGACGACGTGCTGAACCTGCTGCCGTCCCGGCTGGCGGCACTGCTGACCGTGGCCGGCGCCCCGGTCGTCGGCGGCTCGGCCCCGCAGGCGTGGGAGACGTGGCGCCGCGACGCCTCCGCGCACCCGTCGCCGAACGCGGGCCAGGTCGAGGCGGCCTTCGCGGGCGCGCTGGAGATCAGGCTGGGCGGCCGCACGGTCTACTCGCACGGCGTCGAGGAACGGCCGGTGATGGGCCACGGCCGCAACCCGGACTCAGGTCACGTGACGCGTGCCGTGGAGCTGTCCCGCGTCGTCGGCCACGGCGCCGCCCTGGTCAGCGCCTTCCTCGCCGTCTTCCGCAAGTAGCTCGGCGACCGTTTTCTTCTTCTTGGGCCGCTCCTCGCTCAGCACGCCACCCGGCCGTGCCTCGCGGATGGTGAAGTACAGCCAGCCACCGACCGCCATGACACCGAACGCGATCCACTGCAGCGCGTAGGAGTAGAACGGCCCGGACTCGATCCGCGGCAACGGCATCGTGTCGAGCGCCCCCGCCTGCTTCTCGACCAGCTGGTAGTGGCCGGGCTCGATGCCGGGCCCGACGGCGTCGTTGTTGATCGAGTAGATCTGCCGGTGCCCGTCCTGCTGGAACGCCGGCCGCGCGTCCGACTCGTTGTTCCGCGCGAGCCCGATGATCGTGACCTCGTCGGTAGGTGCCCTGGCGAACTCGGGCGGCTTGATGCCGTTGACCGGCCGCACATACCCGCGGTTGACCAGGACCTTCTTGCCGCTGTCGGTCTGGAACGGCGTGATGACGAGGAACGCGGCCTCGCCCTGCACCGTGCGCAGCCGGGCCAGCGCCTCCCCGTCGGGCAGGTAACGCCCCTTGAGCTCGACCTTCTGCCACTCGTCGTGCTGCGTGCCGAACGGCACGGGGTCGCCGGCCAGCGACCGGGTGATGGCGGAGTTCTGCCCCTGGCGCTCGTCGTTGCGGCCGAACTGCCACGGGGCCAGGAAGTAGACGCAGGCACCCGCGAACACCCAGACGGCCAGGGTCAGCGCCAGCCAGCCCGGCTTGAGGAGGAACTTGAACCGCACGTCCTCACGGTAGATGACCGGTCAGAGTGCGCGGAGTTCGGCCACGGCCTGCACCAGGCCGCAGCGCTCCAGTGACGTGAGCACGTCGCCGATCGTGCCGGGCGGGGTGCGCCAGGAGTGGGCGATCTGCTGGACGCAGCTCCACACCACCTTCGCGTCGAGCCTGATCTGGTCGCAGACGAAGTCGTCCGCGTTCTTGGGATCGACGTCCCACTGGCGCAACGACGCCGCCGGGAAGTCCTTGAGGTTGTCGGTGACGATCACCTGAGCGCGCGCCCTGATCGCGGCTGCCAGCACGTGCCGGTCGTGGGGATCGGGCAACGTCAGCGACGGGATCAACAGGTCGCGCAGTGTGCTCGGGTAGAGGACGTTGGCGTCGTAGACGACGACGAAGCTCACTCAGGCCATGCCCATCTCTTGCGTGAGCGCGGACAGCTCGTCGGCCGCCTGCCTGCGCCGCTGGTCGTCGTTGCGCATGTACTCCATCAGCGACGCGGCCTTGACCCGCCGGTGCTTGCCGACCTTCCGGTACTCGATCGCCCCGGCTTCGAGCAGGCCGATCACGTACGGCCGCGAGACGTTGAGCAGGTCGGCGGCCTGCTGCGTCGTCAGCTCCGCGTCGGCGGGAACGACGGACACCCCGTGACCGGCCGCCATGTAGGCGAGGATCTGCGTGAACAGCTCGACTGCCGCGCGCGGCAGCACCAGCACGGTGTCGTCCTCCTCGACCCGGACCCGGACCACGTCCGTCTGCTGCGGGTGACTGTGCAGGTACTCCTTCACCCTGCTCAGCGCCGCGTCAGCAGCGACGACGTCCTCCCGGCCGGGCTGGACCGGTTGCAATGCCGCACTCAACTGCGCCACCTCCCTGAACGAAGTATCCGCAGCATTCGCAATAAACGCAACGCCCCGCCGGGTGGTCTCCCAACCTCATCCTCGCAGCGCCGCACGGGCCGCCGCCAACGCTTGCGCCCGATACCCACCCCCGAACAAAACAGCGTGCACAAGCAGCGGAAACAACTGATGCAGGCCGACGCGCGCACGCCACCCGTCAGCCAGAGGAGCAACCTCCTGATACGCACCGAGAACGTGGTCGAGGAACGGGCACCCGAACAACCGCAGCATCGCGAGATCGCTCTCCCGGTGCCCGCCGTGCGCCGCCGGGTCGATCAGCCACACCTGCCCGTCGGCGCCCCAAAGCACATTCCCGCTCCACAGGTCCCCGTGCAGCCGCGCGGGCGGCTCGGCCGGACCGGCGAGGTCGGCGATCCGCGCGTACAGCTCGCCGAGGTCCAGTCCCACCCGCACCGCGTACGGCTCGATCCGCTGTGACGCGAACCACTCCGGCCACGAGTCGGCGGGCTCGTTGACCATCGGCGCGTTGCCGATCGTGGCGAGCCGCGGCCCGCCCGGCGGGGGTGCGCCGAACGCCGGAGCGCCCGCCAGGTGCAGTGCGGCCAGGCGGCGGCCGAAGGTCACGGCTGCCTGAAGATTCGGCGGGCCGGTCGGGATCTCGTCGATCACCAGCTCGCCGCCGTCCGCCGAGTGCACGCGTGGCACCGGCGGGCCGCCGTCGACGCGCAACCAGCGCAGGCCGGCGGCCTCCGCGGCCGTGGCCTGCGGAGACTGGACCTTGCGCCTCAGAGCCGGGAGCGGACCCACGCCAGCAACCCCGGCATCGCCGCCTCGACCATCACCAGCACCTCGTCGAACCCGGCGCGGTCGCCGTAGTAGGGGTCCGGCACGTCCACGCCGTCCGCGTCCGGGTCGAACGAGCGCAGCAACCGGACGCGGTCGGGGTCGACCATCCGGCGCAACGCGCGCGCGTGACCGGAGTCAAGTGCCACCAGGAGATCGGCGTCGAGGTGCTCGGGACCGACCTGGGCGGCCACGTGGTTGGTGGGATACCCGTTGTCCGCCAACGATTTCAGCGCCCGGGAGTCGGCCGGGTCACCCACGTGCCAGCCGCCGGTGCCCGCGCTGGACACTTCGACGTGCGAGGACAATCCTTCGCGCGACAACCATTCACGGAACACGAGCGCTGCCACGGGGGACCGGCAGATGTTGCCGGTGCAGACAAAGGCGACCTTCACCGCCACACGGTAACGCTCAACCCTTGTCGCAAGATGTACGGACAAACGACATGGAGGCCGCCCATGCAGACCGGTACTGACGTGCCCCCGCAACGGGAGATCATCGGGTGCACCGACGCCCTCGGGCGCCGTCGTGCGTTCGAGGTGTACCTCAACGAGAAGGGGCGTGTGTGCTTCCGCACCCCGCCCGGTGAGTCCGCGCAGCTCGACGCGTTCCAGCTGGACGAGCTGATCAGCCACCTCACCGAGCTCCGCCGCTACATGCAGTGAGACGCGCGCCTGGGCTGGTCGCCTAGTATCTGCCGCGATGACCAGCCCAGACCTGCGCCACCACGGTGACGTCGACGCCGCGGCGGGCCTGGCCGACTTCGCCGTCAACGTGCGGGTGCCGCACCCGCCCGCTTGGCTGCGCGACCGGCTGGCCGCCGCGCTCGACCACTTGGGCGGCTACCCGTCCGCAGCAGCGGAGCAACGCGCCCGTGAGGCCGTCGCACGCCGCCACGGGCGCTCACCCGACGAGGTGCTGCTGCTCAACGGTGCCGCCGAGGGCTTCGCGCTGCTGCCGAAGCTCGCGCCCCGCCGCGTCGCGATCGTCCACCCCGGCTTCACCGAGCCGGAGGTCGCGTTCCGCGACGCCGGTGTCCCGGTGGAACGGATCACCCTGAGCGGCGACTTCACGCTGCCCGAGGTCACCGCCGACGTCGACCTGACCGTCGTCGGCAACCCCACGAACCCCACGTCGGTGCTGCACGACGCCGCACGCGTCAAGCGGCTGCCCGGCCGGCTCGTGGTCGACGAGGCGTTCATGGACGCCGTCCCCGGCGAGCCGGAGTCGCTCGCCGGCGACCCCGGCGTGCTGGTGCTGCGCAGCCTCACCAAGACCTGGGGCCTGGCCGGGTTGCGCGCCGGCTACCTCCTCGGCGACCCGGAGACGCTGGAGCGCCTGGCGTTCGGCCGTCCACATTGGCCGGTCGGCAGCCTCACGCTCGAAGCGATCACGGCGTGCTGCGAGCCCGCCGCCCTGGAGGAGTCCGAACGGCTGGCGCGCGAGGCCGCCGAGCACACCGCGCATGCCGTCCAGCAGCTGCGAGACCTCGTCGTGGTGCCGCCGAAAGCCCCGTTCCTGCTGCTCAAGGTGCCGCCGGGAACGCACGCGGCGTTGCGGGACAAGGGGATCGCGGTGCGCCGCTGCGACACGTTCCCCGGACTGGACGACACGTACGTGCGCGTCGCGATCCGGCCGCCGGAGGAGTTCGCGGTGTTCGTGGACGCGCTGCGGGTAGTGATGGAGGAACTGGCGTGAAGCTCGCCGACGTGATCGCGGTGCTGGAAGCCGCGTATCCGCCGAAGACCGCGGAGAAGTGGGACGCGGTGGGCCTGGTCTGCGGTGACCCGGCCGAGGAGGTGACGAAGGTCCTCGTCTGCGTCGACCCGACCCGGTCCACAGTGGACGAGGCGGTCGCGGCGGGCGCGCAGCTGCTCGTCACCCACCACCCGCTGCTGCTGCGCGGGGTCAACGGGGTTCCGGCCGACGACCCCAAGGGTGCGTTGGTGCACAAGCTGATCCGCAACGGCATCGCGTTGTACTGCGCGCACACCAACGCCGACAGCGCGCTCAACGGCGTCTCCGACGCGCTGGCGAAGGCCATCGGCCTCACGGTCACCGGCCCGCTCGACGCCACGCCGCGCCCGCCGATGGACGTGCTCAGCACCTACCTGCCGGTCGGCGACGCCGAGCGGGCGCTCAAGGCGATGACCGACGCCGGCGCGGGCCGGGTCGGCGACTACGCCGAGGCCGCGTGGCTCACCCGTGGCGTGGGCCAGTTCCGCCCGCTCGACGGCGCCACTCCGGCGATCGGCGAGGTGGGCGAGCTCACCCGGCACGAGGAGACGCGCGTCGAGGCCGTCCTGCCCCGGCACCGGCGTGCCGCGGTCGTGGCGGCGATGCGGGCCGCGCACCCCTACGAGGAGCCCGGCTTCGCGGTGCACGAGATCGCGGACCTGCCCGGCGACACCGGGCTGGGCCGCATCGGCGAGCTGCCGGAAGCCGAGCCGTTGCGCGTCTTCACCCAGCGCGTGGCCGACGCGCTGCCCCCGACCGTGCAGGGCGTGCGCGCCGCCGGTGACCCGGAACGCCTGGTCAAACGGGTCGCGGTCTGCGGCGGAGCGGGCGACAGCCTGCTGGCGAACGCCACCCGCGCGGGCGTCGACGCCTACGTGACCGCCGACCTGCGCCACCACCCGGCCTCCGAGCACGTCGAGTCCGGGGGCCCCGCGCTCGTGGACGTTGCGCACTGGGCCAGCGAGTGGCCGTGGTGCGAGCAGGCGGCGGAAATCCTGCGCGGCGCCTTCGGCGGTACCGTCGACGTACTCGTCTCCACGCGCCGGACCGATCCGTGGACCGTCGGTGCGACGAGCCGAACAGGAGGACATGCGTGAAAGCCGATCCCGCAGTGCAGCGCAGGCTGCTCGACCTGGCCGAGGTCGACGCCGAACTGGCGCGTGTCACCCACCGGCGCCGCACGCTGCCGGAGATCGCGGAGATCGCCGAGGTCGAGCAGCTGGTGCGCACGAAGCAGGACGCGCTGGTGGCCGTCGAGACGACGCTCACCGACCTCGACCGCGACCTCAAGCGCCAGGAAACCGAGATCGACCAGGTCAGGGCCCGTGCGGAGCGCGACCGCAAGCTGATGCAGTCCGGCTCCGTCGGCGCCAAGCAGCTCACCGACCTCGAACACGAGCTGGCCACGATCCAGCGCCGCCAGGGCATCCTGGAGGACGACCTGCTGGAGCTGATGGAACGCCGCGAGGCCGTGGAGGCCGACGCCTCCTTCGCCCGCGTCGAGCTCGACAAGGCCCGCCAGAGCCTCGAAGACGCGGCCCGCCGCCGTGACGCCGCACTGGCCGACCTGGAGGCGACCGAGACCCGGCGCACCGCCGACCGCTCGGTCATGGTCAAGGGCTTCCCCGACGACCTGCTGAAGCTCTACGACCGCCAGCGCGCGCAGCGCGGCGTCGGCGCGACCGTGTTCCAGTCGCGCAGCTGCGGCGCGTGCCGCATCGAGCTCGACCGCAGCGCGTTGTCGAAGGTCAAGGACGCCGCGGCGGACGAGGTCGTGCGCTGCGAGGAGTGCGGCGCGATCCTCGTGCGCATCGCCCAGCCGGGCGCCTGAACCAGCACGTGCTTGGTCAAGCGGAAGAGATGTCCGCTTCCGCTTGACCGGCGTGTCGGACCTCTGCGGCTGTGTCAGTGATCGCGGAACAGGTTGTCCGGCGGCGGCACTTCTTCGAGCTTCGCCGCGAACTGGGGCTCATCGAGCTTCATGTGTGCGTAGATCATTGAACGAAGGTTCTGGGCGCATGAGTTCGGTTCCGAGGTAATCCGGTTGATCACAGCAGAGTTGTCCCGCACACCGGTCACGAGATCGGTCCGCCTGAACTGCTCGAAAAGTGGCGTGGCCGCGTCGGCGGTCGGCACAGCAGCGTGCAGAAGCGCCATTGCCGATCCCGGAACGACTGATCTCAGGTGGAAGTCCGTTCGCAACTGGGCTGGTTCGGCGGTCATGGCGTACAGGGAAACGGAGCCGTGATCGCCGATGAACCAGTCAGCGCACATGAGATACGATCGCCAGTCGGCATGCGGCTCCAACAGGCGGATTCCGGCTTGGCGGTAACGCTTGAACCAAGCGCGAATCTGCCAGGGCCCGTGGCCGAACCACACGTTGGGGTGGAGCATCGCCAATACCGCGACCTCGTCCGTCGCTGCCTCGCGAGCAACTCGATCCAGAATGTCGTCCGTGCTGTACAGAGAACCAGGCCCCCAGGTAGAGCTGACCACCAGGAGCTTCCTGCCGGGGGCCAGCCCCAGCCGGGTGCGGTACTCCGGACGCCGATACTTGGTCAGCAGAAGACGGTCAAAGCACGGATCTCCTGCCACGAGTGCCGCCGGCAGGGCTTGAGCGCACTGTTCTTTCAGAACGGTGAGCTCGTCTTCGTGCGCTAGCACGACTGTCGACGGAACGACCCGCCCGTCGTGAACGAGATTCGTCTTGCTCACGCCGTAAACCGGTAGAACATGATCAGTCGATCCGTGATTGCTCGATATGAACTTGTTGTAGCCGGCACCGTGTGGGAAAATTGCAATGGGTGCTTGGATTTCGGAAAGACCGGAATGTCCAGAAGCAAGTGCTATGGCGAATGTCGTGTGCACTGCCTGTTGCCAAGGCACTACAACGGCACCTAGTCGCTCGAGGAGCTCAGGCACGCCGGCTGAGAAAACGCCAGGTCCCTGGGTGAACAAGGTTTGCACCCGTTCATCGCCGTCGAACAGGGCGGTGACGTCCAAGAGCCGCTGGAGCGCCGTGACGGAGTGGGCGACAACTAGGGCCGTGCGGTCGGGAAGTCGAGTCCGCCAACGCTCGGCGTTAGACCCGATCGGCACTTCGAGCCACTCATCTTGCCGTCTCATGGAAGTCCTCTGCTGGCGTTGAGCCGTTGGATCCGGCTCTCGATCTCACGTGCTTCGCTGGCGTCGAGCGCCACGTAGATCCGCAGTGCCCTGTTGTAGTGTTCGGTCGCCTGGTGGTCTTCCTTGCTCGCTTCTGCGAGCTGGCCCAGTAGAGCCCACACTTCCGCCAGATGGTATTCAGAGCCGAACCTCTCCATGAGGGCGAGGCCTTCCTGCAAGTTGTGAAGCGCGCTCCCGTGCTCTCCGAGACGCACGTTCACCTTGCCGAGGGCGATCGAAGCCCTCGCGAAGTTGTAAGGATCTCCGTCCACATGTTCGCCGAGCATGCGGTGTGCCTCTTTCAGCTCGGACAACGCGTTCTTCACATCGCCCGCATCAAGACGTGCGAGACCAGCGGCGACGAGGGTAAGAGCGACATCTCTGTCGTCGCCTCGTTGTCGATGCATTCGAAGCGCGATGTCGAGGTGCCGGATTGCGGCAGCGGCGTCGCCGTGGTCGAGATGAACTCGAGCGAGATCGGCGATGGAATCCGCTTCGCCGCGTCGGTTCGAGATCGACCGGTTTATGGTCGCCGCTTCGGTCAGGCACTCGACTGCTTGAGTGAGTTTTCCCATCATCCCGAGGAGTCGACCTTGGCGTTTCAGCATGTCTGCCTCAGCGGCTCGGTTTCCCCAGGACCGTGCGCTCGCTACACCGATCTCATCTATCTCCAGTCTATCCCGATAGTGTCGCCGGTACAGGAAAAGCGACCACTGTGCATCACAAAGGTGCCAGGTTGCCTCGGCCATGCCGTTGCTGTGTGCGCTGCGGGTGACGGCCATGAGATTTGCTCGTTCTTCGTCCAGCCACCGAAGAGCGGCTGCCCGGTCTGGGAATTCGGGAGGAGCGCTCGGACCGTGTTGATTGAGATATTCCGGCGGTGTTCGATAGGGCGTGAGCACGCGATCGGCGTTTCGTGTCGTGTTCACGTACCATTCGACTATACGTCCGCGAGCGGCTACCTGATCACTTTTCCTGGAGTGTCGTCGGCAGCACTCGCGTGCATGAATTCTGATGAGGTCGTTGAACCGGAAGCGGTCGTCGCCGGTCTCTTCCAGAAGACTTGAGTCGACCAGTGATGTTGTCAAGTATTCAGTTGTGTGCTTTGAAAGTCCTGCAGCGGACTGGGCGACTGCCAGCGAGAAGTTCAGGCCTGGGTGCAAGCTCAGCAGGCGGTAGAGCCGCCTGCTCTGAGGGGGTAGCTCGCGGTAAGAGAGGTCGAACGAGGCTTGCACGGACAGCGTCTCATCGATCGACAGCACGCTGAGGCGTCGATGCTCGTCGCGCAGTTCCGCGACTTCTCTCGCGAGCGATCGCTCAGGCCTGCTTCCAAGTCGCGCGGCGGCTCCGCACAGTGCGATGGGCATGCCGTGGCACAGGACAGCGAGTTCGGCCGCAGCATGTGGTTCGCGAGCCACTCGATCAGCACCGATCGTTCTTTCCAGCAGCTCGAGTGACTCGGATTGGCCGAGAGGAGAGAGGTTGACGAGATGGCCCCCGGCGGCGACCAATGCTCCAAGACGTTGTCGACTGGTGACGACGGTCATGCTCGAACCCGCGGGTAGAAGCGGGTAGACCTGCGCCGCGGACGTGGCGTTGTCGATGAGCAGAAGGCTTGAGCGCTGTGCCGTGATCGTGCGGAAGAGTGCCTGTTGCTCCGCGAGTCCGATCGGGATCTTCTCGGGTGGCACGCCCAGCGCGCGCAGGAACTGGCCGAGCACCTCGCCTGCCTCGACATTCGCCTCAGTGCCGCTCGGCCTCAGGTCGGCGTAGAGATGACCGTCCTTGAACGCATTGGTCAGTGGGTGCAAGGCGTTCAACGCGAGGGTTGTCTTGCCGACACCGCCAGGACCACTGATCACAACCAGCACCGGCGCTGACGCCGACGAGCGCGTGGCCAACGCGCTCAGCTGCCTGATCTCATCAACCCTGGCGACGAAGTGCAGGCTCGGTGGCGGGAGTTGCCGCGGTACAGGCGAGGCCTGGTCAGCCGGGGTCCGGTGCAGGTGGACGCCACCCATTATGGATCCGGCCTGGACGAGGTTGCCGTCAACGTGAGCTGCGGAGCTCAGCGTCTGCTGGTCGAGGCGTTCGGCCAATGGTTCGTCGTCGGAAGTCACACGCCCCCCAACTGCTGTGCGGTCAGCGGCTCCACAGGGAGCTTAGGGGGACCGGTCAGCCGTTTGGAGTCCAATCAACACGCCCGGCTGGGGATTCAGCATCGACCTGTACCGAGGTCACGAAGCTGGCCGGCCCAGCGCGGGAGCCAGCTTCGTGGCGATGTCGGTGAGCAGCTGCACGTAGTCCGCGTGCTCGAAGCTGAACGGCAACGCGAACGCCACCTCGTCGACCTCCCGGAACGCGGGGTCCTCGCCGAGCTGCCGCGCGATCTCCTCCGAGGTGCCGATGAGGTCGCGCGCGAACATCATCCTGCGCGGCCCGACCGGGCTCGCCGTCCGCGGCGTGCGCTCGTCCACGTACCGCTGGTACTTCGCGCGCTGTTCGGGCGTGGCCGAGTCGGTCGGGATCACCACGAGCCCCTGCGACACCCGCGCCTTGTCGCCGTCGGGGTGGTGCGCGCGGAACTCGCGGACGAGCGCGTGCTGGATCAGCGCGAAGTCCTCGGACTCCTCGGCCTGCACCACGTTGCTGGTGAGCAGGTTCATGCCGTGCTCACCCGCCCACCGCGCCGACCGCAGGCTGCCGCCGCCGTACCAGAGCCGCTCGCTCAGCCCCGGCGAGTGCGGCTGCACCCGGTCCGACCAGACCTCGATGCCCTCCTTGCCGCTGAACGACGCGGCCTTCTCCCCGCGCACGAACCGCAGGAACCGCTCCAGCCGCCCGTAGCCGAAGTCCTCGACCTCCGCGGTGTCCGGGTAGAGCGCACCCTTCACGTCGTCCCAGTGCATCGGCGGCCCCACGCTGACGCCGGGGTTCACCCGCCCGCCCGACAGCACGTCCACCGTCGCCAGGTCCTCCGCCAGCCGCAGCGGGTTCTCCCAGGCCAGCGGGATCACCGCCGTGCCCAGCGCGATCCGGCTGGTTCGCTGCGTGGCCGCCGCGAGCACCGCGACCGGGGAGGAGATGCCGTGCTGCAGGTGCCGGTGCCGCACCCAGGCGCTGTCGAAGCCCAGCTCCTCGCCGAGCTCGATGAGGTCCAGGGTGGACGCGTGCCCGGCGGCCGGGTCGTGCTCGTCGAACGACCCGATCGTGAGGAAACCCAGCTTTCGCAACGGCATGCCCGCCAGGCTAGGTGACATCTCAACTACCTCGCCACGGCGCTCACATCGTGGAACGCTCAGGCCTTCGGCACGGCCCGCCAGGACGACCACCAACCCGACCACGACATGCTCCAGAGGTCACCGCCTTTGCCGACCCCGACGCAGTGCATGTGGTGAGCACTGGTCGTGCCGCCCGCCACGTCGTCCAGCCCGGCGGGCGGCGTGTCCAGCACTCCCCAGCTGGACCAGCCCTCCTCCTCGCTGTACCACCGGTTTCCCAGGTCGCCGGACTTGCCGGCCACGACCACCTCCTGGAACCCCCCGGCCTTGCGGTACGCGCTGACCGCTCGCGCCGCAGACCCGGGCCGGCCCCAGTTCTCCCAGTCGTGCCACTGCTCGTCCGCGTACCACCGCTGCCACACGGCACCGTCCCGGTCGACCGCGAAGTGGTCGAGCACGCCGTCCCTCTGCGAACAGGCCGCCACGTCGATGCACCCGGCCAGCCCGGCGTCGGACCAGGCTGACCACGGCGTGCCGTCCCACTTCCACGCGTGCAGCACCCGTCCGCCGTCGGTGACCGCGAACACCTCGCGGTGTCCCGGCATCAGGCTCGTGGCAGCGATCCGCACGAGCTGGCCACGCACCCCGGCGATGGGCACGGGGTGCCAGGCCGACAACTGCCCGCGGTCCCGTCGTGCTGTCCGCAACACACCCTCGGTGTCCACGACGAAGTACTCGACGACATCGTTGGCCGGCACCACAGCCGCGACGTCCCACGCCTTTCCGCCCGCTCGCAGGTCGTTCCACGCCGACCACTCGCCGTTCTCGGCGTGGCCGCTGACCAGGATGGAGCCCGACCTGGACACCTGGAGGACCTCCAGCACACCGTCGCCGGTGTCCACCGCCGCGACCGCCCGTGCCCCGGCCAGCGACGTCCCTGCGCGCCAACGGCGCAACACCAACGCCGTGCCCACGGCGAAGACGAAGACCGCGACGGCGAGCCACAGGACGTTCTTCCGCGACCACTCCGGGGCGATGGCCGCGCTGACGGCGTTGACGCCGACAGCGATGACCAACGCGATGACGGCCGTGGCGATGGTGACGCTTCGTGTCTCGGTGTGCACGACCATCGTTCGCGCGCGGTGACTCGCTTGTTACCGCGCCGGAAGGCGAGTGTCACAACCGCCCCACGACCACCAGCGTGGGTGATTGACTGGGATCATGCTGGTCAGCGCGCATGAGGTCGAGGTGTTCGAGGCGGCCAGGGGGCGGTTGGAAGCCATCGCGTACCGCCTGCTGGGGTCGGCCACCGATGCCGAGGACGCGGTGCAGGACACGTTCCTGCGCTGGCAGTCCGCCGACCGGACGGCCATCGAGACGCACGAGGCGTGGCTGACGAAGGTGCTCACCAACCTCTGCCTGAACCGCCTCACCTCGGCGCGGGCGCGGCGCGAGACCTATGTGGGGCAATGGCTTCCCGAGCCGGTCTTCGCCGGTGACCGGATGCTCGGCCCGTCCGACACCGTCGAGCAGCGCGAGTCGGTCTCGATCGCGATGCTCACGCTGATGGAACGGCTCTCGGCCAAGGAACGCGTCGTGTACGTGCTGCGCGAGGCGTTCGGCCACTCGCACGCCGAGATCGCCGGGGTGCTCGACCTGACCGAGCCGAACTGCCAGCAGATCTACCGCCGTGCCAAGCAGCACCTCGCCGCCGACCGGCCGCGGGTGGAGGTCGACGCGGCCGCGGCCCGCAAGATCGTCGAGGAGTTCCTCGCCGCGGCGCTCAGCGGCAAGACCGAGTCGCTCGTGCGGCTGCTGACCGACGACGCGATCAGCATCGGCGACGGTGGCGGCGTGGTCGTGTCGGCGCCGCACCCGGTCGTCGGCGCGCTGCGGGTGGCGAGGTTCCTCCGCACGCTGTTCAAGCCCAGCGAGGCCAAGTGGGAGATGGTCGGCGGCCGCCCCGACCTGTACGCCGCGGTCGCCAACGGCGTGCCCGCTCTGGTGATGGTGGTCGGCGACCGGGTGGCCGGCGTGGTCGCGCTGGAGGTGACCGCCGACGGCATCGCGGCCGTCCACGCCCAGGCGAACCCCGCGAAACTCGACCGCGCGAGCCGCCGGTGGGCCCTGTCCGACCACCGGGAGGCACTCTCCGGCGACTGGTGACGCAGGTCACACGCGGCTGCTGTCAGGTTTCGCGGCGCTGTCCGGTTCAGGGAGCACACACCGAACCGGACAGGAGCGAAACCATGAAGCACCGCATCGTCGTTCTCGGGGCCGGGTACGCCGGGGCCAACGCCGCCGGGCGCCTCGCCAAGCGGCTGCACCCCGCCGACACCGAGATCACCCTCGTCAACGCCGACGCCGAGTTCGTCGAGCGGGTCCGCATGCACCAGCTCGCGACCGGCCAGGACCTCAAGCCCCGCGCGCTGACCGAAGTCTTCGCGGGCACGGGCGTGCAGGTGAAGACGGCACGGGTCACCGCCGTCGACGCCGAACGCAAGACCGTCCGCATCGCCGACGCCGACGGTCCCGCCGAGATCGCCTACGACACGCTCGTCTACGCGCTCGGCAGCACCGTCACCGACCACGGCGTTCCCGGAGTCGCCGAGCACGCCCACCACATCGCCGGCAAGCAGGCCGCACTGCGACTGCGGGCGACCCTGGCCGAGCTCGCCGCGGGCGCCACCGTCCTCGTCGTCGGCGGCGGCCTGACTGGCATCGAAGCCGTCACCGAGATCGCCGAGGCCCGCCCCGACCTCGCCGTGTCCCTCGCCGCCCGCGGCGGCCTGGGCGACTGGCTGAGCGAGAAGGCGCAAAGCCACCTGCGCAAGGCGTTCGACCGCCTCGGCATCACCGTGCACGACCACACCGACGTCGCCGCCGTCGAGCCGACCGGCGCGCTCACCACCGACGGCCGCACGATCCCGGCCCAGGTGACCGTCTGGACCACCGGTTTCGCCGTCCACCCCATCGCCGCCGCCACGACCCTGCGGGTGTCGGACGCGGGCCAGATCGTCGTCGACGACACCATGCGCTCGGTCTCACACCCCGACGTCTACGCCGTCGGCGACGCCGCGCTCGCCCCAGGCGCGAACGGCACCCCGCTGCGCATGTCGTGCGCCTCGGGCGTCCCCACCGCCCACCTGGCCGCCGACGCCATCACCGCCCGCCTGACCGGCCGCGAGCTGCCCCAGAACAAGATCGGCTACTCGGCCCAGTGCATCAGCCTCGGCCGCCACGACGCCGTCGTGCAGTGGGTGACGCCGGACGACCAGCCCAAGCCGGCCGCGGTCACCGGCAAGACGGCCGCGCGCCTGAAGGAGCTGATCTGCAAGACCGCGGCCTGGAGCGTCGCCCACCCGACGATGATGCTCCCGACCCGCCGCCTCCGCGCAGTTCCGGCCGAAGCACGCCTCACCACTGCGGCGTGACACGACCGTCCACATCAGCCAGACCCCGCCGGGCGCAGCGGAACGACCGCCATGATGCTGATCACCGGCGCCAACGGCGTCGTGGGACGCCAGTGCTGAACCTGCTCCTGCGCGAGGGCACTGCCGTCACCGCGGTCACCCGCGGCCACGACGAGTTCCCCGACAGCGTGAAGGTCGCCAGCGGGGATCTGTTCCACTTCGATGCCAACGATCGGCGGTCGGCGATCGCCGCGGCTGATGACGTCACGGCGTCTCGTACTTCGAACTGGTCTGTCCTGGTGCCGGCTCTCGTACGATGAGGTCGTGTTCGCCCTTCTGCGGTCGGTGTGGGATGAGCCCCGGCCGGTGCGTCCGGCGGCGCGGCTGTGGTGGGACTGGGCGCTCGTCGCCGTGCTCCTGCCGGTCGCGGTGCTCGAGGCGTTGTTGCGGCCGGACCTGAGCTCGCGGACCGGTTCGCTGGTCCTGGCGGTGGGGCTGCTGCCGCTGCTGTTACTGCGCCGCAGCAGGCCGCTGGTCGCCGTCGCCGTCGTGTTCGGTGTTGCTGCGGCCGCCTCGCTGGTGCTCGGGGGCGAGCCCGAGCTGACCGTGATGGTCTTCATGGTGCTGTTCCCGTTCTCGTTGTTCCGCTGGGGTTCCGGGCGTGAGGCGGTGATCGGGCTGGCGGTCATGCTCGGCAAGGTCGGGCTGTCGGCGGCGCTGGGCTTCCTCGGCGTGGGGGAGGCGGTGAGCGGAAGCGCCGTGCTCGGGGCGGCGTGCGCCCTCGGTGCCGCGGTGCGGTACCGGGCACGTGCGCGGGCACGGGAGCTCGACCAGGTCAAGCTGCTCGAACGGGAGCGGCTGGCACGGGACCTGCACGACACGGTGGCGCACCACGTGTCGGCGATGGCGATCCGCGCCCAGGCGGGGCTCGCGACGGTGGCGTCCCGGCCGGAGGCGGCGGTCGAGGCGCTCGGCCTGATCGAGTCGGAGGCGTCGCGGGCGCTCACCGAGATGCGCACGATGGTGCGGGCCCTGCGCCACAACGACCCCGCGGACCTGGCGCCCAGCCCCGGCGTCGCCGATGTCGAACGGCTCGCGAGCCCAGGCCGGCCAGGACCTGAGGTCGATGTGCGGATCGACGGCGCCGTCGACGACCTCCCGAAGTCGGTGGGGACCGCGATCTACCGGCTCACCCAGGAGTCGGTCACCAACGCGCGGCGGCACGCCCGGCACGCCACCCGCATCGAGGTGCGCGTCTCCGTCGGCGACTCGTCGGTCCGCCTGCGGGTGAGCGACGACGGCGACACCGGCAACCTCCGCGGCACCTCGTCCCAGGGGCACGGGCTGATCGGCATGGCGGAACGCGCCGGCCTGCTGGGCGGCAGCTGCGAGGCGGGCCCGAACCCCGGCCGAGGCTGGACCGTGACCGCGGTGCTGCCGCTCACCCGGCCGGCCGCATGAGCGTCCGTGTCGTCGTCGCCGACGACCAGGAGATCGTCCGCACCGGACTCTCGATGATCCTCGACGCCCAGCCGGACGTCGAGGTCGTCGGCCAGGCACCGGACGGGACGCAGGCCGTGGAGCTGGCCCGCCGGCTGCGTCCGGACGTGTGCCTCTTCGACATCCGCATGCCCGGAATCGACGGCATCGAGGCCACCCGCCTGCTCGCCGGACCCGGCGTCCCCGACCCGCTCGCCGTCGTCGTGATCACCACGTTCGACCTCGACGAGTACGTCTACGCCGCCCTGCGCGCGGGCGCCAGGGGATTCCTGCTCAAGGACGCCGGCACCGCGCTGCTCGCCCAGGCCGTCCACGCCGCGGCCTCCGGCGACGCCCTGATCGCCCCCAGCGTCACCGCCCGGTTGATCGAGGCCTTCGCGGACACCGGCCCCGCCGGCCGCGCCGGTCAGCCGGTCGACCCGCTCACCGAACGGGAGGAGCAGGTCCTCGCCGCCGTCGCGGGCGGGCGCACCAACAGCGAGGTCGCCAAGGACCTCCACATCGCGCTCAGCACCGTGAAGAGCCACATCGCCAGCCTGATGGCCAAGATCGGTGCCAGGAACCGGGTCGAGATCGCCATCTGGGCCTACGAGACCAAGCGCGTCCGGAGCGGACTCCGGCGGCAGTAGCCGAAAGTACGACGAGCGGGTCGCACCATCGACCAGGACGATCGCGGCCCTTGTGCCGATGAGGTGACACCCCCGCACGGGCCACGATCTGGTGCATGACCTCCTCCGCCAAGCTGGACAAGCTCATCCCGGCCGCGATCATCCTGTTCAGCGTCGTCCCGGTGCTCGGTGGCGCTCTCCGACTGGCCGAGCTGGGCGGTGGTGCGGAGATCACACCGGACAACGCGCGGTTCTTCGCCTCACCCGTGCCCGTGGTGCTGCACGCCATCACCGTCACCGTGTACTCCGTCCTCGGCGCCTTCCAGTTCGCACCCGGCTTCCGCCGCCGCAGACGGGGATGGCACCGCGCGGCAGGAAGACTTCTGGTCCTTTGTGGACTCCTCGGCGCGCTGTCGGGCCTGTGGATGACCGTGTTCTACCCCAAACCCGATGACGTGGGCGCTCTGCTCACCGGCATCCGGCTGATCTTCGGCACGGCGTGGGCCCTGTCCCTCGTCCTCGGTGTCACCGCCATCCGCCGCCGTGACGTCGCCGGGCACCGCGCCTGGATGATCCGCGGTTTCGCGATCGGCCTCGCCGCCGGCACCCAGGCGGTGACGCTGACCGCGTGGCTCGTGGCCGTCGGCGAGCTCGACCGGCCCAGCAAGGCCGCACTGATGCTCGCCGCCTGGCTCATCAACCTCGCCGTCGCGGAGTGGATCATCCGCCGCCCGGCGTCACCGACTCGTCCGGTCCCCGCCGACCGCGTGTTCGAGGAGACCCGGTGAAGGCAGTCGTCCAGGACCGGTGCGGATCGCCGGATGTGCTGGAGCTCCGCGACGTGGAGCCACCGGCGGCCTCCGGCAACGAGGTGCTCGTGCGCGCGGCCTCGATCAACGCGTACGACTGGCACATCATGCGCGGAGACCCCTGCTTGGCCAGACTCACCGGGACCGGAGTCCCGCTCCACGCAGGAAGATCCGCGGTCGGGACCTCGCGGGCACGCTGGAGGCGGTGGGCAGGGACATGCGGCGCTTCCGCCCCGGTGACGAGGTGTACGGCGACCTCGGCACCGCCGACGGGGCGTTCGCCGAGTACGTGTCCGAGGACCTCGTCGAAACCAGGCCCGCCAGCCTGACGTTCGAACAGGCCGCCGCGGTACCGCTGGCCGGGCAGACCGCGTTGAAGAGACTGCGGGACGTCGGAAACCTCCAGCCGGGACAGCACGTTCTGGTCAACGGGGCATCCGAAGGCGTGGGGACGTTCGCCGTGCAGATCGCGAAGTCCTCGGGTGCCACCGTGACCGGCGTGTGCCGCACTCGGAACGTCGAGCTGGTGGCGTCGCTCGGCGCGGACCACGCCATCGACTACACCGCGGACGGCTTCACCGGAACCGGCACGCGCTACGACCTCGTCCTCGACCTGGTCGGCAACCACTCCCTGACCGCGTTTCGGCGCGCGCTCACATCCGGCGGAACGATCGTGCTGTCCGGAGGGGGAGTGTCCGGCGGCAGCAGCCTCGTCGGTCCCATATGGCTGATGATCAGAGTGAAGCTGCTGGCCCCGTTCGTCCGCGACCGGCTGCTGGTGCTCACCACGGCGCAGGACCGGGAGATCCTCGCGGCGCTGCGGCACCTCGCCGAGTCCGGCGGCTTCACGCCGGTCATCGACCGTGTCTACTCGCTGGACGAAGTGCCCGATGCCGTTCGCTACGTCGAGACCGAACACGCCCGCGCGAAGGTCGTCACCACCGTGTGATGGAAAGCCTCGGCAGGAAACCCTGAGCACACCGCCCTTCGTCGTCAAGCAGGAACTGGTGTCCGAGGAGCGACTTGTTCTCTATGCCTGCGCCTCCACCTGAACTGATCATGGCTGGTCGAGTTGTCCCGGTGATGACGCCGGCGACGACGGCTAGGACGACTGCATAGGACGCGTAAACCAGGCAATCAGCTAGTAAACAGCTCGATACAGGGGAATGGGACGGAAGTGTGACCCTGTCCCGCTTCCCCAGCCTGCGTTCAAAAGATGCTTGTAGCGGGTGGGACGGGACGACGTGCGGCCGCGTATCGCTTCTGGTCAAGGTCGACGAGTGCGGCCTCCGCGTGGTCAGCTGCAGCACACCGACGAAACGGCGCTGGACGAGGTTGTGAGCATTTACGTCGGCACGCGGGTGTACGACTTGATACAGCTGGTCACCGTTTCCGGGGCCACGTTCAAGAAGCCGGAGTTCCCCCTGTCCACCGAGGTCTTCGAGGATCTGGCTCAGGCCGACTTCGTCGCAGACGGGGGAACGCAGTGCCACACGAGCATGCTGCGGCTCCGGCCGGGCAAGGGGCCGCTGATCCGAGCCGGATGACGAGTACGAACGGGGACAGAGAGCCTAGTTTCGCTCCCTACCCTTTCGCTTGCTCCCGCGTGACTCGGCGAGGCGTTGGCCTCCAGTCAGGGGGCGATCGCCGACACGAAACCGTCCGGGCAAAGTCATGGCCGGCCATTCATCGCGCCGGACAGATGCTCGCGGCCGAACAGGGCGTCCCAGGTCAAGGCTGGAGCAAGCCGAGATCTACGCGATGATCGACGCGTTCGGCGCAGTGAGGAGTATGACGTGTCACGGCGAGCATGATGAGCTGCAAGAACTGTACGAGAAGCTAGGCCTGAAGACGGTCCAAAACGCAGCAGGGCGGACGCTCGATAGCAGCTTCCGCCCTGCTGGTAGGAATAAAGCCAGCGTCCGAGGACGAAGTCGCACAGTATTCACCCGTGTGACTCTTCTTAGCCCTGGCTAGTTCAACCTGGTCTTTTCTGTGCAAAGCCAGCGGCAATGTCATTGCTGTCTGTGTTCCTGTTTCCGTCAGCCGCATGGAGCCGTCGGAGGCTGCAACCGCTGTCTCGCCGAATTGGCCGGTCGGTGATGGTGCTGAGCACTGAGGCCCCAGAGTTGTTTGAGATGGAACACTGTAGATGGGCTTGGGAGGTGGCCCAGGTCTGAAGGATGCGGGCCACGCCCTTCTTGTGCTCGGAGCGCTCCAGTCACCTACCGGTCGCCGGTGCTTCCTTCTCCCTCGCCTCCGTTGTCTCGCAGGTGAGTGTGCGAGCACGTGCACGTCATGGTCTACCTCCTTCCCTGAGGCAGTCGCTGCAAGCGTCCGGCGTTCACATCGGCGCTCCGAGAAGGCGCATGACCAGTCTTTGGAGCAGGGCCGAGGACCTCAACGGCGCCGAGGTGATCCGATCGAGCGATCGGCTCGCTGCGGGAACCCGGTTCGGATGGCGAGACGGCAACAGGGTGGGGACCTGCAGATCCGACTGGGCGGTGGCTTTGGGCGCGTGGGCGAACCGCACAGGCTTGCCAAATGCCGCCGCGTAGGACGTAACGATCCCGTGATCTCCGATCACGTAGTCGGATGCGGCCAGGACGGGACGCCAGTCGGCGTGGGGCGGGATCAGCACGAGGCCCTCCCGCACCGCGCCTGCCGTCCACGCCCGGACCTGCCTGACTCCGTGGCCGATCCACACGTCGGGGTGCAGCGAGCAGTACAGGCGGTCACCTCGGTGACGCCCTGCCCGGCTGATCGCCTGCAGCGTTCCCGGCTCCCGCCCGAGCAGCGAGCGCGATCCCCGGGACGACAGCAGGAGACCTACGCGGTCGCCTGCAGCCATGCCGAGTCGTGCGCGCAGCGCCGTCCTCTGATCCGCGATCCGCAGCAGGCGGTCGAAGCTCGGGTCGCCCACGAGCTGCGCGTGTCGCCCGACCTCGGGAAAGGGGCGGCTCAGCAGGTGGAGGTCCGTGTGCCGGGGCACGCCGATCACGAGTGGGGCCCGACGTGCCCCGATGGGCCGGTTCAACACGCGGCGCACCGCGGTGATCGCGTCGCGGCCGTGGTGGTCCACGATTCGCCCCTGCTCGCTGAGCGAGGGGAGCAGCAACACGGGGCCGCCGAGCTGGTCGACACCGGTCGCTGAGGTGGAGATGGTGAGGTCGAACCGGTCCTGGAGTGCCTGATTCCAAGGCGTCGTCAGCGCTCCCGTCCTCGTCAGGAACTCGTTCACGCCATTGCCGGGAACTGGTGGACTTGTGAACACGACCTGTATTCCTGGCAATGTTTCGACCGCGGTGATGGCGTCGCACAGGCGCCTGCCCGCCGCGACGCCGTGCACGACGGCCAGCACCGTCCGGTCGGCAGCGACCGTGTGCCGGACTCCGCCGCCCGTGCCGTGCGGCACCGGCCACCTCTCTGTCGTCATTCGAAGTCCCACTTTCGACTCGATTGCTATGACGAAAGCGTCGCCGACCGTTGTTGGCGCCTTGTTGGCGTGATGTTGACGCGCCGGGCGCTGGCGTCAACATCGGCGCGTTGCGCTCTGTTCGTGAGGGAACGGTGATTCACTTGACCCTGATGAACGCCAGTGATGTCCAGGTTCAACTGCTCGGCAAACCGCGAGTTCTCCGCGGTGGTGAGGAGGTTCCCCTCCCGCCTCGTCCGCTCGCCGTGCTGGCCTTCGTTGCGTTGTCCGATGGGCGCGCCGTGAGCTACGCAAGGCTGTACGACGCTTTCGGTGTCATTGGCGACGTCGGGGGACAGACCACGGTTCGCAGCCATGTGTCCAGGCTGCGCAAGGCTTTGGGGCCGGAGGTGATTCCGCTGCGCGACGACGTCCGGCTCGCGATCGAACCCGGGAACATCGACGTTCACCAGTACGAGTCGCTGTTGGCGGCGGCGCGATCCCTGCCGCGACGGGCGAAGCTGGCCATGTTGCGCAAGGCTCGCGACCTCTGGCGTCCCGGCTGGCCGCTCAGCGACTGCGAAGCCCTGGCGTCCCAGGTCGAACGGCTCGGCGACAGCCGCAGGGCGCTATACCTGGAATTGATCGATACGGAGATCCGGTGCGACGAACCGCATGAGGCGGTGACCTCCGCCGAGCGCGCTATCACGTTGTGGCCGATCGACGAGCACGTCTGGAGCACGCTGTTCCGCGCGCTGTCGGCTGCCGGCCGCGGCCGTGAGATCGAGTCGGCGTTCACCCGGTACCTGACCAACGCGAAACGGCACGGCATCGGCGCGTCCTCCGAGATAAGGGCTGCGGTGAGGGAGCACCAGCGTGCGGGGACGCCTCCGGTCGCCAAGTCCTACTCGGCGCCGTACCAGTTGCCGCCGTTCGTCACGGCGTTGCGCGGGCGTGATGCCGAACTGGCGCGGCTGGACGTGTTGCTGGGCGAGGACGGTTCGGCGGCTCCGGTCGCGACGATCACGGGGGCTGCGGGAGTCGGCAAGACCGCGGTCGCGCTGGCGTGGGCGACGCGGGTAGACCGCCGCCGATTCGTGGACGGCCGCCTTTACGTCGACCTTGCGGGCTTCTCCGGCCGCACCCCGGTACAGCCGGAGACCGTGCTTTCGCACTTTGTCCGCTCGTTCGGCGTTGAACCGGTTGGGTGGCCGGTCGAGGACCTCCGCTCCGCCTATCGGTCGATTCTCGCGGACTCCGCCGTGCTGGTCGTGCTGGACAACGCGGAGAACTACGAGCAGGTGCGAGATCTGGTCGCGGTCGGGCCGAGGAGCAGAACGGTCGTCACCAGCCGGTCGGCACTGCACGTTCCCAACGCCTGCGAGATCCGCCTGCCGAAGCTGCCTGAGGAAGAGGGACTGCGCTTGCTGGCGGACCTGATCGGCGAGAAACGCGTCCGTGACGAACCGGCTGTCGCCAAGGACATCGTGGCAAGGTGCGGAGGGTTGCCGCTAGCCATCGAGATCGTCGGGGCGAAGACGTCGCAGCGCGAGTCGCACTCGTTGCGCAGTGTTCTGGGTGAACTGGATGGCGCCGGTGCGATTCTGGAGATCAAGACCGGCGACCGAGCCACCCTGAGAGAAATGTTTTCCTGGACCTGCAACGCCTTGAGTCGCAACGCGGCAAGGGTGTCGCACGTTCTCGCCTTGCACCCCGGCAGTTCGGTGCGCCCGGAGGTCATCGCCTACCTGGCGGGGTTGTCCGTGAGAGAGGTTTCCGCAGCACTGGACGAACTGCTGAGTGCTCACGTCGCGCATGCCGCCGAAGACGATCGTTACGCGGTGCACGACGTCATTCGCGAGTACGCGCTCACGACCTCCGAGCCCGAGTTCGCCGAGCACGTGCGCGAAACACTGTTGAAGTACCTGCTGTGGTTCGCCATCCGCTGCGACCGGGTGCTCGGCTCAGGACGTGACCTGCCCGTCGGTGAGCCAGAGAACGACGTGCCGTTGCCGCGCCCGGCGACGCGGGAGGAGGCGATGAAGTGGTTGCTCGCCGAGCACCAGGCGTTCACCGACGTTTTGAAGGCACCTGTCTTCGCTGCTTGGTCGTCGTACCGATGGCTTCTCCCCGCCGCGTTGTGCACTTTCCACATCAGGTCCGGCTTCTGGCGCGAGTCCGAGCAGCTGCTGCGCGACGCGCTGAAGGTCGACAGGTCGTACCTGGGGCGGGACGCGGCCCGCTTCGACGCTGTGAGTCATCGGCTCGTCGGTCTGACGCAACGGAAGCTGGGCAGCTGGGAGCCGTCGATGTGGCACCTGCGCCAGTCCGTTCGCATCGCGGAGACGGCAGGGGCAAGACTCGACGTAGCGAACGCACACCAGCAGTTCGCCGTTGTTCTTGAAGACCAGCGGCGGTGGGACGAGGTTCTGGACCACTGCGCGGCCGCGTTGTCGATCTACGAGGAGCTGGGCGACCGACGGGGCATCGCCCACGTGCTCAACACGATGCTCAGCGCTGACCTGGCCACGGGACAGCTGGAGCGCGCCGAGGAACGGGGTGCCGAGGCGCTCGCGGCGATCGGTCATGTACGTGACGACTACGGCAAGGCCTCGATCCACCGCAACGTCCTGCGGGTTCATCGGAAACTGGGCGCGTGGTCCGAGATGGCGGCGCACGGCGAAGCGGCGGCGGCGCTCTACCGCGAAGACTCCCCGGCGAACGAGGCCCGCGTTCTTGTGTCGGTGGCAGAGGCCCGCCGACGACTAGGCAGAGATGCCGACGCCGTGCTCGCGGCCGATCGCGCACGCGCACTCTTCAAGACCCTGCCTCATCTCAGGGACAGCGACAAGGCGGCGTTGGCTCGCCTGGAAGAGATAATGTCGGAACGCTGATCAGTCCTCCACGAGTGCGCTGGGTTCGACGACCTCCGGCGCTTGCTCGGGGTCCTCCTCGTCAGCTGCCGCCACGGGCAGGACGTACTCCTGTGCGTGGCGGGCCAGGTGCAGCGGTAGGGGCAGGCGCAACCAGTCGAGATGATCGGGTGCCTGCCGGAACTGGTGCAGCGCCATCGCGATCGACTCGGGATCGTCACCGGCGTCGGCCTCGCACGCGAGAACGGCGAACTCGACCAGTGAAGGGTTCCAGCCGGGAACCCCGATGTCCGTTGTCGGCTCACCCTTGTTGGCACCCGTCCGCATGGGACGGGTGCCGAGTTTGTCCGCCACCGCGGCGGCCTTGCCGGCGGTGGAGGCCTTCGATGCCGTGCTGTAGAAGACCCGCGCGTCACCGGCCTGGTCGCCCCGCTTCCACAGGCCCTTGGAGTAGCCGTTGACCTCGTCCGGGTGGTCGACGCCCCACCACGTGCCCGTCTCGCGCTGATCATTGGTGCGGACGCGGACCAGCTTCAGACCGGGGCCGATGCCGGACGGCGGAGCGATCCCGGTCCGGATCAGGTCCTTGCGCACCACGCCGTCCTGCAGCCACGTCCACTGCTGACGCGCGTTCTGGCTGTGCGCCATGAGCACGGTCGGCCGGTCGACGACCTCGGGGGAGCGCAGGACCGCCTGCAGGAAGCCGTCCAGGGTCTCTCGTTGCTTTTCGAGGTCGCGGGTGTGAACGGACCACGGCACCCATTGCAGCCGTGGATCGTCGTCGAGTTCCTCGGGCGCGACCCGGGCCAACGCGGGCAACCTGGTCAGCAGGCGGGGGTAGGTCGTCCAGCCACCGATGCCGTGGACCGCCTCCGGATCCCAGCCCAGCACATGCTCGCCCTCGTCGGCGCCGGGACGGACGAGCACGGCCACCGGCAGCTTCCGGCGTGGGCAGGAAGGGCTGTCCCGCCGGGTGCTCGCCATCCAGAGCGCGAGGTACTGCGTGTCGGCAGGCAGGCCGGCCGGAACGTCCGGCAGAGGCACGGTGGTGGCTCCGGCCTGGCGGAACCCGTCCAGCCAGGACGACCTGGCGCGGTGATCCCGCTGCGGCCCGCGATCTGCGATGAACTGGGTGAACACGCCGGCGTCGGCGCAGCCCAGCCGGATGGCGAACTTCGGATCGTTGCCGCGGTAGGCGAAGCTTCGGCGTCTCGGGATCTCCACGAACGACAGGGTCGGCAGCGCCACACTCGCCCCGTCGCCGGCCAGGAACTTCTCCAGTGCCTTCCTGCGTTCGCCGATGGCCACCAGCCGGTCCTGGCGCTTGGTCCGGGACTTCCTGTTCACACCGAGCGAACCGCCGAGCGGGCCGAGGCGCAGACAGCGGAGACGGACCGTGAGCTCCGGGCTCTCCCAGATCAGCAGCACCGGCGAACCCGGTTCGCTCGTTTCGTGATCGATCTCGCCGTGCTGCCCCGCGCCACCGTCACCGGTGAGCCCCAGGGTCGCGATCAACGCGTTGATCGCCGAGTCGCGCACGGCTTGTGACTGCCACAGCAATCTCGCCTCGAACACGCGCTCGCCGCTCTCCGTCCGGTGCGCGCACAGGGCGCCCAGCGACTGTCGAAGGCGCTGGGCCGCTGCGGCGTCCGCATCGTCGCGCCGACTCTTCGGCACAGGCCTGCGCACGTTCGCGGGTGCGTCCTGGACGATGTCGGAGCGCACGAGGTCGGGAACTCTCCGAAGCTCGGGGAACAGGCCCTCCTGTGCCCACTCGATGATCTTGGACCGCTGCTGCGACATCAGCCCGGTGGCGATGTCGTGCTTGCCCATGGCGGTCGAGTGGACGACCAGCGCCTCCAACTTGTCGTTGCCCCGCAACCACGGTTCAGGGTCGCTCAGGAGTTCGTCGACTCCGGGGAACCTCCGCGTACCGGCTACTCGGTTCAGAAGGTGCGCGGGACCGCCTCGACGCCAGTCCGGACGTTCGGCTTCCCTGTCCCACATGAGCTGGGCCACGCCGTAGCGGTCGCTCACCGGTGCCTGGGGGAGCCAGGGAACCGTCGGCCTCAGGTAGACCGATGTTGCCCGGCCGAAGCCGAGCTTGAGCCTGCCCATCTCCTCGTCCGGATGAGTCGCCCAGCGGCGGATGCCGGTGTGCAGGTGGATCTTGGGCAACGGATCGAACGGCACGGTGTGCACGGTGACGTGGAGGTACACCGAGAACCAGGAGGTCCTGCCGCCGAAGTCGTGGTCCAGCGGTTGCGACATCAGTTCGGCGCCCTGCTGCCGCGGGCCCCGGGCGACGGCCCGGAACCGAAGCTGACGGCCGCCGTGGCGAAACGGAGGCAGCTGCTGGATTCGTCGCGCGAAGTGGTCGGCGAGGAGCACGTACTGCAGGCTCGTCGGCGCGGCTGTGCCTCCGCTGCTGACATCGGCGCGCAACAGGGGGATCGTCGCTTTGCTCCACTGCGGAGGAGTGGCGCTGAGCCGATCGAGGAGCCGGCGGGCGGCGAGCTCGTACTCGTCACCGGAGCTCAGACCGGTGATCCAGAACTCGAGAAGCCTGGTGAGAACTCGCTCCGGCAACGGATTCGGCCGCGCGGCGGGGTGGTAGAGCCATCCGTGCGTGCGCGGAACACCGCGGTCCCATCCTCGCCGCATCACCGAGAGATCGGATGCCAGGGACTGGATGAGCCCGTTCAGCTGGTACGTGGGAGCCGCGCGCAGGGGCTCCCCGTCCTCCCTGACGGAACCGAGCAGGTCTGCGACACCGGCGAAGTGCTCGGGAAACGCCAGGGCGTCGAAGTCCATCGCCAGGTCGTCGTAGCCCGGCCTCGGCTCGTAGACGCCGAAGCCGATCCTCTCGTACTCGAACCCCATGATCACCGGTCCTCGGTAGCGGCCCGCCGGGCCAGTTCGAGCTGGGACTGGAGGAACATCTTGTTCAGCCCGTGGTATATGGGGGCGTACAACATCCGCACGAGCTGGGCGTCGGCACCGTGCGATGCGAAGAACGGCTCCAGCACGTCCTTGATGTTCACCAGGAGACTTGTCGCCGGAGTGTCACGAGGTTTCCTCTTCGCACCGGTGGCTCCGGGCGCTCCCGCCGCAGCCAGTCGCGGCGCGAACTTGGCGTCCACGAACACGACTCTCGCGGGCACCCCACCGCGGACGAGCCTGCCGATTACCTGCCACATGGTCACGAGCTGGTCCCAGGCGAACGAACGGCGTTCGGCGGCGGACAACCGGAGGTAGGAGTACCTCCTGGTCAGCAGCTTGCCCCAGCGGGCACGCGCGAGGTCGCGAAAGGCCTTGCCCGCCGCGTCCAGCGATGGCGCAGCGCTCACGAGCTCGCGGAAGCTCGGTGGAGTGGTCGGAACCAGAGGCTTTTCCAGCGTTCCCCGCACGAACCGGGTCACCCAGTCGTTGATCGCGAACACCGCGAGGCTCAGGTCGGTGGGCACGGGATGAGGCCGGACGAGGAAAAACGCGACCCCGAAGGCTGCCTTACCCACCCTGTTGAGGATGTTGTGACCGCGTTCGACCGCGAGTAGAGGCGCGACGAGGACCAGCGCGTTCGGATCGTCGGCGAACCGCGCGACGCTGCCGCGGCGAATCGAGCCCGCCTTCAGCCGCCGGGTGTCGCCAATGCCAGGCGCCGCGTCGTCCAGGTCGGCGTCGTCGGCGGCGAGCACGTGAACACGTCCCTTCCACCGGCCCATCCCGTTGAGTTGGTCGGCCGCGATCTCGGCTTCGCGATAGCTGCCGACCAACAGCAACGCCCGTCGGCGCTCGTGGGGGACCTCGTTCAGCTCTTCCTGGAGGATCGGGTGCGCGCCCGGCCGTTCCTCGCCGAGCTGCTCGATCATCATCTTGAGCACGGCCGGACGGACACTTCTGGGCTGGCCCGACAGGCTGATCGGTACGCCCCTGTCGTAGAGGAACCTCGTGGTGAACACCGACTCGTTGACGGGCTGAAGCCGTTCGTCCCGCGGCCGGAGCACCAGTTTCACCGTCTCGGGGACGTGCGCCCTCGTCGAGGTGCCGGCCCAGCTGGTGCCGGACATCAGCAGGGTGTGCGGGCCGGACCTCTTCCGTTGCGGGTCCGCTGTGAGCCCCGGCAGTGCGACCAGCAGTTCCCTGCCCACACCTGCGCAGCGGAAGAACCGCAGCGTCCCGGTGAGGAGGTCCTGGTCGGGGTCCGAGGCGTCGTCCGGGATGTACTGGAAGCCCAGCAGGTTACCCATGGGGGACTCGGGGATGAGAGGTGAGTAGTCGAGGGGCGGCCTGCGAACCAGTTCGTTGTCGGTCAGTTCCAGTCTCAGCGCCGCCTCCACTTGAGGCCAGAGGTGGGTCAGCTGGTTCAGCCGGTGGTGCAGGGCCGTGACCAGCAAGACGAACTCCAGTTTCCACACGAGTTCGTTGACGTGCGGGGTGGGGAGGGCGCCGAACAGCGCCTGCAGCACGGTGGCGAGCTTGCCGCGCGATCGAGAGGGCGCCAGCGTGTGGAGAACGTCGTGCAGTGACGCGACCAGCAGGTCCGTTTCGTCGTCGTAGGGACCACGATCACCGAGCGGATCGTCGCGGAAGACGTCGAAGATGGCCTCCAGCCGGGTTCGCCGGTCGGTTGAGTCCGGTGCTGCGGCGGCGGAGGCCCGTGCGTGTGCGTGGTGGTCGAAGTCGTCGACGGCGAGGTCCTCGTCGAGAGAGGCGGCCGCGTCGTCGCCTTCTACGCGGGGGTAGACCTCGTTCAGCAGCCTTTCCTGCAGCGTCCACGAGTTGAAGAACTCGATGCCGACCCACTCGCGGACGTCCTTGCGGCGGATCAGCCTCTCGTGAAGCCTGTTCGTGGCGGTCGACACAACGCCGAGCGACGCGTCCCAGCGCCGTACGTTGCCGTCAGACAGCTGGATGCGTCCTTCTCTGGCGAGCTCACCGATGTTGTGGGAGTGGAGCTGGTCCAGCCAGGAGTCGGGTCCCTTGACCGCGAGCGTCGCCGACGGGGCGAACATCTCGTCGAGGTTCATCATCACCCTGTCGGACTCGTCGATGATCACGATGTCGCTGCGCAGGCAGGCGAGTTCCAGCTGGCGCAACCTGACGTCGCTGACGTGTGGGGAAAGCGGGCTGGTCACCAGCGACGCCATGTTCGCGACCCAGATGGACGCCTTTACCTGCGTGCGCGCCGCGCCGTGCCGCGGACAGTCATTCCACAATGGACAACCACGGGGCCTTCCGCGCACGGGGCGGTCGTCGTCCTCGTCGGGCTCGTCGTCGGACGGGACGTGCAGGCCGACGCAGGGTGCGTCGAGCAACCGTGTCGGTTCTCTCTTCGTCTCCGGACGCAGCGCGTCGAGGGGGCACGCCGTGCTCAGGAGATCGAAACCGGGTTCGCCGCGATGGTCGATGAGGGACGTCCTGCCCTGCGCGGTGAGCCGCCGGTGCAACCCCTGGATGTGACGTCCTCGCGTCGAGAACCCGATGACCGGTGCCGCCGCCGCAGTACCGAGTACCGAACAGAGGTACTCGGTGAGCCGCAGTTGCTCGGCCACGTCCCCGACGACGATCGTGACGTGCGGGGAGCGCGGGTGGCGAGCGGCCCACACCGCGATGAGCTGCATGAGCGTGCTCTTGCCTGCGCCGACGATGCCCACCGCGTTGACCAGGCCGTCGAGCCGGAAGGACTCGGCTTCGACATATCTGGAGCCGTCCTGCTCCAGAACGTCGAAGAGCACGTCCCGCAGGTGGGAGACCCAATCCCTGATCGGGTCGAACCCGAGCTCGTACTCCCTGCCCACCAGCCATTCCGCGGTGTCCAGCAGTTCGGCTCGCCTGATGTCGACAGGGTCGCCGTTGAACGCGGTGAGCCGGTCGACCGGATGACGTTCGGCGACCGGCATGTCCTCGACCAGGTCGCCGGGGATGTCGATGGTCGTGCGCTTGCCCCAGCGCAGGAAGTGGTAAGGACCGGCCTCGGCCATGAGCATCGTGTGGCCGAGGTGCTCAGGAAGCTCGGAAAGCGCCCGATCGTAGTGCTTCACCCGGTCGGTCGCGGTGTCGCCGGGGCCGATGAACACGGCAGGCCCCAGGTCTTCGGGCACGGTGTAGGCGCGGACCTGTGCGTCGAGCTGCCGATAGGCGTCAAGGGCGTCCCGCCACGCCTGCCGGCGGCGAAGCGGCCACAGCCGGTGGCGTGCGCATGCCACCATCCACTCCTGCTCCCTGGTGGACACCAGACCACGGATCTGCCCGAACGCATATCCGCCGAAGAGCACCCAGGCACCGTCCGCGCGCTCGTTCGGATCGAGGCGTTCCAGGAGGCGCAACCCCAGCTCGACCTGGCAGAGGAGGAAAGGCGTCGCCCGGGTGTCGTGGTCCGGCCAGTTCTCCTGCAAGCTATCGACCAGCGGCATGAGCCATGCGTCGGCGTTACGCACCCGCACCCCCTGGGACGAGCGCGGCCTCGGTGGTGCGCAGGACTTCCTCGTCGGTGACGACCTCCACACCGTCCGCCGGTCCGAACGCGCGGAATGTGCTCAGGTAGCCGGGATCCGCGAGCAGGCGTTCACCGGGGACCACCCGGTACACCCTGTCCACCGTGGACGGTTCGTCGATCGGCCGCTCCGTCACACCCGCCAGAGCGGCGTTGCCCCAGTCCACCATCCTGATTCCCCAAGTTCGACCGTGTGACAACAGGATTTGGAGGTCGTACGTGCCGAAGCGCGGCCACGGCTCGGCCTTCGCCCCCACCGCCTCCAGCCTCCCGGCGAGCCTCAGCACGGCCTGCGCCTGCCTGGACACGAACTGGCGGTGCCAGCGGTCGAGGTGGTGCAGCGGTCCCTCGTCGTCGGTCCAGCTGCCGCCGGACTCCACGACGTCCTCGCCGCACTTGTCGCTCTCACAGCACCACTCGTCCGCGCCGAGCGGAATCGCGAGGTGAGAGCAGCCACCGCAGGCCCGGTACAGGCCGCGATCGGCCCACCGCTCATCAGCCTTGCGGTACACGTTCCAGATGACGTCGTCGAGCAGGCCGAGCGGCAGCTCGAAGTTGATTGTGCTCACCGCCTCGTTGTCCAGCACCGGCGATTCCGCCAGCATCCGGCGGAACGTGCTGTACGCCGCCGCGTCCTGCCGTGCCTGGCACCGCTTCGCCAGGTCGTCGAGCATGGTGTCGACCGGACTTTCGCGAGGAAAGGCAGTGCCAAGGGCGGTTGCCGCCTCGAAGCAGAGCTCGGTCAGGTAGCCGTACTCCTCGTCGACGAAACGGCTTCCCGGGGCGAACAGGCCACTCGGAAGCGTGAGCGGCCAGTCCACGACCGGTCGTTCCTGGCAGAAGGTGACCATTCCGGGGACACTGGCCGGCGGTGCGGCCCTGTCCCGCAACGTCCTGAGCACCAGCCGATCGAGGGCTCGTTGCGCCTCGGCGGGATACGGGAGGTGGAACGCGGCGAGGTCCTTCACAGCGTCCAGTGCCACCAGGGCACGCGCCACGTCGCCGACGAGCTCCAGGTTCGGGTCGTTCAGGTTCACCGGCCACCCTTCTCGTGGGCGCTTTCCGCGAGGTGTGTACGTCCTGGTGCACACCACGCGAGAACCCGGCAGTCGCCGCAGCCGGTCGACGGGGTGGCCACGAACTCGTCGTCGTCCAGCAGAGGACGCATCAGCGCGCCGATCACCTCGCGTGCCTCGGCGAGCACCTCGGGCTGATTCGGATCGACCACTTCGAGCGAACCCCCGTCCGCGCGCAGGTGTTCCAGTTCGACGCGCGAGGTCTTGAACAGACCTTTGGCCGTGAGCAGCAGGACTCCCATTGCCAGCTGGGGAAACTGGCCGAGCAACGAGCCGCCTCTCCATGGCGGTTTCGACGAGGTCTTCGTCTCCCTCCAGATCCACGTCCCGTCGCGGTGGAACATCAGGTCCGGTGTCGCGATCAGGACGACCCGCAGGTCGTCGTCGTACGCCGCCACTGAGGGCTGCACCCTGGGCGGCGCCTGCGTCCTGTCCGACAGCGGGCAGAATGCCGTGTGCCGCATGAGCATCCTCGCGGCGCGCGACGCGTCCTCCGGTGGTAGCGCGGGGAACGACAGGTCGGTCATCTCATCCGGGCGGCACCGCGCCGCGGAGGCTTCGTGGCGCTTGTTGAGCCAGTCGTCGACCTCGCGGCCGAGCACGACCGGTGCCGGTTCGGACTTCTCCTTGTCCGCGAGGTGGTGCTGCCGCTCGAGGTGGTAACGGGCCGGGCATTCGTCGTAGGCGCGCAGGTCGGTCACCGACACGGTGCGCCTGCCCCGTTGTCGCGTCCGCAGGTCCGGCAGAACGGGGAACCTGGGGAGTGCGGTACAGCTGTTGGTGATTTTGCATTCGGCGCAGTCACCCCCGGCGATACGATCGTTGGCGTCCATGACCTTCATGGCCCGTCTCACCACGCGATCACCGAACTCGGCGTGCGTGGTCGAGGTTTCCCACTCGCCTCTGGGCTCCGCCTCGCCGGACCCGCCGCAGAAGGCCATCAACCGGACGCGCATCGGCGTCGTGTGGTCTGCGGGTGCCGCCGGCCCCACCGGTGTGCCGTGGGCCAGCACGTGCGCCGCGGCCGTCAGCTCCGCGGCGGAGCGCTCCTTGAGGTCGTTCAGGTGCATGAGCCACAGCTCTCGGAGGCTCCCGTCGGCGGAGCGGTACCGGCGGCCCCAGTTCGTCCACTCGTAGAGGTCGGCCCCGCGGCCGTCCCGCGGACGTTGCTCCTTGCTGATCACCCACTCGGCCTTGACGGGGATCAGCGCGGGTATCCCGGCTCTCTCTCGATGGTCCCGGAGGGCGGCCAGGTAGTGATCGAGTGCCTGGATCGTCCACTCGGCGAGTCCGGGGTGAACTCTCTTCCACGTGTTTGCCTGGGTGCGTTCCAGGAGATGCGCGACGGTTTCGTCTCGCGAAGAGCCCGCGAACTCCATGCCATCGAGCGATTGCATCAACGGCCCGAGCGTGAACAGCTCGAGCCGCGCCCGGAACTTGTCCTTCCCGGTCGTGCTGTTCCGGACGTTGAGCGCGACCGATTTCGGACACCTTCGATCGTCTTCCCGCAGGTTGCTCGCGCTGACCCTGATCATTTCCACGGCATGGCGAATCAAGTCGATCGAAGCCTTCCGGTCCGGATGACAGGTGGTGATGAGCATGGAACAGCCCCGCAGTCTTGGAGATGCTAGAGGAACTGCCGCCACGAGTGGTAGCCGGAGTCCGTCAGCTATACTCCGCCCGGCACGTGTGGCCTTCGGAATGAAAGCGCGGAGAATTGCGGATTGGTGAATCGGTCGGCGATCGATACCGCGTCGATCGTGCGATCGACGGTGGCGGGATGGCGCTCACGTTCATCGCCTTCGATCGGATCGCAGGTCGCGATGTCGTCGTCAAAACCCCCCGGACGGTTTCGGAGGGGGTCAACGCCAATGCCGAGAGGAAGCTCTTGGGCCGGTTCGCCCACGAAGGGAGGAACCTGGCGAAGGTCGATCACCCGAACGTTCCGAAGCTCCTGGACCAGGGCGTGCACGGGACGCGTCCGTACTTGGTGATGGAGTACGTCGACGGCATCACGCTGCACGACTACCTGGGGAGGAACTGTCCCAGGGTGACGGAGGTCGCCTGTCTGGCGGTGCCCGTGGCGCAGGCTCTCGTTGCCACGCACGCGAAGAACGTCCTGCACCGCGACCTCACCCCGAGCAACCTCATGATCACCTCGCAGGGCTGGGTCTACCTGATCGATTTCGGCATCGCCCTGGCCATCGACGGCGATCCGACGCGGTACACCGAGCTGAATGTCGGCACCGAGCCGTACATGGCGCCCGAGCGTTTCCAGGGAAAAGGGGACCTGCCCAGTTCCGATCTGTACGGACTCGGCTGCGTGCTCCATCTGATGCTGACCGGAACCGAGCCTTTCCGTGCGGTGAACGGCGGGCCGTCGCTCCAGCAGCACCACCTATATACCGTGCCGACGTCTTTGCGGCAACGCGTACCGGGAATTCCTCCTGAAGTGGACGAGCTGGTTCTGGGGCTCTTGGCGAAGGACCACGAAAAGCGGCTGACGAGCCAGGACGTGATCCGTGTATTCACTCCGTACCTCCCGAAGGAGGGGGATGCCGCACCCGACCCGGCGTTCGAGTTCGACCTGACGATCCCTCATCGGATCCGATCCGCGAACGACTCGAATCGATCCGGGCGGACCGGTGCGAAGCGTGATTTCGGTTTCTCTCGCCGCCGGCGCGGCACGTACCTCACCCGCGAGGTCGTTCACGAGCGTCTGGGAAATGCCGAAGAGCACCTCGTGAGCGGCGAGGTCGAGGCCGCCTTCGCGAAACTCCGCAACCTGTACGACGACGCGGTCGCCACCTACGGCCGGTCGCACGAGGTCGTGGCCGAAGTGGAGAGGGTGCTAGAGAAGGCCCGAGGACCAGTTGCCTGAGTTCTACGAGTCGCCGCGATCGCCGTTTAGCCGGTCGCCGGGTGTCGCAGGCCGGCGACCTCGGCCAATGCGTGGAGCTGATGTCCGGCGAGCTCGACCGAGTGCGGACCGCGCAGCGTCCCGTCGGTGGTCGGGTGCAGCCCGAGCACTGTAATTTGGGCTGGCGAGGGCAACCTCAGAAAGGGCGCCGAACCGTCCCCGAAGTCGATGGCGCCGTCGACCAAGACGCCGTCGCCAGCAGGTCCAGGTTCAGCTCGTCCCTGCCGTCGCTCAGGCGCACCTGCCGGTTCACCGGGTCGTCTGAGGCTCGGATGCAGTGCTCGCCCCGGTGTAGGAGCGCTTCCACGATGCCCCTCCCACTCGGACGTTTCCAGCTCGGTCCAGCCTGCCTCGGCCAGCGTGAACGTCAGGTGCTCCAGGACGTTCTCCGGGTAGCCAGTACCGACCGCAGCGCCGTAGAGGTGGTGGAATGCCTTCGTTTCCTCGGTCGTCGAAGTCCTCTGCCGCCTGTCCGAAGCACCGCTACCTGTTCCGCGGCCGGATTCGGTGTGACATCTGCGGCAGGAAGATGGAGGGCAGCCCACGCAAGAAAGCCATGTACTACCGGTGCCCACACGCACCCTGGCTCCGGGCTCTCCGGTGCTCGCGTCGCATCCCGGAGCGGTCTATTTGCGGGAGGGCCTTCTTCATGACGCCATCAACGGCTGACTCGGGCACTTGTTCGACCGGAAGAAGCGGAACCGGATCGTTGCCGCGCTGATGGACTCACAAGAACCGGTGATCGATTTCAGTCGTGCTGCCGCGAAGAAGAGGCTCGCTGACGTGGAAGCCAAGCTGACGAGATTCCAGAACGCCATCATGGCCGGCGTCAACTCGGCTGCGCTGGTTGAGGTGATCAACGATGCGCAGCGGCACGGGCTGCCCGGACGCCCGTTCCGGCACCGGTCGAGCGGGACATCGTCCAGATCTACGCGGCGATCGACTCCATCGGAGACGTCAGCGAGGCACTGCGAGGACACGCCCCGACGAGACTGGAGGAGCTGTACGACGCGATAGACCCGCAGGTCCACTACAAGCAAACCCCCACGAAGCTGATGTCTCCATCAACCCAGTGGGGGTGAATAGTGCTGGTGTCCGAGGGGGGACTTGAACCCCCACCCCCTTGGTGAATAGTGCTGGTGTCCGAGGGGGGACTTGAACCCCCACCCCCTTTCGGGGACTAGCACCTCAAGCTAGCGCGTCTGCCATTCCGCCACCCGGACCGGTGTGGCTGAATCATATACGCCCGGTGAACGCCCTCGAACCAGGGGGCACGCAACGCCCCCGCGCGGTGCCTACGATCGGTGCCGACAACACCTGGACACGCGAGGAGGACGGCCGGTGAAGGTCATCGTCGAGGCCGATGGAGGGTCGCGGGGCAACCCGGGGCCGGCTGGGTACGGGGCCGTTGTCCGTGATCACCGGACCGGGGAGACGCTGGCCGAGCGCAAGGGGTTCGTGGGGGTTGCGACCAACAACGTGGCCGAGTACCAGGGGTTGATCGCCGGGTTGCGGGCTGCGGGGGAGGTCGGGGCCGAGGTCGTCGAGGTGCGGATGGACTCGAAGCTCGTCGTGGAGCAGATGTCGGGGCGGTGGAAGATCAAGCACCCCTCGATGCAGCCGTTGGCGCGGGAGGCTCGGCAGCTCGCGGACGGGTTCGACCGGGTTGCCTACGAGTGGATTCCGCGGGAGCGCAACCGGCAGGCTGACCGGCTGGCCAACGAGGCCATGGACGATGCAAAGCAGGACCAGCAAGACAAGCAACCCCAGCAGGCCGAAGGGGCCAAGCAGCCGCACTGGAGCGGCGCGGTCGGCGAGCCGACGCGGCTGATCCTGTTGCGGCACGGGCAGACCAGGTTGAGCGTCGAACGCCGCTACTCCGGGCGGGGTGACCACCCGCTCACCGAGCTGGGGCTGGAGCAGGCGAGCAGGGCCGCGCAGCGGTTGTCCACAGTGGAGGACATCGCGGCGATCGTCTCCTCGCCCCTGCAGCGGGCCACGCAGACCGCGCAGAAGCTCGCCGACGCCGTGGGGCTCGACGTCGTCACCCACCAGGGGCTCATCGAGACGGACTTCGGCGCGTGGGAAGGGCTGACGTTCGCGGAGGCGGCGCGGCAGGACCCCGACGTGCATCGCAGGTGGCTGGGGGACACGAGTGTCAAGCCGCCCAACGGCGAGAGCTTCGACGAGGTGCACGCACGGGTGCGGAAGGCGCGCACGGACCTCATCGCCAAGTACGGCGGCAAGACGCTTGTCGTGGTGAGTCACGTCACGCCGATCAAGACGTTGCTGCGGCAGGCGCTCGACGTGGGGCCGCAGTTCCTGTTCCGCATGCACCTCGACCTGACGGGTGTCTCGATCGCCGAGTTCTACCCGGACGGGCACGCGTCGGTGAAGCTCGTCAACGACACGTCACACCTGGGCTGAGCTCAGCCGGCCTTGCGCAAGCGCGGGGTCAGCGCGGTCGTGAAGCGGTCCGTCGCCGCCTCCAGGGCCAGTGCCGCCGCGGGGGTGCCGACGTTCTGGTCGAGCACGAACTCGCCGCGCACCACCTGGTCCGCGCCCTTCGAGGCGAGCAACGGGTGCAGCGCGTAGTCCATCGCCACCAGGAACCCCTGGCTGCCGCCGGTTGCCAGGGGGAGCACGGCGCGGCCGCGCAGCGCCTTCTTCGGCAGCAGGTCGAGCAGTGCCTTGACCAGGCCGCTGTAGGCGGCGCGGTAGACGGGGGAGGCGACCACGACGCCGTCGGCGGAGAGCACCGCGCTGACCGCGGCGGCGATCTCCTGGTCGCGCAGGTCCTCGGTGAGCAGGGACAACGTCGGCAGTGCGCGCACGTTCAGGTGGGTCACGCGGTGGCCCGCGGCCTCCAGGAGGGCGCCGACGTGGGACACGACGAGACCGGTGGGCGCGGCCGGGGACGGCGCGCCGGAGATGATCAGCAAGTTGGACACGGCAGGGCGCTCCCTGAGATCGCGGACGTGGGTGGCGGCGGGGCTCAGGGGCAACACAGGCTGGCTGCCACGCGGCCGTAGTCGACGTGGCGACGTCGTGTCATGCGTCGAGTGAAGCAACGTCCGGACCGGTGGACAACCGCTCCCAGCCGCTGGGATATCCTGGTGGACGCGGATGAGTCGGCAGGGCGGCCGCGGCGGGTGACCGTCGAGGAAAGTCCGGACTCCACAGGGCAGGGTGGTTGTTAACGGCAACCAGGGGCGACCCTCGGGACAGTGCCACAGAAAACAGACCGCCCCGGCCCTACCAGGCCGGGGTAAGGGTGAAACGGTGGTGTAAGAGACCACCAGCGCCCCAGGTGACTGGGGCGGCTAGGTAAACCCCACCCGGAGCAAGGCCAGGAGGGCGCGCAAGCGTCTGCGCGAGCGTTCGAGGGCGGCCCGCCCGATGCTCGCGGGTAGGCCGCTAGAGCCTGTCGGCAACGGCAGGCCCAGATGGATGGCCGCCGATCGGGGCGTGAGCTCCGTGAACAGGATCCGGCTTACATGCCGGCTCATCCGCCTGTATTGATGGACGCATGCTTTCTCATCTGGAGTGTGCCCGGTGCGGCCGTGAGCACGACGCCAACGCCGTCCAGAACCTCTGCCACTCCTGCGCGTCACCGCTGCTGGCCCGCTACGACCTGACCCGCGTCACGCGGCCGACGGCCGAGAACTCGCTGTGGCGCTACCGCGGTGTGCTGCCGGTGTTCTCGCCCGACCCGCTGTTCAGCCTCGGCGAGGGCATGACGCCGCTGGTGCCGCTGCCCGCGCTCAGCCGGGTCCTGGGCACGACCGTGATCATGAAGGACGAGTCGCTCGTGCCGACCGGTTCGTTCAAGGCCCGCGGCGCGGCGGTCGGTGTCGCGAAGGCCAAGGAGCTGGGCATCAAGGGCATCAAGATGCCGACCAACGGCAACGCGGGCGCCGCCTGGGCCCTGTACGCCGCCCGCGCCGGCCTGCGCAGCGTGATCGCCATGCCGCAGGACGCCCCGCTGATCACCCGCGAGGAGGTGCTGGCGAGCGGCGCTGAGCTGCGGGTCGTGCCGGGCACCATCGCCGACGCCGCCCAGGCGCTCGCCGACGTCGACCTGTTCGACGCCTCGACCCTGCGCGAGCCCTACCGCGTCGAGGGCAAGAAGACGATGGGCTACGAGATCGTCGAACAGCTCGGCTGGCGCGTCCCCGACGTGATCGTCTACCCGACCGGCGGCGGTGTCGGCCTCATCGGCATCTACAAGGCGTTGCAGGAGATGCGCGAGCTCGGCTGGATCAGCGAGAAGCTGCCCCGGCTGGTCGCGGTGCAGTCGACGGGGTGCGCGCCGATCGTCCGGGCGTTCGTGGAGGGCGCGGAGGAGTCGGTCTTCTGGGACGGTGCCCACACGAGCGCGTTCGGCATCAACGTGCCGAAACCGCTGGGGGACTTCATCATCCTCGAAGCGCTCCGGCAGACCAACGGCACCGCGGTCGCCGTCAGCGACGAGCGGATCGAGGCCGACCGGGTCGAATGCGCACGGCTGGAGGGCGTGTTCCTGTGCCCGGAGGGCGCCGCGACGCTCAGCGCCGTCAAGGCACTGCGCGAGGACGGCTGGATCCGGGCCGGCGACGAGGTGGTCGTCCTCAACACCGGTGCCGGCATCAAATACCCAGCTGCCCGCCTCTAAGTACCCGCGAC
Organism: Nocardia sp. NRRL S-836; assembly: GCF_001279525.1. Classification (GTDB taxonomy): domain Bacteria; phylum Actinomycetota; class Actinomycetes; order Mycobacteriales; family Pseudonocardiaceae; genus Lentzea. Next base: position 35,492 of record NZ_LGDY01000164.1, on the reverse strand, counting down.
CCCAAGGCGCGTTACAGAAGTGCGGCCGTTCGAGTGGTGCGTCCGGCCCGGCCCGCCGCGGTCGGTATCACGGACGCACCGCCCCGATCCTCCTGTCAGACGGTCGGCCCCTGCAGTCGGCCGTCTCCACCGAGGAGGGGAAACGAACGATGCGACGCAAGCTGACCGTGGTGCTGGCCCTGTCCAGCCTGATCACCGCGGGGGCGGCGGGGACCGGTCTCGCCGCGGAACCGGAGCTGCCGGTGTACGGGGTCACCGGCACGGGGCTCGACCAGGAACAGGCGCAGAGGCTGCAAAGAGCGTTGGGGCTCAAGGACATCGCGCGGTCCGAGAGCGGTGAGGTGGCGTTCGCCGACGAGCAGCGCTACCTCCGCGTGCCCACCGTCGACAAAGGACAGGGCAGGCCGGACGAGGACGGCAACGAGACCACCCAGACCGCACTCGACCTCGAAGCGCTCAAGCGGATCAAGGCCATCCCGGCCGACGAGGCCGCCCAGCGCGTCCAGGAGGCGCTGCGCTCCGCCGGTGTGCTGCCCGACAACGCCACGCCCATCGCGCGGTACACGACGTTCGAGCTCGCAGACGCCAACGGGCGCACCGCGCTCACCCAGAACATCGACACGTCCGTCTCCTACACCTTCCAGCTCGGCGGCATCCCGCTGGAGGGCGAGGGCGCGAACATCCGCGTCGCGTTCGACGAGCAGGGCGTGACGTCGGTCAGCCACGCCGCCCGCACGTTCGAGAAGGCGGGCAGCGTCAAGGTCAACGACCTGGGCTACGGCCTGCAGCTGTGCCAGAAGTACCTCGGTGCCGAGGTGAAGCCGGAGGTCGCCTACGTCTACGTGGCACCGGCGCTCGACCAGAAGGTCGACCGCGTCGAGCCGTCGTTCCGCTGCACCGGCCGCACCGCCGACGGTGGCGCCCCGCAGGCCATCACCCTGCCCGCGGCGGTCGGCGCCGCGATGCCGGTGCCGCAGCCGCCGCAGTCCCCGCGCCCCGAGCAGCAGTTCAAGGCGCAGGCCGGCGGCACCCAGGTCGGTAGCGAGGGCACCGGCAACTGCGCCGGCCTGCCCAACACCGCGGCCAACATCGGCACGTTCAACAGCGAGGCGAGCAGCCACGGCATCACCCGCGACTTCAGCTGGCTCGACCACAACGCCTGGGAGAGCGACTTCAAGGACCCGGCGTCCGCCGGCGGTGACGACACGAACTGGGCCGACGACGTCGACCTGACCTACTGGCAGGGCCACGGCTCCGGCACCGGCTTCTACTTCACCGGCTGCTCCAGCCACAACGACACCAAGCTCGCCAACACCGAGGCGCGCTGGGGCAACAACGACGTCGAGTGGATGAGCCTCTTCACCTGCCAGATCCTGGAGACCAGCACCGGTGGCCAGTCCTGGGGCCAGCGCTGGGGCCAGGCCTTCCGCGGCCTGCACCAGATCAACAGCTTCACCACGATCAGTTACAACTCCGCCAACCACGGCGGCAAGTTCGGCCACTACATGTGGCGCTCGCCGTTCCTGTGGTGGAACAAGCCGATGAAGGTCCGCGACGCGTGGGCGCAGGCCAGCATCGACACCCAGCCGCCTTCGGTCGAATGGGCGACCATGGGCGTGTACCTGCCCTCGACCGGTGGGTACGGCAACTTCAACGACTACTTCTGGGGCAAGGGCTCCGTGGGCCCGGACTACGCCTCGACCGGCATGTTCTGGCGCATCCGCGGCGCCTCGTAGGGACTGGACGGTGAGGGCTCGGCGGCTTCGGTCGCCGGGCCTTTCGCCGTGCTCAGCGCTTGGACGGCCGCCCGGACGGCATCCGCAGCACCGGGTGGAACGGCTCGCCGCCGTTGTACAGCTCCTCCAGCTCTGTCACGTACGCCAGGACAGCGGGGTTCACGATGTCGGCCAGCGACCGCACCTCGGCCTGGGGCTCGAACGAGCCGAGGTACGTCGCCGCCGCACGGGCCCGCTCCAGCACCGACCGGTCGAAGTTGATCGTCCGCTGGACCCGGCGCCGGGATTGCGGGCTGTCCCCGGTAGGCTGGTTCACGCCTGGAGCACTAGGGGAGGCTGTGATTCCGTCCACACTTCCGTCCGGCACGAGGTCAGGTTCGGTCATGGGCGAATCTCCTCGGAGTCGTCCCTGCGGGCCGGGCACCTCACGGGGCCGCGAACCGGCCGATCAGGGCGTTCACATGGGGTGGACACGTGCGCATGTTTGAGACGCACGCACTGTGTGTGACCAGGGCGTTCGCAGTCGGGTGAACCTTGCCAGCGACGGAGAGAATCTTGGTCCTGGTGTTCCCCACTGACGTCTCCTCAGTGATGATGTGTCGGCCAGATTAGACGTAATTCGTCGCAGGGGGAACGCCCGGATGATCTACAGCCCGCTTCAGTTGCTTCACACGACGTGACGATCTCGTGTTCTACTCGTAGCGCAAGCCCGAGCGCACTCTGGAGTACCTAATGACCGCCATGGACCTGGTGACACTCGCTCAGCAGCAGCCGACGGTGCCGGGCACAAGCAACGTGCGCGACTGGATCCTGGGGAACATCGTCCCGCTGCTGCTGCTGACCGTCGCGTTGCTGCTGCTGTGGCTCGGTGGCGGCAAGGGCGACAACGCCGGTGTCATGCGCCGCCTGGGTGGTGTGATCGTCGCGCTGGCCATCATCGGCCTCGCGGTCACGACCGACGCGGGCGCGAACATCGGCAAGTGGCTCGCCGGCTTGTTCGTCGGAGGCTGATCCGTGCGGGTCCGCACTGACGACGAGGTCTACCGGGTCGACGCCGTCTGGCTCGGCCCGCCCAAAGCGACCTTCCCCTGGCGCGCGCGATACGTCGCGTGGGGCGTCGGGATCGTTGTCTTCCTCGTCGTACTCACGATCGAGCGCCAGGTCGGCATCGGGTTCGGGTTCTTCTCGACCGCCTGGGCGCTCGTCGCCACGATCCTCCTCACCCGCTTCATCACGGCGCGGATCAGCCATGAGAGGCCTCTCACGGCCGTCATGTCGATGTGGGTCCGCGAGCTCACCGCACCTCGAGAACGCACGGCAAGCACCGGCGGAGCGGCCAGCGCCGCCCGGATCCGGGTCAACCCGCAGCGGCCTCGTCCCAAGTTGAGCAAGAAACAACGGGCGAGACAGCAGGCCCAGAACCGCCGGACGTCAGCCACGCGCAAGAAGGAGGTTCGCGGTGTTCGGACGCCGGCGAGACCGTGACCGTCGCTCCGCCCAGCACATCGCACAGCACGCGGCCGCGGACCCGCGCGACCACGACCGGGTCTACTCCAAGCGCGGCCGCCGCCTGCCCGGCGAGCAGGCCGTGCCGAGCTACACCCCGTCGATCAGCGCCCGCAGCATCGACGGCCACCTGCTGCGCACCGGGCAAGAGGTCTACGCCTGGTACCGGCTCGCCCCGCAGCGCTGGTCGTTCCGCAGCGACTCGCAGCGCCAGGACCTGATCGCCGCGATCGCCGGCCAGTACGCCGAGCTGCAGGGCCGCTGGATGCACCTGCGCGTCACGACACGGCCGTACCCGATCCGCATGTGGGCCGAGGCGCACGTGCACAACGCCGTCAAGCGCCTGCCGGACACCCCCGGCACGCTGACGTTCGACGACTACATGGTCGGCGAGCAGCAGCAGCTCATGGGCCGCTCGATGGCGGAGAAAGAGGTCTACCTGGGCGTCCAGGTGCAGACCCGCAACATGATGGACCGCGCCGTCGAACGCGCGGCACCGGTGCTGCGCAAGGTCTTCCCCGACGCCGTGGACGCCGAGCTGGTGGCGCTGGACTCCGAGGTCGAGCACCTCGACCAGGTCATCGGGTCCGCCGGTCTCGAAGGCCGTCCCGCGACGGCCGAGGAGATGTCCTGGCTGATGCACCGGTCGTGCTCGCTGGGCCTGCCCGCACCGCGCAACCTGCCCGCCGTGCCGGGCGCCGCGTGGGAACCGGAGGACCTGGCCAGCTTCACCGACGCCGCGGACTTCCACCAGGAGCCGTACTCGCCGACGGTGACCGTGCGCGGCCGCACCGGCTCAAACGCGGGCATCAAGCGGCACGTCGCGGTGCTCACCGTCGGGCTGATGCACGGCCTGCAGATCCCCGAGGTCGACGACCCGTGGGTGCAGCGCGCCGACCGCCTGCCCGCCTCCGTCGAGTGGTCGGCCCGCATCTACGTGCGCAAGCCCGAAGAGGTGTCCGGCGAGCTCTCGCGCCAGATGAGCAAGGTGCGCTCGCAGGTCCGCCACTACACCGACGAGCACGAGCTGGAACCGCCGCAGTCGCTGGCCCGCCAGGCCGGGCGCGTGCTGGAGATCGACGACGAGATGACGTCGGGCTTCACCGCGCTGGGCACCAGGGTCCGCTCGTGGTGGCGGCTCGCCGTGTCCGGCCCGACCGAGCGCGAGGCGCTGCGGCTGGCCCAGCAGCTGCTGGAGCTCTACAAGCCGAAGATCGCCATCGAGCACCCCGAGGCGCAGTACGCCATCGCCCGCGAGTTCATCCCCGGCGAGCCGCTGTCCAGCGCCGCGTACCTGCGGCGGGGCAGCGTGCTGTGGGCCGCGTCCGCCGTGCCCACGGCCACGGCCGAGGTCGGTGACCGCCGCGGCATCCTGCTCGGCGAGACCGTCACGGCCACCCGGCGCCCGGTCGCCTGGGACCCGTGGATGGCCCAGGAGCTCCGCGACGCCTCCGGCCTGACCGCGATGGTCGCCGGCCTGGGTGCCGGCAAGTCGTTCCTCGGCGGCGGAATCGTCTACAAGACGCTGCGGGCCGGCGCGCACTGGACGCTGCTCGACCCGTCCGGTCCGCTGGCGGCGCTGTGCGACCTGCCGGAGCTGCGCCCGTACGCCCGGCCGATCAACCTGCTCAACGCCCAGCCCGGCATCCTCAACCCGTACCGGGTGGTCGCCGAGCCGATGATCGAGCACTTCCTCGACGAGGACGACCCGGAACGGGCGTGGCGCCGGGAGAAGGCGCTCGCCGCCGCGACCCGCCGCCGGCTCGTGCTGGACGTGCTCACGGGCCTGCTGCCGTTCGAGGTCGCCCGCCTGCCGCAGACGCGCATCGTGCTGCTGCGCGCGGTCCGCACGGTCGGTGGCCGCTTCGACGCGCACCCCGGTCTCGTCTTCGAGGCGCTGCGCCGTGACGCGTCCGAGCACCACGAGCACGCCGTCGTGGTCGCGGACTTCCTCGACGAGATGCGTGAGCGCATGTCGTTGCTGATCCCCGAGGCCAACGCCGACCCGTACAACGAGGCGCGCGACGACCGGCTCACCGTGCTGACGATGGCGGGCCTGAACCTGCCGAAGGACGGCGTCGGCCGCGAGCACTGGACCGACGCCGAGTCGCTGGGCGTCGAGATGCTGAACCTGGCCGCGTGGCTCACCCAGCGGTCGATCTACGAGAAACCCAAGGACCAGCGCAAGGGCGTCTGGATCGACGAGGCGTTCTTCCTCTCCGAGGTCCCGACCGGTCGCGTGCTGATGAACCGCTTCGCGCGTGACTCCCGCAAGTGGAACGTCCGCGTGCTGCTGTCGTCGCAGATCCCCGCGGACTTCCTGCGCATCCAGGGCTTCGTGGCGCTGCTCGACTCGGTCTTCGTCGGCCGGCTCGACGACGACCAGGCGCAGGCGGACGCGTTGCGGCTGTTGAAGGTCCCGGTCGGGGCGGGCTACGAGCAGGTCGTGGCCTCGCTCGGCCGCCGTCCCGGTGGGGCGCGCACCGCGACCGAACGCGACCGCGCGCCGCGGCAGTTCATCTTCGGCGACGGTGCCGGTGGCGTGGAACGGATCCGCATCGACTTCAGCGGCCCGCACCTGGAGCACCTGCGCAACTCGCTCGACACGACACCGGACGCCAAGCGCGGCCGCGACGCCCTTCCCGGCGGCGAGGACGAGGCGGTGTCGTCGGTGCCGGAACCCGCGTACGTGCCGGACGAGATCGACGACGAGCTCGCCGCGGACCTCGAGCTCGGGCTGACGGAGGACGAGGCCCACCTGGTGGGCCACGGTGACGGGTCCAACCGCCACCGGGACGGCGCCGCATGACCGCACTGGCGATCGTGCTCTCGGTCGCCGCCTTGCTCTGGGCGAGGCGGCGGTTCGGGCTGCGCGTGTCCCAGCGCACGAGGTCGATCGGCCTCGTGTCGGCGATCCTGGCCCTCCAGGTGGTGCTGGGTGCCCCGGCCGCGCACGCGCAGAACTGCGGCGAGGCACCGAACCCGGAACGGCCCGGCGCCGGCATGGTCGGCGCGCTCGACCCACCGGTCGGCAACGGCCTGCCGGGCTCGGCGTACCTCGACTACGGCTACGCGGGCATGGTCTGGCACTACTACCAGAAGAGCTGCACCATTCCGAACGCCAACGCCACGATCGACACGTGGGCGGGCAACGAGCTGTTCAGCGTCGGCAAGAACATCGTCGGCGCCACGAACGCGTTGCACTACACGGTGATGGGCCGCGGTCTGCTCGTGCCGCTGGACGACGCCGTGAAGAACGGCGTGCAGAAGGTCTACGACAACGTCTACCTGCGCTGGTTCGGCCTGGTGGCGCTGATCCTCGCGATCCTGATGTTCCGGCAGATCTGGACCGGCGACTTCGCCGCGATCTCCAAACGCGGGCTGTGGGCGCTGGCGGCGATGTGGCTCGCCACCTCGACACTGGCGCTGCCGCAGTTCTACAACCTCCTCGACAACACGCTGGTCTCCAAGACCTCGGAGATCCAGGCGGGCTTCATCGAGGCCCCCGAGGAACAGGGCACGCTCCACGTGCTGCCCACGAAACTGCACGACGCCGTGGTGTACCAGAGCTGGTTGCGCGGCGCGTTCGGCACGCCCGAGGCACCGCAGGCCGTCGAGTACGGCCCGCGCATCCTCAAGGCCCAGGCGTGGACCACGGCCGAGATCGCCGAGCACAAGGACGCCGACCAGGCGGCCCTGAGCGCGAAGAAGGCCGAGTGGATCGCGCTGGAGGGTCAGCTCGGCACCGCGAAGGGCTACTTCGACGGCACCGACGGCAGCCGCACCGGCGCCGGGTTCCTCTCGCTGCTGCAGGCGGTCGCGTTCTCGCTGTTCCAGCTGTTCGCGAAGGCCGCGGTGCTGCTGGCCCAGCTGCTGCTGCGCATCCTCACGCTCGCCGGCCCGCTCATCGGCCTGGTCGCGCTGATCCACCACGACCTGCTGCGCAAGGTCGCCCGCGCGGCCGCCGTGACGGTGTTCAACGTGCTGGTGCTCGCGGTCCTCGCGGGCGTGCACGCGTTGCTGCTGCAGGCGATCTTCAACGCGACCGGGCTGTCGTTGCTGACCAGGACGTTGCTCGGCCTGATGCTCACACTCGTGTGCTTCGTGATCGGCAAACCGCTGCGCCGCATGTGGCAGATGGTCGAGATGTCGGTCGGTTCCGCGAGCAACGTCCTGCCGATGCAGGGCGGCATCCTGTCGCGGCTGCGCGGCCGCAAGCAGGCCGGGCCGACCCCGCAGGACGAGTTCTGGGACTCGGTGCGCGAGGGCGAGGGCGACGGCGACGAGGTGCCGCAGCGCGGTCGCGGACGGGTGCGCCCGGAGGCGTCGAACCCGGTCGTGGCCACCGCCCAGCGGCTCGACCGCGGTGCGCCGAGCCAGGTCAGCTCCAGCGGCGACGGCTACAACGGCGTGCGTTCCGGTGCGTTGCCCGCGGGATCGGGCCCGGCGGCGCTGCCGGTCGGCCGGTCGCGCGTGGTGGACAGCCCACCGGTCACCGACCGGCAGTGGGACCGCGTGGACGACGCGGTGCTGGTGCCGTCGCGGTCCACCGGCTACCAGGCGCCGGTGCAGGAGCCGCGGCGCGCGGAGACCGAGGTGGTCGCGGGCCGTCCGGTGCACGTGATCTACCGGCCGTCGCGCGGCTTCGAAGTCCGCGACAACTGAGGGAGGGGGACGTCAGGTGCCGATCCGAACCAACCGCGGCCGCGCCGCGGTCTACCGCAGCCTGTGGGGCTGGCCGATGCGTTCCCCGCGCCACCTCGGCGCGTCGATCGTCATCTTCGTGCTGCTCGTGGTGGCGCTGGGTGTGATCATCCCGAAGCTGCTGGACCGCGGGCCGGCCGATCCGTCGGCGGCGGGCCAGACGTCGGCCTCGGTGCAGCCGACCCAGGTCGGGCAGCTGCCCGTCAGCGCCACGTCGCTGCCGACCAAGCTGCCGCCGCCGTCCAACTCCGCGCAGGCGGCGCCGCCGCAGGCCGACGCGCAGCTGGTCGCCGAGCTGTGGGCGGAGAACTGGATCAAGCCGCCGCCCAACAACGACGTCGAGAAGTGGCTCGCGAACCTCCGCCCGTACACGACGGAGGAGTTCCTCGCGCAGATGGCGACGATCGACCCGAAGAACGTGCCGGACAAGATCACCGAGAAGGTCGCCCCGGTGCGGTCCACGGTGTCGTCGGCCGACTTCCGGGTCGGCACCGACTCCGGCAAGGTCGTCATCACGTTGATCAAGCTTTCGCCCAGCAACGAGTGGCGGGTCAACAGCTACACGAAGGCGGACTGAGCCATGCGCGTCATGTTGGTCGTCGGAGCGATCATCGTGGCCATCGTGACGGTGGTCGCGACGTCCGGCGTGTCGCAGGTGATCAACAACCAGAGCGGCGGGGCGGGCGCCGCCGGCGTGATGCGGATGAGCTGCAACGCCGCCATCGGCCCGTGGGACGCGGGCGGTGGCGACAGGGGCCGGCACGACGCCTCGCGGCTCAACGACGAACAGCGCAACATCGTCGCGCGCATCATCTCCATCGGCCAGGAGCGCAAGCTGCCGCCGCTGGCGTGGCAGATCGCGATCCAGGCGGGCATGACCGAGTCGGGGCTGCGCCCGTTGAACTACGGCGACCGCGACTCGCTCGGCATCTTCCAGATGCGCCCGTCGATGGGCTGGGGCACCGAGACCCAGGTCGTCGACCCGACCTACGCGATCAACAAGTTCTACGACGTGCTGCTGAAGGTGCCGGACTGGGAGAACCGCAGGCCCGGCGACTCGGCGCAGGCGGTGGAGCGCTCGGCGTTCCCCGACCGGTACCACAACTGGGAGTCCATGGCGGCCTTCCTGCTCAGCGAGCTCGGCCAGGTCAGCGACCCGGCCGGCTGCGGTGCGGGCGCCGGCGAGTTCCTCGTGGCGTCCAACGCGGCGGGGGTGGCCATCGAGTTCACCAAGCAGCAGCTCGGCGAGCCGTACCTGTGGGGCGGCAACGGCCCGGACGCCTGGGACTGCTCCGGCATCCTGGTGAAGGCGTTCGCGGCGGCCAACGTCAAGATCCCGCGGGTGGCGAACGACCAGTACGAGCAGGGCGGCGCCCACCTGCCGGTGCGCGACGCCCAGCCGGGGGACCTGATCTTCTGGGCGTACAACACGGCCGACCCCCGTTCGGTGCACCACGTGGCCATGTACCTCGGCGGCGACGAGTACATCCACGCACCGCAGACGGGCGACGTCGTGAAGATCAGCAAGATCAACTGGAACTATCACGAGCTGATGCCGATGGCCGTCCGGCCGGGCGTGTAGATCGCGGGGAGGCGCTGCATGTTCAACCACGACCCCATTCCGAGGCCTTCCGGACCACCTGCGTCGAGCACACCCGTGCGTGACTACATGGCCGCCGGTGCCCCTGGTGTGTCCCCCGACTACGTGGTGATCCCGCGTGCGCTGGCCGAGGCGATGCCGTTGCCGTGGCAGCAGCACCTGGTCCACCTGCTCGCGGAGTTCCACCGGACCTACGCGCACCTGAACTGGCCGGTCTACCGGGTGGTGCCCTCGCGCTACGAGAAGCTCGCCGACCTCGACGAGGACCAGCTGGCCGAGGTCGGCGCCATCATGGAGATCGACTCCGACGGTTCGCTGGTCTACCGCGACCGCTCCGGACGTAAGATCGAGAACGCGGAGGACCGCACGGTGCTGGTCTCGTGTTTGGATCCGATCCCGTCGGAGTACGCCAACGCCAACCAGTCCACGCCGCCGCGGGGATTCCCGGCGCCTTTGGGAGGCGAACGCGTATGAGCGACAACAGCGGTTGGTACTACTGCCTGACGCACCAGACCGTCGAGCAGGGCAAGGGGTGCAAGGGCCCGGACCGGATGGGTCCCTACCCGGACGAGGCCACCGCCGCCCGTGCGCTGGACATCGCCCGCGAACGCACCCGCAGCGCCGACGAGGCGGACAAGAAGTGGCGCGGCGACGACGAGGACTGATCAGCGGTCCCTAGGCTGTGCGGGTGGCCTCCCTGGTGATCCGCACAGGTCCTGCCGACCTGTCCTTCGACGACCTCCGCACCGAGTTCGGGCTGCGGCCGGACTTCCCGGCCGCGGCACTGGCCGAGGCGCAGGAGGCGGTCTCCCGTCCGGCGGGGGACCGCCCCGACCTCACCGGCCTGCCGCTGGTGACGATCGACCCGCCCGGCGCCAAGGACCTCGACCAGGCGCTGCTGGTGCAACGCTCCGGCGCCGGTTTCGTCGTGCACTACGCCATCGCCGACCTGGGCTTGTTCGTCACGCCGGGCGGTGCGCTGGACGCGGAGGTGCGGCAGCGCGGGCAGACGATCTACCTGCCCGACGGCAACGTGCCGCTGCACCCGACCGTGCTGTCGGAGGGCGCCGCGTCGTTGCTGCCGGGGGTCGTGCGGCCGGCGGTGCTGTGGACGTTCACGTGCTCGGCCGACGGCGTGCCCACCGCGGTGGAGGTGCGGCGGGCCCTGGTGCGGTCGATCGCGCAGTTCGACTACGCGTCGGTGCAGAAGGCGTTCGACGCAGGTGACCCGCACCCGTCGGTGGCGGCGCTGGCGGAGTTCGGGCCGTTGCGCCGCGAGCTCGCGCTGCAGCGCGGGGCGATCGAGCTGCAGCTGCCCGAGCAGGAGGTCGAGCCCGACGGCGACGGCTGGCAGCTCGTGGCCCGGCCGCGGGCCGAGGTGGACGCGTGGAACGCCGAGATCTCGCTGATGACCGGCATGGCGGCGGCGTCGATCATGCTGGAGGCGAAGACCGGCATCCTGCGGACGTTGCCGGACCCGGACGCCGAGGCCGTCGCGTCGCTGCGGAAGTCGGCCGCGGCGCTGGGCGTGCCGTGGCCCGCCGACCTGTCGCCGGGTGCGTTCCTGGCCGGGCTGGACGCGTCGAAGCCGGAGGCGCTGGCGCTGTTCACCGATGCCACGCGGCTGTTGCGCGGTGCGGGGTACACGGCGTTCAACGGATCGGTGCCCGAGGTCGTGACGCATGCGGGCGTGGCGGCGCCGTACACACACGTGACCGCGCCTCTGCGCCGCCTGGTCGACCGGTTCGCCACGGAGGTGTGCCTGGCGGTGACGGCCGGTCAGGAGCTGCCCGCGTGGCTGGCGGAGGCGTTGCCGCAACTGCCGTCGCTGATGGGCGCCTCGGACTCGCTGGCCGCGAAGGTGGAACGGGCGTCGGTGGACCAGGTCGAGGCGTGGGTGCTCGCCGGCCGGGTGGGCCAGGAGTTCGACGCCGTGGTGCTGCGCTCCGGCGACACCGAGGCCGACGTCTTCGTCTCCTCACCCCCGGTCCTCGCCAAGTGCGCCGGCAAGCGGCTGCCCGAGGGCGAACGCGTCCGCGTCCGCCTGGCGGAGGCGGACCCCACAACACGCCGCGTCCGCTTCACCGCCGCCTGACCGCACGCGGGGACCTTTCGCACGATCCCCGCGTGCGCGGGGTAGTGGTGGTGGCGAGCGCAAGGTCACGTTGGGCCGCCTGCCTCCGGCGGGCCGTGTGAAGATGCAGGGGTGACAGAGATTCGTGACCTCACCGTAGGCGTGCTGGGCGGCACCGGGGCCCAGGGCAAGGGGCTGGCCATCCGCTGGGCCAAGGCCGGTCTCAAGGTGATCATCGGTTCCCGCAGCGCCGAACGGGCGGAGCTCGCCGCCAAGGAGATCGCTGACGTCGCCGGTGGTGACGTCAGGGGTGCGGACAACACCGACTGCGCGGCCGACTCCGACGTCGTGCTCGTCGCGGTGCCGTGGGACGGGCACGGTGACCTGCTGGCGTCGTTGCGCGACCAGCTGGCCGGCAAGATCGTCATCGACTGCGTGAACCCGCTCGGCTTCGACAAGCAGGGGCCGTTCGCGCTGCCGGTCACCGAGGGCAGCGCCGCCCAGCAGGCCGAGCTGCTGCTGCCGGAGTCACGGGTGACCGCGGCGTTCCACCACGTGTCCGCCGTGCTGCTGGCCGACCTCTCGGTGTCCGAGGTGGACATGGACGTGCTGGTGCTGGGCGACGACCGCGAGGCCACCGACACCGTGCGCGCGCTGGCCGAGCTGGTGCCCGGTTTCCGCGGCGTCTACGGCGGCCGGCTGCGCAACGCCCACCAGGTCGAGGCGTTCACCGCCAACCTCATCGCGGTCAACCGCCGCTACAAGACCCACGCCGGTCTGAAGATCACGGGCGTCTGATGCTGCCCGCCGACGACCTCGGCGAGCCCGTCGTGGCCGACCAGCCGCGGCGGGTGGTCAGCCTGGTGCCGTCCATCACCGAGGCCGTCGCGGTCAGCCTGCCCGGCACCCTGGTCGGCGCCACCGACTTCTGCACCCACCCGTCCGGCCTGGACGTCCCACGGGTCGGCGGCTCGAAGTATCCGGACGTCGACAGGGTGCTGGCGCTGCGGCCGGACCTCGTCCTCGCGAACTCGGAGGAGAACCGCGCCGAGGACGTGGACCGGTTGCGCGCCAACGGTGTCCAGGTCTGGGTGACCGAGGCGCCGACGAGCGTGCCGATGGCGTTGGCGTCGCTGCGGCGGCTCTTCGCCACCGCCTGGGACCTCGAACCGGACTGGCTCGTCGAGGCCGAGGAGCTGTGGCGTGACACCGCACCGCGCCGGCTCACCGCCGTGGTCCCGGTGTGGCGCCGCCCGTGGGTGGTCGTCGGCCGCGACACCTTCGCCACGGACGTGCTGCGGCGGCTCGGTGTCGAGAACGTCTACGCCGGGCACGAGGAGCGTTATCCGCGGCCGAGTCTCGACGAGCTCAACGAGCACCGGCCCGACCTGGTGGTCCTGCCCGACGAGCCGTACGCGTTCACGCACGAAGACGGCCCGGAGAGCTTCCCCGGCCTGCCGTACGTGCTCGTCAACGGCCGTCATCTCACGTGGTACGGCCCCTCCCTCGTGGAGGCGAGGGCGAGCCTCGAACGTGCACTGGGCCACGGCCTGGGTTGACGACGTTCGGGGGATTCACCGGTCCGTGATCGCTGCCAGGCTCTGCCGCATGGGGAAGAGGATCTTCGCGATCGCGGCCACGGCCGCCGCCGTCACCACGCTGTGCTCCGCACCGGCCCACGCCGAGCCGGTCGTCCAGTACCAGCTCTCCGGCACCACCCGCTGCCTCACCGACACCGGCACCGGCACCGGCATCGCGCTGCGCACGTGCGGCCGGTCGGCGGCGAACCAGCGGTGGATCGTGCCGGTCAGCGACAGCGACTGGCCGCACAACGAGGCCACCGGCCGCTGCCTCGCCGCGACCGGCGCCGGTGACGTCGTCGGCCAGGCGTGCGGCACCAGCGCCACCCAGCGCTGGCGCCGCGTCGCCACCACCGGCACCTCGTTCCAGTTCCGCAACCTCCCGAGCGGTAAGTGCCTGACCGCGCAGGTCACCGTCGCCCCCTGCGGCACGGCGAGCGCCCGCTGGGCCGGTCTGCGCTAGTCGCGGAACCGGTCCGTCGCCGCCAGCAGGGCCGCGAGAACGCCGGGTTCGTCGTAGGCGTGCCCGGCGTCCGGCACCAGCACCAGCTCCGACCCCGGCCACGCCTTGTGCAGGTCCCACGCCGACACCGCGGGCGTCGCCACGTCGTAGCGCCCCTGCACGATCACACCGGGAATCCCGGCCAGCCGGCCGGCGTCGCGGATCAGCTGGCCCTCCTCGAACCAGCCGCCGTGCACGAAGTAGTGGTTCTCGATCCGGGCGAACGCCAGCGCGTACGACGGCACCGCGAACTCCGCCACGAGCTCCGGCCGGGGCAGCAACGTCACCGTCGAGCCCTCCCACGTGCTCCACGCGACCGCCGCCGGACCGTGCACCGCGGGATCGGGGTCGGCCAGCAGCCGCGCGTACAGCTCCACCGGGTCGCCGGACAGGCCGGTCAGCGGCGCCGTGAACTGCTCCCACAGGTCGGGGAAGAGGTTCGCCGCCCCACCGCGGTAGTACCAGTCCACTTCGGACTTCCGCAGCGTGAAGATGCCGCGCAGTACCAGCTCCGTGACGCGGTCCGGGTGCGTCTGGGCGTACGCCAGCGCCAGCGTCGACCCCCACGAACCGCCGAACACCTGCCACCGCTCGATGCCCAGCGACTCGCGCAGCCGCTCCATGTCGGCGACCAGGTGCCAGGTCGTGTTCGACGACAGGTCGCCCGTCGTGGACGCGTGCGGCAGCGAACGCCCGCACCCGCGCTGGTCGAACAGCACGATCCGGTAGACCTCCGGGTCGAACAGCCGCCGGTGCGACGGCGAGCAACCGCCGCCGGGGCCGCCGTGCAGGAAGACCACGGGCTTGCCGGACGGGTTGCCGCACTCCTCCCAATACACGAGGTTGCCGTCGCCGGTGTCCAGCCTGCCGGACGCGTGGGGCTCGATCTGCGGGTACATGGGCCTATCGTCGACGACATGGCGCAGTTCACGAAGGAGACGTCCACCACGGGAGCGTTCGTCCGGCAGCCGAACCGCTTCACCGCACGCCCGGAACCGGAACCCGGCCGCTACCGGCTCGTCGTCAGCCTCGCCTGCCCGTGGGCGCACCGCGCGGTCATCGTGCGCAAGCTCCTCGGCCTGGAGGACGCGATCTCGCTCGCCGTCGTCGACCCGATCCGCGACGAGCGCGGCTGGCGGTTCGCCGGGACCGATCCCGTCCTCGGCATCGACTTCCTCCAGCAGGCCTACGAAAAAGCCGACCCCGGCCACGACGGCCGCGTGACCGTCCCGGCGCTGGTCGACACCACCACCGGCGAGGTCGTCACCAACGACTACCCGCAGCTCACCCTGGACCTCAGCCTGCGGTGGAACCCGGCGAGCACCCTCTACCCCGAGCACCTGCGCGCCGAGATCGACGCCTGGATCGAGCCGATCTTCCACAACGTCAACAACGGCGTCTACAAGGCCGGTTTCGCCACGTCACAGGAGGCCTACGAGGAGGCGTACGGGAAGCTGTTCGCCGAGCTCGACCGCATCGAGGCGCACCTCGCCGCCCACGAGTACCTGGTGGGCGAGCAGCTCACCGAGGCCGACATCCGGCTGTGGACGACGCTGGTGCGGTTCGACGCCGTCTACCACGGTCACTTCAAGTGCAACCGGAACAAGCTGACCGAGATGCCGAACCTGTGGGCGTACGCGAAACGCCTCTACGCGCAGTTCGGGGACACGGTCGACTGGGACCACATCAAGCGCCACTACTACGTGACGCACCACCAGATCAACCCGACCGGCATCGTGCCGGCGGGCCCTGACCCGCGGGTCTGGACCCGCTAGCCCGGTGTCACGCGGGGGCCCCGCGTACCCCTGAAGGGAACGCGGGGCCCCCGCGTGACCACAGCGACTAGTGGAAGGTGTGCTCGGGGCCGGGGAACTGGTGCCCGCGCACCTCGTTCGCGAACTCGGCCGCCGCACCCAGCATGATGTTCCCGATGTCCGCGTAGCGCTTCACGAACCGGGGCGCCTTGCCGCGGTTCAGGCCCATCATGTCCTGCCAGACGAGCACCTGGGCGTCGGTGTCCGGGCCGGCGCCGATGCCGACGGTCGGGATGACCAGGTCGTGCGTGATCTGCTTGGCGACCTCGGCGGTCACCATCTCCAGCACGACCGCGAACGCACCGGCCTCCTGCACCGCGATGGCGTCCTGGACGACCACGTCGTGGTTCTCGTGGCGGCCCTGCACCCGGTAGCCGCCGAGCTGGTGCTCGGACTGCGGGGTGAAACCGATGTGCGCCATGACCGGGATGCCCGCGGCGGTGATCGCGCGGATGTGCGGCGCGAAGTAGGCGCCGCCCTCCAGCTTGACCGCGTGCGCCTGGCCCTCCTTCATGAACCGCACCGCGGTGGCCACGGCCTGCTCGACCGACACCTGGTAGGAGCCGAACGGCAGGTCGGCGACCACGAGGGAGCGCTTCACCGACCGCGTCACCGCGCGGACCAGCGGCAGCAGCTCGTCCACCGTGACCGGCAGCGAGGTGTCGTTCCCGAAGACCGTGTTCGACGCGGAGTCGCCGACCAGCAGGACGGGGATGCCGGCCTCGTCGAAGATCGAGGCGGTGAACGTGTCGTAGGCCGTGAGCATGGGCCACGGCTCGCCGCGTTCCTTCATCTCACGCAGGTGGTGGACGCGAACGCGCTTGGCGGGAGCCTTCTGAGGAGCGCTCTGGCCCGCTCCGGAGCCGTAGGGCGCGGAAACTTCGGCATTGGTCATCGTCGACCGTTCCTTTCCTCGAGGCCCGCCACTGCGAGTCCCCGGGCGCTTTGTGCACGGTTGCCGGAACCCAGAGTGGCACCGTTGACCGGAAACCGGTTGTAGATGCGGTTACCGTCACACGCGTGGCATCACGAATCACCGAGCTTGTTCTCGACTGCACCGATCCGGAACGACTCGCGGCCTTCTGGTGCGAGGTCCTCGGCTACGAGGTGGTCGACCGCGAGGACGTCCTGGTGGAGATCGCTCCGCCCGACCGCCGCACGACGCTGCTGTTCCTCAAGAACTCCGACACCAAGCTGCAGAAGCTCCGCCTGCACATCGACGTCAAGGCCACCGACCGCTCGCAGGACGAGGAGCTGGCGCGGCTGCTGGAGCTCGGCGCGACGCGCGTCGACATCGGCCAGGGCGACGACGTGAGCTGGTACACCCTCGCCGACCCGGAGGGCAACGAGTTCTGCCTGCTCAGCGGCAGGGCAGAGCCCTGAGCACGTCCCGCACGGCCATGACCACGGCGTCCGGGCGATCCATCTGAACCATGTGTCCGCTGCCGGGCACCGGCACGTTGCGCCCCCACGGCACGAGGGCGGCCAGCGACCGGTGCTCCGGCCAGATCCTCCGCCCGGCCGTGAGCACCAGGAACGGCACCTCGGGCAACGCACGGCGTGACCGCAGCCGTTCCAGCGCCGCCACCTGACCGGGGTAGGACGCCAGCTCGGCCAGCGTGGCGCGGCCCACACCGGGCCGCCGGTAGACCAGTTCGACCAGCTCACGCGGCGCCGGATCGGTCGCCCCCAGCGTGAACAGCTCGGTCAGCGCGTTGCGGAACCGGTGCCCGTACCGCCGCGTGAGGCGCGCACCGAGCCAACGGCTGCCGAACGCGCGCAAGACCTGCGCGAACACCGCCGACACGTCGAACGGCGCCCCCGCCCCCGGCATCTCCGTGTCCGGGTCGAGCAGCACGACCCCCAGCACCCGGTGCGGCCGCAGCCGCGCGTAGGCCTCGACGTGCATCGACGCCATCGAGTGCCCGACCAGCACCGCCTGCCCGATGCCGCGCAGCACCGCGTCGAGCACCGCCACCTCGCGCGCCAGCGACGGCCCGCGCCGCGGCGGACCGCTCATGCCCAGGCCCGGCCGGTCGAACACGACCACCCTGGCGAGCGGTTCCAGCAGCCGCACGGTCCGGTCCCAGTCGAACCACGCCCCGCCCAGCCCGGAGCTGAGCACCACGACCGGCCGGTCAACACGCCCGGAGGAGGCGACATGCACCCGGCCCGCCGAAGAGGGGATCATGGCCGTCATCCGCAGACCTCGGGAGTTGATGTGGCACCGGCGTGGCAGTGGAAGGTCGCTGGCTGGATCGCGACGATCGTGCAGCTGGCCGGGGTGATGTCGCTGTTGCGCGTGATCCTGCCGGAGGACAGCTGGTTCACCGACGTCGCCGACGGTGTCGGGTACCTCACCGGCCTGCCCATCGACGGCAACCTCTTCATCGCCCTGGTGTTCTTCGTGCTCGGAGCGGCGCTGCGCAGGCACAAGCGTGCCGCACTGCTGGCGTTGCTGCTCTTCCAGGTGCTGGGCCTGCTCGCCGTGCTGTCCACCATGCTGATCTTGGCCGTCGAACCTGAAGAAGTCCTGGAGGGCGGAGCCGAGGAGGCGGACTACTGGGTGTTCCTCGGCGTCGGGGTCGCGACCTCGGTGCTGTTCGTGGCGCTGCTGTGGGGGGTGCGCGGCGCGTTCCCGGCGAGGCTGGCCCGCGGCGCGTGGCGCAAGGCGCTCGCGTCGTTCGTGCTCGGGATGATCGCGCTGGTGCTGCTCGGCTGGAACCTCGCGGAGCTCTTCCCCGGCAAGCTCGTGCAGCCGCTCGACAAGCTCGCGTGGGCGGCGAACCAGGTCACCGGTGAGGTCGTCCGGCTGGGCCGGCTGGACATCCCCGAGGGACCGCAGTGGCTGAGCGTGCTGCTGGGACTGGGCGGCACGCTGGTCGCCATCCGCGCGCTGTACCTGTTCTTCCGCGGCGTGCGCACCCAGAGCATGATCACTCCCGAGCAGGAGCTGGACGTGCGCCGGCTGCTCGCGGCCGACGGCGAGCCGGACTCGCTGGGCTACTTCGCCACGCGCCGGGACAAGAGCGTCGTGTTCGCGGCCTCCGGCAAGGCCGCGCTGACCTACCGCGTGATCGGCGGCGTGACGCTCGCCTCGGCCGACCCGATCGGCGACGAGGAGGCGTGGCCGGAGGCGGTGCTCGCGTGGCTGGCCGAGGCCCGCACCTACGGCTGGATGCCCGGAGTCCTCGGTGCCTCCGAACGCGGCGCGCAGGTCTACACCGACGCCGGCCTCAAGGCGCTGGAGATCGGTGACGAGGCGGTCCTGGACGTGCGCGAGTTCAACCTCGCCGGCCCGGAACGGCGCGGGCTGCGCCAGGCCGTGTCCCGCGTCGAACGCGCCGGCTACACCACGCGGGTGCGCCGGCACAGCGAGATCGCGCCGGACGAGATGGCGTCCATCCTGGACCTCGCGGCGGCCTGGCGCGGTGCCGAGACCGAACGCGGGTTCTCGATGGCGCTGGGGCGCCTGGGAGATCCGAGCGACGGCCGGTGCGTGATGGTCGAGGCCTACGACGCCTCCGGTGCCCTGCGCGGCCTGCTGTCGTTCGTGCCGTGGGGCCGCCGGGGCGTGTCGCTGGACCTGATGCGCCGCGACCGCGGCGCGGAGAACGGCCTGAACGAGTACATGGTCGCCCAGCTCGCCGCGGCCGCCGGACACCTCGGCGTGCAGCGGATCTCGCTGAACTTCGCGATGTTCCGCGCGGTGTTCGAGGAGGGCGAGAAGATCGGCGCCGGGCCGGTGCTGCGGGCGTGGCGGCGGGTGCTGTCGCTCGCGTCGCGGTTCTTCCAGCTGGAGTCGCTGTACCGCTCGAACGCCAAGTACCTGCCGGAGTGGGAGCCGCGGTTCCTCTGCTACCAGCGGTCCCGGTCGTTGCCGCGGGTCAGCATCGCCGCCGGCGTGGCCGAGGGTTTCGTGCCGTCACTGCGGTCGCTGCGCAAGCGGGCGTTGCAGAAGACCGACGTGAGCTCCGAGTTCGCCGCACGGGTCGCCGAGATCGACGCGATCAAGGTGGAGCCCAAGCCCGTGCGCCGCCCGGAACAGGTCCGCGTCCGGATCGCGAAGGTCGAACGGCTGATGGCGGAGGGCGTCGACCCGTACCCGGTCGGCTTCGCGCGGACGGACCTGCTCGCCGCGGCCCGCGAACGCTTCGGCGAGGAGGTCTCCGTCACCGGCCGCGTGGTGGCGCTGCGCGAGATGGGCGGCCTGTGCTTCGCGCGGCTGCGGGACTTCAGCGGCGAGATCCAGCTGATGCTCACGGCCGACTCGCTCGGCGACGCGCTGGGCTCGTGGAAGTCCGATGTGGACCTCGGCGACCACGTCGGCGTGACCGGCACGGTGATGAAGACCGACAAGGGCGAGATCTCGGTGCGCGCGACCTCGTGGACGTTGACCGCGAAGTGCCTGCACCCGTTGCCGGACAAGCGCAAGGGCCTCGCCGACCCGGAGGCGCGGGTCCGCCAGCGCTACCTCGACCTGGTCGTGAACCCCGACTCGGCGTTCCTGCTGAAGCTGCGCAGCGACGTGATCCGCAGCGTGCGCGAGTTCCTGCACGAGCGGTCCTACCTGGAGGTCGAGACGCCGATGCTGCAGGCGGTACACGGCGGCGCGAACGCACGGCCGTTCGTCACGCACATCAACGCCTACGACATGCGCATGTACCTGCGCATCGCACCGGAGCTGTACCTGAAGCGGCTGTGCGTGGCGGGCGTGGACCGGGTGTTCGAGCTCAACCGCAACTTCCGCAACGAGGGCGCCGACGCCACCCACAACCCCGAGTTCACGATGCTGGAGGCCTACCAGGCCTACGCCGACTACCGCGTGATGCTGGACCTCGTGCGCGAGTTGGTCCAGCACGCGGCACGGGAGGCGTTCGGCGCGGAGGTGGCCGAACGCCCGGACGGCACGTTCGACCTGTCGGGGGAGTGGCCGGTGATCCCCGTGTACACGGCGGTGTCCACGGCCCTGGACGCCTCGATCACCCCGTCGACGCCGGTGGCGGAGCTGCGCTCACTGCTGGCCGCCCGTGACGTGGAGGTCAACGAGGACTGGGACCACGGGCAACTGGTGCAGGAGGCCTACGACTCGTTCGTCGAGCCCGTCACCGTGGCCCCGACGTTCTACATCGACTTCCCGACCTCGGTGTCCCCGCTGACCCGCCGCCACCGCACCGACCCCCGGCTGGCCGAGCGGTGGGACCTGGTGGCGTTCGGCGCGGAGATCGGCACCGCGTACTCCGAGCTCACCGACCCGCTGGAGCAACGCCGCCGGCTGGAGGCGCAGTCGCTGAAGGCCGCGTCCGGTGACGTCGAGGCGATGGAGCTGGACGAGGACTTCCTGCGGGCGCTGGAACACGGCATGCCGCCGACGGGCGGGCTCGGGATGGGCGTCGACCGGTTGCTGATGATGCTGACGGGGACGTCGATCCGGCAGAGCGTGCTGTTCCCGTTCGTGCGGCCGACCTGAGCCGTGGCGTTGCGGGCGGTGGGCTCCGTGCGCCGGGCCCACCGCGTCGGCTTCAGTGGTCCAGGTAGGCGAGCACGGCCTGCACGCGCCGGTCACCCGCCCCGTCCTCGCTGTTCAGGCCGAGCTTCAGGAAGATGTTGCCGATGTGCTTGTGCACGGCTCCGGGGCTGACGACGAGCCGGTCGCCGATGGCCGCGTTCGACAGTCCCTGCGCCATCAGCCCGAGCACCTCGCGCTCGCGCGGTGACAACCCGCTGAGCGCGTCGTCGGACTTGCGGCGCACCAGCAGTTGCGACACCACCTCGGGGTCGAGTGCCGTGCCGCCCGCGGCCACCCGGTGCAGCGACTCCAGGAAGTCCGCGACCTTGCCGACGCGTTCCTTCAGCAGGTAGCCGATGCCGCCGGACGTGCCGGCCAGCAGTTCCTGCGCGTAGCTCTGCTCGACCCACGCCGACAGCACCAGCACCGCGAGCTTCGGGTGCCGCTTGCGCGCCTCGACCGCGGCCCTGAGGCCTTCGTCGGTGAACGTCGGCGGCATCCGCACGTCCACCACGGCGATGTCGGGCTCGTGCTCGGCCACGGCCGTGAGGAAGTCGTCCGGGTTGTCCGTCGCCGCGGCCACGTCGAGGCCCTCGTTGCGCAACAACAGCGTCAGCCCCTCGCGGAGCAACGCGTCGTCTT
Organism: Nocardia sp. NRRL S-836; assembly: GCF_001279525.1. Taxonomy (GTDB): domain Bacteria; phylum Actinomycetota; class Actinomycetes; order Mycobacteriales; family Pseudonocardiaceae; genus Lentzea. Next base: position 13,825 of record NZ_LGDY01000164.1, on the reverse strand, counting down.
CGGCGATCACGATGCGCATGGTCACTTCCCAATCGGTAGCACGACGGTGAGCACGGTCGGGCCACCCTCGGGACTCGACACGGTAGCGGTGCCGTCCAACGCCCCGACCCGCCCCCGGATACCTTCCAGCCCGGTGCCCTGCTTCTCGTCGGCACCCCCCTTGCCGTCGTCGTGCACCACGACGGTGAGCCGCTCGCTGTCCACCCCGAGGCTGACCCACGCGTGCCGGGCCCCGCTGTGCTTGGCCACGTTCGTGAGCGCCTCGGCCACCGCGAAGTACGCCGCCGCCTCCACCGCCGCCGGCAACCGTCCGAGGTGGTCGGCCTGCAGCATGCACGGCACCGGGCACCGCGCCGCCAGCGCCTGGATCGCGCCGTCGAGCCCCAGGTCGTCCAGCACCGGCGGGTGGATGCTGCGCACGACGTTGCGCAGCTCCTCCAACGCATCACCCGCCGCGTCCTGCGCCCTGATCAACGCCTTCAACGCGTTGTCCGGGTTCTGGTGCAACGACCGCTCCGCGATCCCGAGCATCATCACGACCCCGACCAGCTTGTTCTGCGTGCCGTCGTGCAGGTTCCGCTCGATCCGCCGCAGCTCCGCCCCGTGCGCCTGCAACGCCGCCGCCCGCGTGGCGACGACCTCGGCCAGCCGCGTCTCCAGCGAGGCCCGCGGCGGCGCCAGCAACTTCTTCGCCCACCGCGCGTCCACGTCCGCGAGCCGCGGCAGCTGCGTCAGGACGAGCGCGAGCACGAGCGCGATCGGCACGCTCAGCGACGCCTTCGCCCACGAGTCGATGTGGATGCCGAAGGAGTTTTCGATCCCGCCGGGCACCACCCACCACAGCAACGCCGCCACCGGCTGCTGCACGAGCGACCCGGGAATCGAGATGGCGATCGACCCGAACACCGTGCCGACCAGCGCGTGTACCAGCAACCACAACCCGTCGCGCCGGCTCGCCGGGTCGGCCAGCACCCGCTGCGCCCGGTGCAGCCACGGCCCGTCGAGCGGCTCCTGCTCCCGCACCCCGGTGCCGGTGTACCGCGCGAGCCGCCACCGGTCGACGTCCACGATCCTGCGGATGAGCGGAGCGGTGACCGGCAGCAACGGCAGCACGACCACGGACAGCAGCAACACGCTCAGCGCGAGCCACGCGGCGATCGCGGTCAGCAACCCGGTCGCGAGGTAGACCAGCGCGGCCCAGATCCGTTTCATGCGTGCAAACGTAGCCACCCGGCCGGTCCGTTCGCGGTAGAGCAGGCTCCACTCCCCGGCGGCCACCCCTCCTCCCTGCCTCTGGCCGACACCCGCCCACCCCCGCGCTTCCTCATTCGGCGGGCGGGGATGACCAGGTGTTCAGGACATGAGAAGAGACGGGGCCGGGCGTGGATCAGGACAACGACCACCCGAAGGAGTGACGGCCGGAGCGGTCCGCCGAGGTCAGACCGCCTCCGACCCCGCCGCCTCCGACCTCACAGCCTCCGACCTCGCCGTCTCCGACCTCACAGCCTCCGACCCCACCAGGGCAGGGGCTCAGCCCTCACGCCACCCGTTCGTGATCGGCAACCGCCGGTCCCGCCCGAAGGCCTTGTTCGAGATCTTCGTCCCCGGCGGGTACTGCCGCCGCTTGTACTCGGCCTTGTCCACCATCCGCAGCACCCGGTCCACGAGCTCCGGCTCGAACCCGGCGGCCAGCAGGTCGTCGTACCCGCGGTCGCCTTCGACGTAGTCGTCGAGCAGGTCGTCGAGGAGTTCGTAGTCGGGCAGCGAGTCGGAGTCGACCTGGCCGGGGCGCAGTTCGGCCGACGGCGGCTTGGAGATCGAGTTCTCCGGGATGGGCGGGGTCTCGCCGCGCTTCTCGGCTTCGGCGTTGCGCCAGCGGGCCAGGTCCCAGACCAGCGTCTTCAGCACGTCCTTGATCGGCGCGTAGCCGCCGACCGCGTCGCCGTAGATGGTCGAGTAGCCGACGGCGAGCTCGGACTTGTTGCCGGTCGCGAGCACGAGGTGGCCGTGCTGGTTCGACAACGCCATGAGCAGCATGCCGCGGCATCGGGCCTGGATGTTCTCTTCGGCCAGACCGGTGAGCTTCAGCTGTTCGACGTACACGGACACCATGTCGCCGATCGGTTCGGTGGTGAAGTGCAGGCCGGTGCGCGCGGCCATGTCCGACGCGTCCGAACGGGAGTGTTCCGACGAGTACGACGACGGCATCGAGACGCCGTAGACCGAGTCGGCGCCGAGGGCGTCCACGGCCAGTGCCGCGACCACGGCCGAGTCGATGCCACCGGACAGACCGAGCACAACGGACCGGAAGCCGTTCTTGTGCACGTAGTCACGCAGACCGGTCACCAGCGCGTGCCACACCTCTGCCTCATCGGACAGCGGCTCGAACACGCGCGGTGCGGGCAGCGGCTCATATGCCGGAACAGCGTCCGAAACGAACACCCGGCGCACGTAGAAGTCGCCGACCTGCCCTTGCTCCCGCGATGCCGCGGACTCCGGCAGGTCGAAGTCGACCAGCATCAGGTGCTCGACGAACTGCGGCGCACGCCCGATCAGCTGGCCGTCCGCGCCGACGACCAGCGAGTCGCCGTCGAACACCAGCTCGTCCTGGCCGCCGACGAGGTTGCAGTAGGCCAGCGGGGCGTGGGCCTCGGCGGCGCGGCGGGCCACCAGGGGCAGCCGGGCGTCGTCCTTCTTGCGCTCGTAGGGGGAGGCGTTCGGTGAGACCACGAGGTCGACGCCGGCGTCGCCGAGCGCGGTGATCGGGCCGCCGTCCTGCCACAGGTCCTCGCAGATCACCATGCCGACCTCGACACCGTTGATCCGCACGATGTCCAGTGAGGACCCCGGCTTGAAGTACCGGCGCTCGTCGAACACGCCGTAGTTGGGCAGGTGGTGCTTCGACTGCCGTGCCACGACACGCCCGCCGTGCAGCACCGCCGCGGCGTTGCGCGGGCCGACGGAGTCGTGCTCCAGGTAGCCCACGACCGCGGCCACCGAGCCGAGGCCCGCGTCGTCGAGCGAGACCGCCAGCGCCTCCAGCGCCTCGGCGGACGCGCGGGCGAAGGACGTGCGGATGGCCAGGTCCTCGACCGGGTAGCCGGTCAGCACCATCTCGGGGAACACCACGAGGTGGGCGCCGCCCTCACGGGCTTTGCGGGTCCACTCCACGACCAGCGCGGCGTTGCCGGAAAGGTCGCCCACAGTGGCGTTGACCTGGGCGAGCGCGATGCGTAGCTGCGGCATGTGCTCATCATCTCCCATACCATCGGGCTGTGGTCCGTCTCTTGAGCGTGTTGCTCGTCATTCCCCTGCTGGCCTCGTGCACCTCGATCGTCGGAGGGGATGCCAAGCCCGGCGTGACCTTCGAGAAGCCCGGCCCGGCGGGCACCGTCCCCGCGGGCCTGGAGAAGTTCTACGGGCAGCAGCTCGCCTGGCAGGACTGCGCGCCGTTCGCCACGACCGGCTCGAGCCGGCAGGCCTACGGCACCAAGCGCGACGTCGAGTGCACCCGGCTGGAGGTGCCGCTCGACTACGCCAAGCCCGAGGGCGACACCATCACCATCGGCGTCCTGCGGTACCGGGCCACCGGCCAGAAGATCGGCTCGCTGCTGACCAACCCCGGCGGGCCCGGCGCGTCCGGCATGGCCTCGGCCGCGGGCATGGTCTCTGACTACCGCAAGACCGACCTCGCGAAACGGTTCGACCTGATCGGGTTCGACCCGCGGGGCATCGGCGCGAGCGAGCCGGCGGTCAGGTGCCTGTCCAACTCCGAGCGCGACGCGGAGCGGCTGGACCTCGACATCGACACTTCTCCGGCCGGAATCGCCCAAACGGAGCAGGAGAACAGGGCGTATGCCGAGAAGTGTGCCGCCGGGACAAAATTCGGTGCGTCAATGCTCGCCAACATGGGCACGCGGGACGTAGTTAAGGACATGGATGTCCTTCGCTCTGCGCTCGGCGACGCGAAGCTGAGCTACGTCGGCTACTCGTACGGCACCCGCATAGGCACCGAGTACGCCGAGACCTTCCCCCAGAACGTGCGCGCACTGATCCTCGACGGCGCCGTCGACCCGACCCAGGACCAGCTGCAGTCGCTGGTCGCGCAGGGTGCCGGCTTCCAGAAGGCGTTCGACGAGTTCATCAAGTGGTGCCGCGAGAAGGACGACTGTCCTTTGAGCGGTGACGCCAACACGAGCTTCCGGCAGCTCACGACGCCGTTGATCGCCAAGCCGGTCGACGTCGGCAACCGCAAGCTGTCCTACAACGACGCGATGACCGCGGCCATCCAGGCGTTGTACTCCGAGCAGCTGTGGCCGCTGCTGCTGCAGGGGCTCAACGAGCTGAAGAACGGCAAGGGCGCGATGCTGCTGCGCCTCGCCGACGCGTACTACGACCGCGACGACCAGGGCGGCTACTCGACCATCACGGACGCGTTCAGCGCCGTGCACTGCGTCGACGACCCGCGGCTGACCGACCGCAACGCCCTGCTGGAGACCGCCCGGCAGTACAAGGCCGCCGCGCCGTTCCTCGACGACGGCAACCCGCCCGGTGCGGCGCTCGACGCGTGCGCGTTCTGGCCGGCACCGGTGTCCGCCCGCACCGGCCCGCCCAAGGCCGACGGCATCCCGCCGCTGCTGGTCATCTCCACGACCGGTGACCCGGCCACGCCGTACGAGGCCGGCGTGAACCTGGCCAAGGCGCTCAACTCGCGGCTGCTCACGTTCGAAGGCGTCCAGCACACCGTGTTCCTGCAGGGTCAGCCGTGCGTCGACGCGGCGGGCGTGAAGTACCTGATCGACCAGACCCTGCCCGCCGACGGAACCCGGTGCGCCCCATGACGAAGCGGCGGTCCCGAGTCACCGCGGCCCTGTTCGCCCTGATCGTCGTTCTCGGCACGTCCACGTCCTACGCGCGCATCGACGGCAGCGCGGTCGCCGCGCGCAAGGGCATCGAACGCTTTTACGCGCAGGCGTTGTCGTGGGGCGCGTGCCAGCCCTACGCGACCGATGCGAAGAGCAAGGGCCTGTTCGAACGCGAAGGCATCCAGTGCGCACGGCTGTACGTACCGCTCGACTACGAGAAGCCGGACATCGGCACGATCACGATCGCGCTGTTACGTCGGCCCGCCGCCGAGCAGCAGCGCCGGGTCGGCTCGCTCGTGGTGAACCCCGGCGGTCCGGGTGGTTCGGGCATGACGCACGTCGCGAACATGCAGCCGAACAACCCGGTCGGCAGGCGGTTCGACGTGGTCGGCTTCGACCCGCGCGGCGTCGGGGCGAGCCAGCCGCGCGTGCAGTGCCTCACCGACGCCGAACGGGACGCCCAGCGGCTGCGGCCCAGGGGCGAGAACGCGAGCCAGACGGAGTCGGAGAACAGGTTCTTCGTCGACAAGTGCGCCCAGCGCAGCGGCATCGACCTGCTGCGCAACGTCGGCACCCGTGACGTCGCACGGGACGTGGACGTGCTGCGTGCCGCGCTGGGCGAGAAGAAGCTGACCTACCTCGGCTACTCCTACGGCACGCGCATCGGCACGTTGTACGCCGAGATGTACCCGCGCAACGTGCGCGCGATGGTGCTCGACGGCGCGGTGGCCGTCGACGGCGACAAGGTGGACGCGGCGGCCCGCCAGGCGCAGGGCTTCGAGCAGGCGTTCCAGCGGTTCGCGGGCTGGTGCGCGCAACGCGACTGTCCCATCGGGAAGGACACGGGCGTCGCCGAGTCGAAGTTCCGGCAGCTGATCGAGCCGCTGAAGAAGGCACCGCTGGCCGTCGGCGACCGCAGGCTGTCGCACTCGGACGCGAACACGGCGATCATCCAGGCGATGTACAGCGACCGGCTGTGGGAGACCGCGCTCAAGGGCCTGCAGGAGCTGCGCGCCAACCGCGGCACCACGTTGCTGCAGCTCGCCGACCAGTACCTCGGCCGCGCCCAGGACGGCACGTACTCGCGCATCCAGGACGCGTTCGTCGCGATCCGCTGCGTCGACGAACCGCCGGTCAAGGACCGCGCCACGCTGGAGTCCAACCGCCGCAGACTGCTGGAGATCCTGGGCAACGACACCGTCCCCACCGACGACGCCGCCCTCGGCCCGTGCGCGTTCTGGCCCGCTCCGCACACGTCGGAACCGCATCCGCCGAACGTCACCGGGCTGCCGCAGGTGCTCGTCATCTCGACCACCGGCGACCCGGCCACGCCGTACCAGTCCGGTGTGGACCTCGCGGCCGCACTGGGCGCGCGGCTGCTGACCTACAACGGCAACCAGCACACGGCGTTCCTGGCCGGCATCGGCTGCGTGGACGGGGTGGCGACGAACTACCTGGTGGAGCTGAGGTTGCCGGAGACCGACCCGGTCTGCTGACGGCCGGGCAGGAAGACCGAGCCCAGCGCTCCGAGCGCGCAGATCACCGACGTGATCAGGAAGATCTCGTGGTACTCGGTGAGCAGCGCCTCGGTGAGCCCGCGCTGGTACTCGGCGAACTGCCGCTGGAACTCGGCGGGCTCGACCCCGAACGGCAGCGGGGTGGCCAGGTCTGCTGTGAGCTCGCGGAAGCGGTGCAGTCCCCACGCGGACAACGCCGCCACGCCCACGAGCATGCCCGTCATGCGCGCGACGACGACGAACGCCGACGCCACCCCGTGCCGGATCGGCGGCACGACCCGCAGCACCGCACCGGACAGCGGCGCGATCACCAGGCCCAGCCCGAACCCGGCGATCGCGAGGTCCCGCGTGAGCACGAGCCCGCTGACATCCGCGGGCCACCGCGCGATGAACACGTACGACACCGATGCAATCGCCAGACCGCCGAACGACACCCAGCGGTCACCGACCCGGCCGGCCAGCAGTCCACCCAGGACCGCACCGACCGGCAGCGCCACGAGGAACCGGGTCAGCAGCGTCGCCGCCGCGGCCGAGTCCCGCCGCAGCACCGTCTGCGCGAACAGCTCCACGTCGACCAGCGTCACCATCAACGCCGCACCGGCCGCCAGCGACACCCCGAGCACGGCCCAGAACGGCCCCCACCGCACGCCCTCGGGGTCGATGAGCCGCACGGCGGCACGGCGTTCCCACCCGAAGAAGCCCGCCAGCACCACCAGGGCCGCCCCGAGCACCGGCCAGCCCCACGACGGCAGCACCGACTCGGCGGGCTTCGGGTTGTACAGGGCCACCACGAGCAGCGACAACGCCACGGCCAGCAGCACACCGCCGACGACGTCGATCCGAACAGGACGCCGTGTGTTCGGCACGGTCCGTTGCACGATCACCATCGCGATGACCGCCAACGGCACGTTGACCCAGAACACCCACCGCCAGCTCTGCGGCTCCCACGCCTCGAACAACGGCATCGCGTTGAACAGCGACGCCACCCCGATGCCGTAGAGCGTGCCGAGCACCGACCCGAGCTCCTGCGCCGCACCCACGGTCCCGAGCGCGGCCGACCGCTTCCCGGCCTCCCACAGGTCCGCGACCAGCGCCATCGTCACCGGCAGCAGCGCACCGCCGGCGAGCCCCTGCACCACCCGGCCGAGCACCAGCAACGGCACGTCCGCCGCCAGCGCCGTCACCACGGACCCCACGAGGAACCCGAGCAGCGACACCTGCAGCACGAACCGCCGCCCCAGCCGGTCCGACAGCTGCCCGAGCAACGGCATGCCCGCCACGTACCCGAGCAGGTACCCGGTGACGATCGGCGTGGCCTGCTCCAGCTGGTTCACCGCGATGCCGAGGTCGCGCACCATGTCCGTGAGCACGCCGACGACGACGTACGCGTCCAACGCACCCAGAAGCACGGCCGCGCCGGACGCGGCGAGGGCTACTTTGCGCACGTTATGCGGGTGCCGTCACCGTGACGGGCTTGTTGAAGTCCTTCAGCCCGACGTCGACCTTCTGCCCGCCGGGCAGCTCGAACAGCGCGTTCTTCAGCATCGAGTCCTTGTCGATCGAGAACGTCGCCTTCACGTCCGCGGAGATGCCGGGCACCAGGCCCGCGGCCACGTCCTTCGGCACGGTCGCCTCGACCACGGACACGTCACCGGACGACTTGGTCTTCGGGTCCTTCGCCGCGGCCAGCACCTTCGCCACGCCCTTGTCCGGGTTCAGGATCGCCGACGGGTCGTACACCTGGCCCGCGAACGCCGCCGGCAGCTTCGTGTACCCGCCGGTCGGGCCCTTGAAGTGCAGGTTCCCGCCGGTCAGCACGTACTCGACGGACAGCAGCTGACCCGCGAAGGTCACCTTCGCGTTGCCCTTGGACTCCCCGGCCGAGGTGAGGTCGCCGTCGGCGTCCTTCACCGGCACGTCCGGGAGCTCCCCGTCGACCTTGATGGAGAAGTGGACGCTCGACACCGAGCGCATCGCCTCCGCCGATTTCGAGAGCAAGGTCGCACCATCGGGGAGATCCCCGCCTGAGGTGCAGCTCGTGAGCAGGGCGAGTAAGCAAACCGACAACCAACGGGCGGACATGCGTTGATCGTAGAGTCCCCCCAGGCCTTAGGCTGCGCGTTATGGACCGCCAGCAGGAGTTCGTGCTCCGCACGCTCGAGGAACGCGACATCCGGTTCGTCCGGCTCTGGTTCACCGACGTCCTCGGCTTCTTGAAGTCCGTGGCGGTCGCACCCGCCGAACTGGAAGGCGCCTTCAGCGAGGGCATCGGCTTCGACGGCTCCGCCATCGAGGGCTTCGCGCGCGTCTACGAGTCGGACATGGTCGCGAAGCCGGACCCCGCCACGTTCCAGGTGCTGCCCTGGCAGACGCCGGAGGGCAACAACTACTCCGCGCGCATGTTCTGCGACATCACCATGCCGGACGGTTCCCCGTCGTGGGCCGACCCGCGCCACGTGCTGCGCAGGACGCTGTCGAAGGCCAGCGAGGCCGGGTTCACCTGCTACGTGCACCCCGAGATCGAGTTCTTCCTGCTCAAGGACCTGCCCGGCGACGGCAGCGAGCCGGTCCCCGCCGACAACGGCGGGTTCTTCGACCAGACCTCGCACGAGACCGCCACGCACTTCCGCCGCCACGCCATCGAGGCGCTGGAGGCCATGGGCATCTCCGTCGAGTTCAGCCACCACGAGGGCGCGCCCGGCCAGCAGGAGATCGACCTGCGCTACGCCGACGCGCTGACCATGGCCGACAACGTCATGACGTTCCGGTACGTGGTGAAGGAGGTCGCGATCACGCAGGGCGTGCGCGCCTCGTTCATGCCCAAGCCGTTCTCCGACCAGCCGGGCTCGGGCATGCACACCCACCTGTCGCTGTTCGAGGGCGACCGCAACGCGTTCTACGACGAGGAAGACCCCTACCAGCTCTCCGACATCGGCAAGATGTTCGTCGCGGGCATCCTCAAGCACGCGCGCGAGATCTCCGGCGTCACCAACCAGTGGGTCAACTCCTACAAGCGCCTGATCGTCGGCGGCGAGGCCCCCACGGCCGTGTGCTGGGGCCACGCCAACCGCTCCGCGCTGGTCCGCGTGCCGATGTACTCGCCGGGCAAGTCGTCGTCGCGCCGCGTCGAGGTCCGCACGCTGGACTCCGCGTGCAACCCGTACCTGGCGTACTCGGTGATCCTGGCCGCCGGCCTCAAGGGCATCGAGAAGGGCTACGAGCTGCCGCCGCCCGCCGAGGACGACGTGTGGTCGCTGACCGACCGCGAACGCCGTGCCGCGGGCTACGCGAACCTGCCGCAGAACCTCGGCGAGGCGCTCACCGAGATGGAGAACTCGGAGCTGCTCCCGGAAGCGCTCGGCGAGCACGTCTACGACTTCTTCCTGCGCAACAAGAGGACGGAGTGGGACGCGTACCGTCGTAGCGTCACCCCGTACGAGTTGCGCACACTTCTTCCCGTGCTGTGAGGCCGCTACGTTGCTCTCCGTGACTGAGGTACCCGAGTTCCAGCCGACGATCTGCGCGTGCACGGTCGCCACGGCCGCGGAGCTGCCCGCGGTGAAGGTGCTGTCCAGCTCCTTCCTCGCGGAGCACCCCGAAGGCAGGTTCGTCGCGCTGGTCGTCGACGCGCAGCCGGAGCACGTCGGTCCCGGCCTCATCACCCCGCTCGAGATCGGTGTGTCCGAGGTCGAGCTGCACGTGCTGGCCACCGAGCTGGACGCGGCGGGGCTGAAGGCGGCGGTGCTGCCGCGCTTGCTGGAGGCGTTGCTGCAGCAGGGCATGCCGGTGCTCTACCTCGACCCGTGGGTGCAGGTGTTCGGGTCGGTCACGAAGCTGGTGCTGGAGGCGTTGCGCACGGCGCCGGTCGTGCTGCTGCCGCGCACGCTGCGGCCGCTGCCGGACGACGGGTTGCAGCCGGGACCGTGGGAGCTGCACGAGCACGGCGCGTTCGACCCCGGTTTCATCGCGGTCGGACCCGGTTCCGAGCCCTACCTCGGTTCGTTGGACATGCCGGCGATCGTGCCGCACCACGTCGTGCGTGACGCACGGGTCGGACTGTCGGTGTGGAACGTGGCCGACCGGCCGCTGCACCGCTCGGAGTCCGGCTCGCTGACCGTCATCGGCGAGGACCTGCTGACCGTGCACTTCGCGGGCTTCGACCCGCTGCGGCCGTGGATGCTGTCGGCCGAGTTCGTCGAACGGCCGCGCGTGCTGCTGTCCGAGCACCCCCTGGTCGCCGAGCTGTGCACGGCCTACCGCGCCGAGCTGGTGCGCTGCGGGTGGACCACGGCCCCGGTGCCCTACCGGTTCGGGACGTTGATCGACGGCACGGTCATCCCGTCCGAGCTGCGCGCCGACTACCGGGCCACCTCGCCGACACCGCTGCCGGCGTTCGGCGCGGACGGCGGTGGCGGGTTCCTCATCTGGGCGTGCGAGCAGACCGAGCAGGGCGGCACGCGCTGGGCGGACGCCGTGTGGCGCGCCGACCCCGCGTTGCAACAGCAGTTCCCGGCGCCGTTCGGCGCGGACTTCGAGGCCTGGCGGGAGTGGTGCGCCGGTGCCGGTGTGGCCTCCGGGCGGCTGCCCGTGCCCGCCGTGCCGCAGCCGCGGACCGAGGGCCCGGCGCTGCTCGACCAGCTCGGCGTGTCCGTCGTCGGCAGCGGGCCGCTCGCCGAGCTGGTGCTCGCGGCCGCGCGGGCGTCCGGGCTGCCGGTGTCCGACTCCGCCGGTTACCCCGTCGTCGTGCGCACGTCCGACGAGGAGGTGCCGGACGGGCGGTTCGTCGTCGACGTCGCGCTGGACGCGTCACCGGCCGACGACCGCACCGGCGTGAACGAGCTGTGGGTGTCGTCCGAGGCGTCACGCGCTGCCGCGGAACGCCCCGGCGGACCGGTCGTGCGCGTCGTCCCGGTGCCCGTCCACGACGTGGGAGCGCGTGAGCACGAGGCCGGCTCGGTGGTGGTGTTCGCGGCCATCGCGGACCACGCGCTGGACAGGCCGGGCAACGTGCTCGGCGTCGTGTCGGCGTTCCTGACCGCGTTCCCGGACCGCACCGACGTGTCGCTGCAGATCGCGGTGACCGGTGCGTACGACCACCCGGAGGCCGCCGAGCGGCTGCGCCTCGCCACCTCCTCCGACCAGCGGATCTCCCTGGCCGAGGACTTCGACGTGTGCCAGACGGCCGACGTCGTCGTGTCACTGCACCGCGGCGGCGCGGACGACCGGATCGCACTGCGCCTGGCCGAGCTCGCCGTGCGCGGGATCCCCGTGCTGGCCTCCGACCACGGCGCGGTGGCCGAGCTGTTCGGCAAGACCGCGGTGCTCGTGCCGTGCCACCAGGGCGCGGAACCCGACGTGCAGGCGGCCGCGAAGCTGATGCGGTCCCTGGCCGACGACCTCGGCACGGCGGCGGCACTGGGTGTTGCCGCACGGGAGCACGTGCTGTCCGTGCGGTCCGTCGCACGCGTTGGCGAGATCCTCCGCGAGCGCGTCGAGCACTCTTACCGGGGGTGGCGGGCACGCCGGCCGAAGCCGCGGCCCGAGATCGACCCGCTGCTCGCGCTGCAGTCGGCCAAACACGCCCTGCTGCGCCAGCCCGACGTGGGATCCGCTCACCGCACGCCCATGGCGCCCGCGCTGCGCAAGGTCATGCTGCGCGCGCTGGACCACTACGACAACCACATGCGCGAGGTGCTCCACACCCTCGTCGACGGCGTCGAACGCACGGTGTCCGAGCTGGTCAACCGGCAGGACGCGTTGCGGGCCGGTGTCGGCGCGGGCGAGCTGGAGCTGCTGCGCGCCGAGGTCGACCAGGTCGCCGCACGGCAGTCGCACTTCGGCGACCAGCTCGTCGGCGTGGACGACGGCGTGGTCAGGGTCCGCGCCGACCTGGCCGGTCAGGGCCGTCGGCTGCGCGAGATCGAGGACGCGGTCGTCGCCGAGGCGGCCAAGCGCGCGAAGACCGGCGACGTGCTGGCCGAGCGGATCGACAAGCTGACCGTGGCGCTGGACCGCACGCTCGACCGGATCGACGCCCTGGAGTCGCGGGTCGTCGAGGTCTTCCGCGAGCGCGACACCCGCCTGGACGCCGTCACCCGTGCCGCTCACCAGGCACAGCAGACCGCGGACGCGTTGCGGCGCGTGGTCGTGCGCCAGCACGAGACCTCCGCCGACGTGCCGGGGGTGCGCAGCTCACTGGTGCTGTGCGACGCGGGCCTGCTGCGGCTGCCCGCCGACGACGCGTTCATGCTGCCGCTGCTGTCGTCCAACGGCGTGTGGGAACCGGACCTCGCCGAACTGCTGGACGCGCAGATCGAGCCGGACGGGATCTTCCTCGACGTCGGCGCGTACGTCGGCTACCACTCGGTCCGGGTGTTGTCACGGCTCGGGCTGATGGGCGCGGTCGTCGCCGTCGAGCCCGATCCGGGTGCCGCCGCGTTGCTTCGGCACAACGTGACGGCGAACCTGCCCGCCGCGGTGGCCGCGCGGATGACCGTGATCGAGGGCGCCGCGTGGGAGAGCACGGGCGAGCTCGCGGCCGCGCCGACGCTGACCGGCGGTGTGTCGGTGGTGCCGTTGCCGGCCGACGCCGGTGCGGACGTCCCGCGGGTGCGGGCGGTGCGCCTGGACAAGGAGCTCGACGAGATCGCCCTGGCGCAGGGGATGAAGCTCTCGGTCGTGCGGGTCGACACCCCCGGACGCGGTCATCGCGCACTGGCCGGGCTGGTCCGGTTGCTGCGCAGGGACCGGCCGCAGGTGTTCCTGGAGTTCTCCGCGACCGCGACCGCCGACTTCGGTGACGATCCGGTGACGGTCCTCAAGGAGTTCGGCATCTGGGGTTACGACCTGGTGCCGCTGGCCACCCGTCAACCGGCCGCTCCCGAGCAGATCGTGCGGGCGATGGAGGGTCTGCGGTCGGTCACGTTGTGGCTGCGACCGCGTCCGGTCGGCGCCAAGCCGACGGCTCCGCCGCCCTCCGTGCCGATCAAACAGCCCGCTGACCAGGCGATTTGACACCGCCCGTCCCGGTGAGTAACTTTCTCCGGGTCGCAAGCGAGACCCCCGGAACGAGCGGTTGACACTGCGGATCGGGCCGGGTAAGGTTTCACGGCGTCAAACCCCCAGAAGTAAATGAACGGCCTACCGGGCTGTCCGGGATCTGAAAATGATCCCGATTTGACACCGGAAAAGCCAGTCGGATAACTTCTGAACCAAGCAAAAACTGAATGCGAAGCGAGTTTGCGCCGCACCGAAGAAGCCAAAACGGCCGATTTGACAAAGCGAAAACGAACGAGCTAAGCTTTCGACACAAGCCCCGAGAGAAAGTCTCCGGAAACGGAGATCGGATCCGGTGAGCGCGTGTTCTTTGAGAACTCAACAGCGTGCCGATAACACAGCCAGTAATATGAATACTCCTCGTCAGGAGTATTCCTTTGAGTAGCT
>NZ_LGDY01000163.1 GCF_001279525.1 Nocardia sp. NRRL S-836 | reverse complement strand
CCGTAAGCTCGCCCCCATGCTCCCCCGCCCCCACCAGAACGACAGCCCCGGCGAACGCCTGGCCGCACTGGCCGCCAAGGTCCGCGCCGACCCGACGCTGGTCTACGCGAACTCCGCCGACTCAACCGAGCACGGCCACGGCCGCCGCGTGCGCCTGCCCCGCCTGCCCCGCCGCGGCCTGCTCGCTCTGGGCGTCGCCGTCGCCTGCACGGTCATCGGCCTGTCTACGTGGCTGCAGCGCCCCGCCGCCGAGCCGGCCCCCGACCTCGCGCTGGTCAGCACCAGCGCCCCGGCTCCCGAGCTCGTCGTGAACGTGATCGGCGAGGTCGCCAACCCCGGCCTCGTCACCGCCACCTCCGGCGCCCGCGTCGCCGACGCGCTGCGCCTCGCCGGCGGCATCCGCCCCGGCACCGACCTGCAGGGCCTCAACCTCGCCCGCAAGCTCACCGACGGCGAGCAGATCGCGGTCGGCATCCCGCCCCCGCCCGCGGCGGTGCAGCCCACCAAGCTCAACCTCAACACCGCCTCGGCCACCGACCTCGACTCGCTGCCCGGCGTCGGCCCCGTCACCGCCCAGCGCATCGTCGACCACCGCACCCGCAAGGGCCCGTTCGCCTCCGTCGACGAGCTCCGCGATGTCGAAGGCATCGGCGACAGCAAGCTCGCCAAGCTCGCCGACCTCGTCCACACCTGACGCCCGGCGTCTCGCCGCTCCGCTCACCTCCATCGAAGGAAGACCCATGCCTCGTGCCGTTGCCATGCCCGAACCCGACCTCATCTGGCACCAGTTCGCCCGCCCCGGCCTGCTCGGGTACCGCGGCAGTCTGCGCACCCCGGTCGTCACCGTGCGCGAGTTCTCCCCGAACGGCCTGCCGCATCGGCGAGTTCGCACCCGTGCGACGGCGAGCCGTGCTCCCGCCAGGGAAGCCCGGCCTCCCACCGGAAAGGGCAGGCCGTGGCCCGCCGGCACCCGGTAGCTCACGACTACCGCCTGGTGCCCGCCGCCACCGCGGTGTGGGCGACCGCCTTGGCCGGGCTGTTCCTCAGCTGGCAGGCGGCAGTCCTCATCGGACTCGCCGCCGGAGCGGTCGGCCTCACCGCCTGGCGAAGGGCCTGGTGGCCCAAGACCTGCGCGATCGCCCTGCTGCTCTCCGGTCCCGTGGCCGGAGCCTGGGTCGGCGGGCACGTCCTGAGGGCCGAGACCCACCCGCTCCGCCTGGCCGCCGACGAGGGCCGCACGACCACCCTGACCGCACAGCTCAGCACCCGGCCGCGCGGCATCCGGGCAGCGGGGTTCGGCGGCCACCAGGCCGGCGTGGACCACGTCGTCGTCACCGCGACGGCGAACGGCGCCACCATCGTCATCCTCGCGCCGGCCGAGAGGTGGCAGGACCTGCTGCCAGGTCAGGAGGTCACGGTCAAGGGCTCGCTCGCCCCACCGAGACCGGGCGACCTCACCTCAGCCCTGCTGCGGGTCCGCGGTCCGCCGCTCAACCCTCAGCCGCCGCCCGCGTGGCAACGCTGGGCGGACCACCTCAGGGACGGCCTGAGCAAGGCCAGCGCGACCCTCGACGCCGAGGAGGCGGGCCTGCTGCCCGCGTTGGTGGTGGGCGACACCGAGCACATGGTGCCGCGCATCGTCGACGAGTTCCGCACGGCCGGCCTGTCCCACCTGCTCGCGGTGAGCGGCGCGAACCTCGCCATCATCTGCGGCGCGGTCTACCTGCTGCTGAGGAAGACCGGTCCGCGCAAGGCGGCGGCCGGCGCGCTGGTGGCGCTGGTCGGGTTCGTGGTCCTGACCGGTCCCGAACCCAGTGTGCTGCGGGCCGCGGTCATGGGCGCCGTCGCGTTGCTGGCCCTGTTCCTCGGCCGGGAACGCTCAGCGCTCCCGTCACTGGCCACGGCGATCCTGGTCCTGGTGCTGGTCGACCCGGCGCTGGGGGCCGATCCGGGGTTCGCGTTGTCGGTGACGGCGACGGCGGCGCTGGTGCTCGTGGCACCGCGGTGGTCCCGCCGGCTCAAGGAACGCGGTGTGCCGCAAGGGGTGGCCGAAGCGCTGGCGGTGTCGACGGTCGCGAGCCTCGCGACGGCTCCGCTGGTCGTCGGGTTGTCCGGGCAGATCAGCCTCGTCTCGGTGGTCGCGAACCTGCTCGTCGCACCGGTGGTGGCACCGGCGACGGTGCTCGGCGTGGTGGCAGCGGCCGTCGCGCCGCTGTACCCACCGGCGGCCGAGGTGGTGGTGCACGTCGCCGGACCGGCCGTGACATGGCTGGTCCTGGTCGGACGGCACGCGGCGACCGTGCCGGGCGCCGCGGTCAGCTGGCCGGAGGGCTGGACCGGCGGACTCCTGCTCGCCGCGGCCACAGCGGTCGTCTTCCTGTTGCTGCGGAACAAGAAGACGCGGGTGCTGACCGTCGCGGTGCTGCTGGGCGGCTTCGTGGCGTTGGTGCCGCTGCGCACCATCGCACCGATGTGGCCGCCGGACGGCTGGAAGGTCGTCAGCTGCGACGTCGGCCAGGGCGACGCCCTCGTGCTCGCCACGGACGAGGCGGACCGCGCGGTCGTGATCGACACCGGACCCGACCCCGGGGCCGTCGACCGCTGTCTGAAGACGTTGGGGATCAGGCGGATCCCGCTGATCGTGCTGTCCCACCTGCACGCCGACCACATCGGCGGCCTGCAGGCGGCGCTCGCCGGGCGTGCGGTGGGCGCGGTGGCGGTGGGACCGCTCAAGGAGCCCGCGTGGGCGTGGAGGGAGGTCGTCAAGCAGGCGAACGCGAACGGCGTGCGGGTGCTGGAACCGAAGGCGGGCGAACGCTTCGCTTGGCCAGGACTGGAACTGGAGGTCCTGGGCCCGCGCAGACCACCGGTCGTCGCGGAGACGAACACGGTCGTGAACGACTACTCGCTCGTGCTGCGAGCGACCACACCGGTCGGCCGCGTCCTGCTCACCGGCGACGTCGAACTGGCCGGCCAGGCGGCGTTGCTGGGGGAGCGGGACCTGGCAGCCGACGTGCTCAAGGTGCCGCACCACGGCTCCCGCAACTCGTTGCCCGCGTTCCTCAAGCGCGTGCGCCCGCGGGTCGCCCTGGTGAGCGTCGGCACGGGCAACCGCTACGGCCACCCGAGCCCGCACGTGATCGACGCGCTGCGGGCAGGAGGCGCACTGGTGTTGCGCACGGACAAGGACGGCGACCTGGCGGTGTTGCCAGGAAACCGCGTCGTACGAAGAAAAAGGAGAAACAACGATGGACCAGGTCTGGATCAGGCTCCACAACGCCCGCTACCCGATCCCCGGCGGCACGCCCGGCTTCGCCTGGGCCCTGTGGCAGCCCGGCTACCCCGCCACCCAGTGGCCGCACGACGAACTGAAACCCGACTTCGCCTACTACCTCTGCGAAACACTCGCCGACGGCACCCGCGCCCTCACCTACCGGGCCCGCACGACCCACGCCCTGCCGCCGACCGAGGCCACCACCCCCGACGCCGCCTACGACCTCGTGGCACAGCACGTGTTCGATGACGCCCTGCGCATCGCCCCGGACGTCTGGCACGACTACCACTACAACCGGCTCAAGGCCGAAGCCCCGTGGCCGCAACGAATCGTGGCCTGGCGCGCCGACGTCGAACCGGTCGGCCCGCACGTGCACGACGACCTGCGCCGCTTCCCGCGCACCGGCTGGACGAAGTCGGCCACGATCGCCCTGTGACACAACGGGATCCAGCCCCGACGTGCTGTCCGCCAGGCGGTTGGACCGCCACGTGACAGGGCCGCACAACGCGGTCCGGGGACGCGAACGTCCCCGGACCGGAAGGAGGTGACTGCCGACCAGGCCCGGTTGCCGACCAGGCCCGGTTGCCGACCAGGCCCGGTTGCCGACCAGGCCCGGCTGCCGTCCGAGCCCGGCTGCCGACCGAGCCCAGCCGGCGGCCTGCTCAGCCGGCGATCGAACTAACCAGCGGCCAGGCCAACTAGCGACTGACCTAGCCAGCGACAGGCTCCGCTGCCAATCCGGCCCAGCCTGCGACCGGCCCAGCCTGCGACCGGCCCAGCCTGCGACCGGCCCAGCCTGCGACCGGCCCAGCCTGCGACCGGCCCAGCCTGCGACCGGCCCAGCCTGCGACCGGCCCAGCCTGCGACCGGCCCAGCCTGCGACCGGCCCAGCCTGCGACCGGCCCAGCCTGCGACCGGCCCAGCCTGCGACCGGCTTAGCCCAGTGCCTTGAGCACGGCCTCCGCCGACGGCGGCACCGTCGCGCGCGGGCCGACCGTGTCGCCGAGGGCGTCCAGCGTCTTCAGGCCGTCACCGGTGATCAGCAGGACGGTCTCGCCGTCGGGGTCGATCTGGCCCGTCTCGACCAGCTTCTTCGCCGTCGCCACGGTCACGCCGCCGGCGGTCTCGGCGAAGATGCCCTCGGTGCGGGCGAGGAGCTTGATGCCCTCGACGACCTCTTCGTCGGTGACGTCCTCGATGGCGCCGTTGGTGCGGCGGACCGTGTCGAGCACGTACGGGCCGTCGGCGGGGGCGCCGATCGCCAGCGAGCGGGCGATGGTGTCGGGGCGGACCGGGCGGATGACGTCGTGGCCGCTCTTGTAGGCGGTGGACACGGGGGAGCAGCCGGTGGCCTGGGCGCCGAACACGCGGTACGGGGTGGCCTCGACGAGGTCGAGCTGGCCGAGCTCGCGGAAGGCCTTGTCGACCTTGGTGAGCTGGGAGCCGGAGGCGACCGGCACGACGACCTGGTCGGGCAGGCGCCAGCCGAGCTGTTCGGCGACCTCGTAGCCGAGGGTCTTGGAGCCTTCCGCGTAGTACGGGCGGACGTTGACGTTCACGAACGCCCAGTCCTCGTGCTCCGCGGCGAGCTCCTGGGCGAGGCGGTTGACGTCGTCGTAGTTGCCGTCGACCGCGATGAGGGCGCCGTCGTAGACGGCGCTCATGAGGATCTTGGCGCGTTCCAGGGAGGAGGGGACCAGGACGACGGACTTCCAGCCGGCGCGGGCGGCGGCCGCGGCGACGGCGTTGGCGAGGTTGCCGGTGGAGGGGCAGGCCAGGACCTTGAAGCCGAGCTCGCGGGCGGCGGCCAGGGCCACGCCGACGACGCGGTCCTTGAAGGAGTGGGTGGGGTTGCCGGTGTCGTCCTTCACCCAGACCTTGCGCAGGCCCAGTGCCTTGGCGAGGCGGTCGGCCTCGACCAAGCGGGTGCCGCCGGGGTCGGTGTTCGGGTGCTGTTCCACAGTGGATGGAACAGGGAGGAGGCCGCGGTAGCGCCAGATCGACCTGGGGCCGGCTTCGATGTCCTCGCGCCGGATCTTGCCGAAGTCGTAGGCCACTTCCAGCGGCCCGAAACACTCCAGACAGGCGTACTCCGGAGCGAGGGGAGTCTCATTTCCGCATTCGCGGCACAGCAGCGCGCGGGCGGGGCCGAGGTCGAACTTGGTGCTCGTGGGCACAGTGGCAGCAGTCATCGCGAGGTATCTCCTCATCTTTCCCGCGAAATCGAACGGGTCGGAATTGGCACCGTGATCGTCTGCGCATAGCGCTGACGCCGGTTGCCGGGGCTTCTTCGGGCCGGTCCCTCTGCCCCTCTGGATGAGCGGTGTTCAGTTGTGGCCCTCAACTTACGGCACCGCTCCGTTGCTCGGCCACCAAAGTCCACGATCCGAGACGTGGGAGGATGCGGAGCGTGAGCGCACCGGAGTCACTGCACCTCGTCGTCGGCGAGGAGGAGTTGCTGGTCGAACGCGCAGTTCGGGCGGCTCTCGAGGCCGCCCGCGCGGCCGATCCGACCGCCGACCTGACCCGTGTGCAGGTGAGCGATCTCACGGCGCCCGAGCTCGCCGAGCTGGTGAGTCCCTCGCTGTTCGCGGAGGGCCGGGTGATCGTCCTGCAGAACGCGCAGGACATCAGCAAGGAGATCGCCGACACGGTGCTCTCCTACGTCAAGGCGCCCGCGGACGGGGTCACGCTCGTCGTCCTGCACACCGGCGGTGGCCGCAGCAAGGCCGCCAAGGACCTGCCGGGACAGCTGAAGAAGGCCGGCGCGGCCGTCACCGAGTGCGCCAAGGTCACCAAGGCGGCCGACCGCGAGTCGTTCGTGCGCAACGAGGTGCGGCGGGCGGGCGGCAAGATCGACCCTGAGGCGGTGGTGACGCTCATCGACGCCGTCGGCACCAACCTGCGCGAGCTCGCCGCGGCGGCCTCGCAGCTCGTGTCCGACACCGACGGCAAGGTGACGGTCGAGGAGATCCGTCGCTACCACCAGGGCAAGGCCGAGGTGACCGGGTTCGCCGTCGCGGAGAAGGCCGTCACCGGCGACCGGGCGGGCGCGATGGAGTCGCTGCGGTGGGCCATGCAGCTCGGCGTGCCACACGTGCTGGTCGCGGACGCGCTGGCGGATGCGGTGCGCACGGTCGCACGCGTGTCGGCGGTCGGGCGAGCCGACCCGTTCAGCCTCGCCGGCCCGCTCGGCATGCCGCCGTGGAAGATCAAGAAGGCGCAGGCGCAGGCCCGCGGCTGGGACCAGTCGGGGCTCGCGGACGCCATGCAGGTGGTCGCGGGGCTCAACGCCGACGTGAAGGGCGTGGCGGCCGACGCCGACTACGCGCTGGAGCGCGCAGTGCTGAGGATCGTGGCGGCACACGGCCGCCGCTAGCACCCCGGTGGCGGTCGCGAGCCGCAGCCGGACGTTCGACCATCGAGTTCGTGGTCGATCGCAACGTGGTGCACGGGACCGTCAACGGTTCGCTCGTGCAGGCGCAGACCGTTCACGGTGGGGTGCACGTCCACGCACCCAGGCCGATCGTCCCGCGCCAGCTGCCGCACGGCGCCGGGCGGATCGCAGGACGCGTGAGCGAGCTGGCCGCCTTGGACGAGCTGCCCAGGTCCGCGGTACGCGTCATGCCGTCCCAGCCGCCGCTGGCCTCCGCGGAGGCGGTTCGGGGCTTCCTCGACGGGTGATGGTCCACGCAAACGACTCGGTTCCGGCTCGGCAGTCGATCACGCCGATCGACGTCGGCACGTGGTCCACAGAGCAGCACGGCCGCGGTGCCGTCGAGGTCGTGACGCTCGGCGAGGTGCGCGCGGGAGCGACTCCACGGCCGCCATCCCCACCAGAACAGCGAAAAGGGCCCGCTCGACGAGGAGCAGGCCCTTCTCAACGGCTCTGAGCGAGCGGAATCAGCCCTCGAGCTGGTTCGCGCGCAGCGCCATCGCCGACTTCTTGTTGGCGGCCTGGTTGGCGTGGATGACGCCCTTGCTGGCGGCCTTGTCGAGCTTGCGGGACGCGTCCTGCAGCAGCTCCAGGGCCTTCGCCTTGTCACCGGCCTCGGCAGCCTCGCGGAACTTGCGGATGGCCGTCTTGAGGGACGACTTGACCGACTTGTTGCGAAGGCGGGCCTTCTCGTTGGTCTTGATCCGCTTGAGCTGGGACTTGATGTTCGCCATGCGACATCACCCTTCTGTGTCGAAACCGGAGTTCGTGACGCGCTTGGTCGGCACCGGCCAAGGCCGGCTCTCCTCCACGGCGGAGCGCCGCGCGTTCACGACGACGAAGGATATCAGGCCAGCTCAGCGCACCGTGAACCCGGCCTTGTCCGCGCCCACCACGGCCTCGTACGCACCGCGTGCCACCTCACGCCGTCCGGAACCGTCCACGTCGCCGACGGTCAGCGCGAGCTGCGACAGCGAGAACGTCACCTCGACCTGCTTCGACTGCCCCGCACCCAGCTCTACCCGCGTGAAACCCACCAGCCGCTGGTCCGGCGTGAGCACCGGGGACGCCGGCTGCCGCACGTAGACCGGCACGACCGCCGTGCCCGCGCGCCCGCCGGTGTTCGCCACCATGAACTTCACCACGCCGGTGCCGCGCGCGGTCTCGGCGGTCACGCCCGAGGTCGCGAACGACGTGTACGACAGCCCGTGGCCGAAGGAGTAGAGCGGGTCGTACTTGGCGTTGGCCGCGGTGTTCGCGCCTGGCAGCTGGTCGTAGGTCAACGTCGGGTCACCCAGCGCCTTGGGCCACGAGATGGGCAGCCTGCCGCTCGGGTTCACCGCGCCGAACAGCACGTCGGCGATGGCCCTGCCGCCCTCGCTGCCCGGCAGCCAGCCCGCGACCAGCGCGTTCGCGTCCGCCGCCGCACCCAGCACCTGCGGGCGGGCGGTCAGCAGCACCACGACCACCGGCTTGCCGGTCGCCTGGACGGCGTCGACCCACGCCTGCTGCTCGGGCGTCAGCACCGGGTTCTCGGTGTCGGCGGGACCCTCGGCACCCGGCTTCTCACCCAGGACGACGACGACCGCGTCCGCATCGGCGGCATCGGCCACCGCGGCAGCCGGGGTCGTGGCGTGCACCACGGACGCACCGGGCACGGCCTCGCGCACACCGGTCAGCACGGTCGCCGTCGGCGGCAGCGGCGAGTCGTCCGGCACGCCCTGCCACTCGACGGTCCAGCCACCGAGCTGACGGCGCACGTCGTCCGCGGTCTCACCGGTCACAACGATCTTCTTCGCAGCCGCGGACAACGGCAGCACGCCGTCGTTCTTCAGCAGCACGGTGCTCTCGGCGGCTGCTTGACGTGCGAGGGAGCGGTCCACGCCCACCACGCTGCCGTCGGCCTTCGCCGGGTCCACGTACGGCTTCTCGAACAGCCCCAGGTCGAACTTGAGCTTCAGCACCCGCCGCACGGCCTGGTCGATCCGCCCGCGCGACACCGAGCCGTCCTTCACGTTCGCCAGCAGCAACGACGTGAACTCGGCCGCGTTCGACGGCTCCATCGCCATGTCCACACCGGCGTTGACGCTCATCGCGATCGCCGTCTTGTAGTCCGGCGCGATCTTGTGCCGGTCCACCAGGTACTTCATGTCCTGCCAGTCCGACACCGCGACGCCCTTGAAACCCATGCGCTCGCGCAGCTGCGTCTGCAGCATGTACTTCGACGCGTGCACCGGCACGCCGTTGAGCGAACCAGAGTTGATCATCACGGTCCGCACGCCCGCGTCGAACTGCGCCTGGAACGACGGCAGCACCACGTCCTGCAGCTGCCGCACCGGGATCTGCGCGGCACCGCGGTCGTGCCCGTTGGCCGGCGCCGAGTAGCCAGCGAAGTGCTTGGCCGTGGCGGTCAGCTGCGCCGTGTCGTCCACACGGGACTGTTGCCCGCGCACGTTCGCCGCCGCCAGCTGCCCGGCCAGGAACGGGTCCTCGCTGTAGGTCTCGTAGTACCGGCCCCACCGCGTGTCGCGCGCGATGTCGCTGACCGGCGCGAAGTTCCAGAACACGCCGGTCGCGCGCAACGCCTTCGACGCGGACACCCCGATCCGCTCCTGCAACGCGGGGTCCCACGTGGCGCCGAGCCCGATCTGGTGCGGGAACATCGTCGCGGAGATGACGTTGTTGTGCCCGTGCACGCCGTCGGAGCCGTAGATGACGGGGATCTTCAACCTGTTGTGCTCCAACGCGTAGCGCTGGATCGCGTTGTTCATCTCCGCCCACGCCCGCGGCGTGTTCTCCACCGGCGCGTCACCGCCGCCGGACAGGATCGACCCCACGTGCGCGTCGGACAGCACCGCCTTCAGGCAGGACTCCACCAACGGCCCGTTGACGTTGTTGCAGTCACCGCGCAGCTTCCCCACGCGGATCTGCGCCATCTGCCCGATCTTCTCCTCGACCGTCATCCGCCGGAGCAGGTCCTCGACCCGCCGCTCCGACGACGCGCGCGCGTCGAGGTAGATCTCCTTGCCCGCCGCCTGACCACCGGCCTGGGTCAGTGACGCGATCAGCACACCTACGCCCACCGCGCCGAAAACGGCGCGTTTGCGGGAAAACACAGACAAGACTCCTCCACGTTCCCGTGCGCCCGCAGCACACGATCGCGTGAAGGAGTCCGGCGCGGACACCCCCGAACGGGCGAACTCCGCGGAAGCGGTTTCATGCTGGTGAAACGGCTGTTCAACCGCCCAGGACACTGCGCGTCAAAGAATGTTTTTCGTCCATCAGCTCGCTCAGCCCGGCCGAGATCGCGGCCTCGTCCAGCTGCGTCTTGCCGGTGCCGGGAGGGCCGTCGAGAAGGAGCCCTCGTTTCAGGTGCTGTCCGTGCGCGCGTAGCCGCTCGCTCTGCGACGCCGTGCGCACGACATGGCGTTCGATCGCTTCCAGCACACCCTCGGGCAGAACGACGTCCTCCGGCCGCAACGACGGCGGCGGCAGGAAGGTGAGCAGCTGGTTGCCCTGATGCTCGCTGATGCCGAACGCCATCACCCTAGTCGAGCGGGTCGTCCTCAGCCTTTTCGTCCGGCTTCTTCGGCGGCCTGCCCCGGCGTGGCATCTTCTTCGCCTCACCGGGCAGCCGGCCGGCCTCCGCCAGCGCACGCCGCAGCAGGAACTCGATCTGCGCGTTGGTGCTGCGCAGCTCGTCGTTCGCCCACCTGCTCAACGCGTCGTGCACGGCCGGATCGAGCCTGAGCAGAACGCTCTTGCGGTCAGCCATCAGGTGTACAGCGAGCCGGCGTTCACCACGGGCTGGGTGGACCGGTCACCGCACAGGACCACGAGCAGGTTCGACACCATCGCCGCCTTGCGCTCCTCGTCGAGCTCCACGACGTCCTGCTCCGCGAGCCGCTGCAACGCGAGCTCGACCATGCCGACGGCGCCCTCGACGATCCGGGTGCGGGCCGCGACGACCGCGCCCGCCTGCTGCCGCTGCAACATGGCTTGGGCGATCTCCGGTGCGTATGCGAGGTGCGTAAGGCGTGACTCGATCACCTTCACGCCCGCGGACTGCACGCGTGCGGAGATCTCGATCGCCAGCGTCTCGGTGATCTCGTCCGCGTTCTCCCGCAGCGACAGACCAGTCACCTCGTGGTTGTCGTACGGGTAGCTGGTCGCGATGTGCCGGACCGCGGTCTCCGTCTGGATGCCCACGAACCGCACGAAGTCGTCCACCTCGAACCGTGCGCGTGCCGTGTCCTCCACCTGCCACACGACCACCGCGGCGATCTCGATCGGGTTGCCGTCGGCGTCGTTGACCTTGAGTGCCTGCGTCTCGTGGTTGCGGATCCGGGTGGAGATCTTCTGCCGCGTCGTGAACGGGTTCGCCCACCGCAGCCCATCGGTGCGCACCGTGCCCACGTACCGGCCGAGGAACTGCAGCACCCGCGCCTCACCGGGTGCGACGGTGAACAGCCCCTTCATGATCAGTACGGCCGCCAGCAGCGCCAGCACCCCTGCGATCAGCAGCCCCGGCGACGGCTCGGTGCCGTTCGCCTCCGCCGTCCTGATCCCGTTGATGATCATTCCCACGCCCACCGCAGCCACCGCCAACCCAGCGAAGAACATCGGCAGACCGGCGATCTCCCGCGCGTGCTTCTCACGAACGGCAGGTGCCGGCATGTGCACTGTCGTCTCGATCGTCGCGCTCATCCACAACCCCCTAGCGAAGTAGTAGCTAAGTGATATCACTTTTCTCGGGATGATCACAAGTTAGGCTGGTTGGCATGAGGGCGAAGAAGCAGCGTGTGGCCGCGTACGGGGTGTGCGTCAACGACGCCGACGAGATCCTGCTGGCGCGCTGGCTTGGCCCTAGGGGCAAACGTTGGATCCTGCCCGGTGGCGGCATCGACCACGGCGAGCACCCGTACGACGGGGTGATCCGCGAGTTCGAGGAGGAGACCGGCTACACCGTCGAGGTGGTCCGGCTGCTCGGCATCGACTCGGAGCTCCGCGAGGAGCCAGACCGCGACTACCACGCACTTCGCATCATGTACGAGGTCCGGGTCGTGGGCGGCGAGCTGCGCAACGAGGTGGGTGGCACGACCGACCTCGCCCAGTGGCACCCGCTGGCAGACATCGGACAACTGGAGCGCGTGCCCTCGCTCGACACGGCCCTCACCCTGTACCGGACCACCCCACCGGCCGGAATCTTGCGGTAGCTTGCTACTGCCGCCGCCAGCTGCCCACAACGGAGTTGGCGAATGATCCGATCACTGGCCGCAGTCGCCGCGGCCGCTCTGCTGTCGTCCGTCGTCCACGTGCCGGCCGGCGCCGCCGCCGTCGTCGGGGTGTCGAGCCTGTCCTCGCTGCAGGCCGCCGTCGACGCCGCCCGTCCCGGCCAGCGCATCGTGCTCCCCGAGGGCGTGCACGCCGCCACCACGCCCATCAAGATCACCAGGTCCGACATCACCGTCGCCGCGCGGCGGACCGGCCGCACGGTGTTCACCAGCGGCGGCTTCGAGCTCGGGGCCGTCAGGGGCGTGACCATCGAGGGGTTCGTCTTCGACGGGACCAGCTCGACGACCGTCCCGGTCGAGGCGCAGGCCACCCGCATCACCCGCAACACCTACAACGGTGACAAGGACGGCGCGTCGCTCACCGTGAGCGCGAACGACGTCCAGGTCGACCACAACACGTTCTCGAACCGCACGAACGAGGGCGTGTACCTGCAGATCACCGGGCCGGGCAGCGAGATCGCCCAGCGCACCTGGGTCCACCACAACTACTTCTACAACCACTCGTTCTCCGGCTCGAACGGCGGCGAGTCGATCCGGCTCGGCTACAGCCACAAGCAGTCCAAGTCGGCGTACGCGGTCATCGAGCACAACCTGTTCGACAAGGCGAACGGCGACGCCGAGGCGATCTCGGTGAAGTCCTCGGACAACACGGTCCGCTTCAACACGATCCGCAACAGCAAGGGCTACATCGTCCTGCGGCACGGCAACCGCACCACCGTCGAGGGCAACCTGCTGTTCGGCAGCGGCATCCGGTTCCACGGGAACGACCACAGGATCTTCAACAACTACGTGCAGAACACCGGTGACCGGGCGATCGTGTTCGGCAAGGGGTCGGAGACCGACAGCGGACCGACCTCCACCTCGCACGACCGCCCCGACCGCGTGACGGTCGCGTTCAACACGCTGATCGGCACGGGCGCCGTGGTCGACAGCGACACGGGCACGTACGCACCGAAGGACTGCGTGCTCGCGAACAACGTCATCCAGGGCTCGTCGTCGAAGCTGATCGACATGATGAGCGGCTCGACGGTGAAGTACGAGGGCAACATCGTCTGGGGCGGCACCGCCGGCATTCCGTCCGGCTACCGCTCGGTCGACCCGAAGCTCGTGCGCGACTCGAACGGCCTGCTGCGGTTGTCGTCCGGTAGCCCGGCGATCGACAGCTCCGCGGGCACTTACTCGTACGTCACGCGCGACTTCGACCCGCAGTCCCGCTCCGGCAAGCCGGATGTCGGGGCCGACGAGTACAGCGGTTCGGCCACGCGGAAGCCGCTCACGACGGCGGACGTCGGCGTGAACGCACCCTGAGTCGGGCGTTTGTCCTGGTGGCCGCACGTGTGGCGGCCACCGGGACCCCCGATTTGGAGATCGAAACAGGCCCGTGTAATGTTCTCCATGTCAGAGCGAAGCGGGCCGGAAATCAAAACCGGAACGGGCCTGGCAAAAGCCGGATAAGAAGGGCCTCTGAGAGGCCGATTTGACACCGGCGAGCAGGACCAAATAAGCTTCAGCAACACAAGCCCCGAGTGAGATTCTCCGGAAACGGAGACTGGATCCGGTGAGCGCGTGTTCTTTGAGAACTCAACAGCGTGCCG
>NZ_LGDY01000162.1 GCF_001279525.1 Nocardia sp. NRRL S-836 | reverse complement strand
GGGCGTCCATTTCGCCCCGGCGGGCCTGGGCCTACTTTAAGATGATTTGGCAGGGGGGCGGGGGCCAGGGCTTCCCCCCGAAACGCTGAAGGCGTTGCTCTTACCCCCCAGCACCCCTTTCCCCCCCGCACCAACGGCGGGTACAACCCCGACCCCATCCCTCGCCGGTACAACGCCGCCGGCCTTCCCCCATCCCTCACCGAAGTCCCCCCGGTGGCCTCCAACATCCCCTCCACCCCGGTCACCTTCCGGTGGAAGTTCCGCGGATCCAACTCCACCCCCCACACCATCTCGTAAACCCGCCGCAACTCCGCCACCGTGAACTCGCCGCCACAGAACTCCGTCCCCAACGGCGTGTACTCCAACTTGGCCCGAGCCCGCTCCACCCCATCCCCCAGGATCCGCGCGTGGTCGAACGCCAGGGCGGAAACCTCCCCCACCGGCACCCACGACGCCGCGGCCGCGTCCGTCCCGGCGACGGGCACCGGCAGATCCGGCGCCAACGCCAGGTAGGCCACGGACACGACCCTCATCCGCGGATCCCGCCGGGGCTCCCCGTAGGTCCCCAGCTGTTCCAGGTGCAGCCCGGACACGCCGGTCTCCTCGCGCAGCTCCCGCGACGCCGCCGCGTCCACCGACTCGGTCACGCGCACGAACCCGCCGGGCAGCGCCCACCGCCCCCGGAACGGTGCCTCCCCCCGCCGCACCAGCAACGCGCACAGCGCGTCCGACCGCACGGTCAGCACGACCAGGTCGACCGTGACGGCGAAGGGAGGGAAATCACTTGGCGTGTACACGTCGGCCAGCATAGGGTTATCGTCAGGTTGACGACAAGGAGAACCCACCATGGCCGACATCAGCAGGTACCCCGGGCTGCGCCACCTCCGCGGTGCCCCCACGGTCCACATCAGACACATCCGCAAGGGCGAGGTCGTCCACGAGGGCACCGGCCTGAGCTTCTGGTTCCGCCCGCGCACCGCGGTGCTGAGCGAGGTGCCGGTCGACGACCGCGAGCTGCCGATGCTCTTCCACGCCCGCACCCGCGACTACCAGGACGTCACGGTCCAGCTCACGACGACCTACCGCTGCACCGACCCGGAGACCGCGACGGCGCGCATCGACTTCTCGATCGACCCCGACACCGGCACCTGGCGCCAGGACCCGTTGAGCCAGATCGCGAACACGCTCACGGAGAGCACGCAGCAGCACGCGCTGAAGATCCTCGGCACCCTCGACCTGCAGACCGCCATCCAGACCGGTGTCGAGCGGGTCAAGCAGGCCGTGGTCGCCAACCTGACCGCCGCCCACATCGGCCTGGAGATCATCGACGTCCGCGTCGTGGCGATCCGTCCCGACGCCGACATGGAGAAGGCGCTGCAGACGACCGTCCGCGAGAAGGTCCAGCAGGACGCCGACAAGGCCACCTACGAGCGTCGCGCCGTCGCCGTCGAACGGGAGCGCGCGATCAGCGAGAACGAGCTGCAGAACCAGATCGAGCTGGCCAAGCGCGAAGAGCTGCTCGTCGTGCAGCGCGGTGCGAACGCGCTGCGGAAGGCCGAGGACCACGCGCGGGCCAGCCGGATCGCCGACGACGCCAAGGCCGAGAGCGTCCGCAAGCTCGCCGAGGCCGAGGCCGCCGGTGAGAGGGCCAGGCTGGAGGCCTACCGGGACGTGCCGGAGACGACCCTCTACGCGTTGGCGGCCAAGGAGCTCGCCGGCAACCTGCCCGAGATCGGCAGCATCACGCTCACGCCCGACCTCATCCAGCCGATCCTGCAGCGGCTCGCGCGATGAGCCTCGCGCCGCGAATTGTGCTGGTGCACCGGCGCACCGAGCTGACAGAGTTGCTGGCACGGCACGGCACCCGTGGCCAGGTCGAGTTCTTCCTGAGGTCCCGCAACAGAACTTTGGACGAGGTGGTGGATCGTGACCAGCAGGCCCGGCAAGCGCTGGGAGAGGTCAGCGCCGCGATCCCGCTGGACTGGCGCCGCGGCGTGGTCGAGAGGGAAGACCTGTCGCGGTTCCTGTTCGCGCCCGAGGACGTCGTAGTCGTCGTCGGGCAGGACGGGCTGGTCGCCAACGTCGCGAAGTACCTCGACAGCCAGCCCGTGATCGGCATCAACCCCGGCCGGGGCGTGCTCGCCACGCACGCCCCGCGCGACGCGGCGGAACTGCTGCACAGCACCGGGAACACCGAGGACCGCACCATGGTCGAGGCGCGCTCCGACGACGGTCAGGTCCTCCACGCGCTCAACGAGGTCTACGTCGGCCACCCGAGCCACCAGACCAGCCGGTACCGCGTCCGCGGCGAACGCCAGGCGTCGTCCGGCATCCTCGTCGGCAGCGGCACCGGCGCCACGGGCTGGTGCTCGTCGGCGCACCGCGAACGCGGCAGCCGGCTGCGGCTGCCGGACCCGGTCGAGCGCAGGCTCGTGTGGTTCGTGCGGGAGGCGTGGCCGTCGCCGGGCACCGGTGTCGAGCACACCGAGGGCGAGATCACCGACGGCCCGCTGCACGTCGACGTGGAGTCCGACGGGCTGGTGGCGTTCGGCGACGGCATCGAGAGCGACGCGCTACGCCTCGGCTGGGGCCAGCGGCTGAGCGTCGGGCTCTCCGCCCGCAGGCTCCGCCTCGTGCGCTGAGCCGATCACCAGCAGGCAGACGCCGGACAGCACGGCACCGGCCATCAGGTAGACCGAGATCGCCCACGTCCCGGTGCGCAGCAACGACTGCGCGACCAGCGGTGCCAGCCCGCCGCCCAGCACCGAGCCGAGCTGGAAGCTCAACGCCACGCCGCTGTAGCGCACGCGGGTGCGGAACAGCTCGGCGAAGTAGGCCGCCGACGGACCGAACAACGCCGCCGAGCCGATGAAGCCGAGCACCATCGCGAACGTGAACCAGCCCGCGCTCGTGAGCCAGAACAACGGGAACGCGAACGCGGCCTGGAAGATCGCGCCGCCGAACATCACCGGCAGCCGCCCGATCCGGTCCGACAGCACCGCGAACGCCGGTACCGCCACCACCTGCGCCAGCGACCCGATCACGGTCGCCACCAGCAGGTCGTCCGCGCTGATCTTCAGCGCCGTGCGGCCGTAGCCGATCATGAACACGCTCAGCACGTAGATGAAGATCGTGAAGCCCAGGTTCACGCCCGCGCCCAGCAGCACGACCTTCCACCGGGTGCGCAAGACCTCCGCGATCGGCAGCCGCGACTTCTCCGCCCGCTCGAACCGCGGGCTCTCCGGCACCCGCAGCCGGATGTAGAGGCCGATCCCGACCAGCACGACCGAGAACAGGAACGGCAACCGCCAGCCCCACGACAGGAAGTCCGGCCCGGACGCCTTCGACGACAGGTACATCGCGAGGTTCGCCAGCAGGACACCCGCGGGCGAGCCGATGAACACCCAGCTGCCGTACCAGCCCCAGCGGCCCGGTGGCGCGTGCTCGACGGCCATCAGCGACGCGCCGCCCTGCTCACCGCCCATGAAGAAGCCCTGCACGACCCGCAGCAGCACCAGCAGCAACGGCGCGAGGATGCCCACCTGGGCGTAGGTCGGCAACAGCCCGATCATCGCCGTGGACAGGCCTGTCACCGACAGCGTCACGACGAGCATCGAGCGCCGCCCGATCCGGTCGCCGAGGTGCCCGATGACCGCACCGCCCAGCGGTCGTGCGAAGAAGCCCGCGCCGAACGTGGCGAACGCGAGCAGCACGCCGACGCGCGAGTCGAACTGCGGGAAGAAGATCTTGTCGAACACGAGCGCGGAGGCCGTGCCGTACAAGAGGAAGTCGTAAAGCTCGATCGTGTTACCGACCGCGGATGCGAAAGCTACTTTGCGTACCCCCGTCATCGTTCCAGCCTGGTCGAGGGATTGACAGTGCGCAATGCCCCGGTCACGCTTCGCCCTACGTTCCTACTGCTCAGTAACGAGGTAGCAATGACGCGCCGAGTGACTGTTGTCTCCCTGCTCACCGCCCTGATCGCCGCGTTCCTGGCTCCGGCCGCCTCCGCCGCGCCGCAGTACCGCGAGTACGTCTCACTGGGCGACTCGTTCGTCTCCGGGCCGTTCATCCCGCTGCAACGGCTCGATCCGCTCAGCTGCTTCAAGTCCACGCAGAACTACCCGTCGGTGCTGGCGCGCCGGCTGAACGTCGAGAGCTTCACCGACATCTCGTGCGGTGGGGCGCAGACCAAGGACATGGCCGGTGTGCAGTCCGGGTTCCCCGGTCAGCCCGCGCCGCAGTTCTCCGCGCTGAAGCCCACCACCGACCTCGTCACGGTGTCCATCGGCGGCAACGACATCGGCTTCTCCGACATCATCCTCACGTGTGCCGGCAAGAGCGTGCTCGACCCGGCCGGCGCACCCTGCAAGGCCCACTTCGGCGACTCCCTCGCCCAGCGCGTCGACGCCACCGCTCCCAAGGTCGCCGCCGTCCTCGCGGGCATCAAGCAGCGCTCCCCCAATGCTCAGATCGTCGTGGTCGGCTACCTGCGGGTCCTGCCGCCGTCCGGTGGGTGCTGGCCGGTCGTGCCGATCTCGCGCGGCGACGTCCCGTACCTCGACGGCGTGCAGCAGCAGCTCAACGGGATGCTCGGCGCCCAGGCCGCGGCCTCCGGTGCCACCTTCGTGAACCCGTACGACATCAGCCTCGGTCGCGACACGTGCGCGGCGCCGTGGGACAAGTGGGTGGAGGGCATCATCCCGACCAGCCCCGCGTTCCCGGTTCACCCGAACGCCAAGGGCATGGCTGCGGTCGGTGAGCAGGTGGCCGCCGTGCTGGCCGGGACGGAGCTCGCGACCGTCTAGTTGCACGGGGTTCGGCGGACCACCCGATCCGGTGCTTACCGCCGAGTTCGTTGGAGTTCCGGGTCCTCGGCACGCCACAGTGGTGGCATGGCAAGGACCCGGATTTTGTTCGCCTGCCTCGCGTTCGCGGCACCACTCGTCCCCGCGACGGCTGCAGCCTCACCACTGGCAGCACTCCTCCCCGCGGCCGGCGTGGTGCTGTCGGTGCAACCGGAGATGGGCACCCTCAGCACCACGCAGTTGCAGTGCGAACCCGCTGGCGGACCGCACAAGCACGCCCAGGAGGCGTGCGATCAGCTCATGCCCGTGGACGGTGACTTCCGCAAGCTGGACGACACCGGCGCGCTGTGCACGATGGAGCTGAACCCGACCAAGGCGACGTTGCGCGGCAAGTGGCGCAACAAGAGGATCGACTTCCAGCAGGTCTACTCGAACCCGTGCGTCATGCGGGCTTCCACCGGCAAGGTCTTCGACTTCTGAGCCGCGTCACCGGTGTTCCAGCGCACCGCCGTCGCGCTGGAACACCGGTGGCGTCCTACCCCGGCAGCCCTCACGGCAGCGCCGGAGCACCGGCCACGGGCTCGATCCGCAGGTCCGGCCGGTCACCGGCGCGGTGGATGACCGCTTCCTCGCCACGCTTGAGCTCGATGCGCAGATCTCCGTTGTGCAGCACCGAAAACCGCCTCGGCCGGCCCCAGCGGTCGCGCACGACGGGATCGTGGATGTCCGTCCCCACGACGCGCCGCTTCGCTGCGCAGCCGGACCCAGCGCGTGACGCCCTGCCGCCGGGCCGCACTGAGCAGGAACGCGCCCTGCGTGCGGAAGTTGTCGAGCGAGACCTCCGGCCAGGACACCGGCACCGCGGGGAAGACGCGGACGACGCCGCCCCAGCTCTGGCACAGCATGTCGTGCATCGACTGCACGGCCGACAACGGCGTCTCGATGACCAGGTCGTAGTTGCAGTCTGGCGCGTTCACCCCGTACTCGGGTGAGAACGTGAAAGGCAGGTGCCACCTGCCATCGGTTCCCCTGGTGAGGAAGTGGAAGTAGTAGTTGACCGCCCTGCGCAGCAACGGGAACAGCACGTCGCGCAGCACCCGGTCGTCCATGGTGTGCCGGTTCCACCACGTGCCAGGCCACGGCGTGTTCTCCAGCCACGGCCCGCAGGTGACATCGCGGGCGCGGTCCTGCGGGCGGCGGAGGCGAACTTGTAGAGCTGGATCCAGTAGAACGCCTGCAACCGCCGGTCCGGGATGGACAGGAAGCTTCTGCGGTAGAAGTCGTGCCACCACAGGCGGTGCTCGACCGCGAGGCCCTCGGCCGAGCCGCACCGGACGTTGCCGACCGCCCTGCGCACGGCCATCCGGCGCGGGTGCGACCAGGTGACGCTGGTGAACAGCGTGCGGCGGGTGCCGCGGGTGACCTCGCGCCAGGCCGTGACGTGCTCGCCGCCGGCGTCGAGCGGCTGCACGGCGAGCCGGACGTTGAACCGGATCGCGTTCGTGCCCGGCTCGGCGTAGCGGCGGAGCCGAGGAAGCCGTTGCCGAGGAAGGGCCCCTCGAACCACGTGGTCGGCATTCTGCGCCAGATCAGATCCGATGTTCCGATGAAGTCCTGCCAGTCGACGCCGTGTGCGGCGTGGGCGTCGCCGTGGCGCAGCGCATTGCCCGCCGCCCCCGCCAATGTGCCGCGAGCAGCGCACGCCGGTTGAGTTCCACCACGTTCGGGCACCTCACTTCGCTGTGCGGTCAGGTCCACGCGGCGGCGATTCATCGGATCTTTCGCGACCGGCCCGCTCCGAGTCAAGACCGTGCCTAGGCTGCGGATCATGGGGGACCTCCTCGTTCACACGATCGGCTTCCCGATCACGTTCCTGCTGCTGGTCCTGGGCATGTCCCTGGCGGCGCGCCGGATCCTGGGCCTGCGCATCGGCCTGATCCGCACGGCGCTGGCGTGCCTGCTGGCCATGTCGGTCGCGTCGAGCGCGTTCGGCGAGACCACCGTCGAACCGACGGCGGGGCTGGTGACGCTGCAGCTCGGCCTGTCGATCCTCGCGGTGATCAGCCTGCTGGCGTTCGCGGAGATCATCGTGCCGACCGGCTCGATCCCGCCGCCGACGGAGTGGTGGGGCATGCTGCGCCGCCGGATCGCCCGCACGCGGCGGTACTCGCGCATCACCGCGATCGCGTTCCGGCACGGCCTCGGGCCCTACCTGCGCGGCCGCGAACGCTCCTCCGCCGGCCTCGCGCGGTCGCTGCGGCTCGCGTTGCAGGACGCCGGGGTGACGTTCGTGAAGCTCGGCCAGGTGCTGTCGACCCGGTCCGACCTGCTGTCGCCGGAGTTCGTCGAGGAACTGGCCCTGCTGCAGGACAAGGTACCGCCCGCGCCGTGGGAGTCGGTGCGCGCCGTGCTCGACGCCGAGGTCGGGATGGACGCGTTCGCCTCGGTCAACCCCGAACCGCTGGCGGCGGCCTCCATCGCGCAGGTGCACCGGGCGGTGCTGAGGTCGGGTGCCGAGGTCGTGGTGAAGGTGCAGCGGCCGGACGTGCGGTCGGTCGCCGAGGGCGACCTCGACATCGTCGGACGGCTGGCCGAGACGTTGCAGCGGACGCGGTGGGGTTCGGCGCTGGGCGTGCGGGACCTGGCGGCCGGGTTCGCCGCGGCGTTGCGCGAGGAGCTGGACTTCCGCGTCGAGGCCCGCAACATCGCCACCGTGTCCGCCGTCGCGGACGCCTCCGTGGCCCTGCCGCACGTGCACCTGTCGACCTCGCGGGTGCTCGTGATGGACCGCCTCGACGGCGTGCCGGTGCGTGGGACCGCGACCGATGAGGGCCTCGCGCGGACGTTGCTGCGGTTCGTGCTGCGGCAGGTCGTGCTCGACGGCATCTTCCACGCCGACCCGCATCCGGGCAACGTGCTGCTGCTGTCCGACGGCCGCCTGGGCCTGCTCGACTTCGGCTCGGTCGGCCGGATCGACTCGGCGCTGCGCGCGGCGTTGCAACGGCTGCTGCTCGCGATCGACCGCAGCGACCCGGCCGCCCTGACCGACGCGTTGCTGGAGCTGACCTCCCGCCCGGAGGACATCGACGAGCAGCGCCTGGAACGCTCGCTCGGCCAGTTCATGGCCCGCCACCTGGGCGCGGGCATGCGCCCGGACGTCGAGATGTTCGGCGACCTGTTCCTGATCGTGTCGCGGTTCGGCCTGAGCGTCCCGCCGGAGGTCGCCGCGGTGTTCCGCGCGCTGGCCACCCTCGAAGGCACGCTGAGCGTCCTCTCGCCCGGCTTCAACGTCGTCGTGGAGTCACGGGCGTTCGCCGCCGAGCAGATCTCCGAACGACTGACCCCGGAGTCGGTCCAGCGCACGCTCACCGAGGAGCTGCAGGCCGTGCTCCCGATGCTGCGCCGCCTGCCACGCCGCGTCGACCGCATCACCGGCGCGGTGGAACAGGGCCGCCTGAGCATGTCGATGCGCCTGTTCGCCGACGAACGCGACCGCGCCTATGTGACCGGCCTGCTGCACCAGGTGATGCTGACCGTCCTCGGCGCGACCGCGGGCGTGATGGCCGTGCTCCTGCTCGGCTCCCCCGGCGGACCGCGCGTGCTGCCGGACGTGGGCCTCTACCAGGTGCTCGGCTACAACCTGCTGATCATCTCGGTGCTGCTGGGCCTGCGCGTCGTCGTCGCGGTGTTCCGGCCCCGCGCCTAGACCTCCCGCGGTGGACCGACCCGTGTCCTGCTGGAGGTCCACTGTGTACCCGGGTCCCCGTTCGTGATGACCCCGGCGTGTGCGCTGCGTGCCGGATCGAGCACCCAGAGCCCCGGAAACGGCACGAGGTCGTCACTCGTGCGTGTCTCCTTCGCGGAACCTGCGCCAGTGGCGGATTGTCCGGCGCATCGCGGTGGGCGACCATCACCCGATGAGTTATGAGACGGGCGTGCGGTGGAAGTGGATACCGTTCGTCGTGCTCGGCTTCGTGCTGCTGAGCTGGATCGTGTTCGAGGCGTTCGACCTGATCGACTTCGAGGGAGTCGTGACGTGGGTCCGCGGCATCGACCCGCTGTGGGCGGCCGTGGCCATCTTCGCCCTCCTCGTCGTGGACGTGCTTCTGCCCGTACCGTCCACTCCGCTCATCGTCCTCGCGGGAACGGCACTCGGCGTGCCCTTCGGACTCGCACTCGCGGTCATCGGGTCCCTGGGCTCCTCCGCCGCCGGGTACGCCCTGGGGAGGTTCGCCCGCCCGTGGCTCGTGCGCCGCGTCGTGACGATCGAGGAGCTCCGGGAGATGCGGCGGTGGGGGCGGCAGTTCGGGCCGTGGTTCTTCGGCGTGGCGCGCGGGATCCCGATGATGGCGGAGACCGTGTCGGTGTCCGCGGGGGTGTCACGGGTGTCGTTCTGGACGTTCATGCTCAGCACGCTCGTGGGGACCGTGCCGATTTGTGCGGCGTATGTGCTTGCCGGAGCGCAGGCGGATACGGTGGAGCAGATTGTGATGATCAGCGCGGTGGGGTTCTTGGCCACTGCGGGGGTGTTCTATCTTTTGCGGCGGTTCGTGAAGACGGCGCCTTGAGGGGCGCGATCGTCGCTCACCTTGACACCGTGGCTGGTCAGGCAGGGACGACGTTCGGGGTTGTTCGGGGTTCATCGCCGCTTCGCGACGATAGCGATTGGGGCTTGACTTCGAGCCTCTAGCGGGGCGATGAGTCGGCCTTCAAAAGCCGGGCTGAGAAGCGCCCGGCCGATCCCTACCAGGATATCGCCCCGCCCTCAAAGTCAAGCCCCAATCGCAAGACCACGGGGTGGTCACCGCTACCCGTCAAGGGAAGGTAGACACGCCTCGCTTCGCTCGATCGCTGCACGGTTCCAGGCTTGCGCGCAAAAGCACTTGCACGGTGTGGTTGTATGGATGCAGGCCCGGTGCGCAGCAGAGGGTTACTTCGGTATCTCAGGTTCGACTCCTGAAGGCCGGCTCGTCCGGTTCTTCGCTCACCTCGGTGAGCAGTCACCTTCTGCGCCTTGATCTCGGGCCGCCCATCTTCCCCACGTGCTTCCGCGATCCAGATCTCGGGCACGTGCGAATCCCCCGGAACGGAAATTCGGTAGCGGGGCGTGGTTACATAGAACTGCACCCGGTGCGAAGCAGACGGTTACTTCGCCTTGAAAACGTGTTACACCGTCGGCGACCCTGACCTCGGGAGCGCACAACTTCACCTGTGTCCGGTGCGAAGCTGAAGGTTACTTCCACTGTTAATGGGGCGGTCGCGGGTTCGAATCCCGTCAGCCGGATCCACGTCCGGCTGTAGCTCAGTCCGGCAGAGCACCAAACACCTTCCGCGACCTTGATCTCGGACACATCTGTGGCTGTGCGCTCCCCCTTTTTCTACTAATTCCCGAGGGGGAGAGCCATGTCGAAGTTCAACATCCTGAAGGTTCGTCCGTTCGGGAAGAGCCCGGTCGAGTCGAAGCGGGCCGGTCGCACCCACGAGGGTGGCGACGGGTACGAGCGCACCGTGCTGGGTGAGCTGTTCCTGCTGGCCGTGTCGAACATGGGCGGCGAGCAGACGTTCTACGAGTCCGGTGGTGCGCGGGACGAGCGGTACGCGCGGCTCGTGCGTGCGGCGGCGTTGCAGGATCCGGAGTGGACTGCCCGGATGCTGGCCTGGTTGCGCGGCGAGGCGAACATGCGGACGGCGTCACTGGTCGGTGCGGCCGAGTTCGTGAAGGCGCGGCTCGAGGCCGGGGCCGACACGGGCGTGACGAACCGGGCCGTTGTGGCGTCGGTGTTGCAGCGGGCGGACGAGCCGGGTGAGTTGCTGGCGTACTGGACGGCCACGCACGGGCGGAACGTGCCGAAGCCGGTCAAGCGCGGTATCGCGGACGCGGTGCAGCGGCTGTACGACGAGCGGTCCGTGCTCAAGTGGGACAGCGAGGCGCGCGGGTTCCGCGTGGCCGACGTGCTGAACCTCGCGCACCCGTCGCCGGGTGCGGACTGGCAGGGCGACCTGTTCCAGTACGTGCTCGACCGGCGGCGGAACGCGGACGTCGCGGTGCCCGCGTCGTTGCGGATCGTCGCGGCGCGGCGGGAGCTGATGGCGTGGCCGGTCGAAGAGCGGCGTGCGTTGTTCGGGCGACCGGACGCGGCGGACGTGCTGCGGCGGGCGGGAATGACGTGGGAGTCGGTGGCCGGGTGGCTGCAGGGGCCGATGACCGCCCAGGTGTGGGAGGCGTTGGCGCCGACCATGGGTTACATGTCGCTGATCAGGAACCTCAGGAACTTCGACGAGGCCGGGATGTCGGACGAGGTGGCGGCGCAGGTCGCGGCACGGCTGGCCGATCCCGGTCAGGTCGCGCGGTCGCGGCAGTTCCCGTTCCGGTTCCTGTCCGCGTACGAGGCGGCGCCGAGCCTGCGGTGGGGGCACGCGCTCGACCAGGCGTTGGAGGCGTCGCTGAGCAACCTCCCGGCGTTGCCGGGGCGGTCGCTGATCCTCATCGACACCTCGGCGTCGATGACCGGCACGGGGTACTCGGCGCGGTCGAAGGTCACGCCGGCCAAGGCCGCGGCCGTGTTCGGGGTGGCGCTGGGGGCGAAGGGCGAGCAGGTCGACGTCCGCGGGTTCGCGAGTGGTGTGTTCCGCCACGAGCTGCGGCGCGGCGGCTCGGTCATCAGCGAGGTCGACCGGTTCCTGAAGAGGATCGGCGAGGTCGGGCACGGCACCGACATCGTCGGGTCGCTGAAGGCCTCCTACCGGGGGCACGACCGGGTGTTCATCATCTCGGACATGCAGACGATCGGTGGTCACGGCGAGGGCGTCAGCGACGTCGTGCCGCGGCACGTGCCGATCTACGGGTTCAACCTGGGCGGGTACCAGCAGGGTGCCTACGCGACCGGAAAGGCCAACAGGCACGAGTTCGGCGGCCTGACGGATTCGACTTTTCGGATGATCCCGCTGCTGGAAGCCGGGCGGAACGCCGACTGGCCGTTCTGAGCGGAGGGCCCGCACACAGCGCGTGTGCGGGCCCCTCGCCTGCGTGAGCACTAACTTTTCGTAAGTGCAATGGGGTAGTCTCGCGGGCATGGAGTTCAACGTGTTCGCGAAGGCGTGCCCCTCACGTCCCACGCTGGAGCACGTCACCGGCCGGTGGGGCAGCCTCACGCTGAGCGCGCTCGTCGCGGGGCCGCTGCGGTTCAACGAGCTGCGCCGCCGGGTCGACGGTGTCAGCGAGAAGATGCTGTCCCAGACGTTGCACGCGCTGGAGCGCGACGGGCTCGTGCACCGCGACGCGCAGCCGACGAACCCGCCGCGGGTCGACTACAGCCTCACACCGCTCGGGCGGGAGACGGCCGAGCGGCTCATGGCGTTGATCACCCTGCTGGAGTCGCGGATGCCCGAGGTGTTGTCGGCGCAGCAGGCCTACGACGCCCGCTGACCGGTCGCGCGTCCCGGCGGTCCGGAGTGGACAGCCGGGACGACGCGGTGGGGCTCAGCACTCGATGACGTTCACGGCGAGGCCGCCGCGTGCGGTTTCCTTGTACTTCACCGACATGTCCTTGCCGGTGTCGCGCATGGTCTTGATGACCTTGTCGAGCGACACGAAATGCGAGCCGTCGCCGCGCAACGCCATGCGCACCGCGGTGATCGCCTTGATCGACGCGACGGCGTTGCGTTCGATGCACGGGATCTGCACCAGGCCGCCGATCGGGTCGCACGTGAGGCCGAGGTTGTGCTCCATGGCGATCTCGGCGGCGTTCTCGACCTGTTCCGGGGTGCCGCCGAGCACCTCGGCGAGGCCACCGGCGGCCATCGAGCAGGCCGAGCCGACCTCGCCCTGGCAGCCGACCTCGGCGCCGGAGATCGACGCGTTCTCCTTGAACAGCACGCCGATCGCGCCGGCGGTCAGCAGGAACCGCACGACACCGTCGTCCGAGGCGCCCGGCACGAACCGCGTGTAGTAGTGCAGGACCGCGGGCACGATGCCGGCCGCGCCGTTCGTCGGGGCGGTGACGACCCGGCCGCCGGCGGCGTTCTCCTCGTTGACCGCCAACGCGAAGAGCGTCACCCAGTCCATGACGCGCAACGGGTCGGTGACGAAGTGCTCGCCCTCCAGCCGCTTGCGCATCTCGGCGGCGCGGCGGCGGACCTTCAGGCCGCCGGGCAGGACGCCCTGCTCGGTGCAGCCGCGCTCGACGCACTCCTGCATCACGTGCCAGATGTGCAGCAGCCCGGACCGGACCTCTTCTTCCGACCGCCACGACAGCTCGTTGGCCATCATGATCTCGCTGATCGACAGGCCGGTCTCGCGGCAGCGCGCGAGCAGCTCGTCGCCGGTGAGGAACGGGTGCGGCAACGGGGTCGTGTCCGCCTTGATCCGGTCGGTGCCCGAGGCGTTCTCGTCGACGACGAAGCCGCCGCCGATCGAGTAGTAGACGGCGTGCTCCACCGGCTCGTCACCGCGGAACGCCGCGAAGCTCATCCCGTTGGGGTGCAACGGGAGTGACTTGCGGCGGTGCATGACGAGGTCGCGGTCGTGCACGAAGCCGATCTCGTGCGCGCCACCGAGCCGGAGCCGTCCGGTGGTGATGATCTCCTCGACGCGCACGGCCGCGGCCGCGGGGTCGACCTCTTCCGGCAGGTTGCCTTCG
The DNA here is from genome assembly GCF_001279525.1 of Nocardia sp. NRRL S-836. Lineage (GTDB taxonomy): Bacteria > Actinomycetota > Actinomycetes > Mycobacteriales > Pseudonocardiaceae > Lentzea. Next base: position 2,246 of record NZ_LGDY01000162.1, on the reverse strand, counting down.
AGGCCCAGGAACACGGCTTTGGGGCTGCCGTGGCCGTGTCCGGTCGCGCCGAGCGAACCGAACAGCTCGACGTGCACGCGGTCCACTTCGGACGCGCGCGTGCCGAGCTTGTCGACGAACATCGCGGCCGCGCGCATCGGGCCGACGGTGTGCGAGCTCGATGGTCCGATGCCGACGGAGAACAGGTCGAAAACGCTGATCGCCACTGATCAGTCCTTCGCGGTGGGGGTGCGGGTCAGTCCTTGGTCAGTTCGGCGTACTTGGCCGCGGTGAGCAGGCCCTCCGCCGAGTCGACGCGCACCTTGAACAGCCAGCCGGCGCCGTACGGGTCGGTGTTGATGATCGCGGGGTCGTCGACGACGGCGCTGTTGACCTCGAGCACCTCGCCGGTGACCGGGGAGAACAGGTCGCTGACGGACTTGGTGGACTCCAGCTCGCCGCAGACCTCGTTCGAGACGACCTTCGCTCCGACCTCGGGCAGCTGGACGAAGACGATGTCACCCAGCGCGTCCGCGGCGTACTCGGTGATTCCGCAGGTCAGCGGGTCCTGCGTGCCCGGCGTCCAGTCCACCCACTCGTGCTCGGCGGTGTAGAGCAGGTTCTCGGGGAACTCCACGGCGACTCCTCTGGCTCGTGACGGGTCAGGACACTTGCGCCCCCTCCGCCGTGCAGAGTTGCCTACCCCGAGTGGTCTTGCTGCCTGAGAGTGTGCGGGAGCTTGCCCCTTCGGCGCCCCGACCAGCAGTCGTCGAGGTCTCTCCCACTCGGGTTCTGGTGCCCGTCAGGGGCACCGCGGCCGGTATTCAGTTCAGGCGGAACGCTATGTGGGCCCGCCGCCGGGTGTCAACGCGGGCAGGTCCACCCGTTCACAGGTGTGGTCGCTTTGTTCGGGGCGAACAACCACAAGGGGTGCTGACAGTGCCAGTAGCACAGTGACATGACCTTTCGACTGCCTCACATTGTGAGATGACAGCCAGCCGAAACGGGAGGAGTCATCGTGCGGATCGCAGTTCCTCGCGAGATCAAGAACCACGAGTACCGCGTCGCCCTCACGCCGGCCGGTGCCCACGAGCTGACCGGCCGCGGCCACGACGTGTACGTCGAGCAGGGCGCCGGTCTCGGTTCCGCCATCACCGACGAGGAGTACCTCGCCGCGGGCGCCAAGATCCTCGCTTCCGCCGACGACGTCTGGGCGGAGGGCGACCTGGTCCTCAAGGTCAAGGAGCCGATCGCCGAGGAGTACCCCCGCCTCCGCGCCGGTCAGACCCTCTTCACCTACCTGCACCTCGCCGCCGACAAGCCGCTGACCGAGGCCCTGCTGGCCTCCGGCACCACGGCCGTCGCCTACGAGACCGTGCAGCTGCCCAACCGCTCCCTGCCGCTGCTGGCCCCGATGTCCGAGGTCGCGGGTCGCCTCGCCCCGCAGGTCGGCGCGTTCTCCCTGATGAAGCCCTCCGGCGGCCGCGGCGTGCTGCCCGGCGGCGTCCCCGGCGTCGCACCGGCCCGCGTGGTCGTGATCGGCGGCGGCGTGGCCGGCGTCAACGCCGCCACCATCGCCGTCGGCATGGGCGCCGACGTGCAGATCCTCGACACCAACGTCGACCGCCTGCGCCAGATCGACGCCCAGTTCCAGGGCCGCCTGCGCACGCTGGCCTCGAACGCCTTCTCCGTCGAGCAGGCCGTCCGCGAGGCCGACCTCGTCATCGGCGCCGTGCTCGTCCCCGGTGCCGCGGCCCCGAAGCTCGTGTCGAACGCGCTGGTCGCCGAGATGAAGCCCGGTTCGGTCCTGGTGGACATCGCCATCGACCAGGGCGGCTGCTTCGAGGACTCCCGCCCCACCACGCACGCCGAGCCCACCTACGAGGTGCACAACTCGGTCTTCTACTGCGTCGCCAACATGCCCGGCGCCGTCCCACGCACCTCCACCTACGCGCTCACCAACGTGACGCTGCCCTACGCGGTCGCCCTGGCCGGCAAGGGCTGGGAGAAGGCGCTGAAGGACGACCGTTCGCTGGCCCTCGGACTGAACGTCCACGCCGGCCAGCTGACGAACGGCCCGGTGGCCGAGGCGACCGGCCTCACGCACACGCCGCTGGACAGCGTGGTCTGAAAGCCAACCGGATGATGGAGCCCCCGCACGCGAAACAGGCGCTTTCAAGGGGTCGTTGCAACAGAAGTGATCAACTGGCTTTGACCAGGAGCTTAGCGAGGCGCTCGGCTGGGTTGTCCCAGCCGAGCGTTTTGCG
>NZ_LGDY01000161.1 GCF_001279525.1 Nocardia sp. NRRL S-836 | reverse complement strand
TGCGGTGATGGTGGGGTTGGCGGCGTTGTGGCGTTCGGTGGGTGTGGTGCCGTCTGCGGTGGTGGGTCATTCGCAGGGTGAGATCGCGGCTGCGGTGGTGTCGGGTGGTTTGTCGTTGGCCGACGGCGCGCGGATCGTGGCGCTGCGCAGCGCGCTGATCGCACGCGAACTCAGCGGCCGGGGCGCCATGCTGTCGGTCGCCGCGTCCGCTGCACGGGTGGCCGAACTGGCCTCCGGCGCCGACGTCGCTGTGGTCAACGGGCCGGCGGCCGTGGTCGTGGCCGGCGCACCCGACGTGATCGCCGAGGTCGCTGCCCGGTGCGAGCGCGACGGACTGCGGCACCGGATGCTGCCGGTGGACTACGCCTCGCACAGCTCGCAGGTCGCACGGATCGAGGACGCGCTGCTGGGCCAGCTGGCCGACGTCGTCCCGGTGTCCGGCACGGTGCCGCTGTACTCCACCGTCACCGGTGGCCTCTGGGACACGGCCGGAATGGACGCCGGGTACTGGTACCGCAACCTGCGCCGTCCGGTGCTGTTCGCCGACACCGTGCGCGCCGTGGCCGACGACCTCAAGTCCGTGATCTTCATCGAGGTGAGCACACACCCGGTCCTGGTGTCCGCCATCGAGGACACCCTGGCGGACGCGCCGGTGGCCGCGCTCGGCACCCTGCGCCGCGACGAGGGCGACCTCACCCGGTTCCAGTCCGCCGTCGGCCACGCGCACGCGCTGGGCGTCGCCGTCGACTGGACCGCTCTGCTCGGCCCCGACGCCACACGGGTGCCGCTGCCCGGTTACGCGTTCCAGCGCAGGCGGTTCTGGCTCGGCACCGACCAGGGGACCGACCCCGGCGGCCTCGGCCTGGCCGCCACCGGCCACCCCCTGCTCACCGCCGCAGTCGGGTCGGCGACCGGTGACGGCGTGCTGCTCACCGGCCGGGTCGGCCTGTCGTCGCACCCCTGGCTGGCCGATCACACGGTGCTCGGCACCCCGATCCTGCCCGGCGCGGCCCTCGTCGAGCTGGCCCTGCACGCGGGGGACCACCTCGGCCTGCCGACCGTCGACGAACTGGTCGTCGAGGCGCCCCTGGACCTGACCGAGCCCAGGCAGCTCCAGGTCAACCTGCACCGCGACGAGTACGGCCGCGGCCAGGTGACCATCCACTCCCGTGCCGGCGACGGACCGTGGACGAAGCACGCGAGTGGCGTGCTCAGCGGTGATCACCGCCAGGAAGCCGCGGACACCGGGCCGTGGCCCCCGGCGGGCGCCGAGCCCGTGGACGTCACCTCGGCCTACGCCTCGCTGGCGGACCGAGGTCTGCGCTACGGCGCGGTGTTCCAGGGGATGACCGCGGCCTGGACCCGTGACGACGCGCTGTACGCCGAGGTGGAGCTGCCCGTCGAGCCCGACCCGGGCTTCGGCCTGCACCCGGCGCTGCTCGACGCCGCACTGCACCTGTTCGCGCACTTCGCCGACGCCGTGCGCCTGCCGTTCAGCTGGCACGGCGTCCGGCTGCACGCGGTCGAGGCGACGAGGCTGCGGGTCCGCCTGACCCCGGTGGGAGAGGGCGCGGTCGAGGTGCGGGCCACGGACCCGGCGGGACAGCCGGTGTTCACCGCGGACGCACTCATCACCCGGCCCGCCGGGCCCGCGGTCCGCACCCCCGGCAGCGATCTGCTGCTGGAGGAGACGTGGCGGCCGGTGGCGCTGCCCGCGGGCGGCGAGGTGCTGTCCACATTGGACGACGAGCGGCCCGGGCCGCTGGTGCGGTGGGACCTAGAGGCGGTGGCTCTGCCCAGGGACGACCAGGCGGGGGTGGTGAACCGGCGGGACCTGGTGGCTGTGGCTCGGCCCGAGGACGACCAGGCGGAACTGGTGAACCGGCGGGACCTGCCGGAGGTGGCCCCGCCGGACGCAGGGACGCCACCAGCGGGTGCCGCCGCAGCCCCACAGGACGGCGGCAGGCCGTCGGCGGCCTCGGACGTCCCCGCCATGAGCGCTGTCCTGGACAACCACCACCTGGGGCCGGGAGAAGCCGTCCGGCACGCCGTCGCGCAGGCCCTCGCCGCCGTCCGCCGGTTCCTCGCCGAGGACCGGTTCGCTGGCTCCACCCTCGTGGTGACCACTCGGAACGCCGTCGCTGCCGCACCCGGTGACCGGGTCGACCCGGCCGCCGCGGCGGTCTGGGGGCTGGTCCGCTCCGCCCAGTCCGAGCACCCCGGCCGGATCGTGCTCGTCGACGGGACCGGCGTCACGGCGGTGCCGGACGGGGAGCCGCAGCTCGCCGTCCGGGACGGCGGTGCGCTGGTGCCGCGGCTCGCCCGGTTCACCTCGCCGGTCGGGGACGCACCGTGGCGGACCGGCGGGGCCGTGCTGGTCACCGGCGGCACCGGTGTGCTGGGTGCGGCGCTCGCGCGACACCTGGTGGCCGAGCACGGCGTCCGGCACCTGGTGCTGACCAGCCGGCGTGGCATCGAAGCGCCCGGCGCGCGGGAGCTCGTAGACGAGCTGGCCGAGTCGGGTGCCGATGTGCGGGTGGTCGCCTGCGACGTGGCGGACCGCGCGGCCGTCGCCGGGTTGCTGGCGGGGCTCGACCAGCCGCTGACCGCCGTGGTCCACACCGCCGGGGTGCTCGACGACGGGACCGTCACCGGTCTCACCGACGAGCAGGTCGAGCGGGTCCTGCGGGCCAAGGTGGACGCCGCCTGGCACCTGCACGAGCTGGCCGGGGACCTGGACGCGTTCGTGCTCTACTCCTCGCTGGCCGGGCTGATCGGCAGCGCCGGCCAGGCGAACTACGCAGCGGCCAACGCCTCGCTCGACGCGCTGGCCCGGTACCGGCGTGACCTCGGGTTGCCCGCGACCTCGCTGGCATGGGGGCTGTGGGCCCAGGCCAGCGGGATGACCGGCCACCTCGGCGGCGCCGACCACGCCCGGCTGGCCCGCGACGGTCTCGCCGCGATCGACACCCCGGCGGGGCTCGCGGCCTTCGACGCCGCCGTTGCCGCCGACCGGCCGGTGCTGGCCGTGACACCGCTGGACCTGGACGCGGTGCGGACCGGGGAGGTGCCCGTGCTGCTGCGGGGCCTCGTGCCACCGGCCCGGCGGCGGGCTGCCTCCGGTGACGCCGCCGACCTGGCCGAACGGTTGCGCGCGCTCGCCGAGCCGCAGCAGCTCGCCGCGCTGCTCGACCTGGTGCGCGGCCACGTCGCCACCATCCTCGGCCACGCAGACCCGGCCTCGGTGCCCGCCGACCAGGCGTTCCGCGACCTCGGGTTCGACTCGCTGACCTCGGTCGAGCTGCGCAACCGGTTGTCCAAGGCCGTCGACGTCCGGCTGCCGGCCACGCTGGTGTTCGACCACCCCACGCCCGCGGCGCTGGCCGCGTTCCTGCGCACCACCCTGGGCGTCGGGCCCGCGACCCCGGTCACGACCACCGCGACGGTTCACGCGGCCGGCGAACCCATCGCGATCGTCGGCATGGCCTGCCGGTTCCCCGGCGACGTGCACGACCCCGAGCAGCTGTGGGAGCTGCTGGCGGACGGGAGGGACGGGCTGTCGGCGTTCCCGGCGGACCGGAACTGGCCGTCACTGGACTCCGTTCCCACCGGGCTCGGCGGGTTCCTGGCGGACGCGGCCGACTTCGACCCCACCTTCTTCGGCATCTCGCCGCGTGAGGCGGTGGCGATCGACCCGCAACAGCGACTACTGCTCGAAGCCGCGTGGGAGGCGGTGGAACGCGCGGGCATCGACCCGGTGTCGTTGCGCGGCAGCAACACCGGCGTGTTCGCGGGATCCATGTACCGCGACTACAGCGCCCGTTTCACCGGCACCACCGGCGGCTACGAGGAGGTGCTCGGCGCCGCCAACGCGGGCGGCGTGCTGTCCGGCCGCCTGTCCTACGTGCTCGGGCTGGAGGGACCGGCGGTCAGCATCGACACCGCCTGCTCGTCGTCACTGGTGGCGACGCACCTGGCGGGTCAGGCGCTGCGCGGTGGTGAGTGCGACCTCGCGCTGGCGGGCGGTGTCACGGTGATGGCCACCCCGGACACGTTCGTGGAGTTCGCCCGGCAGGGCAACCTGGCACCGGACGGCCACTGCAAGGCGTTCGCCGCCGCGGCCGACGGCACCGGCCTGTCGGAAGGCGTCGGTGTGCTGCTGCTGGAACGGCTGTCCGACGCACGGCGCAACGGCAGGCGGATCCTGGCCGTGATCCGGGGCAGCGCGGTGAACCAGGACGGTGCGAGCAACGGTCTCACCGCGCCCAACGGCCCCTCACAGGAGCGCGTGATCCGGGCCGCGCTGGCCTCCGCCGGACTCGCGCCGCGGGACGTGGACGCGGTCGAGGGTCACGGCACCGGTACGACGCTGGGTGATCCGATCGAGGCGCAGGCGTTGTTGGCGGCCTACGGGCAGGATCGGCCGGTGGACCAGCCGTTGTGGCTCGGCACGGTCAAGTCCAACATCGGCCACACCCAGGCCGCCGCCGGTGTTGCCGGAATCATCAAGATGGTGCAGGCGATGCGGCACGGCGTGCTGCCCCGCAGCCTGCACGTGGACCAGCCCAGCGCCGAGGTCGACTGGGAGTCCGGCGCGGTCCGGGTGCTGGCGGAGCAACGGCCGTGGCCCGAGGTGGACCGGCCGCGCCGCGCCGGCGTGTCTTCGTTCGGCATCAGCGGCACCAACGCCCACGTGATCGTCGAGCAGGCGGTGGAGCACACCGCGGAACGGCCGCAACCGCCCACCGCGACCACACCGCTCGTGCTGTCCGCCCGGACCCTGCCCGCCCTGCGCGCGCAGGCCGGCCGGATCGCCGCGCACCTGCGCGAACGTCCCGAGGTGCCGGTGGCGGACGTCGGCTTCTCACTGGCCACGACGCGCACCGCCTTCCCGCTGCGAGCCGCTGTGACCGGCGCGGGCCGGGCCGAGCTGCTGGACCGACTGACCGAGTTCGCCGCGACCGGTCACGGCGTGACCGCCCGGCAGGGCGGCCTGGCCTTCCTGTTCTCGGGGCAGGGCGGGCAGCGGGTGGGGATGGGACAGGGGTTGTACCGGGCGTATCCGGTGTTCGCGCGGGCGTGGGATGCGGCGTTGGACGCGGTGGACGCCGAGCTGGCGGACTGGGTGCCTTTGCCGGTGCGGCTGGTGCTGGTCGAGCGGCCGGAGTTGCTTGACCGGACGGACTACGCGCAGGCGGGGTTGTTCGTGTTGCAGTCGGCGTTGTTCCGGCTTTTCGAGTCGTGGGGTGTGGTTCCGGACTGGTTGGTGGGTCATTCGGTGGGGGAGATCGCGGCGGCGCACGTGGCCGGGGTGTTCTCGCTGCAGGACGCGGCTCGGCTGGTCGCTGCGCGTGGGCGGTTGATGGCCGCGTTGCCCGAGGGCGGCGCGATGATCGCGGTCCAAGCCACCGAGGACGAACTGCGAGCGGCACTGGAGGGCGAGGACGACCTCGGTCTCGCGGCGGTCAACGGCCTGGACGCGGTGGTCGTGTCCGGCAGCCGGGTGGCGGCGGAGGCCGTGGCGGCCAGGTTCGCGGCACTGGGCCGCCGGACCAAGGCACTGCGGGTCAGCCACGCTTTCCACTCGCCGCTGATGACGCCGGTGCTCGACCGGTTCCGCGAGGTGCTCGCGGGACTTTCCTTCGGCGAGCCCGGTGTGCCGATCGTGTCCACCGTGACCGGGCGGCAGGTCACCTCCGAGATGTCCGCGGAGGAGTACTGGCTGCGGCACGTCACCGACCCGGTCCGCTTCCACGCAGCGCTGACCGAGGTCGACCGCCACCCGGTGACGGGACTTCTGGAGATCGGGCCGGACGGCGTGCTGGCGGGACAGGCCCAGCGCGTGCTGGAGGACCGGGTCGTGGCAGCAGCGCTGCGGGCGGGACAGGACGAGGAGCACAGCGCGGTGACAGCGCTCGGGGCCATGCGCGCAGCGGGCCACGAGCCGGACTGGACGTCGGTCTTCCCCGGCGCGCGCGTGGTGGACCTGCCGACCTACCCGTTCCAGCGCGAGCGCTACTGGCTCGACAGCGCACCGGTGACCGGGGTTCCCGCCGCCGTCGGCCAGCAGCCCGCGGACCACCCGCTGCTGGGTGCGGCCGTGCCGCTGGCCCAGGACGGTGCGACGGTGTTCACCGGGCGGCTGGATCCGGACGCGCCGGGCTGGCTGGCTGAGCACCGCGTGCTCGGCAGGGTGGTCCTGCCCGGTGCCGCGCTGGTGGAGCTGACCCTGCACGCCGCGGCGCGCGCCGGAGCGACGACCGTCGAGGAGCTGCTCGTCGAGTCCCCGCTGGAACTGGACGGACCGCGGCAGGTCCAGCTGACCGTGTCCACAGTGGACGACCGGACCACCGTCCTGGTGCACTCCCGGCCGGACGACCCGCACGCGGAGTGGACCCTGCACGCCACCGCCACGCTGGTGGACGCGCCCGCGCCGGCGGCGGTTCCGATGGGCGTGTGGCCACCGCCGGGTGCGGAACCGGTCGAGCTGAGCGAGCTCTACGCCGACCTGGCCGACCGCGGCCTCGACCTCGGCCCCGTGTTCCGCGGACTGCAAGCTGTCTGGCGGCACGGCGAGGACCGGTACGCCGAGGTGGCCGTCGACCAGGACGGCTACGGCGTGCACCCGGCCCTGCTGGACGCGGCGCTGCACCCGGCCGCGCACGCCGACCACGAGCTGAGGCTGCCGTTCGGCTGGAACGGCGTCCACCTGCACGCCACCGGTGCGCGGGTGCTGCGGGTGCGGCTGACCAGGCACGAGGGGCATGCGCTGACCCTGCACGCGGAGGACCCCGCGGGGCGGCCCGTGCTGACCGTCGACCGGCTCACCACCCGGCCGGTCAGCGCGGACCAGCTCGCGAGCCGGCCGCGCACCACCGGCGCCGTGCACGTGCTCACCTGGCAGCCCGTGGACGTCCCGTCGTCCGGGGGCGCCGGTGTCCGCGTGCTGGTGGCACCGGAACCGGTTGCCGGGCCGGTGTCCGAGCCGCCGGTCGCCGTCCGCGAGGCGCTGACCGCGGTGCTGACCCGGCTGCGGGACGCGCTGGCCGACCCCGGCGAGGGCGAGGCGATCGTGGTGCGCACCACCGGGGCGGTCGCCCTGGACGACCGGGAGGCGCCGGACCTGGCCGCGGCCGCGGTCTGGGGCATGGTGCGGTCCGCTCAGGCCGAACACCCCGGCCGGATCGTGCTCGTCGACGTGGAACCGGGCGTGGAACCGGACCTGGCCGCGCTCGCGGCCGCCGGAGAGCCCCAGCTCGCGGTGCGGGCGGGCGGGGTGAGCGCTCCCCGGCTGGCTCCCGCGCCGGCCGCGGCGGACAGCTCGCCGTGGACGCCGGACAGCCGGGTGCTGATCACCGGGGCGGCGGGCGCGCTCGGCTCGGTGATCAGCCGGCACCTGGTTCGCGCACGCGGTGTGCGGCGGCTGGTGCTGGTGAGCCGCCGCGGGGTGCCGGCGGAACTGGTCGACGAGCTGACCGCCCACGGCGCGGAGGTCGTGGCGGCCGCCTGCGACGTGGCCGACCGCGCGGCGATGACCGAGCTGCTGGCCGAACACCCCGTCACGGCGGTGGTGCACGCGGCCGGCGTGCTCGACGACGGCGTGCTGACAGCGCTGCGGCCCGAGCAGTTCGACGCGGTGCTGCGGGCCAAGGTGGACGCCGCGTGGCACCTGCACGAGCTGGTGGGACCGGTCGAGGCGTTCGTGCTGTTCTCGTCCGTGGCAGGCCTGCTGGGCGGTTCCGGTCAGGCCAACTACGCCGCGGCGAACGCCGCGCTGGACGCGCTCGCCGTCCACCGCGCCCGGCTGGGGCTGCCCGCCCGATCGCTGGTGTGGGGGCCGTGGGCCGGCGGTGGCATGGCGGAGCGGCTGCCGGCGGCCGACCGCGACCGGCTGCGCAGGACGGGGTTGCGGCCCATCACCGACTCCGAGGGCGCCGCGCTGTTCGACCTCGCGCTGGCCGGCGTGGAACCGGTGGTCGTGACAGCCCCGCTCGACCGGGCCGCACTGCGTGCCGCAGAGGTGCCCGCGGTGCTGCGCGGACTGGCTCCCGCGGCGCCGCGCCGCGCCGCCGCCGAGCCGGTGGCGGATCTGGCCGACCGGCTGCGCGGTCTGGGTGAGCGGGAGCAGAACCAGTTGCTGCTCGACGTGGTGCGCGGCGAGAGCGCCGCGGTGGTCGGCCACCGCGACCCGTCGGTGATCGACCGGGACCAGGCGTTCCTGGACCTGGGCTTCGACTCGCTGTCGGCCGTCGAGCTGCGCAACCGGCTCGCGGCGATCACCGGCCTGCGGTTGCCGGCGAGCCTCGTGTTCGACCACCCCACGCCCGCCGCGCTGGTGAAGCACCTGCGCGGGCAGCTCGCACCGGAACCGGTGGACGTGGTCCGCCTGAAGATCGACGAGATGGACGTGCTGCTGGCGGACGCCGCGCTGGACGCGCGGGCCCGCGGCCAGGTCACCGAGCGGCTGGAGCGGATTCTCGAGCGCTGGCGCGACGTCGGTGACGCGGCAGACGAATCCGATTTGGACAGTGCGAGCGACGAGGAGCTCTTCCGGCTCGTCGACGCCACCGGAAAGGACTGAGGGGATGTCCAACGAGGAGAAGCTCCGCGAGTACCTGAAGAAGGCGATCGCCGAGACCCGGCAGGCCCAGAGCCGGTTGCGGGAGCTGGAGGAGCAGGTCACGGAGCCCATCGCGATCGTGGGCATGGCCTGCAGGTACCCCGGTGGCGCCGGCACGCCCGACGAGCTGTGGGAGCTGGTGCACGAGGGCAGGGACGCGATCGGCGAGTTCCCCGCGGACCGCGGCTGGGACACCGAGCGCATCCACCACCCGGACCCGGAGCACAACGCCACCAGCTACACCCGCAACGGCGGTTTCCTCTACGGGGCGGGCGAGTTCGACGCCGGGTTCTTCGGGATCTCACCCCGCGAGGCACAGGCCATCGACCCGCAGCACCGCCTGCTGCTCGAGACCTCCTGGGAGGTGCTGGAGCACGCCGGGATCGACCCGAGCGGCCTGCGCGGCAGCCGGACCGGCGTGTTCGCGGGCGCCATGTACCAGGACTACGCACCGCCGGCCGGGCAGGCACCGCCGGAGGTCGAGGGCCTGCTGGCGGCGGGCACAGCCGGGAGCGTGGTGTCCGGACGGGTGGCCTACACCCTGGGGCTGGAGGGTCCCGCCGTCACGGTGGACACCGCGTGCTCGTCGTCGCTGGTGGCCATCCACCTCGCGGCGCAGGCACTGCGTGGCGGTGAGTGCGACCTCGCTCTGGCGGGCGGTGTCACCGTCATGGCGACGCCGACGGTGTTCCTGGAGTTCAGCAGGCAGCGGGGGCTGGCGCCGGACGGGCGGTGCAAGGCGTTCGCGGACGCCGCCGACGGCACCGGTTGGTCGGAGGGCGTCGGCCTGGTCGCGTTGCAGCGGCTGTCGGACGCCCGTCGCGACGGACGGCGGATCCTCGCCGTGGTCCGGGGCAGCGCGGTGAACCAGGACGGTGCGAGCAACGGTCTCACCGCGCCCAACGGTCCCTCGCAGGAGCGCGTGATCCGTGCGGCGCTGGAGGCTGCGGGGCTATCGGTGTCCGATGTGGACGTTGTCGAAGCGCACGGAACCGGTACGCCGCTGGGTGATCCGATCGAGGCGCAGGCGTTGCTCGCGACATATGGGCGCGGCCGGCCGGAGCACCGTCCACTGTGGCTCGGCTCGATCAAGTCCAACATCGGGCACACGCAGGCGGCGGCCGGTGTGGGTGGTGTCACGCAGGCGGCGGCCGGTGTGGGTGGTGTGATCAAGATGGTGCAGGCGATGCGTCACGGTGTCCTGCCCGGCACTTTGCACGTGGATGAGCCGACGCGGCAGGTGGACTGGTCGTCGGGCGGAGTGCGGTTGCTGACCGAATCGCGGCCGTGGCCGGAGGTGGATCGGCCTCGGCGGGCCGGTGTGTCGTCGTTCGGGATCAGTGGCACCAACGCGCACGTGGTCCTGGAGCAGGCGCCTGTGACCGAGCCGGTCGCGGTTCGTGATCTTCCGGACGTCGTGCCGTGGGTGGTGTCCGGGCACAGCGAAGAGGCGGTGCTCGCCCAGATCGCCAAGCTCACCGGCCACTTGGCGGACCGGCCGGACGTGCACCCCGCGGACGTCGCGTTCTCGCTGGCCACCGCACGGGCGCAGCTCGGTGTGCGCACGGCGGTGGTCGGCAGGGACCTCGCGGAGCTGGCAGGGCGGCTTCGCGCCGTCACCCCTGAGGACACCGTGCGGGTCGTCGGTCCCGATCCCGACGTGGTGTTCGTGTTTCCGGGTCAGGGTGCGCAGTGGGTGGGGATGGCGGCGGGGTTGTTGGAGTCGTCGTCGGTGTTTCGTGATGTGTTGGTGGAGTGTGACAGGGCGTTGTCGTCCTTTGTGGACTGGTCTGTGGTGGATGTGGTGCGGTGTGTGGCGGGTGCGCCGGGTTTGGATCGGGTTGATGTGGTGCAGCCGGTGTCGTT
>NZ_LGDY01000160.1 GCF_001279525.1 Nocardia sp. NRRL S-836 | reverse complement strand
CCCATCAACCACCCCGCCGCCACACCCACCCCACCATTGCAATCCAGGTTTGAGTCGCATAGACTCAAACCATGCTCACCACGACGGAGGCCCTGGACCTGGTCGAACAAGCCACCTCACCCGAGGCCCTGTTCGGCCCCCGGACCACCGACCCCGCCAAGCGCAAACAGGCCCGCACCCTGTTCCACGCCCTGGCCTCGGTCCTGCACCCCGACGTGGTCGGTCCCACCGACAAACGAGCCCACGCGGCATCCGCAACCCTGACCCGCCTGCACCACGACTGGACCCACGCCGCAACAACCACAACCCCGGTCGACCTGAAAACCCGAACCGGCACCTACCGCATCACAAAACCGTTCGCCATCGGCAGCATCGCCAACCTCTACGACTCCACCGGCCCCCACGTCGTCAAGGTCGTCCGCAACCCGGCCCTGAACCCGTTGCTGCACAGCGAATGGCAAGCCCTGCGCCAACTGGAACGCCTCACCGACACCCACCACTGGCTCCGCCCCTACTACCCGAGACTCCTCGACACCTCGGGCGACGTGGCGAAGGGCTCCCGCGCCTTCACCGTCCTCGACCCCCTCCGCGAAGGCTTCGTGACCCTCGCGGACGTCCAACGCGCCTTCCCCGCCGGACTCGACGGCCGCGACTACGCGTGGATGCACCGCAGACTGTTGAAGGCCCTGGCCGGCGCCCACCGCATAGGCCTGGTGCACGGTGCCGTCACCGCCGACAACGTCATGGTGCACCCCGAGCAGCACGGCATCGTCCTGGTCGGCTGGTCGTTCGCCGTCGAGGAGGGGCAGCGGCTGCTCGCCACCAGCCGCACGATCGCCTACCCGCCGGAAGTCGAAGCAGGACAACCGGTCACCGCCGCGACCGACGTCCACATGGCACACACACTGATGCTCACCATGCTGGCGCAAACAGAAACCAGGCAACGCGCGTTCGCCAGCGGCTGCCGACAGGAGCGCCCCGGCCAGCGGCCCGATGCCGTCGACCTGATGCGCGAGTACGACGAACTGCTCGAAGAACTCTACGGCGCACGGCGTTTCCGCCCGTTCGCCCTCCCCAAGACTGGAGAATGACCATGGGACATGGCAGGTGGGACGACAACGCCTACGCCGCGGCAAAGACCTTCCGCGCGGCCAAGGGGATCGCCGACTTCGGCTACACGGCGAGCGTCAAGGCGCAGCCGGCCACGCACTGGAAGGCCGCGCCCGCGCTGGACCCGCTGAACGTCGCGTTCCGCGAGTGCCGCGACTCGCCCGACCACGCCGACTCGACACCGATCGCGGTGCTGTTCGACGTGACCGGGTCGATGGGCAGCGTGCCGCGGATCATGCAGGGCAAGCTCGGCAAGCTGCACGGGTTGTTGCAGCGCAAGGGATATCTCGCCGACCCGCAGCTGATGTTCGGCGGCATCGGTGACGCCGACAGCGACCGGGTTCCGTTGCAGGTCGGGCAGTTCGAGTCGGACAACCGCATGGACGAGCAGTTGCGGAACATCTTCCTCGAAGGCAACGGTGGTGGGCAGAAGAGCGAGTCCTACGAGCTGGCCGCCTACTTCGTGGCGCGGCACGTGGTCAGCGATGCCTGGCAGAAGCGCGGCAGGAAGGGCTACCTGTTCATCATCGGCGACGAGCTGAACAAGCCGCGGCTGGAGGCCCGGCACATCCGGCGGATCATCGGCGACGACGTCAGCCAGGACATCGACCCGGTGTCGGTGTACCGCGAGCTGGCCCGCAAGTGGCACGTCTACTTCATCCTGCCCAACCAGTCGTCGTACTTCCACGACGACGCCATCGCCGAGCACTGGCGGGCGATCCTCGGGCAGAACTTCCTCAAGCTGGACGACCCCGCCGCGGTGTGCGAGCTCATCGCCGCGACGATCGGGGTGGAGGAACAGGTGGTGGACCTCGGCCAGGCGCTGGTGGACCTCGCCGAGATCGGGTCGGTCGCCGAGAGCGAGGCCGTCGGCAAGGCGCTGGTCGCCGTCGGTGCCGCCGCGCGGCCGGCCACGGTGGTGCCGCTGGGCATCGACGGTCCCGACGACGTGACGCTGAGCTGACGATGAACGGGGAGCACGTGATCGTCGTCGGGCTGGGGTTCGGCGACGAGGGCAAGGGGGCCGTGGTCGACGCGCTGTGCGCCGACGGGTCGGTCACGGGGGTCGTGCGGTTCAACGGGGGAGCGCAGGCCGCGCACAACGTCGTGGCCGGCGGGCGGCACCACACCTTCAGCCAGTTCGGGTCCGGCACGCTCGCGGGCGTGCCGACCTGGTTGTCCCGCCACGTGCTCGTCGAACCGATCGCGCTGGCGACCGAGTCGCGTGAGCTGGAGGCCGTCGGCGTCACCGACCCGCTGTCGATGGTCTCGATCGACGCCCAGGCGCTGCTCACGACGCCGATCCACGTGGCCGCGAACCGGGCCAGGGAGAACGCCAGGGGCGCTGACCGGCACGGGTCGTGCGGCAAGGGGATCGGCGAGACCGTCTGGTACGGGCTGCTCGGCGAGCGGGGTGCGCGGCGGGGTGACGTGGTCGAGGAACAGCGGGTGCCCGGCGAACCGGGGCCCGCCCCGGTCGTCGGCGACTGCCTGGACCCGCACGCGCTCAGGCGGAAGCTGGACGTGCTCGCCAAGTTCTACGAGCCGTTGACCGGTGCCGTCGCGAACGTGGACGAGCTCGTCGCGCTCTACCGCTCGTTCGCCGACGCCGTGCGGATCACGACCGGTGACGAGGCCGGCCGGCTCGCCGACGCCGGACGGCTCGTCTTCGAGGGCGCCCAAGGGGTTCTGCTGGACGAGACCTACGGGTTCCACCCGCACACGACCTGGTCCACGGTGACACCGCGCAACGCGCGAGCGCTGCTGAACGGACGCCCGGCCCGCGTGCTCGGCGTGACCAGGACCTACCAGACCCGCCACGGCGCGGGCCCGCTGCCCACGGAGGACCAGGCCGTCGCGGCCAGGTTCCCGGAAGCGCACAACGGCACGGGGGAGTACCAGGGCGCGTGGCGGGCCGGGCACCTGGACGCCGTCCTGTTGCGCTACGCCGTGGAGTGCTGCGGAGGCGTCGACGGGCTGGCCGTGACGCACCTGGACGCCCAGGGTCTCAAGGTCGCCACCTCCCGCACCCAGCTGGAGGACATGCCTGATCCCGTGGCGTACCTGGAAGATCTGCTCGGCGTCGAGGTGCTCGTCACCGGGACGGGCCCGTCCAGGGCCGACTACGCGGTGCGGGAGAATCCACGCCATGATCGAGTCGACGCTGGTGTCGGTGGACGTGATCGCGCTCCGGTTTGACCCGGACACGCGCGCGGTGCTCCTCGGGGTGGCACCGCGCGCGCACGAGCCGTTCGCGGGCGAGCTCGCCCTTCCCGGTGTCTTGCTGGGCAAGGGCGAACGGCTGCGCGACGCGACCACCAGGGCCGTCACCGGAAAGCTGGGCCTCGCCGAGGAGTCCGTGACGGCGACCGGGCAGCTCGCCACGTTCGACGAGCCCTCGCGCGACCCGCGCGGCCCGACCCTCTCGATCGCCCTGTGGGCCACGATCGCCCGCCCGGCCGGTGACCTGGCCGTCTGGACGCCGCTGGACGGCGTGCCCGCGCTGGCCTTCGACCACGACCGGATCGTCGCCGACTGCCGGCCGCTGCTGGCCGACAGGCTGTGGCGCGACGTGGCGTTCACCGCCGGCCTGCTCGGGCCCGAGTTCACCACGGCGCAGGCGCTCGACGTGACCGAGTCCCTGACCGGCGACCGCCCCTACCCGGCCAACCTGGGCCGCACGATGGACCGCGTGCCCGGCCTCGAACGCACCACCCAGCACGCGTCGGCGCTGCCCAAGGGTGGCCGTCCGCCGCTGGTGTGGCGGTTCACCGCGGGGGCAGCTCCGGCTTGAACAGCCAGCGGCTGAGCAGGTCCCGGTGCCCGGCGAGCGCGAGGAAGTCGTCGGTGGTCACCACACCGTGCCGGTTGCGCGCACACCACTCCCGCACCAACGCGAAGAACGAGTCGTCGCCCATCGCGCGGCGCAGCACGTGCAACGTCAGGGCACCGCGCTTGTAGACCCGGTCGTCAAACCAGTCCGCGCGCGGCGGCCGGCCGATCACCAGGTCCTGCGGCAGCCTGCGCAGCAGGTCACGGGCCCCGGCGGCGCACGCGTCCGCCGAACGCCCACCGGAAGCCTCCGACCACAGCCACTCCGAGTAGCAGGCGAAGCCCTCGTTGAGCCAGATGTGCTCCCAGGCCGCGATTCCCACGGAGTTGCCGAACCACTGGTGCGCCAGCTCGTGCGCCACCAGCCGTTCCGAACCGCGCCGCCCGTCCACGTGGTTGGCGCCGAACGTCGACAAGCCCTGCGCCTCGACGGGAACGTCGAGCGCGTCGTCGGTCACGACCACCGAGTACCGCGCGAACGGGTAGGGCCCGAACAGCGACGAGAACAGCTCGATCATCTGGTTCTGCCGCGCGAAGTCGTGCGCGACGAGCCGCCGCAACCGCGCGGGCGCCCACACACCGGGCAGCGCCTCGACGTACTGTCCGATCTGGACGGTCGCGAGGTAGGTCGCCATCGGTGCGGCCATCGAGTACGTCCACCGCGTGGTGCTGCCGGAGACCTTGCCGTCGACCAGCACCCCGTTGCACACCACGGTGTACGGCGACGGCGCGGTCACCTCCAGGTGGTACGACGCCTTGGACGACGGCTCGTCCAGGCACGGGAACCACGACGGCGCGCCGATCGGCTGCGACGCCACCAGCGAGCCGTCGGTCAGCTGGTCCCAGCCGAGGTCGCCCCACTCGGGCGTCGAGACCGGCACGGGCGTGCCCGAGTACCGGACCTCGACCGAGAAGGACCCGCGCACCGCCGCCCGCACGTTCAGCACGCCGCCCGCGTGCCCGTAGCGCGCCGGTCTGCCGTTCACCAGCACCTTCGAGACCCGCAACGGGCCGAAGGACAGCGAGAACGACGACAGCGACGTGCAGGAAGCCTGCAGCACCGCGCGCCCGGAAAGGCGCGCGGAGTGCGGCTTGTAGTCGAGCTCCAGCGCGTAATGGTGTACGGAGAAGCTCATGACCACGCGGAGATCGGGTTGCCCAGCCAACGGGTTCCCGACGGCACGTCCTCACCGCGCATGACGAGCGAGGCGGGTCCGATCGTGGTGTGCGCGCCGACGGACGCTCCCGGCAGGACGATGCCGTGCGGGCCCAGAGTGGAGCCCGCGCCGAGCGTCACGCGGTCCATGCGCAGGATCCGGTCGTGGAACAGGTGCGTCTGCACGACGCAGCCGCGGTTCACCGACGCGCCCGCGCCGAGCGCGACCAGGTCCGCCTCCGGCAGCCAGTACGACTCGCACCACACGCCGCGGCCGACGGAGGCACCCAGCGACCGCAGCCACAGGTTCATGATCGGCGTGCCGCCGGAGAACCCGATCAGCCACGGCACCGCGAGCACCTCGACGAACGTGTCCGCCAGCTCGTTGCGCCACACGAACGCCGACCACAGCGGGTACTCGCGCACCTTGAACCGCCCGACCAGCAGCCACTTGGCGGCGGCGGCCACCACGCACGCGGCGACACCGGCGGCCAGCAGCACGACACCGGCCCACCACAGCCCGAACGCCTTCAGCGCGAAGAACACCAGCACGACCAGCGCCACGTTCAGCATCACCGGGACGAACCGGAACAGCTCCACCACCGCGCGCGCCCACAGCAGGTGCGCCGGCGGGTCGTAGGTGCGCGAGTCGTCCGAGGCGGCCGCGGTGCGCGGCAGCTTCATCGGCGGCATGCCCAGGTACGACGACCCGGCCTTGGCGCGCTTCGGAGCCGCCGACAGCACGCCGACGAGCCCGCCCTTCGGCACGGTCCGGCCGGGCGCGGTCATGCCCGAGTTGCCCAGGAACGCCCTCTTGCCCACGCGGGCGGTCGCGATGCGCAGCCAGCCGCCGCCGAGCTCGTAGGACGCGACCATCGTGTCGTCGGCCAGGAACGCGCCGTCGCCGACGCGCGTCATCTTCGGCAGCGCGACCACGGTCGACGCCTCGACGCGGCGGCCGACCTTCATGCCGAGCAGCCGCAGCCACACCGGCGTGAACAGCGAGGCGTACAGCGGGAACAGGGCCGAGCGCGCGTTGTTCATCAACCGCTCGGTCGTCCACGCCGCCCACGCCACGCGGCTGTGCACGGGGTAGTGGCCCTCGCGCATGCCGATGCCCAGCAACCGCACGGCGAGGAGCACCAGCAGCGCGTAGGAGCCGAACCAGATCGCCGAGGCGGCCGGGACGTCCCACAGCGCCGACGTCAGCGTCACGGGGCGGCGCAGCACGAACAGCACGGCCGGAGCCGCCGCCAGCAGCGGCAGCGCGCCCAGCAGGCCGGACGAGACGCCGTACATGAAGCTCCAGAAGCGCGACCGCTCCGGGCGGCGTGACGGGAACGACCGCGCCGCCTTGCCCTCACGGGTGGCGGGAACGCCCGCCCAGCGCTGGCCGGTCGGCACGGAGCCGACCACGCCCGAACCGGGTGCCACCTCGGCCCGCTTGCCGATCCGCGCGCCGGGGAACAGCGTGCTGCGCGCACCCACGGTCGCGCCCGCGCCGATGCGGATGCGGCCGATGCGCAGCCGGTCGCCGTCCAGCCACCAGCCGGACAGGTCGACCTCGGGCTCGATCGCGGCGCCACGCCCGACCTTCAGCATGCCCGTCACGGGCGGCAGCGAGTGCAGGTCGACACCGGTGCCGATCTTCGCGCCCAGCGCCCGCGCGTAGTGCGTGACCCACGAGCCGGAAAGTTCGGTGGCCCGCGACATCTGAGCCAGCATCTCGGCGGTCCACAGTCGCAGGTGGACGGAGCCACCGCGCGGGTACTCGCCGGGCTTCACGCCGCGCAGCAGCAACCGCGCGCCACCGGCGGAGATCGCGAGCCGGCCGGCGGGGCTGAGGAACAGCACGAACCCGGCGGCGACCCACCACCACGACACGGAGGTCCAGCCCAGCACGTTCGACAGGGCCGTCAGCGCCACGACCCAGCGCGCACCGGAGATCGTGAGCAGCGGGATCATCAGCAGCGTCTGGACCACGCCGGTCCACCGCGGCGTGGGCGCGACCTCGCGCACCTCGGCCGTCTCGCCGTAGGACTCCAGGCGGCGGGCGAGCTTGTACAGCGTCGGGTTCTGGTAGATGTCCGAGACGGAGGTGCTCGGGTACCGCGTGCGGACCATCGAGACCAGCTGTGCGGCGCCCAGCGAGCTGCCGCCGGAGGCGAAGAAGTTCGCGCCCTCGGAGGCGGGCCCGGAGCCGAGCACGGCGGCCCACTGCTCCGCGAGCCAGCCCTCGACGCCGGAGAACACCACGCCCGCGGTGTCCATCGACGCCAGCGGCCACGGCAGCGCGGCCCGGTCGACCTTGCCGGACGTGCGCGTCGGCAGCGTGTCGACCACCGCGATCAACGGCACCAGCGCGGCGGGCAGCTCGGCCCGCAACTGCTCGACGGCCGCCTCCTGGTCGAACCCGCCGTCGGCGACGACGTAGCCGACGAGGATCTGGTTGCCGCCCCGCGTCGTGCGCACGGCCGCCGCGGCTCCGGCGACACCGGGCAGCGCCGCCAGCGCCGCGTCGACCTCGCCGAGCTCGATCCGGCGGCCACCGAGCTTGATCTGCTCGTCCGCGCGGCCGAGGAACACCAGTCCCTCCGGCTCGGCGCGGACCACGTCCCCGCTGCGGTACGCACGATCCCAGCCCATCGAGGGCAGCGGCGCGTACTTCTGCGCGTCCTTCTCGGCGTCCAGGTAGCGCGCCAGGCCGACGCCACCGATCACCAGCTCGCCGGACTCGCCCATCGGCACCACGTCGCCCTGCGCGTCGACGACGACGAGCTCCCAGCCGTCCAGCGGCAGGCCGATGCGCACGGGACCTTCGCCGGTCATCCGCGCGGCACAGGCCACGACGGTCGCTTCCGTTGGCCCGTAGGTGTTCCAGACCTCGCGGCCCTCGACCGCGAGCCGCTCGGCCAGCTCCGGCGGGCAGGCCTCGCCGCCGAAGATCAGCAGCCGCACGTCGTCCAGCGCCTCGACCGGCCACAGCGCGGCCAGCGTCGGAACCGTGGAGACGACGGTGATCTCCTGCTCGACCAGCCACGGGCCGAGGTCCATCCCGGTGCGCACCAGCGACCGCGGCGCCGGGACCAGGCAGGCGCCGTGCCGCCACGCGAGCCACATCTCCTCGCAGGAGGCGTCGAACGCGACCGAAAGCCCCGCGAGCACGCGGTCGTCCGGCCCGATCGGCTCGTCGGGCAGGAACAGCCGCGCCTCGGCGTCCACGAACGCAGCGGCTGACCGGTGCGTCACCGCGACGCCCTTCGGCTTACCGGTGGAGCCGGAGGTGAAGATGATCCACGCGTCGTTGTCGAGACCCGGTTCGCCGAGCATGCCCAGCGGAGTCCCGTGCAGCGCAACGCTTCGGCCGGCGCCGAGCACCGCACTCACCTGTGCCTCACCGAAAACGAGCTCGGCGCGCTCGTCGGGGTCCTCGAAGTCGACCGGCACGTAGGCGGCACCGGCCGCGAGCGTGGCGAGGATCGACACGTAGAGGTCGGCGGTGCCGGACGGCACGCGGATGCCGACCCGGTCACCGACCCCGACGCCCTCGGCGGCGAGCTTGTCCTTGAGCTCCAGCACTTCGGCGAGCAGCGCGCGGTACGTGAGCGCGGTGGTGCCGTCGTCGACGGCCGGCGCGTCCGGGTGCTGTTCGGCACTCGCGCGCAGGATGTCCAGCAGTGTGCGCGGGGTGGGCGCATCCCCTGCCGTGAACATCGATCGAAGAACAACGGGTTCGGCCGCAATGGTCACGACAGCGTCACTTCTCACCCTCTCGGCAACCGGTGGACCCGCAACTTTACCTGTGGTCAACAACTACCGTTCGCTGTAGTAAGGCGACTCACAGATGCGTTCGGTCACCCTCATCCCATCGAGTGACTCACGAGCGTTGTGGCGCGCCAGGTTCCACTCCCGCCAGTCGGTCTCGACGCCCGGCGCCCTCAGCCACTTCAAGGCGCAGTCCCGTTTTTCCTCCGGCAGCCGCAGCAACGCGGGCACCGCGTCCGCCGACAACGTCGACAGGTAGTAGGTGTCGATCTTCTGCGTGGCCTCGAAGCGGGTCACGTTGTACTCGGCCACCACCCGTTCCGGGTTCGCCACCGCGACCGCGAGGAAGAACGCCGCCCCCGTCCCGACGACCGCACGCGGCAACCAGTTGGCGCGCAACGTGATCCCGCTCGCGATCACCATCAGGTACACCACACCGAGCCAGAGCTCGCACGACGCGACGAGCAGCCGCAGCACCGTCCACCCGTACGCCTGCTGGTAGAACCACATGCGGCTCAACGCACTCGTCACGATCACCAGCGTCAGCACCGCCAGCGCCCCGAGCAGCACCCGCAGCCACAACCGGTCCCGCGCCGTG
The DNA here is from genome assembly GCF_001279525.1 of Nocardia sp. NRRL S-836. Lineage (GTDB taxonomy): Bacteria > Actinomycetota > Actinomycetes > Mycobacteriales > Pseudonocardiaceae > Lentzea. Next base: position 1,559 of record NZ_LGDY01000160.1, on the reverse strand, counting down.
GTCTTCACCGCGAACCGCGCCACCCCGGCGATGACCGCGAGCGTCAGGATCGTCACCCACAGCAGCTGCCAGAACCCGGTCCGCGCGTACTCGGCGAACGTGACCCCCGCCGTCCGCATCACGTAAGCCTCGCCACCGAACAGAACCGCGATCTGCGTCCCCACGAACCCCGTGAACAGCACCACGAGCACACCCACCGGCAACCCGTAGTCCTTGAGCCGCAACGACCCCGGCTTGCCCGCCACGTCCTCGTTGATCCGCGCCGGCGCCGCCACCAGGTAGCACGCACCCAAAGCACCGAACGCCGCAACACCCCCGAAGAAGCCCGTGCGCACGTACTCGCCGACCTCCCAGTCCGGCACCATGCTTTCGAGGAAGTCGTTGAACGCCTTGTCCGCACCCGCGAGCAACGACCCGAAGACCACCAGCAGCAGCAACGCCACACCGACCGAGATGAACGGCCGCACGCTCTTGGGCCCGCGCTTGCTCAAACTCCGCGAGACCCACGGAATGGACCGGAACCCGGCCAGCCCCACCCCGACCGCGCCGAACACGAGCCCGCGCACGCTCTTCCCGCCCGCCATCGCGATGGAGCCGCACACCATCGACGCCAGCACCGACAGCGGGAACAACCACTCGGCGGCCCGCAGGAACCCCATCGCCAGGAACGCGAGCGCCGCAGCCAGCCACAACGCCCGCTCGACGGTCGGCTTACCCGCGTGGAAGAGCACCGCGCCCACCCCGACCAGCCCGGCCAGCACCCACCCGATCCCACTGCCGGGCGGCGCGAGCAGGGCACCGGCGAGCCCCGCGACGAGCCCGACCGCGAGCACCTGCGCCGGCGCCGCCTCGGCCGGTGGGCGCCACCAGGGCAGGACCGGGTTGGGGGCGGGCGTGACGACCGGGCCGGTGAGGCGCGGTGCGGGCGGACCACCCCACGGCGAGGTCGGCGGCAGGGCGGCAGTCGCAACCGCCGCTGGCTCCGCTACCTGCGGTTTCGCGCTCTCGTCCCGATCTTGTCGGACGTCGTGAGTACGTTGAAACGCAGGGGTTCCCGACTCGGGGGTACCCCTGCGCGAGCCTGCCTCGGGGCTTTTCGGGGCCTCGGTGGACGGCTCGGCGGGCGGTTCCGCGGACGGCTTGGCGGCCGGCTCGATGGGCGGTCCGGCAGACGGCTCGGTGGCCGTTCCAGCGGACGGTTCGGCAGGCGGGGCGACCAGCGGTTCGGCGTGCGGCTCAGTGCGTTCCGGAGTCGAGCCGCCAAGCGCTTCAGCCGGGAGGTCGGCGGGTAACCCGGCAGGCAGTCCAGCGGCCGGTTCGGTGGTCACGTCGGCGGCCGGTTCGCTGCCCGCGCCGCCAGCCTTCGCACCAGCCGTTTCACCCCGCGGATCGCCAGCCCTAGCGCCAGCCGCATCACCGCGCGCTTCGACTGCCCGCTCGCCAGCCGTTTCGCCCCGCGCTTCAGCAGTCCGCTGGCCAGCAGTTCCATCGCGCGCTTCGCCAGCCCCAGCCCCAGCCCCAGCCCCAGCCCCAGCGCCAGCCGCTTCACCGCGCGCTCC
>NZ_LGDY01000159.1 GCF_001279525.1 Nocardia sp. NRRL S-836 | reverse complement strand
TGGGTGTGCGGGGCGGCTGGAAGCGGCCGAAGGTGGGGTCGTCGCCGCGCTGGGAGCTCAGGTGGTTGGCCACGACGATCAGGCGGGTGCCGCGGAAGGTGAACTCCCCGGCCAGCGATTTGCGGGTGCCGGTGAAGGCGGGGTGCTCGGGCTGGATGCGGCCGGGGCTGACGGTGAGCGTGCCGTCCGGCGCGACCTGGACCGGTGTGGTCGCGGTGCCGCCGGGACGGTCGACGAAGGACAACCCGATGTCGGTGCGGAAGAGGAACCCGACCCGGATGTTGCCACCCGGCACGCCGCCGTCGGCGCCGTCGAGCGGGTCGATCTGCCGGAAGGCGTAGCGCGGGCCGCCGGCGGCGGCGATCGCGTCCACGAGGCTCTGCCAGGTGCGCCCGGCGGTGGTGACGCCGGTGTCGGCCGGCCCGTCGTCGTCCTGGATCTCCTCGACGACGACCACCGCGGGCGAGGCGAGGTGGGTGGTGATGGTGCGCGCGAGCTCGGCGAACTTCTCCGGCGGCGACACCACCGACAGGTTCTCGACGTTGAACGTCGCGATCGCCAGCTCGTCGGCGGCCGCGGGCCGCGCGGTCTCCCGGGCCAGGCCCGCGGAGTGGCGGGTCGAGGAGCACGTGGCCACGATCTCATAGGCGCCGTAACGGTAGTCCAGGACACCGCAAGCCCGGGAGAGCCGGTCGCCGACGTCGATGCCCGCGGGGATGGCGTCGGACACGGGCCCGGAGACCAGGCCGAGCCGTTCCGGGTTGGGGTCGTGCTCCCGCACGGGCAGCGCGCCTCGATCGGCCAGGATCGAGGCGTCCACGCCGTCGTCGGCCACGACGGTGACCCGCCTGCCGCCGGAGAACTCCAGTGCCGGGGACACCGCGACAGGCTCGTTCACCCGCACGGGCATGCCCTCCAACGACTCGTAGAAGTCCAAGCCCTGGGTGTCGGGGTCGAACGCGGCGCTGTGCTCGACATCGCCCACCACGTCGTCCTTGACCACCTCGCGCGGGGGAATCCGGCCGGACCCACCCAGTAGGACGGGTGCGGGCACCGGGTGACGGCCCACCACGGTCACCGCCGCCGGACCGCCGATGCGGGTCACCGACAGGTTCGCATTGGCGGTGGTGTCGCCGCCGTCGCGGTGCTCCTGCACGACGCCGGAGACCCGCACCAGGTCACCGGCACGCGGGACGGGCGTGTCGACGGCGACCTGCACCGCCTCGGAGGTGGCCGGATCGGCGTCGGGGGTGAGCGAGTGCAGCCAGAACAGCCCGCGTCGGGCGTCGCCGGCCACGACCACGCCCCGTGTGACGGTCACCCGCTGTCCTGTCAGCGGCGACCGGTGCCCGCCGCCCTGCACGTCGTGCACGTCCACCACCCGCGCCCGCGGCGAACCTGCCGAAGCCCCGACGGACGCCAGGGCCGGGGCCGGGCACAGCAGCACCACAACCGCGCCGAGAACGAACGCCCCGTGCGCCGGCGTTCTCACCGTGTCGCCTGAGCGGTGGACTCGAGCGGCTCGCGCGGCAGCACCAACTCCGGCAGCGTGCCGTACGGCCACGCCACCTCGGCGTGCGCCAGCACGGGCGCAGTCGCGCCGTCCAGCACCGCCCGCGCGGTGGTGTCGAGGACCTCGTAACCGGGGAGGGTCTGCTGTTCGGTCTCGGCGAGGCTGAACGGGCGGCCGTCGAAGAATCCGGCCATCTCCTCACCGACACCGTAGGCGGGGTCGCCGCGGCGGGCCTGGTTGAGGCGGTGATGGATGTTCCACTCGTCGTGGGCGCCCAGGCTGAACGCGGTGCTCACCCGAGTGCCGTAGTAGACCAGGAACTTGCGGCGCCGCGCCTCGTAGACCACCGCGTCCTGAGGCTGGCTCGGATCCAGCGGGCGGCGCCCGCCTGTGCCGTCGTCGACGGTGGCGAAGTCGAGGTAGAACTGCGGGTCGGTGGCGTAGCGGCGGGCGAAGTAGCCCTCCATCCGGTCAGTGAGCGATTCACCGCCGCTACGCAACGAGAAGAACTCCCGCGCGTCGGTGGGGCCGAGGAAGTAGTAGGCGTCGAACGCGCCGCCGAGCTTGAGGTCCCTGCGGGCCGAGTCGGCCAGGTAGTCGTCCTCGATCAGCACACGGGACCACATGCGCATGTAGTCCCCGCCCGTCGGATGGGTCTGGGCCAGCAGTTGTTCCAGGGTCAGGCCGGGGTATTTGTCCTGCAGGGCCGCGATGTGGCGGGTGATCAGACCTGTGCCCTGGCGGGACTCCAGCTGGTAGGCGGCCGGGTTGAGGAAGAAGAACCGTTCGCCCCACTGCTCGGTGAGCCTGCGGGCGGTGTGGTTGGCGATGTCGACGTTGGTGGCGAAGTACCCGCCGCCGCGGGAGCTGATCGGGCAGCTGAGGTAGACCACCACGCGGCCCTCGGCCTGGGCGCGCGCCAGGTCGGATTTGATCAGCGCGGTGTGCAGTTCGAACACGTCGAACCATGCGCCGGTGTGCCAGGTGAACTTCATGATCGGCCGCTCCGGCACCGGGTACCCGGTTTCGGTCTCAGCCTCGGTCTCCGCAGTGCCGTCCTGGGCACGCAGCAGCGACGCGGGGGTCGTGGTGCCGGTCACGGCGCCGCCACCTCCTCGACAGGACGGTCGCCGTCGCCGAGGTCGGCCTGGCGCAGTACTGCGGTCAGGGCGCCGTTTCCGGGGATCCGCGTCTGCACAGGCGTCAACCGGCCGTAGGGGTCGGCCCAGAACACCGACGTGATGTCGGGGAAGTTCTGCCGCAGCCGGGCCACGGCCTCGTCCACACCGTCGACCGACCGCATTTTCTCCGGCAGGCACACGTAGCCGCCCTGCTCGGGGGGAACCAGACCGCGCACGAGTTGGCGCATCATCACCTGGTCGCGTCGCGAGGCCACCGGATCGTCCTCGGCGGGCGGCTGGGAGGGGTCGAGCAGGATCGCCGACCCGCCGCCGCGCGTGGACACCTGGTCGATCTCGGGTACCAGTCGCCACAGCTGCTGAGCCTGGTGGCTCTGCAACGAGCCGGCCAGGTTGGCCTCGACCCCGCGGTAGTGGCAGTAGTCGACGAAGAACCTGATGTCCTTCAACGACAGGATGCCCTTGCGCACCAGGGCCTCCGGCCCGGTGCCGGTGACGTCGTACCGGTTGAAGTCCACCATGGAGGAAACGTCCGCCCCGGTGGGCTCGGTGGTGTCGACCAGACCGACCCTGGCCACCTTGAACAGGATGCTGGTGTCGAGCATGATGCCGTCGGCCCCGGCGTCCGCGGTCGCGTCGACCATGTTCTTGATCGCTTCCCGGTCGGTCCGCTCGGCCGGGGTGATGCCGAACTCCGAGTGCGGGAACGGCTCGTTGATCTTCACCCTGGTGGTGTCCGACCACTCCGGCAGCACACCGGCCTCGATCAGCTGCGCCAGGTCGGGCCGGTCCGGGAACAGCGGCCCGCCGTCGGGACCGGTCAGGTACTGGTGGTAGTCCAGCAGGTCGATCGTGCCCTCGACCGGTGAGTCCGCGGTGACAGGGGAGAACTCCCGCAGCGCCACCAGTTCGCGCACCACCAGCGGGTTGTCCCGGCGTTCCCGCCACAGCACCAGATCCTGCGCGAATAGCACCGACATCACCTGGCTGTGGCTGAACTGCTCGGTGCGGTTGAGCGTGCGCACCACCTCGGTCAGCACGTCCTTGAGGACCGGCAGGTGCATCCCGTCCAGGCCCACCTTGATGATGTTGCACGGGTGCACCCTGGTACCCATCGACACCGCCACCCCCAGCGCCGCCTGGGACGCCTTGCCCGCGATCTCGTACGGCGACTTCTCCACCGCGTGCCCGCTGTCGGTGCGCCGGAACAGCAGCTGGTCCTCGCCGATGTTGGTGCTCAGCTGCACCTCCTGATCACGCGTGTAGTTCAGCACCGCGTCGGAGATGTCCATGATGGCCTGCGGCTTGATGTTGCCCAGCGCGCTGCGCGGATCCTCGCTGTCCACGATCCGCGCGCCACCCAACACCGCCTCCCGCGCCTCCTGCGGATCGAACACGCTGACCAACAACTTCCTGTTGTGCTGCCGATCGCCTGCATTGCCCTGCTTCGCTTCCACCATCGTCGAACACGCCTCCATCCGAATCGGATCTCGATCTGATGCAAGCAACCGCCACCGTCGAATCCAATACGGCATCGGACCGGCCATGCCTTCGTGTTCCGGAATCCTTCTCGGGACACCGGCGCCCGCCACGGGCGGTAAGCCGGCTTCGGACCAGTTCACCTGCCAGAGGGCATTGCACGCCGGTGGGATGACGCGAGGGGCCACCAAGCCTTGTCGCCGTATGGTATTCAGCACCGGCCAGCACGCCGAGACGCGAGATGGGCATCGGCCCATCGCCAGACAGGCTGCGTGCCGGTCGCAGCACAGACCGCAGGTGTCATCGACTGCTGTGCGAGTACGACTCCTCCAGCCGATCACCCGACCCGATCGGCTGGAAACGACCGTCACGGCTAGGGCAACACAAGCGGCTCTGCTTATATTCGACGAGGTCGACTACAACTGATCGACACACTGTTCAACGGTGCGTGCCTATATACCGGGAAAGCCGTCAGATCCGCTCCGGCAGCACGAACCGACGACTCGTCAGCGACGACGTCGGATCACCTCGTGATCCCATTCCGGGTGCTCGCTGACCATTCTCAGGCGCCGCCGACCGGCGACGCCACCTGCATCCGACAACCTTCTCCGGCAGGAGCAACCGTGAAGCGTTTCCCAGCAATAGTCGCCCTGGTATTCGCAGCGTGCACGGCCGGCATACCGATCCAGGCGCAGGCAGCATCAAGCCCTGCCACGGCCACGACGGTGATCCTGCTGCGCGACGCGGTCGAGGCGCTGCCCGTCGCCGACGAGCAGCGTGAAGGCTACGACCGCGACCTGTTCAAACACTGGGTCGACGCCGACCATGACGGCTGCAACACCCGCGCGGAGGTGCTGCTGGCCGAGGCCGTACAAGCACCTGAGGTCGCCGGTCGCTGCACGCTGGCCGGTGGACGTTGGTACTCCTACTACGACGACGTCTACGTCGACGGTCCCCGCGGCTTGGACATCGACCACATGGTGCCCTTGGCCGAGGCCTGGGACAGCGGCGCCTTCGACTGGAGCCCGCAGCGGCGCCAGAACTACGCCAAGGACCTCGACGAGCCGGTCGCCTGATCGCGGTGACCGCCCGATCCAACCGCAGCAAGGCCGACCAAGACCCCTCCACCTGGCTACCACCACACGAACCTGCCAGGTGTGACTACCTCACCGCCTGGTGACGGTGAAACCCGATGGGCATTGACCGTAGACCCGGCCGAACGCGAGGTGCTCACCACGCGGGTGGCCGGCTGCCCGAATGTCCCGATCACCACCACTCCCGCATAGCCGCACGTAACGGTGCGGCACGACTGGCGTCTCCGGCCGTCTACAGGAACAGCGCTGGGGCTCTCACGCCCACATGGGGACGGGTCGGAGCGCGCCCATATGTCGATAACCACCACAGGAACACCTTCGGCGGCTGGGTACCAGACGAGCCGCGTCCGCGTGGGCAGCAGTGTCGTCGGCCGTACCGGAGCGGCGTTCGGACGCTTGCTGTGCTCTACGCACGCGAGCACGTCCCTGCAGGGAGAGGAGATCGTTGTCGATGCCCAGGCGCCCGGACCGCTGCGTCGCGCGCTGAACCACCTTTCCCGTTGAGTCGGACGGGTCAACGGACTTGTGCGGCGATCCGATGAGGCTGGTCGACGACTGCGTGCACGGCGACGTTCGGACGGCCGTGCTCCTTGATCAGCTCCGCGCGCTTGGCGAAAGCCTCGGCGTCGTCCTTGCACAGCCATGCCTGCCACGACTCCCACACGTAACCGTCACGGTTGAGCTTGCGCCACGCATTGCGGAAGTTCGACGAGTAGCCGATGAGGACCGGGCCACCACCGTTACCGAACAGGACGTAGGCAACGACCGCGCCCTTGCCCGGCAACGTCATGAGATCCACGCCGCGGAACCCGGTGTCGCACTTCCGCATTCGGTCCTCCCCTCCGGCGTGTTGATGACCATCCTCCGCAGGGTCAGCACGTCATACGGGATATGCCTGGCCCACCGGGCTGCCCATCCGGTGATCTCCGAAGCGCGCACGTGCTCGTACAGCTCGCACAGCCTGCGGGCATCGAGCTCGCCGGCGTCCCACGCCCGCCACGCCGCGGCGATCAAGACATCCTCGGCCTCGATCTCGATCCCTATGGCCCGATGCCGAGCGAGACGGGCAGCAGCGTGCTGTGCGGCCGCGTCATCGAAACTGATCATTCTCGGTCTCCTTGCTCGGCGCGAAACGCTGACCCGCCGCAGACGACTCGGTTGATCACCACCTCGACACGCCGCGCGCCTCCTTCGCGCATGCGCCACGCGATTTACATCTCGACATGCATCACGCCGTGGCACGTGCCCCACCCGGGACGACGACGAGCCCCTGCTCGATGAGGACGACGTTGATCCGCTCGTGCTCGCCGTCGAGTTCGCTGCCGCTCCGCGCCATGTCGAAGTGTCCGTCCTGGTCGACGTAAATACCGCTGGTGATGGAGCTGGGCAGGTACGGGCGCTGCTGCTCCGGCACGACAGTTGCGGTCCCGCCGCGGCGGGCGCATCACCGACCTCGGCCGGACTGCCAGCTACATCCGCTACGCCTCTCATGGTCGCACCAAAGAGTGAAACGGTTTTGAATCGATTTCGAAGGGTACTGCTGGCTAGTCCACCAGTGTTATGAGAGGACGTCGGATGTCTCGGATCACCCGCTCAACGGCGGTCGTGCGCGCGGCGCTGAACGTGTCGCCGCGCACGCCGGCCGAGCCAGGAAGTGTCACCACCCTGACGGCGGAGGTGGGGCACCTGTGAAGGCGTTGACGTGGCAGGGTAACGAGAAGGTGCAGGTCGTCGACGTTCCGGATCCGCGGATCGAGGAGCCCACCGATGCGATCATCAGGGTGACCTCGACCGCGATCTGCGGTTCCGACCTTCACCTGCATGGGGTGCTGGGGCCCTATCTGAAGCCCGGTGACGTGCTCGGTCATGAGGCGATGGGCGTCGTCGAGGAGGCCGGTTCCGAGGCGAGTGGTCACCTGAAGGTCGGGGACCGGGTCGTGGTGCCGTTCAACATCTCGTGTGGGCACTGCTGGATGTGCGAGCGTGATCTGTTCGCGCAGTGCGAGACGACGCAGGTGCGCGGCGAGGGCAAGGGCGCGAGCCTGTTCGGCTACACCTCGCTCTACGGTTCGGTGCCCGGCGGCCAGGCCGAGTACCTGCGTGTGCCGCAGGCCCAGTTCGGGCCGATCGTCGTTCCGGACGACACGCCCGACGAGCAGTTCCTGTTCCTGTCCGACATCCTGCCGACCGCGTGGCAGGCCGTCCGCTACGCCGACGTGCCTCCCGGTGGCACCGTCGCCGTGCTCGGGCTGGGCCCTGTCGGGCAGTTCGCCGCCCGGATCGCCAGGCACCTCGGCGCCGGCCGCGTCATCGGCGTCGACCGGGTTCCGGAACGTCTCGCGCTGGCCGAGCGCCACGGGGCCGAACCAGTGAACCTCGACGAGTTCGACGGCTCCGGCGAGGTGGCGGCCATGTTGATCGACATGGTGGACGGCCGCGGGCCGGACGCCACCATCGACGCCGTCGGCATGGAGGCCCACGGCGGGGGACTGGTCGCCGCGGCGCAGAAGGCCGCAGGACTGCTTCCCGACGGCATCGCCCAGAAGGTGATCGACAAGGTCGCCCTGGACCGCCTCGACGCCCTGCACGCCGCCCTGAAGGGAGTGCGCCGCGGTGGCACGGTGTCAGTGTCCGGCGTGTACGGCGGCGAGCAGGACCCGATGCCGATGATGGAGATGTTCGACCGCGGGATCCAGCTGCGCATGGGACAGGCCCACGTGCGCCGGTGGACCGACGAGATCCTGCCGCTGGTGCTCGACCCGGCCGACCCACTCGGCACCCTGGACCTGACCACGCACCGCCTCCCGCTCGCCAAGGCCGCGCGGGGCTATGAGATGTTCCGCGCCAAGAGCGACGGCTGCATCAAGGTCGTGCTGAACCCATGACCGGCCGAGTGGTGCTCGTAGTGGGCGCAAGCAGCGGGATCGGGCTGGCCACCACGGTGGCGTTCGCCTCCCGCGGCGATGCCGTGGTCCTGGCCTCCCGCAGCGGTGCGGCGCTCGACGCCGCGGAGAAGGCCTGCCGGGCGGTGGGAACCGTCGCCGTCGACGTCGTCGCCGACGACGTCGGCGATCCCGGTGGCGCCGGCCGGATCGTCGGGAAGGCCATGGATCTGCACGGGCGCATCGACGTCGTCGTGCACAGTGCGACGGTGATGGGGTATGGAACCGTGGAGGCGATGCCTGCCGAGGTGTTCACCACGGTCGTGGACACCGCGGTACACGGCACGCTGCACCTGGCGCAGGCGGTCCTCCCGGTTCTGCGCCGTCAGCGCACCGGCGTGTTCATCGGCGTGAACTCGCTGCTCGGCTCGATCACCGTGCCGCAGATGGGCGCCTACTCCACGGCCAAGTGGGGGCAACGCGCCGTACTCCGCACCCTGCAACAGGAAACGCGCGACGAGTCAGGCGTGCACGTGTGCATTGTGAGTCCCGGCAGCATCAACACACCGGTCTACGACCAGGCCGCCAACTACACCGGTCGTGCGGCGCGGCCACCTGTTCCGGTCCTGAGCCCCGAGCGGGTCGCCGCCGCGATCGTCCGCCTGGCCGACCGCCCACAGCGGCACGTCAGCGTGCCGGTAGGACCCGCTAACCCCCTGATCGTCGCCGGTTTCCGTTTCCTGCCAAGTCTTTACGACCTGCTCGTCGGGCCCCTGTTCCGCCTCGCGGCGCTCACCAAGAAGACCATCCTGCCCACGCAAGGCAACGTGTTCCAGCCCCATCCCGCAGCGGAAGGAATGCATGGGCGGTGGCCCGTCAAAGGCTGAGGAAGTGCGAGGTGATATCGGTGTCGTGTCATCACAACGATTTGTCACGGACACAGCCGTAGACCTCCGCGGACTCCACGCCGTTGCAGACCAGCATGTAGAGCGCCACAAACGCCAAAAGCTCGCTTGCGCGCGATCTCGATCCACGCGATGCGGAAGCGCCGCACGTAGCAGGAAGCCTCAGGCTCCCAGCGGACCTCGCCGGACAGCGCCGCCGCTGCACGCCACGGAGGTCGACTTGGCTGCGCATGAGCTCGCTGGGGACATGCTGGCGCAGTAGCGTGACGAGCTGGCCGTCCGGGACTTGGCCAATCCCAGGCCGCTGGGTTCTCCTTCGTCCTTGCGTCACCACCGAGCCGGTTAGTGACCCCGATAACCGTCACCTACACACGGAAGCACAGCAAGCGGCCTGCGGAATTCACTTCTCGTGCAGGAGGTGATCGGTGGTGCACTAACTTATTTGCCGTCGTTCCTCGAGTTGCCCGAGCGTGCCGAGACCCTCCAAGGAGAGGGAGTCTCCCTTACTAGAGAGTGCCTCAAGAATGGACTTCGGGTGCTTGAGCAGTTCCGGGCTCCGATCCAGCTGATCCATCTGCTCTGGTGTCAAAACCTGGGCGATGACTCGCCCGTCGAACTTGATCAGCAGAATCGAGCTGAGACGAATAATCGCCTCTTCAGTGGTGTCGAGAGCGGTGATCAGGTTGGAAACCGCGTTTGATTCACGCTCGTCGTTCTGGGCGCGCGGGGAGTCGATGTACTGAAGTTCGGCCGCGCGTCCCGCTTTGGCTGCTAGCTCGCCTAGTGTCTCGGCAGTCCCCTTGCGGACCTTGAACCGCTGATACCAGGAACCGCGTTCGACGGGGCCGTCAGCGGTAAGAAAGCAGTCAAAGGCCACTGCAACGCCGATGGTGGAGAACAGGATCTCTTCCGGTTCATCGATCGACGTGTAGATAAACGCAGGTCCTTCTCCGGGCAAGACCAGTCGTCGCCGCAGGGCGGCCTGTAGAAAAAGCCTGCTCTGAAAATGCTGCTCTCGGTTCGATACTTCTACCTGCCGTCCCATATTGACTAGGACCACGAAGTCCATGTCAACTCCAGGCCCGTTGTGTCCGCGCTCGATCGGCCACCAGTCAGGCCCTCGACCTCCGCCCTGATTTGAGGAAGGCCGCTCTGGCAGGTTGTTCATTTCTTTCCTTTCGAGTCGTGCCTTCTGTATAGCAAAGATCATGCGAAGGATTTCCGCTTCTAGCGTTCCTTTGGTGAAGCGAGCATTGCGCATCGATTGACCGCCCGACCGGCTTGGGTGGCGGACGGTGGACGCTGAGACCGGCGGAGTTCTCGTACGTTGTCCTGCTCACCTCAGCGGACGTCCCCTGCTATTCGGCAGTCTTAACGCCGATGACCATGCGCTCGTGCACTGCTGCGCGGGGTGCTCTACCACGTGAGTGCTCGAAGCCGCAACGCCATCTCTTTCGGACTTGTTCGATGTCAGCGGCAAGTCGACAGTCTCAAGCGCTGCCACCGTTGATCTCACTCCTGCGGTTGGTGCCGTCTTGAACGTTTACCCCAACGCAGCAGTGACAGCCTTCGTTGAGCCGAGGTCGGTGCGCCACCCGATCGAGCGGTTCGGCGTCTCATCTGATGTCGTCCTGCAGCCTCAGCAGGGCGTGACGACGAAACGGTGAGGATCACCGCGGCTGCCGCAACGATCCCAAAAGCCCGCTACGGGCTTCCCGCCGATCCCGCTGGCGCCCTCCACCGCCTGCCGCACGGACAACCCCGCCTGCGTGAGCACCAACGGCAACGCCCCGCAGCACGGGGCGCGCTCGGTCGTCCTCAGCGTCGACCGGGACGAAGCCGGCTTGACCAGAAGTGAACGAAGGTTTCGCCGCGCCACCCCGTACGGCCGGTTCGCCGGGGCCGCACCCGTGCGACTCGCCGCACGGGCCGCAGTTTGCTGTGGACACGACCATCAGGTGCTGCTGCGGCCGGACGCGGCGGCGCTGCACGACCGGATCCGCGCGCTGGAGACCCGGCTTCCGGTGCTGCGCAACCCCCACGTCATGACCAACAATCTGGGATCCGCGCGCGGGCCTCGCTGGGTCGTCCCCGCCGCTGCCACCACGGACACCGCAACCGGCGAATCGCTGTGCGATGTCGAAGTCGAGCTGACCGCGCCGGTACGGCTGGCGATCGACGCCGGCGGCAACGAGTTCACCCGCGAGGCGATCACCAGTCGGAGCATCGGGCGGCAGTTCGGCGAGCTGGCCAAGCGTGGCGGTCGGTACTCACGCTCCCAAGTCTCCCGACCCACCGCCGCCCAACTCGTCAACGCCGTGGGCGAAGACGAAGTGGAGCTGATTCGGCAGCTACGCCGCTTCGGCTCGTTCGGTAGAGCTGCGTGCAGCTCTGTACGTAGCTAGGGCATCTGCTACCGAGGAGGTCTCTGTGGCTTGAAGTTTTTTGAGAGCACAGTTCGTCCTTGCTCGCCAGTCGAGCATTTGAAGGGTTTTTTGATCGTCTGGCGAGCCGGTCAGGCTCCCCGCAGCACCTGCGGCCAGCACCGTTCCCGCAAGCCAGGCGGCGACCCGCACCGTCATCG
>NZ_LGDY01000158.1 GCF_001279525.1 Nocardia sp. NRRL S-836 | reverse complement strand
TGCTCGGCCAGCCGCCGGATCACCGGCTTGGATCAGACTCTCGATACAGCCGGACTGCGCGAGCCTTCAGCTCGTCGGGGTACTTCGTCGGTGCTGCCACGGACGACTCCCTTCAGGTCCTATCGGACCATGCTTGAAAGTCTCCGAGCTACCGGGGGAACCTCAGGCGCTGGTGGGACCATTGATTTGGGCCGCTGACTGAGCGCGCTGATCAACTTCGAGGCGCACTGTGGGATGCCTTCGGCAGTCAGTTTGGGATTGAGGCTCAGCTGCGCTACGAGGAGTGGCTTGACTCCATCCCGCCAGACGAACTGGCGGAGATGATTCAGAAGGGCGGGATCTGAGCAGTGCATACCTCGCCCTTCCGTCTAGTCTTTAGTGGCTGATGCCACGGGGGTTAACAGCCTTGATGGTCATCTCAGGCTCCTGAGCTGCTACAACAGAGTTCTCACGCTGTGTAGTCAGGTCCACTTGAATGAACGGCATGCAAATCGCCCACTGATCTGCATAAACAGGCTCAGTGGGCGATATCGTTTTTCGTCTACTTTGGACAGTGGCGCACCGAACTGGAGCAAACCTGGAACAGGGGCCCGAGATCTGCGAGATAGGGCCGCGGTTGCTCCACCTGCTCCGGTCTCGCCGACGCCGAAACTGCAGGCGCCGACGTGGCCAGGAGCGGGCTCGCGATGACGAGTTTCCACACAAGCGCGTTTTTGGCACACTTGTGCCATAAGCCGCCACCGACTTGGGATCAGCTGCCGGGCGGGATCACGATGCCGCGCCGGAAGACACAGCTGCCGGGTTCCGCGGAGACGCTGAGCTCGGTGTTCCACCCGGAACCGATGGACTTGCCGGTGCCGTCGGCCGCGCCGGGCGCCCAGGTGTCGGTGTTGTCGAAGTGCTTGTACCAGCGCAGGACCGGCACGATGTTGTCGTTCCACGGGTCCTTGCCGAGCGCGCCACGGCCGTAGAGGACGTCCGCGCCCGGCGAGGTGATCTCGGAGAACATCTCCCAGCCGCCACCGACGTGCTTCGCGCGCTGGGTGAACCGCTTGTACGTGAAGTCGTACTGGTAGCGGTACATCTTGCCGTCGGGCTTGCGGGCGTAGAGCACGCCGTCACCGGCCGCGGTGATCGAGTTGTACTGCTCCCAGCCGGACTCGACGGTCTCGCCGGCGGCGTTGACCCAGTTGTTGGTGCCGTTGTCCCAGACGTAGTAACGCAGCTTGCCCTGGTCGTCGATCATGAAAATCCGGCCACGGCTGTCGACGGTGATGCGGTTGCGATACTCGGGCGTGAGGTACCGCTCCCAGCCCTGGCCGACCTGGCCGCCGCCGCTCCACGTCTTGCTCGCGTCGTTCCACGCCCAGCGCTTGAGCGTGCCGTCGGCGAACGGGTCGTTGCCGTCGATCTTCTTGTGGAAGTCCCACACGACGCCGCTGCCGCCCGCGAGCATGCGGCCTAGCCAGCCGGAGCCGACCTGCTCGCCGCCGCTCCAGCTCACGTCACCGTTGGCGGCGCCGTGGTGGACGTAGCGGTGCAGGTCGCCGTTCGGCCGCGCAACCCAGATCGACGCCGGGGAGCAGATGACCAGGGCGGGGCCGATCGAGCTCTGCACCCAGCTGCCCAGGTCGTCGACGCGGGTCTCGGTGGTGCCCTTGCGGGTCTCCTGCACCTGGAAACAGCCGTTCTGCCAGGACATCTGGTGCAGTGCAACGAGTTCCTGCCTGCCGTTGGCCTCCCTGACCGACGGACCGCCCGCGTCGCCGAGGCAGGTGTCCTTGTCTCCCACCAACGACAGCGTGGTGGCGGTCGTCGCGGTCACCTTGAAGTCGGCGACCTGGGCCTTCGCCGGCACCCAGTCGACGGTGGTGCGGCCAACCCCCGCGACCTTGAGCGTGTCGTTCACCGCGGGCACGGAGGTGGCCAGCGGAAGTGGCGTGATGTCGGTGATGTGGGCGGCGATCTTGGCCACCGCGACGTCGCGCGACGTGTGCTTCGTGACCTTCTCGACCGCGACCGGCACGGCACCGTTGACCGAGACCGTCGCCACCACGCCGTCCGGCAGGCACCTCGACGAGGTGATCACCCACGAGGCGGCGACGAGCGAGCCGGTGCAGCCCTTGCCGCCCGCGTAGATGCTCGCCAGGAACTTGTAGGTGCCGTCAGGGACGGGACTCCCGCCGGACATCGCCTGCGACGCGGCCGGAAGCGCCGCGACTCCCATGCCGACCGCGAGCGCGGCCAGCGTCACGCGTTTGAAGCTCTTCATGCTGTTCCCCAGTTCGGTTTTCGCGTCAAATCCTGGTCGGGAGAGTTCATTGCTGACTGGTCCACCCCGGCGCGGGCCGGTAGGCAGCCATGATGATCGGGGTGTTCGTGGCGTTGGACCGAGATCGAGGCACAACCTGTTGTGGTTGCGGATGATGCCGTCGCCGGGGATCCGCCAGCTCTGGCTCGTCCAGTGGCCGGAGCGGCAGGCCACCGTCTTCACGACGGTCTCGGGCGCGTTGCTGCCGAGGTCGGCGCACAGGCCGTTGAAGTTGCGGATGCGCTGGGCGGAGTACTGCTGCCGGATCCACGCGACGAGGTCGTCGGTGCGGGTGGCGGTGCTGCCCTTGCGGGTCTCGGTGACGAGCAGACAGCCGTTCTGCCAGTAGGTACGGCTGACGGCGACCAACTCCGGCCCGTTGCCGGTCTGGCGAGACACCGGACCGCCCGAGTCGCCGCGGCACAGGTCGGCGGAACCGTCGAGCTGCGCGTCGGTGGCGGTCATGGCCGTCGCCGTGAACGACGCGAGGCGGGGCCGGTCAGGCACCCATTCCTGTTCCGTGCGAACGAAACCGGCCACCTTGAGCGCCTCGCCCTGCGCCGCGGCGGTGGTACCGAGCGCGATCGGGGCGGTCGGCGTGGCTGCTGCCAGGCGCGCGATGGCGAGGTCGCGGCCGGTGTGTCTGACGACCTGCACAACCGTCGTCTGATGCCCGGCACCGGTGCCGAGGTTCACCTCGCCGACGACGACCTTGGTCTCGCCGGTCTGCGGCAGGCAGGACGACGAGGTGACGATCCACTCCGGATCGACTAGCGCACCGGAACAGCCGCCGGCCGATGAAGTGATGCGGGCGAGGAACTGGTGGCTGCCGTTCGGCACGACGGTCCCACCGGTCATGGCGTTGGGCCCGATCACCGCGAACAGGCCCACCGCAGCGGCGCCCAGCACCACCGTGGTGATCTTCATCAGGTCCTCCCGTTCAGCGCTCGCGCGGTTGCCACACGCGAAACGCACCCCAGTGGGCGCCGTCCCCAGTCGGGCGCCGTAGTTGACCTCCAGTTAACCGGAGCTCCTAGCCTCACCATCACGTTCGCTATCCGGCAGTACGAGTTCGGCCCAGCCTCGAACCTGCTCCTCCGGCACGGCCACCGACACGAGCGTCGGCAACCTGTACCCGAAGAGCCTCACCGCGGTCGTCGCGCTGGGACCTGGACTGCTGCGCCGCGGGTTGCGGACGTTGGAGAAGGAGTCCATGGCAGGCCTCGCGAGCGGCCGGTTCGTGCCGGCGGTCAACCCTCTCTTCGCGTTGCAGGACGCTGCGGACGCTCACGAGGCCCTGGAATCCCGGGCCACCATCGGCAAAGTGGTGCTGAAGCCGTGAGTGGCAAGGCCGTTCCACCAACGGGAACGGCCTTCCCCGCTCAGTCCCGGCCCTGCTCGCGCGGCATCGACCGAGCGAGCTCAGCGAGCTGGTCCGCGTACTGCCTGACCTCTTCGCGCGGGTGGCCCACCTGCTCCTGGTAGGCCACGTCGCTGCGCTGATGCCCGTCCAGCAGGACGATCACGTTGAGCAGCAACAGGACCTCTGACCGGCTCAACGTCAGCCTGGCCTGCGATCCGACGATCTCGGCATCCACCGCGACTCCTACTTGGGAATCTTCTCGTAACGCTTGGCCTTGACGAGCGTGTCCCACTGGTACTGGGTGAAGTTGTACCCGTGGATCATGCCGGGTTCGGTTCCGTTGGGCATGTGCTTGATGAGCAGCACGTTGTGCGCGCTGTCGAAGTAGACGGGATTCAGGCTTGCCGAGTCGTGCATGGTGAAGTCCACCTTCCACCACTGCGCGAAGTAGTCGGCCATGTCGAACACGTCCTTCTTGAGGTGCGTGATATCATGATCGGTCGCACCCTCTTTGTACCGCACGACGTTGCGCGCGACGCCCTTCAGCACCGCCTCGCTGTACCCCTTTTCCTGCACGTACCACTTGAGGGCCGAGTAGTCGTAATCCCAGACGCAGTTCGGAGCCTCCGCCAGCGTGCCCTTGGCGAAGCCACCGGGCCTGACGCAGATGCTGTTGATGAAGGTGACGAGGTCGCTGAGGTCGTACTTGAGGATGCGGGCCGAGGCCAGCTCGGAGTTGACGACCGTGATCTCGAAGAGCGAACCGAGCCGCCACACACCGGTGATCCCGATGACGTCCGCGGTCATGATGCCGATCCACGGCGTGATCGCGGCACCGATCGGGTCGATCGCGAGCATCGCCGCGCCGCAGACCACCGAGATGCTGCAGCCGAGCACCGCGAGCGTGCCCGCCGCGATCACCATGGCGCCCGCCATCGCCTGGTAGTAGACGGTCAGGTTCTCGAGCAGGTCCATGTGGCGGTTCAGCTCGAACCGCGGGCTCAGCACGTCGCGCAGGCAGTTCTGGTACCCGGCGTCGCCCTGGCGGTTGGCGTAGAGCAGCTCGCACATCTGGCCGTTGCGGTACATCATGCCCGACCGCTCCCAGTCCGACTGGGTGAGCATGTGCATGCACTTGATGTACTCGTCGCCGGTGAGCAGGAGCTTCTTGCAGTAGCTGTCCTGCCGCACCACCTGCGCGGTGACCTGCTCGCTGATCTTGGTCTTGGCGGTCTCCACCGCCCTGTCGTACGCCTCCTTCGCCTTGGTGGCGCTCTCTCCTGCTGCCTTCGCCTGGTCGTACGCCACCTTGGCGGCGGCATAGGCGGCGTTGGCGAACCCTCGTGCCTGGTTCTCCGACGCCTGCGCGTACACCGACGACTGCGTGGCCCTGCGGGCGGAGGCGTTCGCGGACGCCGCCGCCTGCTTCGCGATCCGCGCCGAGCTCGCCGCGTCCTGTGCGGACTTCTCGGCGGCCAGTGCCGACGCGTGCGCCTGAGCCGCGAACTCGCCTGCCCTGACCGAGTCCTGCTGGGCCCGGTTCGACGCGTCGATCGCCTCCTGGGCGGCGTTGCGGGCGCGGGCGGCGACCTCCTGTGCGAGGTTCGCGTTCTGCGATGCGGTGGACGCGGACTTCCAGGCGGTGCTGACGTATCCGGAGACCTCGGCGTTGTGCCCGGACTGTTCGTAGTCCAGGCGGTCGGCGACGAACCGGTGCTCGCTCAGGAACCGTTGCTGGAAAACAGGAGGACCGTCGAGGGCCGCCTGGGCCGCCGCCTTCAGGTTCGGGCCCGAGGTGGTGGCGGCCAGGATCCGGTTCACCGCGATGCGGTCGTCCTGCGTCGCGGTGGTGAACTGGTCCTTGGTGAGGAACTTCCGGTACGCCTCGATCGTGCCGGTGTCGAGCGCCCGCTGTGCGGCCGCCTTGGTGAGGTCGCGGTTCTCGGCGGTGGCCGTCGCCATGACCTGGTTGACGGCGATCCGATCCTCGGTCGCCCGTTCCGGATAGGCGCGGGCGGTCAGGAACCGCTCGACGTCGGTGTCCGAACCGGACAGTGCCGCGTCCGCCGCGCGCTTGAACGCGTCGGACGCGTCCGTGCGCAACGACTGCAGCGTCACCCGGTCGTCCTGACCGACCGCGACCTGCAGCCCTGACAACACGAAGTCACGCACTTCGTCGTCGGAGAGCTTCAGCACCGAGACAGCGGCGATCTTCGACCACGGGCCACCGGTGTCGGCCAGCTTGACCGCGACCTTGCGGCCGTTCGACGCGATGAGCGCCGGATCGGCACCGGATGCCCGTGCCTGCGCGAGCCACTGCTGCACCTCGGTGTCGTAGCGGCTGGCCTCGCTGGTGTCCCACTTCGGCGCGGGAGAGATGGGACCGGCCCCTGCCTTCGCGGCGATGGCCGCCTCGATCGCCTGGTCACGTTCGGTCGCGATGCGCGTGTCGTCCGCGGCACGGGCCGCGTCGTAAATCTTCTGCGCCTCGGTGGCAGCGTTGATGGCGTTCTGCGCCGCCGCCGTGGCCGCGTTCGCCCTGTCGGTTGCCTCCTTGGCCGCGTTCTGCGAGTTGCCGGCGTGCTCGTAGGCGAGCCGGGCCTGTTTGGCGGCCTCGATCGCGTCGTCAGCCGCACGGTAGGCGGCGTCCCGCGACCTGTCCGCGGCGGTAGCCGCGGTGTTGGCGTAGGCGACGGCGGCGTTCGCGGCACGGTTGGCGCGGGCGGCGGCCGCTCGTGCTTCCGCGGCAGCGGCACGAGCCTTGGCCGCATCGGCACCTGCCCGGTCGGCCAGGTTCGCCGCCTGCGCGGACGCGTCGGCCGCCGACACGGCCTGGTTGCTCGCGTTGTTCGCCGAAACCGCCGCCGCGCTGGCGTTGCGGGCGACGTCGCCGGCGGCCTTGGCCGCCGCAGCGGCTTCCTTGGCGCCGTTGACGACCTTCTCGGCGTCCTCGGCCGCACGCAGAGCCGCGTCTGCGGCGTTGCGATCGACGGTCGCAGCTGCCGCCGCCTGCTGCGCGCGAGCCGCCGCCTGTCCTGCCTGAGAAGCGGCGGACGCGGCACGGGAGGCTGCGTTCGCCGCGACCGACGCCGCCCTGCTCGCGGCATTCGCGGCACCGACGGCGTCACGGGCGGCGCTGGCGGCGTTGTTCGCCGCGGTCGCGGCGTAACCAGCCTGGCGGGCGGCCTCCGCGGCGTTGGCCTGCGCGCTTTCCGTTGCCTGGCGGGCCTTTTCGGCCGACTGCTTGGCGAGCTCCGCCTCCCGCACCGCGCGTTCGGAGGCTTGCTTGGCCGCTTCGGTCTCGCGGGCGGCCTGCTCACCCGCGTCCTTGGCGACACCGGCGAGTTCGGCGACCGAAGCCAGCTCGAGGTCGCGTGCCTGCGCGATGGCGTAGTCGTGCTCGATGAACTGCGTCAGCACCGCGATGGTGCCGTTGTCGAGCGCCTCCTGCGCCTTCGCCTTGACCCGAGGGCCACCGACGGCGGCGAGCTGGTTCACCCTGATCCGCTGGTCGAGCTGGTGCGGCTGTTCCCAGTCCTTCTCGATGAACTTCTTCATCTGCTCGGACGAATTCGAGTCGAGCACCTGCTGGGCCTTCTGCCGCAGGCTCGGCCCGGCAGTGGCCTGGATCTGGTTCACCCTGATCCGCAGGTCGAGCGCCTGCTCGGCCGGCACCCCGCTGTCGAGGAACTCGCGGAGCGCCTCGTGCGTGCCCGCGTCGAGCGCCCGTTTCGCCGCGTCCCGCACGGACGGCCCGCCGGAGTTCTGCAGGCGTTGCACGGTGGCCCGGTCATCCTCTTCGGACGGTCGTTTCCAGCCGTTATCCAGGAACTCCGCGATCTGCGCGTCGGTGCCGACGACGGCCTTCGCGGCCTCCGCCTTGAGCAGCGGCCCGGCGGCCCGCCACAGCTCGACGATCCGGCTCCGGTTGAACTCAGGACTCGGCCCAGGTGGTTCCTCCGCTGCCGACGCGGCAGGTGCCGGGCCGGCGAGGAGTGCGGCGACGATTGCCGGTATCAGGGCGAAAGCGGTCATCCGCCTGCCCGTGGACAATCTCATGACGTGCCTCCGGTGCGGTTGGCGGCGCTCACGGCTTGATGTCCAGGCGCAGCAAGGTTTCCGGCTTGCCGCCGGGCTGGCCGATGCCCACTTGGCGGGCGCCGTTCGGTTCCAGGGTCACGGTTTTGCGTTCGCCGGTCTGACCGACGACCTCGGCGGTGCCCTTGTGGCCGGCGGCGTCGCCGAAGCCGTCGCCGCGAATCTCGTAGACGTCCGGGATCTTCAGGGTGATCTGGCCGTAGATGCCGACGACCTTGAAGCACACGATGCCGTCCTCGTTCTTGCCGACAGTCAGGTCGGACGAGTGCACCTCGAGCTGGCCGATGCCGTTGGGCGGCTGGGCGGCGCACGGCACGTAGAGGATGTGCCCGTCGCCGGACACCAGCTCGACGTGGTCCTCCGCGAGGATCCTCGCCGCGTTCGGATATCCGAAGTCCTCGATCAGCGGCTGCTGCTGGTCGGCGGGCACAGGCTCGTTCGCCTGCGCCACGACCACACCCGCGACTGTCACCGCGCCGACCGCCAGTGCGGTCAACAGCGCGCGCGAAACCGGCATATCACTAACCCCCAGTGGTTGTGTTGATGGCAGCGCAAACGCCCGCGCGGACACGCGCGGCGTTGAGCGCCTCGAAAGCTTTTGGCAGAGCGGCGAAAACCGCCGGATCAGGTCGGTTCGGCCGGTGGTGGTGCGGCGATCGCTGCACGGACAGGTGTCGTCATCCCGGCCGCCAACGCGGCCCGGCGCATGTTCATGACCACAAGAATCCCCAGTTCACACATGCGAGCGCGGCACAAGCTCCCCAGCACACCGCGCACGCCCCCACACTTGCGTGCCGCTCGAACGTACCTTCTGCTGTCCCCGCGTCGCAACACAAAGGGCCGTTCCCGCAACGGGAACGGCCCCCTGTATCGGTCCTGCGTCACGCCTGGACCGGCACCTCGACGAACATAAGTAGAAACCTGGGGATTCCACATGAGGAAGGCCGGCATCGGGACCTCGACTCCAGCCAGCCTTATCGTCCTTGGTTCCCCTCGAACTAAGCAGCTGTGCTCTTCGCGGGGAAGTTCACCGCTGGGCTCCACCCGAGGGCCGATCGACCGGACGAGCTCGACAACACCACCCTCGTACAGCTTCCGTGTCACCCGTAGAAAGACACATTCCACGTCACTGCTGACACCGGTAAATCGGCCTAGCCGCTGGCCGGTAACTCCTTCCAGCGCTTGAAGGTCTTCCAGCGCCTCAAGGGATGTGTGCAAGTGTCTGGTCTCGTTAGCTGGGCGTCCGCGCCCAGCGAGGATCGCAACAAAAACAGGAACTCGAACCGGTCGTCTGACCGCAGAAGATGGTCAGCGGACTGGAGAGGTTCAGCGTCGACACCGGTCGCGTGTTCTCCGAATAGCCGACGTGCCCGGCGCCCGCCCCTCACGAGCCCCGCGACGACCGGCACACCGTGGCTGGTCAAGAGAAGACGACACAGCGCACTGGATGGCACCCGGCGATGGCCGCGGCGATGACGGTCCGGGTCGGCCCGGCCGGTGGCCTGCGCACCTTGCAGTCGGCGCGCCTGTGCTGGCGCAACCTGCGGTACTTCCTGCACTTCCTGGCCAGGCACCTGGCCGTTCCGCACACGCCCGAGCAACTGCGGGCCCAGCACCTGCACGACTTCGTCGCCGATCGCACTTGCAGGGCGCGGCCGGCCTACGGTCTGGTCGACGTCGAGCACGTGGTCCAGGTCCTGCGGTGCCCGCCGCTGCACGGCGCGATCGAGCCCGCGGTGCTGCAGGCCGCGCCGACGAGAACCGCCGTCTCCGTCCGGCCTCGAAGCCCGCAGCCGGGGTATTCCGACGGGGAGCTGCATCGGCTGCTCGTGGCGGCCCGCGAGCACGTGAACGTCGTGCGGGCCCGGATCGAGGACTCCGAGCGGCTGCTCGCCACCGATCCCGTGGAGCTCGACGAGTAGCAGCGCCTGCAGCGCGCCGACTTGCGTGACCTCGTCGCCGCGCGTGGCCAGTGCGCTCCAGGACGCGCGGCCGCGCGACATCGGGCCGAGCAGCTGTTCCTGCTGCGTGAGGACGTACCGGCCGTGCTGGTGCTGCTGGTCGCAGTGACCGGGCTCAACCTCGAAACCGTCAAGGTGCTGCCCGCTGAGCACGAGTGATCGAGCAGCGCGCGGTACGGCTGCGCGTGACTCAGGGTGAATGACTGGCGGGGAGAGGTGTTACTTGTTCGCCCGGAATGGCGCCGGTTGTTCAGGAACCGGCTATCGAGTCGAGCAGGTTCTTGGCGACGTCACGGAGCTTGATGTTCTCGTGCTGCGAGCGCTGGACGAGCATCATGAAGGCTTCGTCGGCTGTGCAGGAGTGCACAGCCATCAGGACACCTTTTGCTTGGTCGATGACGGCTCGGGAGGCGAGAGCTTTCTCCAGGCTGTCGATGTGGTCTCGTGAGCGTTGCCAGCGCTGGGCGCTGGCGATCGTGACTGACGCAGCTGTGGTGAACAGCCGCATGAGCCCTTCGTCGAAGGGGTCGAAGGCCGCGGCTGTGTGGCTGTAGATGTTGACTGAACCGAGGTGCTTTTCGTCGGAGGAGTTCGAGGAGGGCAGCAGCACCGGCACGGACAAGTAGGCGCGGATCGCGTGCGCCGCGGCGGCTGCCTCGAACTCCGGCCACTCGTCGAGGTGCTCGCCGACGACAGCCCGCACAGGCCGCAGGGTGCGCGCGGACTCCAGGCACGGGCCCCGGTCAGCGCTGTACTGCTTCTCGTCGACTTCGATCAACTCAGGGCTCGTGGAGGCGGCAGTGCGCGGCCGCGCCGGATCCATCAGCGACACCGTCACCGAGTCGGCATCCGGGATCGCCCTGCTCGCGGTGTCAGCCAGCCTCTGCAACGCATCGTCGAGAGGCTCCCCGTCGATGAAGAAGTCCCGCAGCACCGTCAGCGCCTCGGCGGTCTCGTCGAGTCTGCTCAAGGCGTCAGGACGATCATCGTCGCCCGGCCCGGACGCGGACGTCTCGGACGCGTTCGTCTCATCGGCCATGCCGCGGCACCTCGTAGCTCAGAGGAACTGATCTACGGCGCCGCTGCTTGACGTCGTCAGGGCATGGTACGCAACGATCAACACACAACCACGGCCAACGGGCCGCGCGAGCGAACCGGAACCGGCGCGGGGAAGCTGCACAGTTTCAACTGTCCCCGCGCCGGAGCCGGCCGGCCCGCACGAAAGCGGCCCACCGTGTTCACGCGCACGTGCTACGGCGCCCCTTCCATACCCCTCCGGCGCTGATCCAATCCTGCGTTGATCAGATCGGCGCAGAAATCGCAGCTTCCGCCGGCTGGTCACCGAACCGCACAGCGGGTTCTTCGTCGCGGCAGATACGAGTCATGACCGTCAGCATCCCGCCGTTGACCAGGTGGGTCGCGAACCGCTCCACCACGACCGCGTCCCGCGCCCACGGCGAGTTGGGCAGGCCGGACCGGTCGCGGCCGAGGAAGCCCACGCAGCGGTCGAGCAAGTCGACGCTGTCCTCGGACATCACCGAGAGCAGCGGGGCAGAACCGGGCAGTGGGACAGCCCTCAAGGTCACGGTGTCAGCGCTTCGACGGAGGACATCGCGGGCTTCGGTCCGGTTCCGTTGAGTGGCTGGTCGCCCCAGCCGGTGGTGCCGAGGAGGGCGTTGTTGCGGCGCCGGATGGTGGCGGGGACGGTGGTGTTGTAGACGGTGATGAAGTCGATTTCGTCGTCGGCGGCGCTGGCTTCGTCGAAGGTGTGCAGGACGGTGAACCAGACGTTGAGCAGGCCGCTGAAGTGCACGGTGAGCCAGGTCAGTTCGACGAGCATGCCGGTGGCGTAGGCGTTGTGGTAGGCGGGGGTGTCGGTGCCGGGGTACTGGTCGAGGCCGTGGGCGGTG
>NZ_LGDY01000157.1 GCF_001279525.1 Nocardia sp. NRRL S-836 | reverse complement strand
GCTGGCGAGCACCACCACGGCGGCCGGGCGGCCTTCGTGTTCCATGACGAACGAGAGTCGGCCGAAAGGGCGGTCGTAGGGCCTGCCTGCCGGGTGTTCGGGCGTCGGCAGGTGCAGTGGGTGCCGCCATGCGATCAGGTGCGCCTGCGCGTCGCACAACGGCACCTCGTAGAACGCGACCAGCGGTGACCAGCGCAGCGCGAGCTGCCGGATCACGACTCCTCCGTCCCGGCCGTGTCGGGCAGCACGCGGACCGCGTGGACCGCGACGCGGCCGAGGTCGGGCAGACCCACTCTGGCCTCCGTAGGCAGCGGGAAGTTGTCGATGCACAGCCCGCGGTACTCGGGGGTGTCGGTGCCGAGGACGGCCCGGTAGACGTTGGTGACCTCCCACTGGACCATGAAGCGGCTCACGGTCGGCCCCCAGGACGTTCGACGACGTAGCCGCGCACGGCGACCCGCATCTGCTTGACGACCGCGTAGCGCAACATGTCGTGGCCCAGCGGCAGGTCCACGCTCAGCTCCTCGCCGATCACGAGGGTTTCCCGGTCACGGACGTAGAGGTCGGCCAGGACGCTGGTCGGCCGGTAGGCGCGGGCGGTGACCCAGACGAACGTGGCCTGTTCGCGCAAGTGCGGGCACTGCAGCAGCGCCCAGGGTCGGCAGGTGTCGCACACCGGCGGGTGCAGTGTCTCGAAGGGGCTGCCGTCCTCGGGAACGTCCTTCTCTGGCACCAGGAACGTCACCGCCTGCCCATGGGGAAAGGTACCGCCGCACACCTGGCAGCGCCGGCCGACCATGCACTCCCGCTGGCGCAGGGCGTGAACCTGGGCCCACAGCGGCTCGCCGACGCCGGGCTTGTTCAGGCCGGAGAACCACAGCAGCCCGAACCCGTCGCGCCGCTCCAGCAGCACGCTGCCCGCGGCCACGGCGGAGACGTCGGTGCGCGCGACGGCCACGTACTCCGCACCGTCGTCGGTCAGGTAGGCGATGCGTCGGGTGGTCAGGTCGATCTGTTCGCCGGTCCAGACGGTGATGTAGGGGACGATCCGGCCGCGCCAGGTGTGGCGGCCGGTGACGGGGTGCAGTCCGTTGCTGGTCATCCGCCGTTCCCCAGGTCGGTGCCGTCCAGGGAAGTGACGGCGACGACCTCGCGGTCTCCCACGCTCTGCATGTTGTCCTGGGTCCGCAGCACCTCGAGCGCGGCGAAGGCCGTGCCGGTCAACTGTCCGGAGTCGTAGACGGGGAAGTCGGCGGGCGTGAAGCCCGCGAACTGCCGCAGGCTCGGGTCGATCGTGCCGCTGTAGCTGACGCTGATAGTCCAGTCCACGAAGAACGGCGGGTGCGGCGTCGTCGTCGCGTTCGCCGTCTGCGGCTGTTCCTGCTGTTCGTGCATGACTTTCCTCGGGTCGGGTTCTCGGGTCGGGTGAAGGGGTGCGGTCCGCCCGCCCTGCCGTGAGCGGGCGGGACTGGTTGTGGCGGCTCGGCGAAGCAGGCGGACAAGGGAAGGGGGCCTGCAGTCGACGGCGGCTTGGCGCAGAGCGGCAGGCAACGTCGGCGAGCGTCCGGAAGCCGTCCTGTTTGGAGAGCCGTTCACGTGCTGGGGTTTGCGGCGTCGCCGGCGAGGTCGATGTCGCCGGGACGCCGGGTCGGGTCGAACTTGTCGGAGGTTCGCGGCCGCGGATGGTCTCCGTGTGCGCGTGCGCCGGCGTTCGTCGCAGATGCTTGCTACTGCTGTGACGTGAACATGACCCAGTCGCCACCGGGGATGGCGTCGGCGGCGGTGAACTCCTGCTCGGCGTTGGGGCCGGCTTGGTAGATCCATGCCTGGACCGGACCGGTGTTGGTCTTCACCGTTACCTCAGCGCGCTGATAGAGGTTGGCGGGATCCTGTGGGTCAAAGCCCTCGAGTTCGTCCAGGTCTCGCAGCACACGGGGATGCTCCGCCAGGTCGA
The DNA here is from genome assembly GCF_001279525.1 of Nocardia sp. NRRL S-836. Taxonomy (GTDB): domain Bacteria; phylum Actinomycetota; class Actinomycetes; order Mycobacteriales; family Pseudonocardiaceae; genus Lentzea. The sequence continues at coordinate 2,698 of NZ_LGDY01000157.1, read as the reverse complement.
TGGTCATCACCTCGCCGACCACGACATTGTCAGGCTTGGCGGGATCCACTACGGCGAAGGGAAATCCGCCCGCGTCGTAGAGGGTGACACCGGCGATCCAGGCGGGCTCCTCGGCTGCGGTTCGCCCCTTCAGGATGCGGTCATAGTTGAAGCAGCCTCGGCGGAGGGTGCCGTAGACGAAGACCCGGATCTGCTTGGCCCCCGGATCCGCGGCACCGTTGGACGGCATCATCAAACCTACTTTCGTGACGTAGATGACGTTGCGCTCAGGGCAACGTGGTCGTGCGACCGAGATGGCCGAAACCCGCTCAGTGGACTGGAACCCGATGGACGTGAGGTGTGGGTTCGTCCCGACTGCACAGCGGGCGGAAGACAAGGCTTGTGAGCGGCCACAGTGCGGTAGATGCGGCAGCTGGCAACAGGAGCAGTGACCAGTTCGCATGAGCTGGTGTGCCGGCTTTGCCCGCGGGACGGGACATCCCGAGATCGCGGTGTGCGTGAGAGGGTCTTGGCCGACGAGCTATGGGCTCGGCTCGAACCGTTGATCCCGATGTCCGCGAGGCGCTTGCGTTACCTGGGTCGTAGACGCGTCGATGACCGGGCTGCGCTGGAAGGCATCTCTACTCGGCGCCCACCGGGACTGGCTGGAACCGGCTGCCCACTGCCTTTTTCTGTGCCTCGGGCTCGACCTGCTGGGCGGTGCGCGCCGGGTGGTTTCGGTGCCCGCCAGCACGTGCACAGCGCCTTGGCGCGGGATGAGCTCGCCGGCATGCCGCGAGCGGTCGACATCGGCACCAGCCCCGCATGGACTATGACCGAGGTCCGGCAGCGACGCCATGACCAGGTTGACGAAGTCCTTTGCGCGACCCCACTCACCGGCGTTGCGCGTCTCGCCGGGCCTCAAGGTCAAGCGGCCACGCCAGTCCTCTCGGTTGTGAGTCCCGTACTTCCTGAGAAGCCGGCAGATCACGACGTCAAGATCAGCTGCGACGCTGCGGCCCAGGCCGCGGGGAAGGCTGGACCGGTCTTGTCGGCCGCGGTGGCAGGAGCGATGGTCAAGAACTGCTCGGCGGTCGCTAATCCGCGGACGAGCTGCTTCGGGTCACGCGTTCGCAGCCAGATCCGCGGGTGGGCGTCGTCCGGGAACGCCGGGTCGCCGATGGTCACGGCCGTCCCAGCGAGGTCGGCTCGCCGGTTGAGCTCGACACGCATCTCGGCCGGCCCGCCGACATCGAGCATCCGTATCGAGCGGGCGTGGTTGGTCTTGCCGTCGACGCGCGGTGAGAGCGTGCGGCGCACGTCGTAGATTGCCCATGGCATCGAGGCCAGCAGCTCCTCGAACGCCGTGAGCACCGCCGCGGTGCCGGCCGAGGTACGCAGCAGCGTCAGCAGCCGCTCGCCCTTGATCAAGCCCTGAGCGGGGTTGAGGCAGGTAGCGCTGAACTCCATCGCCAACGCGAGCACACCCGCGTCCGGCTCCGCGATGAACCGCGCCACGGTCTCCGACCGGCCAGTCTTGTTGGTCAGAGCGAACGGGCAGTAGGTGCAGGCGCTTTTCGCCCAGTCCCGGTCGAGCCCGAACGTCGTACGCAGGAACGCCTGCGCGTCGGCACGGCTCCAGCCCCACTGTCGCAGTGGGTACTCCCCGGTGCGCAGCGCCGTGTTGTACCGCGCGTCCCTCACGGCGCGGCGGGTCTCGTGCAGCTCGTAGCCGACGACGTGCCGGAAGGGCTTGCCTTGGGTGAGTTCGGCGATGACGGTGTCGAGTACCCAGCCCTTGAAGTGCTGGCTGCTTCTCTGCACCAAGCAAGCCGACACACCGGAATGGCTCTGAGGCTGAGGCTGCGCGCCGCTCGCCACCGACAGGCGGCGCGCAGCCCCAGCCGTCAGCCAGCATATGAGTACTCGTCCTACTCCAGCACGATCGTCTGGTTCGGGATCTCAGCCCCTTGCGGTCGAACATCCGCTATTGCCGATGAGCGGACGTTGCTTGCGTTGCCGGGTCGCACATGGAGGCGCGTGTTCAGTGTGTGTGACAGCAAGGCGATTCAGCTGTCTCTAGCAGTGTCCAAGTTCCGGCGGACAACCTTGGTCGTGGGGTGATCGGGGCCCAGCACCCGCTCGTGGTCGGCGAGGGTCGCCTCGAAAAGCGGGATCGCCCGGCCCAGATCACCCGCCGACCCGTAGAGGGTCGCCTCGAAAAGCGGGATCGCCCGGCCCAGATCACCCGCCGACCCGTAGGCGCCGGCCAGGTTATTCCGCGAGGTCAGCGTGTTCGGGTGATCAGGGCCCAGCACCCGCTCGCGGTCGGCGAGGGTCGCCTCGAAAAGCGGGATCGCCCGGCCCGGATCACCCGCCGACTCGTAGGCGTTGGCCAGGTTATTCTGCGAGGTCAGCGTGCTCGGGTGATCGGGGCCCAGCACCCGCTCGTGGTCGGCGAGGGTCGCCTCGAAAAGCGGGATCGCCCGGCCCGGATCACCCGCCGACTCGTAGGCGTATGCCAGGTTATTCCGCGAGAGCAGCGTGTCCGGGTGATCGGGGCCCAGCACCCGCTCGCAGTCTGCGAGAGTCGCTTCGTGCAGTGGGATCGCCCGGCCCGGATCACCCGCCGACTCGTAGGCGTTGGCCAGGTTGCTCCGCGAGAGCAGCGTGCTTGGGTGGTCGGGGCCCAGCACCCGCTCGCGATCAGCGAGGGTCG
>NZ_LGDY01000156.1 GCF_001279525.1 Nocardia sp. NRRL S-836 | reverse complement strand
CGACTCGTAGGCGTTGGCCAGGTTGCTCCGCGAGAGCAGCGTGCTTGGGTGGTCGGGGCCCAGCACCCGCTCGCGATCAGCGAGGGTCGCTTCGTGCAGCGGGATCGCCCGGCCCAGATCACCCGCCGACCCGTAGGCGTTGGCCAGGTTGTTCCGCGAGGTCAGCGTGTCCGGGTGATCGGGGCCCAGCACCCGCTCGCAGTCTGCGAGAGTCGCTTCGTGTAGCGGGATCGCCCGGCCCAGATCACCCGCCGACTCGTAGGCGTTGGCCAGGTTGTTCCGCGAGGTCAGCGTGTCCGGGTGCTCAGGGCCGTGGAGGCGTTCTCGGGTGGTGGTGGCGCGGGTGTGATAGGTGATGGCTGTACTGACCTCGCCCTGCCCCTCCAGGTAGCGGCCGAGTGCGTTGAGTACCTGGCCGGTCTGCGGGGTGTCTGTGTCGGGGCTGGCGTGTTCGAGCAGGGCACGCGCGTGGACCAGCACCTGCCGGTAAACCCGCCAGTCCGCGGGATCCTCGGGGTCGTGCCCGTCCAGAGAGGTGGCGAGGGCAGCGGTGGCGGTCGCGCGGGCGGTGGCGATGTCGCCTGGTTGGCGATAGGGGTCGGTCGGGTCGGGTGTGCGGGTGATGGCTTGGACCAGGCGATGCACGGTCACGGTGTCCGTAGTCAGGGTGATCATGCTGTAGGCGGCCAGGCGGCCCAGCGCCTCGGACAACTCCAGTTCGACCATCCCACCGGTCAGCAGGCTCCTCGGGATCCCATCCGGGGCGTACCACGCTAGCTGACGCAGCAGTTGGACCGTGGCGGGGGTGGTGGCGAGGTGCGCGAGCGTGACGTGCCAGACGCGAGCCGTGTTGCGCCCGGTGTCGCTGCTTTCGCCAGCCGCGACGAACATCCGCGCCGGCGAATCCGCCAGCAGCTTGAGGTAAGTCTGCGGGCTGATGCGGGTCTGGGCGAGGTATGAGGCCGCCTGCTCGACCGCCAGCGGCAACCACCCCAGCTCGGCACACACCCGATCCGCACCGGTGAGGTCCGCGCCGGGCTGGACCGTGTGAACGATCCGGGTCATCAAGTCGACGGCCTCGCCGGGGCTCAGCACGTCCAGCGCCACCGGCTCCGCCAGCGCGTGCCAGCCCACGCCGTGGCGACTGGTGATCACGACCGTGCCTGTGCGCACACGCGCCAGCAACCCTGCCGCGTCCTTCGGAGCGGACAGGTTGTCCAGCACCAGAAGCCAGCCGGTGTGCGTCGCCAGCCACCGCACCCCCAGCTCTGTGCGCTGCTCCGACGGCAACTCCGCGGTCTGCGGCACCAACTCCGCCGCCAGCTCGGCCAAACCCGCCTCGATCGCGGCCGGCGAATCCGCGACCATCCACCACACCAACGAAAAACGGGTCTCGTGCACCCCGGCGAACCGCGCCACGAGCGTGCTCTTGCCGACCCCGCCCAGGCCATGCACCGCGACCACCACCGCCCGGCCAGTACGGCTCACCGCCGCGTCCAGCCGCCGCAACTCCTCCGACCGCCCGACGAACACACGCTGCCCAGCCGGAACACGGCCCAGACCAGGCACCGCGGCCACGACTTCCATCTCCGGCACAACGACCGGCGGCACCACCACCTGAGTACCGACGATGTTGCGGTCGCCGATCACCACCGGACCCTCGACCGACCCCGCCTGCACCACGGTCCCGCTCACCGTCGACCCACTGATCGCATTCCCCACCCGCCCAACACCCACAGGGTCGACCGGTGCCACGGCAGGAGGTTCAGGACGCGGTTGCCGGGCCTTGAGCAGGCCATAGGCCGACAGAGCCAGACCCAACGCGCCGCAGACGCCCCCGACCACGCTGGCGATCTTGTCCGCCGACTCAAGATCCGCCCACGCCAGAACTCCACCGCCCGCGGCCATCACGAAACCCGCCACAATCCACACAACCCAGCCACGACGCGACACACCAACATCATCGCCGCGCCCCACCAAACGTAACCACAAACGCGCCGCACACCGACGACCAAAGAAATTCCAGATGAGCGGGCCACTGCACAACGTCCGCTCATGCCGCATAGAGCGCGTTCGTCAGCGCCGTCGGCTGGATCGCCACCCGCCGTGGGTTCAGTGGCGATCCAGCCGACCTGGGCCTATCGCGGTGCTGCGACGGTCGGCATGCCGAGGTTGACCTGGCGGGTGATGCGCGTCAGCCTCAACGCGTCAGCCCGCTTATCGCGCAGGCACCGGAGGGTCCGGTCGACCCCCTCGATCTCGCCCAGCCAGCCCTCGGACTCGGCGCGTTTCCGCCGCTCCTCCAGGTCGGTCTCCAACTCATCCAAACGGGGCAGCATCTTCGGGTTGACATGCAGTTGGGCGCACCTCAGGCAGGCGTGCTCATGCGGGCAGTCTGTCCCATATGGACGCCCACAGGAGCCGAGCTCGACCTTGCGCTTGTCGAAGTGCTCCTCGAACTCGCTCCACTCCTGCTCGGTGGCCGGACGGTACTCCTCCTCCGGCCGCATGGTGCGGCGGCGCACGAGGAAGTCCTGGACGTGCCGGATGACGTCCTCGGCGAACACCGCGACATAGCCCTGGGTGGTTTGAAGCGACAAATGACCGAGCAACGCCGCCCCGATGTGAATCGGCAGGCCGTTGTTGACCAGCTCCGTGGCGAACAGCCTCCGGAAGTCATGCGGTGTGAAGTGCAGCCCACGGAACTGCGGGTCGGTCTCTCCGATGACCTCGCAGCGCTTGCGCAGGTTGTTCAGGGCAGTGGAGGGGCTGGTCACCCGGCGGACCCCGCCGATCTGCCGCTGGAACAGGTAAGGCATCGGCGCGGTGAACTGCCGCTCATGGGTGTCGTAGCGGGGCACCAGCGGGATCGGGCCGTGCTGGGTCTGGCGCATCACGATCATCGCGATCACGTGGAACAGCTCCGCCGACATGGGGATTACACGCTCCCGATCGGTCTTGGACGGGGCGATGACCAGCAGCGCGATCACCTCCCCGTTGGGCCGCTGGTACTGGCGGACGCTGGTGTGCGCCAACTCCACCAACTCCTCCGCCCGCACCCCGGTGTGGCGCAGGACCTCCACGTAGGCGAACTCCCAGAAGGCCGTCTCCTCCTCGTCGGCCAGCGACCGCACCTTGCCGGTCTGCTCGTCGCGCACCCGCACCAGCGGGAACTGCGGGTCGTCGTGGTGCCGCTGGTCCTGGCGGCTGCCCATCCGCGTGTAGGAGCGCCCAGCGTGGCTGAACGCCACGCCCAGCGGCACGGCGCGCGCCGCCTCCAGCAACTCCTTCAAGCCGCTGTAGCGCTCCTCGACGTGCGCCACCAGGGTCGGCAGCAGCGGCTGGCGCACCCGGACGCGGTCGGCCATGCGCTCGTTGATCCGCCTGCGGCGCTTGCCGAAGCCCCGCAAGTCCGCGGGCGGGATCGGGCAAGGCGCGGCCCACCGCGCCCACCTCTCGGGCTCCTCCAGCGCCCAGCTCTGCAAGTCCATGTAGAACGAGCGCACGCTCAGCAGGATTGTGGTGCCGCCGTCAGCTCGGGGCTTGCCGTCCTTGCGCACTCGCACCTCCTCACGCCACTGGTCGTACACCTCTTGCGGGATGTCAAGGTCATGCTGGCCGGGCGCGAGCTTCTCGATCTTGCCCCAGAACTCGCCCGCGAGCTGCCGCGCGAGGCCCTCGCGAGTCGGGTAGTCGGTGTCTCCTTGGCGGCGCACGAGGTAGTCGATGATCAGCTGCCGGATCTCGGGATCGCGGACCCCTTGAAAGTCCACCATCTCCTCGGGCGACTTCTGCCCTTTGTAAATGGACGAGCGCAGCGTCGGCGGCGTCCCCGGCGGGAAATGGCCCATGCCGTGCAGGATGTCCCAGGCCAACAAGCCAGCGAACCGGTTGGAGTCCGGGCGCGCAGCCACGACCAGGTTCAGCCTGCGGCACTCGTTAGCGTAGAACAGCAGCGCCTCCGGGGACAGGTCGGCCAGCGCGATGCCCTGGGTGGTCAGCGCGCAGCACACGTCGGCCAGCGCCCGGTACTGGTGGCGCTCGGACGCGCGGGCGCGCCTGGCCTCCTCGAAGAACTTGTCCAGCAACGAGTCGCCCTGCGCCTCCTGGAAAGCGTAGGGGTACTGGTTGAACTTGTTGCCCCGGAACGCGGTCAACGACGGCGTGATCACGCGCAGGCACAGCAGCGCCTTCAACCCGTGAGTGAGGTTGTAGCCGCGGTACTTGTCGGGGTCCAGGTCGCTGACCGGCCGCTCGCCGGCGTCCAGGCCGCTGGCCAGCCATCGCTCCTGCCAGGTCCGGCCCTCGAAGCTATCCACGTGCTCCAGCAGGTGCCGGGTACCCGACCTGCGTTTCTGCCTGGGCGAGTCGACCTGTGAGCCAAGCTTGTCGCCCGCGAGCTTCACCAGCTCCTCGATCGTCACCCGGGACAGGTCGCCGAACGGCTGCGGCGGTGTGGCCGCGGAGGCGGGGGCCGCCTCGATCGCGTCGATGGCGAACCGGGACCGCAGTTCCCTCATCTCGGCGTCCCTCTCACGCAGCACGGGGGAACGCCGGTTGCGCAACGTGTAGCGCTCAGCCACCGAACACCGCCTTGACGTCGGCCTCGTCGTACCCAGCCGCGAACGTCCGCTGCGGGCGCGGCCGGTTGTAGTGCTCCTGGAGCTTGTCGAACATGTCCTCCACCCGGACGGTCATGTAGCGGCCAGTGGTCTCGATGTTGGCGTGCCGCAGTACTGCCTGGACATCGCGCAAGGTCATCTCCGAGTCGTTGGCCATCCTGGTCGAGGCAGTGTGCCGAAGGTCATGCAGCGACCAGTTCGTCCCCAGCTTCTCGTTGGCCCGCTGCAAAACCCGCCGCATTGCCCAATACGACACCGCCCTGCTCGCACCCCGGCGCGTGCGCCACAGCGGCTCGTCAGGGCCGGGAAGGCCGACGGCGTCCAGGTAGCGCGTCAAGTACCGGATCGCCTCCGGCGAGATCGGCACCGCCTGCCGCAGCCGCGTGCCCTTCGAGATCACATACATGCGCGACCCGGCCCAGTCCACATCCCCCAGGGCCACACCGAGCAACTCGCTGGCCCTGGCCCCGCTGGACACGTAGCACAACAACAGCGACCGGTCGCGGTCGCAGGTCATGGCGGCGAACAACTCGTCCCACATCGCGTCCGGGATCGCCCGGGGAGTCGTGTCCGCGACCCGCTGCCGCAACCGCGCCCGCTTGAACCGCTGCTTGGCGTCGATCGGGCTGCGGTGCGCCAGCGCCATCCGGCGAGCCCGTGAGGACGGCACCGGGTTCGCCACCGGACCCCTGCCGAAATGCTGGTGATAGGCGTAAAACCCATACACGGCAGTCAAACAGTGGTTGATCGTCCTCGGGGCGTAACCCTCAGCTAGCGCCGGCTTGCCCGTCCGGATGTTCACCGTCCCCGGCGTGGCCCCGCCCGCGCGAGTCCGCCTGCGCTGCGGGTTGCGCGCGGTCCTCATCCAGCCGACCAGGACGTCAACATCCGCGCCGGTCGCGCGCTCCCAATCCACCTCCAACGCCCACAGCACCCTGAACCATCGCAGCAGGTCGTAGCCGTAGCTGCGGCTGGTCAGCGGGCTCATGTCGCTCAACGCCAGGTCTCGCAGGTACCGGGTCACCGGCTCGACCTCCACGCCAGCCGAGTCGACCACCACGAACGGGGGAAGCTTTCCTTTTCCCGCAGTTACCGCCCCGACCCGGCCGAGGTCCTCCTGCCCTTCCATGAGCAGCCGTCGTAGATCAGACATCCACCAAACCCTTTCAGTCCCGGATGGACAGTCCATCCTTGGTCAGATCGGACTTGGTGCAGTCAACTGAACACAAGCGGTCGCCGGCAGTCTGCGGGACTGTGGCACCGGCGAACATCTCGTGCGCCAGCGTCCACGCCCCCACCAACTGCAGACGGTCCGGCGAGCGCGTGTCGGACAGAATGTCGATACCATCGGCTTGCCGAGGACCGCGGCGAGCGACCTGGATGAACCGCACGCCCGCGGCCGCCATCAGCGGCAGCAGGTGCTCCTCGACCAGCAGGCGGGTTACCGGCCATTCCTGACCCGTCATCGCGGTGATCACCACAAGGTCGTCAAGGGCGAAGTCCCGGCTCGACGGGTTGGTGAGCCAGCGCGCGAGAATCGCGCTCGAATCGCATCCGAGTCCCAACGCGGCCACCACCTTCGGTGCGGGTTGCCCGCGGACCGAGGCAAGCGGCAGTGCCGGTGGTGGCGGACGCAGCAGGCCCAGAGCGGCCTGTGCCGCACGCACGGCCTGGAGCGCGACGTCCTTGGACACCTGAACCCCCAGCGGGGTGAGCATCGAGCCGGCTGCGGACATCGAGATCACCTCCTTCCGCGAGGTGGTTGTGGGACCGGCGAAGCACGGTGACCCTGAGCGCGACCGGGACGGTCGCGTTGCGGGAGACCGAGACGGCGGGCCGCATCGCTGCGTGCGCTACCCGTCCATGCCATCGACGATCGCGCTGATCGCCTCGGGGATGCAGGAGTGCGGAATCGCCTCGTCGAGCCGTTCGAGATCGTCGTCGGTCAACGGTCGGCCTGCCCAGCACCCAGTTGATCGCGCGTCATGAGCGACACGGTTGGACATCCGTGCGCAGGGCGTAGTTGAGGCGGCCGTCGTGGGCGGGCAGGGTGGCCAAAATGTGCGGCGTGGGCGAGCCGCTCCAGGTGTCGGGCCTACCGGGGTTGAGCGGAGTATCAGGGTCGCACGGGTCGTTGTTGAGCCAGCTCCAAAGCTCACCGGCCAGCTCGTGTACGCGGCCGTCGTGGACGATGAAGAAGTTGGAGTGTCCGAAGTAGAGGTCGCCGAGCGTGGTGGTCTGGTGCCTGTCCCACAGGCAGATGATGTGGGTGCCGGTGGCGTTGTTGATCTGGCCGAGGGTGGTGTTGACGTCGCCGTCGGTATAGCCGTCGATCATGGTGCCGCGCAGGCCCGGGTCCAGGCCGGCGGGGACGTCGTAGGCTTGGTCGAGCGCGGTGAGGATGCTTTCCGCCGCGTTCACGCCGGCCTGCGCGGTGATGATCTGGGTGAGCAGGTCGGTGTCCAACGACGTGGGCGCGGCGTCGTGGTCGGCGTCGTCGATGGTGCCGTGCCGGTTGAGCTGCGCCAGCCAGTTGTTGACGGCGAGCAGGCTGAGGTAGGGGTGGCCGGCGCGATTCTGCGCGGCCTGTTCGCCGTAGTCCGCGTGTTCCTTGTCCAGGTACTTGTCAACGATCACGCGCAGATCGTGCAGTGGCGCGTCGGGGTGGCGTGCGGACTGGTCGAGTGCGCTGTAGCCCAGCACGGCGCGGCCGATGGGGAGGTTGACGGTCCACATCGGCGTGCGGGCCTTGGTACCCCAGTCCCGCATTCGGGCGGCGGTGGCCTTGACGAAGAGGTCGTCGGGCTTGGCTGCCGTGAGCGCACAGGACAGGTGGTGCTCGATAGAACGCCGGACGTCGTCCCAGGTTTGGCCCTGGTTGCCACGCCAGTCGGTGAGCCAGCCCGGTGCGCGGCCTCCGGCTGAGGTCCAGTGGCTCCCGACGGTGTTGAGCAGGCAGACGGCGACGGTGCTGGTGTCGGTGCTGATCCGGACCGCGAGCCGGTAGGTGCGTGGGGCGATGTTCTGCAGGAGACGGCTGATCTCCAGCAGCCGCAATGCCCAGGTGGTCTCGGCTTGGTCGGCGGTCGCCTGCTCGAAGTAGCGGGAGGTGAGCGTGCCGGGCTGGGTGGCGGGGTGCAGGGTGCTGGTCATGGCGAGGCCTTCCGCGTGGTGCTGCAAGATCTCGGCGGGATCGAACGGACTTTCACGACCCCCCGTGGTGAGGGCGAATTTCTGCTGGTCGTGCCGCTTTCAGGCTGAGGTGCCGTGAGCACGGCGAACTGCTCTCGGCCATGGGCAAGTTGTGCTTGAAGCCGATCTCCGGTTCTAGCGCGGGGTAGCGCTAGGGTGAGATCGGGTTTGAGATGGCCGCGAGGACGAGTTCGGTGGGGCTGGCGAGCACACGGAACACGCAGGAAAGGCGGGGGGAATCCCGCGTGGTAGGCAGGCTGGTGTGGCGCGCCGGAGGCGTGGATGGCGCGCCACACCTGCTCGGTGGTCCAGCTGAGGATGGGCGACCAAGGGGTGACCTCGCGCTGCCGCGGGGAACGTCCGGGCCACTGGGAGGCGCGGCGCGGGTTTTAAGGCCAGATGATCCGGCCGAGAAGAACGAGCAGCTTGTAGTTGGCGCTAAGCGCGGCTCGTTTGCTGGCGATGAGCGCCGTGAGTGTGCGCGATTCCCTGGGCAGCTCCAGCACTGACTCGACGCCGAGCCTGGCGGCGTCGGCCCATGGCTTGGACGCTGCTCCAGAGGAAGTCACCAGTACCACACCCGCTCGTTCAGGCATGGAGCGGATCAGGCACAAGTCGAGGGCAGTGTGGTCGATGAGGACAAGGGAGGCTGCCGTCCACTGATGCAGTTGAGGAGCCTCGCCATGCAGGCAGTCATACTGCTGCGATGATTCGTGCAGGGTGTGAAGGCAGTTGGTGAACTGGTGCAGAACTCGCGACGAGGCCGACTCGGTGACTTGGGCTTCTGTAACGGAATTCCGATTCATCAACGGCTCGTCTCGGTCGGGGGCTCCGCTGTGGCTATGTGGCTTGTGGTTTGTGACTGCGTTATTGCGCGAGTGGAAGGAGCTGCGTCGCTTCGGTGCTCGTAGAGCCATCACGGCGGCTGTCGCTTGTCGCTCGCAGCGAACTGTTCGCAGGTGGGCTTCCCGTTGACCGGAGGTTGTGCCTCAGGCCTCTGCTATCCAGAAGGGAGCCAGTTGTCGGCACGAGCTTCGCGGTAGTAGGCAAAGGCCGACGCGGTGCACGGCATGTGGCGGAAGCCGTCAGATTGTGGGCAACCGAGGCATAGGGGAAGATCGAGCCTTGGCGCCGGTGTCGGTGATGCTGGCCGTGTTGGCATCGCCCGCGTGACGCAGGGCGATGCGCAGCGTGAGCTGAGCGGGAAAGTAGCCGTGCCATCGATCGGGGTTGGTCCCGGCATATGCCGAAGACGGAGCCCGCGGACATCGTGGGTCGATATCTCGGACAGCAGCCCACAACGACTTGGTGCTGAACTGCGTTCCGACAATGAGCGAGTATGCCTCGTTCCAGGTTTGTGGGCTGGGGTTGGTGTCAAGACGAACGATCTGCGCTCGGGCGTCAGGGGTAAGCGGCTCTCCTAGACCATTGAAAAGCTTGTCGAGAAGTCGATCAAGGGCAGTCATTGTGGATTGGTCCTGTCGGGCAGAGGGCTACGAGAACCCGGGGCCGAATTCAGTGTTGGTGGGTCACCGATGAGTGACCCACCAACACTCGATCGGGTGACCTAGAGCGATGGCTCGTCCGCGAAGCCGTCACCGGCGGGCGGAGCCTCGCCCTCCCAGGGATCGTTCACGGCGCCAGCTGCCTTCCTGGTGGTCTCCCCGCGCGTGACCTTGTTGACCTTCGCGGTCGCGTAGCGCAGCGAGGGGCCGATCTCGTCGACCTCCAGCTCCACGACAGTGCGCTTCTCGCCTTCCTTCGTCTCGA
>NZ_LGDY01000155.1 GCF_001279525.1 Nocardia sp. NRRL S-836 | reverse complement strand
ACCGTGAAGGACGCCACCGCGGCACCGCTCTGGGTGAAGCGCAGTTCGGGGTCGGCAGTCAGGTTCCCGACCACCGTGATCGTCGTCTCACCAGCCATGGTTGATCCTCCAGTATCAGGTGAAATGGTTTCATGCAGATCGGTATTGACGGGCTGCAGTTCGTCCCGCACACGATGTGCGCTGCAGTTGCGCACCCACGTGCTGTTTGGTGTTGAGCTCGAAATTGCGGATGAGCGCAATCGACATGTGACCGCACGGGCTGGCGGGTCATAGAGCGGCGCGCAGGTGTCACTTATTCAGGCGTGCGGCTCTAGTCCAGGTGCGTTGAGCTCGTAGGCCGCGAGGTTAACCGTCCAGGCGTAGACCGTTCCCGCGTCGTGCTCGGCCGCACTGCACGCGGGGCAACGCAGGGTGCCTCGAGGCGGCGGTGCGGACGGCAAAGGCGTGCAGTTTTGGGCAGCCGCCGAAGAACATGCTGTAGGTCAAACCGCCGTAGTTGACGGCGAGATCGAACTGGTCCGTCCCTGGCTCGTGGATGCCAACGGGCACGCTGAAGGGTTATCCCCGAGGAGTCGATACAAGGGCCTATGTCAGGGCTGACATCGGCGGCGGGAGCGGTGAACGGCAAGGGCCCTCGGCCAGACGCGTCCGTGGGGCGAGGACGGGCGCGTCTGGCCGAGGACGAGCGGGCAGCAGTGCCTGGATGGGCACGCGTCTCTGCTCGGACAGGAAGTAACAGGAAGCAAATGGCGGCGTTGGGGTGTTCGTGGTTCAGGCGCCGGAGTGGCAGGGCAGCTTGCGCCGCGCACGGGAAGTCAGTCGCGCAACTCGGTGATCAGGTAGACGACGGGGTCGGCGAACCGCTTCACGGCTTTGAGCTTCGCCGCACCGAGTTGCCGAAGGACTTCCACGGCCTTGGTTTCGTCCCCCTCGGCACGTCGGCGCACGTGCCGGACCAGCCGGCGGTAGCCGTCGGGGTCGGCCGTGATCTTCGCGACGAGGTCCCGGTCGCCGTGCAGAACCACGTGCAGCGCGGACTCGACGACCTGCATCCACAGCGGCTCCTGCGGCTGCTACTCCGCGTCGACCGTCTCCCCCACGTCGATGCGCGGGGGCTGCGTGGTCCCGTCGACGAACACCTCGTCCGGCTGCAGCACGCCGGCCTTGACCGCCTCGGCCACCCGCGTCGGCAGGTCGGCCTCCATGATGCGAAGGACGTCTCGGCGCAGCTCGTTGGACAGCCCTCCGAACACGCGGCTCGCGGCGTCACTTCGACCAACCGCAACCATGCCGTAGATTGCCGAGCACACTGCGGCCGCGGCGTAAATCTCGGCCGTCGCCTCCATCGTCACGTCGTCCAAAAGACATGTCTCCTCAACTGGGCTGGATAGGTCGATGTGGTGAGCAAGCACTCGCCTCCGCTGCGCGCCGACGCCGTCGGCGGGAGTGACCTTGCGGAAGGAGCACCGCCGTGGCGGGTGTCGGCGCACGCCGCCTGACCGAGCGCGGGCGGGCAACAGGGCCAGGAGACGGCGCGTGCCCCGGCTCTCGGGAGATCATCAGGGTTGTGACCGGCGGTCATCCCCGCCGGTCACAACCCAAGCGAGATCAGAACGGTGGCTTGATACGGTGAGACCGACGACGTGCACGGGAGCAGTCCCCCATGGATTGAGCCTGCCAGCTAAGCGAGCTGCGCCATCAGCTCCGGCTGCTCAAGCACCCACTCCTCGTAGAGAGTGATCACCTCGTCGCGGGTGCCGTCCTTGCCGATCTCAAAGGGATTCCCCACTGCGAGGCTCGTCCGATGTAGACGTCGTACCGGGCGCGCTTGCAGTGGACGACCAGTGAATCTGCCACCTTGCTCCCTTGCCGTGCCACTCTTACGCTGCACCGCCGGGTGGCGGGGCGCACTCGGATCGCGCCCGGCACGGTCCGAAAGGCAAGCCGCGGTGTGTTCCGTGGCTCGCCCTCCCGGTGTGGCCGGACGCAGAGTGCGGCACCCCGGCACCCCGGCACCCCGGCACCACAGCGGGGCAGCGGAACTGGTCGCGGACGAGCGCGGTGGAGACAAGACGGAGGCGACTCCATCAGCGGCTTAGCTCAGGCTGCGGCCGCAGCCTGCAGGGCCGCTTTCACGTGGCGCGTGTAGACGCCCTTGGCGTAGGGCTCGCCCATCGGCCTGCTCGTCAGACCGCCGCACGCACACAACGGGATGACCTTGCCGTCGAACGGTCGCAAGATCATGCTGTGCTGCTCTTCCTCGGCCGCGTGGCCGGCAGCCCGAGCTGCCGGTTTCACGACCGCATCACCTTCCTCAGCGCCGGGCCGGGCTGGGCGGAGCTTGCGCAGTACGTCACGAATGAGCTGATCGTGGATCTTCGAGGCGGCCTTGGTCTCCCTGCGCTGACGGTCCCAGACCAGGTACTCCGCCACACTCAGGTCACCGGGACGCATCCCCTCCGGCCAGCCCGTTCGCTCCAAGCGCACTCGCACGCCCTGCGGCAGGAAACGCCAGTACTGCGGGCTCACCGTCACGTCGCCGCGGCGTGCATCCTCGCGCGAGGTCCGCAGCAGGCCTCGTCGCCACAGATCCACCGTCGCCGACATGCACTCGTAGCGCGCGCGGGCGTCGTGCTTGACGCGGGCGGCCGCGCGACGGTCAGCCGGACGGGCAACGTTGTTGTGCCGCTTGCTCATGACAACCCTCTCCACACGGTTCAAGAACGACTTCGATTGATCAGCGCGGGTGGCTCACCACCGTTTGGAGGTGTTGCCGCGACAGCGAACTGGCGTGACGACCTCGACGACCGATCAGCCGCGCCGGTGGCGCCTGTAGCCCTCGGGAAGGGCCTTGCGGAGATCGGATCCGATCTCCCCGGACCTGTCGCGGTAGAGCTGGTAGAGGCGATCCGCGTTCACGACCCGCTGCGTCCTGGCATCGACTGCCTCGGTGTAGTCGCTCGGCAAACCCCGCAACTCGTTGGCGGCGTCGAACACGACGTCGCGAAGGGCGTCGAGCTCGGCACGCACGTGGCGGAGCTGCTCGACGAACTCGGCTTCAAGGGTCCCTGCCGGTGCCGCATACTCGCGGCTCACGATCGCCACGTCGGCGCGGCCACCGGCAACAGCGAGACAGCCGATGTAGGTGCCATCCGCTTTGACGGTGCTTGTCCACGTGCGGCGGGTGCGACGCGAGACGATCGTGATTCCGTCACCGGGACGAATGTCAGCGAGGTCGTTGATCAGCATCCACATGGTGTCCTCGTTCCGGAGATCGTGGGGATCGGCCAGGCGCGCCCGCGGGGTGGACGGTGCGCGCCTGGCCGACGTGAGCGGGCAGCAGTGCCGTGGGAGCGGCATGCGCCACAGCTCGGACAGAAGGCTTGGATCAGGTGCAGTCGATCAGGCACAGCAGCACGACGGGCTCCGGCGACGACGGATCCTTCTGCGCTCGTCGGACAGCCTCCGGGCGGGCGGAAGTCGTCGACCACGGACGCGGCCGCCGGGCGCCGTCGTCACCTCGCAGCTAGGCGACTTCGGCCAAGTCACGCGCGGCAAGCATGTCGACCCCGTCGACCAGGCATGCCTCGCGAGCGGAGGCCGCGGGCACGATGGCCAGACGGATTCCGTGTGCGCGGGCAGCCTGCACTGCGGGCACGATGCCGCGAACCGGACGAAGGCCGCCGCCGACACCGACCGCGCCGAGTACGGCGGCGCTCGCGAGGCGCTGTGGGGGAACTTCGTCGGCGGCGACGAGCAGCGCGGCGGCGTCCGGCCAATCGGCGGTGACCGGGTCGAAACGCCCGTCCAGCTGCCGGTGTCGGGGTCGTTCACGGGCACCGTCCAGTGCCGCGAGTACACGCAAGAGCAAGATGGTCGGGCCGCCATCGCCGGTGAAGGCGATGCGCTCCTCGCCGGTCACCGCAGTCGCAACGAGGCTGATCATATGGCCGGCCAGACTGTGCAAAGCGACTTGTGTTGACGGTGATCACGAGGAGATCCGTTCTGCACAAAGGGAAGTGCAGAAGCCGGATGGGCCCGCTCAGCAGTCAGACAACAGCTGAGCAGGCCCGGATGTTACAAACCGGCGTAAAGGATGCCGGCCAGGATGTCGCCATGGCACCACCGCGGCGCGCACCAGCACCCGAGTGCCTTTCCTGCAAGTTCGCCGAGGGCAGCAAGAAGCGAACCGTTGCGCGCAAGGTGCTCTTCGTACCGATAGATCACGGTGGGGCGGTCCCCATCGCATCCAATGATGAACGGGTTGCCCCACTTCGTGCCGCGGTCGATCCGGACGAACAGACCGCGCGCCTTGGTCCAAGAGATCAGATTCGGATGAACACCGCGTCGCATCGACACGCTCACGGGCTCGCCCGCACTCAGTAGTTCCAGTCGTGCGAGCTCATCCGTTGACCACCCCATCATTGTCAGCCTCCTGACTCGTCGGTCCATGCAGCGCCACAGCCGCCGTCATGCATGCCTCTTCCTGCGGCCGCAAAGGCGGTGGGCAAGGGGCCTCGATGGCGGGCGGGCTGATCGAGCCCCGCGTTCAGGCCCCCAGTGGTTGAGGATCGGAGAGCCCACAGCAGAGGGGAACCGGCTTGTGGTTGCCTGGCCCGGCATCGGCGATTCCACTGAAGTAGCGACCCGTGCGTAGTGGGTCTACCGACCCGACAGACATCCCTACCTCAGCCGGTGCCTGCAGCGGCGATGGCTATCAGCCACCGCCGGCATCGCGCCGTCGATCCGCCGGCCGCGGCGTCCGGTCGCCACGCGGCGAACCGGGGCTTGACTTCCTTGTAAGGACCTGCGGCTAGTCATCCAGTTCGGCGGATGGCTTCTCGTGTGCCCGCTTGCGCCGAGATCGTCTAGGCGGAAGGTCGGAGTATTCGTGCATCACGACGCACCGTTGCTGGCTTGTGGCAACCACGTGCGCAGTCAGACTCGTGAGCAACTCGGACAAGAGGGTTGCATCGTCATCGCTGAAGCAGGACGTGACGAACTCTGCCTCGGCTAGGTACGAGAAGGAAAGACCTTCTGCCAGCGCAGCGCCTTCTTCTGTCAGGCACATGAGGACGTGGCGGCGATCGGACGGATGCGGATTGCGTTGTAGTAGTCCGCGTTGCTCCAGGTTCTTGGCAACACCGGTCAGCGTTCCTGCTGAGGCACCAAGTTGCCTGGCGACCTGGCCGATCTGTGCTGTTCCCTGGTGGCGAAGAATGGCGAGCACGTTGAACGCGGTCCAGGTCAGATCATGAGGTCGCAACGCGGAGGCTTCCAGGTGAGCTCGCAGCACCATCGCAGCGTGATGAACGGCTCCGAGCGCCGCGGAACGCAGCCGACCCGACGTGGCAACGGCTGCAGCTGGTGCCGTTGGCACCTCCGCTGATGGCGGCAATGGGAGTGCGCGGTTCCGGTCCTTTGAAGGGTCTTGCGCACAGTCGGAGTTGGTCTTGTACGTGTTGGGCAACGTGGAGCCCCTTCTCCGGAAACAGCAGGGCGATTGGTGTTGTCGTGGCGAGACCCGGTGCGTTGGCGCGTCTGTGGCGGAACGGGTCGACGCTTCATCTAGGGCGATAGGTGTGTTGAGTCCGGCTACGGCGATGCGCGTGTGCGAGGTGCGGCTGGTCGGCAACCCTGTTACGCGCTGCGTTCAGGTAGCAGCCGCGTGTTCCGGGTGGTCGTTACGGGGTAGGCGGCCGCGCGTCATGACGCCGACGACAGCAGCAGCGCATCCGCGCTCGGTTCCCTGATCAGCCCGCGGCCACGTTGAAGCTGTCGCTCGGCCTGACCAAGAACCCTTACGGCGAAAGCCATTACCGGCAGCTGGCTCAGCGGACGCCACCGGCTATAGGGCGACGCGCTGCCCGAGGTCGAGGTCGACGAGGCGCTGGTCGCCAAGATGCTGCCTTCGACAAGAAGAGGATGATCCTCGGCGCCTATCGGCACATCTGCGTCCAGCGCGACCCGGACGCCGGCGTCGCGGTCGAGGTCCTTGCCGAGCTCTGGACCATCGCGTTCTGGAGACGACGCAGTTCGACCGGCACGCCAACAGGGTCTGGCGCGATGCGAAGACCCTGCTCGACTCCGAGCACGCCCACCGCGCGATCAGCGAGGTCCCGGTCCCCTACGGCGCCTGCAGCGAGCCCAGCGATGTCGCCGTCGGCGGCCACGACTGCCCGGTGTGGTTCCGCTGCGTCGGCTGCGCACACCTCAGCGCCGTGCTACCTGTCCGACCTGGAGGCCCGTCTGGTCGACCTGCTGCGCAACCGCGAACGGCTGCTCGCCACCGCCGCGGACGCTTGGGCCCGGACCGAAGCGATGCCTCCGACGAGGAGATCACGCGGATCCGCAGGCTGATCATCCGCGTCAGGCAGACCTCGACGACCTCACCGACACCGGACGCGCCGAATTCCGTGAGTCCAGCGCGATCGTCCACGTGGCACGCAACCGCGTGGTCGGCTTGGGAAGCCCAGGCATCCGGCAACCACTGTCCGACATCGATACTGAGAGGGCAGCGTGACCACCACGATGATTGAAGGGCGGCGCGCGGACTCCGCGGGCCGCAGGCAGCGCGTCATCAAGGCCATCAACACCGCGGAGCAGTACGGGCGGTGAGATCAGGTCTCGGCGATCGCCCGCGAGGTGTGCGTCGACGCAGCTTCTGCTATCGGCATCCGGACCTGCTGGCGCTCAACCACACCGCCCAGCTCACGCCCTCGGGCACCGCCAGCGGCCGGCCGGCCGGGGGTCGCTGCGAACCGATCTGGCCGACCCACTGACGCGGCTGCGCCGTGCCCGCCTCCTGCGCGAGCTTCGCGGTGTTACTCGCGCCCGCCAAGTTGCCTCGGATGAATGCCAGGCACAGGTCCGCACCGGCCTTGACCATCTCCTCGTTGCGCACGAACCCTGCGCGACGGCGATAACGGTCTCAGTCCGCGGGATGGCGCTCGATCGTCCGCCCCAGCGGCTCCAGCACGCCTCGCAGAGCGCGTAGCGCCGTTCGGGCACGCGCCCGACACCAGAACCGAGTCCGGGTTCCACACTTCGGCCAGCGCCGCGCGGATCATCGCTCGATCGGCCCACGTCCGCGAGCCCGTGATCAGAATGCGCAGCCCCATCTTTCATGACCTCCAGATTCGTTGGTAACACCACTGCCGTGTAGTCCAACTTCGGCGTCTGCGGACCGTGCCAGGCATCGCCGGACTCGCTGGGCGTGCGTGTCATCGGGGCTTGTCAGCCAGATCGGGTGGTCGGACACATGTTTGCATCCGCGGGGATGCGACGGCGCCGCTCGGCTTGCCGCCCGCTAGATGGTGGTGGCCCGATCCGGAGTGGACAGCGACGCGCCCAGGGCGCGGGCGACCGCGACGGCCACAGCGGGATCGTCGGTCCTGAGCTGAATGACGACATCGCGTGGTGAGCGGATGAACATCTTGCCGTCGACCAAGCCGTTGCCCGCAGCCAGGCTTACGTAGTCCCAGCCCTGCTCGACCGCCAGATCGTCGCCGACCGCGGCCACCAGCGCCTTGCTCACGGCCTTGCAGCTTCGCTGGTAGGCGTCGGCTTGGGCTTTGCGTGTCTGCGCGACCTGGTGCACGGCGGACCATCGCGGCAGCAGCAGCGCGGCGATCTTGTCGGCGACTTGCTGCGGCGAGGCGTCGGCCCTGAACTCCGGTCGAGGCAGAGCGGGGTCGTCACCGTAAAACTCACGCAGCGCCGCGGGCAGCTCCAGCGTGGCGGTCAGCTTGCCGCGGCGGCCGTGCGGCCACTCCCGGAAGGTCAGGGCGACCATCGGCCCGTCCGTGCGAATCAGCGTCCACGCCGAGTCCGCGGACAGAGGCCCCGGCGGGGGCAGTTTGCGGACCTTCCACGTGCTGTTGTCGATGTCGGCGGCGGCAGGCAGTAGATCGGCGACCAGCTGGGTGAATGCGGTGGCCGACGCTGGTGGGGTCACGGTCAGTCCTTGTGTGGTAGCGGCCCGCGAGTTTGGGCGCTGGTCGGGGCGGCACTGTGCCGGCAGTGCTGGTGCAGGGTCTGCTGGTCGCTTGCCCCGCGGGTCATCTCACTCCTTGTCCGGGTCGACGAGCGTCGGCGTCACGGCGTCCCGGCGGTAGAGGGTCTGCACTGGGCTGTCGCGATCATGCTCACGTAGGTCATATTCGTCGGTGCGGGGGTTGTAGACGAAGCCTTCGCGCTGCGTCCAGCTGTGCCCCGTGGAGTCGCAGTGCTCGATGCCCGAGCAGTGCTCGACCCGGCAGAACGAGTTCCAGCACGTCAGTGGAAACCACTCGCGGGCCAGCGTCATCAGCCGCGGTTCCACAGCCTGGTCGTCGTTGTTCCTCAGCTGCGTGCGCAGCTCCGCAGCACGCTCGGCGTTGCCGTCGACCAGCAACACCAGAGCCTTCATCAAGGCCTCCTCCGTCGCGCCGAGGATCGTGATGGTGAGCCCCTGACCGCTGCCGCCGTCGCGGCCGGTCTTGGTCAGCGTGTACTGCGCACGACCATAGAGCTTGCCGACCGCGGTGAGCTCGCGTACGGAGGTGAGCAGCAGGTTCGCTGCACGCATGTCTGCCTTATCGCCAAAAGCCATGCAGGCCCCCTCTCGGATGTCCGGTCCAACAGCCGGTGTTGACGGGCCTGCTAGCCGGAGGTGATTTCAGTGCGGTGGGCGATCGACCGCATGAAGGGCTGGTAGAAGGTCTTCAACCTCTTGGTCGACTCGGTAGCGAGCCGAGGGTTCGTCCGGTGCACCCGAGTGACCAACCGGTTCACGTCGCGCAGCTCGACGAGCTCGGCGCACTCGGCGCACGCCGCCCACGGTTGAGCATCGACGGTCTCAATCAGATCGGTGGCGTCCGCTTCCTTGTGCCGTTTGACGATGGTGCGGCGTCCGTGCTTCGACCCGCGGCTGATCTGCTGCGTTTCCAGTTCTTCGGAGAGGTTGGGGCTCTGGATCGAAAGGGTGAGCGGCTCTTTGGTGCGGTAGCTCCACACCGGCTCGTTGACGCAGCAGAAGTCACAGGTCAGCTTCACCGACTCGGCTTCCGACCGCGGCATGGGCTCGACCTCGTGGTCGCGGTCGCCGCTTCCGCCGTGCTTCCAGGAGATCTCACCCGCGGAGGACCGGCGGCGGACCAGCGGTTCGGTGCACGTGCGGCACACCACGTCCGGGAGCGGCAACTCCTCGGCGTTGTTGATCGGAACAATCCTCATCGCTCTACTACCTCCACTTGTTCCTGCTGCCAGGCCATTTCACTCACACCACGTCCTGGGTTCCTCGTTTGCGTCCGCGGTGGCAGAAGGCTCGCTTCTGGCGCCGATCGCCGCTGAAGCAGCTCGCGCGCCCGCACCAGGTGTTCGGCGAACGTGTGCCGGATAGCCACGGTGCCGTCCGAGCTCACCCACCGGTCGTTCTCGACCGCCTGAGGCTCTTCGCCGGTCGCACGGATGTAGTCGGCCAGGGCCTGGGAGTCACGTTCGAACCTGTCCCACCGCTCCGCGTACTCGTGGCGCGCGGTGACGCAGAGCTGCTCGAACTTGTCGCGCTGGGCCTCGCCGAGCTGTGCGAACAGTGCCGACCTGCGGAAGGCCCGCGAGCTCACCGGCGTCATCACGTGCGTTGAGAACTGCCAGCTGCCGAACAGCCCGTCCTCGTCCAGGTACATGATCACGAGCGAGGCGTAGGGGTCGTGCTGCGGCGGATTCCACTCGCCAGGTTCGCAGCGGTAGTTGCTCTGGTGCATCAGGCGCTGCATCCCGGCCCGCGCACCCTTCTCGCGGGTCTCGATCCAGTAGCGCATCACGTGGTCGTCGGCACGCGGCTTGACCCGCGCCTGGTCGCGGGACTTCACCACGTACGCCGTCTCAGGACTGACATGCCCGGTCAGCAACTGCGGTTCGAGTACGGCGCCGTCGTGCTGCCCGTGGGTCTCATCGGAGACCGCGGCGAACAGTCGGTGCGCTTCCGAACTGCTCACGTGGCACGCCTTGCAGAAACGCGGCGTGTGCTGACCGCCGATGTTGTGCCGGTGCCGGTGGTCGACCCAAGCCATGTGCGCGACCTCCCGCGCGGAGGCATCCGGCTTGCTGCCGTGCAGCGAGTTGTAGCCCTCGGCGATCCCGCGCAGGCTCTCGATCCGGTCGAGCAGCTGCTGCTCGTGCGCCAGGTTGAACTGGGCGTTGCGTCGAGCGGCTTCCCGCATCTGCTCGTTCTCCGCCACGAGAGACCCCGCGAGCAGCAGCATCGCGGCGTACGGGGTGCCGGTCAGCGGCAGGTCGATGGTGCCGCGGTGACCGGAGCAGTGCTCGAACAACGCAGTGAACGCCACCTGTGCGATCGCACGTACGGTGGCTTCGTACTCCACGTTGCCCGGCTTTCCGGTTGCGTGCGGCTGTCGCAACAAGGCGGCGGCGATCGCGCCGACGGCGTCGCGCTCGAACATGCCACCGGAGATCACCAGCGTGCTGCGGAGCCCGTTCATGAGCCCGGCATGGGTGCTCGTGGCGGTGTCGGTCACGAGGGTCGCTCCTTCTCGTCGTTGCCCACCCAGAACACGGGGCATTCCGGCGGGTCAACCTGGGTCCACTCCGGATCTGGCGGCAAGGACCAGCCGTGCGGCGCGATGGTGCGCAGCGCCGAGCCGCGGGTCACGTCCGGCCCGAAGATGGCCACCGCGCGCCCGGCCGCGTCGATGACTTGACCGGACTTGTTGGCCAAGTCGATGCGCAGGACATAGCGGTCCACAGTGGATGACTGCACCGCGCGCTCCTGTTCTGTGTCTGGAAAGCAGCGCGCGGCCCGTGCCCCTCCCCGAAGGTAAGGTGCGAGCCGCGCCGAATGCTTCGCTGTCGGGATCCAGGGCAGCGGCAGGGCGTCGATTGCCCCGGCCGCGTAAGGTGATGCCGACCTGGGTGTTGAGATCGCGGTCCGGGTGGTCGACGTCGCCCAGGACGCGGCCTTGCTGGACTCACAACGCTTCTTGCCTGAGTCGGGTCGCCTCGGGAACGTTGTCCGCCTTGATGTGGCAGGCGGGGCACTCACGCTCGGACCATGACGTCCTGGGCCAGTGCGGCGATCACCGCCAGACTGAACGTGTCTACGGAATCGCGGTCACGCTGTTTCGTCCTGGGTGCCAACCTGTGCTGCCGAGGACAGCTCGATGATCCGGGCCATGCTCAAGCCCGGCTTGAACGAATGTCCCACCCGTTGCTCGACCGCCAGGTATTCGGCGGCCAGCTCGGGGTGCAGTCGGGCGGCCAGCACGAGCTGCTCGCGTCCCGCGCCGATGCAGAACACACACGACGCGCGCGGCATCCCGGCATCGTAGGCGGGGTGGTGAGGCAGGCCCGATTGGCGGATCTTCGACCATACCTGTTCGGTGGACCAGCCGAAGATCGGGAGCCACCGGTCGACGTGCCGCTTGCCGTTGGTCGCGGACTTGTCGACCTCGAACTCGGGCTTCTTGGACCGAGCCGGAGACTCCTGCTTACGCAGACCCAGGCAGTTGAGGATTCGCACCGGCCGGAACACCGTGCCGGGGTTACGAGTGCGGTGCTCGACAACCAGGCGGGTCATCAACTTCTTGACCTGCGACGTCTTCTGATCCGAAGTGCAGTAGCGCGCCGACATGGACATCCAAGCAGGGGCGTTCCGCTTCTTCGCGGCCTCATCCGGCTTGCCCTCGGCTTCCAGCTTGTCCGCGGCGCGATCGAGCGCAGCCCGGCGGCTGATGACCTGATCGAGCAGGTCCTCGGAGCGCGACACGGCCTCGAACCGCAGCCCGTACGCCTTGGCGTGCAGCTCGGCGAGCTCCCGGGTGCCGCGCCATTCGACCCGGCCGAGGTCGGCATGTACGACCACGATGCGCCAACGGTCGATCCCTGCGGCGTCGCACAGCCCGACGACATGGGTGAGCATCGCTTGGGAGTCTTTTCCGCCGCTCTCATTCACCAGGATGAGGTCGTAGGAGGACAGGTCGACCAGCATGACGCGGCTCACCTCGCTTTCGAAAAGACTGGCGCGCTTCAGGAGGTCTCGAGGGCGCCTCTTGAAGCGACGTACTGACGGTGCTGGTCGGTGAACGGTGAAGGACCGCACGGCCTTGGTCTTGAGCTGCTCCAACTGGCCGCCGTTGACGATGCGGCTCAGGGCGCTGTCCAGCGAGGACAACCGTGCCTGCAATCCAGGCCGCGTAGGCGGCGAATAGTCCACGTTGCCGCGGGCGGGCCAGGAAGCCATGTCGCCGCCCGCGTAGAGACGGATTGCAAGGGCGTCCCTTCAACGCACCCGCCAGTCGGCGTCGGGGCCGACCTCGATCGTGACGACTGCCAGGAAGCCGGTGTCGTCTACCGCAACTCCGGGCGGAAGGCTGTCCAAACGAAGCTTGCCGCCGACGTTCACACCCATGCCTTCCAAGGTGCCCTTGAGCGCGCCGAGGAACAGCTCGCTGTTGGCAAGCCCCTGGAACCTAGGATGGCCGCGAAAGGCGGCCATGTCGCAGTGACGGGTGCCGATGACCGGCACTCTTACTTCGCGGTACAGCAACTCGCCTTCTACGGAGAAGACATCACTGACCTTCGCCTTGAAACTCACTGTCGCCATGTCTTGTCGCTCCTCGGATTCGGTTGCCGCGGATCCGGCAGGGCCAGCATGGGTGTTCGGCTACCACGTCCGTCACTCGCGGCGATCGGTGGCTGTGCGGTGGGGTCCGCGCACAGCTACCGATTCCGTATCTCAGGACCGGTGACGCCGGACACCAGAGATGTGCCGGCTGTGGGGTGACGCCGTTGCCGTTGAGCACGCAAGCAGCGCCAGAGCTCCCAGCTTGCGGTCACCGCCGATGCCGGCCGGCGTGTTCAGGACTGGCCACAGGGATTGCGCGGCCTGCTCGACGTCGATGACCACCGCACCGACTGTGACCGGCAGCGCGATTCCGTCGTGCAGCAACGTGTCGAGCACGAGCGGCGCCTCGGGCGCGAGATCGCGGTGCAGGGAGATCTGCACACGGCGTGGGTCGGGCAGGCGGCGGGTCCAGTCATCGGCATGGCGATGGTGGAACCCGGGATTGGTGGCGCATCGCCGGCACAGCCGGCCGGGTTCGATCTCGGCGTACAGCAGCGCGGCGATCAGCGGCTCGACGCCGCAGCCGACGAACTCGCCGACGATGTAGCCGAGAGTGCAGGACTAGCTGCAGAGCAGGGCCCCGTTGGGGGACGCGAGGTGCACCGTCGGTTGGGCGCGGCGGACAGAGCCGCCCGGCCTGGGCGTCCGAGCTGGCGGTGAGCTTGTCGGACAGGGCCCGCACCGGCGGGCACCCCGGCTCGGCGCGGCGCAGCGTGCGGACGAGCTTCACCACGCGGGCCGGCACCTGGGCCGACCGCGGCCCGTCCGGCGGTCGCGGAGCTGTGCCGGGCGACCTGGCGTGCGACGTCCTACCACAGGGTGGTCAGGGTGTGCCGGGCACGGTCGGGTGCTGACTCCTCCGCCAGGGGCATGGGATGGTTGTCGCCAGTCAGGCTGTGATCGGCTTGGGTTTGCGGAGGGCCGTGCGTCACAGGTCGAGTCCCTCACCGATCATCGCCCCGGCGATCCGGGCCTCGTACGGCGCGCGGCCGGTGAGCTGGCACCAGATACAGCGCATGTCCTCGTCGTGGCCATGCGGATCGATGCCCAGGACTTCCACGAAGTCGAGGCAGTGGCATCCGTCCATGCAGTCTGGGCACCATCGATAGGTGCCGTGGAACTCGACCTCCTGATACGGGCGTTCGAGCCGTGAGCTGTCGGCGAGGAAGTCGTCCAGGCTGTTGTGGGCCACGATCGGACAGCTCAGGTACACCGGGGGCAGACGGAACGAGAAGGTCGAGAGTTTCCGGGCTCGCGCCCACGCGATCTGTTCCTCGGGTGTCGACAACCGCCGCGGCGCCTTGGTCGTGACCGACACCCAGGCGTCGTCCGAGTCGACCTGGGCGAACGACTCGCTCATCGCCTGCACGATCGTCGCGCGCAGCTGGTCGACCTGCTCGGTCACGGTGTCGTCGCCGTCCATCGGCCTGGTGAAGCCGTCGATGGTCGTCGTGTACTCGATTCCGTCCGGCACGAAACGGACGTCGTTCGTCCGCACTTTCAGCCCGGCCAGGTCGACGCCCGCGGCCTGGAGGAGGGCACGGACCATGCGGCTCTGGGCGGCTGCGCTCCGTGGGCGGCGGGCCAGCCCCTCGTCTGGGCGGTTCGTGTCGATCACGCCGTCACCGGCTCGGGGTACCGGTAGACCCACAGGCCACGTGCCCCGTCACCGATCGAGTTGGCACGGCTGGGGCGGCCGTAGGTGCCGCCGCCGGACGGGCCGGTCGTGACGCGCAGC
>NZ_LGDY01000154.1 GCF_001279525.1 Nocardia sp. NRRL S-836 | reverse complement strand
CTCCACCACCGTCGAGCGAGCCACCGCCGACCCCGCCGTCACCGTCGGCCGAGCCACCGTCGCCCCAGCCGCCACCACCGACCCAGCCGACCCAGCCGCCACCACCGACCCTGCCTCTCCGAGCGCCGCCACCTCCCGCCGCAACACCCCGTCCAACCACTGCGCATCCGACATCCACGACTGGTTCGTGTGCAGACAGACGTGCACCGAAGACCGGTACACCGACAGCGCCACCCCGACGGCGTGACCAGGGGCGACCGGCGCCACCGGATACATCTCCGTCAGCGCGGCGCCGTCCAGCGACAGCGGCACCGACGGCAGCGGCACGGACGTGACCAGCGTGTCGAACAGCAGGGGTGCGCAGCGGGCGGCGAGTGGGGCGGTCAGGCGGTGCAGCAGTGGCGGGACCTTGTCGGCTAGCAGGGGGAGGGCGCCGGGGCCGCGGTCGGGGCCGGCGGCTTTGGCCGACTCCATCTGGGTGCGGACCGAGCGGAGGCGTGCTGCCGGGTCCGGTTCGCCGACCGGGAGGGAGAGCAGGTAGCCGGAGATCGAGTTGCCGGCGGCGCCGTTGCCGGAGCGGGTGCGTTGGTTGACCGGGATCAGTGCGCGCACCACGGACGACGGGGGTGCCGCGTCGTGTGCGGTCAGCCAGTGGCGCAGGGCGCCGGTGACCAGGGCCAGCAGGACGTCGTTCACCGTGCCGCCGTGTGCGCGGCGGATGCGGTGCACGTCGGCCAGGTCCAGGCGGGACATCACCACGCGGCGTGGGCGGGTGGACGAGGTCAGGACCGGCGAGTTCAGCGTCGGCGGGCGGGTGTTCCGCAGCACCGAGGACGCCACGTCCAGGGTGTCCTTGATCTCGCGCAACGACGGCAGCGTGGGCAGCAGTGGGCGCGAGACCGGTTCGGCTGTGTCCGGAATGGACAGCCGGGAGGCGTCGAACAGCTTGAGGCCCAGGCCCACCGCCTTCATGCCGTCGCACAACGAGTGGTGCAGCTTCGCGAACACCGCGAAACGGCCGCCGGGCAGGCCGGTGACCACGTGCAGCTCCCACGGCGGGCGGGCGAGGTCCAGCGGTTGTGCCATCAGGTGCGAGATCAGCGCGGAGAAGCGTTCGCGGCCGCGCACGTGGTGCGTGAAGACGTGATCCTCTGGCGCGAAGCCGGGATCTTCCACCCAGCGCGCGCCGCCGAGCAGGCCGGTGCGGGCGCGGGCGCGCAGGCGCGGGACTTCCGCGGCGCGTTCGCACAGCACCGCGGCGATGCGGGCCGGGTGCACGAGGTTAGTGGGCGTGAACGTGGCCACCGCGCCGAGGTGCAGCGGATTGCTGTTGCCCTCCATGGCGAGGAAGGCGACGTCGAGGGGGGAGAGGTGGTCTGTCATAGATGTGCAAGGGAAACAGGTTCCCGTGTCGTGCGCATTGCGATGAGATGGCGGCGACTCGTTACCGCCCCAAATACACCCGAACGGTGGTTCCGCTGTGACTCGTGTGGGTGCGAACCAGGTCACACAACAGGTTCACCATCACGATCCCGAAACCCGACAGACCGGTGAACGACGGCGGGAAACCGGCACCGGAGTCGCTCACCTCGCACACCGCCGCGTCGCCCTCGCGCCACAACCGCAGCACCCCGCGGCCGGACGCGTGCAAGATGCTGTTCGTCGCGAGCTCGTTCACCGCGAGCACGAGGTCCTCAACTTGTTCACGCCGCAACCAATGCGCGTACATCGACACGAGCTTGCGCATGTGCGCCAGGGTGCCGACGGAGAACGCGTGCTCCTCGGCCGACGCGGGCGGCGGCGGCAGCGGCACGTTGTAGAGGTCGGCCAGACCGGACGGGTCGGTGTAGGACTCGGAGGCGAACCGGCGGGCACCGTCGATCAGCACCGGATGCGTCCTGCGCGCGTCCTCCAGAACGTGCTCCGGCAGCAATCCGGCGTTGTACGGGCACAAAATGGTCCCGCGACGGCCCTCGAACGCCGTGTTGACCAGCGCCTCGTGCTGGATGCACGCCGGGTACTCCAGCTCGTCGCGGCCCGGCCAGATCGGCTCACCGACCATCCGCACCCGGCTCTGCGGCGCGGAGGCGCTGAACGCCATCAGCACACCGGGGATGATCCGGCCGGGGTTGCGGCCGGCCTCGGTCATGTCGATGAAGTGCACCCGGTCGGCACGACCGCCCAGCCGTGACCGCAGCACCGCGATCTTCGGCTCCGGCACGGCCACCAGCACGGGCTCGCCGCTGTCGACCCCGTCCGCCACGAATCTGGCCGTGCCGTCGAGGAACTCCTCCTCGTCTCGGTACAACAGCGCCTCGTGAGCGAACGGAGCAACGGAGTTCATCAGCAACCTGAGTGACTTCGGTGACGTGGGCAACGGTTCATTCTGCTACCCGTAACAGCGTTTCGGCGCGGGCCGGGCCGGTGGTTTCCGCGTGTCCGCGGGCATTCGGTCCAACCCGCCGAGACGCGGCAGGTCGGCCTGTTTCGACCAGCGGACGGTGGGTACCTCCCGTCACGCGGACGGCGGCGTCCAACCGGTGGAGTGTCCGAAGTGGAGCGGAGTTGCGGCGGTACGCGCAGCGGCGCACCATCCGGCGAACAGGGAGGTGAGGTCGTGATTCCGCACTTCACGCTGAGCGGACCGCCCGACGCACCGGTGCTCGTCCTCGGCAACGCCCTCGGCACCACCACCGCCCTGTGGAACGACTTCAAGCTCCCCTTCCGGCCGTTCCGGCTGCTCCGCTTCGACCACCCCGGCCACGGCGGCAGCGCGCCCGTCGAGCAGGCCACGATCGAGTCCCTCGCGTCCGGCGTGGTGGAGCTGCTGGACCACCTCGAACTGCGCCAGGTGCACTACTGCGGCGTGTCGCTCGGCGGCATGATCGGCATGTGGCTGGCCGCCAACACTGACCGGATCGACCGGCTGGCGCTCATCTGCACGTCCGCCTGGTACGAGGACAAAACCGGCTGGGACGAGCGGATGAGCGCCATCCGCTCGGCAGGCGTGCGGTCGATCGCCGACGCGGTCGTCTCGCGCTGGTTCACGCCCTCGTTCTCACCGACCGCGGCGGCACGCTTCCGCGACGAGCTGCTGCGGGTCGACGAGGGCTCGTACCTCGCCTGCGCCCAGGCGATCAGGGACGTGGACCTGCGGCCGGAACTGGCGAAGATCGGCGCGCCGACCGTCGTGATCGCCGCGGCCCAGGACGACGCGACACCGCCGGAGCACGCCCGGCACATCGCGGAGGAGCTGCCCGACTCCGAGCTCTACATCGTCGGCGACGCCGCACACCTCGCGGTCGTCGAGGAGCCGAGAACGATCTCGGTGATCCTCGACGGCCACTTCGGCGTCGACTAACCGAGCCAGCCGAGCAGCGAACGCCAGGCGGTCGCGGAGAACGCGAGCACGTCGCCGCCCTCGTTCTTCGAGTCCCGAACGAGCGCGTCGTGCGCCAGCGACACCTCCACGCAGTTACCCGCGCCGTTGGTACCGCTGCGAGAACTCTTACGCCAGGTCCGTTCCTGAGTCATGAGGTTCCTCTCGAAGTCCACTGACGTACTCCATCAGCTTGCTCTTCGATTGTTGCTCATCCAAGGCAACGGCCGACAGTCGCTCGAACAGCCGCCTGCTCCGCTTCACCGCAGCCGTGTCCTGCGCGAAGATCTGGGCGGAGTTGGTCTCGCTGTACACGATCGGAGCAGCCTTCTCGAACTCGTACAGCACACAGCCCGACCCCAACTTGGAGATCATGACGTCCGCGGGTATCAGCCGCACCATGTGCGTGTTGAACATCAACCGCAGGTACTGCTCCTCCATGTCCTGCGCGCTACCCAGCCGCGCTCGCAAGGCGATCTCGTGCACGTAGAACACGCACTCGGGAGGCCTCGTGCGCCGCAGGATCGTCTGCCGCTCGGCGCGCGCCTCGACGAACCTCTCGACATTCTCCAGCGCTTCACCTTCGGTGAGCAGCTCCCGTGAGTAGTTCTTGGTCTGCAGGAGGCCCGGCGGGGTGATGAGGTCGTAGCTGGTGATCTTCGTGGCCAGCGACTCGGTCATCGCGAGCGTGCGCAGGTTCTCCGGCATCTGCGCGAAGTACGGGTCGAAGGCGTGCCGGTACCGGGCGCGGAAGGACTCGATGAACTCGATGTCCTTGCCGCACGTGCTGAGGAACTGGACGATGTCGATCTCGCTGGCATGCGCCTTGCCGTGCTCGATGTTGGACACCTTGCTCGGGTCCCAGCCGAGCCGCGCCGCCATGGCGCGGCCGTGCATCGACGTCGACACCTCCCGTATGAGGCGCAGTTCGTCACCCAGGTCCCGGCTGTACGCGGTGGAATAGATCGCGGTCATGGCCAGGGACGCTAAGCGTTGTTTTCAAAACAAGGTACGCGCTCGTTCGGGTGAAAACGGAGCTGGTCAGACCTTTTCGAGCGGCTGGTGCGGCTCGGCGGGCAGCTCGACGCGGATCTCGTCACCGGGGCGCACGACGCCGCCGACGAGCACGACGGACATGATTCCCGCGCGCCGCACCGGTTCGCCGTCGGGGCCCTTGCCCACGACCTCCTTGAGCAGGCCCTTCGAGAACCGGTCGATCTGCAGGCACGGGTTGCGCAGGCCGGTCACCTCGACCACGGCCTCAGGTCCCAGGTGGAGCAGCGTGCCGGTGGGCAGGCCGAGCAGGTCGATGCCGCGCGTGGTGACGTTCTCGCCGATCGCGCCCGGCTCGACCGGGAAGCCCTTGCCGCGCAGCTCCTCGAACAGCTCCTCGTGCATCAGGTGCACCTGGCGCAGGTTCGGCTGCGTCGGGTCCTGTGCGACGCGCGAGCGGTGCTTGACCGTCACGCCCTGGTGCACGTCGCCCTCGACACCAAGGCCGGCGAGCAGCGTGATGCTCTCGCGGACCGGTTTGGTGAACGTGTACTCCTCGCTGCGGCTCACTGCCGTGACAACCCCCATGCCGTCAATTGTGCACGACGGTCCGGAGCTGTCGCGCTGGGCCGTTCGGAGTACGCGCATCCGTCCGGAAATTGTTGCCACCGCACGCATCTGAATGGTCAACGCGGTTCCGGAACGCTCGTGCGGCAGGGTGCTACCTGCGGTGATCACGCAGAGCGTGGAAACGCTCTCACGAACTTCCGTCTGAACTATTGACTAATCCTCACGTGAGGCTGTTGACTGCGTCACACCTCGGCGGAACCGGTTACGGAACCGGTTCCAGAGGCGGCGGAAGGAAGTTCGGCATGCGTGTCACGATCGCTGAGGTCGCCCAACGCGCCCAGGTGTCCAAGGCGACCGTGTCACGTGTGCTGAACGGCAAGCCCGACGTGGACGCCTCCACCGCGCAGCGCGTCCGCAAGGTCATCGACGAGATCGGCTACGTGCCCAGCGCCCGGGCCGTCGGACTGGCGCGGGGCCGCACCCGCACGGTCGGCATGCTCGCGCCGTCGCTGACCTGGCCGTGGATGGGCGAGGTGCTGCAGGGCATCGTCGACACCCTCGAAGCCGACGGCTACGGGCTGCTGCTCTACACGATCAACCGCGGACCCGAGTCGCTGAACCAGTTCGCGAACCACGTGTCCGCCAACGCCTTCGACGGCCTGCTCGTGGTCGAGCCGCCGGACACCCTGCACTACATCTCCACGCTGTACCGGGCCGGCCTGCCCGTCGTCATGATCGACGACCGCGGTTCGCACCCCGAGTTCCCTTCGGTGACGACGACGAACCGGCAGGGAGGCGCGGACGTCGCACGGCACCTCGTCGCGGGCGGCCGCCGCAGGTTCGCCGTCGTCACCGGGCCCCCGAACTTCGGGTGCACCCAGGCGAGGCTGGACGGGTTCCGGCTCGCCCTGGCGGAAGCGGGCCTGACGCTGCACCCGGACCTCATCGTCGACGGCGACTTCACCACCGAGGGCGGCGAGGTCGCGGTCGACAAGCTCATCGCGAGCGGCATCCCGTTCGACGCGATCTTCGCGCACAACGACCTCTCCGCTGTCGGTGTGCTGCGGGCGTTGCGCGAGGCCGGTCGCACGGTTCCGGACGACGTGGCCGTGGTCGGCTTCGACGACGTTCCGGTCGCCGGACACACCGAACCCCGGCTGACGACGATCCGCCAGCCGGGACAGGAGATGGGTGCCGCCGCCGCGCGGATGCTGCTCTCCACGCTCGAAGGACAGCCGATGCCCGACCACCCGCTGGTGCTGCCGACTTCGTTGATCGTGCGCGAATCCGCGCCCTAAAAGAGCACGCGAACACAAATCCGAATACCGAACCCGCCGGTCACCGCACGCGACCGGCGTGTTCGGCCTGCCTGTGAGAGAGCGCTCTCACTCACTCGTATCGGGAGAGTCCCCATGCGCAGAACAGTCATCGTCGCGCTAGCCCTGGCGCTCGCGGCGGCCGGGTGTTCCTCTGGTGGCAGCACCACCAAGGCGTCCGGTGTACTGACGGTGGGCATGCCCAACGGGCCGCTGACCGAGAACCACAACCCGTTCCTGCCCACGTCGGCGGCGGGTTCGCTCGGCTACCGCTACGTGATCTACGAACCGCTGGCGTTCGTGAACAACACGCGCCCCGCCCAGGAGCCCGTGCCG
The DNA here is from genome assembly GCF_001279525.1 of Nocardia sp. NRRL S-836. GTDB lineage: Bacteria > Actinomycetota > Actinomycetes > Mycobacteriales > Pseudonocardiaceae > Lentzea. The sequence continues at coordinate 10,573 of NZ_LGDY01000154.1, read as the reverse complement.
TGGCTCGCGACCAAGTGGGACTGGACCGACAACTACAAGAAGGTCACCTTCACGATCCGGGAGAACGTGAAGTGGTCCGACGGCAAGCCCCTGACGGCCGCTGACGTCGCCTTCTCGTACGAGATCCTCAAGAAGTGGCCGGCGCTCAACAACCGCGACTCGCTCAAGGTCGAGACCGCGACGGCGACGCCGGACGGCAAGGTCGAGGTCACGTTCGCCTCGCCGCAGTTCGTCAACCGCAACAAGGTCATCAGCGCGATGGTCGTGCCCCAGCACATCTGGAGCACGGTCGCCGACCCGACGACCTACACCAACCCCGACCCCGTCGGAACCGGTCCGTACAAGGTGAAGTCGTTCACCTCGCAGACCGTCACCGTGGAGCGGCGCACCGAGTACTGGCAGGAGCTGCCCAAGGTTCCGCAGATCCAGTACACCTCGTACAACGACAACACGGCGCAGACGACCGCGCTGGCCTCGGGTGCGAGCCAGTGGTCGTACGTGTTCATCCCGGACTACCAAAAGCTCTATGTGGACAAGGACCCGAAGAACCACAAGCTGTGGTTCCCGGCCGGTCTCGGCATCCACGGCCTGTGGCTGAACCACACTGTGGCGCCGTTCGACAACGCGGCACTGCGGTCGGCGATGAGCGACGTGATCGACCGCGAGGCGATCTTCGTGCGCGGTGAGGCGCGGCTGTTCCCGAAGCTGGAGTCGCCGACCGGCATGCCGTTGCCCGCGGGTGACTCGTTCCTCGCGCCGGAGTACAGGTCCGCGCGGTTCGAGGTGAACGTCGACAAGGCGAAGCAGAAGCTCACCGGCGCCGGGTTCACCCTGGACGGTGGCGTGCTGAAGGCGCCCGGTGGCAAGCCGGTCACGATCGAGCTGACCAACCCGTCCGGCTGGTCGGACTACCTGACCGTGCTCGACATCATCAAGAGCGACCTGAAGAAGATCGGCATCGAGGCGACCGTGCGCACCCAGACCGCGGACGCCTGGACCAGCGACTTCGCGAACGGCCAGTTCCAGGGTTCGCTGCGCTGGACGAACACCGGTGCGACGCCGTACGAGATGTACCAGAACATCATGGACGGCGCCGAGCTCAAGCCGCTGGGGCAGACCGCCGCCGTGAACTTCGGCCGCTACAACAGCCCCGAGGCCACGGCCGCGCTGGCCGAGTACGCGAACGCCACGGACGACGCTGCGCGCGCCAAGAGCCTGGCGACGTTGCAGAAGATCATGGTGGAGCAGGTGCCGATGATCCCGACCTCGGCCGGTCCGATCGGTGCCGAGTACAGCACGAAGAGCTGGGTCGGCTGGCCGTCGGAGGAGGACCCGTACGGTCCGCCGCAGGCGACGCTGCCCAACGCCCTGCAGATCGTCATGAAGTTGCAGCCGGCGTCATGACCCAAGAGGTCGCGCTGGAGGCAAAGGGTCTGGTCAAGACCTACAAGCGCGTGCGCGCGGTGCAGGACGTCTCCCTCGTCCTGCGCCGCGGGCGCGTGACCGCCCTCGTCGGCGAGTCGGGGTCAGGCAAGTCGACGGTGGCGAAGCTGCTGGCGCGGCTGGTGGAGCCCACGTCCGGCGAGATCCTGCTGGACGGCAGGAAGGTGCGGCGCGTCCGGGAGTACCGGCGTTCGGTGCAGATGGTGTTCCAGGACCCGTTCGCCTCGCTCAACCCGGTCCACACCATCCGCTACCACCTCGTGCGGCCGTTGAAGATCCACAAGCGGCCGGAGACGCCGGAGGAGCTGATGGCGCGGGTGCACCTGCCCGCCGACTTCCTGTCCCGCTACCCGCACGAGCTCTCGGGTGGCCAGCGCCAGCGCGTCGCGATCGCGCGGGCGCTGGCCGCCAACCCCGAGGTGCTGCTCGCCGACGAGCCGGTGTCCATGCTGGACGTCTCGATCCGGCTCGGCGTGCTGAACCTGTTGCTGGACCTCAAGGACCGGCTGCGGCTGGCGATCCTGTACATCACGCACGACATCGCCTCGGCGCGGTACTTCGCCGACGAGACGTTCGTGATGTACGGCGGCCAGATCGTCGAGGGCGGTGACAGCGAGACGGTCACGCAGCGGCCCGCGCACCCGTACACGCAGCTGCTGATCGAGTCGGCGCCCGACCCGGACCGGGCGGTCGTGGCACTGGACGCGCCGTCCGAGGACGTCGCCGAGGTGTCGGCGGGGTGCCAGTTCGCCGCGCGCTGCCCGAAGGTCCAGGCCCGGTGCTGGACCGACGCGCCACCGCGGGTCGAGGTCGACTCCCACGGGCACTGGGCGGCGTGCTGGCTGTACGTGGAGGCGGTGGCATGACGTTCCTGTTGCGCCGTGCGGCCTTCTACCTGGTCACGCTGTGGGCGGCGATCACGGCGAACTTCCTGCTGCCGCGGTTGCTGCCCGGTGACCCGGTCCAGGCGATGATCACCAAGCTCGGCGGGCGGCTGAACAGCGACGCGATGGCGTCGCTGTACGTCCTGTTCGGACTGGACGAGAAGAAGTCGTTGTGGGAGCAGTACGTCGACTACTGGGGTGCGTTGCTGCGCGGTGACCTCGGGCTGTCGTTCACGTTCTTCCCCACACCGGTGGCGGACGTGCTGTCGCAGTCGCTGCCGTGGACGCTCGGGCTGGTCGGTGTCACGACGGTCATCGCGTTCCTGCTGGGCACGCTGGCCGGTGTGTACGCGGGCTGGAAGCGCGGGTCGTGGATGGACTCGCTGATCCCGGTGACGACGTTCCTGTCGTCGATCCCGTACTTCTGGCTCGGGCTGATCGCGATCTCGGTGTTCTCGGTGACGTTCCCGCTGCTGCCTGCCTCCGGCGGCTACGCTGCGGGGCTGGTGCCGGAGTGGTCGTGGGAGTTCATCGGCAGCGTGCTGGAACACGCGGTCCTGCCCGGCGTGACCATCGTGGTGTCGTCGGTCGCCGGCTGGATCCTGGGCATGCGCAACATGATGGTGACCGTGTCGGCCGAGGACTACGTGCTCGTCGCGCGGGCCAAGGGGTTGTCGCAGCGGCGGATCATGTTCGCCTACGCCGCGCGCAACGCGATCCTGCCGTCGATCTCCGGTTTCGCGCTGTCGCTGGGTTTCATCGTCGGCGGCGCGCTGCTGGTGGAGATGGTGTTCTCCTACCCCGGCCTGGGATACGTGCTGTTCCAGGGCATCGGAGCGAAGGACTACCCGTTGATGCAGGGCGTGTTCCTGGTGATCACCCTGGCGGTGCTGGTGGCGAACCTGCTCGCGGACGTCGGCTACCTGCTGCTCGACCCGCGCACCCGGCGGGAGGGCTGATCGCGATGATGAACTTCAAGACCCGGCTGGGCCTGGGCATCCTGGCGTTCTTCGCCGTGATCGCGGTGATCGGCGAGTGGATCGCGCCGTACGACCCGTCGGAGATGGGCGACACGCTGCTGTCGCCGCCTTCCGCCGCGCACTGGTTCGGCACGACCATGACCGGTCAGGACATCTTCTCGCAGGTGCTCGTGGGCACCCGCGGTGTCATGATCGTCGGCCTGGTCTGCGGTGTGCTGGCGACGTTCCTGTCGATCCTGGTCGGCGTGACCGCCGGGTTCCTCGGCGGCGCCGCCGACGAGGCGTTGTCCATGCTGTCCAACGTCTTCCTGGTCATCCCGGCGCTGCCGCTGATCATCATCGTGGCGTCGATGCTGCCGTCGGCCGACACCGTGCTGATCGCGGCGGTGATCTCGCTGACCGCCTGGGCGTGGGGTGCGCGCGTGCTGCGGGCGCAGACGATGTCGTTGCGGCGCCGCGACTTCGTGGAGGCCGCCCGCGCGTCCGGTGAACGCACCTGGCGGATCATCGTGTTCGAGATCCTGCCGAACCTGACGGCGGTGATCGCCACCGGATTCGTCGGCACGGTGATCTTCGCCGTGATGCTGCAGATCACGCTGTCGTTCGTCGGCGTGGTGTCGCTGTCGACCTGGAACTGGGGCACGATCCTGTTCTGGGCGCAGTCCAACCAGGCGCTCGGCCAGGGCGCGTGGTGGTGGTTCGTCCCCGCCGGCCTGTGCATCGCCCTGCTCGGCACGGCGCTGGCCCTGATCAACTTCGGGATCGACGAGTACGCGAATCCCCGCCTGCGGAAGGTGCGCGCATGAGCCCGGTCCTGGAGATCCGCGACCTGTCGGTCGACTACGGTTCGCTGCGAGCCGTGCACAACGTCTCGCTGACGCTGAACGCCGGCGAGGTGCTCGGCCTGGCGGGGGAGTCGGGTTCGGGGAAGTCCACTTTGGCCTATGCCGCGACCCGGCTGCTGCAACCGCCCGGCCGGGTGCCGTCCGGCGAGGTGCTGTTCAAGGGCCAGGACCTGCTGACGTTGACCGAACGGCAGCTGCAGGCGTTGCGGTGGAACGAGCTCGCGATCGTGTTCCAGGGAGCGATGAACGCCCTGAACCCGGTGATCTCGGTCGGCACGCAGATCGACGACGTGCTGCGCACCCACCGCCCGTCCCTCGGTCGTTCGGCCCGGGTGGCGCGCGGTCGTGAGCTGTTGTCGCTCGTGGGAATCCCCGTCGACCGGTTGACCGCCTACCCGCACCAGCTGTCCGGCGGCATGCGCCAGCGCGTGATGATCGCGATGGCACTGGCGCTGGAACCCGAGATCGTGATCATGGACGAGCCGACGACCGCGCTGGACGTGGTGGTGCAGCGGCAGATCCTCGGCCAGATGATGCGCCTGCGCGAGACCCTGGGCTTCTCGATCATCTTCATCACGCACGACATCTCGCTGCTGGTCGAGTTCTCCGACCGCATCGCGATCATGTACGGCGGCCGCGTGGTCGAGGAGGCACCGGCCGCCGAGATCTACCGCTCCGCGCGCCACCCGTACTCCCAGGGCCTGCTCGCGTCGTTCCCCGCTCTCCGCGGCCCACGCCGCGAACTGCGCGGCATCCCCGGCTCGCCGCCGGACCTGAGGTCGATGCCCACCGGTTGCCCGTTCCACCCGCGCTGCCCGTCCGCACTCGACGTGTGCGGCACGGAGATGCCGCAGCTGGAACCCGTGGAAGCACGCCGCCGGGTGGCGTGCTGGTTGGAGGACGTCCATGTCTGAGATCACCGCCCTGCCCGCCGACTTCTACTGGGGCGTGGCGACGTCCGCGTACCAGTATCGAAGGCGCCCACGACGAGGACGGCCGCACACCGTCCATCTGGGACACTTACTGCCGCCGTCCGGGAGCCGTGGTCCGCGGCGAGACCGGCGACGTGGCGTGCGACCACTACCACCGCATGCCGTCGGACGTGGCGATGATCGCGTCGCTGGGCGTGGACAGGTACCGCTTCTCGGTGTCGTGGCCGCGCGTGCAGCCAGGCGGCCGCGGCCCGGTGAACCCGGCGGGCATGGACTTCTACTCCCGCCTGGTCGACGAGCTGCTCTCGGCCGGCGTCCAGCCGTGGCTGACCCTGTACCACTGGGACCTGCCGCAGGAGCTGGAGGACGCCGGCGGCTGGCCGTCACGCGACACGGCCTACCGCTTCGCCGAGTACTCGGCCCTGGTGCACGACGCCCTGGGCGACCGCGTGCCGACGTGGACAACCCTGAACGAGCCGTGGTGCTCGGCCATGCTCGGCTACGACGTGGGCCGCCACGCCCCCGGCCGCACGAACTTCGCCGAGGCGATGCGCGCCGTGCACCACCTGTTGCTCGGACATGGTTTGGCGGCACAGGAACTGCGTTCGCGCGGCGTGGCCGATCTCGGCATCACCTTGAACATGGGCGTTTCCACGCCGGCGTCTTCCGATCCGCGTGATGTGGACGCGGCGCGTCGCGCTGACGGGCTGGGGACGCGGATCTACATGGATCCGTTGGTGCACGGGCGTTATCCCGAGGACGTGCTTGCCGACATCGCTTCCCGGGGTGCCTCGCTCCCGGTTGTGGACGGGGATCTGGAGATCATCTCGACGCCGCTGGACGTGTTCGGGGTGAACTACTACTCGTCGCACGTGTTCAAGGCGACCGACGACCCCGCCGCGCCCGAGGTGGTGCCGACCGGGCGGCCGGTGACGGACATGGGGTGGGAGATCGTGCCCGAGGGCTTCACGCAGCTGCTGGTGCGGTTGCACTCGGACTACGGGGTGCCGATGGTGATCACCGAGAACGGTGCTGCTTTTGACGACACCGCGGATGCGGGTGGGTTTGTCGCGGATTTGGATCGGGTGGAGTACTTCCGGACGCACATTTCCGCCGTGGCGGATGCGGTGCGGGCCGGGGTGGATGTGCGGGGGTATTTCGCTTGGTCGCTCATGGACAACTTCGAGTGGGCTTATGGGTATGACAAGCGGTTCGGGATTGTGCGGGTGGATTATGCGACTCAGGAGCGGAGTTTGAAGCAGAGTGCGTTGTGGTTTCGGGAGTTGATTCAGGGGATGCGGGGGTAGGGGGACGGTTTTTGGGTCGGGTTTTGGGCTGGGTCTTGGGCTTGGCGTTGTGGGGATGCGGGGTCTGCGGCGGCTGGGCGGTTTCGTGTGCGGGGGCGCCCGGACGGCACCGTGCTGATCGGCGGTGGCACCGCGGGGGCATGGTGGTGACCTGGGATTCGCCGGCCTTTGCGCTGGCGTTTCCGTTGGCTTTCTCGCTGGCTTTCTCGCTGACCGCGCGGGGATGTCGCTGCTGCGGTCCGGTGGGGCGTGATGGCGCGGGGGAGTCGGTTCGGGGTCGCTGGTGGGCTGCTTGGGCGTGCGAGAGACGCGGTTCAGGGGCGCTGGTTGCTGGTGGGGTGCTTGGGCCTGCGATGGGCCCGGTTCTGGGGTCGCTTGCTGGGGTGCTGGGGTCTGCGAGGGGCTCAGGTCGGGGTGGCTGGTGGGGTGCTTGACCGGCGGGGGCTCGGTGCGGGTGGCGGGATGCGGTTCCCGTTCGGCGGGGTGGCGGCGTGCCTCGGCTCGACCCGCGCCATCGACCGACTGGACCTTCGCGTCCACCGACTGGACCCGGTACTCACGCCGACGGACTGGACGTCCGCCTCGACCGACTGGACGCTCGCCTCCTTCGCGTGTCGCGCCGTGAGGTGCCCACCGTCCTTACCTCCACTCGGCGGGCCTCTTCCCCGGCTGCACCTGTCTCGCGCTTCCCGGTCTTGCCCCTGGCTCCACCCGTCGCCTCCCCAACCCGGCCTCCTCCTCACCCGGCGCACAAGCCGCCGCCCCTCGCGCGTTTCCTTTCTGGCGGGCGCGGCAGGCATGAACATCGAGACACGAAGAGGAGACGACCCCAGGCGCCAATCCGGACAACCTTCACCCGATCAGGCGACCAGCCCCCGCTCCACCCGGCACTTCGACAACGACCTGAACGGCCTCGCAACCCCGCCGCACCAGCCCCGAGCATCCCGCCCAACCCTGAACCCCACCCCAGCCAGACTCGCGAACGACCACTCCGAACCACCCCGAGCACCACCACTCACCCGTCCATCACCGCGCAGCCTCCGCAGCACCGGGCCCGCCGATCGGACGTGGCCGCTGGGCGGCGTAGATCACGCCCGAATGCACTAGCTAAGGCATGCCTTAGTTAAGTTAGGGTCACTTCACCACGCTCAGGGATCGTGCCACGGAGGGACCGCGATGGAACCGGTGTTGGACCTGGCCGGGATCGGCTTCGGGCCGTCCAACCTCGCGCTCGCCATCGCGGTCGAGGAGCACGAGCGGCCGGTGAGGGCGCGGTTCTTCGAGAAGCAGGCGGGGTTCGGGTGGCATCGGGGGATGTTGCTCGAGGACGCGACGATGCAGGTGTCGTTCCTCAAGGACCTCGTGACGTTGCGGAATCCGACGAGCGAGTTCAGCTTCCTGTGTTATCTGCGGGATCGTGGGCGGTTGGTGGACTTCGTCAACCACAAGAACCTCTTCCCGTTGCGGAAGGAGTTCCACGACTACTTCGAGTGGGCGGCCGCGCGGGTTGCGCACCAGGTGTCGTACGGCAGTGAGGTGACGAGCGTTCGCGCGGTCGGGCAAGGGTTCGAGGTCATGGCTAACGGGCAGACGGTCGCGGCGCGCAACCTGGTGCTGGCCACCGGGTTGGAGGCGAACCTGCCGGAGGGGATCGTGGCGGGGGAGCGGGTCTGGCACAACAGGGATCTGCTGCACCGGGTCGGTGAGGTGGAGGAGCCGCGGCACGTCGTTGTGGTGGGGGCCGGGCAGAGTGCGGCGGAGGCGGTGGCGTTCTTCCACGAACGGTTTCCCTCGGCTGTGGTGCACGGGGTGTTCGCGCGGTACGGGTACAGCCCGGCCGACGACAGTTCGTTCGCCAACCGGATTTTCGACCCTGCCGCCGTGGACGAGTTCTACGGGGCGCCGGAGGACGTCAAGAAGCGGTTGATGGGGTACCACGCGAACACGAACTACGGCGTGGTCGACCAGGACCTCATCGAGGAGCTCTACCGGCGGGTGTACCGGGAGAAGGGGCTCAGGGGGCAGCGGTTGTTGTTGGACAAAACCTCCCGGGTCACGGGGAGAAGGTGCTCGGGCGGCAGCGGTTGTTGTTGAACAACACCTCGCGGCTCACGGACGGGAGCCCCCGACGGCCGGTGTGTGATCGAGTCGTTGGCCGATGGCGGGCGGGTGCCGGTCGACGCGGACGTCATCGTGTACGCCACGGGGTACCGGCCGGCTGATCCGGTGCGGGTGCTGGGGGAGCTGGCCGAGAGGTGTCAGCGGGACGAGTACGGGCGGCTCAAGGTCGCGCGGGACTACCGGGTGGTCACCGACGATGCTGTCCAGGGCGGTATCTACCTGCAGGGTGGCACGGAGCACACGCACGGCATCACGTCGTCGTTGTTGTCCAACACGGCCGTGCGGGTGGGGGAGATCCTCGACTCGGTCCTGCGCGGGTCGCCCGTGGTCCCGGAGCCGGTGTCGGAGCTGGCCGCGCCAGTGGGTTAGGGTGGCCTAACTCGCCCCGAGGAGCCTGGAGAGGACCGCAGTGATGACCAACCCGTTCGAGGACCCGCAGGGCCGTTTTTTCGTGCTGGTCAACGACGAGCAGCAGCACTCGCTGTGGCCCGCGTTCGCGGAGGTGCCCGCCGGGTGGACCAAGGTGTTCGGCGAGGAGAGTCGCGAGGCGTGCCTGGCGTACGTCGAGGTGAACTGGACCGACATGCGGCCGCTGTCCATCCGTTCGTGACGGACGCGAGAACGTCCGTGTGAACGGGACAAGGAGCGGTCAGCCGCTCGAACGGACGACGAGCGAAGGGTCGAACACGACCGACGTCACCGGCGTGCCGGGGTCGGTGATCTGCCGCAGCAGCTGACGGGCCATCTCCTGTGCCATGTCCGCGATCGGCTGCCGGACCGTCGTCAGCTCCGGCTCGCACGTCAGCGCCGCGCTGCTGTCGTCGAACCCGACCACCGCCACGTCGTCGGGCACCTTCCGGCCGCTGCGGTGCAGCACCGGGATCGCGCCACTCGCCATCAGATCGGACGCGACGAACACGCCGTCGACGTCCGGGCAGCGGCTGAGCAGCTCCTCCATCGCGGCGGTGCCGGACTGCCGGGTGAAGTCGCCGTGCGCCACTACCGCATCCGGTGCCACGCCGAGGAAACCGCGCAGCCGGTCCTGGCCCGCCGGGGTGTCCTGCGGCCCGGTGATCGTGGCGACGCGGCGGCACCCGCGGCGCAGCAGGCGTTCGCCGGCCAGCGCGCCGCCCGCCTTCTGGTCCACGTCGACGTAGGTGATCGGCATCGGCTGCCACGGCCGCCCGGCCAGCACCACCGGCAACCCGGACCTGATCAGCTGGCCCGGCACCGGGTCGGCCGGGTCGGTGTGCACGAGGACCACCCCGTCGAGGCGGCCGCACCGCAGGTCGCTCAACGCCTGCTCGCGCGTCCCCGGCCCGGTCATCATCAGCACGAGGTGGATGCCCCTGGGCCGGACCACGCGGGTCACGCCGCTGACCACGCTCGCGAGGTGCGGGTCGCCGAGCATGCGGTGCTCGTCGGGCAGCACCAGGCCGATCGCGTCGGCCCGCCGCGTCACCAGCGACCGCGCCGCGATGTTCGGCAGGTAGCCGGTGCTGGAGATGGCCCGCTGCACCGCGTGCCGCAACGTCTCGTCGACCGTGCCGGCGCCGTTGACGACCCGCGACGCGGTCGCGCGCGACACGCCGGCGACACGCGCCACCTCCTCCAGGGTCACGCGCTTCACCCGGCCGCCAGCTCCGCCGTGCGATGGCGTTCCATCAGCTCGACCACCGCGGCGGTCGGCGGGTGCGTGATCGCCGCACGGGCCGACCGCACGACCTCCAGCGACTCGGTGAGATGAGCGCGCACGAACTGGTCGCGCGCCTCCCGGCTCGTGGCCGCCAGCGCGATCTCGGCGTCGGTCGGCATGCCCGGCATGTCGTGACCGGCGTGCTGGTTCACGTACGGCGCGTCCAGCAACGCCCGCAGCTCGGCCAGCTCGGCGTTGCGGTTCGCCACCAGCTCGGGCCGGTCGGCGGTCGCGAGCAGCTTCAACGCCTGCTCGTCCGTGGCGATCGAGAGCTCCACGAACGCGCGTTCCGTTGTGCCATAACCATTCGGCGCCGACGTGGTGGTCGCCGGAGCGGGCGGGGGTGCGGGTGGGGGTGCGGGTGG
>NZ_LGDY01000153.1 GCF_001279525.1 Nocardia sp. NRRL S-836 | reverse complement strand
TCGGGCCATCCACTCCGGCCATGACCTGCGCGCCCGCTGAGGTCGCGAGCAGCACCGCGACAGCGAGGGTCCGCACCGGCCGGTTCTTCACGCGCAGATGTTCCCACGTCCGCCCACCTGTGCACGTCACTCGAAAGGGGATTTCCGCCCCGCCCGACAACCCGACCACTCCACCCGCTGAATCGCCCGCCCAGCCGCACCCAGCGTTCCACCGGCCCCCGAACCGCCCGCCGCGACCCCGCCCGGCCGAGGACTCCGGCAGGACCGCCGTACCGGACTACCGGGCGTTGTACGAGGAGACCCGCACGAAGCTGACCCGCGCGGAGCAGACCGCACGGGAGCACAAGGCCAAGGCGTCCAAGCTGGACGAGATCGAGGCCGCGAACAAGATCGACGCGGAGGTCGTCGACGACCCGGACCGCCAAGCTGGCACCGAAGGTACTGGCGCTGCTGCCGATGTGATCGGAGAGGACGAGACCGGGGTCGTGGCCACCGCCGAACTCCCCGACCGGATTGGGCGGGATTCGATGACGTTCGGGAAAGCGTTGCGGCGTTTAAGTTTACCGAGTCCCGACGTCGACGCAGAGCGGATCGGCGGGAGCGAACATCCGGTATCGGCGCAGCCGGTCACCGCGGTCGTCGAGCACAGTGGCGATACATAGCCCACTTGGGTGTGGTGGAAAGCGTGGCAGTCATGAATGCTTCTGCTCTGTCGGTGGAACCCACAGAGCCCGGTCCGGGCCGACCAGATCGTGCACGTCGACACGGCAACACCGATGATGAGCGTCAACACCGCGTCCGGTCCGAGCAACATCGAGAAGCTCGGCGAGGACCGGTGGTTCGCCGACACCCACTCGTACGGCATCCTCGGCTGCGACGACGATCACCGCGAGAGCGTGGCCAACGCGCTGATCCGGGAGATAGCAGTGCGTACCCGCGACGGTGATGCCGGTCTAATTTAGGTGAACCGGAACACGGCATCGTCACCTTCGCTTCGTTCGAATGACCGGTGGCCCGTCCGCGAGGGCCGGGTCTGCACAGGTGCCGACCCGGCCCTCACATGCGCCGCACCCGCAACAGCCACACGGCAGCCGCCTGAGCTGTGACGAGGTCCCACGCAGCACAATTCGTGCGGTGGGCGGACCAGCGCGACTCGACGCCCGCACTCACCGCTGCTGCGGGCCACCCGGCTCACACCTGCGCTCGCTGGCCCGATCGCATGCGATGCCGGTCATGGTCGGCGCCGCAGTCGCTTCGGAGGCCGCGTTCTTGTTTCAGCACAACGCGTGCACACGCACACCTAACTCACGTGCAGGGACACGCGACTGTGCTGTGGAGCGGTTCGTCGGCGTCGAACGGCGGCAGCCCGCGGTAGAGGACGTAGTACGCGTCGCGGACCGCGCGCAGCTTCGCTTTTCCGATGCCGAGTTGTTGAGCGATCGCGACACCGGTCGGCGCGCCGGCCCATGGCCCTGTTGGGTGTGTTTTGAGCCGTCCCGCCCGGTGCTCGCTGTCGATGCGGGCCAGCAGAAGGCCAAGCTCGGCATCGGCGACCCGGTCTGGGCGGCTGGTGAGCTCGGCGAGTTCAGCCAGCGCCGCCGACAGCGACAACCCGCGGTAGGCGAAGCGGACCAGCACGCTCGCCAGCTGTGCCTCACGCAGCGCGGAGAACTTGGCCCGGCTCACAGCGGCAGCCCCGGCCCGGCTGCCCGCAGCTGCGCCGCACGCCGGGCTTCGGCCTGCGCGAAGCGGCGGTGGAACAGGTCGGTGCCTTCGGTTCCCTCCACCCTGATCCGGTCGAACAGCTTCACCCGTGGTGCGTTGCGACCGCCTGGGTTGCACTCGGTCGTATCGGGAGGACCGAGCAACTCAATGATCATCGCGCGGCTCCACCCGCGTTGCCGCAACTCGACTATGCCCATATGGGAGCCGCAGCCGACGACTCCGATCGCACTCCACCGCGCATTCATTCGCTGCTGTCCACTTCCTTGGTCCAGGTGATCGACAAGCCGGAACCCAACCGCATCACCAGCGTGCCGTCGACCCAGGAAAGAGATGCACGGCTTACCCCTTGATTCACCCGATACGGGCACGCGCCGGGGCCGAGCAGCGGTGTTGTCAGGTAGTGAATGCGGGCGATCGGGACGAGGGCGCCGGTGCCACGCCGCCTTGGGGACGGCGCGACGTGCACGCTGGTTGTCGGTGCCGGCGGCTACCGTCCAGGCAATGACCTTGGACCGCCGTCTCGGCGCCCGAGCCGCAACCATCGGACGCCGGCCCGATCGCCGACGTCGTCGCGCCGTACACAACGCTGACTCCGCTCGGCGAGCAGCAGCTGCGCGGTGACTGCCCATTCTGCCAGTCGACGATGTTGCGCGTCCGGCCTGCGCACGGCGCGTTCCACTGCTTCGGCTGTGGTGCCAGAGACGATGCCCGGATGTTCGTGGCCAAGATCGGCCGGCGGCCTTGACCGCAGCGCTGGCTTCGGGGCGGCAACGACAGCTTGCTGCGCGCGAGACGAGCGGTCGGCGAAGGTCGCAGTCCCGGCCGGCCTGACCGGCAGGGGCGCATCCAGGGCTGTCGCGGAACAACCAGAGCAACTCAGTAGCGGGCAGGCCAGCTGCCGCGGCGCGCCCGGCGTCTCGCACCGAGGGAGCCGGGTCTCGAAGACAAGAAGGTCACTGCGGCGAACGCCGCGGCGACCGCGGCTTGGTGGCTGATGGTGTCGCAGGGGCGGAGCAGTATTCGCATGTTCGGGATGTCGACGGCGGTGGAGCGGCCCAGGTCGGCGTCGCCGTTGTGGACGAATATCACGTCGCCGGGGCGCAGCGCATGGCTGCGTTCGTCGTCAGCGGCCAGCTCAAGCAGGTCGTTGACAACCTTCAAGGGGCCAAGCCGACTCCGCGATCCTGACGGCCTCGACGGTGAGGTCGACGATAGTGATGTTGGACCCGGCGTTCGACGAGCCGACTACGGCTGCGCGAGCTTCCGTGAGTCCCAGCCTGGCTGAGGCATCGCGTCCACGTCGTCGGCCGCCTTGGTTGGCAACATCACTCTGGCCCTGGTCAGCCTCGCCGCACAGCCGCTGAACGTTGATAGCCGGCGCGGCTGGCGGATCGGGACCGTGCCGATGCCGGAGCGGGCCGTATGACGGGCGCTAGGGTCATCGGATGGATTCCCTAGACGCTGAACTGGCGATCACAGCGACGGAGGCCAGCGAAAGGGTTCTGTCGCTGCTGCCCTCCTGTCACGCTCTCAAGGCACCGTACGACCGCATCTGCGATCTGGCGTCCCTGGCCGCGGGCCTCCGCATACAGCAGCGGGTTCTCGAAGACGCCATTGCCGTGTATTCCCGGCCACTGGTGTCGGGTCGGCTGGACCAGCCAGGACCTATCGCGACCTCGCTGATCAACCTCACCGGGCAGCTTTCGCGCGTGGCGCTGTTGCTGCACGAGCTCGCCCGGACCGTCGGCGAGGACATGACGGTAATGCTGCGCAGCGAGCTGCTGAAAGTGGCCGACGCGGCAAGCGCCGTCATCGCGGCGGTGACGCCGCACAACTTCGCGGGCATCCGCGCCTTCGTGGACAACGAGTGGCTGGGCCCCGTACTCACCAAAATGCCTGCCAGCTGACCTCCGCTACCGCACATGCCTCTGCGGGACGGTGACATGCGGAGCGAGCGTCCGCGCGATAACCGCGAGTCGTAAGGCCAGGTGCAATCAGGGAACAACGGGACCCTGGCCTTCAGCATGTCCTCGTGCCGGACTTCAATCCGGGCGTCAGGCCACTGGCTGGCTACGGCCACCGTTGACGATGTGAAGTACGTGAGTTTCGGGCGCGGCTCCTGCTGTCGCGCAACTAGTTTTTTCCGGATCTGCTGCAATTCTTTCTAGGAGCGGGTAAGCGGAAACGTTTCCCGCAGGCCTTCCGCGTATGGCTGTGCCTTCCGCAGCCATCCGGAAGGCTTGCCTGAGCCATGTGCGTCTGGATAGAGGATCAGGATCGTGCGGACGAAGTCGCTGATTGCATCGTCACCTTGGATCGCGTAGCGGACGACCGCTTCGCGGTCAATGACGTTCAGCGCGGCATACTCCATCATCGCGCCGATGAACACTACGGTCTGGGTTCCTGAGACGAGAGCTCGCAGCCCGCCGAGAACCATCGTGGTTGTGTGTTCCACCGGGCGTCGCGGTCGGTAGTCGTCATCCTCGTACCCGGCATCGTCGTACCCGGCATCGCCGCGTTCGGCATGAGCGATTCTCGGGAACCAGTCGATGAACAAGGCTGCGACGTCGTTCTCGACGTGCCCGGCGGCCCACCCGATCACTGACTCGATCGTGGTGGTGTCTCGATCGCAGTCGTGCCACTCGGCCGAGAGCCTCATATCGCGAAGAAACTCGAACTGGGTGCGCAGAATCTTGCTGGCGTAGCGGTGATGTCCGGCGCTGAAGCTGACCAACTGTCCTACGTCGAAACCGCCTTGGAGTCGATCGTTGAGGTGCGGCCAAGGGGTGGGCAGCTTGAGGTCCGTCTCGTCGCCGGCTGGCCCGTCGCCGGCTGGCTCGTCGTCGGGTTCGTCCGGAGCGATCTCGCCCACGTCCTCAACCATCTGCTCGGTCAGCACCATCGAGCCATCCGGGCCGAGTGCCGCCACGCCGCCGTGGTCGCCCATCAATCGCGGGTGGTCCAAGCGAGGTAGGCCCTCGTGGTAGGCACACGCGGTTCCGTCGCCTGTCCTGTCCGTACAGGGCTTTTGTGCTCTCGTTGCGCGCCAGCACATCCGAGCGGGGTTGTGCATCGAGCAGAATTCTGTGTGGCGCGCGGTGTAGTCAGGTTCGGTGTCCCGGTTGCGCTGACACTGCCCGAGTCCGTGGGTAGTCATCTGGACGCACTGATCCGCGCCGCCCGTGCGTCGCTTGGGCCTTGGCTCGGCCCCCGGAAGGCCGTCCCAGATCTCGCTGTCATACGGTTGAAGGACAGCGCGATAGATGCTGGAGGTTTCACGGCACGAGCGGTGGGTCGGCTCGGTGATTGGACCTGTCAGCGGTTGTCCGCAATCGGTGCACGCACGAATCGACGCCTTGTCCGAGATGTGAGCTCGCCACTCAGCGAGCTTCTCGCAGAGTCTCCAGTGAGGGGTGTACCGATCGGCGTCCTTGCCGACGTCGAAGGTGGCGCGGGCCAGCCAGTACCGGATCGGTACCCGGAATTCGTGCTTCACTGGCACGAACTCACCATTGGCATGCTTTTCAACCAGCACCGGGCGACTGGTGACGAGTTCTCCGCGCAGGCAGGTTGCCGAGCACAACGTGCATCGCTCTGAATAGAGCACCAGACCATTTCCGGTTTCCTCGCTGACCGCGCACCGATGCCGTCGAAGGCACCGGGCAGGTGGGTCTCCGGGAACGATGTTGACGTTGATCAGTCCGCGACGCTTGCTATAGGCATATCGATCCTGGTCCGGAACGGCCGCAGTGGTGAACTGTGTCACGTCGAGCACGATCTGCCGCTGGCTGGCTCCGGTGGTGCCTAGGAACACCGGCTTGCGGCATCGGCTGCAATTGCCTCGAACCCACATGTCGCCGCCTGCATCTCTCACGCCTGGCAAGAGTGCTCGTGACATCGCTCGTTCGCGCAGCCTTGCGTTGAATCCGTGGGCATCATGACTGCGAGATCGTCGCGAACGCCAGTTTGAAGGTAGGTAGTCACCCGATGGTGTTCTATGGCCCGGCTGGGTTGTGCTCGTTGGGACAGTAGCTGGTAGAAGTTCACGTCCCTTCGTTTCGATCTTTGGTGACCGATGACCGAATCGTGGCCCGTCGACGTGGACTTGTCGACCGGCACTCCCTCCCGTCAGCCTCAGCTTGAGCTTTGGTACGTGGATGGTGCAGAGGAGGTACTGCGTCGCATTGGCGAGCAGTACTGGGATTTGCGCTCGTACGGACCGATGGGGCAACCGTGTTGGACTGACTACGTCAAGGACATCGACACCGGTTTGACCGGGCCAACGCAGCACCTCGCCCTTGCCGGGATCTCGGCGGTAGCGGTAGGGCACCGGTGCCGCGAGTGCGCGAATCCGCTGACTCTGACATCCCGTGCAGTGCTCGAACGCATCACCGAGGGCACAGACCCCGGGCCCTGTCTGGACTGCAGTCCCAAGCTCCGGTCGAAGGTCGCACGGACGCTTGCATCTGCGTTGCCCGCACCCCCGTTCTGGGCAAGTGCGCACGTCAGCGATGAGGAATTCCGGCTTGCCGCAGCTGAGCGGGCCGTTCTTCGAGAAGAGTTTCCTCTCGGAACGCTCCCTGAAGCGCTGATTCCGTTGGCCGGGGTCAGCGACGAGATGACTGCGCTGACCATGATCCGATGCGCTGTACCGAACGCTGTCCCGCTGCGACCGCGGTCCTCAATGCGGCGCCCGCTGCACCCAGGTGACTCGGGACCGGACTACCTGGCCTCGGTGGTGAGGGCGGGATTGCTGCACGTACACCCAGACAGCCCCGTGACGGCCTTTGACTGGGTGCAACCAGGAAATCCGCGTCGTGTCGACGACAAGCCTGTGCTGGAGGAGAGCTATCGGCCCCTCGATGCCGTGCACCACGTACGTTGGGGTGGGACCGAGCGCGGTGCGGTCACGTGCCTCGATCACCATCTGTGGCTACGGCTCCTGCCCGAGGCATTGGATCAGCGGCGCAGTGATGAACTGATCGAACTCGCCCGAGAACTGCTCGTGGACGAGGCGCTGGCGTTTCTGCGCCGGCAACTCGAGAGCGTCGGAATCACCATGACGCTGGCTCAGCACGACGGCAAACTCCGACGCGTGCTGGGGCAATTCGTCGAAAGGCGGAGCCTCGGCCAGGCATGCCGTCTGATGGTCAACGCCACGAGCCTGGGGAGGAACGTCCCAGGCGACCGCGTGCCGTCGGCCTCCGCCGTGGAGTGCCGCGTGTTGAGCCACTTGGACCAGATGGCCTGGCGCGCTTGTCTCACCTCGAGACCGCTCGAATCCTACCCGTACCTCCGGGGACCGCTGGCGGCTATGACGAAGACGTTGTTCGAGGATTTGTTCCAGCTCGATGCCATCACCTCGAACCTGGGCGAGCTGCGTGCGGCGTTGCCGGCAGCGACCAGAGCAACCGAGGACGCGGTGCCCGCTGACGTGACCGATCTGCCCGTGCTGCGGTGCGGAGAATGCCGACTTCCCCTGACAGCACGCGACGCCTGGCTTGAGGTACCCGCGTTGTCGAGCATGACCGCGGAAGATTCCACCGTTTCGGCCGATCACGCCGACACACCGGCCCTCAAGACGTGGCGGCTCAGCCATGAAGATTGTCTTGCGCGTTCAGGAGGCTATGAGGTCGGCCTGCCGAGCACCTACCGCGATGTAGTAGGACTCGCGGCCGCACTTCTCACGAAGTCCTGGATCCCTGACACCGATCTCGCGGAACTGCTGTACGAAGCGTCAACGCTCACGGGCCGTTTCACACCCGCCCATGTCGACCGCCTACGCGCCTCCGCCTTCGGTCGAAGCGGAAGCGCCTCGATCTCCCTCCGTACACCCGCGAAGGCCGTAAGCGGCCTTGATCCTCCCGTACGACCACGATGCGAGTCTGAGGCCATCACCGCCCTGCCCGGCCAAGGCCGCGGCGGACTGGCCTCTGGCCTTGCTTGTCACCAGGTTCGCTGATCTTCCGGTACACGGCGAGCCGGCCGGTGGCACGGTGGTTTCCGCGACGAGTGAACACCCCCGAGCCAGACGGCACACCGACATCCGGGTCATCGTCGCCGACGACCGGGTAGCCGATCTCGGTGCTGATCCTCGTGATCGTGACAGGTATGCGCCCGGCCCGTCCACGCCACTGCGGCAGCACCCGGAAGGCCGGTGATCGCGACACCGTCGAGCCTGGCAGCCAGCGCGCCTGCTGTCGTCCGCTCTCGCAGCAGCGCGATGTGGGCGATCTGGTCGAGCTCGCAGTTCGCCGACGGGCAGCTGACACCCCAGTCTGGAGCCACGACGCCTCGCCTGATCGCCGAGCGCCACAAGCCCGGCACCAGGTCCTTCGCGCGTGCTCACGTCTCCATCTGCGCACATCCTGAACAGCCCGCCGACCCTCCGAGGCTGGGGAGCAGGCACGCCACCGGGATCCTTCACCGGGTGGTCCCTGGATGCCACCCGCACCCAGAACGCCGTGGTCGAGCAGTGACAACTCACCGGCTGGTTCATCAAGGCGGTCGACCAACTCGACCGCATCAGCACGAACACCTCCAAGCCCGTTTCGGCGCCATCTATGCACTCGAGCTCTCCGGTTCATCGAGCACCCGGCGTCGAGAACCGCGACCGCTGGTGGTGGGGCGCCGGCCGGTCGAGGCTCGTCGAATCGTGGACGTTGAAGGAGGCTGAGTGGATTGGCTGACCAGCTCAAAGAGCACCGGTTACCGAAAGGTAGGGCCGGTGGTTGCGTCCTGGACGACACCCCATGCTGAGCTGGGGTAGTCGGTCGTGGCAACAATATGTGCATGACCAGGGATGCCCGGCTGCCTGATGTAGGCCCGCATGAGCAGGTACGCGCGTTGGTCAACGCGCGTGTGCAGCAAGGTGACGACCGACCAATAAGGTGGATCCGGGCACAGGCTCGTCGTCAGGTGCTGACCGCGCGCACTGACGAGCTCGCGGCGGTGTTTCCGGACAAGCCTCGGACGTCGTTGTTCGCATGGGCGAGCAGGCAATTCGACGGATTGGCTGAGGGCGCGCTATGGCCGACACTGCCTGTAACTGCCCCCGACGAACGGCCACAGCGGTCGGGTCGAGCACGGGCGCTAGAGTCCGCGTGTCCCAAATGTGGTGCCGCTCCGTCCGAACCGTGCCGCGGTGGACGTGGTCCGCGGGTCTCAGTTCACCGCGAACGCATGACAACGTCGGCATCGTGAGCGCTCCGCTCGCCCTCCCTTTCCGCCTGTCGGAGAACAGCTCGCCCGGATCCGCAGCATGTCGTCCGGTCAGGTCTTCAGGGGGCGGTGACTTCGAGCGCCTAGTGCGCTGATCACGAAGGGTCTGCTACGCGGCGTCATCGCGTCGAACAGCGCACGCGACGGTCACCGGACCGGTCCTCGCGCCACTGCTCCTAGGTGACGAGCTTCATCTGACAGTCGCAGTGCGGATGCCGCAGAAACCCGGTGCTGTAGCGGTAGAGCCGCCCTGTCAGCAGGATGCTGCGCCCGCACGCGAGCAACACCACAACCCGCTTGTACCGGGCAACCGAACGCGGACGTGCGACTGGTTGTCGATACCTCATGCCACGATGCGGTGGCGGGAGGGGGTGCACGTGGCGACGTTCGAAGAGATCGCCGTCGGGCTGCAGCGGGTGGCGGGCAAGGCCGAGGAAGCGAACGCGGCTTTGACACAGGCCG
The DNA here is from genome assembly GCF_001279525.1 of Nocardia sp. NRRL S-836. GTDB lineage: Bacteria > Actinomycetota > Actinomycetes > Mycobacteriales > Pseudonocardiaceae > Lentzea. Next base: position 1,636 of record NZ_LGDY01000153.1, on the reverse strand, counting down.
GGCAGCTCGCCAGCGAGGCGGCGGCGCTGCTGACCGAAGTCATGCAGGGATCGGGCTCCCTTGAGGACGAGTTCAACCAGGCCGCTCAGATGTGGATCAACGTCGCCAAGGGAACAGCGGAACTGTCTGAGATCGTCGCTGCGGGATGCAGAGAGGTCGAGCGGTACCGCAGGACTCTTCAAAGTGATGTACCCACGCAGCCGCCGTCGCAGGCCAACCCGTCGACGCCTCCACCAACTCCTGCACCGTCGACCGCGTCGCCATCCGCATCCTCTGAGCCAACATGGGCCGATCGGCAAAGAGAACAGCTCCCGACCTACGTCACCAGCGGGTTCTACCGGGATCAGGAAGGCAACTCCGACGTGGTCCAAAGCGGCCAGGACGTCCAGGACGAGCATCAGAAGATCGCCGAGCACCTGCGGGCCGAGGGCTTCCCACCGACCGGGCCAGGAAGAGTCACGACCGGCGAGCATGTGGAGGGCAAGGTGGCATGGCGGCTGCGCAACAGCGGCGACACCCACGTTGACCTGGTCATCAACTTTCCGATGTGCGCTGGTCCCTACTCCTGCAAGAACCTCGTACCCTTCATCCTGAAACCGGGGCAATCCATGACGGTGCATGATCCGATGAAGACCCGCACGTTCCACGGGAGGAGCACGAGGTGAAGCACGCTCTCGACGTCTGGTACTTCACCGACACCAATGAGGCGGACGACCCCGTCACCGTGGAGTCACGCTGTGATCTTGACCGCGTCCTCGGCGAGGTGCTCGCACACAAGCAGTTCCACCCGACAGTGGTGTGCGTCAAGGACCGACTCGCTCTCGGTGGACCCCTGAATCTGCCGGACCATCAGCTCAAGTTCGACATCAACGTGCCTTACCGCATCGCGGCGATCCACACGATGGGACCGTCCAGCTTCCTTCCGGCCGGCGATCGGAACCAGAAGCCCGCCAAGGGACAAAGCACCGCCGCGGAAATGCCCGAAGGCGTGATGCGGGCTTGGGTGACGAAGGGCTCGTACGCACGGGCCCCACAAGTTCGGCCGACACGCGATCACGAGGTCGATCTGTTCGTCGACTTCGACACCCGCACGCGGTTTCCAGCCGATGCTGCCATCTCCTGGGAGAAGCTACGCGAGGCACTGGAAGAACTCGGCGAAACGGGCCTGCGCCCCACGTGTGTGGACTGGCAAGATTCTGACGTCTTTTAAGACGCGGCTACTGATTGTCGCTGTTGCCCGCGTACACGGGGAGCACTTCGACCGTGCCAAGGCCGACGTGATGGGCGCGGCACCACTACGTCGCGCCTGAGTGATGAGCCAAGTTGGCCACTCGGTTCACAGACGTCGCTCATGCCGCTGATCGTGTCGCACACGCGCTCATGCCGATGAGCGGACGTTGCTGGCGTTGTCGTACGCGTTCAGTGAGTGACAGCAAGGCGATTCAGCTGTCTCTAGCAATCTCCACGTTCCGCCGGACAGCCTTGGTCGTGGGGTGATTGGGACCTAGCACCCGCTCGCAGTCGGCGAGGGTCGCCTCGTACAGCGGGATCGCCCGGTCCAGATCACCCGCCGCCTGGTAGGCGTTGGCCAGGTTGTTCCGCGAGCTCAGCGTGTTCGGGTGATCAGGGCCCAGCA
>NZ_LGDY01000152.1 GCF_001279525.1 Nocardia sp. NRRL S-836 | reverse complement strand
CCGCCGCCTGGTAGGCGTTGGCCAGGTTGTTCCGCGAGCTCAGCGTGTTCGGGTGATCAGGGCCCAGCACCCGCTCGTAGTCGGTGAGGGTCGCCTCGTACAGCGGGATCGCCCGGTCCAGATCACCCGCCGACTCGTAGGCGTAGGCCAGGTTGTTCCGCGACGTCAACGTGTTCGGGTGGTCGGGGCCCAGCACCCGCCCATAGTCGGCGAGGGTCGCCTCGTACAGCGGGATCGCCCGGCCCAGATCACCCGCCGACCGGTAGGCGTAGGCCAGGTTGTTCCGCGACGCCAGCGTGTCCGGGTGGTCGGCGCCCAGCACCCGCCCATAGTCGGCGAGGACCGCCTCGTGCAGCGGGATCGCCCGGCCCAGATCACCCGCCGACCGGTAGGCGCCAGCCAGGTCGTTTCGCGAGGCCAGCGTGCCGGGGTGGTTTGGGCCATGGAGGCGTTCTCGGGCGGTGGTGGCGCGGATGTGATAGGCGATGGCAGTGCCGACCTCGCCCTGCCCCTCCAGGTAGCGGCCGAGTGCGTTGAGCACCAGGCCGGTCGCCGGGGAGTCGGTGTCGGGGGTGGTGTGGTCGAGCAGGGCACGTGCGTGGGGTAGCACCTGCCGGTAGACCCGCCAGTCCGCGGGACTGTCGGGGTTGAGGCCGTCCACAGTGGTGGCGAGGGCGGTGGTGGCGGTGTCGCGGGCGGCGGCGATGTCGCCTGGTTGGCGATAGGGGTCGGTCGGGTCGGGTGTGCGGGTGATGGCTTGGACCAGGCGATGCACGGTCACGGTGTCCGTGGTCAAGGTGATCATGCTGTAGGCGGTCAAGCGGCCCAGTGCCTCGGACAACTCCGGTTCCACAATCCCGTCGGCCAGCAGGCTCCTCGGGATCCCGTCTGGGGCGTACCACGCCAGCTGACGCAGCAACCGGACCGTGGCGGGGGTGTCGGCGAGGTGCGCGAGCGTGACGTGCCAGACGCGAGCCATGCTGCGCTGGGTGTCGCTGCTTTCGCCGGCCGCGACGAACATCCGCGCGGGCGAACCCGCCAGCAGCTCGAGATAAGTCTCCGGGCTGATACGGGTCTGGGCGAGGTACGAGGCCGCCTGCTCGACCGCGAGCGGCAACCACCCCAACTCGGCACACACCCGATCCACACCGGTGAGATCCGCGCCGGGCTGGACCGCGTGCACGATCCGGGTCATCAAGTCGACGGCCTCGCCGGGGCTCAGCACATCCAGCGCCACCGGCTCCGCCAGCGCGTGCCATCCCACGCTGTGGCGACTGGTGATCACGACCGTGCCCGTACGCACACGCGCCAGCAACGCCGCCGCGCCTGTTGGAGCGGTCAGGTTGTCCAGCACCAGAAGCCAGCCGGTGTGCGTCGCCAGCCACCGCGCCCCCAGCTCGGCGCGCTGCTCCGACGGCAATTGCACGGCCTGCGGCACCAGCTCCGCCGCCAGCTCGGCCAAACCCGCCTCGATCGCGGCCGGCGAATCCGCGATCATCCACCAGACCAACGAAAAACGCGCCTCGTGCACTTCGGCGAACCGCGCCACGAGCGTGCTCTTGCCGATCCCGCCCAGGCCGTGCACCGCAACCACCACCGCCCGGCCAGTACGGCTCACTGCCGCGTCCAGCCGCCGCAACTCCTCCGACCGCCCGACAAACACACGCTGCCCGGCCGGAACCCGGCCCAGCCCCGCCACCGCGGCCACCACTTCCATCTCCGGCACCACGACCGGCGGCACCACCACCTGAGAACCGATGATATTGCGCTCGCCGATCACCACCGGCCCCTCCACCGACCCCGCCTGCACCGCGGTCCCGCTCACCGTCGACCCACTGATCGCATTCCCCACCCGCCCAACGCCCACCGGGTCGACCGGTGCCGCGGCAAGGGGTTCAGGACGAGGCTGCCGGGCCTTGAGCAGGCCATAGGCCGACAGAGCCAGACCCAACGCGCCGCAGACGCCCCCGACCACGCTGGCAATCTTGTCCGCAGCCTCAAGATCCGCCCACGCCAGAGCGCCACCGCCGGTGGCCACCACGACACCTGCCACGATCCACACAACCCAGCCACGGCGCGACACACCCACATCATCGCCGCGGCCCGCCAAACGTGACCATGAACGCGCCGCACACCGACGACCAAAGAAATTCTAGGTGAGCCGGCCACAGCGCAACGTCCTGTCATGCCGCTGATCGTGTACCGAACGATGCGGCGCTCATGCCGATGTGGGCGGCAGTGACGCCAGGCTCCGGTGGCGACTGCCTGAAGGCAAACTCGACGGTGGACTCATCGACACGCCTGCCCCGGCGAAGATCACCAGCTTGCCCGGCAGTCGCATTCGGCGCAGTGGTCACCGCAGCCCGGCGGCGACCACCCCGGCAGCCTCGCCGAGCTGCGGGTGCGGGCGGGCGAGCTGGTCGCCGGGGTCGAGGGGTGGGCGGAGAACGCGAGCTCCATCTCGATCGAGTTCATCCTGCCCAAAGACCTGCTCAACCTGCCCGTCGAGCAGTGGCTCGGACCGGCGGACGAAATCGCCATGCCAATCGGCATCGACTACCCGGTCTCCCTGCGGTCCCTGGAACGAAGTTGGGACAAGGAGAAACATCGGCGGTGGCGCCGCCGAAGCGGATACTTCCAGGCCCTTCTCCGCGCTGCTGCCGTACGAGCTCCCGCGCGTGCTGGTGATCGACGAGATCGACAAGGCCGACCTGTCGTTGCCCCACGACATGCTCGCGACCATCGAGGACGGCGAGTACCTGGTCCGCGAGCTGGCCCGCGTCGCGCGCCGGACGCCGAAGGTCGTTGTGCACACGGCGGATCCGGGTGGCAGCGCCGAGATCATCGAGGGGCGCGTGACGTGTCGCGCGTTCCCGTTCATCGTCTTCACCAGCAACCGGGAACGCGAGTTCCGCCGGCGTTCCTGCGCCGCACGCTGCAGCTGGAGATGCAGCCGCCGAACGAGGAACGGCTCGCGAGCATGATCGCGGCACACTTCCGGGACGCGTCGAGCAGCTCGGCCGACCTGTTCCGGAAGTTCCTGCGCCGCGGCGAGTCCGAGGGCGGACTCGCCATCGACCAGCTGCTGAACACCGTCCAGCTCGCCACCACGTCGACCGGCCTGACCTCCGACCGCGCGTCGTGGGAACGGCTGCGCGACGCGCTGTGGCACCGGCTTTCCACAACAGGGTTTGAGAGGGCCCACGGGACTGCAGGATCCGTCTCATCCACTGCTCAACCGAAGGCGTGGACTTGGAGATGGCCAGTACGGCCACCGCCGCATCACACGTTGCGCACTGTGTGCTACCGATAGCTCCACGCCGGCCTCTTGAACCGCCGCGCGCTCACGCCCGCGGCTTCCTCTGCGCGCCAGCCGCTGCCGCGCGATCCACCACGCTGCCTGTGACCCCAGGAGGTCCCGTTTTGTGACCGCACCCGACCCCGCGGCGACCAGCCTGGACGCTGTCGAGCAGGCCGCGCCCGAGCCGCCCGCACCGGCCGCCATACCCGTCCAGCCGTCCGCCGAGGACGCCGGCGACGGGGCGGCGCTGCTCGCCCAGCTCGCCGAAGCGCACGCACTCGCCGCGCGCGTGCCCGAGCTGGAGCAGCACGCCGCCTTGGCCGAAGACCTGCTGACCCGCCTGCGTGTGCCGCACGAGGCCGGGCTGGAGGACACGTTCGCCGAGCGGCTGCGCGGCGCGGACGAGACCGAGCTGACCGCCGACGCCACCGTGCTCACCGAACTGCTCGCGGCTGCCCGGACCGCCACGCCGGCTCGCGCCGGCCTCGACGACGCCTGGGTCGGCGAGCCATTTGATGCCGTGGATGCGCAGGAAGTCGCCCTGCGGCCTGTAGTCGTTGCTCGCGGCTGCAGCGCACGTTCTTCCATGACGATTCGCTTGACAGGTATCATGGCATGCGTGGGCCGGTCAGTGGCCGGTCCTCATCGTTACGCCAGACAAGTCCGGGTGATAGTGATCGCCATGATGGCCGCCCGGTCTGACCGAGTACTTCGGCAGTACAAAAGCTCGACGGCTGTTCCAGAGCGGTCGCCGGGTTCGTTTCTCCGAAGCGCACGGACCCAGCGACCCAGTGGATCGCCCCTGGCACCACCATCCACAATGGAGCGGCACGACCGCCGAACGCCTTCTCAGGACTCTGGACCTGGCAAGGCGGATCGGAGTTCGTGATGCCCGCTATCCTCGCCAACACTGTCGCCGTTGTGCCGGTGCTCGCCGTCATATGTCTGACGGTCGTCGCGCTGGCCGTCCTCATCCTCGGTGCCTACATCGTGCGTGTCACCGGCAAGACGGAAGGCCTCAAGCACCTCGCCGAGATCGTGAAGGCGCTCTTAGGACGAGGTCGCCGATGAACTGATCAAGCATCCTCCGCGGACGCCCGCCGACCGCTTGACACCGAGCTCGGCGGGCAACGCCCGCAAGTCATCGGCGGTGGCCTTCTCGCCGGACCTCTCACTGGTCGCCCTGGGGCCTGCCCGGCGAGTCGCCGACGGGAGCTACATTGCCACCGACGACGCCACGTGGGTAAGAGCAGCTCACCCGCCTCGTCACCGTCGTACAACAGATCTTCGTGCTGCCTGCCGCGAACGACGGCACCCTCTGGGAAGTCGCGTGCCTCAAGGACGACGCCGACGACGGCGTGCTCACGGTGGCCTGCCAGGACGTGGCCGAAGAGCTGCGGGATGGTGAGAACAAATGCCCGAATGCTGCTGTGCGCCGCAGCCGGGTTCGGGGTGGCGGCCATCAGCGATCTGCTGGCGTGACCACGTCGTCCAGCACGGAAAGAACCCTCCCAGACTCTGAGGTGGGGCCCGACGTGCAGGCTCCGAAGCGCCGGAGCGCGGCCGCGCAGGCGTCGACGGCGGTCACGTCCGCGGACAGCAGATGGGTCCATTTGCGTTCGAGCGCGGCCATACGCGCCCATCCGCCGCCGACGTCTGTGCCCGATGCCTTCGCGTTCGTGCCGCCGCTGGCCGCAATCTTGTTAACTTCAAACTATGCCGACCGACACAGCGGCAACGCCGTCGCTCAGCGCGACAACGATCATGTCTTGATGCCAGGCTCCAATCGCGAGCACAGGTGTCTCGACAACGATCGTCTTGAGCTCTGCCTGGGTTGTTGGATCCCACAGGCGCACTGTCCCATCGTGGCTGCCGGTGACAACCACGATGCGGTTGTCAGCCAACGGCATGGATGCCACAGCTACCACGATGTCGGTGTGGCCGGTGAGTGGGGCGCCGACCGGTTGGCCGGTCAGTGGATCCCACAATCGCGCCGTCTGGTCGTGGCTGCCGGTGGCGAGCAGGGCGTGGCCGTCGGACAGCGGTATTGCCGCCATGGCACGCACGATGTCGGTGTGGCCGGTCAGTGGGGCGCCGACCGGTTGGCCGGTCAGTGGATCCCACAATCGCGCCGTCCGGTCATCGCTGCCGGTGGCGAGCAGGGTGCGGCCATCGGACAGCGGTATCGTCGCCATCGTCATTATGCCGCCGATGTGGCAGGCGATTGGGCCGCCGACCAGTTGGCGCGTGGTCGGGTCCCAGAAGCGGACTGTCCCGTCCTCGCTGCCGGTGGCAAGCAGCATGACATGATCGAGCAGCGGTATCGCAGTCACAGCCCTCACCGGTTCGGTGTGACCGGTGAGCGGTTCGCCGACCGGTTGGCCGGTCTCGGGATCCCACAGACGAGCTGTCTCATCGTTGCTGCCCGTGGCGAGGAGGGTGCGTCCGTCAGGCAGGGGTACTGCGGTCACCGATACCACCCAGTCGGTGTGGCCGGTGAGTGGTTCGCCGACCGGTTGGCCGGTCTCGGGATTCCACAAGCGGACGGTCTTATCGTGGCTGCTGGTGGCGAGCAAGGGGCGGCCCTCGGATAGTGGCACTGCCGCTAGAGCCTCTACCCAGTCGGTGTGGCTGGTGAGTGGTTCGCCGGCCGGTCGGGGGGTGGTCGGATCCCACAGGCGGACAGTCCAGTCATCGCTGCCCGTCGCCAGGAGGGTGCGTCCGTCAGGCAGGGGCACTGCGGCCACCGATACCACCCAGTCGGTGTGGCCGGTGAGTGGTTCGCCGACCGGTTGGCCGGTCTCGGGATCCCACAACCGCACCGTCTTATCGTGACTGCCCGTGGCGAGAAGGGTGCGTCCGTCAGGTAGGGGTACTGCGGTTACTGCTGCTACCCAGTCGGTGTGGCCGGTGAGTGGTTCGCCGACCGGTTGGCCGGTCTCGGGATCCCACAACCGCACCGTCTTATCGCGGCTGCTGGTGGCGAGCAGAGTGCGGCCGTCGGGCAGCGGTATCGCCGCCGCCGCCGTTATCCAGCCAGTGTGCCCGGTGAGCGAGCCTCCGACCGGCTGGCGGGTGGCCACGTCCCACAGACGCCCTGTCCAGTCCTCGCTGCCGACGGCGAGCAGAGTGCGGCCGTCGGGCAGTGGCACCGCCGCCACCGCATTCACCGAGCCGGTGTGACCGGTAAGCGGATCACCGACCGGCTGACCAGTGACCGGATCCCACAACCGCACCGTCGCATCATCGCTACCGGTGGCCAGCAGGGTACGGCCGTCGGGCAGTGGCACCGCCGCCACCGCGTTCACCGAGCCGGTGTGACCGGTAAGTGCTTCGCCGACCGGTCGGCCGGTGATTGGGTCCCACAGGCCGACAGTCCAGTCATCGCTGCCTGTGGCGAGGCGAGTGCGGCCGTGGGGTAACGGCACTGCCGTTACCGCCACCACGGAGTCAGTGTGGCCAGTGAAGGGGTCGCCGACCGGTTGGCCGGTGGTTGGGTCCCACAGGCGGACTGTCTCATCGTTGCTGCCGGTGGCGAGGAGGGTACGGCCGTCGGGCAGCGGCACTGCGGCCACTGTGGCCACTCCGCTGGTGTGGCCGATGAGTGTGCGGTGAGTGGGCACCGGGGTGAGTGCCGCCCAATGCACGTGCCAAGCGTGTCGGTTGTGCGGGGGCGGTTCCTGAGGGCGGAAGTTGTGGAGTGTGGTGTGCCTGCTCATGGCAAGTTGCCGTAGGCCTGGCCGGTCAACGTTGGCGGCGGTGGTCAGGTGGTGGCTGGCCCCGATGACACCCAGGACGGCAGGCGGTAAGGGGTGGCGGCCGAATGCGGTGCGCCAGGCGTCGGCGGCCACGGACGTGGGATCGAGACAGTCGAGGACGTCAGGATTGCGGTCGAGCAAGATCCACGCCTGCTCGCCTGCAGACCCGACATGTCCGCTGAGGTAGTGGGCGAGATAGGGGTTCGCAGACCTTCCGAAAGTCTTCGCCACGTGGTCGGTCATGGCCTCGGCAATGGCCTGATGCCCGTCGGCGACGAAGTGCTCGACGAAGGTGCGGTGAGCGAGGCGGAGCACGCTCTGGCTGTGCTCGGTGTCGATCAACACGTAGGGGGCGGCGGCGTCGAGGACAACGTGCACGTCCGCGTCGCTGATGTTCCGGGCAGCAAGCGCGGTTGCGGCCAACGCGCAGATGCCGTCACGGACCGGCAAACCGCGGCCCTGAGCGTGCGCGAGGGCTCGTAGCACGGGGGTGGATGCCGGGTGAGCGTGTCTGAGCCGTGTGACGGCTCTACGGAACAGTCCCCGATGATCGGTGGCCAGCAGATCGTCAAGAGCGGGTCCGGTCGGCAGCGTGCCGAGAGCGAGGATCTCGTGCACGGCCAAATGGGCGAAGAGAAACTCATGAGCGCTGACGCCAACAGCGATAGCGGTGTCATTGACGGCCTCGACGTCGCCGAACGCCTTGGCCAAGCGGCTGGCGACGTAGCGGCCGATGGCCGTGGCGTCGCGAGTGAGGGCGATGATGTCGTTGACACGCAACGCGTCAAGCAGGTTACGACGTTCCGACGGTGGCTGGTCTGGTCCTTCGCTGGTGTCGCGGCGGGTTCCGACGACGACGCGGACGCCGTCCAGCGCGGCCAGGCGTCGCAGTAATGCGTTGGCGATGGTGAGTGGATCGACGGCCTCGTCGAGTGCGTCGGCCAAAACCGTGAGCGGGGCGCGTCGGGCGACGTCGGCGAGCAGCCGATCGATGCGCTCGGTCAGACTGGCGCCGGAATCGGGGTTGTCCAGGCCGAGTTCGGCGGTGATATGCGCGAGAGCGTCCTGTGTGGACAACCCAGTCAGATGCATCACCGCGGCGAAGGTGTTCTCTGGTGGACGTTGCTCGGGTGTCAGCTCGGTGATCAGGCTGTGTCGGGTGAGGACGGACCGCAGCTTGGGTCGGGTCTGTGCGAGTAGGTAGCCGAGCAGTGCTGACTTGCCGGATCCGGCGGCACCGGTGACGACGAGCAGACCGTGGTCGTGGCTGGCGAGCCAGGCGGTGATGCGCTCGCACTCGCTGCGCCTGCCCTGGAAGTACCACGACAGTTCCCCGAGCTCACCGCCCTGGGCCTTCGGGATGAAATGGCCGCGTTCATCGGCCGACAGGTCGGCGAGGACGGCGTTGATCTCGTCGATGACGTCCAGCGGTGCGCCGGTGAGCGGTGTGGTCCGGTGCAGTGCGGCGTCATCGGTGATCTTCTTGGGGATGACTTCGGCGCGGGGGAGTGTGCGGCGCAGTTCGCCGGCCAGGTCCCATAGGCTGATCCGGTCACTGGCGCCGAAGTTGTGCCGTAGCACGTATCGCAGCGCGGCGGTGAACCGGCCCAGGTTGGTGGCGCCGTCACCGGAGGTGCCGATCAGCAGGAACTGGCGGTCGCCTGGCATCGCGTCGATGGCCGCGCTGACCTTTTGGACGAATGCGGCCGACCAACAGGTGTCGATCACCACGATGTGCCAGTGCTCGCTTTCGTCGCGGCTGCGGGGCGCGATGGCGGCGGCGATGCGGTCCGAGCTGATGCCGGGACGGTTCTCGCGTTCGTTGCTGCGGGCATGCTGCAGGCGTGGCTCGGCGCGGTTGGCGCTGGCGTGCCCGGCCCAGTAGAGCATCGAGAACGGGTGCTCCGAACCACTCCAGAGCGCCAGCCGGGACTCCACCGCGTCGCTACCCCGGTCTCGCATCGGGACCGACCAGTCGGTCACCACGCCACCGAAGTCAGCCAGCAGCTGGGCCAGTGTGCTCACTTCGGCGTCGACACCGTCCAGCGGCGGTAGGCCGGGATCGCCGTAGTGGCCGAGGGCGAGGGGGAAGATTTCGATGTGCCGGTCGGTCACGGCACCGCCAGGAGGAACTGCACGACCGGGGTACTGCCGCCGTCGACGCGCAGCCGGTAGAGCCCCGGCCGATCCGCCACACCGGTGATCCCTACCTGGCCGTCGCGGCGGTAGGGCGTCGGGCGATCCACGACCATGCCGGTGTCGGCGTCAGTCAGGAGGCAGGCGACGTGGAAAGGGCCATTGATGCCGCTGAGCGTTCCGGTCCACTCCTGGCCAGGCGACACGACATCCGGTAGGACGAGGCCGATGTCGCCGTCGCCGAGCCGGGGTTCTTTCGCGCCGCGGCCGTGCTCCACGATGTCGCGGGCGAAGATGATGGCCTCGTCGGACTGCGCCAGCGTGGTGTGTTGCTGCGCCAGGACCATGTGCCGGTCCTGGTGGTGGGGGACCGCGGAATTGCGGGGCACAGTGCCGTCACCGAAGCCGGGACTGCGCCGCAGCCGGCCGTGCTCGTCGCGAACCAGCTCGCCGTCGTCGTGAAGCTTGAAGGTGTCGTAGGTGCCGCTGGCTGTGCCTGCGTTCAGCGTCAGCGACGACATCGTGGGTTGTTCCACGCCGATCAGCGCCCAGTGCTGTGGCAGCGCGGTCGCCGCCCGCTGGGCTCGCGCGGTAAAGGCTGCGGCGGCGAGGTCCTCGTCGCCACCCAAGTCCACGATGTCGGCGACGGTGAGCCGGCGGACGTCATTGCCGGTGTCGACGCAGCGGTAGGCGGGCAGCAGGTCGTAAAGACCGGGCATGGTCACCGCGGCCGCCCGCAACCGCCGTTGCAGCCGTCCGGTCGTGGGGGAGAGCATCACTGCGGCTTTGGCCGCGCCGTCGAACGGGGTGCCCAGGGTGAGCGTGGCGCGCACCTGATCGTTGGGAGCCATCGCCTGGCACAGCAGTCCGCCCATCGAGTGGGCCACCAGCACGATCCGCGCGTCCGACCGGCCGCTGCGTGCACGCCACGACTCGAGGTGCGCGTCGACGGCGTCGGCGAGCAGCGCGGCGTTGCGCTTGACCGGCAACCGCCAGTCGTAGGCGAACTCGGCGACCGCGCTGGGATGGCGCACCACACCCCGCAGCTCCCGCACCAGGCCGGTGTAGGGCTCCAGCCCGGTCAGCCCGGGCAGGTAGGCGGGAAACTTCAGCAGACCCACGGGCTTGACCCGGCTGGTGTCCCCGCGGCGTTCCGCGTCGGTGAGCGCCAGGGGCTCCAACCCCGCCATCAATGCCGACACCAACAATTTCGGCCGCAAGCCCCAGAGCGTCTGCCCCGTGGTGGTGTCCATCAGCTCGCTGCCCATGATGCCGGGCACCACCATCACCGCGTCCGGTGTCATCCATCCTCCAGAGGTGACAGGGTGTCACGCAACGTTAACGTCCCCGTCGGCGATAGGTGTGTTACATCGCCACATCAAGAGGGTCCCCAGGGATGGCCAGCCGCACGCTGTACCTGTTCGCCATCCGCGACGGCCAGATCACCGCCGCCATCGACGACCAGCTTGCTCTGGCCGCCACGGTATGGGCCGATTTTAGCTTGGCGACCGCGCACTGACCGCTATCACTGCTGAGCCACTGACCACCCGCCGGGACGTCGAGGCCATCGCACACCAGCTACGCGACATGACCGACGCCGACACCGCGGTCGTTTACGTCACCGGCCACGGCGTCCGGTCTGGATCGGGCCGCCACTACCTGATGCTGCCCGACACCCCACACGGTCACCACCTCGCACGCGGCTACCCCACCGCGGACCTCATCGCCGCCGCGCTCGCCTCCCACGCCCGACACGTACTGGTGATCGTGAACAGCTGCTTCGCCGGCGAACTCGACGCCGAACTTGCCCAGCTGCGCAAGGACCTGCCCGCCGAACGCAGACACGCCTCGCTGACCGTGCTCACCACCGCCGACTTCGACGAAATGCCACGCGCCAGCGAATTCACCGTTGTACTCGGCGAAACCCACCGATTCCTTACCGAACGAGCCGGCTACACGGCACCGCTGCTGAGCATCGACGAGTTCGTCCGCGAACTCGAGGCCGCCTGCCGCAGGCTGGCCGACGCCGGAACGAGCGTGCTGCAGATCCGCCACGTCCTGCAAGAAGGCGACCGCGCCGAGCCGACCCTCTGCCTACCCAACCCGGGCTACCGGCCACCACCGCCCACTCTCGTCGGCAAGTCCCGCCGCCAGCTCGCCGCCCCGACCCGCGAGCTGGACTACTGGCTCGACCGCGCCAGCGGCAGAATCTCGGCCACCGACCCCGGCTGGTACTTCACCGGGCGAGGCGAGCTCACCACCCAGCTCGCCCGATTCCTCACCTACGGAACCGGAATGCTCGTGATCACCGGCGCCGCGGGCACAGGCAAGTCGGCGATCATCGCCCGCGCGGTGACCCTCAGCGATCCTGACTTTCTGGCCAACCCGCACTACGCCGACGCCGTGGCTTCCGCGGACCCGGATACCGTCCCACCGCCAGGGTCGGTCGACCTGGCGGTACTGGCGCGCAACAAGACCACCGAGGAGATCACCGAACAACTACTCACCGCCGCCGGCGTCACTCCTGCCCACACCGCCGACGTCGGCGGCCGCACAGCCACCCTGCGCCACCAGGTTCTCGACCAGTTCGAGCCCGGCCGCCCGATCACCATCGTCATCGACGGTCTGGACGAAGCCGTCGCACCGGCGCACACCGCCACCGACCTCATCGGACCACTGTTACGCCACCGCCGTGTCCGTCTCATCGTCGGCGTACGCAGCAGCGCACCCGGCCAACCCGGCTCAGCCGCCGAAGCGGGCCTGCTCGACCTTCTGCGCCGCTTCGGGACCGCCCTCACCCCGCTGCGCACCGATGGCGCAGACGCGATCCACGACATCACCGACTACCTACTGACCCGGTTGCCCGGCCAAGACCGGCTGGCCCACCTCATCGCCACGGCCGTAGCACCGTCCTTTCTCGACGCCCGCTTCGCCGTCCGCCGCCTGTTGGACAACCAGCCCCCGGCAGAAGCCGAGCTGGACAAGCCCAAGGGGCTCGAAGAGCTCGACTGAGGTGCAGGCGTCACTTGTGTTCTGGGTCGCTTCCACTCCACAGGTCCAACCGCTCCCTGGTGCATCGAACGTCGGGGTGGTCCGGGCCGAAGACCCGATCTCCCGCATGTCGTCGGGCAGGGCGGTAGCCGTGGCGGTGACGTAGGCGCCGACCAAGTCGTGCATCACATACCGGCCGCTCGGCCACCGCTCAAGCGGTGACGCCTCCTCCAGAGGCACTACGTAAAGTTTCTTTTACCTCTGCCGAGAATTTCACGTGCGCAGACGCTTCGTCAACTCCAGAGCGTCACAGACTTACGGCGTGTCGCAGCGTGTCCTTCGCTAATCACGTAACGACCGTCACATTCCAGTCATGTTCACACGCTGCGTAGCGCCAGACTTCCCCCTCGTGGCGGCTTGGCGGTGCATACACCTTGAGACAGAGTTACGCAGGTGTAAGAACATCAACACCGGAAGGGGCGTAAGCAGCTTCTAGCTGCAAAAACCGCCCATGAGGATCTCTACTTCCTTCCCGGCGACTCTCGGGTTGGGAAGGCCGACGCCACCCGCGATGGATGGTCGGCGGAGAAGAGATCACCATGGCAAGACGCCGCAAAAGGGCCGGGAAACGTCGAGGCAAGGAGCGACGGGACCCTTCCCGGCAGGGCAACTCCGGTCACGAGTCTGATCGGAGCGGCAAGTCGGGCCACGAGCGCAACCGGAGTTGGCCCTCCGGTCAACGCTACGTGGACCCTGACCTGATCGTTCAGGTTGTTCAGTTGATCTTGACCGTTCTTGAAAACCTGAACTTGTGACGGATGGACTCCGGCGGTACGTGATCGCGTGCCGCCGGGCTCCTCCCGGTCGACCGCAGCAACTGCGGCAATCTGCAACGTAGCGCCGTGCCGATTCGATGCCAATAGCCTGCTTGGTGAGTTGAGTCCACGTTTGGCGCCTGCGCAGCGTGATCCCAGGTAAATATGCGTAGCCCTCTGTCACGGTTGCGCTGACGCATGCCAGGCTGGCACGTCGACCTGCTACCGGCGCGACGAAGAGGACATCGCCCGCCTCCTGCAGACGCTGCACGACGCCGAGTGAGCTGGCCAGCAGCGCGCCGCCCACAGCCTTGTCCATGGCGGCCACGACCGGATGGTCCTTGCCGCCAAGGATCTTCACGGCCTCGGTATAGCTGCAGGTCCTTCGCACCCGAAGGTTCTTACCCGATGAGCGGCGTGCTCAGCCGGAGAACAACACCAACAGCCCAATCCGGATTGACACCACCGAAGGGACCGGATCATGAGCACGCGGCGCCTGCCGGGGGCGCAAGCGCACCTCCGGGACTGAGGCGACGGTGCCTGACCCCGAGCACATGGACACGAACACAGGTCCGGTCCCGCAGGCCCAGGAGACGCTGGAGACCCTCAGCCTGCTGCACGCATCGTTTTGGGCACCGCACAAGCACGAACGGGCCGCGGCCGCACACCGCCGGACACCGTCAAGGCCGTGCTTGATCGGGTCGAAGGACGCGCGCCTCCCGGCGGCCGGCGAGCTCAACTCCTGGTGACGTTGGGTCCACGCGACCGCCGCCGCCGTCAGCGGCTGCTGAGCACGCTGCTGCGCCGTCAGTTCGCGATGATGAACTGGTCAATCCGGTCGGCGAGCACGTTGATCGAGCCGCGGTCACGCTCGAGGACTCCGCGGACGAGCAGGGCGGAGCTGGGCTGGGCGATCTTGCCGTAGCGGTTCCACGCACCGGGGCTGACGACGACGTTGAGCATCCCCATCTCGTCCTCAAGGTTCAGGAACGTCACGCCGCCGGCGCTGGGCGGGCGTTGGCGATGGGGAAGAGCACCACCGACGAGCACGCGGGTGCCGTGCGGAACGTGGCCGGGTCCGGAAGACGGTGCGGGCCAGCGTTTCAGCCCGCACTCATGCTAGCCGCTCCATCTCTCCGGCAGACCCCCGGCGGCAGGGGTCTGCCGCCCCAGGCGTTCATCGCCTAGGCAGTGACAACCCAGGTGACCCGCTTGTGGCAACCATCGCGATCCCACCGCCGGAACGTAAGTGCGCGAAGGTGACAACTACGCCGACTTGTCACACCGCCTTGGCTGTAGAGCGCCGAGCGCACCGGCAGGTGACAGCGGTAATCAGCCTGCGTCACCGCTGCGAGGGTGTTCTGCCTCGTCGACACCGCCGTGCGCCGCGGCGTGGTCGACGAGTTCGACGATCTCGCCAAGGAGGGCGTCGAGTTCTTCGGCATCGGGCAACGACCCTCCATCGCTGTACCGGGCAGCGGGTCGCAGGCTTTCCAGCCGCTTCATCGCCGGATACCAGTCGGGCGATCCGTTGCCGTCTCGCCGCGTGTACCAGTTCAACCAGGTCAGACGGGCTCCGTGCGAAGCCCGCTTCTGAGTCGGCACGACGTGCAGCAGGTGCATCGCCTTCACCACGAGCTCGGCGGCCGCGGACGCCGCCTCGACGGCGGGGCCTGGGCGGCTCGCGGTGATGGACTCATGCGCGGCTGCCACGAAGTCCCGTGCAAGCAGCACGTGGTCACGAACCCGTGACTTGTCGCGGCGCAGGTCGAACGACACGACGTACCCGTCGCCCGGTGCCGCCACGAAGGCCATCCAGCCCGCCGCCGGGTCGACGCGAGGCGATCGCCAGTCGGAGCATCGGGCGGCAGTTCGGCGAGCTGGCCAAGCGTGGCGGCCGGTACCGGCGCTCCCAGGTCTCCCGACCCACCGCCGCCCAACTCGTCAACGCCGTGGGCGAAGACGAAGTGGAGCTGATCCGGCAGCTACGCCGCTTCGGCTACGTCCGGTAGGACTGCGTACAGCTCTGTACGCAGCTAGGACATCTGCCACCGAGGAGGTCTCTGTGGCTTGAAGTTTTTTGAGAGCACAGTTCGTCCTTGCTCGCCAGTCGAGCATTCGAAGGGTTTTTTGATCGTCTGGCGAGCCGGTCAGGCTCCCCGCAGCACCTGCGGCCAGCACCGTTCCCGCAAGCCAGGCGGCGACCCGCACCGTCATCG
>NZ_LGDY01000151.1 GCF_001279525.1 Nocardia sp. NRRL S-836 | reverse complement strand
CACCCACCCCGGCGTCGTGGTCTCCCGCCCTCAACTCGACTTCATCCGCACCAAGGTCCAGTCCGGCGCCCAACCGTGGAAACTCGCCTACGACCGCATGATGGCGAGCAAGTACGCCGACCTGTCCCGCACCCCGAAGCCACGCGCCGTGGTGGAGTGCGGCTCCTACTCCAACCCGAACTACGGGTGCACCGACGAGCGCGAGGACGCGATCGCGGCCTACACGACGGCACTCGCCTGGTACATCACCCGTGACGACAGGTACGCGCAGAAGGCGATCCAGCTCATGGACGCCTGGTCCGCCACGATCCGCGACCACACGAACTCGAACGCACCGCTGCAGACGGCGTGGAGCGCCAGCTCCTGGCCGAAGGCCGCGGAGATCATCAAGCACGTCCACGGCAACTGGCCGAACAGCGGCCGGTTCGCCACCATGCTGCGTGACGTCTACCTGCCCCTGATCCAGAACGGCCGGGTCAACACCGCCGGCAACTGGGAGCTCAGCATGATGGAGGCGACGCTGGGCATCGCCGTGTTCCTGGAGGACCGGGCCGTCTACGACCGGGCGGTCGACATCTTCCGCGTGCGCATCCCGGCGTTCATCTACCTCAGCAGCGACGGGGCGTTGCCGAAGACGCGACCGGGCAGTTCCGTCGACACCAGGGACGAGATCGTCTCCTACTGGCACGGCCAGTCCACGTTCGTCGACGGGCTCACGCAGGAGACGTGCCGCGACTTCACCCACACCGCCTACGGGCTCTCGGCCGCCGCGCACTTCGCGGAGACGGCCCGGCACCAGGGGCAGGACGTCTGGGGTGAGATCCGGGAACGCATGCGGCACGCGTGGGGGCTGCACACGAGGTACCAGAACGGTGAGCCGATGCCCAGCTGGTTGTGCGGTGGCACGCTCAACCGGCACCTCGGGCCGACCAGCGAGGTGTCGTTCAACGCGCTCAACACCCGGCTCGGGATCGGGATGACGAACACCCAGCGCTACACCGAGGGGCAGCGTCCACAGGGGACGGACAACCTGTTCACCGCCTGGGAGACGCTCACCCATGCGGCGAACCCGGCCTGACAAGCACTAACGTGCGTGGCATGACAGACGTGAAGCCACGCAGCCGCGAGGTCACCGACGGCCTGGAGCGCACCGCCGCGCGCGGGATGCTCCGGGCCGTCGGCATGGGTGACGAGGACTGGGAGAAGCCACAGATCGGTGTGGCCTCGTCGTGGAACGAGATCACGCCGTGCAACCTCCCGCTGGACCGGCTCGCGAAGGCGGGCAAGGACGGCGTGCACGCGGCGGGCGGGTACCCGCTGGAGTTCGGCACGATCTCGGTGTCGGACGGCATCTCGATGGGCCACGAGGGCATGCACTTCTCGCTGGTGTCGCGGGAGGTGATCGCGGACAGCGTCGAGACGGTCATGCAGGCGGAGCGGCTGGACGGGTCGTTGCTGCTCGCGGGGTGCGACAAGTCGTTGCCGGGCATGCTGATGGCGGCCGCACGGCTGGACCTGGCCAGCGTGTTCCTCTACGCGGGGTCGATCCTGCCCGGCCGGGTCACGCTGACCGACGGCAGCGAGCGCGAGGTCACCATCATCGACGCGTTCGAGGCTGTCGGCGCGTGTGCGCGCGGTCTGATGAGCCGTGAGGACGTCGACCGCATCGAGCGCGCCATCTGCCCCGGCGAGGGCGCGTGCGGTGGCATGTACACGGCGAACACCATGGCCAGCGCGGCGGAAGCGCTCGGCATGTCGCTGCCGGGCAGTGCCGCGCCGCCCGCCACCGACCGGCGCCGTGACGGCTACGCGCGCAGGTCCGGTCAGGCGGTGGTGGAGATGCTCCGCAAGGGCATCACCGCACGGCAGATCATGACGCGTGAGGCGTTCGAGAACGCGATCGCCGTCGTGATGGCGTTCGGCGGCTCGACCAACGCGGTGCTGCACCTGCTCGCCATCGCGCACGAGGCCGAGGTCGAGCTCACCCTCGACGACTTCACCCGGATCAGCGCCAGGGTGCCGCACCTGGCGGACGTGAAGCCGTTCGGCCGGCACGTGATGACCGACGTCGACCGCATCGGCGGCGTGCCCGTGGTCATGAAGGCGCTGCTGGACGCGGGCCTGCTGCACGGCGACTGCCTCACGGTCACCGGCCGGACCGTCGCGGAGAACCTCGCGGACATCGCCCCGCCCGACCCGGACGGCAACGTCCTGCGCGCCATGGACAAGCCGATCCACCGCACCGGCGGCATCACGATCCTCAAGGGCTCGCTCGCCCCGGACGGCGCCGTGGTCAAGTCGGCCGGCTTCGACTCGGACGTCTTCACCGGCACCGCCAGGGTCTTCGACCGCGAACGCGCCGCCATGGACGCCCTGGAGGACGGCACGATCACCGCCGGCGACGTCGTGGTGATCCGCTACGAGGGCCCCAAGGGCGGGCCGGGCATGCGCGAGATGCTGGCGATCACCGCGGCGATCAAGGGCGCGGGCCTGGGCAAGGACGTCCTGCTGCTCACCGACGGCCGCTTCTCCGGTGGCACCACCGGGCTGTGCGTCGGGCACGTGGCACCCGAGGCGGTCGACGGCGGGCCGATCGCGTTCGTCCGCGACGGCGACCGGATCACGCTCAACGTCGCCGAGGGCACGCTCGACGTCGACGCGGACCTGGACAGCCGCAGGGACGGCTGGGCCCCGCTGCCGCCCCGCTACCAGCGCGGCGTGCTCGCCAAGTACGCGAAGCTCGTCGGCTCCGCCTCCCGCGGCGCCGTGTGCGACTGACCCGAGCCGTGTGACCGGGCCGATCCGTGGGACAGGCCGAACCGGGTGACTGACCCCGAGCCGCACCTGACCCATCGACCATGCCAACCGGCGGTGCGACGGCTGTGCGCACCCACCCCCTCCGCTCTGCCGTGACCGAGCGGAGGGGGTGGGTGCCGTGCACCGAGTCGCTGAACCGTTGGGGCCACGGTTCGGGGGCGTGCGGCACCTCAGCTGAGCCGCACGTCCCCGAACCGCAGCACGCGGTGTGCCACCGAGAGGTTCACGGTGACCTGCTCCGGCCGCCTGGGCAGCGGGTCGTCGCGCAGGAAGCGCTCCCAGCGGCCACCGGTCGGCGGGATCACCGGCTGTTCGCCGTCGCGGGCGAGCCAGCGCCACAGCTCGGCGCCGATCGGCACGACGGTGCCGTCCACCGGCCAGACCTCGCCGGTGTGCGGATGCCGTGGCACCAACAGCACATCAGCCGCCGCGGCCAGTCCAGGTCCGGCGACGGCGAGGGTCCGCACCGGCGCCACAGGCGGCAGCCAGGCGTCCAGCAGGCGCCCGAACGTGTCCGCCACCGGTCCGGCGGCGGCGACCACGTGCGTTTCCCCCGCGCACGCCAGCACACCGGCGAGCGCCACGCCCGCGGCGATGCCCATCCGGTCGTGCCACCACTCGTCGCCCTCGGCCGGCAGCGGGCTCCGCCAGTCGAGCTCCGCCCAGTCGGTCACCGGTTCCGGGCGGCCCGCCGCACGCACGGCAGCGGGTTCCAGCCACACCACCGACCACAGCGAGCAGTCGCTGACCCGCGTCGCGACCTCCCGGCCGCACGCGCAGGCGAGGTTGGGGCCGTCGCGGCCGGTCACGCCGCAGCAGTCACCCTCCAGCCGGCCGGGGATCCAGGACACGCCCCGCACGTCACCCGGCGCGACGGCGATCTCGCCCGGCCGCGCGGCGTACGTGCCGGGGCCGACCAGGTCCGGCATGCCGCGCACGCCGTTGCCCACCGAGTGGTGCGCGTGGTCGGGGAAGTCGACCCGCGCCACCGGCACGGTCAGCGCGGCACCGCACGCCACGCACTCGAACACCACCACGGCAGCCTCCCCGGAACATCATCGGACCCCTGTCCAACGGGTTCCGCGAAGGCCTAGTACAGACCGTCCAGAACGGACGCGTAGCGCTTCTCGATCTCCCGCCGCCGCGGCTTCAGCGACGCGGTCAGCAACCCGTCCTCGACGCTGAGGTCCTCCTCCAGCACCGCGAACCGCTTGATCGTCTCGTGCCGCGCCAGCTGCGCGTTGACCGCCGCCACCGCGCGACCGACCTCGGCCTCGGCGTCGGCGAGCCCCGCCCGCGTGTCCGGGTCCAGCGTCACCAGCGCCACGCAGTACTTGCGCCGGTCGCCGTGCACGATCACGTTGCTGATGTAGGGCGACGCGGCCTTGAGCAGGCTCTCGATCGGCGCGGGCGCCACGTACTTGCCGCCCGAGGTCTTGATCAGCTCCTTCTTGCGGTCGGTGATCTTCAACCGGCCCGCGTCGTCGAGCTCGCCGATGTCACCGGTGTGCAGCCAGCCGTTGACGAGTGTCTCGGCAGTGGCGTCCGGGCGGTTGTGGTAGCCGCGCATGACGCCGGGGCCGCGCAGCAGCACCTCGCCGTCGTCGGCGATCTTGACCTCCATGCCGGGGATCGGCGGGCCGACCGTGCCGATCTTGATCATGCCGGGGCGGTTGAAGAACGTCGCCGCGGACGACTCGGTGAGCCCGTAGCCCTCCAGGATCATGATGCCCGCGCGGGAGAAGAACTCCGCGATCTCCCCCGCCAGCGGCGCGGAGCCCGAGACGAAGTACCGGATCCGGCCGCCGACCCGCTCGCGCAGCTTGCGGTACACCAGCCGGTCGGCGAGCCAGCGCGTCGCCGGGCCGTGGTCGCGGTCGGCCCAGCGGAAGACCGCCTCCGTCAAGCCGCCCTTCTCGCGCGCGCCCGCGACGATCCGGCCGTGGATCTTCTCGAAGATGCGCGGGGCGGCGGCGACGATCGTGGGCTTCAGCTCGCCGAGGTTGTCCACGATCCGCTCGACCGAGCCGTCGACCGCGGTGGCGGCGCCCACGGCGATCATCGCCATGGTCAGCACCTTGCCGAACGCGTGCGACAGCGGCAGCCACAGGAAGTGCAGGTCGTCCTCGCGCAGGATGCCCAGCGACGCGATCGCTTCCGCGGTGGTCAGCCAGTTGTCGTGGGTGAGCTCGACGCCCTTCGGCGTGCCGGTCGTGCCGGAGGTGTAGATCAGGGTCGCGAGGTCCTCCGGCCCCAGCTCGCCGATCAACGCCGCGTAGTCGCCGTCCGCCTGGGGCACCGCGCCGAACCGCAGCACCTCGACGTCGGGCATCAGCGCCGCGTGCTCGTCGGTCTCGACGACCGCGATCCGGCTGCCGGAGTCGCCGACGACGTGCGCGACCTCGGCGGCCGTGCTGTTCGGGTAGATCGTCGTCGTGGCGCCACCAGCGGCCAGCACGGCGAGGTCGGTGACGATCCAGTCGATGCTGGTGCGACCCATGAGCGCCACCCGGTCACCGCGCCGCAGGCCCAGCGACCGCAGCCCGAACGCCTCGCGCGCGACACGTTCCTGCAGCTCGGCCCACGTCAGCGAGGCCCAGCCACCGCCGGAGCGGTACCGCATCGCCTCGGCGTCGGGCGTGCGGGCGACCCGCTCGCGCAGGAGGTCGGGAATCGACAGCGCCATTGCTCTCCCCTTCTCTGGAGCGTCGCTCCAGAGCGGTACTCTAACGCGCATGGCTGACCGACGACAGTCTCTCCTCGACGCGGCGCTGCGGCTCGTCGAGGAAGGCGGCCTCGACGCCGTGACGATCGCGGCGCTGACCGAGCGCTCGGGCATGTCGAACGGCAGCATCTACCACCACTTCGGCAGCCGCGCGGGCGTGTTCGCGCAGCTCTACGCCGACTCCTACAGCCGCTGCGTGGCCGCCATGACGCCCGCGCTCGACGACCGGCCCGCCGCGCAGGCCGTCCGCGACCTGACGCTGCGCTACCTCGACTGGGTCGCCGCGAACCCCAGCCGTGCCCGGTTCCTCTACGCCGCGCCCGACCACGCCGACCCGGCGGCCAAGCTGGCGGTGTTCCAGCCCGTGCTGATGTGGTTCCTGGACCGGATGACCGCGGGCGAGCTGCGCGCCGTGCCGCCGTGGGCGCTCGAACCGGTCGTGATGGGGCCGGCCCACGAGTCGGTGCGCCGGTTCCTGCTCGGCACGTTCAGCCTGGACGAGGCCCGCGAGCACATCGCGGACGCCGTCTGCGCGGTCCTGCGGCCCTGAACCGGTCCCTTTAGCCCTAGAACACGTGTTCGATTATGCTGCCGGACATGCGCCAGGGTTCACTCTTCGACCTGGAAGCGGAGCCGGTCCTGGCCCCGCTCGCCCCGCGCCGCACCGAGCTCGGCCACGGCGCCTGGATCGACGTGCAGCCCGGCTGGCTCTCCGGCGCCGACGCGGTGTTCGACCAGCTGGTCGAGAACGTGCCGTGGCGGGCCGAACGCCGCCAGATGTACGACGCCGTGGTCGACGTGCCACGCCTGCTGTGCTTCTACTCGGGCGCCCTGCCGCTGGACGTGCTCACCGCCGCCCGCGACGCGCTGAGCAGCCACTACCGGCCCGAGCTGCACGAGCCGTTCACCACCGCCGGTCTCTGCTACTACCGCGACGGCCGTGACAGCGTGGCGTGGCACGGCGACACCATCGGCCGTGGCGCCACCGACGACACGATGGTCGCGATCCTGTCCGTCGGCACGCCGCGCGCACTGCTGCTGCGGCCACGCGGCGGCGGTGAGACGCACAAGTACGCGCTCGGTCACGGCGACCTGCTCGTCATGGGCGGCTCCTGTCAGCGGACGTGGGAGCACGCCATCCCGAAGACCGCGAAGGTCGTCGGACCGCGGATCAGCGTCCAGTTCCGCCCGCACGGGGTGCGGTAGCGGCTCAGCCGCGTGCGAACGCCCGCTCGACCAGCTCCTCCGACATCCGCCACACGCGCCGGGCCTCCTCGGCGTTGCGCAGGCGGCTGTACAGGGCCTGCTCGGCGGGCGGGCCGCCGAGGTGGCCGAATCCGCTCGGACCGTAGAACGTGCCCGCACGGGGCGTGGTCGCGGCGAGCACGGCCGGGAGCGGCGCCGTCTCGACGGTGCCGACGACGATGCCGCGTGCGGACAGCGCGCGGATGACCCGGACGCCCAGCGTGTCGGTGTCGCGGGCGATCTCCGGGCGGGCGGCGAGCAGGTTCGTGGGCGCGATGCCGGGGTGGGCGAGGTTGCTCGTGATGCCCCAGCCGCCCTCCTCGCTGCGCCGGGCGAGCTCCAGCCCGAACAGGCCGAGGGCGATCTTCGACTGGCTGTAGGCCTTGCCGCCGTTGTACGAGCGTTCCCAGTTGAGGTCGTCCCAGTTGATGGCGTTCTGGTTGGCGGCGATGCTGAGCTGCGAGGTCACGCGGGCGCGACCGGCCCTCAGCAACGGCAGCAGGTGGCCGACGAGCGCGAAGTGGCCCAGGTGGTTGGTGCCGAACTGCAGCTCGAAGCCGTCCGCCGTGGTCTGGCGGTCGGGCGGGGTCATCACGCCCGCGTTGTTGACCAGCACGTGGATCGGCCGGTCCTCCGCCAGCAGCGTCTCCCCCAGCGCGGCGACCGACCGCAGCGAGGAGAGGTCGAGCGCGCGCAGGCTCACGTCCGCGCCGGGCACCCGCCCGCGGATCGCCGCGACCGCCGCCTCGCCCTTGCGCTCGTTGCGGACCGGCATGACGACCTCCGCGCCGGCCGCGGCGAGCCGGCCCGCGATGCCGAGGCCGACGCCGTCGCTCGCGCCGGTGACCACGGCCCGCCTGCCGGACAGGTCGGGAACCTCGATGTCGAACGTCTTCCGCGCCATGGCGCACTCCCCTGCTCGTGGTGTCGCCCTCCACAGTGGCCGGACGGCCGGAGCGCATCCAGGACCTGTCAGTCCGTGGCTACGGCGGCGGGCGGGCACTACAAAGGAGGACGACACGAGGGAGGACCGCCGTGGTGATCGACCGGGCCGGCCTGGCGGCGTTCCTGCGCCGCCGCAGGGAAGCGCTCCAGCCGGAGGACATCGGCCTGCCACGCGGGCCCCGGCGGCGCACGTCCGGCCTGCGCCGCGAGGAGGTCGCCGCGCGGTGCTCCATGTCCGCCGACTACTACGCGCGGCTGGAGCAGGAACGCGGCCCCCACCCGTCCGAGCAGATGATCGCGGCGATCGCCCAGGGCCTGCACCTGTCGCTCGACGAACGCGACCACCTGTTCCGGCTCGCCGGGCACAGCCCGCCCGCGCGCGGTGCGCTCAGCGAGCACGTCAGCCCCGGCCTCGCCCGCATCTTCGACCGGTTGCAGGACACCCCTGCCGAGATCGTCACCGAGCTCGGCGAGACCCTGCGCCAGACGCCACTCGGTGTCGCGCTCACCGGTGACGCGACCCGGTACACCGGTCCGGCGCGCAGCCTCGGTTACCGCTGGTTCACCGACCCGGCGTCCCGCGCGCTGTACGACCCCGCCGAGCACGGGTTCCTCGGCCGGATGTTCGCCTCGGGTCTGCGCGAGGCGCTCACCCGGCACGGCCCCGGTTCCCGTGCCGCGCACTACACCGACCTGCTCCTCGCGCGCAGCGCGGAGTTCCGGGCCGTGTGGGACGCCCACGAGATCGGCCTCCGCCCGAAGGAGGTCAAGCGCTACGTCCACCCCGGCGTGGGCCCGCTGGAGCTGCACTGCCAGACGCTGCTCGACCCCTTCCAGGCCCACCACCTGCTGGTCTACACCGCCACGCCGGGCAGCGAGAGCCACGAGAAGCTGCGGCTGCTGGCGGTGGTCGGTGCTCAGATGACGTCGACGAACACCGGGTTGGCGTAGAACCACAGGTCGTTCCACGGGTCGGAGTTCGCGACCTCGTCCACCACCGGGTCACCGGCGGAGGTGAGCCGCTTGCCGTCGCTGCCGCGCAACCGCAGGTAGAACGACCGCTCGACGGCCTTGAAGGTGTACGTGAACCGGATCTTGCCCTTGCGCGGCACCTCGAACGTCTTCACCACGGCCGTCTCCGGCGCCACGAACACGTCGCGGTCGGCCGACGGACCGGTCACCGGCCCGGCGATCAGGTCGACCTTGGCGAGCACCGGCACGGCACCGGAGGAGTTCGGGCCGTCCGCGCGGTCGACCTCGATCGTCACCTCGACGTCACCGCCGCGGCGCACGAACGTCCGGCCGCCCAGCGTCACGCCGCGCAGGTCGTCGCGCGACCGCACGCGCAGCTCCAGGCCGTCGACCAGCCGGCCGTGCACGGTCAGCACCTTGCCGGACTGCAGGCCGCGCATGACGTCCACGTAGGACCTGGACCGGGCGCCGACGACGTTCGCGCCGTACTGGCCGGGGAAGAAGTCGCCGTAGCCGGTCTGCCTGACGCCCGAGTCGATCGGCGCGCCCTTCGAGCCGGTGGTGGCGTGGTCCTGCTTGCCCGGCGTGAGCGTGTCGCCGAACACCTGGTGCACGTCGGAGTTCGCGGTGATCCACCACGGCCGGCCCTCGGCGAGCATCGAGTCCCACAGACCGCCGACCTTCGCGGTCATCCAGTCGAACCCGCCGTGGGTGCGGTAGGACTCCGCCGGGTAGCCGGGGAACGACTCCGGCAGCGGCGCGGCCGTGTCGTAGTAGCCCCGCGCACGACCGGGCCCGCCCGCGGACCTCGGGATGCCGGCGGCCTGGTGACCGGGCGCGCCCTCCATGCCGACCGCGACACCGGGTGCCGCGTCGCGCCAGCCGCGCAGCTCGTGCGGGCTGTCCACACCGCGCCGCGACGGGTGGTTCGCGAACATCAGCGCGATCTCGGTCCGTCCGGAGAGGACCTGCGCCTCCAGGTACCGCAGCGCGGCCAGGGCGTGCGGCTCGGCGTTGCCCGCGATGCGGCCGTCGTAGGACAGCTCGAAGGCCTTGAGGATGTCGACGGTGTGCTTGCCCGGCGGCAGGAACACCGTGGCGTGCTCGGCGCCGGGGATGTTCCACTCCAGCCCCTGGTAGACCAGCACGTCGCGCTGGGAGCGGCGGGCGCGCTCGATGTCCGGGGTGACCTGGTCGATCGAGAGCTTCTGGTGCGCGGGGCCGCCGTGGTCGGTGATCACGACCCAGTCGAGGCCGAACTCGCGCGCCTTCCCGACCTGCTGCTCGATCGTGTACTGGCCGTCGTCGGAGTACTGCGTGTGGATGTGGTGGTCGCCGGCGTACCAGCGCTCACCGCCGCCCCACGGGTTGACCGGCACGTGCGCCTCCGCCGTGCCCGTGCCGGCGGCGGCAGCGGCACCGACGGCGCCCGCGGCGATGCCCAGACCGGCCAGGAACCTGCGGCGTTCGACCGACGACGGCCGGTCGTCCGCGGGGTCGAGCCAGCTGCCCTCGACCGGCTCGACCTCGTGGTGGTGGTGCGTGTGATCACCGTGCGGGTGATCGTGCGTGGGGGACATGCGCCGATCTCAACCGGTCAAGCTTTCCTGGCCGGTGAACGGCCGGTGAACCCTTGGCTCGGGAAGGTCGTTCCCGCGGCCGGTCGTCACACCGCTTGCACGGCCAGCAGCGCCAGGTCGTCGTGGTCGTCGTGGTCGAGCCACCTCAGCACCGCTTCCTCGCAGTGCCGCGCGATCTCCTCCGCCGGCAGCCCCTTGCACTCCCTCAGCACGGTCCTGAGCCGCTGCTCGCCGAACAGCTCCGTGCGGTTGGTGTGCGCCCGCGCCTCGGTGAAGCCGTCGCTGTAGAGCAGCAACGTGTCGCCCGGCGCCAGCGTCACCTGCTCGCCGGTGAACCGGACGTCGGCCAGAATGCCGACGATCGCGCCCGGCGCGCTGATCTCCTGCACCGTGCCGTCCGCGCGCAGCACCAGCGGCGACGGGTGACCGCCGGACGCGAGCGACAACCGCACTCCCCCGGTCGCGAGCGGCACCAGCTCGCCGACGACGATCGTGGTGAAGAGCTTGGAACCGGTGGCGCGCAACGAGGTGTTGAGCAGGTGCAGCAACCGCACCGGGTTCGTCTCGACCAGGGACAGCGCCTGCAGCGACTGCCGCACACGTCCACTGTGGACCGCCGCCTCCAGGCCGTGGCCGCAGACGTCGCCGAGCGCGAACGTCGCCGAGCCGTCCGTGCGCGGGTGCACGTCGTAGAAGTCGCCGCCGACCTTCGCGCGCTGGTGCGCGGGCAGGTAGACCGACGCCAGCGAGACGCCGCGCAGCTCCGGCAACGGCAGCGGCAGCAACGCCGAGCGCAGCACCTCGATCATCCGCTGCTGCTCGGTCAGCTTCGACGCCGACTCCAGCGCCACGGCCGCGTGCTTGCCGAACAGCCGCACGCGCTCGATGTCGTTCGGCGTGAAATCACCCTGTCGGACGACGACCAGCGCCCCGCCGACCCCGAGCGGAACGGCCAGACCGGTGCCGAAGTCCTCGTCGACGCCCCAGCTGCCGTCACCCAATGAGGTGATCTTGGTCATCGTCGAGGTGCCCGTCAGCACCTCGGTCAGCACCGACGCCCTGCGCGGCGTGCGCGCGACCGTGGGCTCGCCGCCGCCGCACCGCCACCACTCCAGCCGGTCGCGCGTCGCGGGCACGACGGCCACGCAGTGCTCGCCCAGAAGCTCCGCCGCGAGCTGCACGATGGTCTTGAGCGTCGACTCGCGCGACGTGCCGCCGGCGAGCCGCAGGTGGGCGTGGTCGAGCGCGGAGTCCGTGAAGTACCAGGCGCTCCAGCCGTCGCCGAGGTCCAGCTGCCGGCCCGCGACGTGCACGTCGAAGTGCTCGCCGAGCAGCAGCCGGGGGAACCGCTCGGCGGCAGCGGCGTTGCGCACCCGGACGGTTCCTGCGGGGTCGACGACGAGAACGGCCTCGCGCAGCCCGTCCACCAGGCGCTGCCAGCCGTCCAGGTCGATTCCCACGGTGCTGCTCATCCGCTCGTACCCCGCGCAGACGGCCGGGTCATCACGGCCTCCTGCGGGTCGTTGGCGTGCGTCGCGGCATCAAGTTACCTCGCTCCCAACCTAACGTGGCAGGCTTGGCTGCGACCACCGAGGCACGGAGGCTTGGAGTGACCACGGCCAACGAAGAGACGGACGCGACCCTCGAACGGGTTCTCTCGGCGATGAGGGACCTGCGGGACGGCAACTTCCGCCGCAGGCTCGTGGTGCCGGGCAACGGGCCGGTGTCGGCGCTCGCGGACGTGTTCAACGAGATCGCGGACCGCAACCAGTGGCTGGCCGGTGAGCTGGGCCGGGTCCGGCAGGCCGTGGGCCAGGAGGGCAGGCTCACCGAACGGGTGGCGCCCGCGGGCACCGCCGGCGGCTGGGCGTTGATCGCCGACTCGGTGAACGGCCTGGTGGAAGACCTGATGCGGCCGACGACCGAGCTGAGCCGCGTGCTCGCCGCCGTGGCCGAGGGCGACCTGACCAAGCGCATGTCCGACCAGACGCTGCGCGGTGAGTTCGCCACGCTCGGGTCGACGGTGAACGGGCTGGTGGACCAGCTGTCGTCGTTCGCCGACGAGGTCACCCGCGTGGCCCGCGAGGTCGGCACGGACGGCCGGCTGGGCGGCCAGGCGAAGGTGCCCGGCGTGGCCGGCACGTGGCGCGACCTGACCGACAACGTCAACTCGATGGCGAACAACCTGACCAACCAGGTCCGCAACATCGCCAGCGTCGCGACCGCGGTGGCCAACGGCGACCTGACCCAGAAGATCACGGTCGACGTCTCCGGCGAGATGCTGGAGCTCAAGAACACGCTGAACACGATGGTCGACCAGCTGTCGTCGTTCGCCGACGAGGTCACCCGCGTCGCCCGCGAGGTCGGCACGGACGGCAAGCTCGGCGGCCAGGCGAAGGTGCCGGGCGTCGCGGGCACGTGGCGCGACCTGACCGACAACGTGAACTTCATGGCGGACAACCTGACGACCCAGGTCCGCAACATCGCCCAGGTCACGACCGCGGTGGCGCAGGGCGACCTGACGCAGAAGATCACCGTCGACGCCCGCGGCGAGATCCTGGAGCTCAAGTCGACCATCAACACGATGGTCGACCAGCTGTCGTCGTTCGCCGACGAGGTCACCCGCGTCGCCCGCGAGGTGGGCTCGGACGGCCGGCTGGGCGGCCAGGCGCAGGTCCCCGGCGTCGCCGGCACGTGGCGCGACCTCACCGAGTCGGTGAACGTCATGGCGAACAACCTGACCACCCAGGTCCGCAACATCGCCCAGGTCACGACCGCCGTCGCGCGCGGCGACCTGACCCAGAAGATCACCGTCGACGCCCGCGGCGAGATCCTGGAGCTCAAGTCGACCATCAACACCATGGTCGACCAGCTCTCCTCCTTCGCCGACGAGGTCACCCGCGTCGCACGCGAGGTCGGCACCGAGGGCCGGCTGGGCGGCCAGGCGCAGGTCCCCGGCGTGGCCGGCACGTGGCGCGACCTGACCGACAACGTCAACTCGATGGCGAACAACCTCACCAACCAGGTCCGCAACATCGCCCAGGTCGCGACGGCGGTGGCCAACGGCGACCTGTCGCAGAAGATCACCGTCGACGCCCGCGGCGAGATCCTCGAGCTCAAGTCCACGCTGAACACGATGGTCGACCAGCTATCGTCGTTCGCGGAGGAGGTCACCCGCGTCGCCCGCGAGGTCGGCACCGACGGCCGCCTGGGCGGCCAGGCCCGCGTGCAGGGCGTGGCCGGCACGTGGAAGGACCTGACCGACAACGTCAACCTGATGGCGGACAACCTCACCAACCAGGTCCGCAACATCGCCGCCGTCGCCACCGCCGTCGCGACCGGCGACCTGTCGAAGAAGATCACCGTCGAGGCGAAGGGCGAGGTCGCGGCCCTCGCCGAGACGCTGAACGGCATGGTCGACACGCTGCGCGCGTTCGGCGACGAGGTCACCCGCGTCGCCCGCGAGGTCGGCACCGAGGGCATCCTCGGCGGCCAGGCGCGCGTGTCCGGCGTGGCGGGCACGTGGAAGGACCTCACTGACTCGGTGAACTTCATGGCGGACAACCTGACCAACCAGGTCCGCAACATCGCCCAGGTCACCACCGCCGTGGCCCAGGGCGACCTGTCGAAGAAGATCGACGTCTCCGCGCGCGGCGAGATCCTGGAGCTGAAGACCACCATCAACACGATGGTCGACCAGCTGTCGTCGTTCGCCGACGAGGTCACGCGCGTCGCCCGCGAGGTCGGCACCGAGGGCAAGCTCGGCGGCCAGGCCGAGGTCGACGGCGTGGCCGGCACGTGGTCGAAGCTGACCGACAACGTGAACCAGCTCGCCTCGAACCTCACCACCCAGGTCCGCGCCATCGCCGCCGTCGCCACCGCCGTGACCGCGGGCGACCTGACCAGGCAGATCACCGTCGACGCGTCCGGCGAGCTGGCCGAGCTCAAGGACAACGTCAACCAGATGATCGCGAACCTGAAGGAGACCACCCGCGCGAACCGCGAGCAGTACTGGCTCAAGACCAACCTGGCCCGCCTGTCCGGCCTGATGCAGGGCCACCGCGACCTGCGCGCGCTGGCCTCGTTGATCATGAGCGAGCTGACGCCGCTGGTCAGCGCGCACCAGGGCGCGTTCTACCAGATCCAGGAGGACGACGACAGCAAGCAGACCCTGGAGCTGACCGCCTCCTACGGCTTCCGCCTGGACACGGCGCGCGCGACCCGCGTGGAGATGGGCGAGTCGCTGGTCGGCCAGTCGGCGTTCGAGAAGAAGACGATCCTGGTCACCGAGGTCCCGCCCGGCTACCTGACCGTGTCGTCCGCCCTGGGCGAGTCGGCGCCGGTGAACCTCGTGATCCTGCCGGTGCTCTTCCAGGGCGAGACCCTGGGCGTGATCGAGCTGGCCTCGCTGAACGAGTTCACCGACGTCCACCTGGACCTGCTGGACCAGCTGAAGGAGAACATCGGCGTCAACGTGAACACGATGCTCGCCAACTCCCGCACCGACGCCCTGCTGGTCGAGTCGCAGCGCCTGACCACCGAGCTGCGCGCCGGTTCCGAGGAGCTGGAGGACCGCGCCCGCCAGCTGCAGACCGCCTCGAAGTACAAGTCCGAGTTCATGGCGAACATGTCCCACGAGCTGCGCACCCCGCTGAACTCGCTGCTGATCCTCGCCAAGCTGCTCGCCGACAACCTCGACGGCAACCTCAACCCCAAGCAGGTCGAGTTCGCCCGCACGATCCACTCCTCCGGCTCGGACCTGCTGCAGCTGATCAACGACATCCTCGACCTCACCAAGGTCGAGGCGGGCCACATGACCGTGCACGAGGACCGCGTCCGCCTCGAAGAGCTGGTCCGCTACGTCGAGACGCTGTGCCTGCCGCTGACCGCGGAGAAGAACCTGGAGTTCTCCGTCCGCGTCGACCCGAACGTCCCCGAAACCCTGCGCACCGACGAGCACCGCCTCCAGCAGATCCTGCGCAACCTGCTCTCCAACGCCGTGAAGTTCACCCACGACGGCGG
Organism: Nocardia sp. NRRL S-836; assembly: GCF_001279525.1. Taxonomy (GTDB): domain Bacteria; phylum Actinomycetota; class Actinomycetes; order Mycobacteriales; family Pseudonocardiaceae; genus Lentzea. The sequence goes on along the minus strand of NZ_LGDY01000151.1, from coordinate 10,102 downwards.
CATCCGCCTGCACGTGCGCATGGACGACCCCTCCACCGTGGCGTTCGACGTGCACGACACGGGCATCGGCATCCCGGCGGAAAAACTGGCCGTCATCTTCGAGGCCTTCCAACAGGCCGACGGCACCACCAGCCGCAAGTACGGCGGCACCGGCCTGGGCCTCTCGATCAGCCGCGAACTGTCCCAACTCCTGAACGGCGCCCTGCGCGTCCGCTCCGAACCCGGCATCGGCTCGACCTTCACCCTCTGCCTCCCGCTGGGCAAGGTCGCCGGCGACACCATCGTTCTGCCGGAACCCGCCCCGATCGTGGCCCCGGCCCCTTCCCTGACCACATCGGACTCGATGCGCTTCCACGGCGAGAAGGTCCTGGTGGTCGACGACGACCTGCGCAACGTCTTCGCCCTGACGAGCGTCCTCGAAATGCACGGCCTGGAAGCGATCTTCGCCGACAACGGCATCACGGGCGTGCGCGCGCTGGAACAGTACGACGACGTGGCCATCGTCCTGATGGACATCATGATGCCCGAACTGGACGGCAACGCCACGATCTCCGCCATCCGCGCGATGGAACGCTACGCCGACCTGCCTGTGATCGCTGTCACGGCGAAGGCGATGAAGGGGGACCGGGAGAAGTCCCTGGCCTCTGGCGCCACCGACTACGTGACGAAGCCCGTGGACACCGAGCACCTGATCCGGTTGATCGCCTACTACCTGGGAGTTTCGGCGGAAGCCTGACCCGGTCGACGCGGTGGTGGCGCGTCGGGGCGCGGCAGGGTGCGTCGGGGTGCAGCAGCTTCGCGCAGCGGCGTGGCGCTCGGCAGCGCGGCGGGGCGGCGGGGCGGCGGGGCGCTTGGCAGCCCGGCGGGGCGGCGTGGCGCTGTGGCCTGGCGGCGTGTCTCGCGCGGCTCGCGCGGCGGCGTGGCTCGCGTGGCGCTTGGCAGCGCGGCATGGTGTGGTGGCGGCGTGTCTCGCGCGGCTCGCGCGGCGGCGTGGCTCGCGTGGCGCTTGGCAGCGCGGCATGGTGTGGTGGCGGCGTGCCTCGCACGGCTCGCGCGACGGCCTGCCTGACGTGGCGGCGCGGCTCGCGTGGCGGCGCGGCAGCGCGGCATGGTGTGGTGCTGGCGTGGCGGCGCCCCTCGCGTGGCGGCGCCCCTCGCGTGGCGGCGCCCCTCGCGTGGCGGCCTGCCTCGCGTGGCGGCGCGGCTTGGCGCTGGGTGACGCCGCGTGACGCTCAGCGATGCGGCGTGGTGACAGCGTCGCGTGGCGGAGTGGCGCGACGAGGCTGGGCGGCGGGGCGCGCTGCCGGTGGCGGCGTCGTGGTCCACCCGCCACAGCGCCTTTCTGCACGCTTGCGCAGGGGTCCCCTTCGTTTCCGGCTCCCCCGCGGCCCAACCTACTCGCGGGGTCTGACAGTTTCGCGGCGTCTGACAGTTTCGCGAGGTCTGACAGTTTCGCGAGGTCAACGCCGCTCCAAGGCACGTATCGCCCCAGGCAAGGTCACACCCGTCGAGCGAAGCGAGACGAACCCTCCCCCACCTCAGGCAGTTGCGCGCCTATCGAGCGAAGCGAGGCGTATCTACCTTCCCTTGACGGGTAGCGGTATCAAGCCCTTGACCTGCGATTGGGGCTTGACTTTGAGGGCGGGGCGATACCCTGGTTCCGGATCGGCCGGGCTCTTCTTTGAAGGCCGACTCATCGCCCCGCTAGAGGCTCGAAGTCAAGCCCCAATCGCTATCGTCGCGAAGCGGCGATGAACCCCGAACGTCGTCCCTGCCTGCGCAACCACGGTGCCAAGGTGATCGACAAACGTGCCAAAACCAACCCCGCACCCAAGGCGACAGTCCACGGACGAAACCCAAGCCCCTACCGGGCACTCTCCACGGCCTCTTGCACAGCCGCGTCCACGGTCTCGTGCAGGCTCAAAACCCCCACCACGTCCGCGAGCGTGAACAGCCGCATCACCGGCACCTGCACGGCCGCGATCCGCAGCTGCCCGCCGCTCTCCGCCAGCCGCCGGTGCCAGTCCAGCACCAGCGCCAGCCCGGTGGAGTCCATGAACTGCAGCATGGACAGGTCGAGCACCGCGTGCTTACCGGTCACGTCCGCGTCGAGCCGTGCGGACAGCACGGGCACGGTGTCGATGTCCAGCTCACCGGCGACGGCGAGCACGCGCCATCCCCGCTGGACATCGCTGCCGACGTTGAGCTCCATCGTCGCCGTTCCTTCCGCCACGCCCGACTCGTGCGACCCAAATCGTGCAGCACGGTGTCAAGGCGTGCGACCACCGGGGGGCTGAAAGATCCGAACGAGCCACCGGATGTGCGACGATGCGCCCTGTGCTGAACGACCCATTGGCTGAGGTGCGGGTAACGCTGACCCCCGAGGGAGGGTCGTGTGCCCGTGCACGGCAGGTCGTCCGGGATGCCGCTGCCTCGTGGAAGCTGTCCGAGGACCTGGCCGACGACGCGCAGCTCGTGGTGACGGAGCTGGTGTCGAACGGGATCGACCACGGTGAGGGGCCCATCACGCTCACGGTGACGCGGAAGGCCGCCGGCATGCTGGTGGAGGTGCACGAACGGTCGTCGAAGCAGCCGCTGGTGCGGCCGGTGGACCCGTCGAGTGCACGTGGGCGTGGGATGCAGCTGGTGCAGGCGCTCAGCGTGCGGTGGGGGACCACGCCCGACGGTGGCGGCAAAGTGGTCTGGGCGGAGTTGGAAGGCTGAAAACGGGTACCTCTGCCCCTATGACCGCTGATCCAGAACGCACACCGGGACTCGAGCCCGGCGGTGGGGTGCAACCGGGAGACACCCCTCCGGAAGCCGGGCAGACCTCGGGTCTGTCCCATCAGGAAGCGACGCCGCCGAAACACCTCGGGCGGATCGCGATCGTCCTGATCGCCATCTTCGCGGTGCTCGTGGCCGCGATGTTGATCACACGGGCGTTCCTGATGTGATGAACCCGGTGCACCACGAACGGCGTGGTCCCTGTCCTTCGCACCGGTGACCTGACCGCCTTCCGCGGTCGGAGCGACGGCTGCTGCCGCGCGGGTCGGTCACCCTCCGTGCACCCGGCTTGGCCTGGGGAAAACCGGCTCGGGTTGTGGGTGTCGTGCCGAGGCCGTACGGTCGGTGTGGACAGGAGTCCCTTATGAAACAACTTCAACAGCGAACGACCTACGTCCAGTCCATCCCGGTCGTCTCCCTCTCGGGCGAGATCGACATGATGTCCTCCGCCCCGGTCACCAGCAACCTCGCCGCCCTGCTGGACCGCAAGCCGCCCGCGCTGGTCGTCGATCTGCGTGAAGTCCGCTTCTTCGGATCCGGTGGCATCCGCACGCTCGTGGAGACCCAGAACACGGCCGACGAGCTCGGTGTCCGCTTCGGTGTGGTCAGCGACAGCAGGATCGTGTTGCGGCCGCTGCAGATGACCGCGGTCGACCAGTTGCTGCTCATCTTCGGCAGCGTCGACAACGCCGTGACAGCGCTGGCGAACACCCGCTAGGCCGCGGAAGCGACCCTGCGGGACCGTTCGACCAGGTTCAACAGCAAGCCTTCCTTGGTGGACCAAGGCGAGATGTCCACGACGTCGTGCCCGGTGGCGCGCATCAGCGCCTCGGCCACCACCGCCCCTGCCAGTGACTGCCGCGCGCGGTGCCGGGAGATTCCCGGCAGAGCGGCACGTTCCCGCACCGACAACCTGGCCAGCCGGGGGATCCACTTCTCCAGGTCCTTGGCCCGCAGCTGCCGCGTGGCGTAGGAGGCCGAACGCCGGTCGCCGGCCAGCCGCGCGAGTTGCTGGAACACCTTGGAACATCCGACAGCGCGGGCGCCGTCGTAGCGCGGGAACACCGCCTCGATGCGCTCGCGCACCTCTTCCCGCATGCCGGTCACGGTCAGCCCGGAGCGGGTCAAAGTCCTTGCCCCCAAAGGCAACGAGACCGCGTGCTCGGGTTCGGCGCCGTCGCCGGCCGCGAGCTCGACCGTGCCGCCGCCGACGTCGAGCACCACCAGCGGTCCGGCGCCCCAGCCGAACCAGTGCCGTGCCGCCGCGTACGACAGGCGCGCTTCTTCCTTGCCCGACAACACTTTCAGCTCCACGCCGGTGCGGCGCGACACGGTGCGCATCACCTCGTCGGCGTTCGCGGAGTCGCGCACGCACGACGTGGCGAACGGCAGGAACGGCGCATCCCCCGCGGCCTTGCGGGCGGCCCGCACAGCGGTACACAGCGACTCGATGCCCGCCTCGCTGATGGCGCCGTCGGCGGACAGCTCGCGGTCCAGCCGCAGCCGGACCTTGTGGGACACCAGCGGGCGCATCAGGTCACGTTCCACGATCACCAGGTGTGCACTGAAGCACCCGACGTCCAGAACCCCGACCGTCATCGCCCACCTTCCCTCGACTCGTAAAGTACCTCTTTACCCCATCGGACCGGATTCCCCGAGTTTTCAGCGCCCAACCAGGTCAAAGTCACCCGATGAAGTGCGTTACAGTGCCCCGATGTCATTGGCAGAGGTGCCTTCCCGGCTCGAGGACGCGCTACGCGACGCGAACAGAGGCGTCATCGTCCTCGCCGTGGACGGGCTCTCATCGGACGTGGCCAAGCAAACCTGGCTCGAAGCCGAGATCTCCACACTCACCTCCACGATGCCCTCGACCTCGGCGACGGCCTGGCTGACGGCGCTGACAGGCGTCCCCGCCGACGTGCACCGGGTACCGGGAATGGTGTACCGCAACGGATCCGGTCTGGTCCACGCCATCACCGGCTCGCCGCGGATCCCGGTGCTGCCGACCGTGCTGGAACGGCACGGCGCCACCGTCCTGGCGCGCGAGATCGACCTGCTGAACGGCACCTGGGCCCAGGCGCTGCTGCGCGGGTGCAACCGGATACCCGCTCCGGCACAGCACAAACTCACCGCCCAGGCCGAGGACCCGCCGCTGCTCGTCGCGAACGTGGTGGCGGATCTCGACAAGGTGTCAGCCGACCACAGCTTCCTGTGGACCTACGTCAACATCGACGACCACGTGCACCGGCACGGGTACGACGAGTCGGTGCACGAGGCGATGCTGCGTCTGGACGCACACGCTTCCCGTTGGGCCGCACAGGGTTGGACCGTTGTGGCGCACTCCGACCACGGCCAGGTGCCCGTGGCGGCCGATCCGGGCCTGGTCGAGGCGTGGGACGCGATCGTGCGCGAGGAGTGCGTGATCCCGTCCGGCGGCGCGGGCCGGGTGCGCTGGCTCTACCCGAAGCCGGACCGGCTGGAGGCCGTGTTCGACCGGGTGGCGGCGGCGCTGGGTGCCGCCGCAACCGTGCACCACGCGTCCGACCTCGGCCTGCCGCAGCCGGAAGCGGGTCCTGTGGTGGCCGTGGCGGCCTCGGCGGCGTTCCCGGTACCGGATCCGTCCGCGCGGTTCGAGCACGGCGGTGTGAGCGCTGAGGAGCTCGACGTGCCCTACGCCGTCTGGCGGGCCTGATCGCGGATGCGCAGCACCACGAGCCCGACGGCGAGGAACACCGCCGCCTGCACCACGTAGATCGCGAAGTACCCGACCGCGCTGATGACCACGGTGGCGACGCCGATCGCCACCGTGTACGGCAGGTCCACCATCGCCTCGGACGCCGCGATGGCCCGTCCCTGCACCTCGTTGGGCGTCCTGCGCTGCACCAGGGTGACCGCGGCGACCAGGATCATCGGCAGCCCCAGGCCGATCAGCACCGCGCCCGCGCACACGGCGGGCAGCGTCGCGGTGGCCGCGAGCCCCAGCCCCGCGCCGTTCAGCAGGAAACCGGTGGCCGCGGTCACGAACTCGCCGCGCCGCCGCATCAGCCCGCCGACCACGAACGACCCGAGCACCGCGCCGGCGCCCTGCACCGAGCCCAGCACGCCGAGGAACTCCGGTGCCCTGCCCAGCCCGGTCGTCACGAGGTCGAACACCGCCACGTTGATCATCCCGGCGCCGGTGAACGCCACCGCGCCCGCGACGACCATCTGCCGCAACGCCGTCGTGGCGAGGATGTGCCGCACCCCGGCCAGCAGCGCCGGCCCGACCGGTTCCCGCTCCGCCGTCCTGGTCAGGTCAGGAACCCCGCGCAGCATCAGCAGCGACACGATCGACGCCAGGTACGTCACGGCGTCCAGCGCCGCCACCGCCGAGCCGCCGAACGCCGCGAACACCCCCGCCCCCGCCAGCGGTCCCACGATCCGCAGCCCCTGGTTGAGCGCGCCGAACACCGAGTTGACGTCACCCAGCTCGTCCGCGGTCACCATCGAGTGCACCAGCCCGCCGCGGGCCGCCCGGTAGACCTGCGCCGACACCCCGTACCCGAGCGTGACGACGTAGATCAGCCACACCGACGGCCAGAACACCAGCAGGCTCACCAGCACGCACGCGCCGAGGTCCGCCCAGATCAGCACCGTGCGGCGCGGGAACCGGTCCACCAGCAACCCGATGAACGGCGCGCACAGCGTCGGCACCGCGACCAGGAAGAAGATCACCCCGGCCGCGCCGCTGGACCCGGTGAGCTCCAGCACCCAGATCCCCAGCGCGATGACGAGCGCGGTGTTGCCGAACATGTTCAGCACCTGCCCGACGAACAGCACCCGCAACCGCCGGTCCCGCAGCACCTTGCGCCACATCAGGCTTCCCCCGCCCATCCCGCGGCGCACAGCACGTCGAGGAACCGCTGCGCGAACGCGACCGGAACCGTCAGCTCCGAGGCTAGCGCCGCCCACCACCCCACCGAGTACCGCGACCGCCGTCCGTCGATCCCCCTGGCCAGCGCCGACATCCGCGCATAAGCACCGCCGCGGTCCTCGGCGATGCGCGCGTCCAGCCACGCGCGGTCGTTCTCCGAGCAGTCCTGCGCGAGCGCGCGCAGGTTGAACGGCCCGTCCCAGAACGCCACCATGCCGCCGCTGTGCCGTTCCACCGGCTGCTGCGGCTGCCGCAGCGAGGCCACCGTCGCCTGCGCCACGGCCCTGCGGTGCGCGAGCCGCCGGGCCGCCGCCGTCGTGGCCCACGGGTCGTACACCGGCTCGTCCCACTCCAGCTGCCGCCGCGGCGCCGCACCGGGCAGCCCGCCCGCGAGGTAGGCCGCCGCCCACGCCGACGTCGCGTCGGCGATGTCCGCCTTGAGCGAGCCATCATCAACCCGAATGGCACCGATCACCGATGCCGCGAGCGTGGTGGTCCGGCGGAGCTCCTCGGCGGACACCTTGTCGAAGGTGTCGAACCTGGTGTGGTTGAACCGGTCGGGCCAGTGGTTGAGGCCGACGCTGGGGCACGGCACCAGCGCGTGGTCCGAGGCACCGACGTGCGGTACCGACCGCCACGCCCACACGTCGCACGGCACGGCACCGCTGTAGGACCGCGTTCCCGGCATGAGCGCCGCGACCCGTTCCGCCAGCGCCGTGACGTACGAGGGTTTCTCGTCCGGTGATCGCTCGATCACCAGCGGGCCGCCGCACAACGCCTGGTCCTCGCCCGCCATGTCGACGTTGACCGCGACGGCCGGAACCGGCGCCTGCTGCAGGTACGCCGCCGTGCCCACGAACTCCGGCCCCCACACGAACCGCACGGGCGCACCGGCGGTGTCGCGCAGCAGGGACGCGACAGCCATCAACGCCGCCACGCCGGAGGCGTTGTCGTTGGCGCTGGGCCGCGGGTGGCACAGGTGCGCGGTCAGCAGCAGCTCCGGCCCGGTGCCGGGCAGCACGCCGGTCACCACCGGCATCCGCACCGGCTCCCCCAGCTCCACCGAGACCCGTGCCTGCGCGGCCTGCCGCAGGACGGCGAGCTGCTGTTCGTCCACGCAGAACGCCACCAGCGGGCTGTGCGGCGGCAGCTCGACCCGCCCGGCGCGCGTGACGAAGCCGAACACCCCTCTGGCGGCCAGCTCGTGCGGCGACAGCTCGGGGGCCAGCACGAGCGCCCCCGGCAGTGCTTCCGCGCTGACGGGCACCGTGCGCCCCGCACAGGCCGCCGAGTACGCCCCCAGGGCGTAGGGCTGCTCCGGGTAGCTCACGAGGTCGGTCCCGCCGACGCTCAACGACGCCGACACCGGTGTCCACGAGGGCGGCCCGCGGAACGTCCACCAGCGGCCCTCCGGGTGGTGCTGGCGGATCTCGACGTCCCGCAACGGCACCCGGTCCGCCACGTACTCCGCCGCCGCCTGCAGCCCCGCCGACACCTGGTAGCGGTCGAACTCGCACAACGCCTTCACGTGCCCCATGGCCGCCTCGGCGTCGAACGCGCCGTAGCACCTGTCCACCAGCTGCTGGAGCCTCACCCGAGCACCGCCCTGCGCCGCCGCTCCGACAACGGCACCGACAGCCTGATCCCGTCCGGGAGCGCCTTGCCCCGCAACCCGCGCTCCGCCAGCCACCCCTCCACCGACGCCGGCACCCGCACCCACGGCACCCGCGGGTCGCCCGGTGCCACCTCGGGCAGCAGGTCCACGAACGACGGCTTCACCGCCCTGATCCGCTCCCGCAACGGCCGCAGCACGTCCCCCTGCCCCAGCAGCGCAAGGCTGAGGTCCAGTGACAGCGCCGACACGGCGAGCGGCGCGGCGACCTCACGCACCCGCCGGGCGATGTCCTTCGACGCCAACGCGAACCCGACCCGCAACCCGCCGCAGCAGTACCCCTTGGACATGCTCCTGACGACGACGAGCCCACGCCGGTGCGGCAACAACCGGACCGCGCTGTCGTGCGGCTCCAGGTAGGCGGCACACGTCTCGTCGACGATGACGACGTCGGCCTCGAGCTCCCTGATCTCGTCCAGCCCCATGACCTCGCCGGACACCCCCGGCCGGTCCACGACCACGACCGCCCCGCCCCGCGGCGCCCCGAGCTCGGCCGCGGCCAGCGCGAACTCCGGGTGGCCGGTGCAGGTGAACCCGTCGACCGCGAGCGCCGCCAGCGACCTGAGCAACCCCGTCGCACCCGCACCGCACGTGACCTGCTCGGGCTCCAGGAACATCCCGAAGTACCGCTGCAGCACCGGAGCCGCCTTCGCCCCGTACGGATCGGCCACGTCGTACCGCCGAGCCGTCTCCGGCACGTCGGCCAACGACGCCCAGGCCCGCTCGATCGCGGGCCGCACGAACTCCACCTCGTCCGGCGCCCACCGCAGGTCCACCCCCTCGGCGGCCCCGCGGTGCCCCTCCAGCGCCGACACCCGCGTGGTGGCGACGAACTGGACGTACCGCGTGTCCGCCGTGACCGGCGCCCCCGGCGTGAAGTCCGCGTCGACCCGCGCCACGACGAACCCGGCACGTTCGAGCAGCGACGCCACCTCCGCCGGGTGGTACAGCCGGACGTCATCGCGCAACACACACGCCGACCCATCAGGCCGTTGCACGCGCACCTCTCCCCCGCTGCGCCCGGTGAGCGGGTCGTAGCGGCGCTCGAAGGTGAACGTGTGCCCGTCGACCTCGGCTTCCGCGTGCGACCGGTAGTCGCGCAGGATCGCCGTGGCGTTGGAGTGGTCGAGCACCAGCACCCCGCCGGGCTTGAGCACCGACCGCACGCGCCGCAGCAACCGCAGCTGGTCCGCGTCACTGCCCCAGCCGAACGCCTGCACGCACACCACGGCGTCGAAGCCGGGAGCCGCACGTGCTGGATCGATCCCGTCTGGCAGGCCCCCAGGGGGCGTTTCGGCCCCCACTCCCATCGTCTCAGGCAGCACCGACAGTTTCGGCGCCGATGAGGTCGGCGACGAGCCTGGCGTAGGCGAGGTCGGCGAGACCGGCGCCGACGAAGCCGGCATCGAGGAGGCCCAGGGGAACGTGCACGCCGACGGGTCCACCGACGACGAGGCCGGCGACGACGAAGCCGGTGGGGAGGAGGCCAGGGCCGACGAGCCCAACGACGGCTCGCGGCCCGACGGCGTCAACGCCAACAACTCCGGTCTCGGCGACGACGACTCCGGTTCCGACGCCGTCGACGCCGACGCGTCCAGTCCCCGCGCTGCCATCCCCGACAACTCCCGCCCCGGCGATGCCGACGCGGACAACGGCGCAGGCGACGATCCCACCCCCGCTGGCACCCCCTGCGAAGCCATCGCCGACGCCCCCGGAGCCGACAGCCCACCCCC
>NZ_LGDY01000150.1 GCF_001279525.1 Nocardia sp. NRRL S-836 | reverse complement strand
CCGCCCACCAGCGTTTCTCGACCGGCCCCCACCCCGTCCACCCGCAGCCGTACCCACCCGGCCGGTCCGGCGCGTCGCCGGCCAAGCGGGTGGCGCTCGTCGCCGGCGCCATCGCGGCCGTCGCGCTGCTGACCGTCGCAACGGTGCTGTACGCGACGAACGGCTACACGAGTTTCGGCCTGGGCGACCCCTCGACCAGCACCACCCCGAGCACGACCACGAGCACGACGGGCACCACGCTCACCCCCACGACCACCACCACGTCGCGGTCGCCGCAGGTCGACGCACTGCTCGCCGCCCTGCCGGCCGTCTACCGGACCACCACCCCGTGCGCGCCCGCCACGGCCGACGGCGGCGCGCTTGTCGCCGTGCGCTGCACCGCGACGAACTCCTTCGACTCGCGGTTCCCGCCGCCTGCCGAGGCCGAGTTCCGGTTGTTCGCCGACCGCGCGGCGCAGGACGCGGCGTTCCTGCAACTGGTCACCAACCGGGGCATCCCGCGGATGGACGAGCGCGGCGGGTGCCGGCCCAAGTCCGATCCCATCCACTACGCGCTCTACTACCGTCCCGACTCCCAGCCGCTGCCCGGCGAGTTCACGACGTGCTTCGTCGCCGACGGCAACGCGCAGGTCTGGTGGGTCGACAGCCGCACCCTCACCATCGGCACGCTGAAGAGGCCGGGTGACGTCGACACGCTCGACAAGCTCGACCTGTGGTGGAACGAGAGGATCCTCTCGGCGTTCTAGGCCCGCCTACTCCGGCTGGTACCCGCGCAGGAACCGACGCACGACGACCTCGGGGTCGGCGGGTGCCTGCGTGGCGCGCTGGTCGACCCGCCGGGCGATGGAGCGCATCATCACCGGCCCGACCAGCGCGAAGAACGTGTGCCGCGGCGGTTCCACGACCAGGGCGCCGCGTCGCTGGTGGTGCAGGATCACCGCGTCGACCTTCTCCAGCAGCGTCTCCGGTTCGGTGAGCACGGCCGCCACCTCCGGGCTGAACTTCGCCTCCCGCATCAGGGTGAGCACGACGCCGCCGCGGGTCTCGTAGAGCCGCGTGTAGTAGCTCAGGATCGTGAGCAGGTCGGCGGCCACGTCGTCGCCCGGTTCGTCGAGGTCGAGCGAGAAGCCGGTGAAGTTGCTGCGCACGGCCAGGCGCAGCAGGTTCTCCTTGGAGCCGAAGCGGCGGAACAGCGTGGCCTCGTTGATCCCGGCGGCGTCGGCGATCACGCGGGTGGTCGCCCGCTCGTACCCGTGTTGGGCGATCACCCCCAGGAGCGCGTCGAACACCGTCTGGTCGGACACCCTGCTGGCCACTCACCCTCCATCAATGCAAGTAGGCACTTGCATTGATGGGACCGGATGGCTACCGTGATTTGCAAGTGCTCGCTTGCAAATCAGTCTATCGAAGGACAGGGCTCATGGCCGACACCAGCCTCCCCGCACGCTCCGCAGGTCTCGCGCCCACCGCCGGAGAGGTCGTCGTCGGCCTCCTGGGCGCGGCGGTCATCTCGGTCGCGGTCAACGCGCTGATCGCGCTGGTCGCGGGGAAGTTCATCCCCTCCGACGTCGAGCGCAAGGGCCTGGCGCTGGTGGAGTACGCGCCCGCCACGGTGATCGGCATCCTGCTCGGCACGCTCGGCTGGTACCTCGTGCGCCGCTTCGCCGACAACCCGCGGCGGGTGCTGCGCGTGCTCGTGCCCGTCGTCCTGGTGCTCTCCTGGATCCCGGACCTGGGCATCCTCGCCGCCGGCGCCTCGGTGGTGAACTCGCTCGCCTTGATCGCGATGCACATCGTCGTCGCCGCGGCCACGGTGCCCGCGCTGTCCCGGATCCTGCCGCTCGACGCCAGGTCAGCCGGCGTCCGGTTCTGACCGCTCGGCGTCCCGGGGTGCGGCTTTCGGGAGCAGCCGCAGCAGGGGCAGGCAGAGCGCGGTCACGGCCATGACGGTGGTGATGGCCAGCGCCATCGCGTGGTCGGGTGCGCCGCCGTGCAGGTAGACCGTGGTGACGGTGGCGGAGCCCAGTGCGGTGGCGAGCTGCTGGACGGCGGTCAGGGTGCCGCTGGCGCTGCCGGCCTCGGCGGGGGCGACGTCACCGATGGTGATGTCGAAGATCGTGCCGAAGCACGCGCCCATGCCGATGCCGGCGAGCACACCGGCGGGCGCCAGTGCGAGGAGGGTGAGGCTGGTGCCGCTGGTCAGCACCAGCGCCAGCAGCCAGCCGCCGCCGGCGAGGGTGACGAGCATGCCGGCGAGCACGAGGGCACGCCCCATCCGCGCGGCCAGGCCCATGCCCGCCCCGGCGCCGACGATGATGCCGAGGGTGAGGGGCAGCATGCCGACGGCGGCGCTGCCGGGGCTCGCACCGAGCGCCTGCTGGACGAAGAGCGAGAGCACGAACGCCAGGCCGTTGGTGACGGCGAAGAACATCAGCCCGACGGTCAGCCCGGAGACGAAACCCCGGTTGCGGAACAGCGACGGCTTGATCAGCGGTTCGGCGGCGGTGCGCTGACGACGTGCGAACAGGGCCAGGAACAGCGCGCCCGCCACCAGGGAGAGCACGGCGGGCAGGCCCCAGTCGGTCTCCGATCCCTCGATGAGACCGAACATCGCGCCGAACGTGGCGATCGCGAGCAGTCCCGCGCCGGTGCCGTCCACGGTGACGGAGCGGTCGGCGTTGTCGCGGGGGAGCAGGCGGGCGGCCAGCGCGACGCCCACCGTGCCCAGGACGAGGTTGACGAGGAAGATCGGCCGCCAGGACAGCCCGGCGAGGTCGGCCTCGATGAGGAACCCGGCCAGCACCGGGCCCGCGATCGTGGCGATGCCGAGCAGCGGGCCGAACAGGTTGAACGCCGTGCGCCGCATCTCGGGCGTGAAGTGGCGGGTGATGATCGCCATGCCCTGGGGGATCAGCAACGCGCCGAAAGCGCCCTGCAGAACCCTGGCGACGACCAGGACGACCGGCGTGGGGGCGAGACCGCACAGCGCGGAGGCCAGGGTGAAGCCGGTCATCCCGATCAGGAAGAGCCGGCGCTGGCCGTACCGGTCGCCGAGCCGGCCGCCGATCACCAGCAGCACGGCCATGGCCAGCGCGTAGGCGGCGCCGAGCCACTTGATCAGACCCGGCCCGCCGCCGATCTCCCCGACGATGCTCGGCGCGGCGATCGTGGTGACCGTGGCGTCGATCATGTCGAGCGCGTCGGCGAGCAGGACAAGGCCGAGGAGGGCCCACATGACGGTGCGGCTCAACGCCGTGCCGGGGCCGGCCGGGGTGGTGATGGACGCCTGCATGGCGTGCTCCTGAGGTGAGGGGATGTCGACGCCGAGAAAACCAGAACGAGTCTAGTTTTGCAACGAGTATGACTTCAGATGTGTTCTAGGTTATGCTGGCGGCATGGTGACGACCCGTGGATCCACCCCCGGCCGCCGCGACCGGAAGAAGGCCGCGACCAGGCAGGCGCTGTCCGACGCGGCGCTGAGGCTCTTCCTCGAACGCGGCTACGACAACGTGACGGTCAAGGAGGTCGCCGAGGCCGCGGACACCGCGGTCGCGACGCTCTTCGCGCACTTCCCGGCGGGCAAGGAAGCCCTGATCCTGGCGGACAGCGGTGAGCGGGAGGCCGCGCTGACGGCCGCGGTCCGCGAACGACCGGCCGGCACGTCCGTCCTGGAGGCCCTGCACGCGTTCTTCGCGGCCAGGGGCCCGTTCAACGACGACCTGCCCGAGGAGTACCGGGTCCGGATGGACCTGGTGATGCGCACGCCCGCGCTGTGGCCCTACGCCCGTGAGGTCTGGATCGCCTGTCAGGAACCGCTCGCCGACCTGCTCGCCGAAGCCGCCGGCCTCGACGCACCCGACGACTCGCTGCACGTGCTCGCCCGCTACGTCCTCGAAACCCCCGACCTCGCCTCGCGCCGGCCCGATCGCCGTGCCGCGCTGGATGAGGCCTTCGCACACCTCAGGAAAGGCTGGCCGCACCTGTGAACGTGCTGGTGACCGGTGGCAACGCCGGAATCGGTTACTTCGTCGCCGAACAGCTGGCCTCGGCCGGTGCCACCGTCGTGCTCGGCAGCCGGGACGCCGCCAGGGCGGAGGCGGCGGCCACCGCGATCCGCGACCGGGTGCCCGGCGCCGCCGTCGGCCACGTGCCGCTGAACCTCGCGGACCTGGCGTCGCTCAAGTCCTCCGTGGACGCGCTGGAGCTCGGCCACCTCGACGCCGTGGTGCTCAACGCCGGTGTGGCACTGGACGATCCGCCGCGGCGCGAGACCGCCGACGGTCACGAGCTGATGTTCGCCACCAACCACCTCGGGCACTTCGCGCTGGTGCACCGGCTGGCCCCGCTGCTCACCGCGGCCCCGGCCGCCCGCGTGGTCACCACCGGCAGTTTCGCGGCGCGCACGGAACGACTCGACCTGGACGACCTGCAGTCGACCGAGTCCTACGAGCCGAAGAGGACCTACGGGCGGTCGAAGCTGGCGCAGATGAGCTTCGGCTTCGAGCTCGACCGCCGCCTGCGTGCCGCGGGCAGCCGCTGCCTCAGCGTCGTGGTGCACCCCGGCGGCGCACTGGACTCCCTCACGCCCACGCGTCCCGGCGTCCACACCCGCTCCACGTCCCAGCGGCTGCTCGGGCTGCCCGCGGGACTTCTCCTGCACGGCAAGGACGCCGGTGCCCAGTCCGCCGTCCGGGCCGTTCTCGGTCAGGACGTCGAAGGTGGGCAGCTCTGGGGGCCACGGCAGTTCGGCCTGCGCGGCGCACCGCACGTCGAACGACCGCACGCGCACATGACCGACCCCGCCACCGCCGCCGCGCTGTGGGCGAGGAGCGTCGAGCTGACCGGCGTCGACCCGATGGCGTCGCTCGGGTGAACCGGGCGTCGAGTGAACGCGCACATCACAGCTTGGCCTGATCAGCAGGCCGTCGCTTGATCGGCCCGACTCCGCTTGTTAGCGT
This sequence comes from Nocardia sp. NRRL S-836, assembly GCF_001279525.1. Lineage (GTDB taxonomy): Bacteria > Actinomycetota > Actinomycetes > Mycobacteriales > Pseudonocardiaceae > Lentzea. Next base: position 182,769 of record NZ_LGDY01000150.1, on the reverse strand, counting down.
TCACAGCCGCTCGTGGCGCGGATCACAGGCTCACCCCCGTGTTCTCGGCCGCCTCGAGGACCGTGGCGTCTGTCAACAACGTTGTTGATCCGCGCGAGGAGCCGGAATGAGATCAGCAAGACTCGTGGTACCCCTGGTCGCCCTCGTGCTGGCCGCGTGCGGTGCACCCGCGACCGGCTCGCAGGTGCAGGCCGCCAAGGGCGCGCTGGTGGGCGTCACCATGCCGACGACGTCGTCGGAGCGCTGGAACCACGACGGCCAGAACATCAAGCGCGACCTGGAGGCGAAGGGGCACCGGGTCGACCTGCGCTACGCCGAGAACGACGTGCCCAACCAGGTGAAGCAGATCGAGGACCAGATCCGCGCGGGCGCGAAGCTCCTGATCATCGCCTCGGTGGACGGCTCCGCGCTCACCAAGCCGCTCCAGCTGGCCGCCGACGCCAGGATCCCGGTGATCGCCTACGACCGCCTCCTGCGCGACAGCCCGAACGTCGACTACTACGCGACGTTCGAGAACTTCCGCGTCGGCGTCTACCAGGCCGAGTCGCTGCTGACCGGGCTCGGCCTGCGCACCGGCGACGGCAGCCCCGGCCCCTCGACGGGCCCGTTCACCATCGAGCTGTTCGCCGGCTCACCGGACGACAACAACGCGACGTTCTTCTTCAACGGCGCCATGTCCGTGCTCAAGCCGTACCTCGACAGCGGCACGCTGGTGGTGCGCAGCGGTCAGACGGACTTCCAGGCCGTCACGACCCTGCGGTGGGACGGCGAGACGGCCCGCAAGCGCATGGAGGACATCCTCGCCACGTCGTACCGCCGCACCAAGCTCAACGGCGTGCTCTCGCCCTACGACGGCATCTCGCTCGGCATCCTCACCGCGCTGAAGAACAACGGCTACGGCCCGGTGTTCCCGATCGTGACCGGCCAGGACGCCGAGCTGCCCTCCGTGAAGTCCATCATCGCCGACCAGCAGTACTCGACGATCTACAAGGACACCCGCGAACTGGCGACGGTCACGGCGTTGATGGCCGACGCGGTGCTGAAGGAGCGGACGCCACCGCAGCTGAACAACCTGAACGACTACTACAACGGCGTCAAGGTCGTGCCGGCGTTCCTGCTGAACCCGGTGAGCGTGAACAAGGCCAACTACCACAAGGTCCTCGTGGAGTCCGGCTACTACACCGACGACCAGCTCCGCTGACCGCACGGCCCGGTGAGGTCGCGACCGGCCTGGCACGTGAACGCTGACAGAAGCGGACAGGATCTTGGCCGGCCCGCGGCGTGAGCGCGCTTCCATGGTGCACTGCCCTTCGGCTCCGGTCGGGATCCGGTGCCGGGAGAGGTGCGCGGGATGAGTCTCCGGCGGCGGATCGCTCATGTCCTCCTGACCCTGGTCACGGTGTGCGGCGTGGTCACGGGCGCCACACCGGCGACCGCGGCCACCACACCGTCGATCGTGTTCGCGAACCCGCACAGCCAGGCGCTGTACGGCGCGGCGTACGCGGCGGCGCTGGACAACCTGGTGCGGCGCAACACCATGGCCTACGACGAGCGGTACGACAGGAGCGGCCTGCTCGACCCGGCCACCGGCATCGTCCGCGCGGGTGGCGGGTACGCCCAGCCGTGGACGCGCGACGCGTCGGTCAACAGCTGGAACGCGGCCAGCCTGCTGTCACCGGCGCTGGCGAGGAACACGCTCTGGGCCGTCGTCGACAGGGACGCCACCGGCGCGCTGCGCGTGCAGCAGGACGACCAGCAGTGGGACCAGGTCGTCTGGGTCACCGCCGCGTGGCACCACTACCTCGTCACCGGCGACCAGGAGTTCCTCGGCAACGCCTACCGCACTGCCGCGACCACGTTGACGATCCGGGAACACGCCGGTACCGCCGGTCTCAACCCCGCCTACGGCCTGTTCACCGGTGCGTCGTTCTTCAACGACGGCATCGCCGGCTACCCCGCGCCACCCGCTGACGCCACCGAGTCGGTCAGCACCGGCAGCATGCCGTGGCCGGGCGTTGCGAGCGGGATGTACCTGAGCACCAACGCGGTCTACTACGCCGCATACGTCAACGCGGCGAACATGGCCGAGCGGCTGGGGCAGCCCCGGGAGGCCGCCGGTCACCGCGCGAAGGCCGCCGCGCTCAAGGCCGCGATCAACCGGTACTTCTGGAACCCGGCGACGGGTCTGTACAACTACCAGCTGCTCGCCGACGGGACGCCGGGCGTCTACCAGGAGGGCGCCGGGCTGGCGTTCGCGATCCTGTTCGGCGTCGCGAACCCGGCGCAGGCCCGGTCGATCGTCGCCCGCGCCGGCGAGATGACCTGGGGCATGCCCGACACGTTCCCGCACTGGGACCGCTACTCCGAGGCGCAGCCCGGCCGGCACAACGCCATCGTCTGGCCGCTCGTCCAGGGCCTGTGGGCCAAAGCATTGGCGCACCACGGCGACCAGGACGGGTTCGCCGCGCAGACCGCGCGGCTGGCCAAGCTCGCGGGCAACAACAGCGGCTTCTGGGAGATCTACAACGGCACCACCGGCGTGGTCGACGGCGGCTGGCAGCGGCTGGGGGGCACGGTGAAGTTCCACTGGGGTTCCGAACCGGACCAGACGTGGTCGGCCACGGCGTTCCTCGACATGGTCCACACCGGACTGTTCGGGCTCAGGTTCACCGACCGGGGCCTGACGTTCGCGCCGACCCTGCCCGCGGGCTGGGGTGACGTGACCCTGCGCGACGTGCGCTACCGCGACGCCGACCTCACGATCTCCCTGCGCGGTGCGGGCACGACGATCCGCTCGGTCACGGTCGACGGACGGCCGTCGCGCGCCGAGGTGTCCGCCACGCTCAGGGGCGCGCACACCGTCGTGATCACGCTGACCGGAGCGACCGCCGGTGACCGGGACGGCGACGGCGTGGCCGACGCGCAGGACCGTTGCGCCGACACCGCGGGCACCGTCTCCGGCTGCCCCGCACCCGACCACCTGGAGGCCGAGGACGCCCACAACACCGGCGGCGTCAAGACGAACGTGAACCACACGGGCTACTCCGGCCGCGCGTTCATCGACGGATTGTGGGCCCAGGGCGCCACGTCGTCGTTCACGGTGCACCGCACCACGACAGGCTCGGGCTCCGGCGCGATCACCGTGCGGTACGCGAACGCCAACAGCGACGCGCGCACCATGACGCTGTCGGTGGACGGCCGCGCCGTGCGCCAGGTGAGCTTCCCGAAGGTCTCCGACAGCTGGGACGCCTGGGGGACGGTGACGTTCGACGCCGTTGCGGTGAGCGGCCGCGACCCGGTGGTCACGCTCTCCTACGGCCCCGGCGACACCGGTTCGATCAACCTCGACTGGCTCGGCTACAGCGGACCGTGACCGGCGTGCCCGGGTGGGTGTGACGCACCCTCCCGGGAGCCCGCGCGCGGCTCTAGCGTCGGGATCATGAACGAGGAACAGGTGATCGCCGAACGGCATGAGCGGTGGGTGTCCGGCTGGGACCGTCGTGACGGGGACGCGCCGTTCGACTTCGAGCGCGTCTTCGGCGAGCTCTACGACTTCGGCTCGCCGGACGTCCGCCTGTACGACGACTTCGACCCCGAGCACCGGGTGGCGACGTCGGCGGCCGGGTACGGCTCGATCTGGGAGCCCGCCTTCCGCGGGATGCTCTCCGCGCACCACGCCGTCGACGACGGTCCCCACGTGATCGCCGGCGCAGGCCTGGCCGCGTCCACCCTGCGGTTCGTGGCCAGGATCGTCACCCCCGACGCCGTCACGGACATCCGCACCACGTCCTCGCTGGTCTGGCGCCGGACGCCGGACGGGTGGCGGATCGTCCGCGAGCACAACTCGACCGAGGTCCTCCCCGCTGGCGAGCTCGACGGCCGTTTCGTTACCGCTTAAGGGGAACAGGCGGCCGAGGTGCGTCCTCGGCCGCCTGCGAACGTCACTGCGCGGTCGGCACCTGGTGGCCCTCCGACGCCTGCACGACGACGATGCCCTGCCCCGACAGCGCGAGCTGGTAGGCCTCACCCGAGCCGCGTCCGATGACGGCGCCGAGCTTGGCCGTCTTGCGGATCGAGGACTGCAGCGAGGTCGACCACAGCACGGCGGACTGCATGTCGACGAACGTCGGCACGTCCACGTTCAGCACGACCGGCGTGCCGTGGGCGGTGACGGCCAGCGACCCGGTGCCCGTGAACGTGGTGTTGAACAGGCCGCCGCTGAGCATCGACGCGCCCTCGGTGCGGTTGATGTCCCACTGCAGCGTGCTGTCGAAGGCGAGCACGTTCTTGCCGTTGACGGTGACGGCCTCGTCCTCCAGGTGCAGCACGAAGATCTCGTCGGCGTCCTGGGCGAGGAACACGTCCCCGCTGCCCGACACCTTCATCAGCGACATGCCCTCACCGGTGAAGGCCTTCTTGAACAGCTTGCCCAGGCCGCCGGCGCCCTCGTAGGCGAAGTCGACGTCACCCTGGTAGGCGACCATCGAGCCCTGCTTCGCGAAGAAGAACCCGCCGCTGCCGGTGAGGTCCACCTTGAGCATGCGGTCGTTCTGCAGCTGGAAGCTGCCGGGCTCGACGGACCGTTCCTCGTGGTTGAACAGTGAGCTGCGCATGGCGCAGATGATGCAGGTGATCACCGCCTCGCGTGCGGCCGGGTGGGGTCTACCTCGCCGCGGCCTTCCGGACGATCCCGCGCGCCATCGTCGCGAACACGATGTCGTGCAGCGGTTTCTGCACCACCCAGTACAGCTGGCCGAGCAGTCCGTCGGCGGTGAACGTGATCTTCTGCCGGTAGCGCGTGCGGTCGCCCTCGCGGTCGACGCGCATGTCGAGCAGGGTGTGGCCGGGCATCTTCATGTCCGCCCGCAACACCAGCTGCCGCGCCTCGTCGTCGCGGTGCACGACCGTCCAGAAGTCGACCACGTCGCCCTCGCCGACCTCGGGTGCCCGGCCGCGGTAGAGCCCGATGCCGCCGAGCAGGTGGTCGACCGCGCCCCGGACCGTCCACACGAGAGGGACGGTGTGCCAGCCCTCCTCACCGCCCAACGCGTTCACCGTGCGCCACACGTCCTCCGGTGCCGCCTCGGTCAGCACCGTGCGCTCCTCCGTGAACACCTCGCCGCCGGTCGGTCCGGACTCCTGGGTGGTCGCGGCGCGGATGGCGTTGTCAATGCTGGTGAACCCGCCGGGCGGGGCGGGCAGCACGTCGGTGACCGGCGGTCCGTCCGGCGCGAGGTCGTGGTCGAGCGACGCGAGCAACGACTCCGCCACCGCGGTGGACACCGGCGTCACCAGCCCGGCGACCCGCGCGGCGAGCCGGTGCGACCACAGCGGTGCCGGCAGCGGCAGCCGGACCGGGAGCCGCAGCACCCGCGCACACCGCTGCACCAGGTCCAGGTAGCTGAGGCGTTCGGGCCCAGGCACGTCGAACACGCCGCCGACCGGTTCCGGCAGGCCCGCGGCGGCCACCAGCAGGTGGACGACGTCGGCGACCGCGACCGGCCTGCTGGTGTTGTGCATCCACGACGGCACCGGCACCCACGGCGTGAGCCGCGCGGACGCCCGCAGCAGCTCGAAGCTCGCCGAACCGGCACCGATGATCATCGACGCCTGCAGCACGAGCGCGGGCACCGGGCTCGCTGCCACGACGTCACCGACGTCGGCCCGTGAGGCGAGGTGCGCGGACAGACCGGGGGAGCCGGGACGCGGCCCGCCGACGTACACGACCTGGCGCACCGCAGCGTCCGCCGCCGCTGCCGCCAGCACGGTGGCGGCGTCGTGGTCGACACCCGCGAAGTCCGGCCGGTCCAGCGAGTGCACGAGGAAGTACACGAGGTCGTTGCCCGCCAACGCCGCCCGCACCGCCCGCCGGTCGGTGGCGTCGCCGACGTGCACGACCACGTTGGTGGGGAACCGCGTCGCCTGCGTGCCGTCGCGCACCAGCACGGCCACCTGGTGGCCGTGCGCGAGCAACGCCGGCACGAGGCGCGACCCGAGGTGCCCGGTCGCGCCCATGACGAGGCATCTCATCTGATGCCGGTCCGGTTCTGCAGTGCCCCGATCTTCGTGCCGTACAGGAAGAACACCGCCATGAACACCTCGATCCGCTGTGGCGCCGAGAGCCCGTCGAGGTCCACCGCGACCTGCGTGTCCCGCACGTCGGCCGTCTCCGCGAGCCGCCGGTTGAACACCGCCCGCGCGATGTCCTGGCAGCGTTCGTCGACGTCGGCGTGGAACAGCCGGCGCAGGTCGCAGTCGGGCGGCAGCGGGTGGCGGACGAGCTCGGCGGGATAGCGCGCGTTCATCACGCGCGCCGCCGTGTTCAGCGTGTGGGCGACGAGCGCAGGCCCCTTGTCGAAGTGGTCGACCATCGCGACCAGCTCGTCCAGGGTGGCGACGTCCTCCTCGATGCTGACCGGTGTGTCGATGTCGAGGTCGAGGCGTTCCATCGCCATGGCGACGTTCTCGAGCACCTGGACGGGGTCGACGATGATCTTGTCACCGAGGTGGACGCTCGCTCGGTGGTGGTGCGGATCGAGTAACTCCTGCGTCTCGCGGTCGAGGTGCGCGTGGAGCAAGTCGTCGTGGTCGTTCGTCACGTGCTTGGCTTGCCCACTTTCGGGTGAGCGCAACCGTCCGTCCACGAAGGAAGGACAGCGTGGTTGCCGGGCCGGGTGATCGGGTACCGCTGGCCGATGCGGAGTTGCCGGTCAGGAGCCGTGGTGCCGCGGAGCTCTCACCCGCGGCCGGACGAGGGCGCTTTGGAGCCGATCGGCCAGGCGCGCAACGCGGCGTCGGCCAGTTCCCGCAGCTCGTCGGCACCGACACCGCTGGCGGCCTGCACGGCGATCCCGGCCTGCAGGGTGGTGACGTAACGGGCGAGCAGCGCCGGGTCCGCGTCCGGCGGCAGGTCACCCTCCTCGACGGCACGCTCGAACCGCGCGCGCAGACGCGAGTTGCCGTTGTTGCGCCAGTCGACGAGCAGCGCGCGGACGTCACGCCCGGCGTCACCGGTGGCGAGGGCCGCCTGCACGCCCAGGCACCCGTGCGGCTCTTCCGGCCGGGTGGTGGTCCGGATGCCGCCGGCGAGAAGGGCCTCGGCGACGCGAAGGGCGGTCGGTTCGGCGAGCGCCAGTTCGACGTACGCGCTCGGGCCCTCGTCGTAGCGCTGGAGTGCCTTGCGGAACAACTGCTCCTTGTTGCCGAAGGTCGCGTACATGCTGGCCGTGGAGATGCCCATCGCGCCGGTCAGGTTGGCGAGGCTGGCCCCTTCGTAGCCCTGCTCCCAGAACACCGCCAGTGCGCGGTCGAGCGCCTCCTCGACGTCGAAGCCTCGCGGTCGGCCGGTGGCCCGGCGCGGTGTCGTCTCCACCTCCGCAGCCTACCTCTTGTGGAGTGATCGTTTCAGAACGTGCTACGGTCAAGTTCTGCATCGATCACTCCAGAACTGGCGGGCAGCCAACCCCCGGGAGGACCCCCATGACCACCGCACTGATCACCGGCGCCAACAAGGGCATCGGTTTCGAGACGGCCAGGCAGCTCCTGCAGCTCGGCCACAACGTCTACATCGGCGCGCGGGACGCCGAACGGGGCGAGAAGGCCGCGGCCGAGCTGGGCGCGCGGTTCGTGCAGCTCGACGTGACCGACGACGCCTCGGTGACCACCGCGCTGGAGACCATCGCCGCCGCCGAGGACCACCTCGACGTGCTGGTGCACAACGCGGGCATCCTCGCCAACGACGGCCTCGACGGCCCCTCCGCACTGCGCGCCTTCGACACGAACGCGGTCGGCTTCGTCCGCGTCACCGAGGCCGCCCTCCCGCTGCTGCGCAAGTCCGCGAACCCCACCGTCGTCACCGTGTCGAGCAGCATGGGCTCGTTCTGGGCCGTGACCAACCCCGAACGCCCCGAGTACGAGTTGCCGCTCGCGCTCTACGCCGCGTCCAAGGCGGCGGCCACCATGCTGACGCTGCAGTACTCCAAGGCCCACCCCGGGATCAGGTTCAACGCGGTCGAGCCCGGCGCGACCGCCACCGACATGACCGCGGCCTTCGGGATCGGCCGGCCGGTGGAGGAGAGCGCCCGGGTCGTCGTGCGGCTCGCCACGCTGGGCGCGGACGGTCCGACCGGGACCCTGCAGGACGAAAACGGGGAACTGCCCTGGTGAACGGACGGGTCGAACCCGTCCAGTACCGCTTCCAGGCCCCGGCTCGGCGCACGTCCGAGCCGGGGCCTGCGCCGTTCTGAACGCTTTTCACCCCAGATGGCAAAGACGGGGTGCAAGGGTGAGGCGCAACCGAGGAGCCACATGTCGTCAGACGCGGAACTGATCGGCAGATCGCTGCGCGGGGACACCGACGCCTTCGTGGAGGTGATCAGCCGCCACGAGACCGCGATCGGGAACTACCTCGCGCGCAGGGTCGGGCGGCAGGCGGCCGAGGACGTGCTCGGCGACGTGTGGGTGGCGGCTTACGAGTCCCGTGCGCGCTACGACCGGTCGTATCCCGAGGCGAGGCCGTGGTTGTACGGCGTCGCGCTCAACCGGTTGCGGCGGCACTGGCGGTCCGAGCCGGCGGCCGAGGAGCCGGCGGCGGACCTGACGTTCGTGGTGAGCGACTGGGACCCCTGGCCGGCGGTGGACGCCCGCGTGGATGCGCAGGCGTTGCTGCGCAAGGCGTTGGCCCGGCTGAAACCGGAGGAGCGCGAGGTGCTCGGTCTGGTCGCCTGGGAGGACCTGACCGTGGCGGAGGCCGGGCGGGTGCTCGACATCCCGGCCGGTACGGCACGGCGCCTGCTGCACCAGGCGCGCAAGGCGTTGCGCGAGGCGCCCGAGGTGGTCGCGCTGCTGCAAGTTCCGACGACGTGAGAAGACGACCCATGGACGAGATGGATCTCATGAAGAAGCTGCGTGACGTGCCGTCGCCGGGTGCCGAGGCCTACGACCAGGCTCGGGCGGACCTGCTCACGGCGATGACGGAACCCGCGGCCGCGGTCGTGCGGCCGCAGCGGTGGTTCTCCTGGCCCAGGGCCGGTGCCGCCGTCCTGGCCGCCGCGGCTGTCGTGGCGGCCGTGGTGGTGATCGGACCGCCGGGCGGCGACGTGCCGGCCGGGACGGCACCGTCCGAGGCGGCCCCGCGGGTGGTCGAGTCGCCGCTGGTGAAGCTGGCCTCCGACGTGCGGGCGGCCGCCGCGCTACCCGGTGACTCGTCGCTGGTCATCGGCACGAAACCGGCGCCGGACAGCTCGCCGTACGTCTTCTACACCGTCTACACCGACCGCGGTCAGATCTTCAAGGGCGACTCGGCGCAGAACCTGGCGGCCTCGGCCGGCAAGAACGACGACCAGGCGCAGCCCTACGACGCGAAGGTGATGGCGGCGGCCCGCCAGGCGGCGAGCGGTGACGTGGAGAAGGCCCGAATCGCGATGATCACCGTGTCCGGCAACGCTTTCGGCGTCGGACTGAGCCCGGCCGAGGCGGACCGGGCCTGGGCCGCGGCGGAGGAGAAGAAGGCGGAGGTGTTCCGCAGGCTGGGCAAGGAGGTGCCCGCCCCCAGGCCGCGTCCGACGGGCGAGGAGCTGGAGAACCTCATCGGCAACCACCTGTGGAGCAACACCACGTACGCGCTGTTCGTCGGTGCCGCCAACGCGGAGGTCCGTGCGGGCGTGCTGAAGCTGCTCGCGACCATGCCGGACGTGACGATCGGCGAGGCCGACCTCGAAGGCCGGCCGGTGCTGACGCTGACCGCGGCCGCGGCCATCCTGGGCGGCGGCGGTTCCCAGGTGCTCACGATCGACGCCGGCAACGGCCTGCCGATCCGGTCCGAGGTCGTCCCGGCCGCCGGCTCGCCGGACCCGTCCACGCCCTCGGTGGTGCAGTACCGGTCGTCGCGGGTGCACCTCGCCGACGTGGTGGCGGGCAAGATCTGATCGTTCGAAGCGCTGGGAGGGCCGGGACCGTGCCGGCCCTCCCAGCGGCATTTCCGCCGTCGGATGCGCAGGGCCACCGGCCCGTTCGAACGCTAAACTTTAGCCGACCGAAATCGTGAAGCGTGCGTTGTGGCGTGAAGTTTCGAAACATTGTCGAAACGTCTCGGCGACCTTACGTGGTCGACCCGGCACTGCTAGTGTCGATAACGGTTCGGCCACGGTCGACCTGGGTGCCGCCGAATCCGGGCCGACCGGTCGCAACCACCTCGCCGGCCGACTTCCGAGTGGGCCGGCGCCGACGGCGGCCATCACCACGATCACCATTACCCGCACGGGTCGTATCGCGCTGCCTGGCTGTCGTGCCAACCTCAACGTCGAGGAGTACAGCATATGGCTGAGGCTTTTCTCCGATCGTCGACCCGCAAACGCGGCCGTGCCGCACTGCTGTTCCGCAGTGCCTGCGTCGCGCTGGTCGTGGCGCTGACGCCCGGTGTCGCCGGGGCCGACGTCGGCATCGCCGCCACGTGCTCGAGCCAGACGGGCAACAGCGGCGGTTACTACTACTCGTTCTGGACCGACGGCGGCGGCCGGGTCTGCATGGAGCTCGGATCCGGCGGCAACTACAGCACCTCGTGGAGCAACGTCGGCAACTTCGTCGGCGGCAAGGGCTGGAGCAACGGTTCACGGTGGACCGTGAACTACTCCGGCAGCTTCAACCCCTCCGGTAACGCGTACCTGACCCTGTACGGCTGGACGTCGAACCCGCTCGTCGAGTACTACATCGTCGACAACTGGGGCAGCTGGCGGCCCACCGGCACCTACAAGGGCACGGTGACCACCGACGGCGGCACGTACGACATCTACCAGACCATGCGGTACAACGCGCCGTCGGTGGAAGGGAACAACAAAACGTTCCCGCAGTTCTGGAGCGTCCGGCAGCAGCGGCGGACCGGTGGCTCCATCACCACCGGCAACCACTTCGACGCGTGGAGCCGGGCCAACATGCGGCTGGGCAGTTTCAACTACTACATGATCCTCGCGACCGAGGGATATCAGAGCAGCGGCAACTCGAACATCACGGTGGGCTGAGCCTTTCAGGCTGCGTCACGCCGAAGCGTGGCGCAGCCTGAATTGGTCTGCATCTGCACGTCAAAATTGGAAACGCTTGAGAAACGCGGCAATTTCGCGTGTCAATTGCGCTCTAACGTGCGTGATACGTCGCGTGCGGCCCGGAGCTCCTCCGTTCCAAGCGGAACACCGAACCAGCGACCGGCGGCCCGTTCGAACCCGTCGCCCCGCTCGCCCTCCGCGGCCCACGCCACGACGCCGTCCGGCCGGACCAGCACGGCGTCGAGCCCGAGGTCGTCCTGGGCCCGTCCGGCCACGTGCCGGATCCGGCCCTGCCAGCCCCGCGCGGCACCGGCCAGCCCACCGCGGAAGTCGAGCAGGACGCCGTGCCCGTCCGCGAGCAGCTCTCCCAGGCGGGTGCCGTCCGCCAGGCGGAAGTCCGGGGCGTTGCGACCGGCCAGCGGGTGCTCGCCGCCCACGTCGTACCGGTTCGCCAGGCCCGAGGTCTGCTCGAACACGTGCGTCGTCCCGTCCCTGGTGTCGAGCAGGGCGCGGACCAGTCCCTGCAGTGCCGCGGCGTTCTCGCCCGGCCGCATGACCGCCACCTGGGCGCGTGACCAGTCGAGCACCCGTGCGCCGACGGGGTGGCGTTCGCCGGTGTAGGTGTCGAGGAGGTCTTCGGGGGCGTGGCCGTGCACGGTCGCGGCGAGCTTCCAGCCCAGGTTGAGCGCGTCGCCGAGGCCGAGGTTCAGCCCCTGGCCGCCGAGCGGGGAGTGGATGTGCGCGGCGTCGCCCGCGAGCAGCACCCGGCCCCGCCGGTAGGTCGTCGTCTGCATCGCGCGGTCGGTGAAGCTGGAGGCCAGGTGGACCTCGCTGAGCGTCACGCCGGTGCCGGAGATCCGGCGCAGCACCTCCTGGAGGTGTTCGCGCGTCGGTGGCTGCGAGCGGTCGAACCCGCCGCCGTCGAAGTCCATGAGGCCGAGGTGCCCCTCGATCGGCGTCCGCAGGTACATGCCGTGCGGGGTGAGGGTGAAGCCGCCGTTCAGCTGCTCAGGATCGGCGATCGTGGTGAGGGCGGTGTAGCCGGTCAGCTGCGGCTCGGTGCCGACGAAGTCGAAGCCCGCCAGACCGCGCACCGTGCTGCGGCCGCCGTCGCAGCCGATGAGCCAGCGGGCCGGGAACACCCGCTCGCCCGCTCTCGCCTCCACGCCCTCGTCGTCCTGCGCAATGGCGTCGACCGCCACGCCGCGCTCGATCCGCACGCCGAGCTCGGCCGCCCTCCCGGCCAGGACCGCCTCGACCGCTTCGAGGCTCGTCATCACCCCCTCCAGGGCCGGGCTGGGCAACGTCGCCACGGCGGCCTTCGCCGGATCGAGCGACATCCCGGCGAAGTGGCTCAGCGTGCGGGGAGCGGTGTGCGGGTCGTCGGGGACACCCAGGGCGGCCAGCAGGCCCCGCCGGTAGAACGCCTCGACGGACCCGGCGTTCAGGCCGCGCATCCCGAGGGGGAGTGCCTTCCAGGCGGTGCGCGGCTCCGGTTCCCGTTCGAGCACGAGCACCGCGCAGCCGGCGAGACCGAGCTCGCAGGCCAGGAACAGGCCCACCGGGCCGCCGCCGACGATCACGACGTCATGCATTGTCAGAGGCTCCTCAGCGGAAAAGCGACAGGTCGATGGAGTCGGCCAGGGCCTGGTACCCGGCGTCGTTGCCGTGCAGGTGGTCACCGGAGTGCAGGTCGTCCCGGATCCGCGACGGTCGTGCCGGGTCGCGCCAGACGGCGTCGAAGTCGAGCACCGCGTCGTGGGCGCCGCTGGTGCGGATCCAGTCGTTGACCGCCTGACGGGCGGCGTCACCCTCCGGGCTGAAGATGTCGTCGCCCTCGTACGGCGCCATCGTGGCGGCGTAGACCTTCACCCCGCGGTCGCGCGCTCGGGCGATCAGCTGCCGGTGTCCCGCGATGACGTCGTCGACCGTCACCGGGTCGCCGGGGAACATCGCGAGGAACTCGGCGAGCGGTCCGCCGTGCCGCGGGGCGAAGGTGATCGCGAGGTCGTTGCCGCCGATGGACACCACCACGTGCTCCAGGCCCGGTGTGGCCAGCACGTCCCGGTCGAAGCGGGCCAGGCCGGACGGCCCCAGCCCGTCGTTGAGCATCCGGTTGCCGCTGATGCCCTGGTTGGAGACGAAGAAACCGCGTTCCGCCAGCCGGTCCGGCCAGCTGCGGCTCGCTCCCACCGTCGAGCCGGCACCGTCCACACGGGAGTCGCCGAACGCCACGACGACCCCGGCCGGGCCGCCGGGCACCACGTCGACCGCCGAGATCAGGGCCCGCGCCGCCATCGGCTCGGCGTTCGCGGGCAGGGCGGTGGCGGCCACGGCGTTGCCCGGGATGGCCCAGCCCACGTCGAGCGGCAGGTCGTGGCCGGTGCAGGCCTCGACCCGGCCCGGCAGGTGCAGGCTGATGGACAACCGGGTGAGGGCGTCGAGCGACAGGTCCACCGGGTCGGTGAGCACCGGCGCACCCGCCGGGACGGTGGTGGCCGTCCGGCCGCCGAAGGTCAGCACCCGGTCGCTGCCGGGCACCACACCACCCCCGGGGGCCGCGAGACCCAGCCGGGCCGCACCGATGGTGAGAGGGGTGGTCCCGTGCTCGTTGGTGAAGCGGACCCGCACCCGCTGCCCACCCCCGCTGATGCGCACCTCTTGGCGCAGCGTCACGTCAGCGAACACGGCGTCGGTCGGCTGGGGCGACGTGCCCCAGGTCCGCACCCAGCCGGCGTCTTCGTTCTCAGTCATGGGGCAAGACTGCGCAGCGCCGCTTGCACGGGGCGCACACGGCGCTGGCATCGCGCGCACAGGCGCTGCCAGCGCCTCCCGCTACCGCTCTCGGACGGACTGCGACCGTCCCTCGCCGGTCCGAGTGGATCGTCCACTCGGGAACGTGGTCCGTCGTGGCGAGGGTGCCGCGATCTGAGGGTCAAATCAGGCTCGGGTCAGGGGTAAACCCTGATGGCAGGACGCCGGACCGCGGGCAGGCTGGAGCTTGTCACAAGACGTCCGCAGCTTCGAGGAGAGTCATGAACCAAGCCAAGCCCGAGTCCACCCGTGCCGCCGTCGACTCGGTGGTCGACGCCGTTCGCGGGCTGGTCAGCGAGGGTTTCAACCGCCGCGTGGTCGTGCGCGACAGCAACGCCGACGTGGTGCTGGAGATGCCGGTGGCCCTGGGGCTGGTCGCGGCGTTCGCGGCACCGGTGGCCACGACGATCGGCGCCGGTGTCGCGCTGGTGGGCAACTGCGAGATCAAGCTCGAGAACCGTCAGCAGCCCGGCAGCCAGCCCGCGACGACGGCCGAGACCGACCAGGTGTAGTCAGCCGCCCAGGACCTGGCCGATCCTGTCGCGCGTGTGCTGGGAGACACGCCGGCTCCCGGCCAGGTCCCGCAGCAACCGCTTTCCACGCCCCTTGTCGATCTCCCACGCCCGGACGGCCGCCGCGAGGAGCACGTCCTCGTCGTCCTGGTCGTTGACGATGTGGCGCAACGCGTCGAGCGCCTGCCTGTCGGGGAGCAGGCAGGCCGCTCTGATCCGGATCTCACCACCCCGGCGGGTCCTGACGACCTTGTCGATCACGTCGGCGGCGAGCCTCCGGTCGACGTCGAGGAGTGCGGCGGCGACCTCGACCCGCAGTTCAAGCGACGGTGTGTGCAACCCCAGCTGGTGCAACACCGTCTTCCCGTGCGCGCCCGCCTCCCGTGCCAGGCTCAGCTGGAAGGCCGGGTCGGCGGTGAACTTCTTCGCCAGCCGCGCCATCAGCTGTTCGCCGATGTCCTGGCGCATGCCGAGGACCTTGCGTGCTGCCGTGCGTGCGTCGTCCTTGTCCCGTGCGGTGGTTGCGATGTGTTCGTAGAGCTCGACGGTCTTGTTCCTGTCGAAGATGCCGAGCTCGACGGCGCGGACGCGGAACGACGCCGGCCGTCGCTCGACCCGCACGATCGCTTCGAGTGCCTTCGCGGCGGCGGCGGGTGCGAGCGCGTGGGCGTCCCGCAGCAGCTTCAGCTGGTCGGGATCGGTCGGCTTGTAGCTCTCCGCGATGTCGACGAGCAGCCGGCCACCGCTTCTCGGGTCGACCTTCCCGACCCCTCTGGCCGCCAGGAGCCGGCGCTCGCGGCTCTTCTTCGGGTTCGCGGCGAAGTCGCGCAGCGCCGTGACGGGCCCGCCCTGCTCGACGATGTCGGACGCGGCGTCGAACTGCGTCTTCTCGTCGGGCACCTCGCGTGAGAGCCGTTCGAGGTCGGTGAACCGGCGGGCGGGTACGAGCTCGCCGATCAGGTGCACGGCCATCCGCCGCACCGGGCCGTCGACCTCCCGCCGCACCGGCCACGCAACCCCGTCCGCTATCCGCAGCGCGACCTCCGGGTCCCACATCCTGACCGCTGTGGCGACCCCCACCGGCGTTGTGCCGGCACTCGCGGTCTCCGCGAACCGCTCGGCGGCCGCACTGGCCAGCGCCTGGTCGGCGTCAGCCAGCTCCGCCAGCAATCCCAGCCGTGCCGAGTCGGAGATGCCACGCCCGTCGCCGACCAGCTCCGCCCACAGCGCGAGGTCACCGGTGAGCTTGGCCGCGTCCACCCGCAGATCGCCCATGTCCCCGGTGTTCGCGAGAAGGCGGGCAGCGCGGTCGCCCAGCTCGGTGTCGCGCTGCCGGATCATGCCCGCCACCTCCAGCCGCTCGTGCCGGTCACCGGTCAGCGTCTCCGCCAGCAGCCGGAGGCCCCGCTCGCCACGTGCCGGATCGCGCTCGGCCAACGCCTCGACGGCGTCGAACCGGCGGAGTGAGGACGCCCTGCGGCCCGGCGCCTGGACCAGTCGCTCCAGCGCGTCGGCGGTCCGGCTGGGTTCGAGCAGTTCCAGCGCGGCCAGCGTCGCCCGCCACGCCCCGGCCGTCCTGCCGTCGTCGCCGAGGTGCCCGAGCAGGATCTCGACGGTCTGCTCGCGCAGGTCGTCCGCGGTCACCAGGCCGCGGTGCAGCAGCGTGGCGACGAAGTGCACGTTGGGATCGCGGTGCCGGGGGCTCAGCAGGACGCGGAGCCGTTTGCGCATCGCGGTCTCCGCCGTGGTCCACCACAACGCCACCTGGAAGAGCGCGGTCTCGCTGTCCGGCCACGGCCACGTGGAGCGGGGACGCAGGAACCTGCGGTGCGGGTGCAGCAGGTTCGGCCCGCGCGGGTGGCGGCGGACGACGTGGCACGCGGCCAGGTAGTCCGTGAGACCGCCGGGGACGAAGCCGAGTTCGCCGCCGTGCTCGGCGATCACCCCGCTGTCGGCCAGCAACCGGAGGAGGTCGTCGCTCTGCCCCGGGGCGTCGAGCCGGTGGGCGCCTGCCGCTCTCGCGAGTGCGGCGGTGAACGGGCGGTCGAGGCAGCGGAAGGCGACCTCTTCGAGGAACGGACGGGCTTTGCCGTTGACGAGAGGAGCTGCCGCGACCGCTGTCACGTGCGCCGTTGCGGCTGCTTCCAGGGACGCGATCTGCCCGGCCGGACCGTGCTCGTTCCGAGGTGGCTCATCGGCTGCCGTCACACAGCCACATGCTAAATGCATCCGCCGGTCCGTTACGGGACAATAAGATGACAGTTTCCGCATGTGGCTCATGGTCCACAGTGGACGGATTCGTGTGTTCCGACCGGAGTCCCGGACCTGCGGCCGCCTGGGGCGTACCATTCGCGTGCTGATTCGTTGGGGAACGGTTCCACGAGGTCTGGGTCATGTCGTCAATGAGTCGCCACGCAGGCGGACCGCCGGTCTCCACCTCATGGCCGCCCTGGCGGAGTCGGAACTCGCGCGATGCACGTGAAGACGAGGGGAAGACGGCATGAGCGAGCCGGTGCGCCCCACCGCCGAGCAGGTCGCCGCGGCCCGGCTCCGGCTCGTGCTGGACCGCCGGGTCGGCAGGCGATCGCTGCCCGTTGTCGAAGAACTGGCACGGGCCGAGGTCGACCCCGTTGCGGCGGACCGGACCGCGGACGAGCAAGACCGGTCGCCCGGGACGGAGCTCCCGCCGCACCGCCCCGTGGCCGACCAGGCCGAGGACTACCTGGCGAGCCTCTGGGACGGGCCGCGCACGTTGGCGGCCGGCCGGCTGACGTCGGCGCTGCCGGTGCAGGTCACGCAGCCACCGGACGATCAGAGCCTCTCGGTGCGCCAGCGCAGGGTCCTGGAGGTCGTCCGCGAGTGGGTGGACCGCTTCGGCTACCCGCCCAGCGTGCGTGAGATCGGTGAGGCGGTGGGGCTGACCTCGACCTCGTCGGTCGCCTACCAGTTGCGCGCGCTGGAACGGAAGGGCTTCCTGCGCAGGGACCCGAGCCGGCCGCGTGCGGTCGGCATGGTGCCGGTGGAGAGCGGTTCCGGTCGCGCCGACGTGCCCCAGCCCGTCTACGTGCCGGTGCTGGGCCGCATCGCCGCCGGTGGACCGGTCCTGGCGGAGGAGTCGGTCGAGGAGGTGTTCCCGCTGCCGCGCGAGATCGTCGGCACGGGCCGGCTGTTCGTGCTGCGGGTCGTCGGTGACTCGATGGCCGGCGCGGCCATCGCCGACGGTGACTGGGTGGTGGTCCAGGTGCAGCCGACCGCCGCGGACGGGGAGGTCGTGGCCGCGATGATCGACGGCGAGGCGACGGTCAAGACCTACAAGCTCAGGGACGGGCACGTGTGGTTGTTGTCGCACAACGACTCGTACGAGCCGATCAACGGTGACGATGCGACGATCCTCGGCAGGGTGGTCACGGTCGTGCGGCGGCTTTGACCGGGCCGGTCCTTCACTCGTCCTCCGACCATTCCGCCAGACTGGCGGCGCGGATGTCCGCCGGCAGCACCTCCGCCAGTTCACGCAGCAGCGGCAACGGCACCTCGGAGTACTCCGGGTACTGGTGGTAAGGCTTGATCATCGGGTGGAAGCGCTCCGGCAGCCCGCCCGACCGGGCCAGTGCGACCAGCGCCGTGCCGATGCGTTGAGCGGGAACGGCGAACGCCAGGTCGTAGCCGTCCAATTCGGACACCCGCGGCAGCCACCCGTCGAGGAACGCCTCCGCCTGCGCGCGGTGGCCGGCGAGTGCGTCGGCGAAGGTCGAGCACAGAGCGAGTGTCGCGGTCTCCTCGCGGTCGTCGCCGAAGAGGTCGTGCAGGGTCAGGCTGATCGGCTCGGCGGTGCCGTCCGGCTGCACGGCGGCGAAGACCTCGCCGAGTGCGGACCACGCGTCGACCTCGGCCAGGGCGGCGAGCGCGGTTTCCCGGTCGTCCTTGGCGAGCAGGTCGTCCTCCAGCACGAACCACAGCGGGCCCCGGGACGTGCGGCGGCTCAGCTCGCCGGTCGCGGTGCCGAGCAGGCGCTGTGCCGCGGCGACCGTTCCCGGGACGTCGACCCCCAGGTACGTGGCGTCCGCGCTGGTGATCGTCTGCGGCGCGGACCGCAGCGCGGTCTCCAGGGTGGTGCGCTGGGCCGCCGTCAGCTCCTCCGGTGCCAGCGGGCGGTAGACCGCGCCGCTGGGGCGGAACTGCCGCGCCATCCGTTCGAGCAGCCGGGTGTGCAGGGTCGGCCGGGTGTCCTCGGCCGCGGCCAGCAGGCCGTCGTCGGTCGTGCCGAAGGTCCACGCCGCGGCGGCCAGGTCGGCGAGGTCCGCCGTCCACGCGTCATGCACCGGGTACTCGCCCTGCGCCAGGTGGTGGAGCAGCGCCAGCGAGTCGGCGTCCGCGAAGCCGGAGTAGACCAGGCACGCCGCGGCGGCGCCGCGCACGTGCAGCGACGGGCTGGTCGTCAGCAGATCCCGTGCAGTGGCAACGTGGTCCACGCGCGCGTCGGTGCGCCTCGCCGCGCCGGGGGTGACGCCGTTGTCCCGCGCGGCGAGGAAACCGTGGGCCAGGCACAGGTCCGCGGTCGCGTCCGGCGTGAGGGCGGGCAACGCCTCGGGCTTCCGGCCCAGCAGCACCAGCAGCCGCAACGCGTTGTCGTCGCCGGTGCGCTCCCACATCGCCTCGACGTCGGCGGCGAACTCCGCGACCGCTCCGGCGTACTCGGTCGTGGCCCTGCCGACGTCGTCGGGGCGCGTCACGAAGTGCGTCTCGCCGACCGCGATCCTGGCCAGGAACAGCAACGCCGTCCCGTTGTCGCGGCGGACCAGCTCGGCCAGGAACGGGATGGCGGCCTCCGACGCCGAGTAGACCGAACCCTGGTGCGTGGTGGCCGAGTACAGGCCGTACACGCCGAAGTTCTGGTCGCCTTCGTCGTCGCTCGTGAGCGCCTCGATGAACAACGGCGTCTGGTCGGCCGTGCCGTACGCGTCGTCGAGGGCCGCCCAGTCCACGTCGTGCAGCCCGGCGGGCGGCGCCGTCGTGCCACGCAACGGCGGCCGCTCCACGTCGTGCTCCTCACCCTCGTGCTCCTCGTCGAATTCAGGCGGTTCGAAGGCAGGCAGGTGATCAGCGTCAAACACGGGTCCGTCCAGCCAGGTCGGGGGGAAGTGGCGTGGAGGCTAGCAGGACCCGCCGGCTGGTTCCGGCACCCGCGGGGTGATCGTCACTCGAACACCCCGTAGCCCGCGACCGCGTGTGCCCGGACGCCGTCCATGTCGAGCTCCACGCCGATGCCGGGGGTGTCGGGAAGCGTGATGTAGCCGTCCTTCACGATCGAGCCGCTCCCGTCGGGCGCGTGGACGTAGCTGTCCCACACCGCGCGCTCGTCGAGGGCGTGCCACTCCTGGACGAAGAAGTTGGGGATCGCCGCGCACTGGTGCGAGGTGGCCATCGTGCCCAGCGGCGTCGACACCAGGTGCGGTGCGAAGGGGATGTAGTGGAGCTCCGCGAGGTTGGCGATCTTCTTGGCCTCGGCGAGCCCGCCGCACTTGGGCACGTCCGGCTCGATGACGTCCACGGCGCCGCGTTCGAGCAGCTCGCGGAAACCCCAGCGCAGGTAGAGGTTCTCGCCCGCGCAGATCGGCGTGCGGGTCTGCGCGCGCACCCGCACGAGCGCGTCGACGTTCTCCGCCGGCAGCGGCTCCTCCAGCCACATCAGGTCGAACTGCTCCAGCGCCCACGAGATCCGGCACGCGCTCGGCACGTCGTAGCGGGCGTGCAGGTCGATGGCGAGGTCGACGTCCGGTCCGATGGCCTCGCGGACGGCCGCCACACGTTCGACCATCGAGCGCAGCTCCGCGGCGTTGACCGTGTGGTTGAAGTCGTCGAACTTGGCCGGGTGGTACAGGTTGTCGACGTCGAACTTGATGGCGGTGAAGCCTTCCTCGACCATCCGCTGGGCCCGGTCGACGCACCCGGAGATCGAACCCGCCGGGTCGTCGCCGTCGCCGCAGTCGGCGTAGAGGCGGATCCGGTCGCGGAACTTCCCGCCGAGCATCCGGTGGACCGGCTGGCCCGCCGCCTTGCCCGCGAGGTCCCACAGCGCGAGCTCGATCCCGGACAGGGCGATCACGAACACGCCGCCCTGCGGGCCCGCGAAGACCCTGCTGCGGCGCAGTTTCTCCCAGCACCGCTCGACGTTGCGCGGGTCCTCGCCGATCAGGAGCGGCGTCAGGTAGTTGATCATTCCGACGACGGCACCCGCGCCGGCGTCGGGGTTGGCCTCGCCGAACCCGCTGAGGCCCTCGTCGGTGTCGATCCGGACCAGGGTGGCCTCCCCGTGGTAGGCCACCACCGCCGTCGTGACTTTCACGATCCGCATTGCTCTCCCGCCGTCGGGTCGCGCATGAACGGACTGTCGCGATGTTCAACCTGTCCTATAAGCTGATGACATGCAAAGGGGACAAGAGTCTCTGGACGCTGTCAAGGTCCGGACGCTCCCGGTGCAGGTGGCAGCCCACCTGACCCGGCGCATCGTCAGCGGTGACATCGCGGACGGCCGCGCCCCGTCGGAGCTCGACATCTCCCGGGAGTTCGGGGTGTCGCGCGTGGTGGCGCGGGAGACGCTCAAGATCCTCGCCTCGCTCGACATCGTCGACGTCGCGCAGGGCCGCCGAGTGGTCGTGCGTCCCCCCGCCGAGTGGGACTACCTGAGCCCGTTGCTGATCGAGTGGCTGCCGTCGGAGACCGTCGGCGAGCTGCTGCAGGAGCTGCACCAGATGCGCGTGCTGCTCGAACCCGAGCTCGCCGCGATGGCCGCGGCCAGCGTCACCGACGAGACGCTGGACCGGCTCAGGGGCGAGATCGACCGCATGGCGGCACTGGAGGCCGACCCCAACGCCTACCTCGAGGTCGACCACGAGTTCCACATGGAGATCTGCCGGGCGGCGGACAACCGCATTCTCGACCGGATCATGTACTCCGCCCGCTGGCTCGGCACGGCCAGCCGGCGCATCACCAACGAGGCACCGGCCGCGCTGCACCGGGCCACCACCGACCACACCGAGATCTACGAGGCACTCGTCGCGCGCGACCCGGCAGCCGCCCGCGCGGCGATGCGCAAGCACCTGAGCAACAACTCCGCTCTCCTCGCGGAGAAGGAACAGCAGACCAGGCGGGCCACCCGCCGCCGTTAGCGCACCGCACGACCGATGACACCGCCGGATCCACGCCGGGGCGCCATCGGCAACCGCTCCGCTTCGCCGTCTTTCGCCGCATGAACGACCCGGCAGCGCGGCCCTCGCCCGCTGTCCCGCCGGTTGCAACGTCGCCCCGTCGGTACGCGTCCGCTCGACCGGACGCGAGAGGAGTGCTCATGGAAGAGAAAACGGACTTATCGAGGCGCACCTTCCTCGGGATGAGCGCGCTGGGCGTGCTCGGTCTGGCCGGGTGCGGTGGCAGCCCCACCGCGCCGCAGGTCGACGTCCAGGTGCCCCAGGCGTTGCTCGACCAGGCGGCCCCGCTGCGCGGCGGGTCGGTGGGGATGCTCTCGCAGAAGCTGTACTCGGAGGCCGCCAACAAGGCGCTGGACAAGTCGTTGCAGGCCTTCGCTCAGGCCACCGGCACGACGGTCCGCAACGACCTGGTCTCCGGCGACGCCGGTGACATGGTCGCGAAGATGGACGCCGAGGTGAAGGCGGGCACCAGCCGCGACCTGGCGTTCATGAGCGACCTGCGGTTCGTCGGCCAGCTCCACAACCTCGGCAACCTCACCGACGTCACCGACGTGGTCGAGGAGATGCGCGAGCTCTACGGGGAGCCCGCGACGGAGGCGACCAACTACTGCAGGTTCGACGGGCGCTGGTTCGCGATCCCGTACCACTTCATCGGCACCGGCATGTACCTGCGCAAGGACTGGTACCAGGAGAAGGGACTCCCGCTCAAGCCGCACTACACGTGGGAGGAGCTGCGCGACAACGCGTTGGCGGTCTCCGACCCGGCGAAGCGGCGCTTCGGCTGGGGCCTCACGGTCAACCGCTCCGGCGACGCCAACGGTTTCATCGGCAACGTCATCAACTGCTACGGCGGCGCGATCGCGGACAACACCGGCACGAAGGTGGTGTTCAACTCGCCGGAGACCGTCGCCGCGGTCACGTTCATCGGCGACATCTACACGAACCCCAAGTACGCGCCGATGCTGCCGCCCGGGATCGGCAGCTGGACCGACTCGAGCAACAACGAGAACTGGCTGGCCCAGATCCTCGGGCTCACGCTCAACCAGTTCAGCGTCTACGCCGACTCGAAGACCAAGAACAACCCGGTCTACGCCAACACGCACCCGTTCAACGGCGCCACCGGGCCGGCGATCGACAAGCCGCTCGCGTACGGCCAGTCCAACTCGTTCGTCGTGTTCAAGGGAGCGAAGAACCCCGACCTCGCCAAGCTGGTGGCGAAGTTCATGGTCGGCGGGAGTGCTCTGCTCGGTGTCGCGAAGGGAGCGCCGTGCCTGGTCAACCCCGCGTGGGACAAGGTGTGGGACTCCGACCCGTACTACACCAGCGGTGACCCGGCCTTCGCCGCGCTGCGCGAGCAGACCCGCGCGCCGTTGCCGTTGACCACCAAGACCGGCTACTCCTTCCCGCAGACCCCGAGCCCCGGCGAGCAGGCCGCCACCGCCGCCTACCTGCTGACCGACATGATGCAGTCGGTCATCCAGGGCACCAGGCCGGCCGACGCCGTCGCCTCGACGCACGCCCGGATCGTCCAGGTCTTCGAGCAGCAGGGCTACCGGCAGTGACGATCCTGCGCACGCGGCCGGCGCCGGCCCGTCCGGCGCCGAGCGGGTCGTCCTCGCTCACCCCATCGCAGCGGTTGCTCGGGCGCGACTGGCGCCTGGCGGCGGTGTTCATCGGCCCGACGTTGGTGCTGGTCGCGGGCCTGATCCTGTTCCCGATCGTCAGCTCGGTCTTCACCAGCGCCACGGAACGCCACGGTGCCGAGACGGTCTTCGTGGGGCTGGACAACTACACCGCCCTCGTCCACGACGCCCTGTTCCACAAAGGACTGCTGAACTCGTTCGTCTTCACCGCGTACGCCGAGATCTTCA
The DNA here is from genome assembly GCF_001279525.1 of Nocardia sp. NRRL S-836. Classification (GTDB taxonomy): domain Bacteria; phylum Actinomycetota; class Actinomycetes; order Mycobacteriales; family Pseudonocardiaceae; genus Lentzea. The sequence goes on along the minus strand of NZ_LGDY01000150.1, from coordinate 159,331 downwards.
AGGTGACCCTCGGTCTCATCGCGGCGCTGATGCTGCACCACATGCGGCGCGGCCGGGCGGTCGTCGCCGGGGTGGTCCTGTTGCCGTGGGTGGTGCCGACGGTCGTCACGGCCTTCACGTGGCGGTCGTTGTTCGACCCGATCTTCGGCAGCGTCAACGTGCTGCTCACCGACTCCGGCATCGGGCCGGCCCTCGCTGCCGTCGGACTGGTCGACTCCTGGCCCGCGGAGTGGCTGTCCGATCCGGCACTCGCGATGCCCGCGGTCATCCTCGTCAACGTCTGGAAGGGCGTCCCGTTCTTCGCGGTGACGTTCCTCGCCGGGCTCAAGGCCATCGACAGCGGCCTGTACGAGGCGGCGACGGTGGACGGCGCCTCGCCGTGGCAGCGGTTCGTGCACATCACGTTGCCGGGCCTGCGCAACATCATGATCGTGACGGTGCTGCTGTCGTCGATCTGGACGTTCAACAACTTCGACCTGATCTGGCTGATGACGCAGGGCGGGCCGGGCGACGCCACCGCGCCGTACGTGATGGTGGCCTATTCCAAGGCCATCCAGCAGCTGCAGGTGGGCGCGGGCGCCGCCGTCACGCTGGTGATGCTGCCGATCATCGGTGTCCTCGTGGTGGTCCTGGTGCGGATGATGCGGCGCAGCGACCAGCCGGGCGCGGGCGACCTGGGGCACCGGCGCCTGACCCCCGCACAACGCAGGGCGCTGCCGTGGGTGGTCGTCGCGGGCTCGGTGCTCGTGCTGGTCTGGGCGTCACCGCACATCGTGTGGAAAGCCGCCTTGGTGCTGGGCGTGCTCGTTGCGCTCGCGGCCGCCGTGGGACGGGTCGTCTCCGCGCTCGCCGCACGGGGCAACCGGCTGGCCGCACGACTGGTCAGCGGTACCGGCACCGGGATCGCACTGGTGGGTCTGCTGGGCTTCGTGCTCGCGCCGCTCTACTGGATGACGGTCACGGCCTTCAAGTCCGACGCCCAGATCGTCTCGCGCACGGACGACCTGTGGCCGACGCCGTGGAGCACCGAGCAGTTCGCGAACCTGTTCACGGGCAGGGCGTTCGGCACCTGGTACGTCAACACGGTCCTGGTGTCGCTGGCCTCCACCGCGATCGCCCTGGTCTGCGCGGCGCTGGCCGGCTACGCCCTGGCACGGTTGAGGTTCCGGGGTTCGGAGAGCTTCACGGTGACGATCCTGCTCACCTACGTGATGCCCGGCGCGCTGCTGTTCATCCCGCTGTACCAGATGATGAGCGGGATCGGGCTCAACGACTCGTTGTGGTCGCTCGTGCTGGCCTACCCCACGTTCACCCTGCCGTTCGCGACGTGGCTGCTGGTCGGGTACTTCAGGTCGATCCCGGCCGACCTGGAGGAGGCCGCGCTGGTCGACGGCTGCACGCGGTTCGGCGCGTTCCTGCGGATCGTGCTGCCGCTGGCCAAACCGGGCCTGCTCGCGGTCGCGCTGTTCACGCTCACCAACGCCTGGAACGAGTTCCTGTTCGCGTTCGTGTTCATCACCAAGGACGACTACAAGACGCTGCCCGTCGGCATGCAGTCGATGATCTTCGGTGACGTCGTGCCGCAGGGACAGCTGGCCGCGGCGTCCCTGCTGATCAGCATCCCGGTCGTGGCCATGTACGGGTTCGGGCAGCGGTTCCTGACCGAGGGCCTCACCGCGGGCGCGGTGAAGGGATGAGCGCGCACGGCGAACACCCGGTGATCACGGAGGAGCACGTCGCGACGGCGTCGCGGCCGAGCGACCTGCGCATCACCGACCTGCGGGTCGCCAACGTCGCCGGCGTGCCGTTCCGCTCGTCGATCATCAGGATCGACACGAACCAGGGCCTGGCCGGGTACGGCGAGGTGCGCGACCAGGCCAGCGCCACCTACGCGCTCATCCTCAAGAGCCGGCTCGTCGGCGAGAACCCCTGCAACGTCGACAAGATCTTCCGCAAGATCAGGCAGTTCGGGTTCCACGGCCGCCAGGGCGGCGGGGTCTCCGGCGTCGAGATGGCGCTGATGGACCTCGCCGGCAAGGCCTACGGGGTGCCCGCGCACGCGCTGATCGGCGGCCGGTTCCGCGACGAGGTCCGCTGCTACGCCGACACGACGTCCCTGCCGGACCCGCACGCGATGGGCGCGCGGCTGCTGGAACGCAAGCGGCGCGGGTTCACGATGCTGAAGATGGACGTGGGCATCGACCTGCTCTGGGACGTGCCGGGGGCGCTGATCGCGCCCGCGGGCGCCCGCGAGGACCTGACGACGATGCACCCGTTCACCGGCATCCAGGTCACCGCGAAGGGCATCGAGCACCTGGCGTCCTATGTGGACACCGTCCGGTCGGTGGTCGGCTACGACGTGGCGCTCGCCGCCGACCACTTCGGCCACATCGCGCTGGACTCGTGCATCCGGGTCGGCCGTGCGCTGGAACCGTTCACGCTGGCGTGGCTCGAGGACCTGGTCCCGTGGCAGCTGACCGACCAGTGGCGCCAGCTCACCACCGCCGTCGCCGTGCCGACGTGCACGGGGGAGGACATCTACCTGCTCGACGGCTTCCGGCCGTTGCTCGACGCCGGCGCGATCCGCGTCGTGCACCCCGACCCGGCGACGGCGGGCGGGATCGCGGAGACCAAGCGTCTCGGCGACTACGCCCAGGAACGCGGGATCGCGATGGCGTTGCACCTGGCGGCGTCACCGATCGCGACGATGGCGTGCGTGCACCTGGCCGCCGCCACGGAGAACTTCCTCGCGCTCGAACACCACGCGGCCGACGTGGAGTTCTGGAGCGACCTCGTCACCGACCTGCCCCGGCCGCTGATCCAGAACGGCCACATCGCCGTGCCGGACACGCCAGGGCTGGGGTTCGGCGCCATCGACGAGGAGCTGCTCCAACGCCACCTCGACCCGCGCGCCCCGGTGTTCTTCGCCGAGACGACGCACTGGGACGCGGAGTCGAGCCACGACCGGCTGTGGAGCTGAGTCAGGCCTTGCCCTGTTCGGCGCGCCACCGCTCGTACTCCGGCCGCGCCTCGTCCGAGAGCGGGTAGTACCGCCGCAGGTCACCGCCCTCGGACAGCCGGATGCGGGAGAACTCCTCCCATTCCGCGTGGTCCTGGGCGACGGCCAGCACGGCGGCCGCGAGCTTGACCGGCACCACGACCGCCCCGTCGTCGTCGGCCACGACGATGTCACCCGGCTCGACCAGCGTGCCGCCGCACGCCACCGGCACGTTGACAGCGGTCGGCACGATGTCGGTCTGCGCGTGGTAGTTCGGTGTGGCGCCGCGGATCCACAGGCCCAGCCCGAGCTCCTTGGCCTCGCCGATGTCGCGCAGGCACCCGTCGACCACGACACCGGCGCCGCCGCGGCCCTTGAAATAGGTCAGCATCATCTCGCCGAACACACCGCTGCCCATGTCACCGCGCGCGTCCACGACGATCATGTCACCGGGCTGGGCGTGGTACATGACGTGCCGGTGCAGCTGCTTCTCCGGCTCCTCGTACTCGTCGACGGGGTAGAGGTCCTCCCGCTTCGGCATGAACTGCAACGTCAACGCCGGCCCGGCCACCCGCAGACCGGGCGTCACCGAGACCGGGCCGCGGATGAACGCGCTGCGGATGCCCATCCGGCTGAGCTCGGCGCTGGCCGTCGCACTGCCGATGGCCGCGAGGCCCGCGCTGAGCTCGGCTGGCGGGCGAACGATGTCGTGCGTCTCGACCACGTCGGTGGCTCCCTCGGATCCGCGCTGACCGCAACTGCTCGGCGAGTGCCGGCCTCCTGTCGAGCCTAGTGCGGCGAACCCCGGTGGTGGCGCTGAAAAATCGCCGGTTCGCAGCCCTGGTCACCCACTGCGGTCCGTGCGACCGTCGTGAGGTGGCCAGCGGGGGAGGACCGGCGATGTACTCGGACCCGACGATGGCCCGCATCGGCGAAGCCGTGGAGCTGCACCACCACCGGGGTCAGCGGGACGCCGCACGTGCGCTGTTCGCGCGGATCTGGGACGACATCGGCGGCGACCAGGGCGACCCGCTGCACGTGTGCGTCCTGGCGCATTCCATGGCCGACGTGCAGGACGACGTGCACGAGGAACTGGCCTGGGACCTGCGGGCGCTGACCGCGGCCGGCCTGGTGACCGACGAGCGGGCGGCACAGGCCGGCGTGACCCTGTCCGTGGCCGGCCTGTACCCGTCGCTGCACCTCAACGTCGCCGACTGCTACCGCAGGCTGGGCGATCCCGACCGGGCCCGCGACCACCTCCGGCGGGCGCAGGCCACGGTCGGCGCGCTCGGCGACGACGGGTACGGGCGGCTCATCCGGGGCGGTCTGGACCGGCTGGCGCAGCGCCTGTCCGCCGAGCCGCCGCAGCCGTGACGGTTCAGCTGGGCACCTCGTCCAGATAGGCCTGCGCCTGCAACGTGAACAGCTCGGCATACCCGGCCTTGGCCGCCATCAATTCCTCGTGCGTTCCGTACTCGGCCACCCTTCCGTGCTCCAGCAATAGGATCCGCTCGGCCTGCCGCACGGTGGAGAACCGGTGCGAGATGTACAGCGTCGTCCGGCCCTCCGACAGCTCCCGCAACCGCGAGAACAGGTCGTGCTCGGCCCGCGCGTCCAGCGCCGACGTCGGCTCGTCGAGCACCAGGATCGGTGCCTCGCGCTGGAACGCCCTGGCCAGCGCGATCTTCTGCCACTCGCCGCCCGACAGGCTGACCCCCTGGTCGAACCAGCGGCCGAGCGGGCTGTCGTAGCCCTGGGGCAGCCGCTCGATCCGTTCGTCCGCACCGGCGCGGCGGGCCGAGTCCTCGATGTGCGGCCGGTCTTCGAGCCGTGCCAGGTCGCCGAGGCCGATGTTCTCCGCGGCCGTGCCCTGGTACGTCACGTAGTCCTGGAACATCGCGCTGATCCGCGTGCGCAGCTCCACGGGGTCGTACTCGCGGATGTCGACGCCGTCGAGCAGGATGCGGCCGCCGGTCGGGTCGTAGAGCCGGCAGAGCAGCTTGAACAACGTCGACTTGCCCGCGCCGTTGCGGCCCACCACCGCCACGGTCTCGCCGGGCCGGATCTCGAAGCTCACGTCGTCCAGCGCGGGCTCCTCGGCGCCGGGGTAGCTGAAGGTCACCGAGTCGAACTCGATGTGCCCCTCCACCGTGGACGGCATCGGCCGTGGCGACGGCGGCGCCGTGATCTCCGGTTTCGTGTCCAGGAACCGGTACAGCGTGTCGAGGTAGAGGTTGTTCTCGTACATCCCCGAGAACGCCGTGAACAGCCCGGACACCGACGCCTGCACCGACGCCGCCGCTGCCGTGTACAGGGCCAGGTCGCCCAGCGTGAGCCGACCGCCGACCGCTTCCAGCGCGATGTACAGCGTGATCGCCGAGCCCGCGAGCGTGCTGAGCAGCCCCCACGACGTCGAGCTGATGTTGCGGTTGATCGTCAGTTTCCGCTGCCGCTCGTAGGAGACGGTGCCGAGCTTGCGGAACCGGTCGACGAAGTACGGGCCGAGCCCGAACAGCTTCGTCTCCTTGGCATAGGTGTCCGTGGTGACCAAAGAGGACAGGTAGTCCATCCGGCGCTTGATCGGCGACATCATGAAGGTCAGCCAGAACGCGCGCGAGCCGTACCTGGACTGCGAGATGAACGCCGGGATCGGTGCCAGCAGCGCGACCAGGGCCAGCAGCGGGCTGATCGAGACGAGCAACGCGATCATGCTGGCGAACGTGATCAGCGTCCGCACCAGCCCCAGCGCGGAGTTCATCATCGACAACGGCCGCGTCGGCGCCTCCTGCGCGGCCTGGCGCAGCATGTCGTACGACGTCGAGCCCTCGAAGTAGGCGAGGTGCAGGTCGCTCGCGTGCGCCATCACCCGGTGGCGGATGGTCAGCGTCATGCGTTCCTGCAGCAGCGTCTGCGCGATCGACGTCAGCGCGCTGCTGACCGCGGTCGCGGCGAGCACGCCGAACTGGAACAACGCGACGTTCGCGATGTCACGGGTGGTGCCGCGGTGCTGGATCGCCGCCACGACGGAGTCGAGCAGCAGCTTCGCGATGTACGCGGTCACGGTCGGCAGGAGCCCGGACAGCAGCGTGATCAGCGCCAGCACGACCGTGAGCGCCGGGCTGGCCTGCCACGTCAGCTTCGCGACCTTCGGCAGGCCGCGGACGGTGCCCACCACGGACGTCCGCGCGCGCTGCAACCGGGAGCGCAGGTCCTTCGGCTCGTCGTCCTGCTTCGGTTCGGGGATGTCGACCGGCCCGGTGAGACCGCTCTCCTGCACCGTCGAGGCACGCCGCCGCCGTGCGCGCCGGCCCAGCATGAACTCCATGCCGCCCCCGCCACCCGGTATCACTCGGCCTCCACGGCGCCGTGCAGGAAGAAGTCGACCACCTGGCGCGTGGTGGGCGCCTCGACGTCCGCCGCCAGCCGGCGGCCGCCGAACAACAGGGTCAGGAACAGGGCGGCGAGCTGCTCGGGTGGCAGCCGCAGCCGGTGCTCCTCCGGCCTGAACAGCTCGACCATCGCCCCTCGGATGGCGGTCATCGACTCGCGCCGCCCGCCCTTCCCCGTGCCGCTCCGGTCCTTGAGGCGCTGCTCGGGGTCGCGGTGCTTGATCCGGCCGGACGCGTGCAGCGCGCTCATCAGCGCACCCATCCGTTCGAGGTGCGCGCCGAGCGCCTCGGCGGCCTCGACGAGCCGGTCCTCCAGGGGCTGGTCGGTGGGGATCTCGGCGATCGCGTCGAGCACGTGGTCGGGCCGCAGCGCCTCGGCGGTGCAGGCGTCGAACAGCTCGTCCTTGTCCTTGAACGCACGGAAGATGGTGCCCTCTCCGATGCCGGCGGCACGGGCGATCTGGCTGCTCGTCACGTTCGCGCCGTGCTCCACCAGGAGCGGCAGCACGGCGTGCACGATCATGGCGCGCCGGTCCTCGGCGCTCATGCTCGGCGCTCTTCGCCGGGTTTCGGATGTCGGTGTCATGCACCCATGGTGCGGAGTGAGCGCTCACTCCGTCAAATGGTTTCGGCCGGATCCGGCCGGTCCGGACGTGATGTGGAACACCATCGCGGCCACCGCTACGCCTGCGCCCTCCCGGGACCGGCCGTTTTTGTCGGTGTCGTCCGGACACTGCGAAGGGTGGACACCTCGACACCCCTGCTGAGCCCGACCCGGATCTACGTGGAGCCCGCCGCGGCGCTGCTGCCACGCGGCCGTGCGGTGCTCGACCGGTTCCCCGACGCGGAGCGGGTCGAGGTCGACAGCCACTGGCGCATCCCCGAGCTGCACGGCGACGAGGCCAACGCGCGGCGGTGGGTGCGGATCAAACGCGAGGCGCTGGTGCTCGGGGTGAAGAAGTCCCTGAGCGCTCGCCCCAACGGCCGTTCGGCGCACTTCATCGCCCCGTCCACGGCCAACGGGTGCGCGATGGCCTGCGCCTACTGCTACGTGCCACGCCGTAAGGGTTACTCGAACCCGATCACGGTGTTCGCGAACATCGAGCAGATCACCGGCTACCTGGCCCGCCACGTCGGCAGGCAGGGCCCGATGACCGAGCCCGGCCAGATCGACGACCGGGCGTGGGTCTACGACATCGGCGAGAACTCCGACTGCTCGGTGGACGCACTGGTCAGCGACAACGTGCGGGACCTGGTGCGGCTGTTCCGCGACCTGCCCACCGCCAAGGCGTCCTTCGCGACCAAGTACGTCAACCGCGACCTGCTGGGGTGGGACCCGCGGCGCCGAACCCGCGTCCGGTTCTCGCTGATGCCCGAGCGCGCCGCGAAGCTGCTCGACATCCGCACCTCGCCGATCGCCGAGCGCCTCGCCGCTCTCGACGACTTCCACGCCGCCGGCTACGAGGTGCACGTGAACCTCAGCCCGGTGGTCGTGTACGACGGCTGGCTGGAGGACTGGCGGCACCTGTTCGAGTCGCTCGGGGACGCGACCGCACCCGCCACCCGCGACCAGCTCGCCGCCGAGGTCATCATGCTCACCCACAACCAGCCGCTGCACGAGGTCAACCTGCGCTGGCACCCGCGGGCCGAGGACCTCCTGTGGCGGCCGGAGCTGCAGGAGGTCAAACGCAGCGAGGGAGGCGGGGTGAACGTCCGCTACCGGCGTGGGCTCAAGCGGGAGCTCCTCGACTCCTTCCTCGCGCTCGCCGAGGCCCACGCCCCGTACCTGCGCGTCCGGTACGCCTTCTGAACCGGGCCGGTGGTCAGCCGGCGCTCGCCAGGGCGCGGTTGGTCAGCGCGGGGGAGAAGGCCAGCGCCACCAGGACGAGGAAGATCCCACCGGCGACGTACGGCACCTGAACGGTGAACGCACCGGCGAGAACGCCACCGAGCGCCGCACCCACCGGCCCGCCGATCATCACCACCAGCCGGCTCGACGACAGCACCCGCCCCAGGACCGCACGGGGCACGATCTGCTGGCGCAGCGTGCTCACCACGACCTTCTCCGCGGCCATCAGCGCACCGGTCAGCACCATCATCGCCGCCGCGACCCACGGGTCGGCGACCAGGCCCAGCACCGCCACGGCCACACCCACGCCCGCCTTGGCGGTGAGCAGCACGGTGCCGGGACCGCACCGCCTGCTGACGGCCCCGGCGGCCAGTCCACCGGCCGTCGCGCCGACCGCCGTGGCCGTGAGCAACAGACCGAACCCGAGGTCCGGCAGGCCGAGGACCTCCTTGGCCAGCAGCGCGAGCATTGCGAACTGGGCGGTGACCACGACGTTGCCGAGGCAGGACACCGCGGCCAGCGCCCGCAGCGTCCGGTTGCCGAACAACCACCGGACACCCTCGGCGATCTCGCTGCGCACGCTCCGGCGCGGGGCAGCGGACGCCTCCTCCGCCCGGGTGTCCGGCCGGATCGAGAGGATCAGCAGGCCGCTGGCGGCGAACGAGAGGGCGTTGCCGGCGAACGGCAGGAAGTTCCACACCCCGAACAGCGCCGAGCCGAGCGGGGGTCCCGCGAAGTCCTCACCGTTGCTCTCCGCCGCGGCGATCCGCCCGTTCGCCGTCGCCAGGTGCCGCGGCTCCCGCACCACGAGGTCGGGGACGGCCGACTGGGCGGCGAGGTCGAAGAAGACCTGGCCGACGCCCAGCAGAAACGCCGCGAGCACCAGCTGCACCAGGTCCACCCGCGCGGCCAGGACCAGCACCGCGAGAACGACCATGACGGCGAACCGGCCCAGATCGGCCCACACCATCACCCGCCGCCGGTCCAGCCGGTCCACCACGACACCGGCGTGCAGCGAGAACAGCACCCACGGGGCCTCGGCGGCCACGACGACGAGGCTCAGCGCCAGCGGGCCGCCGTTGCTCTGCAGGGCCAGCAGGGGCAACGCCGCGGCGTGCATGCCGGTACCGGTGGCCGACACGAGCGTGGCGCCGAAGAGCCGGTGGAAGCGCCCTCCCAACCGCACCGCGTCGTCAGTTCCCTTTGCCGGCACTTCGAAAGTTCCTCCGCTCGGTCCCCGAACAGACGACGCTAGCGTTGATCACCGAAACCGTGCTCACAGTTGCCGACGACCGGTCCACGGCGCCTAAGCTGGCGATCATGACGAAGTGGACCGCCGCCGACCTGCCCGACCTGACCGGTCGCACCGTCGTGGTGACCGGTGCCGCCAGCGGGGTGGGCCGCGGCACGGCGACCGCGCTCGCCGCCGCAGGCGCCCGCACGGTGCTCGCGGTGCGCGACGTCGCCGCCGGCGAGCGGGCGGCGGCCGCCATGCCCGGCACCACCGAGGTCCGCGAGCTGGACCTGGCGAACCTGGCGTCGGTGCGCGCGTTCGCCGAGGGCTGGCACGGCGGGCTCGACGTCCTGGTCAACAACGCCGGGGTGGCGATGACCCCGTTCGGCCGCACGGCGGACGGCTTCGAGCTGCAGTTCGGCACCAACCACCTCGGCCACTTCGCGCTGACCAACCTGCTGCTGCCCTCGATCACCGGCCGCGTGGTGACCGTGGCCTCGGGTGCGCACAGGGCAGGCGCGCTCGACCTCGACGACCTCGACCTCGCCCGCTCCGGCTACAGCCCGGTGAAGGCCTACGGCCGTTCGAAGCTGGCAAACCTGCTGTTCACCCTGGAGCTGGACCGCCGCTGCCGCGAGGCCGGGTCGTCCGTGCGCGCGCTGGCCGCCCACCCCGGCTACACGGCCAGCAACCTGGGCACCAAGGGCCGCAACCGGCACCTGGTCAAGGTCGTGCACCTGGCCGGCCGCTACCTCGCGCAGACCGAGACCCAGGGCGCGCTGCCGTCGTTGTACGCCGCCACCCAGGACCTGCCGGGCGCCAGCTACGTCGGCCCGGACGGCCGCTTCGAACTGCACGGCCACCCCGCGCTGGTCGGCCGGTCGGCGGCGGCCAGCGACCCGGTGCTGGCACGGCGGCTGTGGGAGGCGTCGGAGCGGCTCACCGGCGTGACGTTCCCGTTGACCGCGAAGCCCTGACCCGGCGCTCGGGACACGTCCTGGGAGGCCCGCGATGACCGACCCGAAGGCCCTGACGGCCACGGCCGTGGTCGAAGACGGCACGGAGATCGCCTACCACCGGTGGGAACCCGCGCCGCAGGTCGAGGCGCACCCCGTTCCGGTCGTGCTGCAGCACGGGTTCACCGCCAACACGATGGTGGACTGGGCCCGTCGTGGCACGGTCGCGGCCCTGACCGCGGCCGGGCGCACCGTCGTCGGCGTCGACGCCCGTGGCCACGGCCGGTCGCAGAAGTCGCCTGACCCCGGCCGGTACGGCGAACACCGCATGGCCCGCGATCTGCGCGCCGTCATCGCACTCCTCGATGTGCCCGCGGTGGACCTCGTCGGCTACTCGATGGGCTCGATCGTCGCGCTGCTCGTCGCCGCCGAGGAACCGGAGGTGCGCCGACTGGTCGTGGGAGGGGTCGGCGCTGGGGTCCTGGAGGTCGGTGGTGTCGACACGCGCGTGCTGCCCAGCGACGTGCTCGCGGAGGCGTTGCTCGCCGACGACCCGAGCACCCTGCCACCGGAGGTGGCGGGCATGCGCGCGTTCGCGGCGGCGGTGGGCGCGGACCTCCCGTCGTTGGCGGCGCAAGCCCGGTCGGTGCACACCGGGGGAGTCGACCTCGCCCGCATCACCGCGCACACCCTGGTCATCGCGGGTGACCGCGATCCGCTCGCCGCCCGGCCCGAGGTGCTCGCCGCCGCGATTCCGCACGCACGGGTCGTGCTCGTCGCCGCTGACCACGGCACCGCTCACAGCACGCCGGACTTCCGTGCCGCAGTCGTGGAGTTCCTCCGGGACTGAGCACGCCGAGCCGTTCGCCGCTACGCCTTCTTCTCCGGTCCCGGCAACAGGAACCCGGCCACGACGACCAGCGTGGCCGCCGCGAACAGGCACCAGAACGTGCCGCCGTACGCCACGGCGGGCGTGTTCGAGGCGAGCTGGCGTTGCAACACGAGTGCGACGATCGCGATGCCGAACGCCGCGCCGAGCTGGTTGAGCACCATCGTGGCGCTGGTCGCGCGCGGCACCATCGGGCCGTCGACCGTGCGGTAGAGGGAACCCATCGTGGGCGCGCCGATGCAGCCGACGCCGAAGCCGGCGGCGAACGTCCAGAACACCAGCCACGCCACCGGGGTCGTGGTGTCGGCGTGCACGAACACGAGCGCGGTCAGGGCGTTGAGCAGGCCGCCGATCGGGGCCATCACGCGCGCGCCGAAGCGGGCGCCGAGCTTGCCCGCCACCGGGTTGCCGATCAGCGCACCGGCGCCGAGCGGGGCGAGCAGCAGGCCGACCGAGAGCAGGCCGAGGTCGCGCACCTCCTGGTAGTACAGGGGAATCAGGAAGAGCAGGGAGAACAGGATCACGCCGAGCACGGTCATGCCCAGCGCGCTGGCGGTGTAGGCCCAGCGGCTGAACAGCCGCGGGTCGATCAGGGGCGTGCCGGTCGTGCGCAGCGCGTGCACGAGGTAACCGGCCAGCAGCGCCACGCCGACACCGATGGCCGCCAGCACCGGGACGGCACCGAAACCGCGCTCACCGGCCTGCGACAGGCCGTACATCAGTGCGGCACTACCGGGGCACAGCAGCGCGATGCCGCGCACGTCGACGCGTTGCATGCCCTCGTGCGCGGGCTCGTCGGCGGGCAGGTAGAGCCACGCCAGCACGATCGCGCCGACGCCCAGCGGGACGTTGATCAGGAACAGCCAGTGCCAGTCCAGGTTGGCGAGGATGACGCCACCGAGCAGCGGGCCGAGCACCGGGCCGACGGTCACCGCGCCCAGCACGCCCATCAGCTTGCCGATGCGCGGGGGACCAGCCGCGCGCACCAGCAGCGCCAGCATGATCGGCTCCAGCAGGCCGCCGCCGAAGCCCTGCAGCACCCGGAACACGATCAGCGACGTGGCGGACCAGGCGAGGCTGCACAGCACCGAGCCGATCACGAACGCGACCAGGCCGATCAGCCACATCCGCTTGCCGCCGAACCGGTCGATCGCCCAGCCGGTCACCGGGGTGACGGCGGCGACCGCCAGCAGGTAGCCGGTGGCCACCCACTGGACGGTCTCCAGGCCGGTGCCGAACTCACCGCGCAGGGTGTCCACGCCGACGTTGACGATGGTGGCGTCGAGGAACGCCATCATGCCGCCCAGCACCATCACCAGGATGAGACGGACGAACGGCCAGTCGAAGTCCGTCTTCGCGTCGCCGACGGTCCGGACATCGCTGTCTGACATGAACACCTCTTGCGTCGATCTGCACAGTTGCGTGCGCGAGAGGTCACTGAACGTGCTCCCCACGGCACCAAACGAACATATCGGTAAGTCAGCGGAAAACGCCAACCACCTCCTGATGCAACCGGGTGATCTCCTCACGGAGATCGTGCGGAGGCCGCGCCGGCACCAGGATGACGTGCACCGCGCCGCCGTCGCGGAACTCGCCGATCCGGTCGACGACCGCCTGGTAGCCGCCGAACGCGTAGATGTCCGACGTGGCGAAACCCGGCTTGTGCCTGCGGACCTCGTCGTCCAGCTGGGGCATCAGCCAGTCCGCCCCGTCCAGTGACGGCGGCACGTAGACCACCTGCACGGCGTGCGTCACCGGCTTGCGGCCACCGCGTGCCGCCACCAGGTCGTCGATCATCGCCCGCTTGGCCGCGAACTCGCTGGGCGCGATGAACGACGGCACCCAGCCGTCGGCGAGCGCGGCCACCCGGCGGGCGGCGCGGTTCGAGTGGCCGCCCAGCCACACCGGCGGCCGTGGCAGCGATTCGTCGGCGTCGAAGTGCGCGGCCAGCTCGACCAGCAGGTCCTCCATCGCGGCGGCGGCCTGCCTGCGGTCCTGGATGATCGCCTCACGGGGGCCACCGAGCCCGAGCTGCGCCACGAACCGGCCGCGTGACAGCCGGGCGAGCTCGGAGAAGCGCTCGGCGAGCGGCCGGGCGGGCAGGCCCGCCGCCACGAGGACGTGCGGGCCCACCTCCAGTGCGGTGGTGCGCTCGGCGGCTCCCTCGACCAGGTCCAGCACCGGTGGCAGCGAGCCGTTGGTGTTGTAGAACCACGCCGAGTCGAAGCCGACTTCCTCCACAGTGGACAGGAGGTCCCACAGCCGCTGCGGGCCGGGGTCGGCCCGCAGCGTCGTGCCGAAGCAGAACCCGAACTTCATCGGTTCTCCTCGATCGGCCGGTAGAGCGAGATGTGGGACCGGTCGCTCGCGAAGAACGGCCTCGTGCGCGCCCAGTCGCCCCACCGCCCGGCCAGCCGCATCCCCGCGAGCTCGGCCATCAGGTCGAGCTCGCAGGTGGACGTCAGCCGCAACGCCATCGGGTGCATGCGGGTGCCGTCCTCGCGCATCACCACGTGCTGCGCGAAGTAGTGCTGGTGCACCGGGTCGTACTGGGCGGCGAGCAGGTGCAGCTCGTCGGAGGTCATCCGCAGCACCTGCAGGCCGGCCCCGGTGAACGCCGCCGGGTTCGCCTCCTCGACGACCAGCACGCCGTCCGGCGCCAGGTGGCGGCGGATGTTGCGCAGGCACAGCTGCTGGGTGTCCGCGCCCGCCAGCTGCAGCAGGGAGTTCACCACCAGCACGACCTTGAACTCACCGGAGACCGGGCAGTCCACGAAGTCGCCGAGCACCGTCTCGACCTGTCCGTCGGGATCCTTCTCCCGCAACCGGTCCAGCATCTTCTCCGAGACGTCGACGCCGGTGACCTTGAGCCCGCGCGCCGCGAGCGGCAGCGCGACCCGGCCGGTGCCGACGCCGAGCTCCAGCACCGGGCCGCCGTCGGCGAGCTCGGCCACCGTGTCCACCGTGGACGTCGGTTCCCACGCGTGGTGCACGCGGTCGTAGACGTCCGCCATCCGGTCGCCGTAGGTCGCCTGACCGTAGCCCTGCATCACTCGCCCTTGCGGCGAGCGGCGACGATCATGTGCGTGCCCGCGTCGATCGCACCGGACGCGCGGCACGCCTCCATCTCCCAGCGGGTGAACGCGTCGAGCACCTCGGGGTCGGTGAGCAGCGACTCGTCCAGCAGCGGGGTGTCGGCGGACAGGAAGTTGGTCGCGGACGCCGTGACGACCTCGCAGTCGCGCGACTCCAGGTGCTCGCGCAGCTCGTCCCACGTGAAGAAGTGCGTGGTGAGCAGCTCGACGTCGGCCTGCACGCCGGTGATGTCGCCGGTGGCGACGGCGTGGTCGATCGCGCCCAGCTGACCGCCGGTGGCGGCCATCGGCAGGATCAGGCCCAGACCCGCACGCAGGTAGCCGAAGCGGGAGGTGACGCTGACGACGACGGTGCCGCCGGGGCGCACCAGGCGCACCAGCTCGTCGAACGCCTCCGGGATGCGGTCGAGCACGCAGCTCAGCACGCTGCCCACGCACACCACGACGTCGAAGCTGCCCGAGGCGAACCGGCTGAGGTCGACGACGTCGGCCTGGTGCCAGCCGGTGACGTTGCCGTCCAGGCCGGCCTCGCGCACCTTCTGCTCGTTGATCTGCAGCTGCACGTCGGACAGGTCGCAGACGGTGACCTCGGCGCCGGCGCGGGTCATCTCCAGCGTGAAGCGGCCCGGTCCGGCGCCCACCTCCAGCACGCGGTCACCCGGCTTGACGGCCTCGCCCAGGATCGTCCGGTGGATCCGGTAGTTGATCTTGTTCTCGAACGAGCTCTCCAACCTGTCCCACTCGCGCGCGCCCCAGTTGTTGTAGAAGGAGCGCGTGGTGTCGGGGCGGTAGCTGGCAGAGGTCATCGGTCTTCTCCTCAGGTGGTGTGGTGCGGAGGGTCAGTGGACGTTGGCGGCGTGGAAGGTGAGCTCCCTGGTGCCGAGCCGCACGCGGCTGCCGGACACCAGTGGGAACGCCTGGCCGGGGGCGAGCTTGATCCAGGTGGCGCTGTCCGGTTCGCACACCTGGGTGCCCTGGGGCAGCCCGCGGTCGACGACGGTGACGTCCCAGCCGTCGAGCACGACGTCGGCGTGCGCGTCGCCGAGCAGGCCGGTGCCGTCGTCGAGCGCGAGCGGGCGGGCCCGGCCGTCGCGCACCTTCTGGTCGACCTGCGGGGAACGGCCCAGCACGAGGTCGTGGTCGAGCACGCTGGACACCCCGTCGTCACCGATGAGGTAGCCCAGCTGCGGGCGCGGGCCCTGTCGTGGTTCGTGCGTGAGTCCGTGCATCGCGGCACCGCACGTGGCGCAGTAACGGGCGTCCGGACGGTTGAAATGTCCCTGGCGGCAATGGATTCCCCACACCAGCGGCGCGGAGACGGCGGCGGACTGGACCGCCTCGCCGGGCAGGTCGGCGGTGCGCCGGTCACCCGCCTGCGGCGTCGAGGCGGTGGCCTTGGTGCCGCGGTGCAGCAGCCTGCGGGTGCCGGGAATGGCGTCCAGCGCCAGCACGCCGGCCCCGATCAGCAACGCCACCACGCCCGCGTCGATGAGCAGCGGAACCTCGCCGACCAGCAGCTCCTCCGGCAGCAGCACCGACTGGACACCGAACACCAGCGCGGCCTCGGGCACCGCCTGCGCGAGGAACAGCCACTTCGGCCAGTCCCCGGCGGACCTGCGGCGCTGGAGCAGCTGGTAGATCGGGTCCCACAGCACGACGCCGAGCACGGTGAGCAGGCCGAGCGCGACGAACGTCATCAGGTACGTCTCGGTGAACGTTGCGAAGCCGACCGGCAGCACGAGCGACAGCAACGCGGTGGCCGCGCCGCCGACGACGACACTGCTGATCAACCGGGCGGCGACCCTCGTGCCGTACGACGGGTTCGGAGCGTCGCTCGTCTTCGTGGCCGCAGGGGTCGCCGGCTGCTGCCACGCGGGCGGCGGCACGGGACGCGGCGCCGGGGTGGCCGCGTGCGGGAAGGACGGCACCGGCCGGCTCGCCGCGGCCGGAGGCGGGGTCATCGTGGCCGGGGACGGTGCCATCGCGGCCTTCTGCACCATCGGAAGTGGTTGTGCCGGAAGGGTGTTCGACGCCGGGGCGACCGCCGCGACCGCCACGGCCATCTGCTTGAGCACCAGTCCCGAGCCCGACACCAGACCGGACCGCACCGCGACGCCACCGTCACGGGACTGCTCACCGGCCGGGTGCAGCGCCAGCTCGCCGACGTCGTCCGGCGCGTCGTAGCGCTGCAGCTTGCCGACTTCCGGGCCGCGGGCGTGGAACGACGCGGACGGCCCGTCCGCCGCCACCTCCAGCGGGCCGTGCAGGTAGACGGCCATGCCGTCACCGCAGTTCACCACCGCGGCGAACGGCGAGAGCTCCGCCGGTTCGTCGGTGCCGAACAACGCCTCCAGCCGCGGTGCGACATCGCCGCCCTCGGTGAAGACACCGATCAGGCGGTCCTGGGCGGGACCCGCGTCCTCGGGCAGCAGCAGCACACCGGACGGGAACCGCCCGACGAGCCCCTCACCCGGCTGAACGGACAGTGTGTAGTCGTCGAGTTTCACAGCAGTCTCCCCCCACGGAAGCGCCAGCGGACGGACATGACGCGCAGCGGCCCGTGCAGGCACAGGAACACCACGAGCCAGGTCGTGCCGAAGTGGATCAGGAACGGGGTGGCGCGGACGTCGACGTCCAGCGCGCCGAGCAGGAAGAACACCAGCAGGCCCTCGGGCACCCCTTCGAGCAGGGTGAAGATGGCCGGCCAGTCCTTCTCCCAGCGGAACTGCTGCAGGAACTGGTACAGCGGCTCCCAGAGCACGACACCGGTGACGGCGACGAGGCCGAGCGCGGTGAGCGTGGTGCGGTAGGTCTCGGCGGTGGTGGCGAAACCCACCGGCAGCAACGGGGTGACGAGCAGTGTCCACAGCAGACCGGCGGTGCACAGCACGAACAGCCGTGACTGCAGCCTGCCCAGCAATGTCGGGGTCACGGCGCCACGTTCCTCATCCACCTGAACCACTGCGAGATCGACCGGCCGGTGCCGATGCGTTCGCAGAAACCCAGGTCCGCCAGCTGGTCGGCCGCGCGCAGGGCCGCGTACTGCAGGCCCAGCAACGAGTCCGCCGGCGCGTAGTAGGCACCCTCGGTCGCGGCACCCGCGGCGAAGAGCCGTCCCTCGCCGCTGCGGCACGACTGCACCTCGAAGCCGGGGGTCACGTCCAGGCGGCCCCACAGGTTCCGCGCCGCGCCACCGACCTCGACCAGGTCGTTGAGCAACCGGTGGTCCTTGAGCTCGCCGACCAGCCCGGTCGCGTCGATCAGGTAGTCGGCGTCCAGCCGGCGCACCGAGCCGGTGTCGTTGTCGCGGTAGAGCACACCGAGGCCCTCGCCCGCCGGTTCGACCCGCTCGACGGTGCCGCCCACGGCCCGGTAGCTGCCGTCGGCACGGGCGCGGGCGAGCTGACGCTGCCAGCCCTTGCGCCACGGCGTGGTGGACCCCTTCATCAGGTCCCACATCTCCCGGCGCTGCTCGCCCTCCAGCTTCTCCAGCCGGACCTTGAGCTGCCCTCCCCACGCCGCCTTGGGCCAGTTGAAGCCCTGGTGCGCGAAACCGTGCCCGCCACGGCGGCGTTTGAACGGCGAAGACCCCTGTGGACCGTCCACATAGGTCCGCAGCAGGTGGATGATCCGCGTCTGCGTGCCGTACTTCTCCTGGTCGTTGAGCAACCGGTGCAACACGGCCGACGCGGCGATGCCACCACCGCGCACCACGACCGTGCCGCCACCGCGGCGCACCACGTCCAGGTAGGCCTGCTCGTGCGGCTCGTAGGCGTTCACGAACCGGCCGGTGTTGCCGTAGCGCTGGCGGAACTCCTGCATCTCCGGCAGGAACCGGATGCTCGGGTAGCCGACGGCCAGGTGCACGTGCTGGCTGCGGTAGAGGATCCGCTGCTTGTGCGCGCCCTGCGTGGTCAGCAGCGTGAAGTACCCGCCGCCGGCACGCCTGCGCACGAGCCGGGCCTGCCCCTTCGCCACCGAGTCCCAGTAGCCGACCCGGTCGGCCTCGCGCTGCAGACCGGCGAAGACCTCGCCCGCGAGCGGCGTCCAGTAATCGGTGAGCACGTTTTCGGTGAGCACGTTCCACAGCGGTGCGATGAATTCTTTGACGTTTCGCGCCCGGAATGCGCGCAACGTCGCGTAGCTGGGAAATCCCCACAGGTTGTCCGGCATCGACGACGCGTCGGAGCGGATGCGGAAATGCGGCGGCAACTGCGAGACGCCGGTCAGGTAAGCGTAGTTCTCCCACGGTTTGCTGAGCACCGTCAGCACCTTCACCCGATCGGCGGGCACGCCGGCGATGCGCAGGACGTCGATCATCGCGAACGATCCCATGCCGCCGCCGACGGTCACGAAAGGCACGTCCACCAGCGGAATCCCGCTCGCCGCCACCATCTCGTCGGTCCACACCGGACTGGCGAGGAGGGTGGCCGGCAACTCGGCCGCCGCGCTGGTCAACGCAGGCGGAGCCTGGTCTGTTCTGGGCACGATCACACCTCGGCGAAGTGGATTTTGTGGTTCGATGGACTGAGCTAACCACGGTGAATCAACGGCCGTACAGCGGTGATTTCCCGATGTAGGGTAGGGATAGGGGGCGGTCATTGTGGACGTACCACGGATCCCCGGTTTCCGGGTGCACGGCGAAATCGGTGGCTCGGGCATCAGCGCGGTCTTCCTCGCGGACGACGAGCTGCTGGGGCGACGGGTCGCGCTCAAGGTGCTGCGGCCGTCGGTGGCGGCGGACCCGCACTTCCGCGCGCGGTTCCTGCGCGAGGCGCGGACGCTCGCGGCGCTGGACCACCCGCACATCACGACGGTGCACGGCGCGGGCGAGGTGGCCGGCTCACCGTACGTGGTGCTGGCCTACGTCCACGGAGCGGACCTGCAGGACGTGCTGGACGAGCACGGCCCGCTCGCACCACACCGCACCGCGGAGGTGGTCCGGCAGATCTCGTCCGCGCTCGACCACGTGCACTCGCACTGCCTGGTGCACCGGGACGTCAAGCCGCACAACGTTCTCGTGGCCCGCCGCGCGGGGGACCGGTGCTACCTCGCGGACTTCGGCATCGCCGCACCCGCACGGCAACCGGGTTCGTCGGCACTGGGCCGGCCCGAGCGCTCGGCGGGGTCGCCGGGCTACGGCGCGCCCGAACAGCTGGCCGGGCTGCCCGCCGACCACCGCGCGGACGTGTTCTCACTCGGCGCGCTCACGCTGGCGTGCCTGACGGGCATGCAACCGTGGCGGCTGGCCGACGGGTCGGTGCGCTGGGACCAGGTGCGCGTGGTGCTGCCGTCGGCCGCGGTCGACATCATCCAGACCGCGATGGCGGCCGAGCCGGACGACCGGTACCCGACCTGCGCGGCGTTCTCGCGTGAGGTGGACGCCTGGGCGGCCCGGACCCGATGACGACTGGTGCGCGCGAACGGCCCGTTCGCGCGCACCAGCAGCGGTGCCCGCGAGGGTTGCGCACGGGGAGCAGCGGCCGCGAAGGTCGCGCATCACCGTGGCGACCACGCAGGTCACGCACGGCTGGCGCGCTTTCAGGCCTCTCGCGCACCTCGGCGGCGTCCGGCCAGGTCACGCCAGCCAGCCCGCCTGCGAAGCGCTCGCACACGACCGGAGGCCCCGCAAAGGTCAAGCAACCCCGTTGGTGTTTACGCAGCCCACGCACGGCCAGCGCAGCTCACGCATCACCAGCGGCGCCCGTGCAGCGCACGCACGCCCAGCGGCGCCCGCGAAAGCCGCGGGCGCCGCTGGGGAGTCACTTGCGGTCGGCCGGCGCACCCTCGGGGTGGTCCGTGAGGGCGT
This sequence comes from Nocardia sp. NRRL S-836, assembly GCF_001279525.1. Taxonomy (GTDB): domain Bacteria; phylum Actinomycetota; class Actinomycetes; order Mycobacteriales; family Pseudonocardiaceae; genus Lentzea. The sequence continues at coordinate 139,112 of NZ_LGDY01000150.1, read as the reverse complement.
CCTTCGCCACGTCCTCGGGGTCCGGGTCCTGCTCGGGTGCCGGGTGTGCCCTCAGCGCCCTCGGCAGGAAGACCGCGACCAGCACCGTGCACGCCATGCCGCCGGCACCGGCGACGATCAGCGTGGTGGGCGCCGACGTGGCGTCCAGCAGCAGACCGCCGCCCACGTACGAGATCGCCGCGGCGAACCCGATGGTGCCGTACATGTTGCCGAACACCCGGCCCAGCATGGCCGGGGGCACCAGGCGCTGCAGCAGCGTGCTGGAGCCGACGTCCATGCCCGCGATGCCCAGGCCGCGGATCGCCTGCACGGTGAACGCCGCCGTGACCGCCCACGCGAAGCCGGTCAGGAAGTTGCCCGCGCTGCTCACCAGGAAGCCGCCGATGAGCAACGTGACCATCGACGCCTTCGAGGCGTAGCGGGTCAGCAGCGCGTACCCGATCAGCAGCCCGATGCCGACCGCGCCGAGCAGCAGGCCGACCGACGAGTCGCCGGACCGCAGCGTGTCCTTGGCCAGCAGCACGAGTGCCACGTCGTCCACGCCGTTGAACGCCACCACCGCGCAGAAGCCGATGGTGATGATGCGGATGGCCCTGGTGCGGACGATGTAGCCCAGCCCGGACTTCGCCTGCTCCAGCAGGGTGGCGTTGTCGCGGTCCGGGTCCGGCACCGGCGGCATCGAGCGCACCGTCGTGAGCACCAGCGCGGACAGGAAGAACGACGCCGCGTCGGCGATCAGCACGCCCTGCACGCCCAGGAACGGCAGCATGGCGGCCGCGATCAGCGGGCCGACCGCCTCCGCGGTGTTCGCGCCGAAGCCGATCACCGAGTTCGCGGTCTCCAGGTGCGCGCCGCGCACCATCGCGGGCACCGCGGACCGCGAGGCGGGCATGAAGACCTGGCCCGCGATCGCCCGCACCGCCACCAGCGCCAGCAGCAGCGGCAACGGCGGCAGCGACAACGCGATCAGCAGCACCAGGGCGCCCTGCGCCACGTCACAGCTGATCATCACCTTCTTCAGGTCGAACCGGTCGGCGATCGCGCCGGTGAGCGGCGCGATCAGCGACGGCACGAAGTCGCCCGCGAGCAGCAGCAACGCCACGGCGACGGCCTGACCTGTCGAGTTGGCCACGTGCAGCATCAACGCGACCATGCTCAGCGAGTCGCCGGCGTACGACACGGTCCGCGCGGTGAACAACGCGCGGAGCGGGCCGTTCGTCCGCAGCATGCGCCATGCGCCCATGCTGGTCTCGGCGGTCGACATCTGTCTCACATCCCCCGTGGTTCTGATTTCCGCAGCGCACAGAACGTGATGACGCCGCTGCGGTGAGTAGGATAACGCGCGGGGCTCACGGCGTTTCCGCCATGGCCCTGCGCAGGCTGAGCGGCCGCAGGTCGGTCCACTCCCGTTCGATCCAGTCGAGGCACTCGTCCTCGCTGCCGGTCACCCCGACCGTGCGCCAGCCCGACGGGGGCTCGCGGTCGGCCGGCCAGATCGAGTACTGCTCCTCGTGGTTGACGACCACGCTCATGTCCTGGCCGGTCATCACTTCACCGCCGCGTTCTTCCTGGGCTTGCCGCCGCTGGCCTGGTTGAGCAGGATCGACAGGTCGCTGGAGTTGTGGTTCACCGCGACGAGGTCCGCGCTGCCGTTGCCGTCGGCGTCCACGGCCGCGATGCCGCCGCGCGGGTCGTCACCGGCGTTGAACGTCTCGCCCTCGCTGAACCGGCCGGTGCCGTCACCGCGCAGGATGCTGAGGTCGTCGGTCGCCGAGTTGTTCGTCGCCAGGTCGAGCAGCCCGTCGCCGTTGAAGTCGGCGGCCACGACACCGGCCGGGCTGCCGCCGTTGACCGGGTAGCGGCGTGCTTCGGCGAACGAGCCGCCGCCCTTGCCGCGGAACACGGACACGTCGTTGGAACCGTAGTTCGCCACGACGAGGTCCACGTGGTCGTCGTCGTCCAGGTCGGTCACGAGCAGACCGGCCGGGTCGTCGGCGGTGGTGAGCAGCTCCGGCGCCCGGAACGCGCCCTTGCCCGTGCCGTACAGGATCGAGACGTCGTGCGAGCCGAAGTGGCCCAGCACCAGGTCGGTGACGTCGTCCTCGTTCACGTCCGCGGCGAGGATGCGGATCGGGGTGGCGGGCACCGGTGTCTTCACCGGTTCGGCGAACATGCCCTTGCCGTCGCCGAACAGCACCGAGATGTCACTGCCCTTGTAGTTGAGCGAGGTGAGGTCGGTGATGTTGTCGCCGTTGAGGTCGGCGGCCAGGATGCGCGCCGGGTCCTCGCCGCCGCCGAAGATCTTGCGGTCGGTGAACGAGCCCTTGCCGTCGCCGTAGACGACGGAGATCTTGCCGTCGAAGAAGTTCGTCACGGCGACGTCGACCTTGCCATCACCGTTGAAGTCCCCGTAGCCGATGTCGGACGGGTTCATGCCGACCACCGACTGGATCGGGGCGGCGTACCCGCCCTTGCCGTCGCCCAGCAGCGCGGAGACGGTGTTGGACAGGAAGTCGCCGGTGACGACGTCGACGATGCTGTCACCGTTGACGTCCACGGTGACCAGCGAGGCGGGGCCGCCACCGATCTTCACGGTCTTGGCACCGGCGAGCTCCGGCACCTCCGGCACCGAGCAGGCGGACAGCGCGAGGCCCGCGGCGGCGGTGGCGGCGAGCAGGCGGACGGTCTTGGTCATGACTTCTCCAGTTGGGTCTCGGCCTGCTGGAAGAGGCGGACGAGCAGCGGGTCGTGGATCTTGCCCGCGCGGTACTCGCCGGCGAACCGGCGGTGGTACTCGGCGAACCAGTCCGGGCGGTCGTGCAGGAACAGCACGTCGTGCGGGGCCATGTGCCGGATGACGAAGCACGGCACCGGCCCGGTGGAGACCAGGAACTCCGGGTTGCGCACCGCGGTCTCCTGGCAGGACTCGTAGAACTGGCCGAGCATCGCCCCGTTGCGCACCAGGTCCGACTTCGCGCTCTCGTGGACCTCGGCGAGGATGTGCTCGCGTTCCGCGGTGATCGCCGGGAAGGCGATGACGAGGCTGCGCTGCCTGCGCAGGTTCGCCGACGCGGGCGTGGTGGCGGTGAACTCGGCCAGGTAGGCGAGCAGCAGCGCGCGGACGGCATCGGGGTCGGTGCCGTCGATCTCGTCGTGCAGCACGATGCGCACCTGGTCGGACCGCAGCGACAACGGCACGAACGGGCACACCGGCCCGCTGCGGCCGATTTCCGGGTGCGGCAGGGAGATGTAGTCCTTGAGCCAGTCGAGCAACGCCACGGCGTGCCGGACGTCCGCGATGGACAGCTGGGTCTTCAGTGGTAGCGGTGGAGATTCCGCTTTCATCGTTCCCCCGGTTCTGGGTCAGGCGGGTAGCAGCAGGGGCTGCGGTGCCGGTACGGGCGTCAGTGCGATCGCGGGCTTGGTGCCGGTGAGCGGGCGTTCTGGTGGGCCGAGCTGGAAGCGCCGGGCGATCTCGGTGAGCACGAGCTCGCCCTCCAGCAGCGCGAAGGCGTTGCCCACGCACTGGTGGGCGCCCGCGCCGAACGGGAAGTACGAGAACCGCGGCCGGTTCGCCGGTTCGAGCCAGCGGTCGAGGCGGAACTGGCCGGGGTGGTCCCAGATGTCCGGGTGCCGGTGAGTGACGTAGGAGGAGACGATCACCCGCGCGCCGGCGGGCACCTCGTGGCCGCCGATCTCCAGCGGTTCGTCGAGCACCCGCCGCAACGCCCACGCGGGCGGGTAGAGGCGCACGGCCTCCGAGACCGCCGCCCTGGCCCACTCGGCGCTGGTGCCGCGCTGCTCCGGGTGCTGGCTCAGCAGGTGCAGCGCCCAGGTGAGCGCGGTGCCGGTGGTCTCGGTGCCGGCGATGAAGATCGACAGCACCTCGTCGACGAGCTCCTCGTCGGTGAAGCCACCGCCGGAGGCACGCGTGTCCAGCAGGCCGTTGAGGAACGTGGGCTCGTCGCCGGGCCTGCGCATCGCGTCCTCGATGACCCGGCGCAGCACCGCGATGTCCCGCCGGTAGCGCCGGTTGTCCCTGGTGGGCAACGATCTCGGCACCGTCGGGAACCGGAACAGCTGCTCGTCGACGTAGCCGAGCAGGAAGCTCAGCGCCTCGCGGGCCGCGGCCTTGTCCACACCGGGCGCACCGCCGAACGTGGCGTCGATCATCATCGCCACGGTCAGGCGCTTCATCTCGGCGGCGAGGTCGACCCTGCTGCCCGCCCGCCACCGGGTGTCGAGCGCCTCCACGATCGGCCTGCGCAGCAACGGAATCGCCTCGGCGAGGCGGTCGGGGTGGAACAGCGGCTGCATGAGCCGCCGCCGGCGCATCCAGTCGTCGCCGCTGGGCGTGGTGAACAGGCCCTTGCCGAGCAGCTCGCGCAGCAGGCCGCGGTGGGTGCGCCGGCCGCGTTGCAGCACCTGCCGCACGCCGTCCGGGTGGAACGCCGCGTGCAGCGTGCCCGCGACGCCGAGGTCGAGCTCCACGAGGTCGCCGTGGTCGCGGCGGGCCTGCTCGAACATGCCCAGCGGGTCGCGCAGGAACCTGAGGTTGAGCCCGAGCAGCGGCGGGCCGGTGAAGCGCGGGATCACGCGAGGCTCGCTTCCAGCAACGTCCACTGCGAGTTGGGCAGCTGCTGCACGCGGTCGAGCTTCAGCCCGGCGCTGCCGAGCAACGCGGTGAACTCGGCCCTGGTGCGGACCGCGCCGCCGAGGTGCGCCAGGGCGTTCATGTCTCCGTCGACGACCCGCATGCCCTCGGTGACCTGGTCGGGCATCATCATCTCGAACACCAGCAGCCGCCCACCCGGCCGCAGCGCGTCGCGGCAGTTGCCCAGGATGCGTTCGCACATCGGGTCGGCCCAGTTCGCGAGCACGCGGGACAGGACGTACACGTCGCCACCGGCCGGCACGTGCTCGCGGAAGTCGCCGGCGACGAACTCGCAGCGGTCACCGCCGGGTGCGGTGGCGAGCGTGGCGAGCGCGGACGGTTCGGTCAGCGGCAGCTCCAGCAGCACGCCGCGCGCCTGCGGGGCGAGGGTGAGGATCTCGGCGAGCAACGAGCCGTTGCCGCCGCCGACGTCCACGATCTGCCGCGCGGTGGTGAAGTCGAACAGCGTGCCGATCACGGTGGCGGCACCGGCCGGGAGCGCGATCATCCGGTGGTAGTGCTCGGCCATGGCGGGTTCGCGGTCGAGGTAGCTGTAGTACGGCATGCCGAAGACGTGGTCGAACGCGATGCCACCCTCGCGCAGGCTCTCGACGAGCCCGCTGTAGGAGAGGTAGCTGGGGCCGCCGAAGTAGACGGCCTGGCCGTGCAACGACATCGGGTGCCGCGGGTCGAGGAACGCTCCGGCGGGGGTCAGCGTCAGCGCGCCGTCGTCCTCGGCCAGCACGCCGAGGCCGCACAGGGCCCGCAGCACCTGGCCCAGCGTCCGCGGGTTCGTCCTGGTCTCCTGCGCCAGCTCCGCCGCGGTGCGGGGCCGTTCGGCGAGCAGGGTGGCGATGCCGAGCTCGGCGGCGACGTGCACCAGCGCGCTGGCGCGGTAGCCCTCGATCATGGTGCTGAGCCGGTGGCGCGCGGCGAGGTCGAGCACTGACATCGGCTCACTTCCGGGTCGGGTGGTGTGCGTGGTCATCGGGAGATCTCCTCGGTCAGTGCGGCCAGTCGGGTCCGGACGAGGTCCGCGGTGGTGGCGACGTCCTCGCCGAGATGGGGGTCGAAGAGCAGCACCAGCTCCAGCGCGTCGCCGAGCGGGTGGGCCTGCAGCGCGAGACCGAAGTCGGTCCACGGCTCGGCCGGGTGCTCCGCGGTGACGCCCGGCCCGAACGCGGGGGTCGCGTCCGACAGGTCCGCCATCAGCGGGAACACCGGTCCCGCCGCCTGCTCCAGCGCGGTGAACGGCAGGTGCTTCTGCACGCGGTACGCCCGCACCGCGCGGCTGTGCGTGGCCGCGAGCCGGTCGGCGAACTCCCCGGTCAACCGGGCCGGCGGCAGCACCGCGAGGTTCACGAACCGGCCCACGGTGCGGCTGAGCTCCGGTTCGGTGCGCGCGGTCACCGGCACCGCGAGCGGGAACACGCCGACGGTCTCCTGCACCGCTTCGGCGAACGCCGTCAGCAGCAGCGAACGCAGGCTGACGCCGTGCCGCCGGGCGTACTCGGCGAGCGGTCCCGGCGCGCAGCGGAACTTCTCGACCTTGCGCGTACCGGAGTGCTCGACCTCGGTCAGCGGGCCGGCCTCCGCCAGCCACGTGCGGGCCGCGGCACCGGCGACCTCGGCGGTGAGCCAGCCGCGTTCCCACGCCGCGAAGTCGGGCTGGTGCAGGCCGACGGGCGGCAGCTCCTGGTTCGCGTACAGCGCCGCGAGGTCGGTGGCGAGCTGGTGGGCGCTCGCGCCGTCGATCGCGATCCGGTGCACCCGCAGGCGCACCCGGTGGCCCTCGCTGATCGGCGTGACGTCGGCGGCGAGCAGCCTGCCGTCCCGCAGTGACAACGGTTCGGCGTTGCCCAGCACCTGATAGGGCTCGGCCGGTGTCTGGGTGTCGCCCTCGACCCGGACGCGCAGTGCCTCGTGCCGGGCGACCAGGGCGTCCAGCGCGCGGCCCAGCGCGGTCTCGTCGAGCTCGCGCACCCGGACGGCGAGCTCCAGCTCCGTGTCGCGCTGCCCGGTCTGGGCCGCGATGCGGTGCTGCGACCAGGACAGGGGAGCGGTGGCACCGGTGCGCCGGGTGAGCGCCGTGGCCGCCGGACGGGTGTCCGCGATCAGCTCCGCCAGGTGCGCAACCGTCGGTGCGGCGAGGAAGTCGCCGACCGCGAGCGACACGCCGAACCGTTCCCGCAGCGCCGCGACCAGCCGCACGGCGAGCAACGAGTCGCCGCCGAGCTGGAAGAAGTCGACGTCCGCGAGGACCTCACCCGCGCCCAGCTGGGTGGCCCACACCTGCGCGATCTCGGTTTCAAGCCCCGGTGCCGGTGCGCGGCCGGTCAGTTCGACGCTGGGTAGCCGCGTGGCGTCGACCTTGCCGTTGACCGTCAGCGGCAGCTCGTCCAGCACCACGTAGTGCGCGGGCAGGAACGCGGGCGGCAGCTGGGTGGCGAGGAACGGCCTCAGCGCGCTGACGTCCACAGTGGACGGGGTGACGGCGGCGACGAGCCTGCCCTCCCGCAGCAGCACGGCGGCCTCGGCCACGTCCGGGTGCCGGCGCAGCGCCTGCTCGATCTCGGCGGGCTCGACGCGCACGCCGTTGACCTTCAGCTGCCCGTCCACCCGGCCCGCGAACTCCAGCGCGCCGTCCGGGCGCCTGCGGGCCAGGTCACCGCTGCGGTACATGCGGGCGCCCGGTGCACCGAACGGGTCGGGCCGGAAGCTCAGCGCCGTCTGCCCGGCCCGGCCGGTGTACCCGTGCGCGAGCCCGGTGCCGCCGATCCACAGCTCACCCGTCGCGGGCGTGGGAACGGGCTCGCCGTGCTCGTCCAGCAGGTGCACGTGCTTGCCCGCCACCGGCAGGCCGATCGGCACGACGCCGGTGCCGGGAGCACACCGGTGCGAGGTGGTGTCGATGGTGGCCTCGGTCGGCCCGTACTGGTTGTGCAGCACCGCGTCCGTGCGCTGGTGGAAGCGGTGCACCAGGTCGGCGGTGAGGCGTTCGCCGCCGCAGAACACGTGCCGCAGCGAGGAGAGCCGTGCGCCGGTGTCGAGCAGCCGGGCCAGCTGGGTGGGCACGAAGTCGGCGATCGTGACGTCGTGCTCGTCGATCAGCGCCGCGATCTCGCCGGGGTCGGTGGCCGCGGTGATCAGAACGGCGGCGCCACAGGTCAGCGGCCCGAACAGCTGCCACACCGACGGGTCGAACGCCACCGAGACGGTGTGCAGCAGCCGGTCGCCGGGGCCGAGGCCGGCGACCTCGTGGCGCCAGCGCAGGTCGGCCGCGACACCCGCGTGCGGCACCGCCACGCCCTTGGGCTCCCCGGTCGATCCGGAGGTGAACATGACGTACATCAGGTCGTCCGCGGTGACCTCGGGCAGCGTGCTCTCCGCCAGGGCGGCCCCGGACGGGGCTTCGGGAACCCGGTCCAGCACGAGCCGGGCGCCCGCTGCCCGCACCACCCGGTCGCGCCGGTCGGCGGGGTGCGCCGGGTCGAGCGGCAGGTACGCCGCCCCGGCCGTGAGCACGGCGAGCAGCGTCACCGCGAGGTCGGTCGACCGCGGCAGGCAGACACCGACGACGTCACCGCGCCGCACGCCCGCGGCCACGAGACCGGCCGCGGCGGCGCGCGCTCGTTCCCACAACCGCGCGTAGGTGAGGCCGTCGACCGCGAGCGCGTCCGGGGTGAGCGACGCCTGACGGGCCACCATCACGTGCACCGGCTCGTAGGTGCCGTGGTCGGATGCGGGGGAGGGCCGTTCGGCGAGCGGCAATCGGGCGCAGGGAACGTCCGGCTGTTCGGGCAGCAGCCGCAGCAACGTGGCGTAGGCGCTCAGCAGAGCGTCGACCGTGGTGCGGTCGAAACGGGCGGCGTCGTAGTCGACGAGCAGGTCGAGCTCGTCGCCCGTGCGCGTGGCGGACACGGTGAGCGCGCACTGGGCGGTGCCGTTGCCGAGCTCCAGCGGTTCGACGGACAGCCCGTCGAGCCCCACCTCCGGGTCCGGGGTGTCCTGCAGGGCGAACAGCACGTCGTACGCGGGTTCCGGCGGCGCGACCGCACCGAACGCGGCCGTGCTCGTGGTACGGACGCGGTCGAGCAGGTCGCCGAACGCGGGCCGGCCGGCCAGGTCCGCGACGATCGGCACGGTGGCGAACAGCGGGCCGACCACCCCGGCGAGCTCCGGGCGGTGCCTGCCGGTGAACGGCACCCCCACGACGAACCGCTCACCCGCGCCGTACCGGCTCAGCAGCACCTGGAACGCGGCGAGCAGCCCGACGAACGGCGCGGCACCGCGCGACGCGCAGTACTCGTCGAACTCCGGCGGCACCGGGATCGAGGTCAGCACGCGAGCCGACCGCACGACCGGACCGGCGGGACGGTCCAGCGGCAGCGCCACCGCCCCGGTGAGGCCGTCCAGCGCACCGGTCCAGAACTCGTCGTCGCGGTCCTGGTCGCGCAGCCAGCGCGCGTAGTCGGCGAACTGCAGCTCGGGCTCGGGCAGCGCGGCGCCGTGGTAGAGGGCGGCGAGCTCGTGCAGGAGAACGGTGTTGGAGGTCGCGTCGGTCGCGATGTGGTGCAGCGTCAGCAACAGCGCGTGGTCCCGCGCGCCCAGCTCGGCCAGCACCGCGCGCACCGGCGGTTGCGCGGCGAGGTCGAACGGCTGGGCCAGCTCGGTCTCGGCGAGCTCGGGCAACGCGTGCTCGGTGGTGACGACGTGCCGCACCGGCAGGCCCGGTGCGCCGAGGACCTGCCGCGGCGCACCGGCGACCTCCACGAACCGCGCGCGCAGCACGGCGTGCCTGCGGGTCAGCTCGTCGCACGCCCGCCGCAGCGCCGCGGTGTCGAGCTCGCCGCGCAGCCGCACGGCCAGGAACACGTTGGCCGCCACGTCACCGGGGTGGATGCGCTGGCGCAGCCAGAACCGTTCCTGCATCGGGGAAAGCGGCGCGTCGGTGGGGTCGCCGCGGCGGATGGCGGACCGGTCGCCCGCCCGTGCCTCGTCGATCGCCGCCGCCAGCCCGGCGACCGTCGGGTGCTCGTAGAGCGCGGCCACGGGCAGCCGGACGCCGAACTTGGCGGCCAGCTCGTCCAGCACCTGCATGCCGATCAGCGAGTGCCCGCCGAGCGCGAAGAAGGAGCTGTCGCGGTCGACGCCGGTCACGCCGAGCACGCGTTCCCACGCCATCGCGACGATCTGCTCGGTCGACGAGAGGTCTTCCTCCTCGTCCACCCGCACGGCGGGGGTGGCGCGCAACGGCCCGCTCTCCCCGCGCACGGTGAAGACCTGGCGCTGGAACGCGTAACCCGGCAGCGAGACGCGTTGCCGCCGTTGGCCGTGGTGCAGGCCCTCCCACCGGATCGGCACACCCTCGCGCCACAACCCGGCCGCGCAGTCGAGCATGGCCGCGAGGTGGTCGCCGTCGGCACCGGACAGGCTGGCCCTGGCGCCGGGAGCGAGCTCACCCAGCGTCCGGCCGGGACCGATCTCCACGAACGGCCCGCCGGCCGCGGCCACGCCGTCCGCGAACCGGACCGGCTCGCGCAGCTGACGACCCCAGTACTCCGCGTCCACAGTGGACAGCGCGGCGCCGGTGACGTTGGAGATCAGCGTGATCGCGGGCGGGCTGAAGGTGATGGCGGACGCGGCCTGGACGACCTCGCCCACCGCCGGGTCCATCATCGCCGAGTGGAACGCGTGCGAGGTGCGCAGCCCGCGGACCCGCACCCCGCGTGCGGCCCACGCCTCGGCCAGCGCGTCGATCGCGTCGGCCGGACCGGTGAGCACGGTCTGGGTGGCGGAGTTGCGCGCGGCGACCTCGACACCGGGCGGCAGGTCGCGCACATCGTCCGTGGCCACCGCGAGCATCGCGCCGGTCGGGCAGGCTCCCATCGCACGGCCGCGGGCGAGCACCAGGCGCATCGCGTCGTCACGACTCATCACACCGGCCACGCACGCCGCGGTCAGCTCGCCGATGCTGTGCCCGAGCACGGCGGTGGGCCGGACACCCCACGACTCCCACAGCTTCGCCAGCGCGTACTCGACGGCGAACAGCGCGGGCTGGGTGTACCTGGTCTGGCGCAGCAGCTCGTCGTCGTCCAGCACGTCCCACAGCCCGCCGAGGTCGGCGAGCGCGTCGAACTCGGCGCGGAACACCGGCTCCACCTCGCGCAGCCGCGCCATGCCCGCGTACTGCGCGCCCTGGCCGGAGAAGAGGAACGTGACGCCGTCCGGCGTGTGCGCGCTCGACGGCTTGGCCTTGCGCAGCTCGGCCGCCGCCTCGGCACCGCTGCGCGCCACGACCGCGATCCGGTGCTCGAACTCCTGCCGTCCGGTCTGCAACGTGAACGCCGCGTCGGCGAACTCCGGGCCGCTCAACGGTTCCAGCGCGGTCGCGACCTGGTGGGCCGCTTCTGCGAGGGCCTCGGGCGTCCGGGCGCTGAGCGGCACGAGCTGCCACTCGCGTGCGGCACCGGAGGGCTGTGCCGGCGGCTGGTCGAGCACGACGTGCGCGTTGGTGCCGCCGATGCCGAACGAGCTGACCCCGGCGCGCCTCACCTCGGACTCCCACGGCTGGGTGCGGTCCGCGACCCGCAGCCGCGTGTTCTCCAGCCCCAGCCCGGGGTTGGGCGTGCGGAAGTGCACGGTGGCAGGCACGATCCCGTTGCGCACCACCTCGACCGCCTTGATCAGCGAGGCCACGCCCGCCGCCGCGTCGAGGTGCCCGATGTTGGTCTTCACCGATCCGAGCAGGCACTCGGTGCCGTTGCCGAGCACGTCGGTGAGCGCGGCGACCTCGATCGGGTCACCGAGCCTGGTGCCGGTGCCGTGCGCCTCGACGTACCCGACCGTCGCCGGGTCGGTGCCACCCACGGCGTGCGCCGCCCGGATCACCTCGGCCTGCCCGGACACCGACGGCGCGGTGTACCCGGCCTTGGCCGACCCGTCGTTGTTGATCGCCGACCCGCGGATCACCGCGCTGATCCGGTCACCCGCGGCGAGCGCGTCGTCCAGCCGCCGCAGGACGACCGCGCCGACGCCGTCACCGGGCACCATGCCGGTGGCGTCCGCGTCGAACGCCCGGCACCGCCCGTCCGGCGACACCATCCCGTCCGTCCGCTCGGCGGCCCGCGCGCCCCCGTCGCCCCTGGCCGACACACCGCCGGCGACCGCCAGGTCGCACTCACCGGCCAGCAGCGCCTGCACCGCGAGGTGCACCGCCACCAGCGAGGTCGAGCAGGCCGACTGCACCACCACCGCGGGTCCGCGCAGGTCGAGCCGGTGCGCGATGCGCGTGGCCAGGTAGTCCTTGTCGCACCCGATCAGCAGCTGCGACTCGTCCACCCCGGCGTGCCGCGGGCTGGCGAGCACGTCGAGCAGGTAGGTGCTGAGCGACGAGCCCGCGTAGAGCCCGGTGACCGGCCGGCGCACGGGGTCGCCGTGCCCGGCGTCCTCCAGCGCCGCCCACACGCACTCCAGGAACAACCGGTGCTGCGGGTCGGTGCGCTCGGCCTCCGCGGGGCTGAACCCGAAGAACGCCGCGTCGAACTCCTCGGCCCCGGCCAGCAGCCCGCGCGCCTGCCCGCTGGGCGCCGTGACGACGGAGTCGGCACCGCCGAGCAGGTTGGCCCAGAACTCGCTCACGTTCCCGGCACCGGGGAACCGACCGGCCGTGCCGATGACCGCGATCGCGTCGGGCGCGGCGTCGTGGGCGTCGCTGGCGGTGGTCATGACGTCTCCTGGAGCTCGTGGTGGGCAGCCGATCGCCCGGTGCGGAACTGCTGGTCGTGCCAACCCGTCACGGCGTGTCCCCGGCCTCGTGCGCGGCCAGCACCTGCCTGCGCCGCCGCAACCGGTCACGCCCCGCGCCCGCATCCCTGGCAGCGGGCACCTCGGGCCCGGCACCGGCGATGTGCGCGGCCAGCGCGCGGACGGTCGGGTAGCGGAACAGGTCCACCACCCGCAGGTCGGGCTTGAGCGGGCGGAGCAGCTCACACGCCCGCACCAGCAGCAGCGAGTGCGCGCCCAGGTCGAAGAAGCTGTGGTCCACGCCCACGTCCGCGGTGCCCAGCAACGTGGCCAGCACGGAGCTGACCTCGCGCTCGGTGGGCGTGCCGGCTGCGGTCGCCGGGGCGAGCACCGGTGCGGGCAGGCGGGCGGCGTCCAGCTTGCCGTTCGGCGTGCGCGGGAACGCCTCCAGCGGCACCACGTGCGACGGGCACAGCCACGGCGGCAGGTGCTCGGCCAGGTGCCGGGCGAGCACGCCGGGCTCGACCTCGGTGCGGCACACGACGTACGCGACCAACCCGTCACGCACCACCGTGTGCGCCTCCTGCACGGCGGGGTGCCGCAGCAGCGTCGCGGTGACCTCCTCCGGCTCGACCCGGTAGCCGCGGATCTTCACCTGGGCGTCCGTGCGGCCGCGGAAGTGCAGGTCGCCGCGCATGTCGCGGTGGGCGAGGTCGCCGGTGCGGTAACGGCGCGCGCCACCCGGCGCGGGCAGGAACCGCGCCGCGGTGAGCCGGGCGTCGCCCAGGTAGCCGCGGGTGAGCTGCCGGCCGGACAGGTGCAGCTCGCCGACGACACCGTCGGGCACCCGCGCCGACAGCGGGTCGAGCACCTCCGCCGACGTGCCGGGCACCGGCCGGCCAATGGTGACCCCGGTGCCGTCGAGCCGGCTGACCGTGCTCCACACCGTGTTCTCCGTCGGCCCGTACTCGTTGTACAGCGCCACCTCCGGCCGCGTGGCGACGTGCCGTGCGACCAGTGCGTCGGGCATCGGCTCACCCGCCACGACGGCGGTGGTGAGGTGACCGGGGGACCGGTCGAGCAGCAGCGCGTACAGCGACGGCAGGCACACGAGGTGGCTGACGTCCTCACGCCGCACCAGCTCCTCCAGCCAGTCCAGGTCGAGCTCCCGCCCCGGCGACGGCAGGTGCAGCACGGCACCGGCGCACAGGCTCCAGAAGATCGACGCGACCGACGTGTCGAACGCGGGCGACGACAGCAGGGCGAAACCACGCGGCTGTCCGGTGTAGACGGTGAGCCGGGCGGCGGTGGACGCGGCCAGGTTCGCGTGTGTGACCGCGACACCCTTCGGCCGCCCGGTCGAGCCGGACGTGTAGATCACGTACGCGAGCTGGTCCGGGTGCGGCGTGACCGGCGCCGGGTCGGCGGTCGGCAGCGGCGCGGCCAGCTCGTGGGTCACGAAGTCCTGCGGTTCGGTGCCGAGCACCAGCAGGGGTCGTGCGTCGTCGAGGATCTGCCGGATCCGGCCGGCCGGGTACGCCGGGTCGAGCGGCAGGTACGCACCCCCGGCGCGCAGCACCGCCAGCTGTCCCACGATCAGCGCGACGCTGCGCGGCGCGTGCAGCCCGACCAGCACCTCCGGTCCCACGCCGAGCGACTGCAGGTGCGCGGCCAGGTCGCGGGAGCGCCGGTCCAGCTCCCGGTACGTCAGCGAGGTCTGCTCGTCGCGCACCGCCACCGCGTCCGAGAGGGCGTGGGTGGCGAAGGAGTCCAGCACGAACGTGTGCGGCACCGGCTCGGCGGGCGTCATGCCCGCCGCCTCGATGTGGATCAGTGCGTCCGGCGCCAGCAGGGCGAGCTCGCCGATCGGCGTCGCGGGCGCGGCCAGCGCGGCGTCGAGCAGCACGGTGAAGTGCCCAGCGAACCGGGCGATCGTCGCGGCGTCGAACAGCTCGGTCGGGTACTCCCAGGTCAGCCGCAGCGTTCCGGAACGGTGCCTGGCCGCCAGGGTGAGGTCGGCCTTGGCCGCACGGGTGTCCACACCGGACACCTCGAACACGCGCTCACCGCGGCCGTGCTCGGTGTCCGTCGCGAACGTCAGCATCGCCTGGAACAACGGCGTGCGCGTGTGGTCGCGCGGCAGCCGCAGCTCCTCCACGAGCTGTTCGAACGGCAGGTCCTGGTGGTGCTGCGCGGCCAGCACGGTGTCCCGGCACGCTCGCAGCAGCTCGGCGAACGGCAGCGCGGCCGGCGTCGGTGTGCGCAGCGCGAGCGTGTTCGCGACGAAACCGACCACCGTCTGCGCCTCGGCACGGGTCCGGTTCGCCACCGGGGTGCCGACGACGACGTCCTCCTGCCCGCTGAGCCGTGCCAGCAGCACCGTGTACAGGGCGTAGAGCGCGACGAACACCGTGGTGCCGTGCGCGGCGGCGAGTGCCTCCAGCTCCGCCGAGTCGATCACGTCGACGTGCTGCGCACCGCGCACCATCGGCTCGGAAGGCCGCGCGCGGTCGGCGGGCAACGCCAGCGCGGGCGGCGGATCGGCGAGCTGCCGCCGCCAGTACGCCAGCTGACCGGGAGCCACCGCCGCCAGCAGGTCCTGCTGCCACAACGTGTAGTCCGGGTACTGGACGGGTTGTGCGCCGGTTCCGGCCACCAGCTCCTGGAGCAACAGGTCGAGCGACCAGCCGTCACAGATGATGTGGTGCAGCACCAGGACCAGCTCGCCGTCGGACCACCCGGCGCGCAGCAGCGGCCCGGTGGCCAGGTCGAACGGCTGCGCCACGAACGCGTCCCGGTCCGCGACCTGGACGATCTCCACGGGAGCCGACGGCAGCACGAGCTGATGCGGTCCGGCCGCGTCCTCGGGGAACACCGTCCGCAGCCCCTCGTGCCGGGCGACCAGTGCGGACAGCGCACCGGCCAGGTCGGGCAGCGCGGGCGTGATCCGCACCGCCACGGCGACGGTGTACCCGCCGGGCGCCAGGCGTTCGAGGAACCACAACCGGCGCTGGGCGGGTGACAACGGCACCCGCGCGGGCCGGACCCGCGGTAGCGCGGGGGAGTCGGCGACCGCACCGTCCAGCTGCGCGGCCAGCCCGCGCACCGTCGGGTGGTCGAACACCGTGCGCACCGGCACGCCGAGTCGTGCCGCCAGCCGTGAGGCGAGCAGCGAATGCCCGCCCAGCGCGAAGAAGTCGGCCTCCACGGACAGGTCCGACACGTCCGGCACGTCGAGCAGCTCGCCGAACAACGCGGCCAGCGCGCGTTCGGCCTCGGTTTCCGGTGCCACGACGGCACGTGCGGTGGGCGCGGGCAACCGAGCGGTGTCGAGCTTGCCGTTCACGGTCAGCGGCAGCTCGTCCAGCTCGATCAGGTGCGCGGGCCGCATCCACGCCGGCAGGTGCTCCGCGAGGTGCTCGGCGAGTGCCGCCGAGGAGGTGCACACGACGTATGCGACCAGCTCGTCCGCCACCACGGCCGTGTGCGCGGTCACCACGTCGGGGTGCCGGGCGAGCGTCGCCGTGACGTCACCGAGCTCGATCCGGTAGCCGTTCAGCTTGGTCTGCTGGTCGGCGCGCCCGAGGAAGTCGAGCACACCGCCGGACCGTGCCGCGCGGTCACCGGTGTCGTACATCCGGGCGCCGGGAGCACCGTGCGGGTCGGGCCGGAACCGCGCGGCGGTGAGCCGCGGGTTGCCCAGGTAGCCGCGGCTGATCCCGCCACCGGTCAGCCACAACGCCCCCGGCACGCCGTCGGGCACCGGTGCGCCCGCGGGTTCGAGCACGTAGGCGCCCATGCCCGGCAGCGACGTGCCGATCGGCGTCGGCGAGTCCGGTGAGATCGGGTGGGTGGTGGCGTAGACGGTGGCCTCGGTGGGGCCGTACCCGTTGATCAGCCGAGTGTGCGGCAGTCCGGCGAGCTTCTCCCGCAACGCCAGCGTGATCGGCTCACCGCCCAGCAGCAACGTCCGCAGGCCGGTGAGGTCGTGGGAGGCCAGCACCCGTGCCGCGTGCGACGGCGTGGTCTGGAAGTGCGTGACCGGGCCGAAGTCGATCGTCTCGCCGGGCAGCACGACGGTCGCGCCGGTCGTGAGCGTCCAGATCAGCTCGACCACCGAGATGTCGAACGCCGGGCTGGTCAGCGCGAGCCACGTCTGCGGCTCGCCGTCGCCGAGCAGACCGTCCATCGCGGACAGCAGCACCGCGAGGTTGCCGTGGCTGACGGCGACACCCTTGGGCGTGCCGGTGGAACCGGACGTGTACAGCACGTAGGCCAGCGACTGCGGATGCGGCGGGACGACGTCCGCGGTGGCGGCCTCCTGCGTGCCCAGCACGATCACGGGCACGTCGACGGGCAGCGCGGGCAGGTCGGCGTCGGCGAGGATCACCAGCGGAGCGGCGTCCGCCACGATCCGGCGCAGCCGCTGCGGCGGATGGGTCGGGTCCAGCGGCAGGTAGGCCGCCCCGGCGAGCAATACGCCCCACAGCCCGATCACCGTGCCGATGCCGCGCACGCTGTGCAGGCCGACCAGGGTCTCCTGACCGGCTCCCAGCGCGCGCAACCGGCCGGCCAGGGCGTGGGCCTGGGCGGCGAGCTCGCGATAGGTGAGCTGCTGCGAGCCGTGCACCAGCGCGACCCGGTCGGCGAACTCCGCGCAGGCACGGGAGAAGCGCTCGACGGCGGTCACCGCGGGCACCGCGACCGCCGGCACCAGCGCGGCGGCCTGCTGCTCGGGCGTCAGCAACGGCAGCGCGCTGACGCAGGTCTCGGGGTCGAGGTTGGCCACCAGTTCGGCGAAGCAGTCGGCGAACCCGGCGGCGGTCGAGGCGGGGAACACCCCGGTGCGGTACTCCCAGCGCACCGAGTCCGGGCCGGTCAGCTCCAGCGACAGGTCGAACTTCGCCGTCGCGGTGTCCACCTCGAACGGCTGGAACCGCTCGTCGGCGGCGGGCAGCCCCGGCCGCACCGAGAACATCGTCCGCACCGCGGCCTGTCCGGCCACCTGCTCGAACGGCACGTCGGCGTGCGAACGCGCACCGACCACCACCTCGTGGGCGCGGTCCAGCAGCACCCCGAACGTGGGGTCGTCACCGAGGTCGAGCCGCAGCACGACCGTGTTGAGGAACAACCCGATCAACGGTTCCAGCCGCGGGTCCGGCCGGTCGGAGACGGGTGTGCCGATCACGACGTCGCTCTGCCCGGACAGCCGGGACAGCAGCACCGCGTAGGCGGCCAGCAGGACGGTGAACGGCGTGGTTCCGCGGGCGTCGGCGATGGCCTGGACGCGGGAGGGGTCGAACGTGCGCCACAGGCTCGCGCCCCGGCCGTCCGCCTCGCCACGGGAGCCCGGCAGCGTGAGCGAAGGAAGGTCGCGCAGCCGCTCCTGCCAGTACGCGAGCTGGTGCGCGACCGGCCGTTCCCACGTCGCGTAGTCGGCGTAGGTCAGCTCCAGCTCCGGTGCGGCGCCGCGCAGCTCGTCCAGCAACAGCCCGAGCGACCAGCCGTCGCACGCGATGTGGTGCACGGCGATGTGCAGCGACACCCCGTCGGGGTGCTCTTCGGCGCACGCGTGCAGCAACGGCCCGCGCGCGAGGTCGAAGTCGAGCGACAGCGGCCCGAACTCGACCTCGTACGGCGGCAGGACGAGCTGGTACGGCCCGTCCGAGTCGGTCGGGAACACCGTGCGCAACGGCTCGTGCCGCGCCACGATCGCGGTGAGCCGGCGGCGCAGCTCCTCGACATCGACGTCACCGGTGATCCGCAGGCCACCCGCGATCACGTACGGGTCGGTGTCGGTGAGCTGGCTCTGCAGCCACATCCGGTGCTGGGCCGGTGACAGCGGCAACCGGGCCGGTCGCGGCGCCGCGACCAGTGCGGCGGAAGCGGGCGGCGCGTCGTCGAGGCGGGTGGCCAGTGCGGCCAGCGTCGGGTGGTCGAACACCGCCCGCAACGGCACCTGCCTGCCCAGCCGCGTCCTGATCCGCGCCGTCAGCTGGGTGGCCAGCAGCGAATGCCCGCCCAGCGCGAAGAAGTCGTCCGACCGCGCGGGTTCCGCCACGCCGAGCAGCTCGGTCCAGATCTGCGCCAAGGCGCGTTCGCCGGGCGTGGCCGGGGGTTCGTGCGAACGGGCGGCGGAGGTGGGCGCGGGCAGCCGGGACTCGTCCAGCTTCCCGTTGACCGACAGGGGCATCTCGGCGAGCGCGATGAGGTGGGACGGGTGCATCCACGCCGGCAGCGTGCTGCCGAGGTGCTCGCGCAGCCGGGACACCGCGTCCTCCGCGCACACCACGTACCCGACGAGCTCGGTGCCGTTGTGCACCACCGTGTGCGCGGCACGGACCTCGGGATGCGCGGCGAGCGCGGCGGTGACGTCACCGAGCTCGATCCGGTAGCCGTTGATCTTCGCCTGGTGGTCGGTGCGGCCGTGGAAGTGCAGCGCGCCGGACGCGTCGACGTGCGAGGTGTCGCCGGTGCGGTACATGCGCGAACCGGCGGCACCGAACGGGTCCGGCACGAAGCGCGCGGCGGTGAGGCGGGGGTTGCCGAGGTAGCCGCGGGCGACACCGTCGCCACCGAGGTGCAGCGCGCCGCGCACACCGACCGGCACGACCTCGTCGAACCGGTCGAGCGTCAGGGCGGACACCCCGGGCAACGGGCCGCCGATCGGGGTCGGGACGTCCGGCGAGACCGGGTGCGTGGTGGCGTAGACGGTGGCCTCGGTGGGGCCGTACCCGTTGATCACGCGGATCGGCGGCAGCGCGGCGCGCAGGGCGGCGCTGATAGGTTCGCCGCCGAGCATCAGCACGCCCAGGCCGCTGAGGTCGTGCGAGCCGAGCAGCCGCGCGGCGTACGACGGCGTGGTCTGCAGGTGCGTGATGCCGGTGAGGTCGAGCGAGTCGGCGGGCAGCACGACGGTCGCGCCGGTGGTGAGCGTCCAGATCAGCTCGACCACCGAGATGTCGAACGCGGGACTGGTGACGGTGAGCCAGGTCTGCGGATCGTCGGTCCCCAGTAGACAGTCCATTGCGGACAGAAGACTGGCGAGGTTGGCGTGCGTGACCGCGACACCCTTCGGCACACCGGTGGAACCGGACGTGTGCAGCACGTATGCGAGCGACGCGGGGTGCGGTGCGGCCAGGTCGGCCGGGGCAGCGGAGGCGGTGAACGGCCGCACCGGGAACGGCGGCTCGTCGGCCGGGTCGCCGAGGACGAACACCGGCCGCGCGGCGTCGGCGATCTGCCGCAGGCGGCTCGCCGGGTGCGTGGGGTCGAGCGGCAGGTAGGCGGCACCGGACAGCAGCACGGCCCACAGCCCGGCGACCATGTCGATGCCACGGGCGGCGTGCAGGCCGACCAGTCGTTCCGGTCCGGCACCGTCGGCGACGAGCGCGGCCGCCAGCCCGCGCACCCGCGCGGAGAACTCGGTGTAGGTGAGGCTTTCCGCGCCGCACCGCACCGCCACGCGGTCGCCGAACCGCGCGGTGGCGTCGGCGAACCGGTCGGTCACACCGGGAGGGGTGCCGTGGTGCGCACGTCGTCCGCGCGACACGATCGAGGCCCGCTGCTCGGCCGTCATCAGCGCGGCGGTGCCGATCGGGCGACCCGCGCGCAGGTCCGCCAGCAGCACCTCGAAGAGCTGGCCGAACCGGGCGATCGTCGCGGCGTCGAACACGCCCGTGCGGTAGGTCCAGCGGAACCGGGTGCCTTCGGCGGAGGTCTCGACGTCGAGCGCGAGGTCGAACTGGGCCACCCCGGTGGGCACCTCGCGAGCGCGGTCGTCCGCGCGCCGCACGGTGAGGATCGTGCGCACCAGTTCGGCGCCGTGCGTGCGCGGCAACGCGTCGACGACCTCGTCGAACGGCACGTCCTGGTTCTCCTGCGCGCCGAGCAGCTCGTCGCGGCAGGCGGTGACGACGTCCGCGAACGACGGCTCGCCGGACAGGTCGGTGCGCAGCGCGACGGTGTTGACGAAGAACCCGATCAACCGCTCCAGCGCGGGATCGGTGCGACCCGCGACGGGCGTGCCGATCACGACGTCGCTCTGCCCGGTGAGCCGGTGCAGCAGCACGGCGTAGGCGGAGTGCAGCAGCGTGAACGGCGTGACGCCGAGCTGCCGCGCCCACGCGTCGACAGCGGGCCCCGAGTGCTCGTGCACCGCACCCCCGGCACCGGTACCGGTGCCGTCGCACGGCAGCCGCAGCGACTCGGGCATCTCGGCGAACCGCGCCCGCCAGAACGCGAGCTGCGCCGGGCGTTCGGCGGCCAGCAGCGAGTGGTGCCAGCCCACGTAGTCCGCGTACTGCACCGGGAGCTCCGGCGCGGCGCCGTGGAGCTCGTCGACCAGCACGCGCAGCGACCAGCCGTCGCAGATGATGTGGTGGGCGGTCAGCGTCAGGACGTCGCCGGCGAGCGTCGCCCGGAACAGCGGCCCGGTCGTGAGGTCGAACGGCTCGGCCGAGGCGTCGAGCTCGACCCGGAACGGCGGCAGCACCCGCTGGAACGGGCCGTCCTCGTCCTCGCCGAAGACGGTGCGCAGCACCTCGTGGCGCGCGACGATCCGGGTCAGCGCCGCCTCGACGTCGATCGGCGCGGTGAGCCGCACGGACGCGCTCAGCACGTACGCGCCGGGCGTGAGCTGCTCCAGCACCCAGAGCCTGCGCTGCACCCCGGACAGCGGCAGCCGGTCCGGCCGGTCACCGCGCCGCAGCACGGGACGCGACGACTGCGCGGTGGCCTCCAGCGCCAGGGAGCGCAGCGAGGCGCCCGTCTGCACGTCCGCGATCGAGACGTGCAGGTTCAGCTCGGTTTCGACCTCGTGCTGCAGGTTCAGCATCAGCAGCGAGTCGAAACCGAGGTCTAGCAACGGTGTCGTGACGTCGACCGCGGCCGGGTCGCACTCCAGCAGCCGCGCGGTGATCTCCCGCAGCCGGTTCTCGACGTGGGTCACGTGCCGACCTCCACGAACTCACCCGCGAGGAACCGGCGGCGGCACTCACGGCGTTGCAGCTTTCCGTTGGCGGTGCGCGGCAACGTCATCGCCCGCACCGGGGTGACGGTGTGCACGTGCAGCCCGAGCTCCTGCGCCACGGCAGCGCGGATGGCGGCCTTGGCCGCGGCCAGCGCGTCGGGGTCGCGCCGGTGGAACACCTCGGCGACCACCACGAGCCGGTCCTGCTCGGCGAACGCGATCACGCCGTGCGGGCGGACGAGGTCGTGGCTGCGTTCGGCGCACGACTCGACGTCCTGCGGGTAGTGGTTACGGCCGCGGATGATCAGCACGTCCTTGAGCCGGCCGGTCACGTACAGCTCGCCGTCGCGCAGCACGCCGAGGTCGCCGGTGCGCAGGAACGCGCCCTCGCCCGGCAGTGCGACGGTGTCCGCCGGCCGGTCCGGCCAGTAGCCGGGGCTGGTGCTCTCGCCGCCGACCACGATCTCGCCGACCGTGCCGTCGGGCACCGGCACCCCGTCCTCGCCGACCACCCGCACCGGCAGTGCGTCCGACACCGCGCCGCACCCGACGTGACCGTCCTCGTCGACGACGGGTTCGGCCGGAACGGGGCCGCCGGAGACGAACAGCGTCGTCTCGGCCAGCCCGTAGCACGGGAACCACGCGGCGCGGCGGAAACCGCGGTCGGCGAACCGGTCGCCGAAGGTCTCCAGCGTGCTCGGCCGGATCGGCTCGGAGCCGGTGAACGCGACCTGCCACGAGCTCAGGTCGAGGTCGTCGTCGCGGTCCGGCCGGTAGCGGCGCGCGCACAGCTCGAAGGCGAAGTCCGGGCCGCCGCTGACGGTCGCGCGGAACCGGGAGATCAGCCGCAGCCAGCGCATCGGCTGCTGCAGGAACTCCATGGTCGGGGTGAGCACTCCGGGGCAGCCGGAGAACAGCGGTTGGAGCACGCCGCCCACGAGTCCCATGTCGTGGTAGGGCGGCAACCAGCTCAAAATGGTCGATTCGGGCGTTATGCCCATCTGAGCGGCGATCAACGCTTCGTTGTGCACGAGGTTGCGGTGCGTGACCATGACGCCTTTGGGGGCGCTGGTGGAGCCAGATGTGTACTGCAGGAACGCGAGCTCCGCGTCCGCCGGCGCCCAGGCGTCCGAACCGCGTCCGTCGACCAGGTCGGCGGCCTCGATCCTGGTGAGTCCGTCGAACACCGGGTCGTCCGCGGGCAGCAGTGCGAGCGCGCCCGCCTCTGCCACGACCGCGACCGGAGCGGCGTCGATCGTCATCGCACGCAGCCTGGCCAGGTGTTTTGGCGTCGAGGGCGGGTAGGCGGGCACCGCGACGACGCCGCAGTGCAGCGCGGCGAGGAACGCCGTGACGAACCGGCTGCCCGGCGCGGGCATGACCAGCACCCGGTCACCGGGACGGGCGTGGCGGCGCAGCTCCTCCGCCGTGCCGGCGACCGCGCGCGCCAGGGTGCTGTAATCCATCGGCGTGACAACGTCGTTTTGAACGAAATGATAGGCAGTTTGGGCGGGCGCCACGTCCGCCCAATGGGCGAGCACGTCGGAGAACGAGGAAAAAGAACCCTTCCGCACGCGGCTCAGTCCCGGAACCACTGGAGCTGGGCGACGGCGAGTTGGAGCTCGCCCTCGATGCGAAGTTTTCCGGAGCCGAGCGCACTCATCGGATCCATGTTCCCGTTCGCGATGCGGACGTAGTCGCCGAAGTTCGAGATGATCGACACCTGGCCATTTTCGGAGCCGTGGTCGGAAACCACGCACTTCCCGTCCGCGACGACGAGCTGCCAATGGTGGTGGTCTCCGTTGTGACCGGAGATGTGATAGTCGATGACCGCCTCGGTACCGCCCGTCTTGTGCGGCCGGAAAGCGTCCTTCATGTTGTTGAAAAGACCGGCGAGTACCGCGTGCTCGCCTTCACCGACACTCTGCGCGGGCACCGTCACGAACTCCGACGGCGGCACGGCGGCGGCCTCGCCGCCCGTTCGCTGCACAATGCGCACATCCGCCGGAGGAGTGATCCATGAGGCGTTTTCCCAACCCTCGGACAACTCGTCCCAGCCCGGTACGGGGCCGAGCATGTGCGGCTGCAGCGCCTCGGCGGGAATGGGCGTGCGGGCACTCTGCCACCTGTAGTCCGCCGAGAGGCGCAACCTGTCGGTGCGGTTCGGCAGAGCGCCGTGGGCCGTCAGGCAGTGGAAGACCAGGACGTCGCCCGCGCGGTAGGAGGTGCTCGCCCAGCGGTCGTCGTCCGGGTCCACCTGCCCCAGCCTGGGACGCACGCCCTCGTTCTGGGAGCCGGTGAGCACCGCGAGTCCGCCCAGTTCGAGCGGGCAGTCGACGAACGGCACCCAGGACGTGAACATGTCCGGCACGCCCTCGACCACGAAGTCCTGGTGCACGTAGATGCCGGGGGTGGTGCCGAGGTCGGTGGGCCAGACCAGCCGGGCGACCTTGCGCGGGTGGCAGAAGACGTCGTCGCCGATCAGCGCCCGCATCACCGCGGTGAGAGCGGGCTGGTGCGGCAACGCGTGCAGGTACTCGATTTTCTGCGTCTCGACGTATCCGGGGAAGAAGTTACCGTTCTTGAAGTCGCGTGCCGGCGGCACCAACGGCGCGGTGCCCGGATCGGTTCCGGCACCGATCCACCCTTCTCGCTGCAGAGCGGACCTGATGTTCGCGGCGAGCTGGTCGATAGGAGCACGGTCGAGCAGGCCGCGGAAGAAGACATATCCGTGCTCGGCGATTCGGGCGCGCAACGCGGCGCCGTCGTTCGCGATGGGCGTGGAATCCACTAGCTCGCGCATGCTCGCTCCAGTTCGATCACAAATCGTCCGGCGATGTCGTTCGAAGAATTCGATTCGATGGGCCCGTGGCACCCCGCGCCGGTCAAATGAACCCAGGCCGCACCCGGAAAAGTTCCTGCTGGCCCGGCGCCCACTGTAGGGTCGTTCAGGGATCGTCTGGCAAGTTAGGGAAATCCCTGATGTGGTCGAAGTCTCAACAACATGTCGTCACGGTCCGTGGGACGGCTCGCCTGATCGGGTGATTTGTCTGCCGGTGCTTGCGTAAACGCCGGGTACAAACGGTAGACAGGTATCAATTGGGATGATGCTGCAATGGGGGAGAGTGTTAATGTTGATCGACGTGTGCGCACCGCCCTGCCCTGGCAAGGGAAATTCGGGAACCGCGTCGGTGTCCACGCCGACACGAGTACGCCAACGATGAGGGCGGGCGACGCCACCACCCGCACGATCTTCGGGCGGAGCAAGGAGCTGCGAGCGATCTCGCAGGTGGTCAAGGAGGTCAGCCGCGGTCTCAGCCGGGTCGTCGAGGTGGTGGGTGAGCCGGGCATCGGCAAGACCCGCCTGCTCGTCGAGTTGCACCGGGACGCGGCCGCCTCGCGGATGACGGTGCTCGCCGGCCGCAGCAGCGAGGCGGACCGGCACGTGCCGTTCGCGTTGTTCACCGACGCCATCGACCAGCACCTGGCCGGACTGCCCCCGGCGGAACGCGAGCGGCTGGCGGCGGACCCCGCCCTGGGCGCGGTGTTCCCGCACCTCACCGGCGGTCCCGCGCACCGGCCGGTCGACCGGCGGGAGTTCTTCCGCGCGGTGCGGGACATGCTGTCCGCACTGGCGGGTGGCACCGGGCTCGCGCTGGTGCTGGACGACGTCCACTGGGCCGACCAGGAGTCGGCGGAGCTGCTGGCCCACCTGGTGTGGCATCCACCGGCCGGTCCGGTGCTGCTCGCGCTGGCCCACCGGCCGAAGCAGGCGGTCCCGGCGCTGTCGGCGGCGTTGTCGCTGCTGGCCAGGCAGGGCCTGGTGCAGACGCTCGACCTCAAGCCGCTGGAACCCTGCGCGTCCGACGAGATGCTGGACGCGCTGGCCCCCTCGGCCGGACCCGGCCTGCGGGCCGCGCTGCACCGGGCGAGCGGCGGCAACCCGTTCTACCTGGAGGTGCTCGCCAGCCGGTGGAACGGCGACCAGCAGCAGCACGAGCCGGACGGGCCGTGCCCCCGGCTCACCGCGACGCTGCACGCCGAGCTGTGCGCGTTGCCCGAGCAGACCCGCACCGCCGCGCAGGCCGCCGCGGTGCTCGGCGACCCGTTCGACGTGGACCTCGTCGGTGAGGTCACCGGACTCCCGCTGGCCGCCGTGTTCACCGCCATGGACGAGCTCGCCGCGCGGGACGTGGTGCGTCAGCTCGGCACGTCGTCGCGGTTCGCGTTCCGGCACCCGGTGGTGCGGCACGTGACCTACCGGACGATGGGTGCGGGCGCGCGGATCGCCGCGCACGCCAAGGCCACGGCCGTGCTGGGCCGGCGCGGTGCGTCGAGCCGGCTGCTCGCGCCGCACCTCGACCGCACCGCCTCGGTGGGCGACGTGGCCGCGGTGGCGGTGCTGGTGGAGGCCGCCGAGTCGGCCGTGCACCGCGATCCGGGCATCGCGGCCCAGTGGCTGCGCACGGCGGCCCGGCTGCTGCCGGACCGGCGGGAGCACGTGGCGGACCGCCGCCGGGTGCTGCTGGCGTTGTCCGAGGCGCTGGCCCGTGACGGCAAGCTGGTGGAGAGCGAGTCGGTCGCCGCCGAGGTGGCGCCGTTGCTCGACGAGAGCGACCTGCAGGCGCGCGGCAGGCTGGCCCGGTTGCGCGCGGCCAACAGCAGGCTGCTCGGCGGACCGGCCCCGAACGCCGAGGCGGAGAAGCTCATCGCGGCGGTGGACGAGAGCGCGGTGGGCGTGGCCCTGCGGGTCGAGATCGCGATCGACGAGCTGCTGTCCGGTGCGCGGGTGGACCCCGCCGCGCTGGTGCACGTGCTCGACGCGACCGAACGCCTGGGCGACCAGGGCCAGCGCGCCACCGCGCTGGCGGCGGCCGGTCTCGCGGCCATCGGCGCGTCGATGTTCGACGAGGCGGAGCAGTTCGCCACGACCGCCTCCGAGCTGTTCGAGCAGCTGCCCGACGGCGAGCTGCTCACCTGGCTCGACGGCGTGGTCTGGCTGTGCTGGTGCCTGGTCTACCTGGGCGATCCCGTTGTCGCGCAACGCCTCGCCGACCGCGTCGTCGGCCTGGCCCGCACCTCGGGCCGCACCCCCGACCTGCCCCGGCTGTTCACCACGGCCTCGTCCGCGCACCTGGCCGCGGGTGCGGTGGGCACGGCGGCACGGCTCGCGGACGAGGGTGCCGAACGCGGTACGCAGCTTCCCGGCACCCGGCTCGGTGCCATGACGCTGACCGCCCAGTGCCGGGCGCTGACCTGGCAGGGCAAGTCGGAACGTGCCCTGGAGGCCGGTCTGGCCGCCACCCGGTCCGCGGGGTCGGTGCGCGAGCTGTGGCGGTCGTTCGCGTGGATGGCACTGGCGGAGGCACGGCTGCTCGCCGGTGACGCGCAGGGCTGCGCGGACGCGATCGACGCGGCCGGCTTCGCCCAGCTGTACCCGGCGCTGCGCGCGGAGGCCGCCGAGATGATGGTGCGCGCCTGCCTCCTGCTGGGCGACACGCACGCCGCACGCGAGTGGTCGGAGACCATGCGCGACAACGACGAGCGGTACGCGGGCCTGTTCGCGCTGGCGCAGGCCCAGGTGCTCGTGGACACCGACCCGAACGCCGCCGCGGCCCGCGCGGCCGCCGCGGAACAGGCGTTCCTGTGCCGCGGCAGCCGGCTGCTCGCCGGACGCGCCCGCCTGGTGGCGGCGAACGCGCTCGCCGCGGCGGGCAAACGCGCCAAGGCGGCGGCGGAGCTGTTCCGCGCCGAGCAGCTGCTGATCGAGTGCGGCGCGCTGCCGCTGCTCGACCAGGTGGCCGCCGACCAGCGCCGGCTCGCCCGCATCCGGCCCGCACCCGAGGCCGCCGGCCTGGACGCCCTGACCACCAGGGAGAAGCAGGTCGCCGGGCTGGTGACGAACGGTCACACCAACCGCCAGATCGCCCAGCGGCTCGGCGTGAGCGACAAGACGGTCGAGGCGCACCTGGCGCGGGTGTTCTCGAAGCTCGGCGTCGGGTCGCGAGCCGCCGTGGCCAGTGCCGTCGCGCGGTTGCGCGCGGTCGGCGGGCTGCTGGGCGAGGGCGCCTGAGCCGCCTGCCGCGGCCGTTCCCGTGTCATCCGAGGGGAGAGATGTGTCTTGAACGCGCTCGAAATGGCGCGCTGGCTCGCGCTGGGGTCGGGCGCACTGGCGCTCACCCTGGCCATCGCGAAGCTCGGTGACGTGGTCGCCAGGGCGGTCGGCCAGCCCGGTGTGGTCGGGGAGATCGCCTTCGGCCTGCTGGCCGGGCCGCTGCTGGTGTGGTGGGGCGGCGAGGGGCTGCGGTCGTTGCTGTTCGGCGAAGGCCGCCTGGACGTGTTGTCGCTGCTGTCGCACGCCGGCCTCGTGCTGTACCTCGTCGGCGTCGGCCACGAGCTCAAACGCGGTGCGCACGCTCCCCGCGCCCGGCCGCTGGTGTGGACGACGCTCGGCACCCTCGTGGTACCGGCGCTGACCGGACTGGCGATGGCCCTATGGGTGTCCACACAGGACTCTTATCTGCGCGGCACCGCGCCCACGACGTCGTTCGTGCTCGTGATGGTGGTGGCGCTGTCGGTCACGGCGGTGCCGGTGCTCGCCCGCATCCTCGCGGAGAACGGCAGGCTGGAGGGCCGCGTGCCCCGGCTCGCGCTCGGGTCCGCGTCGCTGGTGGACGTGATCGCGTGGATCCTGCTGGTGGTCGCGATCTCGTCCGGGTCGCTGCTCAACCGGCTGCTGGTGCTGGCCGGCGTCGTCGCGCTCGTGCTGGTGGCACGACAGGGACTGCGGCTGGAACCGGTGCGGCGGGCGGCGGCGGCCCGGCCGCTGGTGACGACGGTCCTCGCGGCCGCGGCCGCGCTGGGCGTGGCCGCGCTGGCGAAGACCATGGGCGTCAACGAGGTCGTGCTCGCGATCGCCATCGGTCTCGCGCTGCCCGCGGACCCGGTGTGGAGCCCGGTGGCCGAACGCGTCTCGCTCGCCGGCCGGCGGCTCGTGCCGGTGTTCTTCTTCGTCACCGGTCTCGGGGTGTTCGCCGCACGGCTCACCGGCGTGCCGTGGGCGGCGATCGCGCTCGTGCTGGTGCTGGCGATCGTGGGCAAGGTCGGCGGCAGCTACCTCGGCGCCCGGCTGGGCGGGTGCTCCCACCGCGACGCGCTGGAGCTGGGCGTGCTGCTCAACACCCGTGGCCTGACGGAGCTGGTGGTGCTGCAGGCCGCGTTCACCGCGAAGCTGCTGACCCCCGCGCTGTACCTGGTGATGGTGGTGATGACGCTGGTGACCACCGCGATGACCGGGCCACTGCAGAAACTCCTGGACCGGCGCGTTCCGGTTCCGGACGGAGAGAGGACCTCATGACGCAGGCAGCCGACTTCTTCGCCGCACGGGTGCGACTCGAACCGGTGGAAACCGCGCTCGCCGGCGTGCCACCGACCGGCGAGCTGACCGACTACTCACCGGAGGGCTTCGCGGCACGGACCGAGCTGATCCGCCGGTTCCTGCCGGGCGCCGGGCCGGCGCTGGCCGAACGCCTCGAAGCCGAGCTCGCCTACCACGAGGCCGGTTTCGCCGCGTCGCTCAACGTCGTGACGAGCCCGCCGGTGCTGCTGCGCGAACACCTCGCCCTGCTGCGCGGCGACGCACGCCGAATCGCCCTCGAAGGCCTCGGCGACGCGCTGGGCGGGTACCTGAAGACGTTGCGGGAGAACAGGTCCACGCGCCGGCAGGCCGAGTCGGTCATGTGGGCGGCACGCACGTGGGCCACGACCGAGGAGGGCATGGCACCGTACGGTCCGTTCGCGGACGCCCTGGAGACCGAGATCCTGCCGCAGGCCGTCGAGGACGACGCCGTCGGCACGGACCGCTACCGCGTCGCGGCCCGCTACCAGTTGGGCGTGGACGTCGACCCGGCGGAGTGCTTCGCGGTGCTGACCGACGAGCTGCGCGAGCTCACCGCGGCCGCCGACGAGCTGGGCGGCAAGCAGGCGTGCACCGACTACGACAACGATCCGTTGTGGAAGGTCGACCGCGCCGACCTGAAGATGTGGGCCGAGGAGAAGCTGGCCGCGGCACAGGACAGGGTCGGTGTCCCCGTCGGCCCGCTGGAGGTGGTGGTCCCCGCCGAGCACGGCCCGGTCCGCTACCGCCCCGCCGCCACCGACGGCTCGCGCGCCGCCCAGGTGGTGTGGCCGGTGGCGGCGCCGGAGCCGGTCGCGGTGTGGAGCCAGACCACGATGCTGCACCACGAGGGCGTCCCCGGCCACCACCTGCAACTGGGCCTGGGCGGCGGCGCCGACGCGTGGACGCGCCACACCGTCGTGGCCGGCAACTCCGAGGGCTGGGCGGTCTACGCCGAGGGCCTGATGCTGGACGACATGGCCGCACCCGAACGCCTCGGCTACGTCATGGGCCTGCGGCTGAACACCGCGATGGCACTCACGGACCTGGCTCTGCACAACGGTTTCCCGCTCGACGGCGCACCGTGGACACCCGACCGCGCGGCGGAGTTCATGGCCGCCCACTCGGTGTTCCCCGCGTCCGGGCTGTACTTCAGCGTGCTGCGGTCGGCGGCCTGGCCCGCCCAGGCGATCACCTACAGCTGGGGCGCACGCGTGTGGCGGGAGCTGCGCGCGCGGGCCGACCGGGCCGGTGAACGGCCGGCCGACTTCCACCGCCGGATGCTGGCGCTCGGCCCGTGCGGGTTGGCGGTGCTCACCGATCCCGCGGCTTCCGCGTGAGCTTGCGCTGGGTCCGGCGGCCCTGCGCCACCATGAACGGGATCGCGCGCAGCCCGAAGCGCGGAAACGTGTCGGCGAGCCGAGCCAGTGCGCCGCGCCACCGCGGAATGGTGACGACCGGTCTCGGCCGGTCGAGCACCGCGGCGACGGCGGCGGCGACGTCGGCGGGCTGCAGCAGCGTGCCGGAGAACGACAGCGCGGCCGCCGGGTCGTCGAGCTTGTCGTGCAGCATCGGGGTCCAGATGCCGTCCGGGCAGACGCACGAGATGTCGATGTCCCGGACGCCCGCCTGCCGGAGGTCGGCGAGGGTGCTGAGGCTGAAACCGACCGCCGCGTGCTTGGAGGCGGCGTAGACCGCTTCGCCCGCGACGGCCGTGATGCCCGCCAGCGACACGATGTTGACGACGTGCCCGCCGCCGCGGCCGCGCATGGCGTGGATCGCGGCGACGGTTCCGTTGATCGTCCCGAGGGCGTTGACCTCGACCATCAGCCTGCGGGTGGCGGCGTCCTGCTGCCACGCGGGCCCGGTGGCCAGCACCCCGGCGTTGTTGACCCAGACCTCGAGCCGCCCCGCACGGGCGACGATGTCGTCACGCGCCGCTGCCACGGCCGCCTCGTCCCGCACGTCGAGCACTCGCGCGATCGCGCCGATCTCGGCGGCCGTCGCGGTCGCGGTCGCCTCGTCGACGTCGGTGACCAGCACCGTGTAGCCGCGTTCCACCAGCATCCGCGCGACCAGCTTGCCCACACCGCGTCCGGCGCCGGTCACCACCGCGCCTGCTCTCGCCGTCATGACGGGAGTATCGCGCCCTGCTCGTTCAGGTGTCGCGCTGGTCCAGCGCTTCCAGCCCGTCCTGCCAGCGCTCCCGCCGCTGGCTCGCCGTCTGCTCCCACCACGGGGTGCCGCGCTCGCCGAGGGCGGTCTTCGCGAGGTGGACCCGTGCGCGGGCGTCCCGCTCCGCCTCGGCGTCGTGGGCGCGGAGGGCGGCACCGACGTCGCGGCGGGCCGCCATCAGCAGGCTGCGCAGCCGTGCCGCGGGCTCGGGCGGGATCTCGGGATCGGTGGCCCGCCACCGCCGCCCGTTGATCACCACGAAACGCCCGTCTGGCGTGTGCTCCGGCTCCACCACATCAGAATCGCACCGATCGGAAGACGGCGCCGGTCCCGGTCTGCCGTGCCGGTCGGTGGGGGTGATGATGGAGTGATGGCGGAGGGCGACAGCGTGGCGCGGATCGCGGCGCGGCTCGACACCGCCACCGCCGGCTCGTTGATCGTCCACAGTGACGTCCGGCACCCGCGCTTCGCCACCGTCGACCTGGCCGGGCAACGCATCCTCGAATGGCGTGCGCGGGGCAAACACCTGTTGTCCCGCACCGACGCCGGCCTGACGGTGCACTCCCACCTCAGGATGACCGGCTCCTGGTCCGTGCTGCGTCCGCACAGGAGGTTGCCCGCGCGGGTCATGCCGCAGCTGCGGATCGCGTTGGGCCTCGACGACGGCCGCACGGTCGTCGGGGTCGCGCTTCCGGTGCTGACCGTGCTGCGGACACGCGACGAGCACACGGTCGTGGGACACCTCGGCCCGGACCTGCTCGCCGACGACAGCATCGCCGCGGCGGCCGAGCGGGTCGCGGCAGCCGGCGAAGAGGCGATCATCGCGGCACTGCTCGACCAGCGCCGGGTGGCGGGGCTGGGCAACATGTGGGCGCAGGAGCTGCTCTTCCTGCACGGCATCAGTCCCTGGCGGACCGCCGCCACCGCCCCAGGTCTCGACGCGTTGCTCACCGACGCCCGGCGGCGGCTGCGGCACGCGGTCCACACGAACCCGGCGCAGAACACGACCGGCAGACCCACGCCCCGGCACTGGGTCTACGGTCGGGCACGACGACCGTGCTTGCGTTGTGCCACACCGATCGCGTTCCGCCCGGCCGAGCTCACCGCCCACGGCCGGGAGACGTGGTGGTGCCCGGTCTGCCAGGCGTGACGACTGCGCGACCACCCGTTGTCGGGCCGCGGCGGCCGGCCTGGGAGTGGTCGATTGGGAGGTTGGCGAAGCCCTTGGACCTGAACAACGCCTTGCCGTCCTCCTTGAACGGGTTGCCGCAGTTGACGAACGTGCTGCTCGCCAGTGCCGGGCAGTCGAGCAGCGCCTCGACGTTGACGATCCTCTTCGAGTTCAGGACGGTCAGCTGGACCAGGCCGGGCAGCGCCTGGAACACCGCGCAGTCGAGCTCGGCACGAATCCCGTTGAGGCGCACCGCCTCCAGCGCCGGGATCGCGGCGAGCCGCGCCACCGGGAAGTCGCGTCCGGTGCCCGCGATCTCCAGCACGCGCAGCGGCGCCACCAGGTGGTCGACGACATCGGTGTTCTTCACGTCCTCCAGCTCCAGGTGCCGCAGCGTCGGCAGCTCCGCGAGCTGACGCAGCACCGCGTCGTCCCCGGTCACGTTGGTGCGCAGGAACTCCAGCGGCGGCAGCGGATCGACCACCCGGGGCAGCCGCGGCGTGGTGTAGGAGGTGACCCACAGCAGCGCCCGCAGCCCCGGCACGGCGGTGCCGGCGAGCGGGGCCGAGGGGGGCCTGACCGTCGACGTTGCAGACCACGAGCGAGGTCAGCGTGGGGGCCGTCAGGTGCGTCACGAGCGGTGCGGGCAGGGTCAGCGACTCCAGGTTCACCAGGTCCGGCAGGTAGGCGGGCAGCACCGCCCTGCGCAGCTGGGCGGGCGTCGGGCACAGGGCCAGGCCGCGGATCCGCGTCAGGTCCTCGGGGCGCGGCAAGCGTCCCCACGGAATGCGGACGGCGCCGTCCTCCGTGTAGTGGTCGCACTCGTCGGCGTTGCCGACGCAGAAGATTCCGTCACTGTCGAGCGGGCCGAGGTACCGCTCGCGGCTCGTACCGAAGAGGTCGACACCCGTCATGCCGGCATCATCCAGCCTCGGCCGGCGCGTGCGGCACGGGGCCCGCTCAGGCGCGTGGTGACCGGAGCTCGCGGACCTTGTCCCTGACCAGGCCGGCGACGCGGGGCCAGTGGTCGGCCAGGTAGAAGTGACCGCCCGGAAGCACGTGCAGCTCGGTCGTCCCGGTGGTGTGCCGCTGCCAGGCGTGCGCCTCGTCGAGCGTCACCATCGGGTCGTCGTCGCCCACGACCACGGAGATGGAGCTGGTGATGTCGGGTCCCTCGGCGTACCGGTAGGTCTCCGCGGCCCGGTAGTCGGCGCGGACCGCGGGGAGCACCATGCGGAGGATCTTCTCGTTCTGCAGCAACGCGGAGCCCGTTCCGTTCAACGCCTGCATCTCGGCGATCAGGCCCTGGTCGTCCCGCTGGTGGACGCGTTCGTCACGCCAGCACGACGGCGCACGTCTGCCGGAGGCGAAGAGGTGTGCCGCGGAGGTGCGGCGGGCCACCTCGAACGCGAGCGTCGCGCCCATGCTGTGTCCGAAGAGGATGGTCCGGCGGTCCAGGTGGGGGGTGAGGGCCTCGGCCACCCGGTTCGCCAGCGTGCCGAGGTCGTCGATGCACGGCTCGTGCCTGCGGTCCTGCCGGCCCGGGTACTGGACGGCCAGCACGTCGGCGACCGGTGCCAGCTCCTCGGCGAACGGCACGTAGAAGCTCGCCGAACCACCGGCGTGCGGCATGCAGACGACCTGGATCTCGCTGTCGGGGTTGGGCGCGAAGCTGCGCAGCCAGGTGTCCTGGTCGAACCGGGTCATCGCTCGGCACCGCCCGTGGTCGCGGTTTCCTTGGCGGTCACGCGGGTGTCCGCGATGCGGCGTTTCAGGACGATGATGACCGGTGCCGCCATGAAGGTGGTGGCCAGGGCCATCAGGACCATGATCGTGAACAGGGCGGACGAGACCACGCCCAGCTGCACGCCCACGGTCAGGATCACCACCTCGGTCAGGCCGCGCGTGTTCATCAGGACGCCGATCAGCAGCGACTCCGTCCACCGGTCGCCGGTCAGGCGTGCGGCGAGCGAGGCGCCGCCGAGCTTGCCGGCGGTGGCGACGACGACGACCAGCAGCGCGGTCAGCCAGAGAGCGGCGGTGGTGAGCTGGTCGATCCGGGTCGAGAGGCCCACCAGGCCGAAGAACATCGGCAGCAGGAGCACGGAGATCATGCTCTCCAGCTTCACCTCCACACCGCGCTGCCACTCACGGTCGCGCGGCATCACGGCGCCGGCCAGGAAGCCGCCGAAGATCGCGTGGATGCCGATCTGGTCGGTCGTCCACGCGCTCAGGATCGCCACCGCGATCATCACCCACATCGACGGGTGGCCGAGCCGCCGCAGCAGGGGGCGGACGACGGCGAACATCACGACGAGGTAGCCGATCGACAGCACGAGCGTCCGCAGCACGTCCTCGGGGCCCGCCGACTTGGCCACCGCGACCACGACCGCCAGCATGATCCACGCGTAGACGTCGTTGATCGCCGCGCACACCAGGCTGATGACGCCCACGCGGGTGTTCAGCAGGTCGGACTCCTGCAACAGCCTGGAGAGCACCGGGAACGCGGTGATCGCCATGGCCGCGGCGAAGAACAGGCAGAACGCCAGCCGATCGGTCTGCGTTCCGAACCGGGGGTACAGCCAGAAGGCCAGTGGTACCGCGAGGGCGATCGGGACGAGCAACGACGCGTGGCTGATCAACGTGACCTTGCGTCCCTGCCCGCGCAACGACCTGAGATCGATCTCCAGGCCGATCAGGAACATGAACATCACCAGGCCGGTCTGGGCCAGGACGTTCAGCCCCGCGATCACCTGCTGCGGGAACAGGTAGGTCATCAGCCCCGGCCACACCAGGCCCAGCGCGCTGGGGCCCAGCAGGATCCCGGCGACGATCTCGCCGAGCACCCTCGGCTGGCCGATCTTGCTCACCGCCCAGCCGACCACCCGCACCGCCACCGTGAGCACGGCCATGGCGAGCAGCAGGCGGCCACTGACCGTCGCGGCGTCCAAGTTTCCCATGTGTCCACTCCTCATCGCCCCGACTCGAAGATCAAGTCACGCATGAGCTCACTCGCGCCGGCCGCGATGGTTCCCGCCATGGCGTCGCGGTACAGGCGGGCGGGCACGGAGTCGTCGAGATAGCCCCGTGCCCCGTGGTACTGCACGCACGCCTGTGCGGCGCTGACCGCCAGTTCGGTCGCCGTCAGCTTGAGCACGGTCGCGGCTTTGGTGTCCAGCCGGCCGGCGCAGTGGTCCTCCACCAGTCGGTGGGCGAACGTCCGCACGAGCTCGAACTGGGCGTCCAGGTCGGCGAGGCGGTGCCGCACCGCCTGGTTGGCGCTCAGCACGTCGCCGTGCAC
The DNA here is from genome assembly GCF_001279525.1 of Nocardia sp. NRRL S-836. Classification (GTDB taxonomy): domain Bacteria; phylum Actinomycetota; class Actinomycetes; order Mycobacteriales; family Pseudonocardiaceae; genus Lentzea. The sequence continues at coordinate 103,698 of NZ_LGDY01000150.1, read as the reverse complement.
CCGGTGCGAGCGCACGAAGGCCCGCACCAGGTCGAGGCAGTGCCGGACGCCGCCGACCGCCAGCAGGCCCGCGACCAGCCGTTCGAAGTCCAGCGCCGGCATCAGGTACATCAGCGCCCGGTCGGGCCGGCCGATCACCCCGGCCGCGGCCACGCCGTCGAACGACACCCGGCACGTGTCCGAAGCGCGCCAGCCGAGCATGGGTTGCCGGTGCCGGGTGATGCCGGGGGAGTGACCGTCCACGACGAACAGACTCGCGCCGGACAGCACGCGGGTGGTGCCGCCGTCACGGGTCTTGGCCAGCACGACGAAGTAGTCCGCCGCGGAACCGTTGGCCACGTAGAACTTCTCACCCGTCAACCGGTAGGTGTCGCCGTCCGGTCTGGCCACAGTGGACAGTGACGACAGGTCTGTTCCCGCGTTCTGCTCGGTGATGGCCAGCGCGGCGATCTTGTCCGGCGCGAGCCAGGCCGCCCGCTGCGCCTCGGTGCCGTACCTGCGCAGGTAGGAGGGTGCCATGTAGGCGTGGACGCCGATGGCCGCGCGGACACCGGCGTACCCGGTGTTGCCGAGCTCCTCCAGGAACACAGCGCTGCGCCGGAACCCGGGACCCACGTGCGGCAGGGACAGCAGGCCGGACTCGGCCAGTGCGCGCCACCCGTCGGCCGAGATGCGCCCCTGCTGCTCCCACACCTCGGCGTGCGGCAGCACGACCGCGTCCAGGACGGACCGGATCTCCTGACGGACGTCGTCGGTCACGGCACGGTCCGCAGGGAGGACAGGAGGGCCTCGCGGTCCACTTTCCCGTGCGCGGACAGGGGGAGCGACTCGCGGACCTCGATCACGGCCGGAACCATGTACGGCGGCAGGCGGCGTTTCAGGTGGTCCCGCAGGACCTCGCTCGTGCCGTCCGACACGGCGAACGCCATGAGCACCCGTTCGCCGGTGCCGGTGACGTGCACGGTGACGAAGGCCTGGCGCACGTCCGGGTGCCCGGTCAGGACGTGCTGGACCTCGCCGAGCTCGATGCGATGACCGTTGATCTTGACCTGGTCGTCGTCACGGCCCTGGAACACGAGGACCCCGTCCGCCTCGAAGTAGGCCAGGTCACCGGTGTGGTAGAGGCGTTCGGTGACACCGTCGAGCACGTGGTCCACGAACCGGCGCGCGGTCTCCTCGGGCATTCCGGCGTAGCCGGGGGACAGGCCGGGACCCGACAGGCACACCTCACCCGTCTCTCCCGGCTCGCACAGCCGGTCGTCGCGGACGACGTGCACGCGGGTGTTCTGGATCGGCCGTCCGATGGGCAGCGGCCGGTCTTCCGGCTGCGGCCCGGTCAACGGGTAGTAGGTGGCGAACGTGGTGCACTCGGTCGGGCCGTACACGCTGACGATCCGTCCCGCGCCGTAGTGGGCCAGCGCCTTGTCCACGTGGGGCAGCGAATGCGCTTCGCCGCCGGTGAGGACGGTGTCGACGGTGCCGAGGGCGTCGACGTCCTCGTCGACCATCGTGTTGAACAACGCCGTGGTCAGGAAGACCGTGCTGACCGAATGCTGCCGGACCACCCGGCGCAGTTCGGAGAGCCGGATGAAACCTCCCGGGTAGAGCACGCACGTGCCGCCGTTGAGCAGTGCTCCCCAGATCTCGAACGTGGCCGCGTCGAACGTGACCGGTGCGAGGAACAGGGTGACAGTCTTTTCGTCGAGCCGGGTGTAGCGGGCGTCGTGGACCAGCCGGACGACCGACCGGTGCTGGATCGGCACGCCCTTGGGCCGCCCGGTCGACCCCGAGGTGAAGTTGATGTACGCGATGTCCGTGGCGAGCACGGTCACCGCGGGGTTCGCGGAGCCGTCACCGTCCGATGTGGACACGTCGATGACCCGGCGCCCCGGTAATCGGGGCGTCAGGTCGTCCGGCCTGTCGGTGACCACCCGGTCGCAGCCGGCGATGCCGAACATCACGTGCAGGCGCTCGTCCGGCCAGGACGGGTCGAACGGCAGGTACACCGCGCCACATTTGACGATGGCGAGCAGTGCGACGACGAGCTCGCACGACCGCCGCACGCACACGCCGACCACGTCGCCACGCCGGCAGCCCTGCCGGAGGAGGTGACCGGCCAGCCGGTTGGCCGCCGCGTTGAGCTGCGCGTAGGTCATCCGCCGGTCACCGTGCACGAGCGCGGTCGTCCCGCCGGCCCTCCTGGCACGGTGTTCGAACAGCTCCTTCATGCTGCTGTCCGCCGGAAAGGGCACCGACGTGTCCGCATTGGCCAGAGCGTGCACGGCGCGTGCTCTGGGACCGGCTGTGAGCCGTTTCATGCGCTTCCCCTCGACATCTGGCCCGCGGGTGGACGGCGCCGAGGGGTGACCCGGACGAACGCGCTGGGGTCACCCCTCGGCTCGGCGCACCTACGCGGGTGACGCGTCGACCTGCTGCCTGTTGCGGACGATGCTCTCCGCGATCTCACGGACAGCGCTGTTGCTGAACAGGTCCTCCGGCGGCAGCGCGTCCTCGCCGAAGCTCTCCTCGGCCCTGGCGATCAGCTTGACCGCGGTCAGCGACGAACCGCCGGCCCGGAAGAAGTCGGAGTCGTCGTCCACGCTCAGCCCGAGGTCCTGGCACGTGGCCACGACCCACGCCTGGATGGTGTCGATGTCGTCGTTCGCCATCAGGCCGGCACCCCGTCCCTGACGGGGAAGCGGTACCCGTTGACGGTGGTCTGGACGAACCTGTTGTGCCCGAAGTTGTCCCGGCCGGAGGTCAGCACGTTGCCGAACTTCTCCAGGCTGGCCGCGCCACCGAACTCGGCGAGCGCGTCGGAGTGCGGGTAGACCCGCACGGAGGTCGGCAGGTAGCGGCCCGCGAAGCCGAGTCGCATCTGGTCGGTCTTGCCCGCGTGCGGGTGCGACGCGTGCATGAGCGTGGACCAGAAGATGATGAACTGGCCCTGGCGCATCACCTGTGACACCGCTTTGGACTCGTCGGGAGACCAGTTGGGATCCTTCTGCAGCTGCCGGTAGTCGTAGCCGAAGAACCCGCGCCGCACCCCGGACTTCTCCTGGTTGTTGATCAGGTCCGGGTTGTAGTCCATGACCTTCGACTCGTCGTAGTTCATCGACTTGTGAGAGCCCGGAATGAACTGCAGGCAGCCCATGTCGATCGACGCATCGGTGAACGCCGTCCACACCGTGATGGTGCCGCCGAAGTCGGCGTCCTCCGGCCACACGATCTGGGGGTGCTTCGAGCCGGCCACGTTGGAGAAGTTGTCGGCCTGGTGCCAGTCCGTGCCCTCGTCACCGGGGTACTTGGGGAAGAACTCCGAGCGCCAGCACAGCGTGTCCGGACCGAGGATGCTGGACACCCGGTCCACGATCTCCGGCCGGGTGATGTGCTCGGCCAGGAAGTCGATGTCGAGGTGCCGGTCGTAGTTCGACAGGTTCGTCACGCCGGAGACGGTCTTGCCGCCGCCGTACACGGCCTTTTTCGTGTTGATCAGTTTCGGCCGCAACGCCTGCAAATGTGCGGCCATCTCCTCGGCCTCGTAGAGGTCGAATGGACCTATGTATCCGTTGCGGTGGAACTGTGCGAGTTCCTCGTCGCTCAGTGTGAACGCCTTGCCTTCGGATACCATGATTACCCCTGTCGTTCCGAAATTTGCACGCCGAATTTGCACGGAAGTGGCCGTGCTCGGGAAGAACCAATCGCACGCGGACAGCACGAATGAGGCCGGCCGGGACGGCTCGGCGTCAACTGTCGGTTACCGGAAGATCAACGGTCGCGTGCTACTCTGCCAGCGACGATCGGCTCAGGCCGAGGCTCTGCCGGTGGCGGGCCTGCGCGGATGTCTGGTATTTCCAGTTCGCGACAAAGTCAACCCCCCGGTCGGCCCCCAGAGCCTATTTACTGGGTGCAGCCCCCATGACGCTGAACCCGAAGCGAACGTAACCAAATCGGCGCAGGCGTGTCAAGGTTCCTCCTGACGTGCGCCGGATTAGCGAGGCTTGCCGCCCGTGTCGCGCGGCGGTAATACTGACAGGCGGGTACTGGGGTCTATTCGTGCAGTTCATACACGCACGGGTGTATGCCGATGCGCACATGAGTGTGTAGGCGTGCGTCCACAGGTGCGCGCGTACAGGTGTATGCGTGCACAGCTGTATGTGACCGCCGAGGAGGGAGCCGTCAATGCTCGGGGGCGGGCTTGGCAGGCCGGGAGAGTTGACCGGGCAGTCGGTCTTGAGGGGCAGAACGCGGGAGCTCGAGCTGTTCGACCACCTGCTGGGAACCCTCGGCGGGAGCTCCGCCAGGGTGCTGGAACTGGCCGGTGAACCCGGTATGGGCAAGACCCGCCTGCTGGCCGCTCTGCGGGAGCGGGCCGAACGCGCCGGCGCCCTGGTGGCGCACGGCGAGACCGTGGGCAAACCGCTGATGACGGAGTTCGCGGTGTTCGCCGACGCCCTCGACGACCTCCTCGCCGCGGGCGGTACCGGTCTTCTGTCCGGGATGGACCCGCGGGTGGCACTGCGGCTGCCCGAGATGTTCCCGGTCCTGCACGCGTCAGGAGCGACCCGGACACAGCCGCAGGAACGGCGTTACTGGGCCTGTCAGGGCATCCGCGCGTTGCTCGGGAAGCTCAGCGAGGAGAAACCCCTCGTGCTGCTGCTCGACGACGTGCACAACGCGCAGCAGAGCTCCATCGAGATGATCCTCAACCTGGTGCGCCGCCCGCTGGCCGCACCGGTGCTGCTGCTGCTGACCCACCGTCCCCGGCAGACGCCGGTGGACCTGGTCAGCGCGCTGGGCACGGCGGCCGAGACCGGCACGGCGCGGCGGGTCGAGCTGGGACCGCTGGGCCTGGCCGACTCGGCGCGGCTGCTCCCCGCCACCACGCGGCCGGGGCGGCGCAGGCTGCTGCACCGGCTCAGCGGTGGGCAACCCGGTCTGCTGAGCGCGCTGGCCGCCGGTGCGCACGACGACACGGCGGTCATCGACGACATCCCGTCGCCCCACCCGGTCGCGGCGGCCGTGGGCATGGACCTGCGGGCGCTGGGACCGGCCGGGCGGCTGTTCGCCCAGGCCGCCGCCGTCGTCGGTGACACGATCGACCCGGCGCTGGTGGCGGAGGTCGCGGAGCTCGAACACGACCGCGCGCTGGCCGGGTTGGACGAACTGATCGCGCAGGACCTGGTGCGCACCAGGGACAACCGGCTCGGCTTCCGCGACGGGGTGGTCAGGGCGATCTGCTACCAGCACGCGGGCGGCGGGTGGCGGATCGGCGCTCACGCCAGGGCGTACGAGGCGCTCTGGAAACGTGGCGCACCCCTCGCCGAGCAGGCGCACCACCTCGAACGGTCCGGGAAACCGGCGACCGAGCGGGACGCGGAGACCCTGCTGGCCGCGGTCAGGAGCACCGGTGACCGCATGCCCGGCGCGGTGTCGCGCTGGCTGCGGGCGTTGCTGGAGCGGCACGACCTGCACCGCGGGGAACTGGTCACCCGGCTCGCGAGGGCCACCGCACTCTCCGGGCGGCTGGCCGAGAGCCTTCCCGACCACCGGCTGGCGTGGCGGCACCACGACGAGCTGGATCCGGAGATGCTCACCGGCCTGGCCGAGTCCCACGTCCGGGTGCTGCGCCTGCTCGGCAGGTTCGACGACGCGGCGGAGGTGGTGCGCACGGCCGTCCGGCACGTCGAGGTGCCGCTCGCCCTCGCCGAGATCGCACTGGACAGCGGCGGTGACGTGGCCGGCCTGCTGGACACCGTCGCGGCGCTGGCGCAAGACGATCTCCGGGCGTCGGCCGTGCACAGCGCGATGCTCGCCACGCTGGGCCGGGGCACCGAGGCGGCGGCGGTGGCCGACCGCACGGCCGAGGCGCTGGACCAACCGGGTGACGACATCGCTTCGACGTGTGAGGCGTTCGACTGGCTGGGCTGGGCGAACATCTGGTCAGGACGCACCGAGCAGGCGCTGTTCCAGTTCACCCGCGGCCTGGAGCTCGCCGAGCGGCACCAGCAGGTCCACGTCCTGGGCCGGCTCAACCTGGGCCTGGCCACGGCGCACCTGCGCGACGGTGCGCTGGAACCGGCGGTGGAACACGCCGAGGACGCCAGCGCGCTCGCGGCCTCGACCGGGTCGGCCGGGCTGGCGGTGCGCACGAAACGGCTGTGCGCCGAGGTCCGGCATGTGATCACGAGCGGTGGCACGGCGTTGTCGGGTTCGTTGTGCGCGGTGCTGGCCGGACTCGGTGCGGCGGTGGGCCAGGCCGACGAGGCACGCTTCTGGTACGCGCTGGAGGACGAGCTGCTCTCGCGGCGAGATCCGGCCGACCAGCTGGGGCTCACCCTGCTGGCCGTGGCGTGCCTGGAGTCGGTGACCGAGCAGAAACCGGCACGGCAGCTGCTGCGTGCGGCAGTCGCCGTGCTGTCCGCTCGGTCGCACTGGGTGTTGCTCGCCGTGCTGCGGCTGGGCGGAGCGCCCGCGTGCGATGCCGGGGAAGCCGAGTCCGAGGACCTGGAGAAGGTCGTCGTGGAGCGGCTGAGCCTGTTGAGCGTGCGCGAGAACCAGGTGGCGGAGCTGGTGGCGAGGGGACGGACCAACCAGCAGATCGCGCGGGCGTTGACGCTGAGCCACAAGACGGTGGAGACCTATCTGCGCCGGATCTTCGACAAGCTGGAGGTCTCGTCACGCTCGGAGGTCGCGGCCATGACCGGCACCATGCGCCGGATCGCGTAGTCCTGTTGTCCTCCGGCCGGCGACCACCGCCGGCCGGAGGACGACAGTGTTCTAAGCGAGGGTGATGCGGGTGCCGGCGCCGTCGAGCGCCCGGCTCACGGGCGAGTCCGCCCTGCCGTCGGCGATGAGCACCGTCCGGACACCACTTTGCAGGGCCTCACGCGCGCCGATCAGCTTCACCGACATGCCGCCGGTCACGGTGGCCGCGCTGTCGCCGGTGAGCGCGCACGTGCTCAGCAGCGACGCGGGATCGCCCGGATCACGGAGCAGACCGGGTGCGGCGGTGAGGAACACCAGCGTGTCCGCCTTGAGCTCGGCAGCCACCGCGGCGGCCACCCGGTCGGCGTTGACGTTCACCGGACGGCCGTCCTCGGCGATCGCGGGCGGTGAGATGACCGGTGTGACACCGTTGTCCAGCAACAGGTCGAGCAGGGTTCCGGCCACGGACGTGATCCGTCCACTGTGGTCGTCGCGGACCAGGACCCGTTTGCCGTCCACCAGGGCGCGGATCGCGGTGCGGCGTTCGGCCCGCAGCAGACCGGCGTCCAGGCCGGACAGGCCGACCGCGCGGACGCCGCGCTCGCCCAGCGCACCGAGCACCGCCGGGCGGACCTGGCCGAGCAGCGCCAACTGCAGCACCTCCAGGGTGCCCGCGTCGGTGTGGCGGGTGGTGACGCCGCTGGCGGACGTGAGATGGCGTTGTGGCACGCCGAGCCGGTCCGCGAGGGAGTTGACCGTCGCCGAGCCGCCGTGCACCAGCACGACCCGCCGGCCGGCGTGGACCAAGGCCGCCACGTCGGCGCAGACCCCGGTGGCGTCGACGCCGGCCGCCCCGCCGACCTTGACCACGAGCACCCCGTCCATACCTCTCCTGCCTGTGTCAGATCGGGTGCAGCCCGACGAAGCCGAGTCCGGTGCGCTCGGGCCAGCCCATGCGGATGTTCAGGCACTGCACGGCGTTGCCCGCGCCGCCCTTGCCGAGGTTGTCCAGCGCCGCGACGGCCAGCACGCGGTCGCCGTCCACGGCGAACCCGACGTCGCAGAAGTTGGTGCCCGCCAGGATCTTCGGTTCGGGCAGCCGGTACAGGCCACGCCGCTGCGCCACGATCCGCACGAACGGTTCGTCCTGGTAGGCGGCGCGGTAGGCGCGGCGCAGGTCGTTCTCGGTGACACCGCTCGCCGTGGCGTGGCACAGGACCTGGGCCCCGCGCACCGCCTCGACGCCGGTCGCCGTCATCCGCGCCCGCAGGCCGGTCTCCTGCCCGACCTCGGCCTCGTGCCGGTGCCGGACCGGCGCGAAGACGCGCATCGCCCCGCTGCGCTCGGAGTGCAGGTTCATCCCGGTCGCGGTCGCGCCGGAACCGCTGGAGCCGATCTTGGCGTCGATGGTGACGTCCGGGTCAACCAGCCCGGCCAACGGCGCCAGCGCCAGGATCGCCGCGTTGGCCATGCACCCCGGCACGCTGATCCGCGACGCGGTCCGCAGCGCGTCCCGGTGGCGTTCCGGCAGTCCCGGGGTGAACCCGGCCAGCAGGTCCGCGGCCGGGTGCGCCGAGTCGTAGTAGGTCTCGTAGACCGCGGGGTCCCTCAGCCGGAAGTCCGCGGTGAGGTCGATGACGAGCGGTGCCGCCGGGCCGACGGCCTGGATCAGCTCGGCCGCCTTCCCGTGCGACACGGCGACGAACAGCACGTCGTGGGAGCCGAGGTCGTCCGGGTGCGTGAAGGTCAGCGAGGTGTGGCCGCGCAGGTTGGGGTGCAGGCTGTCCACCCGCTTGCCCTGCTGGCTCGCGGAGTACGCCCGCGTCACCTCGACCTCCGGATGACCGGTGAGCAGCCGGAGCAGCTCACCGCCGATGTACCCGGCCGCGCCGACGACGCCGGCGGAGATCGGCGCCACCTACTCGCCCCAGTCCTCGTCCATCTCGGGAGCCAGCGCCAGCACCAGCGGCTCGGCGGTGACCACCTCCAGCTCGACCATGCAGTCGGGGCACTCCACGATCTCGTTCTGCGTCAACGAGTTCGTGATCTCGATCGCGCCTTCACACTCGGGGCACGCCGTCGCGGTGGTCATGGCTTCTCCTCTGGTGTCCAGCCGATCATGTGGTCAGTGCACTGCCCCGAAGTAGTCCGGAGAGTCCCCTACAGCAGGTCCCGCGCCGCCGCGACGACGGCGTCCGGGCTCACCCCGGCGGCGGCCAGCAGTTCCAGCTCGTCGCCGACCAGGTCGAGGAACGACGTCGGGACGCCGACGCGCCGGACCCGGCACGGCACGGTCTCGGCGAGCACCTCGCAGACCGCGCTGCTCATCCCGCCCGCCAGCACGTGGTCCTCGACGGTGACGATGCCGCCGGTCTGCTCGGCCGCCGCCACGATCGCGTCCCGGTCGATGGGCTTGACGGTGTGCATGTCCAGCACCCGTGCGCGGATGCCCGCTGTGGCGAGCAGATCGTGTGCCTGTAGCGCCATCACGGCCGGGTACGGCCCGGTGGCGATGATCGTCACGTCGTCGCCGTCGCGCAGCCTGGTTGCCTTCCCGAGGACGAAGTCGGTGGCCGACTCGTGCACGAGCGGGGTGGCCGCCCTGCCCAGCCGCAGGAACAGCGGGCCGGGCAGGTCCGCGGTGGCCCACACCGCGGCCTCGGTCGACACCGAGTCCGAGGGCACGACGACCGTCATGTTCGGCATGGTGCGGGCGATGGCGATGTCCTCCAGCGCGTGGTGCGTGGGGCCGTAGTGGCCCGCGGAGAACCCGGCGTGCGTGACGACGATCCGCACCGGCAGGTTGTTGCCCGCGACGTCGATCTTCATCTGCTCGCACGCGCGGCACGCGGCGAAGGTGCTGATGGTGTTGGCGTACGGCAGGAATCCCGCGGAGGCCAGGCCGGCGCTGACGCCCATCATGTTCGCCTCGGCGATGCCGACGTTGGTGTACCGCTCGGGGAACCGCTCACCGAAACCGGTCTCCAGCCCGCCCATGTCGGAGTCGACGCAGAACACCCGCGGATCCCGCTCGGCCAGCTCACCGAGGACCCGGCGGTAGACCTCGCGGGTGGGCACCAGCACGCCGGGTGCGGTCTCGACGCTCACGGTGTCCTCCTCGCCCTCGCCCGCAGACCCGCCTGCGCCCTGGTGAGCAGGGCCGGCGTCAACGTGACGTGGTGGCTCTTCTTCTTGTCCTCGAACAGCGGCACGCCCTTGCCCTTGACCGTGCGCGCGATGACCGCCGTGGGACGGCCCGGTTCCAGCGACGTGAACACCTCGCGCAGCGCGTCGAGGTCGTGGCCGTCCACCTCGACCGCGGTCCAGCCGAAGCTGCGCCACCGGTCGGCGAGCGGTTCGAGGCCCAGGTCCTCGGTGCGGCCGGTGATCTGCCAGCCGTTGCGGTCCACGACGGCCACCAGGTTGTCCAAGCCCGCCGCGGGGGCGAACTGGGCCGCCTCCCACACCGAGCCCTCCTGCAGTTCGCCGTCGCCCATCAGGACGAACGCCCGGTACGCGTGCCCCGCCCGTTTGGCGGCCAGCGCGATGCCCGCGCCGAGGGACAACCCGTGCCCCAGCGAACCGCTGGGGAACTCGACCCCCGGCAGGCGGCGCAGCGGGTGGCCCGCGAGCCGGCCGCCGGTGGCGGCGTAGGTGTCCAGTTCGGACTCGGGCAGGAAACCGGCGGAGGCCAGCACGGCGTAGAGGGCCGCGCTGGCGTGGCCCTTGCTGAGGATGAACCGGTCCCGCTCCGGCCAGTCCGGCTCGTCCGGCCGCAGGGTGAGGACCTCGTTGTACAGCACGGTGAGCACGTCGACGCAGGAAAGGCTGCCGCCGACGTGCGTGCCGGACGGCGAGGAGCCCATCCGCAGGATCTGCTCCCGGTTGTGCAGCGCCTTGGCGGCGAGTGGGGTGGTCATACGGCCGCCTTCGACTGGTGATCCGCGGAACGGGCGATCGGGATCAGCGTGTCCAGGTGGTCCCACACCTTGCGGACCGCCTCGGCGCACCGCAGCAGCACCGGGCCGCTGTTCGGGTTGAGGTGCCAGCGTTGCAGCGTCAGCGACGACTCGATGACCGCCGTGGTCTCCGGGTACTCCCCGTCCCGGACGTCCCCGCCGAGCTTCCACGGGTACCCGCCGAACCCGGCGCGGGTGCGGAAGGCCTCCTGCATGGGCAGCGGAACCAGCTGGTAGGGCTGGACCGGGACGCCCTCGGCGCGCAGTGCGCGGTGCAGGATCGCCCGCAGCGCACCGGGGCGGACGTCCGGATGTCCCATCGCCGCCGGGTCGAAGCGGAACCGCAGGATGTGCCAGGCGTGGGTTCGGTCGGCGGGCACCTCCGGCAGCACGAGTCCCGGCAGCTCGGCCAGTGCGGCGAGCATCGCCTCGACGTTGCGCTTCCTGGCCGCGTCGTACTCCGGCAGGCGCGCGAGCTGCGCGCGGGTGAACGCCGCCTGGATGGCGCTGAGCTTCGCGTTCCCGGCCAGCACGCGCGAGACGTAGTCCCGTTCCCGGCCGCCCCGCAGGTCCTCGCCGAACTGCCGGCGCAGCACGACGTTGTGGTGCAGGTCGGGATCGGCCGTGGTGATCAGACCGCCCTCACCGCACGTGGGCAGGTTCTTGACCACGTTGAGGCTGAACGTGGCGATGTCGCCGAGCGTGCCCGTGCGCCGGCCCTGGTAGGTGGCGCCGTGCGACTGGGCGGCGTCCTCGACCAGCAGCAGGTCGTGCCGGTCGGCCAGCGCCCGCAGCGCGGTCATGTCCGCGGGCAGGCCGTGCAGGTGCACCACGAGGATCGCGCGGGTGCGTGGCGTGATCGCCGCCGCGGCCGCCTCCGGTGACATGTTGTACGTGACCGGGTCGATGTCGACGAACACCGGTACGAGCATCCGCTGCACGGCGCCCACCGCGCTGGCGATGAAGCTCAGCGCGGGCACCAGGACCTCCGCGCCCGGCTCGATCCCGGCCGCGGCGAGGGCCAGCTCGATGGCCGCTGTCCCGTTGACCACCGCCGCGCAGTGCGGGGCACCCACGAACTCGGCCCATTCCGCCTCCAGCGCGGCCACCTCGCCGCCGCCGGTGCTGTTGGACGTGAACTGCCCGCTGTCCAGCACCCGCCGGGTGGCCTCGTGTTCGGCGTCCGTGATCACCGGCCACCGGATCTGCTCGGGCGGGACGCTGCCCTTCCCGATCACCCTGGTGCCGCCGAACATCGCCAGCTTGTCGCTCATGCCGCGGCACCGAGGCCGAGCTTGCGGGCCACGAAGTCCACGTAGGCTCCGACCAGGTCGACCGACAGCACTTCGAGGGCGCCGTGGAACTCCGGCGTGTGGTTGACCTCGTTGACGAGGTAGCCGTCGTGCTCGGACTCCAGCACGTCGATGCCGAGGATGCCGTCACCCACCGCGTCGGCGGTCGCCCGCAGGAGCTTGGTGAGCTCCTCGTCCGGGTCGCAGCGCTTCGTCGTCCCGCCGCGGGCGGTGTTCGTGCGCCACTCGCTGGACATCTTGTAGATGACGCCGACGACCTCGCCGCCCATGACGTAGGCCTTGATGTCGCGGCCGGGTTTGTCGACGTACTCCTGCACGTACACGACCTGGTGCTGCGGGCTGGGCAGCGCGCTGCGGTGCTCCAGCATGATCTCGGCGGAGTTGCGGTCGGTGGGCCGTGCGGCCAGGTGCCCCCACGACCCGTTCACCGGCTTGGACACCAGCGGGAACCCGAAGCTCTCCAGGTGCTCCAGCGCGTGCTCCGGCGACAGGCTCACGGCCGCACGCGGCACCGGCAGCCCGGCGGCGTGCAGGGTGAGGGTGGTGAGCAGCTTGTCACCGCACAGCGCGACGACGTCGGCGCTGTTCACCACGGTCAGTCCGGAGTGCTCCAGCAACCGGGCCGCGTAGACGTTGCGGGTGTGGGAGATCTCGCGGCTGATGACGCCCGCGTAGCCCGGTTTCGGTGCTTGCACCTCGAACAGCACCCGGCGGGTGTCGATCACTTCGACCGGCACCCCGCGCCGGGCCAGCTCTGCGAGGATCAGCTTCTCCTCGAGACGGATGCGCGATGCCAGAACGGCGACAGGCAGGTCCATCAGGTCATCCCCTGGTCAGCTCGGTGACATCAGTTCGGTGGCGAGCCGGTCGACGGCGTCGGTCAGGATCGCCACCGCCAGCAGGTACTCGGGCAGGTCGACGTGCTCGGTGGGCGTGTGGTCCAGGTGCGGGTCACCGGGTCCGTACGTGGCGATCGGCACCTGCCACGCCGGGCCCAGGACGTTCATGTCGGACGTGCCGAGCTTCAGCTTGAACTCGGCGTCGCCGGTGTGCTCCCGCACCGCGGCGGCCAGCGCCCTGGCCACCGGATCGGCGCGGGACCTGCGGATCGCGGGCGTGGTTTCGAGCACCCGGAGCTGTGCGTCGCCGGCGAGCTGACGCACGTCGGCGAGGAACGCGGCGGTGTCGAAGTTCAGCGGTGTCCGGCAGGAGATGACGAGGTCGGCCCGGACGAGGTCGCCGCTCGTGCTGACGAGGGTGGGGGACAGCTGGTCGAAGACCCGGCCGCCGTCCACCGCGTACCGCGACCGCAGCGACTCCCAGAACGCCGCGGCGACCTCGCTCGCGTTGGGTTCCGGCGAGCTGGTGTGCGCCTGCGGCCGGTCGACGCTGTAGGTGAACCGCAGCACGCCCTTGTAGCCGACGACGATCGTGCCCACGCCACTCGGTTCGCCGATCACCACGGCGTCCGCGTGCTGGGTGACCGCGATGTAGTGCGCGCCGACGGAGTCGCGTTCCTCGTCGACGGCGCCAACGACCACGATCCGCGCACCCGCCGCTCTGGCCCGTGCAGCGGCGACGATCATGGTTGCGAGCGGGCCCTTCGCGTCCACGGAACCACGGCCGTACAGCTTGTCGCCCTCCAGCCGGACCGGTGGCCCGCCGGGCACCGTGTCCAGGTGGCCGAGGAGCATGATCGTGGGGGCACCGGCGGGGCCGATCACGCCGATGGCGTTGCCGACGTCGTCGACGTGTGCGTCGAAACCCAGCTCGGTCATGGCGCTCACGACGAACCGGGCCAGTTCGTGCTCCTGGCCGGACACCGACGGGATCGCGACCATCCGGTGCAGCAGGTCGACCGCCGTGCTGTCGGACACCGTTGCGGCGGGGGAGGTGCGTGTCATCAGCCCCGCCCTTCCGGGGCCAGCTCGGCGAGCTCCTCGATGGTGTGCCGGCCCAGCAGGACCTGCAGGGGGAAGTCCAAGCCGAGCTCACGGGTGCGCTGTAACAGGTTCACCGCGCGCAGCGAGTCGCCCCCGAGCTCGTAGAAGTCGTCCCGGATGCCGACCTCCGGTACCCCGAGCACGTCGGCCCACAGCTTCACCAGCAGCGTCTCCACGGGAGTCCTGGGTGGCACGCGGACCGACTCCGCCAGGTCCGCCGGTGGCAGCGGCAGCGCGGCCTGGTCGACCTTTCCGTTGGCGTTCACCGGGAACGACGGCACGGTCACGAACCGGCCAGGCACCATGGCGGCGGGCAGCCGATCGGCGAGGTGGCGCCTCAGCTCGTCCAGTGCCACGTCACCGTCCGCCACGAGGTAGCCGATGAGGCGCGGGGTGCCGTGGTGGTCCGGCCGCACGACCACGACCGCGTCGGTGACGGCGGGGTGCGAGCGCATCGTGCTCGCGATCTCCGCCGGTTCGACGCGCTGGCCGCGGATCTTGACCTGGTGGTCGGTGCGGCCGAGGAAGGTCAGCTGCCCGTGCGAGTTCCAGTAGGCCCGGTCGCCAGTCCTGTAGACACGCGTGCCGTTCTCGTGCGGGAGGAACGCGGCCGCCGTCGCCCGCGCCCGGCCGAGGTAGGCGCGCGCGGTCTGCACGCCCGCGATGTGCAGCTCGCCGGGGACGCCGACGGGCACGGGCTGTCCGTGCGCGTCGAGCAGCAGCAGCCGGACGCCGGGCAGCGGGTCGCCGATCGGGATCCGGCGGCCGGTCATGGACGGCTCGACGCGGCAGTGCGTCACCTCGACCGCGGCTTCGGCCGGGCCGTACATGTTGTGCAGCTCGACGCCCGGGAACGCGGCCAGGAAGTCCGCCGCCAGCCTGGCCGGCAGCTCCTCACCGCTGCACAGCACGCGCCTGAGCTGAGGCACGTCCGCGCCCGTGACGCCCTGGTCGAGGAACTGGCGCAGCATGGACGGCACGAAGTGCGTCTGGGTGACGCCGTGCCGGGCGAAGAACTCCCCGAGGTACCGGGGATCGCGATGACCGGCCGGTGCGGCGAACACCAGCCGCGCGCCCGCGAGCAGCGGCCCGAGGATCTCGGGCACGGCCACGTCGAAACCGATCGGCGTCTTCTGCGCGACGACGTCCGCCGCGCCGAGCGGGATCCGCGCCTGCGCCGCGCGCAGCCGGTTGGCCAGGCCGGCGACGGTGTTGACGGCCCCCTTCGGCTCGCCCGTCGAGCCGGACGTGAAGACCACGTAGGACGCGCTGTCGCCGGGAACCTCCACCGGCGCAACCGGTTCGCCGGTCACCTCACCGATGTCCGCGACACGGGGGCCGCCGGTGATGCGGGCGCGGGTCGTGGCCGAGGTGAGCACGATGCCCGGCCGGCCGACGGACAACACGGCCGCCAGCCGTCCATCGGGGTGGTCCGGGTCCAGCGGCAGGTACGCACCGCCCGCCTTCAGCACCGCCAGCACCGCGACAGCGAGGTCGACGCCGCGTTCGAGGCACACACCGACGCAGTCGCCCACCTGGACACCGTTGGCCCGCAACCACGACGCCACCTCCGCGGCGCGGGTGTCGAGCTCGCGGTAGGTCACCGAATCGCCGGTGGCGTCCGCGACCACCGCGACCGCGTCCGGTGCGCGCCCGGCGGCCTGCCCGAACCACTCCGTGATCGACGGCAGCGGTTCGGTGAGCTCGGTCGAGCCGGACATGGCCACGACCTGGTCGCGTTCGGCGGCGGACAGCACCGGAATAGTCCACAGTGGAGCGTCCAGGTGGTCGGTGAACTCGGTCAGCACGGTCACGAACGCGTCCAGCACGCGCCGTGCGGAGGCTTCCTCGAACAGGCCGGTGGAGTACGTCAGCTCCGCGGCCAGACAGTCGTCGCCGGGGGCGAGGTACAGGCCGACGTCGAACTGCGCTCCGCCGCTGTGCACCTCGACCGGCTGCACCTGCACGCCGGGGAGGCTGAGGCTGCCGCTCGGGGTGTTCTGCAGCGCCAGGAGGGTCTGCGGGATCTTCGGGCCGTCGCCCCGCTCCTGGCTGATCCACTCGAACGGCACGTCCTGGTGGGCCAGCGCGGCCAGGCAGACCGAACGGCACCGCCCCAGCGCCTGCCGGAGCGTCTCGTGCGGGTCGAGCCGCAGTCGCAACGGCACCGTGTTGACGAAGAACCCGACCACACCGTCGAGCTCGTCGCTGGGCCGGCCGGCGACCGGCGTGCCGATGACGAGGTCGTCCTGGCCGCTCCACCGCGACAGCACCACCGACCACGCGGTCACGAACACCATGAACTCGGTGGCGTTCTCGGCCTGCGCGGCCGTGGCCAGCCGTTTCACCAGGACGTCCGGCAGGACCGCCCGGACCGTGCCGCCCCGGTAGCCGGTGGCCGCGCCACGCGGGTGGTCGGTCACCAGGTCGAGCGCGGTCGCTCCGGACAGGGTGGTCCGCCAGAACTCGAGCTGACCGGCGACCTCGTCACCGGTGAGGAAGTCCCGTTGCCACATCGCGAAGTCCGCGTACTGCATCTCCGGTTCCGGCCACCGCGGCGGTGTGCCGCCCACCAGCGACGAGTACGCGGCGCCCAGCTCGGCCACGAGGATGCCCAGCGACCAGCCGTCGACCACGATGTGGTGCACGCACAGCACGAGCACCCACTGCGGCTCCGGGGCGTCGGTGATCCGCAGCAGCCGCGCCCGCAGCAGCGGGGGGGCCGACAGGGTGAACGGGGGCTCGACGACGGCGCGGATCGCGTCGTCGAGCCCGGCCTCCGCCGTGTCACCGGTGGTGAACGGGACGGTCAGCTCGGAGATCGCGACCTGCGTGACCGCGCCGCCCTCACCGATCTCGACACCGGTGCGCAGCGCCTCGTGCCGGTCGACCAGCAGCTGCAGCGCCTGCCGCAGGCAGTCGGCGTCGAGCTCGCCGGTCAGCCGCAGCGCGCCGCTGACGTGGTAGGCGCTGCCCGCGCCCATCTCGTGCAGCATCCACAGCCGTTCCTGGCCGAAGGACGCCGGGAAGACGTACGTGTCGGTCACCGGGGGCCTCCCGTGGTGCTCAGGTCGGGCCGGCCGGCGACGACACCGGTGGTGCCGGGCTGCCGCACCGGTCCCCGGTCCGCGGTGAACGATTCCACGACACCTCCCCAATCCTGATCTGCAGACGTTGCCGGTCCCGCGGTGTCCTGGACAGTCGGTGATCTCCCCGGCTCACCGCCGCCCCCCGTCGTCGGGAGCCGTCGCGGTGGTCTCCGCGGCGAGCCCGGCCACGGCCGGTGCGGGCAGCGCGGCCCTGTCGAGCTTCCCGCTGGGCAACAGGGGCAGCCGGTCGAGCACCACGTACACCGACGGCACCATGTGGTCGGGCAGCAGCGCGGCCAGGTACCCGCGCAGCTCGGCGGTGGACGGGCGGTGCTTGCCGCGCAGCGTCACGTAGGCGGCCAGCCTGCGTTCGCCCTGACCGTCGTCGAACGCGATCACCACCGGTTCGCGCACCGCCGGGTGCGTCGCCAGCTCGGCCTCGACCTCACCGGGCTCGACCAGGAACCCGCGGATCTTGATCTGCTGGTCGAGCCGGCCGAGGAACTCGACGTCCCCGTTGGCCAGGAACCGCGCGCGGTCGCCGGTGGCGTACATCCGGCCGCCCGGCTCCGTGCTGTACGGGTCGGGCCTGAACCGGTCCGCCGTCAGCCCCGGCCGCCGCCAGTAGCCGCGGCCCGGCCCCGATCCGCCGATGAACAGCTCACCCGGCACACCCACGGGTGCGGGCCGGCCGTGCCGGTCGAGGACGTAGATGCGGTGGTTGGCGAACGGCCTGCCCCACGGCACGCCACCGGCGTAGGTGCGGCGCGTCAGGCGGTGGGCGAGGCTGCAGTACGACGTCTCGGTCATGCCGGCCAGGTTCAGCAGCCGGATGCCGGGGAACAGCTCCGCGAGCTGCCGGGGCAGCGTGGGCGGCATCCGGTCGCCGCCCAGCCCCACCACGCGCAGCCGCACACCGGGCCTGCCGCCGCGCCGGCGGACGTGACCGACGAGCGCGTCCAGCAGGGCCGGCGCCGAGCTCCACGCCGTGACCTCCTGGCGGACCAGCAGGGTCAGCAGCCGGTCGAGGTCCGCGGTCTCGGCGTCGCTGGGCACGACGACGGTCGCGCCCGCCGCGAGCGTGCCGAAGACCTCGTAGACCGACATGTCGTAGTTCAGCGACGAGACCGCCAGCACGCGGTCTTCCGGCGTGAGGTCGTAGACGTTGTCGACCCCGTGCAGCGTGTTGACCACGCGGGCGTGCTCGTTGGCCGAGCCCTTGGGCTGGCCGGTCGACCCCGACGTGTAGACCACGTAGGCGAGGCCGGCGCCGTGCACGGGCAGGTCCGGCCGGGAGACGGGCTGCTCGGCGGGCCACTCGGTGTCCAGGCGGACGACCCGGACGGCGTCGCCGAACGCCTCGGTGTCGACCGAGGAGTGCGTGAGGATCACGGACGCGTCCGCGTCCTGCACCATGTGCGCCACCCTCGACC
This sequence comes from Nocardia sp. NRRL S-836, assembly GCF_001279525.1. Classification (GTDB taxonomy): domain Bacteria; phylum Actinomycetota; class Actinomycetes; order Mycobacteriales; family Pseudonocardiaceae; genus Lentzea. The sequence continues at coordinate 85,253 of NZ_LGDY01000150.1, read as the reverse complement.
GCGGGTAGCCGGGGTCGAGGGGCAGGTATCCCGCGCCCGCCTTGAGGATGCCGAGCACCGCGACGACCATCAGCTCCGACCGCGGCAGCGACACCCCGACGAGCTGCTCGGACCCCACTCCCAGCTCGCGCAGCCGGTGCGCGACCTGGTTGGCGCGTGCGTCCAGCTCGGCGTAGGTGAGCGCGTGCTGCCCGAACACGACGGCGGTGGCGTCCGGAGTCCGGTCGGCCCACCGCTCGAACAGCCCGTGGACGGTCAGCGGGCCCTCGAACGGCACGGTGGAGCTGTGGCCGCTGAGCTCGCCGGTGATCCGGGTGCTCTCGGGCTGCGCGATCAACGGCAGCGCCGACACGGCCTCGTCCGGCCGGGCCACGGCGTGCCGCAGCAGCCAGACGAACGCGTCGGCCATCCGGGCCGCGGTGTCGCGGGTGAACAGGTCCGCGCTGAACTCCAGGTGCCCGTCGATGCCGCCGTCCTCGGCAGTCACGAGGTCCAGTGCCAGGTCGAGCTTCGTGGACACCGACCGGACCGGCACCTCCTCGACCACCAGCCCACCGGACCTCACGGGCGCTGGCGGTGCGTCGCGCACCGCCAGCGCCACCCGGACCAGCGGCGCCAGGCCGTCGGTGCGGTCCGCGCCGACGTCGGTGACCATCAGGTCGAACGGGTAGTCCTGGTTCGCGAGCGCCGCGACGTGCGCCTCGCGTGCCGCGGCGACCAGCTCGGCGAACGCCGGGTCGCCGGACAGGTCCAGGCGCAGCGGCAGGAGGTTGACGAGGTGCCCGATCACCGGCTCGGTCCCGGTCGCGCACCGGCCGGTGACGGGGGAGCCGATCACCACGTCGTCCTGGCCGCTCCACCGCGACAGCACGGCCGCGAACGCGGCCAGCAGCACCACGAACCGGGTCGTCCCGGCCCCGGCCGCCACACCGCCGACGGACGCGACGAGGTCCGGCGACAACCGGAACGCCATGGTGTCACCGCGGGAAGTCCTTGCCGCGGAACGGGAGTTGTCCGCCGGCAGCAGCAGCTCACCCGCACCGGCCAGCGCCGTCCGCCAGTGCTCCCGCTGCGCGTCCAGCTCGCCGCTGTCGAGCCGGGCGCGCTGCCACACCGCGACGTCGCCGTACTGCACCGGCAGCTCCGGCAACGGGGACGGCCGGCCACAGCGGAACGCCTCGTACAACGCCGCCAGCTCCGTGCGGACCACACCGGCCGACCAGTCGTCGCACGCGACGTGGTGCACGCTCAGCAGCAGCACGTGGGCGCGGTCGTCGACGCGCAGCAGGCTCGCGCGCAACACCGGGGCCGTCGCCAGGTCGAACGCGGTGGCGGCCTCGCGCAGGACCGCCCGCTCGACGTCGGGCGCGTCCCTGATGTCCCGCACCGGCAACGGCACGGGCGCCGGTGGGCTCACCACCTGGCACGGGGTGCCGGCCCGCTCGACGACGTTGGTGCGCAACACCTCGTGGCGCCGCACGAGCTCGTCCAGGCACCGGCTCAGCACGGGGACGTCGAGCTCGCCGGTGAACCGCACCGCGATCGGGACCACGTGCGCCGGTGAGCCGGGGTCCACCTGTTCGAGGAACCACAGCCGTTCCTGCGCCGGTGAACAGGGCAGCCGGCCGTCGCCGCGACCGGCCCGCGGCACCCGCTGGCGCGGTGCCGGTGCCGCCCGCTCGTCTACTGTGGACTCAAGTCGCATGCGGCCGCCCTCCGACGATCGACCCCGAGAATCGCGGCCGGAAAGCGGCACCCTCAAGTCGGGGACATACCTGACTTATCCCGCCCGCGCGGCCTGGGAGACCGTGAGCACCCCAGGTAAGGAGCGACATGATCATCGCCTTGTGGGCGGCCCCGCGATCCCGGTCGACCGCGCTCTTCCGCTCGATGGTCGAGCACGACGGGCTCCTCGCCCTGCACGAGCCGTTCTGCAACATCTCCGACTACGGCTCCACGACCGTCGGCTCCCGCGAGGTGCGCACCCACACGGACCTGATCGCGGCGCTGCGGGAGGAGTCGGCGACCCGCACGGTGTTCTTCAAGGACACCACGGACCTGCGCTACGACGCGGTGCTCGCCGACCGCCGGTTCCTGGCCGAGGCGAGGCACACGTTCCTGATCCGCCGCCCTGACGAGATCGCGGCGTCGTTCTACGCGCTCAAGCCGGACATGGTGTGCTCGGACATCGGCATCGAGGGCCTGTACGAGCTCCACCAGGCCGTGCTCGACGCGGGCGGGCGGACGCCCGTGGTGCTCGACGCCGCCGACCTGGTCACCGCGCCGGCCGAGGTGCTCCGGGAGTACTGCGACCGCGTGGGGATCGCCTACCGCCCCTCGGCGACCACGTGGTCCTCCGGGGACCGGTCAGAATGGGCGCGGTCCGCGCGCTGGCACACCGCGGTCAGCGAGAGCACCGGGTTCACCGCCACGTCCACGGCGTACGCGGACACGGTGGACAACAACGCGGCGCTCGCGGCGTTCAGCGAGCACCACGAGCCCTTCTACCGGCTGCTCGCCGCTAAGCGCCTAGTGCCGTGAGCAGTTCGGCACGCAGGTCGGCCGCGGTTCCGTACCACTGGGCGTCGACCGCGGCCCGCCGGTAGAACAGCTGGGCGTCGCTGTGCTCGGTCATGCCGCGGGCGCCGTGCAGGTGCACCGCCTCCTCCGCGCTCTGCCGGGCGACCGCACCGGCGAGCAACACGGCCTGCGCCGCCGTCTTCGGGCTCGGCTCCGTGCCGATCAGGGCGCGCACGGCCTCGGCTTCGGCGTGCAGCGCCGCCAGCCGGTACGCCAGTGCCGTGGACCTGGCCAGCGGTTCACCGAAGACCCTGCGTTCCCTCAGGTGCGCCGCGGTCAGCCGGAGCGCCGCCTGCGCCGCGCCGACCAGGTACGCGGCGTGCCGCATCCGGGCTCGGGCCAGCACCGCCGGGTAGTCGGCCGTGACGTCCCGCACCTGTGCCACCGCGTTCTCGATCTCGACGGTGTACAGGTCGCCGCGCCCGACGTCGTCCTGCCGGCGGATCCGCACGCCGGGCTGCCCGACGGCGACCAGCGCGGCCACGTTGCCGCCGACGACGAGCAGGTCGTCCACGTCGGGTGCGAAGGCGACGAACCTCCGCACGGCCGTGACCCGGCCGTCCCGGACGAGGACGGGTGCGGGGTGCGCGGGGTTGTCGGTGCCCTTCTCCCGCAACGCCAGGCCGGTCGTGCGGCCGGGGGAGGCGGGGAAGATCTCCGCTGCCGCCACGGTGTCCAGGAACGGGCTCTGGTACAGCGCGGCGCCCATCAGCTCCGCGGCCCGCAGCACCTCCGCCGGGGACCGGCCGGAGTCCACGAGTGCGGCCAGCACCTGCCGCCGGGTCTCCTCGTCGGCCGGCTCGCCGCCACCCCGTGGCCGTTCGCCCAGCCTGCGCAGCAGCGGGATCGTGTCGTCGTCGAACAGCTCGGTCAGCATCACAGCAGTCCCAGTTCGCCGGTCGCGATGAGGTACAGCATGACTTCGGAGGTGCCGGAGGCGAGGCGCAGGCTCGGCCCGGTCCGGTAGGCCGACTCGACGATCCCGTCCGCGGGTGCCTCGGCGTCCCAGGAGGTGAGCACGGAGTCCAGCCCGTCGACCTCCGCCGCGGCCCGCAGGATCGGGCGGAAGTGCTCGGAGGCGTACCACTTGGCCATGGCCGAGCCGCCGGGTGAGGGCCGGTCCGCCGCGAGGTTGTGCACCTGCTGCCACGCCAGCGCGTGTGCGGCGGCCAGCCGCGCGTCGAGCTCGGCCAGCTCCGGCGACAGGCGGCCGGTGGCCCGGGCGCGCCGGATGACGGTGTCCAGCAGCACGCGTGCCTTGGCGTGGAAGTCGATGCCGGTGCGTTCCAGCAGCAGCAACGAGTTCATCAGCGTCCAGCCGTCGTGCACCGCGCCGACCACGGCGTCCTCGGTGAGCAGCAGACCGTCGATGACCACCTGGGTGAACCGGTCGTTGCCCATCGACCCAACGGTGGACACGTGCACGCCCGCGGAGTCGAGGGGAACGAGGAACAGCGTGATGCCGTCCATCCCGACACCGCTGGAACGGGTGCGTGCCGCGCACAGGGCCATGTCGGCGAACTGCGACTTCTGGTTGTAGATCTTCGTGCCGTACAGGCGCCAGCCGGAACCGTCCTGCCGCGCCTCGGTGCGCAGGGCGGCCAGGTCGGAGCCGCACGTGGGCTCGGTGAACAGCACCGTGGCCATCCGGTCCCCGCTCGCCAGCGCGGGCAGGTGCTCCCGCCTCTGCGCCTCCGTTCCGCTGTGCAGCAGGAACGTGCCCACGATGCCGATGCTCAGCGTGTGCAGGTCGTCCGGGACGCCCGCGTACAGCATCTCCTCGGTGAGCGCCGCCGCCTCGGCGGGACCGAGGCCGAGGCCGCCGTAGCGCTCCGGCCAGTGCGGGGCGAGCCAGCCGCGGTCGCCCAGCCAGGAGTAGACCGCCAGCCGGCCGGTTTCCGCCTCGGGCGGCAGGGCGCGGATCTCGGCGACCGTGTCCTGGACGCGTCGCGAGGCGAAGAAGGCGCGGATCTCCTCCCGGAAGTTCACGACGACCGCCCGTCGACGGCGTCCAGCAGGGCGGCCAGCTCGTCCGGGGAGACGGCCGCCAGCTCCCGTTCCTCCACCAGCGACGCGAGGCCGCCGAGCGTGGCGTGCAGGAAGAGGTCACGCAGCTCCAGCTGCACGCCGAAGCGCTCCTGGATCCGGGTGGCGACCTGGGTGACCTTCAGCGAGGTGCCGCCGATCGCGAAGAAGTTGTCCTGCACCGTGACCGACTCGGCGCCGAGCAGCTCCTGCCAGATCCCGGCGAGGGCGATCTCCGTCGCCGTCGTGGGCGGAGACGCCACCGGCTCGTGCGCCGCACCCGGCTTGGGCAGCTGGTTGCGGTCGAGCTTGCCGCTCGCCGCACGGGGCAACGACGGCAGCACGACGAACGTCGACGGCACCAGGTAGACCGGGAGCGACTCGCTCAGCTCGGTCCGCAACGCCGCCGTGTCGACCACCGCGCCGGGCGCGGCCTCGACGTACGCCACGAGCTGGGCGTCGCTGCCGCTGCCGGACACCACCACGGCCGCGTCCTCGATCTGGCGCAGCGCCAGGACGGCGTGCTCGATCTCGGCAGGTTCGACCCGCAGGCCGCGGATCTTGACCTGGTTGTCGATCCGGCCGACGAACTCGATGTTGCCGTCCGCGCGGCGGCGGACCAGGTCGCCCGTGCGGTACAACCGGCCGCCGGGCGCGCCGAACGGGTCCGGCACGAACTTCTCCGCGGTCAGGTCCGGCCGGCCCGCGTACCCGCGCGCCACCCCCACACCGCCGATCAGCAGCTCACCCGGCACGCCGACCGGCACCGGCTCGCCGAAACGGTCGACGACGTACGCCTGGTAGTTCGCCATCGGCACGCCGATCGGCGGCATCTCGTCGTGGTGCTCGTGCGGGCACAGGTAGTCGACGCACGCCACGGTCGCCTCGGTGGGGCCGTAGCCGTTGTGGAACATCCGGTTTCCGGTGTTCCAGGCGTTGACGAGCTCGCCGGGGAACGACTCCAGGCCGACGAACAACGCCCGCAGGTCCGGCAGGGCGGCCGGGTCGAGCAGCCGCAGCACGGCCGGTGGCAGGTCGGTGACGGTGACCCGCTCGGACCGCATCAGCTCGGTCAGCCGCACCGGGTCCAGGAGGTCAGCGCGGGGTGCCTGCACGAGTGTCGCGCCACTGCACAACGCGCCGAAGAAGTCGAAGAGGCTCACGTCGAACGCCGGGTTGGCGAACTGCAGCACGCGGTCGCCGACGTCCAGGCCGAACAGCTCGATCACGGCGGGGGTGAAGCCCGCGATCGACCGGTGGGAGACCTGCACGCCCTTCGGCCGTCCCGTGGAGCCGGAGGTGAAGATCACGTACGCGAGGTTGTCCTGGTGCACATGAACATCCGGCCGCGAGTCGTCCAGCGCCGTGATCGCCGGGTCGTCCAGGCACACCGCCCGCACGCCCTCCGGCACGCCCCCGGCGAGGTCCGCGGTCGTGACGACCACCGCCGCACCGGCGTCGCCGAGCACCAGTTCGCGCCGGGCGACGGGGTGGTCGGGGTCCAACGGCAGGTAGGCACCGCCCGCCTTCAGCACACCCAGGAACGCCGTCGGTAGCGCGGGGCCGCGCTCCAGCAGCACGCCGACCACCGACTCCGGTCCCACCCCGAGCGCGGACAGGTGCCGGGCGAGCTGGTTGGCCCGCCGGTCGAGCTCCCCGTACGTCAGCGACGCACCCGCGAACCGGCTGGCGACGGCGGTCGGTGCTCTGTCCACAACGGACTCGAACAGGTGGTGCAGGCACCGTTCCTCAGGCCCGTACGACCGCTCCGTCCGGTTGGCCTCGACCACCACCGCGTCGTACTCGGCGTCCGTGAGCAGCCTCAGCTGCCCCAGCCGCGTCTCGGGGTTGTCGAGCACCAGTTCGAGCACGCGCTGGTAGTGCGCGAACAGCCGGCGGACGCGTGCGGCGTCGAACAGCTCCGTGGAGTACTCCGCCCACAGCCGCAGGCCGCTCCCGGCCACCTGGGTGACCTGGAACGCCAGGTCGAAGCGGGCGGTGCCGATGTCGGGCGAGTACACCTCGGCGGTCAGGTCGCCGACCGTCGCGGACTCCACGGACGCGTGCTGCAGGGTGAACGACACCTGGAACAGCGGGTTGCGGCTCGGGTCGCGCTCGGGGCTCAGCTCGTCGACCAGCCGGCCGAAGGGCAGGTCTTGGTTGAGGTGCGCGTCGATCACGGTCTTTCCCGTGCGCGCCACCAGCTCGCGGAACGTCGGGTTGCCCGCGGTGGACGTGCGCAGCACCAGGGTGTTGGCGAAGAACCCGATCAGCGGCTCGATCTCGGGCCGGGTGCGGCCGGAGAAGATCGAGCCCACCACGATGTCGTCCTGGCCGCTGTAGCGCGACAGCACCAGGTTGAACGCGGCGAGCGCGACCGTCAGCACGGTGGCCCGTTCGGCGATGGCGAACGCCGACAGCTTCTCCGCGAGCGGGCCCGGCAGCATGACCTCCTCGATCGACCCCGCCTGCGTGCGTTGCGCGGGCCGCGGCCGGTCGGTCGGCAGGTCGAGCGCGGGCAGGTCGCGCAGCTGCTCCCGCCAGTACCGCAACTGGTCCTGCGGCGCCTCGCCGGCCAGCCAGTCGCGCTGCCAGACGGCGTAGTCGGCGAACTGCACGGCCAGCGGGACGGCGTCGACGGGCGCGCCGATCGCCCGCTGGTAGCTCGTGATCAGCTCGCGCAGCATGATCTCGACGGACCAGCCGTCGGTGGCGATGTGGTGCATGGCCAGCACCAGGACGTACTCGGTGGCGCTCACCCGGCCCAGCGCGGGCCTGAGCACCGGCCCGCTGCTCAGGTCGAACGGCGCCCGCACGAGGCCGTCGACGAACGAGTCCACGTCGGCGGCGGCGATGTCGGTGACCGGCAACGGGATCCGGTCGGGAGCGGGCTCGACCTCCTGGTACGGCACGCCGTTCTCGCTCGGGTAGCGCGTGCGCAGCACCTCGTGCCGGATCACGACCTCGGTGAGCGCGCGTTGCAGCGCGTCCACGTCCAGGTCGGCCTTCAGCCGCAGCACCATCGGCGCGTTGTAGACCGGCTGGCCCGGTGCCCACTGGTCGAGGAACCACAGCCGTTGCTGGGCGAACGACAACGGCAACCGCCGGTCCCGCGCGGCGGGTTCGATCCGGGTGCCGCCGCCGTGGCTCGCGGTGTGCTGCCGGTTGCGCAGGGCCAGTACCGCCTTGCGCGCTTCGGCGAGTCCACTCGCGGCCGGTCGGGATGGCGGGTTCGGCATGCTCGGCTCCTCGACTGCGCGTCCTCGGCTGCCCGTAGGCCGGTTCCCACCCTGTCCAGCGCGCCGGAGCCGGACGAGTCCGGCAATACCCCTACAGGTCCGGGCCGCCCCTCGCGTGCCACCCTGCGCCGGGGGGAGGTGTGGTGTGTCCACATCAGACACTGTGACCGTCGATCAGGCCTTCGTGCTGACCGATCGGCTGGCCGAGGACGTCGCCGCCGTGACCAGGCGTGCCTACCGCGCGGGTGACCTCGTGCCGGGGCTGCCGGTGGCGGACGGCGCCAAGGAGACCGCGCAGGACGTGCGGGCCGACCTGGCCGCCGGGTACCACCTGTGGACCGCAACGGCCGGCGGCCGGCTCGTCGGCGCGGTGCGCGCGCACAGCCGTGACTGGTGCGTGCGCCGGCTCGCCGTGTCGCCGGACACCCGCGGCCTCGGCGTGGGCAAGCTGCTGTTGCGCGCACTCGAAGCCGGCGCACGGGCGGAGGGAGCGGCACGCGTGGTGCTCGACGCCGTGGTCGAACGCGGCAACCCGGCGTTCTACGCCCGTGCGGGCTACCGGACGGTGCACCACTTCCCGGCAGACGACAAGCCGTTGTCCGAGGTGCACATGGAGCTCCTGCTCGGTGAACCGGTGACACCGCGCGCCTACCCGGAGCTCGACCGCACGCCGGGAACGGTCCGGTCCTGGTGGTCGGTCGACGGCGGCACGGTGTGCGCGACGTCGCCGGCGCCGGACGGGATCTCCGCCGAGGTGCGCAGGAACCGGCACCTGGGCGTGCTGCGCGGTGTGGACCTCGCCCCGCTGTCGGACGGCACGCCGGTGCGGCGGCGCTGGCCGCTGCCCGCCGCGGTGATCAGCTCGTTCGCCCTGCCGCGGCTGGACGAGCCGGAGTTTCTGGCGTGGTGGCGGGTAGGGGAATCCCCGGACTGGCCGAGCCCTCCGGCGGGCGGACAGGCTGCCGGGGTGAGGCGGCCGAGCTGCGAGGAGCGCGATGCACGAGAGCACTGAGAAGCGGCTGGGCAACCTGACGGCTCAGCAGCGTGCCGCGCTCGTGGCCGAGCTCCGCGCCAAGCGCGCCGCCGACCGCGAGACCGGCCGGATCCCCGCCGTGGGACGTGACGAGCCGCTGCCGCTGTCGTTCGCGCAGCAGCGGTTGTGGTTCATGCACCAGTGGGCCGACGGGAAGCCGATCTACAACACGCCGCTGGCCATGCGCCTGCGCGGCGAGCTGGACGTGGCCCTGCTGCGCGACGCGGTCTCCGGGCTGGTCGCCCGGCACGAGAGCCTGCGCACCCGCTACGTCAACACGCCCGACGGCCCGCGCCAGGTCATCGGCCCGCCGGGGGCGGACCTGTTCACCGTGACGGACCTGCGGGAGTTCGAGGACCGCGAACGCCGGGCCGGCGACCTGCTGGCCGCGGCCGGGCGCCGCCGGTTCGACCTGGAACGCGACCCGCTGCTGCGCGCCGACCTCGTGCGGCTGGCGGACGACGACCACCTGCTCGTCCTCGCCCTGCACCACATCGCCACCGACGCCTGGTCCACCGAGATCCTCACCGGGGAACTGATCGAGCTCTACAGTGCCGCCCGTGCGGGCCGGCCCGCCGTCCTGCCGGAGCTGCCGATCCAGTACGCCGACTTCGCCGTCTGGCAGCACGGCCCGGAGGCCGCCGCGCGGCGCTCGGCGTCACTGGAGCACTGGCGGGAGACGCTGGCGGGCCTGGAAACCCTGCGGTTCCCGGCCGACCGGCCGCGACCGGGCGCTCCCACCTGGGCGGGCGACACCGTCCACCACGTCCTGCCGGCCCGGTTGCACCGCGAGCTCCAGGCCCTGGGCGGCCCGCAGCCGACCAGGGTGCTTCCGCTGATGCTGGCCGCGCTGGCGGCGGTGTCCTCCCGCTACACCGGTCAGGACGACGTCGTCGCCGGAACGGCGTTCTCCGGCCGCACCAGGCCGGAGCTGGAGCGGCTGATCGGGTACTTCGCCAACACGGTCGTGCTGCGGGTGTCCACCGCGGGTGACCCGAACTTCCGCGAACTGCTGGCGCGGGCCGAGGACACCGTCTACTCCGCGCACCCGCACCAGGACATGCCGTTCGACCAGCTGGTCAACGAGCTGCGGCCGAACCGGGACGCGGGCGCCAACCCGCTGTTCCAGGTGGCGTTGCTGCAGGTCGACGAGCAGCTCAAGTCGGTGCGGATGGGTGATGTGGAGGTCGAGGGCGTCGCGCTGCACACCGGCACCGCGCGCTTCGACTTCACCCTCAGCGTCGCCGAACGGGCCGCGGGAGGCGTCGAGCTCGGCCTGGAGTACGCCACCGAGCTCTTCGACCGCGATCGGATGGACCGCTTCCTGCAGCACACCCGTCAGCTCCTGGAGTCCGCGGTGTCCCGGCCGGACGCCCGGATCTCCGAGCTGGACCTGCTGCCGCTGTCGGAACGCCTCCGGCTGACCGTGCACTGGAACGACACGAAGGCACCCGTCGCGCCGGGCACCGTGCACGAGGCGTTCGACGCGCAGGCCGGGCGCACCCCGGACGCGACCGCCGTGGTGAGCGGGGACGCCTCGCTGACCTACGCGCAGCTGTGGCAGCGGGCGAACCAGGTCGCGCACCGGCTGGCCGCCGCCGGCGCCGGGCCGGGCAGCCTGGTCGGCGTCGCCGTGGGGCGGTCGGTGGACACCGTCGCCGCCCTGCTCGGCGTGCTCAAGGCCGGTGCGGCGTACGTGCCGCTCGATCCGAAGTACCCGGCCGCACGGCTCGGGTTCGTCCTCCGGGACGCGGCTCCCGCGGCGGTCGTCGTCGACGCGGACAGCAGGACCGCGATGGCGGAGCACGGCGTCACGCTGATCGACGTCGCGGAGGTGAGCGGGGAACCGGCCACGGCACCGGCGACCGCCGGCGCGCCGGAGATGCTGGCGTACGTCTGCTACACCTCCGGCTCGACCGGCCAGCCCAAGGGCGTGATGGTCGACCACCGCGAGGTCATGACCCTGTACACCGAGCTGGACCGGCGGATCGGCACCGGTGATCCCGGCGTCTGGCTGGCGGTCAGCAGCATCTCGTTCGACATCTCCGTGGTCGAGCTGCTGTGGACGCTGGCCAGGGGGTTCACCGTCGTGGTCGCCGAAGCGAACACCGAGACCATGCTCGGCGGACGTGCCACGCGGCCCACGCGCAAGCTCGACTTCGGCCTGTTCTACTTCGCCAGCGACGACTCCAGCACGCCCGGCAGCGACCGGTACCGGCTCCTGCTGGACGGCGCCAGGTACGCCGACCGGCACGGGTTCAGCTCGGTCTGGACGCCCGAACGGCACTTCCACGCCTTCGGCGGGCTCTACCCGGCGCCGTCGGTCATGGCGGCGGCGCTGGCCGTGGCGACCGACCGGATCTCGATCCGCGCGGGCAGCGTGGTGCTGCCGCTGCACAACCCGGTGCGGGTGGCCGAGGAGTGGTCCGTCGTGGACAACCTGTCTGACGGCCGCGTGGGCATCTCGGTGGCCTCCGGGTGGCACCGCAACGACTTCGTGTTCGCGCCGGACAACTACGGCGAACGCAAGAAGGTCATGCTGGAGGGCGTCGAGACCGTGCGGTCGCTGTGGCGCGGGGAGAGCGTCCGCATGCCCGCCGGTGAGGGCGCCGAGGTCGACGTCCGCATCCGGCCCGCTCCCGTGCAGGCCGAGCTGCCGATGTGGCTGAGCGCCGCCGGCAGCCCGGAGACGTTCCGGGCCGCCGGGCACGCCGGGCTCGGTCTGCTCACCCACATGCTCGGCCAGGACCTCGACGCGCTCGCCGCGAAGATCGCCGTCTACCGCGAGGCCTGGCGGGAACGCCACGGCACCGACGGCGGGCACGTGGCGCTGATGCTGCACACGTTCATCGACCCGGACGGCGACCGTGCGCGTGAGGTGGCCCGCGGCCCGTTCACGCAGTACCTGAGCACCTCGCTGGACCTGCTGCGCGGCCTGGCCAAGCAGATGGGCCTGGAGTTCGACACGCTCAGCGAGGACGACCGGCAGGCGTTGCTGGAACACGCCGCCGACCGGTACATGGAGACCGGTGGCCTGTTCGGCACGCCCGAGCAGTGCGTGCGGTTCGCCGAGCGGCTCGCGGAGCTGGGCGTCGACGAGATCGCGTGCCTGATCGACTTCGGTGTCGGCACCGACGACGTCCTCGCCGCGCTGCCGCACGTCGACGCCGTCCGCCAGGCCTTCACCGCCGCCCGGCACGACGACAGCCTCGCGGCACTGATCCGCGCGCACGACGTGTCGCACATGCAGTGCACCCCGACGCTGGCCGGCCTGCTCGCCGGAGCACCCGACGCGGCCGATGCGTTGGCGTCGCTGAAGGTGCTGCTCGTCGGCGGTGAGGCGCTGACCGCCGACCTGGCCCGCAGGCTGCGCGAGATCACCCCCGCCGAGTTGCACAACATGTACGGCCCGACGGAGACCACGGTGTGGTCGACCGCGGACCGCGTCGTCGGCGACGTGACCATCGGGACGCCGCTGGCGAACGAGGCCGCCTACGTGCTCGACCACCGGCTGCAGCCGCAACCCATCGGCGTGGCGGGGGAGCTGTTCATCGGCGGGGACGGCGTCACGGCCGGCTACCACCGCAGGCCCGGCCTCACCGCCGACCGGTTCGTCCCCGACCCCTTCGCCGGCGGTGGCCGGCGCCTCTACCGGACCGGTGACCTGGCCCGCCGCCGCGCTGACGGCAGGCTGGAGTTCCTGGGCCGCGTGGACGACCAGGTGAAGATCCGGGGACACCGGCTGGAGCTCGGCGAGGTCGAAGCCGCGCTGCTCTCCCACCCCGGCGTCCGCTCGGCCGCCGTCGCCGCCTGGGGCGAGGCGGGCGGCCAGTACCTCGCGGCCTACCTGGTGCCCGAGAACGGCACCCGGCCCGGTGACGCGCAGGTGCGGCGGCACCTGCGGGACCTGCTGCCCGACCACATGGTCCCGGCGCGGTTCACCTGGCTGGACGCGTTCCCCCTGACGCCCAACGGCAAGGTCGACCGCAAGCGGCTGCCCGAACCCGGCGCGGCCGGACAGGACGTGCGGTACGAGCCGCCCGCCACCCCGGCCGAGGAGGTCCTCGCCGAGGTCTGGCAGGAGGTGCTCGGCGGGGGACCGGTCGGTGTCCGGACCGGCTTCTTCGACCTCGGCGGCAACTCGATCTCCGTGGTCCTGGTGGTGGACAAGGCGAACCGGCGTGGCGTGCCGATCACCGCCCGCCAGCTGTTCCAGCACCAGACCATCCGCGAGCTCGCCGGCGTCGCCACCGGCACCACCGCTGACGGCGGTGGCGCTGCGGAGCTGATCGTGCCGCTGACCGAGTCCGGAACGCTGCCGCCGTTGATCTGCCTGCACGCGAGCACCGGTTCCTCGCTGCCGTACCTGCCGTTGAGCAAACATGTCGACGACCGGCCGTGCTACGCGATCGAGCTGCCCGCGGACGCCCGGCCGGACGTACCGGAACTGGCGCGCAGGTACGCGGCGGCGATCCGGCAGCGGTGGCCGGAGGGCCCGTACCACCTCGTCGGCTGGTCGCTGGGCGGGAGCCTGGCCGTGGCCGTCGCGGCCGAGCTCGGTGACGTCGGGCTGCTCGCGCTGCTCGACACGGTCGTCCCCGCGGGCCCCCGCTTCCCGGTTCCCCTGCCGCTCGCGGTCGACGGGTTCGTGCGCAGCGTGGTGGCGGCGTCGGGCGCCGACGTGACCCTGGACGTCGCGGAGCTGAACGCCCTCGACCCCGGTGCCCAGTACGAGCTGGCCTTGGACGCCCTGGCGGAAGCAGGGTTGCTGCCCGCCGGGCAACGCGCCGAGATGCTGGCCAAGGCGAAGACGTTCACGGACCTGACCACGGCCGTGTCGGTGTGGCAGCCCGCACGCCTCCGCGGCGTCGTGGACCTGGTGGTCCCGCGTGCCTCCACCACCACGGCGGGCTGGGAGTCCGTTGTGGACGGTGAGGTCCGGACCACGGTCGTGCGGGGCGACCACTTCAGCATGATGCACGCCGCCAACGCCGGTGACCTGGCGGCGGTCCTGTGCTCACTGGCGGTACAGCGTGAAACCGAGATGGAGGATGGACATGCGTGACGAGGACGAGGACGGCACCCGCTTCACCGTGGTGGTCAACCACGAGGAGCAGTACTCGATCTGGCCGACGTACCGCGACGTGCCGTCCGGGTGGCGCGAGGTCGGCGTCACCGGGACCAAGAGCGAGTGCCTCGCGCACGTGGAGACCGTCTGGACGGACATGCGGCCGTTGAGCCTGCGCCGCGCGATGGGGGTGTAGTGGCCGTCGCGGAGGACTACGTGCTGTCGCACCTGGACGCGGTCGAAGCCGAGGCGGTGCACGTCCTGCGCGAGGTGGTCGCGACCGTCGAGCGGCCGGCGCTGCTGTTCTCCGGCGGCAAGGACTCCATGGTGATGCTGCACGTGGCGGTCAAGGCGTTCTGGCCGGCGCCGCCACCGTTCCCCGTGGTGCACATCGACACCGGGCACAACTTCGACGAGGTGGTCGAGTTCCGCGACGAGGTCGTGCGCCGGACCGGCGTGCGGCTCGTGGTGGGCCGGGTCCAGGACGACATCGACGCCGGTCGCGTGGTGGAGGGGCCGGGCGGCCGCAACCGCCTGCAGACCACGACCCTGCTGCGGACGACCGCGGAACACCGGTTCGGCGCGCTGTTCGGCGGTGCCCGCCGCGACGAGGAGAAGGCGCGTGCCAAGGAACGCGTCTTCAGCCTGCGTGACGACCACGGCCAGTGGGACCCCCGCAACCAGCGGCCCGAGCTGTGGAACCTCTACAACGCCCGCCACCGCAGGGGCGAGCACCTGCGGGTGTTCCCGCTGTCGAACTGGACCGAGCTGGACATCTGGTCCTACATCGCCCGCGAGGGCATCGACCTGCCGTCGCTCTACTACGCCCACCGCCGCACGGTGGTCGAACGCGACGGGATGCTGCTGGCGCAGAGCAGGTTCCTGCGGCTGGAAGCGGGGGAGCGGCCGTACGAGGCCACGGTCCGGTTCCGCACGGTCGGCGACGCCACCTGCACCGGCTGCGTGGAATCCACAGCGGACACTCCGGCCGCGGTGGTCGCGGAGACCGAGGTCAGCCGCGTGACCGAGCGCGGCGCGACGCGGGCCGACGACCGGATCTCCGAAGCGGGCATGGAGGATCGCAAACGGGAGGGGTACTTCTGATGGACCCCCAGCTGTTGCGGCTGGCCACGGCAGGCAGCGTGGACGACGGCAAGTCGACCCTGATCGGGCGGCTGCTCTACGACGTGAAGGCGATCTTCGCCGACCAGCTGGCGTCGATCGAACGCGCCAGCGAGGCCCGCGGCACGGTCATGGACCTGGCCCTGCTGACCGACGGCCTGCGCGCCGAACGCGAGCAGGGCATCACCATCGACGTGGCCTACCGGCACTTCGCCACGCCCCGGCGCCGGTTCATCATCGCCGACACCCCCGGTCACCTGCAGTACACGCGCAACATGGTCACGGGCGCGTCCACGGCGGACCTCGCGCTGGTCCTGGTGGACGCGCGCAAGGGCCTGCTCGACCAGTCCCGCAGGCACGCGTTCATCGCCGGTCTGCTGGGCATCCCGCACCTGGTGGTGTGCGTGAACAAGATGGACCTGGTCGACTGGTCGGCGGAGCGGTTCGCGCGGATCCGCGCGGAGTTCGAGCAGTTCGCGTCCAGGCTCGACGTCCGGGACGTCACGTTCATCCCGGTCTCGGCGCTGCACGGCGACAACGTCGTGCAGCGGAGCACGCAGATGCCCTGGTACGAGGGCACTCCGCTGCTGCACCACCTGGAGAACGTGCACATCGCGTCCGACCGCAACCTGGTCGACGCCCGGCTGCCCGTGCAGTACGTGGTGCGCCACGGCGAGTTCCGCGGCTACGCGGGCACCGTCAGCGGCGGCACCTTTCGGCCCGGCGACGAGGTCGTCGTGCTGCCCTCCGGCGTCACCTCGACCATCTCGGCCATCCACCGGCCCGGCGGTGAGCCGTCGCCGTACGCGTTCGCGCCCCAGGCGGTCACCGTGCGGCTGGCCGACGACGTGGACGTGCGGCGCGGCGACCTGATCTGCAAGCCTGGCAACCGGCCAGAGGTCGGCAGGGACGTCGAGGCCATGGTCTGCTGGCTCGGCGACCGGTCCGCGCTCTCGCTCGGCTCACGGCTGCTCGTCCAGCACACCACGCAGGAGGTCCGCGCCACGGTGCAGGTCCTGCGCTACCGGCTGGACATCACCACCCTGCACCGCGACGAGTCCGCGGCGTCGTTGTCCCTCAACGAGATCGGCCGCGTCACGCTGCACACCCACGCCCCGCTGGCCTACGACGTCTACCGGCACAACCGGGCGACCGGCAGCTTCGTGCTGATCGACGAGGCCACGAACGACACCGTCGGCGCCGGCATGATCCTGCGCCCCGCCGCACCCACCGTCGTGTGGCACCGGACCGAGGTGGCGCGTGCGACGCCGGGCTGCACGGTCTGGCTGACCGGGCTGTCGGCCGCGGGCAAGTCCACGATCGCGGCGGAGGTCGAGCGCCTGCTGGTCGCGGCCGGCCGGCCCGCCTACCTGCTCGACGGCGACAACCTGCGGCACGGCCTGAACTCGGACCTCGGGTTCAGCGCGCAGGACCGGGCGGAGAACGTCCGCAGGGTCGGCGAGGTGGCCCGGCTGTTCGCCGACGCGGGCGTGGTCGCGATCGTCGCGCTGATCAGCCCGTACCGGGCCGACCGCGACCGGGTGCGGGCCAGGCACGCCGACACCGGGCTGTCGTTCCGGGAGGTGCACGTCGACACCCCAGTCGAGGTGTGCGAGTCCCGCGACCCCAAGGGCATGTACGCGCGCGCCCGCCGTGGCGAGATCACCGGGTTCACCGGCGTGGACGACCCGTACGAGCCGCCTGAGCACCCCGAGCTGGTGCTGCGGCCCGACGACGGCGACGTCCGGGCGCTGGCCGCACGCGTGGTCGCCCTGCTCACCTGACGAAGAAGGACGGACCTGCATGTCGTTCGCCAACGAACCGGTACCGCTGCTGCGGGACCTGATCAGGATCGACACCACCAACCCGCCCGGCGCGGAGACCGCCGTCGTCGACCACCTGCGTCGGCTGCTCGCAGGCGTGGACGTGGACCTGAAGGTGCTCGGCCCGGACCCGGAGCGGCTGAACCTGGTCGCGCGGTTCCCCGGCCGCGGCGAGGCACCGCCGTTGCTGCTGCACGCGCACTCCGACGTCGTGCCGGTGGACGGCCAGCAGTGGACGCACCCGCCGTTCGAGGCGCGGATCGTCGACGGGCACGTCTGGGGCCGGGGCGCGATCGACATGAAGGGCGGGCTGGCGATGATGCTGTCCGCCCTGTCGCGGCTGGCGGCCGCGGGGGAGCGCCCCGCGGGTGACGTCGTGCTGGCCGTGGTCGCCGACGAGGAAGCGGGCAGCGCGGTCGGCGCGCGGTACCTCGTCAACGAGCACCCGGAGCTGTTCGACGGCGTCGAGTACGCGATCGGTGAGGAGGGCGGGGCCGGCATCGACCTGCCCGGTCACCGGTTCCACCCGATCGTGGTCGCCGAGAAACGCGCCTGCTGGCTGCGCGTGACGCTGCGCGGTCCGGGCGGTCACGGCTCGCGGCTGGCGCCGCCGGACTCGCCGATGGCGCGGCTGGGCCGGCTGCTCGGCACGCTGACCGGAACCCGGATGCCACGGCACCAGACCTCGGCCGCGGACCGCATGCTGGAGGTCCTCGCGGGCGCGTTGCCGGCCCCGCTGTCCGAGCAGGTGACCCGCTACCGGGAGGACCAGACCGGTGACCCCCGCCCGGACGGCCTCCCGCAGCGGGAGGCACTGCGGCTGGACTCCGTGCTGCGGCACACCGCGAACCCCACGATCGTCCGCACGACCGAGAAGATCAACGTCGTGCCCAGCGAGATCACCGTCGACCTGGACGGCCGGATCCTGCCGGGCGGGTACACCGTCGAGGACTTCGTCGGCGAGCTCCGGCACCTCGTGGGCGAGGACTTCGAGCACGAGCTGCTGCTGGAGGGCTCGATGGTCCGGCCGGAGCGGATCCGCCAGCCGGAGTTCGGCGGTTTCTACGACACCATGGCGGACATCCTCGCCAAGGCCGACCCGGACGCGGTTCCGCTGCCCATGGTTTCGCCGGCCTCGACCGACGCACGCCTGTTCGCCCAGCTCGGGATCCGCTGCTACGGCTGGCTCCCGCTGAAGCTCCCGGCGGGCACCGACTACCGCGGCCTGCTGCACACGGTCGACGAACGCGTTCCGCTCGACGCCCTGGAGTTCGGCACGGGCTGCCTCACCGAGCTGCTGCGTTCCTACCGCTGATCGTGACGGGAGGGCGGCCCGGTGCGCCGGGCCGCCCTCCCGTCAGTCCAGGTGGCGGATCGTGCGGATCGGCCGGCTGGCCGCGGGGAGCGCGGAGACCAGCAGCAGCGCGGGCGCGATGACCAGCGTGGTGCGTGCGCCGACCCCGTCGACCAGGAAGCCCGCGACCACGGAACCCAGCGACAGCATGCCGAACGCGAACAGCCGGTAGCTGGCGTTCATCCGCGCGAGCAGCTCGGGCGGTGTGGTCTTCTGCCGCACGGTCAACGCGACGACGGTCCCGCCCGCGGCCCCGGCCGAGCCGAGGAAGTAGGCCAGGCCGCACTGCGCCACGTCCAGCTGACCACCACCGGCCAGCGGCAGCAGGAAGTACGGCCACGTGGAGAACACGAGCACGACCAGCATCGAGCGCCCGTAGCCGAGCCGCCTGATCAGCGCGGGAGCGGTCAGCGCGCCGCAGATGCCGCCGAGCCCGCCGCACAGCATGATCAGTCCGTACGCGGCCGGGCTGTGCCCGAGCTCGCGCACGAAGTAGATCAGGAACGCCACGGTCGTCATCGCGGTGGCCGCGTTGTAGATCCCGGCGTGGACGGCGAACGCCCGCACCGGCGGGTTGTCCAGCACCGCCCGCAGCCCTTCGGCCACCTCACGCCGGAGGTTGCGCCGCGACCGGGGCGGGACCTGCTCGCGGTGGCGGATCAGCAGCAACGCGTTCGCCGAGGTCAGGTACGACAACCCGTCGAACACGAGGGTCGCGGCCGGGCCGAACAGGCCGCTGAGCCAGCCCGCGAGTCCTGGCCCACCGGTCGCGCCCGCGGCCTGGCCCGCCAGGACCCTGCTGTTGGCCGACGCGAGCGCCTCGCCTTGGACGAGCAGGGGCAGGTAGCTGGTCGCCGCGATGTCGTAGAGGACCGTCATGGCGCCGCCGAGCACCGCGATCACGTACAGCAGCGGCAACGTCAGCATGCCGAGCAGGGCCAGCACCGGCACGGCCATGACGAGCACGAACCGGACGAGGTCCGCGGCGATCATGACCGGCCGCTTCGTGCGCCGCTCCAGCCAGACACCCGCCAGCAGCGGCAACAGGAAGAACGGGCACAGGTACAGGCCCTGCAACAGGCCGACCTGCGTGCCCGACCCGTCCAAGGTGGTCACGACCAGCAGCGGCAGCACGAACTCGGTGATCCGGGAGCCGAACTGGGAGACCACGTCGCCGGTCCAGAACCGGCGGAAGTCGCGGCCGGTTCCTGGGCGCACTGCGGTGTCGGTGACCACGCCGCGAGCGTGTCAGCAGCGCGGACACCGGTGAAGTCGGGAGAACCCCTCACTTTGCCCGGCGCGCGAACACGGCGATGCTCCACGGGTGGTAGATGTGTCGAGCACCCCGGGCACCGTGACCGAAGCCGTCCCGCGCGCGCGGCCGAGATCGAAGTGGCTGCGCTGGCTGCGCGTCACCGCGTGGTGCCTCGTGGTCGTCCTGGTCGTGGTGGCCTCCGCGGCCGGCCTGTTCGTCACGTGGACGGTCCGCAACTCGTTCCCGACGACCGACGGCGAGCTGGCCGTGCCGGGTCTGCGCGCGCCCGTCGAGGTGCTGCGCGACCGGTACGGCGTGCCGCAGGTCTACGCCGACAACTCCCACGACCTGTTCCTGGCGCAGGGCTACACGCACGCGCAGGACCGGTTCTGGGAGATGGACGTCCGCCGCCACATCACCGCGGGGCGGCTGTCCGAGCTGTTCGGCGCGGACCAGGTGACCGTCGACGCGACCGTGCGGACGATGGGCTGGCGCCGGGTCGCCGAGCAGGAGTACGGGATGCTCTCGGCGAGCACGCGCGAGCACCTGCAGGCCTACGCCGACGGCGTGAACGCCTACCTGGCCGGCCACACCGGGTCGGAGCTCAGCGTCGAGTACGCGGTCCTCGGGCTGATCACACCGGGCTACACGCCGGAGCAGTGGACACCGGTCGACTCGGTGTCCTGGCTCAAGGCGATGGCCTGGGACCTCAGCGGCACGGTCACCTACCAGACCAGGCGCGCGATGCTGTCCGCGAGCCTGCCTCCGGACACCGTGGCGCGGCTGTTCCCGGAGTACGACTTCAGCCGCTGGGAACCCAGCGTGCCCGCCGCCTCCGACGCGACCGTGCCGCAGAGCGCCGGACGTGCCGAGAAGGCGGCCTTCACGGCGGCACTGGACAGCGCGGCCGACGCCGCGAGCTCGCTGGACGGCGTCCTCGGGCCACGTGGCCAGGGCATCGGGTCCAACGCGTGGGTGGTGTCCGGCAAGCTGACCAAGTCGGGCAAGCCGTTGCTGGCCAACGATCCCCACCTCGGGCCGGCGATGCCGAGCATCTGGTACCAGATGGGCCTGCACTGCCGTTCGGTCGGCCAGGAGTGCCCGTTCGACGTCAGCGGCTTCACGTTCTCCGGCATGCCCGGTGTGGTCATCGGGCACAACCGGGACGTCTCGTGGGGGCTGACGAACCTCGACCCGGCGGTCACCGACCTGTACCTGGAACGCGTCACCGGCTCGACCTACGAGTACGACGGCGTGCAGAAGCCCCTGGAGACCAGGCAGGAGGTCATCAAGGTCGCGGGCGGTGAACCCCGCACCATCACGGTCCGGTCCACCGGGCACGGCCCGTTGCTGTCGGACGTGGTGGAGCGGCTGAAGAACGCGGGCGCGCAGGGCCGGGTGCCCGGGGTCGAGGCCGGTGAGCACGCCGTCGCGATCAAGTGGACCGCGCTGCAACCGGCCAGGACCCTGGACGCGGTGTTCCAGCTGGCGCTCGCCCGCGACTGGAGCTCCTTCCGCGAGGCCGCGTCCCTGTTCGCGGCACCGGCGCAGAACATGCTCTACGCCGACCGGGAGGGGCACATCGGCTACCAGGTGCCCGGTCTCATCCCGGTCCGCAAGCAGGGCGACGGGCGGTTCCCGGTGCCCGGCTGGACCAGCGCGACCGAATGGGCCGGCTATCTCCCGTTCGAGCAGCTGCCCAGCGCGCTGGACCCCGCGGCCGGGTACTTCGTGAACGCCAACAACGCCGTGACCGACCCGTCGTACCCGCACCTGATCACCAAGGACTGGGGTGACGGCAACCGCAGCCAGCGGATCACCGACCTGATCAAGCAGGGCGGGAAGCTCGACGCGGCGGCGATGCAGCGGATCCAGCTCGACACCCGCAACGCCAACGCCGCCAACCTCACCCCGTACCTGCTCGCGGTGCCCGTCGAGGGGGACACGACCAAGGCGCGGGACCTGCTGCGCGGCTGGGACTTCGCGCAACCCGCCGACTCCGCCCCGGCCGCCTACTTCAACGCCGTGTGGCGCAACCTGCTGCAGCTGATGTTCGTGGACAAGCTGACGAACGGCGCGCCCAAGGTCGACGTGGACGGCGGTGGCCAGTGGTTCGAGGTCGTCCGCACTCTGCTGGAACGCCCCGACGACGACTTCTGGCACAACACCAAGCGCTCCCTCAACGGCCGCGACGCCGTGCTGCGCGCGGCCATGGACGACGCGAACCAGGAGCTCCGCGACCGCCTCGGCGCCGACCCGGCCGCGTGGAAGTGGGGCGACCTGCACCAGCTGACGGTGCGGAACCAGACGCTGGGCAGCGGACCCGCGCCGATCCAGTGGCTGCTCAACCGCGAGCCGGGCGGCGTCGCGGGCGGACCGGCCACGGTGAACGCGACCGGCTGGAACGCCAAGAAGACCTACCAGGTGAACTGGGTGCCGTCCATGCGGATGGTCGTGGACTGGGCCGATGTCGACGCGTCGCGGTGGGTCAACCTCACCGGCGCGTCCGGCCACGCGTTCGACGAGCACTACGACGACCAGCTGCCGCTGTGGCAGCGCGGTGAGACCACCGCGTGGCCGTTCAGCCGGGAGGCCGTGACGGCGGCCGCGCAACAGCACCTCACCCTGAAACCGGCCTGAGCTCTGTGGGACAGTGTTCGAGCTCAAAGGACATCGACGGACAAGGGCGTGGTACATGACGAGCAGGCTGGAATGGGCGACGATCGACAGCGTGGACCCGCGGCGGCTGGCCGAGTTCTGGTGCGGTGTCCTGGGTTACGTCGTCTACGAGGACAAGAACGGCACCGTGGTCGAGATCGGCCCCGATCCCGAGGCGCCGGGCGCGGAACGCCTCGCCGACCTGCGCCGCGGGCCCGCCGTGCCGAGCATGTCCTTCGTCCAGGTGCCCGAGGGCAAGAACAGCAAGAACCGGGTGCACTTCGAGATCGCCCCGATCGACAGCGACCAGCGGACCGAGCTGGACCGGCTGCTCGCGCTCGGCGCGTCCACTGTGGACGTCGGGCAGGGCGAAGGCCGTTCCTGGGTGGTGCTGGCCGACCCGGAGGGCAACGAGTTCTGCCTCGCCCGCAGCCTCGCGCCGGGGGAGTTCGAGCTGTAGCAGCGGTCCTGTCGGGAACGTCACCGACTTGTCCGGGCATCCGGACCGGATGAGTCTCGACACGTGACGGAATGGCTGCAGCGCTTCTCGCCACCTGGGCGGGCAAAGGCGAGGTTGTTGTGCTTACCGCCCGGTGGCGGGTCCGCTCAGCTCTACCAGCGGTGGCCCGCCCTCCTGGGACCTGAGGTCGAGGTCGTCGCGGTGGAGCTGCCCGGCCGCGGCGCGCGGAGCCTGCAGCCACCGCTGACGGACATGGCCACCCTGGTGCCGGTCCTGGTCGCCGAGCTCGCGCGGCTCGACGACCTGCCGCTGGTGGTGTTCGGCCACAGCATGGGCGGCATCGTCGGCTGGGAGCTGTGCCGCAGGCTGCCGCGGGAACCGCGGGGCCTGGTCGTGGCAGCGGCCGCGGCGCCGACCCGCCTGCGCTCGCCGCGGTGGTACAGCGAGACCACCGACGAAGGCCTGCGCGAGCTGATCACGCGCTCCGAGGGCCTTCCCTCGGCGACCGCGCTCGATCCGCTGTTCCTGGAGTACTTCCTGCCGATGCTGCGCGCGGACCTCACGCTGGTCAACTCCTTCGAACCGGAACCGCTGCCACCGCTGCGCTGCCCGCTGCGGGTGTACCGCGGGGCGGCGGATCCGCTGGTGGGAGACGACGAAGCGAACGCGTGGCTGGCGGAGACCCAAGGGGACGCGCGGGTCCACACCTTCGACGGCGGACATTTCTTCCCCCGCGACCTCCCCGAGGTGGTGCTCCCGCAGCTGCGCGCGGACGTCCTGGCGGCCGTGGAGGTGCCGTCGCTGTGACGCCCCCAGCAGTGCTCGCCGCAGCACGGTTCGCCACAGCATTCTTCGCCGCAGCACGGTTCGCGGCACCGCCAGCAGGACTGTCCGAGGCGTCCCACCGCGCCCGGATCCGGGTCGACCACTGAGGAGGGCCAGTGCCCGAGAACGTTCGCACATCCGGGCCGGCCACGGCGGAGCTCGTCGCGGGCTTGGCCGGTGAGGGTTTCGTCCGGCTGTCCGGCAGGGACTTCCCGGTCGACACGGGCAGTGCCGTGTTCGCGGAGTTCCGCGCCGGGTGGGAGGACCTCGTCCGGGACAACGCGCTGGTCGACGGCGGCAGCTACCGCTACCGCCGGTACGGCCGGCTGGCGGCGGTACCCGCCGGTGCGGGCTTCGAGCTGACCCCGTTGCCGCACCGGGCGTTCCGCCAGGACAGCATCCCGATGTGGCGGTCGAACGAGCGCCTGTTCGCCCCGATCGTGCCCGCGTTCCTGGGCAACCCCTGCCTGCACGACCTGATCTCGACCGACCTCGCGCTCGCGGCACGGGTCCGGTCCTGTCCGGAGTGGACGGTGGGCCTGCACATGATCCGGATCGTGGCCGTTCCTGGCGAACCCGGACAGCCCACACCCGAGGGCCGGCACCGCGACGGGCACTCGTTCGTCGGCATGCACCTGGTGCGCCGGGAGAACAGCGCGGGCGGGGAGTCCACGATCTACCGGGACGGCCTGCCGGACGTGCGCTTCACCCTGCGGGACCCACTGGAGTCCGTGCTGGTCGACGACACCGCCATCTGGCACGAGGCGTCGCCGATCTCGATCCTCGACCCGGCGGGCGGGCGCACCGTGCGGGACATGCTCCTCGTCGACGTGAACCCGGCATGACCGCCTTCCGGCTCACGTTCAGCCCGTGCGACCTCCCGCTGGACGGCAGGCTCGTCGAGGTCGTGCCCGGCCGGTACGACTGGGTCCACCTCGACCTGTCGGCGCCCGTCGGCGAGGCGACCGTGTGGCTGCATTACCGCGACGCCGTCGATCCTGAGTTCCTGCGCTCGCTGCCCGGCACGTCGATCGCCAGGATCGGCGTCCCGCGGCGCGAGGAGCTGGTCGCCGTGGAACTGCCGGCGCTCCCGGGCGTCCGCCTGCTGGGGACGGCACTGACGTGATGCGACCGATTCCTCTTGCGCCGCACCTGAACAACACCGGGCTGACCGGTGCGGACGGGCTCGACGGCGGCGGCTTCAACATCTGGGGCAACACCTTCCCCGCGGGCGAGCTCCCGCCCTCCGGCAGCACGACGGTGGTCCACGACGTGCCGTTCCTGTTCCCCGCCGCCGGAGCGGACAACGTCCGGTGCCGCGGCCAGCGCGTCGAGGTCCCGCCGGGCCGGTGGGACTGGGTGCACGTGCTCGGGGCCGCCGAACGCCGCACCGAGGACCTGCTGGAGGTCCACTACTCGGACGGCTCGGTGCGCGGGCAGTGGCTGCGGATGTCCGACTTCTGGCCGCAGACCGAGCCCCGCTTCGGCGAGCTGCTCGCGTTCCGCTGCCGGCACATGCACTACCCCCGGCACGTGCAGCGGACGATGTCCCCCAGCATCTGGGCGCAGCGCGTCCCGGTGACGGTCCCGTCGGACGTCGTCGCGCTCGTGCTGCCGGACAACCCCGCGTTGCACGTGTTCGCCCTCACCCTGCAGGAGGTCGGGTGAAAGCCTCGCTGCCGGGCATCACGCACTGGCGTCACGACCTCGGCCACTGCCTGCACGCCACCGCGGGCGTGCTGCTGGGCTTCCACGGCGCGGACCCGCTGGACCTGCTCGGCGCGGCCTGGGGGTTCGACTACCCCGCGGGCGACATGCGCCGCGAGGAGTACTACTTCCCCTGCCGGGACCGGTCGTTGTTCGCCAGCCTCGCACCGCACCACAATGTGGAGTCGACCTGGCACACGCCGTCCTCGCCCGAGCAGGG
This sequence comes from Nocardia sp. NRRL S-836, assembly GCF_001279525.1. Lineage (GTDB taxonomy): Bacteria > Actinomycetota > Actinomycetes > Mycobacteriales > Pseudonocardiaceae > Lentzea. The sequence goes on along the minus strand of NZ_LGDY01000150.1, from coordinate 59,884 downwards.
CTGGGAGGATGTCCGGGCCCGGTTGCTGGCGGGCACACCCGTGGCGGTGGCCGCGGACAACTACTTCCTGCCGTTCCGCCCGGCCTACCAGGACGTCCACACCAACCACCTGCTCGTGGTGCACGGCTTCGACGAGGACCGCGGCACGGTGTCGGTGTGCGACCCGGTGCCCCCCAGGTTCCTGGGCGAGATCCGGATCGAGGAGCTGACCGCGGCACGCGACTCGGCCAACCCGGTACGGCACAGCCGCGACATGTTCTTCACCGCCAACCCCATCGGCAACCGCTGGCTGGACGTGACCGTGTCGGGCCACACCGGCCCCGCGTCCCGCGAGCGCCTGCGCGAGATCGTGGCCGCCAACGTGAGCGGGTGGGAGGGCGCGGCCGACGGGTCGTCCGACTACCGCGGTCTCCCCGGCCTGGAACGGTTCCTGCGCGAGGCGGCCACCCGCCTCGCCGATGGTGACCCGTCCGTCGTGGACGAGGTGTTCGTCGTGGCCGGTGTCGCTCTGGCCGTGACCGGGCTGCACGGCGACTACCTCGCGGCGGCCGCTCGCCGCCTCGGTGAGCCGCCGCTGCTCAAGCTCGCCCGCGAGGTAGAACGGATCGCCCACCACTGGTCCGCCGTCCGCATCATCGTGGCCACCGGCCGCGACGACCCGGCCACCGCGGGCCGGACCCTGGCCGTCCGCACGACCGCGCTGCTGGCGGACCAACTGACCACAGTGGACCGGATGACCGCGGTGGCCGCGTCGATCTGACCGGCAGTCGGGAGAATCCCCGTCTTCCCCGCACGGCCGCGCGAACCCGATCCTGCGTGAATGGCAGATGTGGTGGGCGAGCACGACGCGGCGGACATCGACCTGGAGGAGGTCCTGCGCGGCCTGACGCCGGAGAAGCGGCTGCTGGTGGGTGCGGAGCTGGCGCGCAGGGCCGCGTCGGCGGCGGCCGTTCCCGTCGTCGCGCGGACCGGTGATCCGCTGCCGTGCTCGTTCGCGCAGGAACGGCTGTGGTACCTGGACCAGGCCGATCCCGGCTCGGTGGCGTACGTCGTGCCGGCGGCGGTGCGGTTCACGGGGCGGCTGGACCTCGGCGCGCTGCGCCGGTCGCTCGACGAGATCGTGCGCAGGCACGAGGTGTTGCGGACGACGTTCGCCGAGAGGGACGGCCTGCCGCACCAGGTGGTGCGGCCCGCCGAGCCGATGACGATTCCGCTGGTGCACCTGGACGCGCTGTCCGGCGAGGCCGCCGAGGCCGAGGTGCGCGAGCGCTACCAGCAGGAGGTCCGGCTGCCGTTCGACCTCGCGCGGGGGCCGCTGATCAGGGCCAGCGTGCTGCGGGTCGCCGACGACGAGCACGTGCTGCTGCTGAGCATGCACCACATAGTGTCGGACGGCTGGTCGCTCGGCGTCCTGCAGCACGAGCTGACGACGCTCTACCAGGCGTACGCGGCCGGCGAGCCGTCGCCGTTGCCGGAACTGGCCGTGCAGTACGCGGACTTCGCGGTCTGGCAGCGCGGCCGGTCGGACGCCGGTCAGCTGGAGCACTGGCGTGCGGTGCTCGCGGGCGCGCCCGTTCTGGAACTGCCCGCGGACAAGCCCCGTCCCGCCGAGCGGACCTCCCGCGGCGCGTCGGTGCCCCTCCTGCTGGACGCGGAGACCATCCGTGCCGTGGACCAGCTGGCCGAGGCCGAGCAGGCGACGCAGTACATGGTGCTGCTCGCCGCGTACGCCCTGCTGCTGCGGCGGTGGAGCGGTCAGCCCGAGATGATCATCGGCTCGCCGGTCGCCAACCGCGTGCACGTCGACGTCGAGCCACTGGTCGGGTTCTTCGTGAACACCCTGCCGCTGCGCGTGGACACCTCGGGCGACCCGACCTTCCGCGAGCTGGTCAGGACCGCCCGCGAGATCTGCCTCGCCGCGTACGCCAACCAGGACTTGCCGTTCGAGCGGATGGTCGCCGAAACCGTCGCCGACCGGTCGGCGGGCACGGTTCCGCTCGTGCAGACCCTGCTGGTGCTGCGCAACGTGCCCATGTCCGCGCTCGAACTGCCCGGCGTCCGGGTGGACGTGCTGGACCTGCACACCGAGTCGACCAAGTTCGACCTGTCCCTCGACCTCGTGCCGGCCGCGGACGGCGGCATCGCCGGTCGCGCCGAGTTCAGCCTCGACCTCTTCGAGGCCGGCACCGTGCGGCGGATGATGACGGCGTTCAGCCTGCTGCTGACGGCCGGGCTGCGCGAGCCGGACACCCGGATCTCGCGGCTGCCGATGGCCACCGAGCAGGAACGCGCCCGCATGGTGGCCGAGTTCAGCGGCGGCGGCTCTGCGGCACCGGCACGGACCGCGGGCACCCTGCACGGGCTGTTCGAGCACCAGGTCGACCGCGCGCCCGACGCACCGGCGGTCGTCTTCGGCGACCGGACGCTGACCTACCGCGAGCTGGACGAGCGGGCGAACCAGCTCGCGTGGTTCCTGCGCGGCGAGGGCGTCAGGCCGGAGCAGCTGGTCGGTGTGTCGCTGCCGCGCTCGGAGCTGATGATCGTCGCGGTGCTGGGCATCCTGAAGGCCGGCGCGGGTTACGTGCCGCTCGACCCGGGATACCCCCGCGACCGGGTCGCCTACATGGCCGAGGACGCCGAAGCGGAGATCGTGCTGACCCACTCCTCGGTGGCGGACCCCGACCGCATGCGCGTGACCGACGACGCCACCGGTCCCCGGCTGGTGTCCCTCGACACGGAGGCCGCCCGCCTGGCGGAACTCCCGCCGGAACGTCCTCCCGCCGTCGTCACCGAGGCGAACCTCGCCTACGTCATCTACACCTCGGGTTCCACCGGCCGCCCCAAGGGCTCTGCGAACGAGCACGGCCGGGTGGCCAACACGTTGCACGGCGTCAACGGGGCTTACGGGCTGCAGCCCGCGGACCGGATGCTGGCGATCTCCTCGCTGAACTACGACATGTCCGTCTACGAGGTCTTCGGCACGCTGGCGGCGGGTGCCACGGTCGTGGTGCCCGGCGACATCGTGACCACCGACCCCGAGCAGCTGCTGGAGCTGTTGCGGCAGCAGCGGGTGACCGCGTGGAGCTCGGCCCCGGCGTTGCTGGACATGCTCGTGAACCACACGTACGGACGGCAGGGCATGGCCGGCGTCGCCCTGCGGGTGGTCGGTCTCGGCGGCGACCGGATGCCGCCCGCACTGCCCGCCCGGCTGGCCGAGCTCGTGCCCGGTGTGCGGCTGCTCAACCTCGCCGGCATGACCGAGGTGTCCTACTGCAGCACGTCCCACCCGGTGACCGGGCGCAGCCCGGCCGGGGTGCCGTGGGGCCGGCCGCTGCCCAACCACCGGATCTACGTCCTCGACGAGCACGGCGAACCGGTCCCGGTCGGGGTGGCGGGGGAGCTGTTCGTCGGCGGAGCCGGTCCCGGCCGCGGCTACTGGCGGCGGCCGGGGCTGACCGCCGAGCGGTTCGTGCCGGACCCGTTCAGCCCCGAGCCGGGCGGCCGGATGTACGCCACCGGCGACCACGCCCGTTTCCTCGCGGGCGGTGACCTCGACTTCCTGGGCCGGCTGGACCTCCAGGTGAAGATCCGGGGGTTCCGGATCGAGCTGGGCGAGATCGAGAACGCGCTCGCCGGTCACCCGGAGGTGAACGAGCCGGTGGTGCTCGCCTACACCGACTCCGTCGGCGAGCGCAGGCTGGCCGCCTACGTCACGCCACGCGGCGAGGACCACCCGTCGGCGACCGCGTTGCGCGCCTACCTCAGTGAGCGCCTTCCGGACCACATGGTGCCGTCGGCCTACGTCGTGCTGGACCGGCTTCCCCTGCTGCCCAGCGGAAAGCTGAACCGGGCGGCGCTGCCGGTGCCGGGGGCGGGTGTCGCGCAGGACGCGTACACCCCGCCGGACGGGAACCTGGAGCAGGTGCTCGCCGAGCTGTGGTCGGGGCTGCTCGCGGTGCCGCGGATCGGTGCGGTGGACGACTTCTTCGAGCTGGGCGGGCACTCCCTGCTGGCCACCCAGGCGGTGTCGCGGATCAGGGAGCTGTTCCGGATCAAGCTGGACATCCCGGGCTTCCTCGCGGCGCGCACGGTGCGGTCGCTCGCCGTCTACATGAGGCAGCTCGGTGCCACCGAAGGCATCGACGTGGACGCGATCGCCGAGCTGGTCCTTGAAGTGAGCGCGTTGTCCGACGAGCAGGCACGCAGCGAGATGCAGGACGGGACGAGGGCCTGATGAGCAGCATTCCGTTGGTGTGCCTGCCTTTCGCGGGCAGCGGCAGCGCGTTCTTCCGGCAGTGGCGCCCGGTGGCCCCCGCCGGACTGGAGATCGTCGCCGTGCGGTTGCCCGGCCGCGAACGGCTGGTCAGGAAGGAGCCGTACCGCGACGTCCACCTGGCGGCGCGCGGCGTGCTGCCCGACATCCTCGCGGAGATCGGCGACAGCGGCCCGGTCGCGCTCTTCGGCCACAGCCTGGGCGCCGTCCTGGCCTACGAGCTGGCCCACCTGCTCGCGGACACGACGCGGGCCGAGGTGGTGAGCCTGGTCGTCAGCGGCTCACCGGGGCCGTGGACGCAACGCACGCGGCGGGCGACCGGGTTGCCCGACGACGAGTTCGCCGACCGGGTCGCCGAGCTCGCCGGGCACCGCGACGACGCACTGCGCGACCCCGAGGTGCGCCGGATGGTGCTGCCGACGTTGCGGGCGGACGTGGAGATGCACGAGAACTACCGGCCCAGCACCGACACGCCGCTCGCCGCCCCGATCACCGCGATCCGGGGCGAGCACGACGCTCTGGTCTCCGCCGAGCTGGCCGGCGAGTGGGCGAAGGCGACGAGCCGCGGGTTCACGCTGCGGGAGCTGCGAGGCGAGCACATGTACGTCATGCGCTCCGCCGAACAGGTGCTGCGGGTGGTCGAGGAGTCGCTCGGCCGGCGATGAGGTCGTGCACTGTCGGGGGACTCACCGACTTGTTGCGGCTGTCCGGCCGGGCAAACGTGATGACGTGACAGCTCGGCTGCGGCGTTCGTCGCCACCACAGGGGAGGGGCGGGCGTTTTGGCTTCTGGACCACTCTCGGCTGACCAGTACCGGCTGCTCCAGCAGCGACTGGACCGGGCCGGTGTCGGCGCCGCGCCGGCACCGATCCCGCGCCGTCCCGCCGGGGAGCCGCGGAGCCCGGCATCCCCGGCCCAGGAACGGCTTTTCTTCTTCGAGCGGATGAACCCCGGCAGCCCGCTCTACGTGGTGGCCGGTGCGCTCAGGATGTGCGGCGAGCTGGACCTCGCCGTCCTGCGGGACACGGTGCGCCGCCTGGTCGACCGGCACGAGGCCCTGCGCACCGGGCTGGAGGTCGACACCGACGGCGCCGTCGTCCAGGTCGTGCATCCCCCGGAGGCCGTCCCGGTCGACCTGCCGGTCCACGCGGTCACCGCGGACGGGCTCTGGGACGAGGTGGGGATCTTCTGCCGCCGGCCGTTCGACCTGGCCGGGCCGAGCCTGTTGCGGCCGGCGCTGTTCCAGGTCGGTCCGGCCGAGTGGTACCTGGTGCTGTGCGTGCACCACATCGTGGTGGACGGCTGGTCGCTCGGGGTCCTTGCGGAGGAGTTCGCCGTCGTCTACGGCGCGCTGAGCGCCGGGCAGCGACCGGTGTTGCGGCCACTGCCGATCCGCTACGCGGACTTCGCGGCGTGGCACCGCGATCACGTCTCCGGCGACGCGCTCGCCGGGCAGGTGGAGTACTGGCGCGAGCAGCTCGCCGGTGTGCGGCCGTTCGCACTGCCCCCCGACGGCGCGTCCCCCGGACGGCCGTTCGCGGGCGGGGAGCTGCCGATGTCGCTGCCCGCCGATCTCGTGGACGGCATGCGGCGGCTCGGTGAGGCCGAGGGCGCCACGCTCTACATGGTCCTGGCCACGGCCTGGGCGGTCGTGCTGTCGCGGTGGGCGGACCGCGCGGACGTGGTGTGGGGGACCGCGATCGCCGCGCGCACCAGGACGGAGCTCGAAGGGCTGGTCGGGTTCTTCGTGAACACCCTGGCGCTGCGGGTGGACGTGCGTGCCCCCATGACCTTCCGCGAGCTGCTCGGCCGGGTGCGCCGGACGTGCCTCGACGCCTACGCGCACCAGGACCTGCCGTTCGACCAGCTGGTCAAGGTGGTCCGGCCGGACCGGGACGCGACGGGCCGCTCGCCGGTCGTGCGGCACCTGCTGGTGCTGCACAACACCCCGCCCGCCACGGCCCAGCTGCCGGGGATCAGCATGGACGTGGTCCCGGTGCACACCGGTACCGCCAAGTTCGAGCTGGAGATCGAGCTGTCGCCCGCGGCGGACGGCGGGCTGACCGGGTTCGTGGAGTTCGCCGCGGACGTGCTGACGAGGTCCTCGGTCCGGCGGCTGGTCGATGCGCTGACCGAGGTGCTGCGCGCCGGAACGGCCGACGCCACGTGTCCGGTGTGGAGGCTGCCGCTGGCCCCGGTGGAGCAGCGGCACGACCAGACCAGCCGTCTGCACCTGCTGGACCGCTCGTTGACCGAGGTGCCGGCGGGGGTGGTCGGACAGCTGTTCGTGAGCGCGTCCGAGGCGGGCGAGGGGTTCGCGGGACACCCCGGTCGCACGGCGGAGCGTTTCGTGCCGGACCCGTCCGGATCGGGCACGCGGTTGTACGCGACCGGGCTCCGGGCCCGGCGGACCGCCGCGGGAGCGCTGGAGTTCCTCGCACCGGCCGCCGACGAGGAACCGCGGCAGGCGCCGGCCGAACGAGCTGAGCCGCGCGCGGACGTCGTCGCCGCCCGCACCGAGACCGAGCGTGTGATCGCGGCGATCTGGTCGGAACTGCTGGACGTCGGCGACGTCGGCGTGCACGACGACTTCTTCGACCTCGGCGGCCACTCGCTGCTCGCCGTGCGGATCCTGCACCGGATCCACGCGGCCTGCCACGTGGAGCTGGAGCTGGTCGACTTCTTCGAGGCCGGCACCGTCGCGAACGTGGCCGGCCTGGTCGAGAAGGCGACGCCCGCCAGGCCCACGAGATCCATTCCCAAGCTGGACCGCGCACGGTTTCGGGCCGATCACGACAGGAGTGACCATGGGGCTGAGTGACCCCGCAGATCTCGTCGAACTGCTGGTCGCGCGGGCAACCGGGCAACCTGACGCCGTCGGCTACGTGTTCACCGACGGCGACGGCGCCGAGCTCGCGCTGACCTACCGCGAGCTGGACGCCGCCGCGCGCGCCGCCGCGGCCCAGCTGCAGGCCACCGGCGTGGAACCCGGTGACCGGGTGATGCTGCTGCACCCGCCGGGCGCGAGCTACGTCACCGCCTTCTTCGGCTGCCTCTACGCCGGTGCCGTCGCGGTCCCCGTCTACCCGCCGACCAACCGCGCGGGAATCGCGCGCGTGCTCGCCGTGGCCGAGGACTGCGCCGCGACCGTCGCCATGACCGACGAGGTGCTCCTGCCCGCCGTGCAGGAGCGGCTGGGCGACCGGTCACTGCGCTGGCTCGTGCCCACCGGCGAGGAGACGGGCTGGTCAAGGCCTGCGCTGACGCCGGACACCGTCGCGTTCCTCCAGTACACCTCGGGTTCCACGGCGACGCCGAAGGGCGTCCTGCTCAGCCACGGCAACCTGCTGCACAACTCGGCCGTGATCGCCGGTGTGCTCGCACCGGACGAGCACACGCGCAGCGTCAGCTGGCTGCCGCCGTACCACGACATGGGCCTGATCGGCGGGATCCTGCAGCCGCTGCACAGCGGGTTCCCCGGCATGCTGATGTCCCCCATGGCCTTCCTGCACCACCCCGTCCGGTGGCTGCGCGCCATCAGCGAGTTCGGTGCGACGGCCAGTGCCGCCCCGGACTTCGCGTACGCGGAATGCGTGCGCCGGATCAGCGACGAGGAGCTGGCCGGGCTCGACCTGAGCACCTGGCGGCTGGCCCTGGTCGGCGCGGAACCGGTGCGCGCCCCGACGTTGCACGCGTTCGCCGAACGCTTCGGTCCGGCCGGCTTCCGCGCGGAGGCGTTCCTGCCCTGCTACGGACTCGCGGAAGCGACGTTGTTCGTGACCGGTGCCGCCTCGTCGGCGCGGCCGGTGGAGCTCACGGTGGACCGCGCGGAGCTGGCCGGCGGCAGCGTCGTGCCGGCCGAGTCCGGGGCGACGCTCGTGGGCTGCGGCACCACCAGGGGCGCGGACCTCGTCGCCGTGGTGGACCCGGCCACCGGCGAGGAGCGCCCGCCCGGTGCGGTCGGCGAGATCTGGGTCAGCGGCCCCACCGTGGGCGCGGGCTACTGGGCGAACGAAAAGGAGACGCGGCGCGTCTTCCACGCACGGCTCGCCGGGTCGGAACACGACTGGCTGCGCACCGGCGACCTCGGGTTCCTGCGGGACGGCGAGCTGTTCGTGACCGGACGGCTCAAGGAGCTGATCGTGGTCCGGGGCGCCAATCACTACCCGGCCGACATCGAGCAGTCCGCGGCCAGCGCCGGACCGGGCCTGGCCGCCGGGCGGGCAGCCGCGTTCGCCGTCGACGACGGCGCGACCGAACGGGTCGTCCTGGTGCACGAGGTGGCCAGGGGGTTCGCGCAAGGCCAGCCGGCCGAGGTCACTGCGTTGGTGCGCGCGGTGCGCGAGGCCGTCACCCGCGACCACCTGCTCGAACTGTCCGACGTGGTGCTGGTGCGGCCGGGCTCCGTGCCCAGGACCTCCAGTGGCAAGGTGCGCCGGACCGCGTGCCGGGAGCAGTACCTCGCCGGAACGCTGGCGGCTCTCACCGCCGAGCCGGTCGCACCGGTCGCCGAGCGCGCGGCCGGCCCCGAGGACCCGGTCCTCGGGCTGGTCGCCGAGACGCTCCAGCTCGATCACGCGGCACTGCACCCCGACCGGCCGCTCGTCGGACAGGGGCTCGACTCCCTGCGTGCCGTCCGGCTGCGGTCCGCGCTCCTCTCGGACCACGACACCGACGTGCAGCTGGAGTGGCTGCTCAGCGCGGCGACCCCGGCCGCGGTGGCCTCCGCGTCCAGGGGTGTGCGGGTGACCGACCCGGTTCCCCGGCTCGCCGACGGCGCGGTGGCGCCCGCGTCGTCCGGGCAGGAGCGGCTGTGGCTGCTCGACCAGATCGGGGCGGGAGCGGCCTACCACATCGCCGGGCGGGTCGACTGGGACAGCGAACCGGACGTCGAGGCCGTGCGCGCCGCACTCCGTGCGCTCGTGGCCCGACACGACGCCTTGCGCACCGGGTTCCGCCTGACCCCCGACGGCCGCGTGGAACAGGTCGTCCACCACGACGTCGACTTCGACGTGGCGATCCGGCAGGTGCCGGACGACGCGGCGCTCGACGAGGAGTGCCTGCGGCTCGCCGAACAGCGCTTCGACCTCGGCGCACCCCCGTTGTTGCGGGCGATGCTGTTCCAGGTCACCACCGGCGGGCGGTGGGTGCTCGCGCTGTGCGTGCACCACCTGGTCGCCGACGGCGCGTCGGCCGCTGTCCTGGCACGGGAGCTGAACACCCTGATCAGCGACGGCCCGTCGGCGTTGCCCGAGCTGCCGGTCCGGTACGCGGACTTCGCCGCGTGGCAACGGGACCAGGCCGCCGGCGACGCACTCGCCGGACAGGTGGCGCACTGGCGGGACCGGCTGACCGGGGCCGTGCCGCTGGAGCTGCCGGCCGATGCCGCCGCGGGCACCGACCGCTCGTTCGCCGGAAAGGCGCTGCCCCTCACGATTCCCGCCGACCTGATGGCCGAGGTCCGGCGGCTGGCCGCGGCCGAGCAGGTGACACCGTTCATGGTGCTCGCCGCGGCCTGGGTGACCGTGCTGTCGCGGTGGGCCGACCAGACGGACGTCGTCATCGGCACGGTCACCGCCGGCCGGTCCCGCCCGGAACTGTCCGAAGTGGTCGGTTTCTTCGCCAACACCGTGCCGCTGCGCGTGAACGTGGACGGTGAACCGACGTTCCGGGAGCTGCTCGGCCGCATCCGCGAGACGTGCCTGGCCGCCTATGCGAACCAGGACCTGCCGTTCGACCAGATCGTGCGCGCGGCTCGTCAGGACCAGGACTTCTCCGACCGGCTGTCGATCGTGCGCAACATGCTCGTGCTGCGCGAGAACCTGCCGCCGGTGGCTGCGGCGGGCCGGGTTTCCCAGCTGCACACGGGGACCGCGCAGTTCGACGTGCGGATCGAGCTGTCGCCGGCCGCCGGCGGCGAGCTGACCGGCCTGCTGGAGTACTCCACCGACGTGCTCGGCGAGCTGACCGCGACCGGCCTCGGAGAGGGGCTCGTGGAGGTCCTGCGCGGCGGCACGGCCGATGCCGGGCAGCCCGTGTCACGACTGCCGCTCATGTCCGCCACGGCGTTGTCCCGCGCCGTCTCCCTGGGAGACGGCGGTCCACTGAGGACGGAGTTCGACTCGGTGGTGGGCTGGTTCGAATCGGTGGTGGACCGGTGGGGTGACGGGATCGCGGTGGTCGAGGACGGCGGTGACCAGCTGTCGTTCCGGGACGTGGAGACCCGCGCGAACCAGCTGGCCCGGTGGCTGAGCCGGCACGGCGTCGAGCGCGGCTCGCGGGTGGGGATCTGCCTGGACCGCGGGCAGCACCTCGTCGTGGGGCTGTGGGCCACCTGGAAGGCCGGGGGCGTGTACGTGCCCCTGGACCCGGACAGCCCGCCCGAGCGGCTGGCGGGAATGGCCGCCGACGCCCGCCCGGTGCTCGTGCTGACCTCGCGGGCGGCGCGGAAGAGGGTGCCGCCGAACCTCCCGTCGGTCTGCCTGGACGACCCGGAGGTCCGCGCGGAGGTGGCCGCCGAGGACACGTCGGCGCCGGGCACGGTGCTCGGCCCGCACGACGTGGCGTACGTGCTGTTCACGTCCGGCTCGACCGGGAAGCCGAAGGGTGCCACGAACACCCACGGCGGGTTCGTGAACCGGCTGGCCTCCTACCAGCACCGGCTGGGCCTGGACTCCCGCCAGGTCTCGGCGACGAAGGCGCCGATCGGGTTCGACGTCTCGGTGCCCGAGCTGGTGTGGCCGCTGCTGCACGGGGCACGCATGGTGCTGGTCGCGCCGGGAGGCCACCGCGACCCGGCCCACCTGCACGAGGTCTTCGACCGGCACGGCGTGACCGTGTCCAACTTCGTCCCGTCGATGCTGCGGCCGTTCGTGGAACACGACCACCCCGGCGGGCATCCGGCGCTGGAGCTGGTGGTGTCCTCCGGCGAGGAACTGCCCGCCGCGCTGGCCGCCGACTTCCTCCGCCGCTACCCCGGTGCGCGGCTGATGAACACCTACGGGCCGGCGGAGGCCGCGGTCGAGGTGGTCACGCACGAGGTCAGCGGTCCGCTCGGCGCGCGGGTGCCGCTGGGGCGTCCGCTCGCGGGCGTCCCCCTGTTCGTGCTGGACCGGTCGTTGTCGCCGGTGCCGCAGGGCATGGTGGGTGAGTTGTACGTCGGCGGCGTGCAGGTGGGACACGGCTACGAGGGCCGGCCGGAGCTGACGGCGGCACGGTACCTGCCGAGCCCCTTCGGCGACGGCGAGCGGCTCTACGCGACGGGCGACCGCGCGCGGTGGACCGACGGCGGGCTGCTGGAGTACTGGGGGCGCAACGACTTCCAGGTGAAGGTGCACGGCCAGCGGGTGGAGCTGGGCGAGGTGGAGGTGGTGCTGCGGGAGTGCGCGGGTGTCGCCGACGCCGTCGTCGTCGCGGTGCCCGACCAGTACGGCGACCGGTTCCTCGCGGCGTACGTCGTCGCGCAGGCCGAGCGGCCCTCCGTCGAGCAGCTCCGCGCGGACCTCGGTGTGACGCTGCCCAAGCACATGGTGCCGGCCGTGTTCACGTGGCTGGACGCGATTCCGCTGTCGCCCAACGGAAAGGTCGACCGGAAGGCGTTGCCGCCGGTCACCCTGCAACGCGGTGCCGAGACCGCCTACGTCGAGCCGAGAGACGCCCTGGAGGGCCAGCTGGCCGAGATCTGGGCGGAGGTGCTCGGCGTCGCACGCATCGGGGTGCGGGACAGCTTCTTCGACCTCGGCGGGCATTCGCTGCTCGCGACCAGGGTGGTCAGCCGGATCAGGGCGGACCTGCGGGTGGAGCTGCCGCTCACGGACCTGCTCACGACCGACCCCACGGTGGAGCGCCTCGCCGACCGGATCCGGGAACGGCGCGTGCAGCAGGCGTCCAGGGCCGACCTCCGCGAGGTGCTCGCCATGGTCGCCACTCTGTCGGACGAGGAAGTGGCCGCACGGCTGGCCGAGGAGCAGGGGAACGTCGGATGAGCACCGGACGGTGGCGAGTGGACGGTGTCGGGAGCGTGCCCGACTTGTGCGGGGCCGGACGGCGTCAGGACGATGCCGTGAGCACATCGGACCGGGCTGTCTGGGGTGAGCGATGACCGGGCGATCTCTTGAGGTGGCGGCGGAACCCGCCTCGGCGTTCCAGCGCGGACTGTGGTTCCTCGCGCAGCTGGATCCGGGCAGTCCCGCCCACAACGTCCCGGTCGCCTGGCGGCTGACCGGAGAGCTCGACGTCGTGGCGCTGCGGAAAGCCCTTTCCGCGCTGCGGTCGCGGCACCGGGCCCTGCGCACGCGGTTCGCCGAGGTGGCGGGGACACCGGCGCGGATCGTCGACGAACCCGCCGAGGACTTCCCGCTCACCCACGAGGTGGCGGACTCCGAGAGCGAGGCAGTCGACGTGCTGCGGGCCGCCGCCCAGGTGCCGATCGACCTCGCCGACGGCCCGGTCCTGCGGGTCACCCTCGTCCGGTGCGGCGCGAACACCCACCTCCTCGGGGTCGTGGTGCACCGGATCGCCTTCGACCAGCGGTCGGAGCACCTGCTGACCCGCGACCTCGCCGCGCTGTACACGGCCGAGGTGACCGGTGCGGCACCGGCACTTCCGCCGATCGAGGTGCGCCCGGCCGGCCACGGGGAGCAGGGCGGGCACGGGGAAGCACGGCGGTACTGGGAGGACCGGCTGGCGGAGTGCCCCGTGGGGCTCGACCTGCCGAGGCTGAGCCAGGAGACCGGCGACGGCCCGGCCACCCACGGCGTCGACGTCCCCGCCGCGATCGTGGACGCGGTGGCGCGGAAGGCCGGCTGCCCGGCGAGCAGCGCGCTCCTGGCGGCGTGGGCGTTGTTGTTGCGCCGCTACAGCAGGCAGACCGACATCATGATCGGCACGAGCTCGCCGGACCGCGAGGTCACCGAGGACATCGGCTGTCACCAGAACGTCCTCGCGCTGCGCGTCGACGCCGCCGGGCATCCGGTGTTCCGGGAGCTGGCCGAGCGGGTGCACGGCACGCTGCGCGACGCGGTGGCCCACGGCGACCTCGGGTTCGACGAGGTGGTCACCGTGGCCAGGCCGAGCCGCCGGGGCCGGCACGACTCCCTGTTCGAGGTGTGGTTCGAGGCCACCGACGACGACCCGGTCCTGGAGATGCCGGGCGTGCGCGCCGAGCGGCTCGCGCTGGACCCGGTCGCGGTCCGGTACCCGCTGGCGCTGACCGCTCGCCGCACGGGTGCCGTGTGGCGGTTGGCGTTCGACTACGCCGCGGGGGAGTTCTCGGCCACCACGATCGCCGCGATGGCACGGCACCTCGTCCGGCTGCTCGCGGAGATCGCGGCGGGCACGGACCTGCCGGTGTCGCGGATCCCGTTGCTGGACGACGCGGAACGCGCCGCACTGATCGCCCGCCGCAGTGCGGGACCCGTCCAGCCGGAGCCGGACACCACGCTGCTCGGCCTGTTCGAGACGCAGGCGGCGTCCACACCGGACCGGACCGCGGTGCGCCTCGGCGAGGTCGCGCTGACCTACGCCGAGCTCGACGCGAGCGCCAACCACCTGGCCCACCGGTTGCGTGCGGCGGGCGTCCGGCCGGACGTCCGGGTCGCGCTCTACCTGGAACGCGGCCTGGAGATGGTCGTGGCCGTGCTGGGGGTGCTGAAGGCCGGCGGCGCGTACGTGGCCATCGACCAGCGCAACCCGGCGGACCGGATCAGCGCCGTGCTGACCGAGGTGGCCGCCCCGGTGGTGCTGACGTCACAACGGGTGCGGCACCGGCTGCCCGCGACCGGGGCGGAGGTCTGGTCGGCGGACGGCATCCACCTGCAGGCGGCGGCGGACGGCCCCGGCAGCGGCCTCGACCCGCGGAACGTGGCCTACGTGACGTACACGTCCGGCTCGACCGGAGGGCCGAAGGGCATTGCCATGCCCCACGGGGCCGTGGTCAACCTGCTCGCCTGGCAGGCCGCCCACTACCGGATGAGCCAGGACGACCCACCCCGGACGCTGCAGTTCGCGTCACTGGCGTTCGACGTCTCGGTGCAGGACATGTTCTCGACCTGGATGGTGGGCGGCGAGGTCGTCCTGATCACGGAGGACGAGCGGCTGGACCTCGCGCGGCTGCACGGCGTCCTGGAGTCGCAGCGCGTCGAGCGCCTGTTCATCCCGGCACCCGCCCTGCACCAGGTGGCGGCGGGCTACCGGGAGGCCGGTGCGGCACCGGCCGCGCTGCGCACCGTCATCTCCGGCTCGGAGCAGTTCATGGCCACCCCGGACGTGCGGCAGCTGAGCGGCGTGCCCGGCATGTCCCTGCACAACGAGTACGGGCCGTCCGAGACCCACGTCGTCACGTGCTACGACCTGCCGGCGGACCACGGGCGGTGGCCGAGCCCGGTGCCCGTCGGCGCGCCGATCGCCAACGCCAGGGTGTACCTCCTCGACGAGCACGGGGAGGTCGTCCCGGACGGGGTGATCGGCGAGATCCACATCGGTGGCGCCGGGCTGGCCCGCGGCTACGTCGGCAAGCCCGGCGTCACGGCCGAGAAGTTCGTGCCGGACCCGTATGCGCCGGGGCACGGACACCGCATGTACCGCACCGGTGACCTGGGCAGGTGGCGGCCGGGCGGCGAGCTGGAGTTCCTCGGCAGGGCCGACTTCCAGGTCAAGATCCGCGGCTTCCGCGTCGAACTGGCCGAGGTCGAGAGCGCGCTGGAGAGCCATCCGCAGGTCGGTGAGGCGGTCGTGCTGGTGCGCACCGCCCCCGCCGGGGACGCCCGGCTGGTCGGGTACGTGAGCCGCGTCGGTGCCGACGTCCCGGACCTCGCCCGGCTGCTCCGGTCCCACGCCGCGACGAAGGTGCCCGACTACATGGTGCCCTCCAGCGTGGTGGTGCTGGAGCGGTTGCCGCTCACGGCGAACGGGAAGGTCGACCGCCGCGCGCTGCCCGATCCCCGCTGGGACGCACCGGAACGACCCGCGCGGGTGGCGCTGACCACCGCCACCCAGCACCGGCTGGCCGACATCTGGTCCGCCGCCCTCGGCGTCACGGAGATCGGGGGAGACGAGGACTTCTTCGACCTCGGCGGCCACTCGTTGCTCGCCGCCGAGGTGCTCGCCGAGGTGCGGTCCTCGTTCGCGGTGGACATCCCGCTGCACGCGCTTTTCGAACACCCCACCGTCGCCGAGTTCGCCGACGTGGTGGAGACAGCCGTTGAGTCCGGCGCGAGCCAACGACAAGGAGGAGTGTCCGTGACGCTGTCAACCGAGGTGTCCAGGCAGTACGCCGAGGACGGGTACTTCCTGCGTGAACGACTGTTCACGGCGGACGAACTCGCGGTGCTGCGCGACGAGGCCGAGACGGAGTTCAGCCGCCCCGGCCCGCACCGGACGCTGGAGGAGGCCTCCGGCAAGGTCCGCGCGGTGCACGGCGTGCACCTGACCAACAAGGTGTTCCACGACCTGGTCCGCGATCCGCGCCTGCTCGGACCGGCGAGCGAGCTGCTCGGCGACGACGTCTACGTCCACCAGTTCAAGATCAACGCGAAGCACGGCCTCGGCGGCGGCATCTGGGAATGGCACCAGGACTTCATGTTCTGGCAGCGCGAGGACGGCATGCCCCGGCCGGACGCGCTCAGCGCCGTGGTGTTCCTCGACCCGGTGACGGAGTTCAACGGACCCCTCTACCTCGTGCCGGGCTCGCACCGCGACCTCCTCCCGGTCAGCTTCGACGAGGAGGAGGACTGGGCGGCCACGCTCGCGGCGTCGCTGAAGTACCGGATCGAGCCGGAGGCGCTCGGCGAGAGCATGCGCGAGCACGGCATCGTCGCCCCGCTGGGCGACATGGGTTCGGTGCTGTTCTTCCACGGCCAGTTGCTGCACGGATCGCCGCCCAACATGTCCGCGACCAGCCGCCGGCTGCTGATCATCACGTTCAACGCGGTCCGCAACGCTCCCCGCCCGCAGGACCAGACCCGTCCGGAGTTCCTCTCCTCGCGGGACACGACACCGTTGCGGCCGGTCGTCCCGGCGTCCTGATCCGGTGGCCACGGCAGGGGGTGGACCGCATGCAGCGGCGCGGTCCACCCCCTGCCGCTGCGACGACCAGGTCGAGCCTGCTCCGGGCGTCCGCACCCGGCCGGGGTGGAGGCCCGGCCCTGTTCGATCCGGATCACGTACTCGATCGAGATGCCCGCCGGCACGGCCAGTTCCTCGCGGCGCAGCCCGCCGGGCTGGTCGAGCGTCGGGCTTCGGCCCGTACGCCGCTGCGAAGCACGTCATGGAGGCGGTCAGCGACGCCCTTCGCCAGGGAGGGGTCGCTCCCGACTGTGCCGCCGCCGTGATCTCGCGGGCCACCACTGCGCGGTAGCCGCATACGCGCTACACGGTCGGCCCCTCAGGTCTTGGGCCGTTGCTTGACCCCGGCCGCGAGGAGGCCGGCCACCTCGGCGATCCGGGCGGCGCGCAGTTCCGGGCGGCGGGCGGCGCCGTCGATCCAGCGCAGGTAGGCGCGGCGGTAGAACTGGGCGAGGGAGTCGAAGAACGCGGCGGCCGCCGGGTCGGCGTCGAGTGCGGCTGCGAGGTCGTCGGCGAGGTCGGCTCGTTGCGGGCCTTCCGGGGACAGCTCGACCTCGACGTGGTCGCCGGGCGCCAGTGCGTTGTCGCGCAGCCAGGCGGCCGTGAGGACGATCCGGTGGTCGGGAGTCTCGATGACGCCGCGGAAGCGCGCCCGGTTGACGGTGCCGGTGACGTGGTGCCGGGACTTGACGCCCCAGGCCTCGTCGGGGTCGAACGGAACGGGCACGGCCACCCGGCCACGGTCCGCCGCGTGCGCCGTGCCGCTGAAACTGCGTGCCGTCATGGCAGGGATCGTAACGGCGTGGAGTTCCACCCGGCGGGTTCGCGCGGAGGAGTTGGTGCGGAGGAGTTGGCGCAGAGGAGTTGGCGCGGGGGAGCTCGGCGGGGTCAACCGGCGACGAGACCGGCCAGCCGTTCGGGCGCGTCGGCCAGCACGAGCGCGGCCGCGCCACGCACGCTGGCGCTGTCGCCGAGCGCACCCGGCACGACGCGCAGGTCGCTGGTGTGCCAGCTCATGGTGTTGCGCTGCACGGCGCGGCGGATGGGCGCCATCAGCACGTCGCCGGCCGCGGCCAGTTCACCGCCGATGACGACCAGTTCCGGGTTGATGATCGTGACCGCCTGGGCCAATGCGCGGCCCACCGCGTCGCCCGCGTCCTCCACTGCCCGGATCGCGCCGCGGTCGCCGGCGCGCACCAGGTCGATCAGCTCGGCGGTCGACGTGGGCTCGGCGGTGCCGGTGGACAGCAGCTTCGCTATCGCGGCCGGGCTGGCGACGGTTTCCAGGCAGCCCCGGTTGCCGCAGCGGCAGATCGCGCCGGACGGTTCGACGATCACGTGGCCCAGCTCGCCGGCCAGGCCGCCCGCGCCGAGCAGCATCCGGCCGTCCGAGATGACGCCCGCGCCGATGCCCGTGGACAGTCTGATGTAGACGACGTCGCCGCAGTGCTGTGCGACGCCGTGGCGGTGTTCGGCGAGCACGGCCGCGTTCGCGTCGTTGACCAGGCGCACCGCGAACCCGGTGCGCTCGCGCAGTTCGTCCGTGGGGCGCACGCCGATCCAGCCCGGCATGATGCCCTCGGCCAGCAACGTGCCGTGCCGGTCGATCGGGCACGAGATGCCCATGCCGACGCCGAGGATCCGTTCCGCCGGGACGTCGGTGGCGCGTCGCGCCTGCGCGATCAGCTCCGCGGCCGTCGTGAGCACCTCGCCGGAGTCGTTGTCCGGCAGGCGGTGCAGGTCGCGGTCCCACACCGGCTCGCCGAACAGGTCGCACAGCACGACCCGCACGTGGTCGCGGCTGATGTCCACGCCGACCGCGTGGGCGGCGTGCCGGTTGAGCGACAGGGTGCGGGCCGGTCTGCCGGTGCGCAGGCCCTCCGCGCGGGGCGCGTCCTCGTCGGTCACGACGCCCGCCCGGATCAGGTCGGCGATCACCGAACCGACGGTCGCGCGGGCGAGGCCGGTCCGGCGCACGAGCTCGGGGCGCGACAGCCGCCGCGCCGCGGTCAGTGCCTCCAGGACCCGCACCCTGCCGAGGCTGCGCAGGTTGACCGGCGGATCGGGCGTCGGCCGGACAGCGGGCACCGGGAGCGGCATCCGGTCACGGTAGCAGGACAGTTTGGCCGACTTTGACGTTAAGTGACCGCCGGAAGACCCCGGATGGACCTTGTTTAACGGTCAAGACCGGCGAACTCTGTGGTCCGCGCGAGCTGTTCCGCCCAACAGCGCCGAAATGACGAGAGCCACCTGCGATGTCGGAGGTACTCATGTCCGCGATCCCGCACGGACGTCGGCGAGGGTGGGCGGCAGTGGCCGCGGCGCTGGTCGCGGCACTGGTGGTGCCCGCGGCACCGGCGCAGGGGCTGAGCGAACGACCGGTCTACCTGAACACCCGGTACACCTTCGCCGAACGGGCCGCGGACCTGGTGTCGCGGATGACGTTGGGCGAGAAGGTGCTGCAGCTGCGCACCAACAGCGCCCCCGCCATCCCGCGCCTCGGCGTGCAGCAGTACACGTACTGGAGCGAGGGTCAGCACGGGCTGAACCTGCTCGGCGCCGACACGAACGACGGCGGCGTGGGCGGTGGCGTGCGCGCCACCAGCTTCCCGACCAACTTCGCGAGTTCCATGTCGTGGGACCCGGAGCTGATGTACCAGGCGACGACGGCGATCTCCGACGAGGCCCGCGGCGTGCTGGACAAGTCGCTGTGGGGCGTGGCGCAGAACAACATCGGCCCGGACCGGGCGAACTACGGCTCGCTGACCTACTGGGCGCCGACCGTGAACATGGACCGCGATCCCCGCTGGGGCCGCAACGACGAGGGGTTCGGCGAGGACCCGCACCTGGTCGCCAGGATGGCCGGGGCGTTCGTCAACGGCTACCAGGGCCAGACCCGCACCGGCCAGCCGTTGTCGCGGTACCTGAAGGTCGCGGCCACCGCGAAGCACTTCGCGCTCAACGACGTGGAGAACGACCGGCACTCGGACAGCTCGGACACGACCGACGCGAACATCCGCGACTACTACACGGCGCAGTTTCGCGGCCTGATCGAGGATGCGCGCGTCTCCGGGCTGATGACCTCGTACAACGCGGTCAACGGCACCCCGGCCCCCGCCGACACGTACCTGACGAACGCGCTGGCGCAACGGACCTACGGCTTCAACGGCTACACCACCTCCGACTGCGGTGCCGTCGGCGACGTCTACGCGCCCGGCAGCCACAACTGGGCGCCACCCGGCTGGACCACCGCCACCGTCAACGGCACGGCGGTCTGGACGAACACCGCGACCGGGGCGAAGGTCTCCGGCGCCGCGGGCGGCCAGGCGTACGCGCTGCGCGCGGGCACCCAGCTCAACTGCACCGGCGCGGAGGCCACGGTCGCCAACGTCCAGGAGGCGATCAACGCCGGGGTGCTCAGCGAGGCCGTCATCGACAACGCGCTGGTGCACGTGTTCACCACGCGCATGCGGACCGGCGAGTTCGACCCGCGCGGCAGCGTGCCCTACACCAGGATCACCAAGGACGAGGTCGAACACCCGTCGCACCAGGCGCTGGCGGCCAGGATCGCGGCGAACTCGCTGGTGCTGCTGAAGAACGACGCGGTGCCCGGCACGAGCGCCAAGCTGCTGCCCGCCGACCCGGCGGAGCTGGACAACGTCGTGGTCGTCGGGGACCTGGCCGGCGTGGTGACCCTGGGCGGCTACTCCGGTGACCCGACGGTGAAGGTGAGCCCGGTGCAGGGCATCACCACGGCGGTCAAGGCCGCGAACCCCCGTGCCACCGTCACCTTCGACGCCTGCGGCACGTCCACGACGGCGACGACCCCGGCCGGCTGCTCGGCGCAGACCCTGGCCGCGATCTCCACGGCCGACCTGGTGGTCGTGTTCGTCGGCACCGACCAGAACCTCGCGACCGAGGGCAGGGACCGCACCACCATCGCCATGCCGGCCGCCTACCGCTCGTTGATCGACCAGGTCGGCGCGGTCGGCAACCACCGGATGGCGCTGGCCGTCCAGGCGAACGGCCCGGTCACCGTCGACGACGTGCGGAACACCTTCCCGGCCATCGTGTTCAGCGGCTACAACGGGCAGAGCCAGGGCACCGCGCTCGCCGACGTGCTGCTGGGCAGGCAGAACCCGAGCGGCCACCTGAACTTCACCTGGTACTCCGACGACACGCAGCTGCCCGACCTGAAGAACTACGGGCTCACGCCGTCGCAGACCGGCGGCATCGGCCGCACGTACCAGTACTTCACCGGCACGCCCACGTTCCCGTTCGGTTTCGGCGGCAGCTACACCACGTTCGCGTATTCGCACGTGACGACGAACGCGCGGACGGCCACCGCCGACGGCCGGGTGACCGTGCACGCCGACATCACCAACACCGGCTCGGTACCGGGCGCCACGGTGGCCCAGGTCTACGCGAGCACGCCGTTCACCGTGCCCGGCGTGGAACTGCCGCGCAAACGACTGGCCGGCTTCCAGAAGACCGCGGTGCTGGCACCCGGCCGGACGCAGCACGTCGCCGTCCAGGTGCGGATCGGCGACCTGGCGTTCTGGGACCAGCAGCGGCAGAAGCAGACCGTCTACAACGGACAGTACGTGTTCGGGGTCGGCGCGGACGCCGAGCACGTCGTCACCGCGCGTCCGGTGGCGGTGAGGGGAACGATCACACCGCACGTCCGGTACGTCACCGTGCAGCCCGGCCAGGCGGTGCTCGCGCCGGGCCAGAGCATCGACCTGACCGGCAGGAACCCGTGGCTCGCCGACACCACCGGACGTCCCGGCGAGCACGTGGTCGCGGACCGGATCGTCGAGGCGGTGAACAACGACGAGTCGTTCGTCGACCTGACGAAGGCGCACGTCACCTACCGCAGCAGCGACCAGAGGGTGGCCACCGTCAGCAGGACCGGCAAGGTCACCACGGTGGCGCCCGGCGTCGCGACCATCAGCGTCACGGTCGGCGGCGTCACCGGCACGACGCCGATCGCGGTGAAGCAGCCGTTCACGCTCAGCGCGCCGGCGCGGGTGTCGCCGGGTGCGGCCTTCACCGCCACCACCTCGCTGCCCAACCCGGCGAACGCCCGGCCGCTGCGCGACGTCGCCATGACGCTCGACGTGCCGAGCGGGTGGACCGTCCAGGCCACCACGCCGGCCAGGTTCGCCACCGTCGCACCGGGGCAGACCGCGCGCACCACCTGGCAGGTCACCGCACCCGCCACGACCCAGCCCGGCAAGTTCGCCGTCTCCGCGCAGGCGGCGTTCACCTCCGTCAACGGCCGCGGCACCTCGACCGACTCGGCAGTCCTGATCCTGCCGCACCCGCCGTACCCGTCGCTGGCGGCGGCCTTCGACAACGTGGCCATCACCGACGACGCCAACCCCGCACCCGGCAACCTCGACGGCGGCGGCGCCAGCCTCTCCGCACAGGCCCTGGCGAACGCCACGCCCAGCCTCACCCCCGGTGCCACGTTCGTCCACAACGGACTGAAGTTCACCTGGCCGGCCTCCGCGCCGGGCACGGTGGACAACGTGGTGGCCGGCGGCCCGGCCGGTGGTCAGATCATCGAGATCTCCGGCTCCGGCACGACACTCGGCCTGATCGGCACCGGTGACTACGGCAGCCCTTCGGGAACCGCGACGGTGACCTACACCGACGGCACGACCGAGTCCCACACCGTCTCCTTCGCCGACTGGTGGGCCAACGCGGCCACCGGTGGAGACGTCCTCACCACCCTTCCGTACCTCAACAGCAGCACCGGCAGGCAGAACCAGCGGGTGAGCCTCTACTACGCCCCGATACCGCTCCAGCAAGGCAAGACGGTGCGGTACCTGACTCTGCCCGACATCAGCAACGGTGCGAACAAGGGCGAGGCGGCGATGCACATCTTCAGCGTCGCCATCGGCTGACCACGACAGGAGAGCACATGCGCTGGAGAAAAAGCGGTGTACTGGCCACCGCCGCGGCGGCGACCGCGGTGATGGCGGCGGCGGTCATCGCGAACCCCGTGTCCGTGCACGCGGTGGACGTACCCGCGTGCGTGGTCGGCTACCAGGTCGACCAGTGGAGCGGCGGTTTCGTGGCACAGGTGAAGGTGACCAACAACGGCGCACCCGTCGACGGCTGGACGCTGACCTGGACCTTCGCCGGTGACCAGCACGTCACCTCCGGCTGGAGCGCCGACGTCACGCAGTCCGGTGCGGTCGTGACCGCGCGGAACCAGGCGTACAACCGCGCCATCGCGACCGGCGCCTCCGTCCAGTTCGGGTTCCAGGCGACGTTCCAGGGGGCCAACCAACCGCCCGCGGACTTCACCCTCAACGGCGTGCGGTGCAACGACACCGCTCCGCCGACGACAACCACGACGACCACGACAACAACTACGACCACGACGACGACACAGGTACCGCCCCCGGGCTGCCCGAGCGGCGCGTTCTGCGACGGCTTCGAGAACCAGACCGGCACGCGACCGGCGGGGGACTGGTCGCTGGTGTTCCCGAACTGCCAGGGATCCGGCACCGCGACCGTCGACAGTTCCACGGCGCGCAGCGGTGGTAAGTCGATCCGCGTCGACGGCCGGGCCGGCTACTGCAACCACGTGTTCCTCTCCACGTCCAGGGGGACCAGCGGCTCCGGCCTGTACACCCGGTTCTACGTGCGGCACACCACCGCGCTGCCGGAGGCGCACGTGACGTTCCTGGCCATGAAGGACACCGCCGACGGCGGCAAGGACCTGCGGATGGGCGGCCAGAACCGCGCCCTGCAGTGGAACCGCGAGTCCGACGACGCCACGCTGCCGGAGCAGAGCCCGGCCGGGGTCGCCCAGAGCACCCCGCTGGCGGTGAACCAGTGGACGTGCGTGGAGTTCGGGATCACCGGCTCGGAACTGCGGACCTGGGTCAACGGCACCGAGGTGCCCGGTCTGCGCGTGGACGGCGTGTCCACGCCGGACGTGGACTCCCAGTGGCTGCGC
Source organism: Nocardia sp. NRRL S-836 (assembly GCF_001279525.1). Taxonomy (GTDB): domain Bacteria; phylum Actinomycetota; class Actinomycetes; order Mycobacteriales; family Pseudonocardiaceae; genus Lentzea. Next base: position 36,572 of record NZ_LGDY01000150.1, on the reverse strand, counting down.
CGCAGCGGCTGGCGGCCCGCGCTGACCGACTTCCGGCTGGGCTGGGAGAGCTACGGCGGCGGTGACGACACGCTGTGGTTCGACGACGTCGTGCTGGCGTCGTCGCGGGTCGGCTGCTCCTGACCCACGGCACGCGCGGCCGGCACGTTCAGGCGGAGGGATGCCGAACGTGCCGGCCGACGCGCTTCCTGGCACGGCAACCACATCGTGCGTTCGGCCCGTCCTGAGTTCGTGAGACTCGTCCTCGCCGCGATGGCGGTCCTGCTCGTCGCCTGTCAGCCCGCGCCCGCGCCGCCGCCGGGAAAGACGGTCGCGCTGCGCGTGGAGCTGCTCGGAGGCGGACCGCTGCGGCCGGGACCGTGACGTTCCCGGAGTTCGGGTTCGCCGGCCGCTCGGTCACCCGGATCACCGCACCGGACCGGAAGGGGCCAGGTGCCGTGATCCGGGCGGTTGCGCTGGATCCGGAGCGGGAGCTGTCCTCACCCCACCGGCGCTACGAGCCAGAACGCGTGGCGGCCGTCGCGGGCATCTCGTCCGGCGGTCCGGCGGGTGCGGAATGGCCGCTGGAACCGCTGGCGGACGGTGTTGCCCTCAACGGCGGGCGTTGCGCGGTGTACGCCACGGCCCGGGTCCGGTCGATCCGTTCCGGCGCGACGTGGACGAGTCGCGGGGCTACCTATCAGGTGCGGTTGCGGCCGCTGCTGCCCGACGAGGCCGACTGCGCAGCGCTGTGATTCCCGCGACCGGCTCAACTGCTTGATTTTCTCAAGGATTCGGTCAACTATGGTCCTGTCGCACCCGACGACCGGACTCGCAGTGAGGTGGCCATGTTCATCGCCTACGCGGTGTCGATCGCCTTGGAGAGCAACGCGTGGAGCTGTTCCTGCTCCTCGGTCGTCAGGCCGGCGAGGGGTGAATGCCTCATCACGGTGCTGAGCAGCCGTTGACGAACGTCCACGCCCTCCTCGGTCAGGACCAGCGTCCGGACCCGCCCGTCGTGGGGGTGCGGGCGACGCTCCGCCAGGCCTCGTTGCTCCAGCTTCGTGCTCAGCAGCGTGACGTTGGACGGGTCGCAGTGCAGCAGCCGGGCGATCTTGCGCAGCGGCAGCGGCTCGGCGTCCGGCCGCAGGAGCCACAGGACGTTCGCGAGCGGACCGGTCAGGTCGAGCCGGTCCAGCGCCTCCTGCATGCGACCCGAGATCTGCCCGGCCAGCGTCATGGTCTGGTTGAGCAGCGACGCTGCCAGTTCCTGGGACATCAGGCCACCTAACTCGACTTCTCCGGAAGTGGTCCAGCTCGTCGCTCGACTAAAACTTGACAATCTCAATTATATAACAAACTTTCTGGCGCACCACGTGGAGGAAGGCTTCCCGATGAGGAGAAGTGCGGAACTGACTGGCCGGACCGCGGTCGTGACCGGCGCCGCGACCGGCATCGGCGCCGCGATCGTCGAGCGGCTGGCCGCGCAGGGCATGGAGCTGGTCCTGGTCGCACGGGACGGCGCACGCCTGGAGGTGACGGCGGAGCGGCTGCGTGCCGAGCACGGCGCCCAGGTGTCCACGCTGGCGCTGGACCTGGCCGACCACGGCGCACCGGCGCGGCTGGCCGAGTGGCTGGCTGAGGCGGGAACCGAGGTCGACGTGCTGGTCAACAACGCCGGCGTCAGCCTGCTGGGGCCGGTCGCCGGCAGCGACCCGGCACGCGTGCGGGGCCTGGTCGACCTCAACGCCGGCGCGGTGGCGGAGTTGACCGCGTTCCTGCTGCCCGGGATGGTCGCGCGCCGCAGGGGGGCGATCGTCAACGTCGCGAGCACCGGTGCGTACGCGCCCGCCGCCTACCTGGCCGCCTACGCGGCATCGAAGGCCTTCGTGCTCTCGTTCACCAGGGCGCTGTGGGCCGAGACGCGGGCAACGGGGGTGCGGGTCGTGGCGGTCAGTCCCGGGCCGACGGAGACCGCGATGAACACCAGCCGCATGCCGGGCAAGCGCGACCCCGGTGCCGTCGCGGACACCGTCATGTCCGCCTTGCGCGGCCGTGGCCCCGCGGTCGTCGACGGCCGCCTCAACGCGCTCCAGACCTTCGTCTTCGGTCGCCTGCTGCCCGCGTCCGCGGCAGCCGTGATCGCGGAGCGAACCCTGCGCAAGGCAGCGCTCGGCAACGTGAGCTCCGTGCTGCCGTGACGCTCCACTGTTGGCTACGGACGTGAGCCCAGCAGGCCGCGAGCGGCGAGGTTCTCCATCAGCGCGGTGATGCCGAACGTCCAGTCCTCCGCGTCCTCGGCCGTGTTCACGACGTTCGTCAACGCTCCCAGCCGGGGCGAGGAGATGCGCACGACGTCCCCGACCCGGTGGGTGAACCCTTCGCCGGGCTGGTCCCGGTCCTCGGTCGGGGCGAACATCGTGCCGGTGAACAGCACGAAACCGTCCGGGTAGCGGTGGTGGGCACCGAAGGCGTGCGACACGAGGTCCTCCAGCTCTCTGCTGATCTCGGAGACCGTGCTCACGCCGTGCAGCTCGAAACCGTCGGGCCCGGTGATGTCCAGGGCGATCTCGGTGGCTTTGGCGTCCGCCAGGGAGAACCCGTCGTCGAACAGCCGGAGGAACGGCCCGATGGCGCAGGAGGCGTTGTTGTCCTTCGCCTCGGTGAGCAGCAGGGCGCTGCGGCCCTCGAAGTCGCGCAGGTTGACGTCGTTGCCGAGCGTCGCGCCGACCGGCTTCCCGCGCGAGTCCACCACCAGGACGAGCTCGGGCTCGGGGTTGTTCCACTCCGAGCGGGCGAGAACGCCGACGTCGGCCCCCGGCCCCACCGCCGAGAGCACCGGCGCCTTGGTGAAGATCTCGGGGTCAGGACCGATCCCGACCTCCAGGTACTGCGACCACAGCCCCTCGGCCCGCAGCACCCGCTTCACCTCCGCCGCCGCCGCGGACCCCGGCCTGAGGTTCGAGAGGTGCCCCTGGACGATCGCGCCCACCTTCTCGCGCACCTCCTCGGCCCGCCTGGGATCCCCGTCGGCGCGCTCCTCGATGACCCGTTCGAGCATGCTGCGGACGAAGGTCACCCCGGCGGCCTTGAGCACCTGCAGGTCGACCGGTGCCAGGAACCGCGGAACGGCACCGGTCCGGTTCGCCGTGGCGGCCAGAACCTCGCCGACCGGCCACGACGTGCCGCCGGGGTGGTTCCGGACGACCTCCACCGCGTCCGGCCGCTCCAGGAGCGAGGAAACGGTCGACGCCAGCGGCGTCAGGTCGACGACCTCCTCGCCGCGGACCGCCACGACCGAGGGGCCACCCGCGGTCGGGTCGAAGACCCTCGCGACGAGGGTGGCGTCCGCCGCGTCCCTGGGCAGTACGTCGGCGGCGTTCAGCGAGATCCCCATGGAAGTCCTTCCTGCCCGCACCGCTGGTCGGTTCGAGGTCCCGACCAGCTTGCCCTGCCCGGGCTTCGGGGGACAGCCGCCAGTTCTCCGACGAGCGGCCGTGCCGCTGAACGGGACCAGGCCGGGAGCGTCCACATCGGACGTTCCCGGCCTGGTCCGTCGTCGACCCCGGCGTGCTGGAGGGCGGCGGTCCGGCTTCAGCGCCTGTGGGGTGTCAGCAGGCCCTGACGACGGCCGTGTGCGCCTTGCTGCCGAGGTCGAGGATCGTCACGTTCCGGTTTCCGGCGGGCACGCGGACCTGGTAGGTGCCGGGGTTGACCGGGTAGCCGAAGTAGCTGCCGGCCGGAGCCGCGCCGGTGCCCGCGATCATCGACCCGTTGGTGAGGTGGATGGTGGTGGAGACCGCCTTGCCGCAGTTGTTGGAGATGTAGATCTTGCCCTTCGTCGCGGCGCCGGCGGATCCCGTGCCCAGGACCGAGATGACAAGACCTGCGGCGGCCAGACCGGTGAGAACGCGCCGGGTGGTCGTCATGGTGCTCCTCCGAGGGGTTGCGGACATCGGTCGCAAGATATCCGCCGCAGCGTCCGCGCACAGTGGGTCGAACGACCGACACCGCGTACCCGCCTGCCTGCGGGGTTGCGCAGGCAGGAACGGCGGCACCGGCCCTGGAGTGCGTGAGGACTACTTGAGCACCCGGTACCGCAGGTGGTCGACGGCGGGGGAGGCGTGCGTCTCGAGGCGCTCCAGCCTGATCGCCGAGCCGAGTGCGGCGAAGAGCGGTGTGCCGCCGCCGATGAGCAGCGGGACCACGTGCACGAAGATCTCGTCGACCAGGCCGAGTGGCAGGGCCTGCTGCATGACCGTGGCGCCGTGCAGGCCGACCCACCTGTCGCCGGCGGCCTGCTGCGCCTGCTCGATCGCGCTCGCGACCCCGTCCGTGACGAAGGTGTAGCCGGGGTGGTCCTCGGCCGGCGCGTTGTGGGTGACCACGAAGTTCGGGCAGCCGGGGACCGGGCCGCCGGGGCCCCACTCGTGCACGGTCTTGTCGAACGACGTGCGGCCCATGACCAGGGCACCGCAGTGGGTGATCGCGTCCTGGAGGTACTGGCGGTCCGTGTCGGTGGGGTCTTTGAAGATCCAGTCGTGCAGGCTGTCGGCGCCGTCGCCGAACGGGTTCTCGCGGCTGGCGTTCGGGCCGGTGACGTAGCCGTCGAGCGAGATCGACATGTCGCAGATGACCAGTCCCATGGTGGTGGTTCCTTCCGGGTTCGTCGTGCTGTCACCACCACGTCGATCGCGCGGAGCCCGTTTCGACAACCCGGAGCCGGGATTTCAGCCGAGTCCTGAAACGGATTAATCCTTGTCAACATGATTACTTCAGTGTTAACCGAAACCAAAACCTCACCGGCCGACGAACCAACACGACCACACACCCGCCAGGACCAATCCCACCCGCGAGCTACCGGACGGTTTCGGGGACAGGACGGCGTGGTTGAGCCGTCTGGACGGGCACGTCCGGCGTCTCGCGCAGACCGATGCGCCGGTGCAGGCGGCGCATCGGCGCGGGGGCCCACCACGCGTGGCGTCCGAGCATCCGCATGCCGACCGGCATCAGCACGCCGCGGATGAGCGTGGCGTCCAGCAGGACCGCCAGGCCCGCTCCGATGCCGAACATCTGGACGAAGCTCACGCCGCTGATGGCGAAGGCGAAGAGGCTGACCGCGATCAGCGCCGCGGCGGTGGACACGAGCCGGCCGGTGCGGGACATCCCGAGGACCACCGCCGAGTGGTGGTCGGCGCCCTGGTCGTGGGCTTCCTTGATCCGGCTCACCACGAACAGCTCGTAGTCCATCGACAGGCCGAGGATGATGGTGAACATCAGCACCAGCATGCAGATGTTGAGCGGCCACGGCGTGAAGCCGAGGACCGACGACAGCCACCCCTCCTGGAAGATCAGCACCAGCACGCCGAGCGTGGCGGACAGGCCGAGCACGTTGAACGCCAGCGCCCGCAACGGTTGCAGAACGCTCCCGGTGAACAGGAACAGGAGGATGAACGTGGTGATCGCGATCAACGCGAGCGCCAATGGGAGACGGTCTCCGATCGCGTCCTGGCTGTCCGCCAGGAGCGCTGCGTCGCCGCCGACCGCGACCGATGTGCCGGGCGGCTGCGGCAACGCGCGGATCGCGCTGATCAGTTCACGCGCCCGCGCGGAGCTGGGGTCCGGTTCGGCCGCCACGAGGAGGCGCTGGTTGTCGGCGCGGGCGAGCGTGGCGCCGGCGGGAGGCGGGCCGCTGCCGTGACCGCGGACGAACGTCCCCGCGCTGGACGCCACCCGCAGCACGCCGGGGAGCTCGGAGATCCGGCGTGCGTGGCGTGCGACCGCGGCCGGCGTGGTGGTGCCCTGCACGACGACCTGGATCGCCCTGCCGTCCTCGGTGCGGAAGTGTTCGCGCAACGCGTCGCCCACCACCCGGCTGTGGGCCGGAGCCGGTAGCACCCGGTCGTCGGGCATGCCGAGCTCCGCCCGCAGCAGCGGCACGGCTGCCAGCAGCAGCAGGACGACGACCGGCACGCCGGTGAGCAGCGGCCGCCGCATGGCCGTGTCGGCGAGCCTTCCCCAGAACGCCGACCCGGAAGCGAGGGGGTACCGGTGCCCCCACGGCAGGCGGCCGGCGTTGACCTTCGGACCCAGCACGGTCAACGCCGCGGGCAGCACGAGCACCGCTCCGGCCGCGGAAGCGACGACCACCCCGATCCCGGCGTAGGCGAACGAGCGCAGGAAGTACATCGGGAACAACAGCAGCACGGCGAGCGCGGCGGCCACAGTCACGGCGCTGAACACGATCGTGCGGCCGGCGGTCTGCACGGTGCGGACCACCGCGGCGGAGGTGTCGAGCCCGGCGGCCAGCTCCTCGCGGAACCGGCTCGTCGTCAGCAGCGCGTAGTCGACGGCCAGTCCGAGGCCCAGGCCGACGGCCATGTTGATGGAGTAGATCGACACGTCGGTCAGCGACCCGATGACCGAAAGCTCGGCGATGGTGCACACGATCGCGGCACCGGCCATGAGCAACGGTAGCGTGGCGGCCACGATCGTGCGGAAGGCGAGCACGAGCAGGAGCAGGATCACCGGCACGGCGATCAGCTCGGCCAGCAGCAGGTCGTCGGCGAGCTGCCGGTCGGCGTCCAGCTCGACCGCCGCCGTGCCGCCGATGTGGACGGTGATCGCACCTCGGTCGCCGGCGTACCGCTCGCGCAGCCGCTCGACGGTCTTCTCGTTGCTGCCGAAGCCTCCGGCGAACTGGCCGAGGGCGAGCGCCTGCCGGCCGTCGTCGGAGCGCAGCTGCGGCATCCCGGTGGTGAAGTAGGAGGTCACATCGGACAGCACCGGGTCGGCCGCCAGGCGCGCGGTCAGCTCGCTGCCGGCCTTGCGCACCGCCGCGTCGTCGACCGTGCCGGTGCGGGCGGTGATCAGGACCAGGGCGTTGACGTGACCGCCGAACCGTTCCTCGATGAGGGTCTGCGCCCGCCAGGACTCCGAGCTCGGGTCACCGAAACCGGACGTCGTCAGAGCACCGGAGGTGGTGAAGCCGAGCACGCCGGCGCCGATCACCACCAGCGCGCCGGCGACGAGGACGGCGCGTGCGTGCCCGGTGACGAAACGGCCGATACCTCTGAACACGCAAGGACTCCCTCTGCATCGGATGCCGCCGGACCGCTGGGCTGTCGCACCGGAAGCTATTGCCACCGGGTTGGTGCGGCTGCCTGTGTCGCCCGATCGAGCGTCCCTCCAGAGGGTGCGAAAACAGTGGCGCGACGAGGAAAGTGACCGCGTCACGTGTCGTGCCTGTCGATCCGTGTGCCACGGCCCCGGTGGTTCTCGCGGTCACGAGAGCCACCGGGGCCGTGAAAGGCGCCTACGCCAGGCGTGCGCCGGCCTGGTCCGGCACGGTGAACCGGCTGACCGGGCGGGGCAGGCCGTAGTGCTCGCGCAGGGTGCGGCCGGTGTACTCGGTGCGGAACAGGCCGCGGGCCCGCAGCAGCGGCACGACGTGCTCGACGAAGTCCTCGAGGCCGGAGGGCAGCAGCGGTGCCATCACGTTGAAACCGTCGGCGGCGCCCGTGGTGAACCACAGCTCGACGTGGTCCGCGAGCTGCTCGGGCGTGCCGGCGACGACCTGGTGGCCGCGTCCGCCGCCGAGCCGGCCGAGCAGCTGCCGCAGGGTCAGCTTCTCGCGTTCGGCCAGGTCCCGCACCAGTTCGAAGCGGCTCTTCGCGCCGTTGACGTGGCTGACGGGAGGCAGCGGCGGCAGGTGCTCGTCGAGCGGGTGCGTGGTGAGGTCGATGCCGATCAGCTCGGTCAGCTGGCGCACGGCGCGGGCGGGGATGATCAGGTCGTCGAGCTCGGCGGCGAGCGCCTGGGCCTCGGCCTCGGTGCCGCCGAGCACGGCAACGATGCCCGGCAACACCTTCAGCCCGTCCGCGGGGCGTCCGGAGGCCTCGGCGCGGCGTTTGAGGTCGCTGTAGAACGCGGTGGCCTCGGCGTGGGTCTGCTGGGCGGTGAACACCGCCTCGGCCCAGGCCGCGGCGAACGCCCTGCCGTCCTGGCTGGAGCCCGCCTGCACGAGCAACGGGTGTCCCTGTGGGCTGCGCACGGCGTTGAGCGGGCCGCGCACCGAGAAGAACCGTCCCTTGTGGCCGATCTCGTGGACCTTGGTCTCGTCGGCGAACACGCCGGTGGCCTGGTCCAGGACCAGCGCGTCGTCCTCCCAGGAGTCCCACAGGGCGGTGACGACGTCGAGGAACTCGTCGGCGCGCCGGTACCGCTCGGCGTGCTCGGTGTTGACCTCGCGGTTGAAGTTCTGCGCCGACCGGTCCTGTGCGGTGGTGACGATGTTCCAGCCCGCGCGCCCGCCGCTGATGTGGTCGAGGGAGGAGAACAGGCGGGCGAGGTTGTAGGGCTCGCTGAACCCGGTGGACGCGGTGGCGATCAGTCCGATGTGGCTGGTCGCCTGCGCGAGGGCGGTGAGCAGGGTGAGGGGCTCGAACCGGCCGGCGGCGGTGTGCCGCACGTCGCCCCAGATCTGGACGCCGTCGGCGAGGAACACCGAGTCGAACGTGCCGCGCTCGGCGATGCGGGCGAGGTTCTGGAAGTGGGTGACGTCGTCCAGGGCGCGCGGGTCGGTGCGCGGGTGCCGCCAGGCGGCCTCGTGGTGACCGACGCCCATCAGGAACGCGTTCAGGTGCAACTCGCGTGCGGACAACTTCAGACTCCCTGCCAGACGGGGTTTCGGATGTTCAACGGATCGGCGTAGAGGACGTCGAGCTGCACGGCACCGGCCGCGACCGCCAGCACGTCCGCGCCGAAGCTGCTAGTCAGCACCGCGTCGGCGGACGCGCGTGACATAGCCACGACCTCGTCGCGCAGCGCCGCGGCGCAGCCGGGCAGCCGGTTGGTGCCGAGCTCGGTGACGACCAGGACCTCGGGGTCGAGGAAGTCGAACAGCACGGCGGCCGCCCGCCCGACGGCGCGGGCTCGTTCGGCCAGGTGTGCCGCGGCGGCGGGCGAACCGGCGGCGGCGTCGTCGACGAGGTCGAAGATGTACGGCCTGCCGATCAGGCCGTCGCGGTGGGCGCGTGCGGCCCAGGCCCGGTCGGAGAGGGTGGCCTCCAGGCAGCCGCGCTTCCCGCACTCGCAGGTGATCGCGGGATCGCCGAGGGCCAGGTGGGCCACGTCGCCGGCGGCCGAACGCGGTCCCCGGTGCGCCGCGCCGCCCGTCACGATCGCCGCGTCGACGACGTTGCCGACGAACAGGTGCAGCAACGAGTTGTGGCCCCGGGAAGCGCCGAAGAGCTGCTCGGCGCGGGCCAGCGCCCTCGCGTGGCTGTCGACGCGCACCGGCAGGCCGGTCCTGGCGGTGAGCAGCGCCCTGACCTCGGTGTCCCGCCAGCCCAGCGAGGCGTGGCGGACGATCACGCCGTTCTCGGGGTCGACCCAGCCGCCCGCCGCCACCCCCAGGCCGATCGGGACGTGCCCGGGAAACCGGTCGGCGTGCAGCCGGAGCAGCTCGTCGGCGGCCGTGGTGAGCACCTCGTGCGGGTCGTCCGGGGTGGCGTGGGGGATCGTCCGCCGCACCAGGACCCGGCCGCGCAGGTCGAGCAGCGTCAGCGTGCAGTACGGGTGCGCGACGTGCAGACCGGCCACGACGTGCCGGCCGGTGTCGATGTCCACCGGCACGTGCGGGCGGCCGATGCCCTGGTACGGCACGGCTTGCGGGACCTCGACGAGCAGCCCGGCCTCGGCGAGCGCCGCGCAGGTGCGGGTGACCGCCGCCGGGCTCAGCCCTGACGTGCGCGCGATGCCGCTGCGGGCGATCGGGCCGCACCGCAGCACCGTGGCGAGCACCACCGAGGCCGTCGTGGTCATGAGATCAGCGGCGGGCCGGTGGGGGAGAGCGCGGGGCCGATCGCCCGCGCGGCTCCCGGCGTGCGGCCACGCCCCCAGCCGATCTCGCGGCGGTAGCTGCCGAGCAGACCGCTCTGCCGCAGGTGCTCCTCGTCGTGCGCGAACGAGTCCGGCGGGAGCGGGTGGGTGTGCGGCGCGACGAACAGCGCGTCGGCCGGGCAGTTGGCCTCGCACTGGAAGCAGGTCTGGCAGTCGGACTGCCGGCTGACGACCGGAGTTCCGTCCTCGCCGCGGTCGAAGACGTTGGTGGGGCACACCTCGATGCACTTGTCGCAGGCGATGCACTGCTGGGCGGAGACGAGCTCGATCATGCCGCCGCTCCCTCCGGGCGGGCCCACACCTCGTCCAGCCCGCCGGAGGTGATCCGGTGGTGCTGGGCGGGGTCGAGCTCGGGGTGGTCGAGCCGCTTGGCCATGCCGCGGCTCTCGTGGCGCACCAGTGCCGAGGTGTACATCCACCGGGCGTGGGCGAGCATCGCCGCCGCTTGCCGGGCGGGCAGCACCGCCGCGCCTTCGGTGCGCAGACCGCCACGCACCGAAACCCAGACGCCGTCGAGCTCCCGCAACGCCGCCCGGAGCACGTCGCCGTGCCGCAGGTAGTTCTTGTCGTACGGCAGGACCTCGGCCTGCACGGTCCGGACGACCTCCGCGACGTCGACGTCGGAGGACCGGCCGGTCGGGCGCAGCCCCGCACCACCGGCGGCGCTCACCTGCCGGGCGCCGCTGCCCAGCGAGCGGGCGAACTCCGCGGCCGCCCGGCCGGCCCACGAGCCGGAGGAGATGGCCCACGCGGCGTTGTGGCTGCCACCGCCGGTGAACCCGCCGCAGATCAGCTCGCGGGTGGCGGCGTCTCCCGCCGCGTAGAGGCCGGGAACGGTGGTGGCGCAGCCGTCGTCGACGATGCGGATACCGCCGGTGCCGCGCACGGTGCCCTCCGCCAGGAGCGTGACGGCGAACGGGTCGGTGAACGGGTTGACGCCCAGCCGGTCGAAGGTGAGGAAGAAGTTGGGCTGCGCCAGCCGCATCGCCCGCTGTGCCGCGTCGCCGGCCAGGTCGAGCTTGCAGAACACCTTCTCGGACAGCAGGGTGCGCGCGATCACCGAACGGCCGCGCTGGCTGCCCGCGCCCTCCAGCACCTCGCCGTTGGCGCGGTAGAAGGTGGCGTAGTTGTAGAACGCCGTCTTGGTCACCGAGGTGTGCTCGGGCGCGATGCCGTAGGCGTTGGAGAACTCCATGCCGGACAGCTCGGCGCCGACCTCCGCGGCGAGCAGCGCGCCGTCGCCGGTGTTCACGTTGCACCCCAACGCTTTGCTCAGGAACGCGCACCCGCCCGTGGCGACGACGACCGCGCCCGCGCGCACCTCGAACGCCCGGTCCGCCTGCCGCCGGTACCCGGCCGCGCCCGCCACCGCGCCGTCCGCCGCGGTGAGCAGTTCGGTCACCGGGCTGTGGTCGAGGATTGTGACGCCGGCCCGCTTCACCCGGATCCGCTGGCGCCGCATGTACTCCGGCCCCTGCAGACCGGTGCGCAGCGACGTGCCGTCCGGTCCCACGGGGAACGGGTAGCGCGCGGCCTCGGCCAGTTCGTTGACCCGCTCGTAGGTCTCGTCGAGCACCCTGGCCATCCAGCGGCGGTCGGCGAGGTACCCGCCGAGCGCCTCCCGGCTCGCCATCGCGGCCTCGCGCGCCTCGGGCTCCGGTGGCACGTACCAGACGCCGGTGCCGCCCGACGCGGTCGCGCCGCTCGTGCCGCAGTAACCCTTGTCCGCCAGCACCACGGAGGCGCCGGACTCCGCGGCCTTCAGCGCGGCCCACGTGGCGGCCGGACCGCCTCCGGCCACGAGCACATCAGCGGTGAGCGTCATGACGTCTCCTCACGCTCCGACCGGGACGCGCCACGAGGTGAAGCGGCGCTCCAGACTGACCAGGACCTGGTTGAACAGCACGCCGATGGCGGACAGCGTGACGATGCCCGCGTACATCTGCGGGATGGCGAAGTTGAACTGCGATGCGTTGACCAGGTATCCCAGGCCCGCCTTGGCGCCGACCATCTCCGCCGCCACCAGCACCAGGATCGACAACGCGCCCGCGAGCCGGACGCCGGTGAACACCGTCGGCACCGCGGCGGGCAGGATGACCTTCTGGAACAACCGGAACCCGCCCAGGTCCATCGACCTCGCCAGCCGGAGCAGCGTCGGGTCGACGGCGCGCACGGCGCTGATCGTGTTGAGCAGGATCGGCCAGGTGCACGCGTAGAACACGATCGCGATCTTCGACGTCTCCCCGATGCCGAGCAGCAGCACGAACACCGGCAGCAGCGCGAGCGCGGCGGTGTTGCGGAACACCTCCAGCAGCGGGCTGAGCAGCGTCGCCACCGGCCGGTACCAGCCGATGAGCAGGCCGAGCGGGACGGCGGCCGCGACGGCGAGACCGAAGCCGGACAACGACCGCACGAGGCTCGCCTGCGTGTTGTCGAGCAGCTTCCCGCTCACCGCGAGGTCCCACCACGCCGCCATGACGGCCGAGAACGGCGGCAGGAACGTGGCGTCCACGAGGCCGAGGCGTGGCGCGGCCTCCCAGACGAGCAGCAGGACCGCGATGGCCGCGACCTTGCCGGCGCCGGTCAGCAGCGCGTCGCCGAACCGGGCCAGCGTCCCGCGTGGACGAGCGGGTGCCGGTGTGTCCCGGTCGCCGGTGCGCGACGGGTTCTCCAGCAGTGCGGTCATGCGCCCACCACCTCCTTCTCCTGCAGCTGTGCGCGGGACACCTCGTCGTGCAGCAGGTCCCAGATGCGGTGCCGGTAGCGCGCGAACTCCGCGCTGGACCGCAGGTCGGCCTGCCGCGTCCGGTCGCCCAGGTCGATCGGCACGACCTCCTTGACCCGGCCCGGCCGCGAGGTCAGCACGACCACGCGCTGGCCGAGGTGGACGGCCTCGTCGATGGAGTGCGTGATGAAGACGACCGTCTTGCCGGTGCGCTGCCAGATCCGCAGCAGCTCGTCCTGCAACGACTCGCGGGTCTGCGCGTCGAGCGCGGCGAACGGCTCGTCCATCAGCAGCACCTGGGGGTCGTAGGCGAGGCTGCGCGCGATCGCCACGCGCTGCCGCATGCCGCCGGACAGCTGGTGCGGGTGCCGGTCCTCGAAGCCGTCGAGGCCCACCAGGTCGAGGAACTCACGCGCCCGTGCGGCGCGTTGCCGGCGGGGGACACCGGTCGCCTCCAGGCCGAACTCGACGTTGCCCTGGGCGGTGCGCCACGGCAGCAGCGCGTACTGCTGGAAGACGATGCCGCGGTCGAGACCGGGGCCGGTGATCCGCCGCCCGTCCAGCAGGATCTCGCCCTCGCTCGGTTCGGTGAGACCGCCGAGCAGGTCGAGCAGGGTGGACTTGCCGCAGCCGCTGGGCCCGACCAGGACGACGAACTCACCGCGGGCGACGTCGAGGTCGATCCGGTCGACCGCGGTGAACTCGGTGCGCTGCCGGCTGCCGCGCACCTTGACCTCGAACCGCTTGGAGACGCCGCGGAAGGCGATGTGGGCGCTCATCGGGCGAGCTCGTTGTACTCGTTGGTGTACAGGTCGGTGAGCTTGACCTGGTCCTTGGTGATCTCGCCGCGTTCGGTGAGCCAGTCGACCCAGATCGAGAGCTCCCGGTCGAGGATCTTGCCGCCCTTCTCGGCGACACCGGTGGACCTCCAGTACCTCAGGGCGGCGGGGTCCTCGTTGCGTCCGCGCCGGGTGAGGATCTCGACCTTGCGGGCGACCACCTGCTCGCGCGGTGTGGTGCGGCTCCACTCGATCGCCTTGGCCACGCCGCTGGTGAACGTGCGGACCGCACCGGGGTTGTCCCGCAGGAACTTCTCGGTGAAGACGTAGGTGCCGGCGGTGAACGGGCCGAGCAGGTCGAAGTCGGAGAACAGCTTGCGCAGCCCGCCCTTCTCCAGCGCCTTGTCCCGCAGGATGCCGCCGAGCACACCGGCCTCGATCTGCTTCTGCCGCACCGACTGCTCGGTGTTGACCGGCGGCACGACGATCGGCTCGACCTTCTTGACCTCATCGGGGCTGAGACCGGCCCGCTTGAGGTAGATGCCGAGCATCGCCTCGTGGTGCGCGCCGAGGGTGTTCATGCCGACCTTCTTGCCGAGCAGGTCGCGCGGGTTCCTGATCGGGCTGTCGTCGAGCACGTAGAAGCCGCTGTAGGCGTGCTCGTCCGCGCCGTAGTACCCGATCACCGACCGGATCGGCGCGCCGGCGGCCTTGAGCTTGACGACGGCACCGTTGAACGCGCCGCCGAAGTCCACCTGGCCGGTCGCGGCGGACTGGATGTCCTGCGGGCCGCTGATCGTGTTGCCGACCCACTCGAGCTCCAGGTCACCGAGGTACCCGAGGTCCGCGGCGAGCTCGGGGAGCGTCACGTCGCCCGCCCACCCCTGGTAGCGCAGCGTCTTCGTCTCGGCGCCCGCACCGGCGGCGGTCGAGCAGCCGGCCGTCGCCGCCGCTGTCACCCCCAGGAGGGCGAGGTTGAGGAAGTTCCGTCGCGTCGTGGTCACGGCAGGTCCTTTGCTGAAGGGGGACTGAGGGCACGCTGAAGAACAGGACCATCAGTCCTGAACGGAAATGGGGACGGGATTCAGCGACCGGAGCGACAGAATGCGCTGGCGTGCCGTCGGAGATCGACGTGCCGGCGTGAGGTGAGAGAGGCGGCTTGGCTCACGGCATGGAGCCTCACACCCGGACCCAGCTGGGTCAACGACCGGAACCGCTGTCCCACATCATGGAGCCGGGCTGGACCGGGCCGCCTATTTTTCGCGCTGGAACGAAGTCGGCGGGTCAACATCTTCCACTCCTCGGGAAGATTTGTTTTCTCGCCTCGCACACTTGCGCCGCGCGTCCCGCGGTCTTCACGGTGGAGAGGAAGTTCGCCACCGTGAAAGGAAGTCCGTGATGACCGCACAGCTTTCCGTGACCGTCACCAAACTGGGCGCGGGCATCGGCGCGCAGATCGACGGCGTCCGCCTGGGCGGCGACCTGCCGGAGGGCGTCGTCGCGGAGATCAGGGCCGCGCTGCTGGCCGGCAAGGTCGTGTTCTTCCGCGGCCAGCACCACCTCGACGACGCGGGCCAGCTCGCGTTCGCCCGGCTGCTCGGCGAACCGACGCTCGCTCACCCCACGGTGAAGGGCCAGGACCACGCCAACGTCCTGGCGATCGACTCCCGGCACGGCAAGGCCAACAGCTGGCACACCGACGTCACGTTCGTCGACCGCGTCCCGGCCATCAGCGTCCTGCGCGCGATCGACCTGCCTCCCTACGGCGGCAGCACGGTGTGGGCGAACACGGCGCGGGCGTACGACGAGCTGCCCGAGGCGTTGAAGGCGCTCGTCGACCGGCTGTGGGCGGTGCACACCAACGTCTACGACTACGCCGGGCACGCCGACTCCACGCGCATCGGCGGCGTGGACGTGAAGGAGAAGGCCTACCGCGAGGAGTTCGTGTCAGAGCGGTACGAGACCGAGCACCCCGTCGTCCGGGTGCACCCGGAGACCGGTGAACGCGCGTTGTTGCTGGGACACTTCGTGAAGCGGATCGTCGGCGTGAGCCCGACCGAGTCGCAGGCGATCTTCGAGCTGCTGCAGAACCGCGTGACCAGGCTGGAGAACACCGTGCGCTGGCAGTGGGCAGACGGCGACGTCGCGATCTGGGACAACCGCGCGACCCAGCACTACGGCGTCGCCGACTACGACGACGCCCACCGCCGGCTGCACCGGATCACCATCGCCGGTGATGTACCGGTGAGCGTCGAAGGGGTGGCCAGCACGACGATCGTGGGCGACGCGGCGCACTTCTCGGCCCTCTGACGGTCCGCGGCACCCAGGTGGCCACGGGGTGTCACGCAGGCGCTCCACACCGGTCGGCGGCGAACCGCGCCAGTGTGCGGTGGCAGACCTTGCCGGTGCGGCCCACGGGCAGCTCGGGCACGGTGAGCAGGAACTCGGGCAGCTTGGTCCTGGCCAGCCCGTGCGCGGACAGGTACGCGGTGAGATCGGGGAGGTCGAGCCGCTGTCCGCCGCGGGTGGTCACGATCGCGCACAGCCGTTCGCCCATCTCGAAGTCCGGTACCGGCACGCACGCGACCTCGCCCACCGCCGGGTGCCCGCCGATCGCCAGCTCCACCTCGGCGGGACTGATCGTGTAGCCACCGCGGATCACGACGCGTTTCGCCCTGCCGGTGACGTGCAGCCGGCCCGTGCCGTCGAAGTGGCCGCAGTCGCCGGTGCGCACCCAGCCGCCGTCGAGGCGGTGGCGGGCGTCCAGCTCGGGCGCGCCGACGTGGCACAGCGGCGTCATCGGGCCCCGCGCGCAGATCTCGCCGTCGACGATCCGGATGTCGCACACCGCGGGGTCCGGAACGCCCACACCGTTCTCCGGTGTCGTCGTGTGGCAGTTCACGCCGTCCGACGAGCCGTAGACGGTGACCACGTCGACGCCGAAACGCGCGCGGCACGCGGCGAGCGTTCCCGGAGGCAACACGTCACCGCTCGACACCAGCGCGGCCAGGCCGGAGACCTCGGGCACGGCGGGGTGGTCCGCCAGCCGGCGCCACATCGTCGGCACCGCGAACACGTGCGTCGGGCGGTGCTCGGCCATCAGCCGCAGCGCGGTGTCCGGCGCGAACCGCCGGGTCACGATCAGCGTGCCACCCAGGCAGCACAACGTGATCGGCACGCCGAACGAGCCGAACGACGACGTGAGCGAGACCAGGACCAGGTCGCGCGGTGCCGGATGGCCGCCGTGCACGGCACGCACGTAGTTGGCCCGCCCACCGGCGAAAGCGTTGTGCGAGTAGGCGACCATCTTCGGCTCCGCTTCCGAGCCGGACGACAGCAGGATCTTCGCGGGCGCCTCCGGGTGAGGACGTCCGTGCTGCGCGGTGCGGACACCTTCCCTCCCGCTCACCACCCCATCGGCGATCACGGCGCTCGCACCGGCGCGGGCGAGCAACGCCTCGGCGCCGGAGGGGAGCGGCAACACCACCGCGCCGACGGCGAGCACGGCCAGCTCGGCGACGACGGCGGCACGCCCGTCGGGCTCCTGGACACCGATGATGTCGGTGACGCCGTACGGCAGCCGGTCGGCGAGCGCCCGGACGAGCAGGTCCAGCTCGGCGTACGTGAGCGGCCCCTCGTCGTCGACCAGCGCCGTGCGGTCCGGGTGTTCCCGCACCCGGTCGCGGAACAGCGAGTGCAGGTCGCGGTCCGGGCAGTACCCGCGGGCCACCCAGTCGCGGCGCAGTGCGGCGGGGACCAGGTCGCGCAGGACCGTCCCGGTGGCGGACACCCACGTCATGACGTGAACTCCCACGGCGAGCGGACCAGGACGCAGCCGTCCCGGACGAGGGCACCGGCGAAGCGGGGATCCGCGCCGAGCGCGGCGAGGTCGTCGCACACCGGCACGGTCAGCGGTTCGGCGCACCGGTGCCACGAGCGGGCGTTGAGCGTGCCGGCCGCCGACAACAGCGACGAGTCCACCCGCGTGGCGCCGCTCGTCAGCGCGGCCACGATCCCGTGCGCGCTCACCACGCCGCCGAACACGTCGACGACGGTCATGAGCGTGGGCGGAACCCCGCTGTGGGCCTGCACGACGAAGTCCGTTCCCAGCGGCGGGTTCGGGCCGAGCTCGGCACCCCAGCCCGACGCGTGCGCGTACACGATCCCGGGCCGGACCCGCGCGAGATCGGCCGGCCGCAACGACCACTGCTCCGCCTTGCCCGGCGCCCAGTTGTGCAGGAACACGTCCGCGGTCGCCGCGAGGTCGAGGGCTTCCCGGCGTCCACCGGGGGTGCCCAGGTCGATCTCGACCACGTCCTTGCCCCGGTTGAGCGCGTGGAACCGGGCCGAGGTGTCACCGGCCATCGGCGGCACCCAGCGGGACGGGTCACCGCCCGGCGGCTCGATCCGCAGCACGGTCGCCCCCAGCAGCCGCAGCAGGTGCCCGGCCAGCGGTCCCTGCACCCGGCGGCACGACTCCAGCACCACCAGCCCGGACAGCGGGAGCAGCCCGGCCGGACGGCCACGCGGGTGCCCGCCACCGGTGCCGCTGAGCACGAACGCGGGCAGGTGATCCACCGGCTGGTCCGACACCCGCACCAGGGTCATGCCGGTGCGGCGGGCGACGTCGGTGATCCGCGCGATCGGGTGCGCAGCCAGGACCTCGGCCAAGCCGGGCAGCGGACAGGTCGCGGTCGCGAACCGGTGCAGGAACGGCCGCCACCCCCGCGACACGGCCCGGTCGTCCGCGCCGAGCGCGGCCCAGAACCGTTGCCACACCGCCGGATCGAGCGCCTCGATCTCGAACGCGACACGGTCGGCCGAGCGGAACGGCGGTCCGCCGGGGGACTGCGGTTCGTCCGGGTCGTCCGCTGTCGCCGCCGCGAGGTACTGGGCGACGGCGAGCAGAGCGCCCTGCGCCAGCGAGGTGGACACCGCGTGCAGCGGAATTCCCCTTGCCTGGGCCAGCTCCAGGGCCTGGGCGCCCAGTCCGGCCAGCTCCGCCGCGATGATCGAGGCGTAGTCGAAGCCGAGCGGCGTCGGGCGGCCGAACCGGCGGCCGTGCACGTGCATGATCCCGCACGCGGCCTGGACGTCCTGTTCTCCCGTCAGCGGCAGGTCGACCGGTCCCGCCACGGACACCGACACCGCGTCGAGCGAGAGCGTCACGCCGGCCGCCTCCCGTGCACCGAGTAGATGACGCAGGACGACGCTCGGAACTGCGGGTCCGCCATCACCGCGCGGACGTCGGCGAGCTGCTCGTCGGTCATGCCCGCCGCGATGAGCTTGTCCCGCAGGTGGTGCGTGTGGTGCACCAGCAGCCGCACACCCGGTGATCCCGCGCGCCACGGGACCAGCGCGGGCACCGGGTCGACGTCGACGAGACCCGCGGCCACCATCGACGCGGCGGCTCGCCTGCCCCACGTGCCGTCCCCGCCTGCCGCGCGGAACGTCCGCTCCTTGGCCGCGAGGAACGTCTCGTACAGTGCGGCCGCCCGTTCGTCCGGCGCGAGCAGCACCGGGCCGTAGGAGATGTCGAACTCGTCGACCTGCAACCACCCGCCGGGCTTCAACGCGCGCACCAGCTTGCGCAGCACGGCCTCGCGTTCCGGGATGTGCTGCAACACCAGCCGCGCGTGGATGAGGTCGAACTCGTTGTCCGGCAACGGGTCGTGCACGACGTCGTGCCGCAGGACCGTGAGCCCGCGCGCCGGTGCGACGTGCTCCGGCTTGATGTCGGTGGCGAGCACCGAGCCGGTCCGCGCGGCGAGCCAGTGCGCGACGCTGCTGCCGCCCGCGCCGACCTCCAGGCAGCGCCAGCCGGGACCGGCACCGGTCTCGGCCAGCCGGGCCAGCGTGATCGGGTCGTAGGCCTCGCTGAGGCACCGGTGCTGTTCGGTCGCGTGCACGCTGTGGTTGTCGAACACGTAGGTCGTGGTCACGTCCACCTCCCCTGGCTGTTGGTGTCGGCGGCGCCCACCAGTCGCGCCAGCAGTTCGAGTCGCCGCACCTTGCCGGTCGCGGTCCGCGGCACGTCGTCCCAGCGCAGCACCACCGGCTCGGCCATCGGCGGCAGGTCGGCGACCGCACGCCGCCACTCGGCCGGGTCGAGCCCGGTGTCGGTCACCACCACGGGAATCGGCCGCCGTCCGGACGCGGCGAGCAGAACGCATTCCGCCACCTCGGGCAGCCGGTCCTCGACCGCGTCCTCCACGGCGAGGCAGCTCAGGCCCGCCACCGTGTCCACCTCGCGGTCCAGCAGCGTCACCCGGCCGGTGCGGCTCACGATGCCGAGGTCGCCGGTGTTCCACCACGGCCCGTCCGCCTTGGTGTCCCAGCGGTCCTGCTCTCCGACGTAGCCCGTGCACCGGGCACGGGTGCGGGCGAGCACGAGGCCCGCGGTCCCGCGCGGCACAGGTGCCAGCGTCTGCGGGTCGACCACACGCAACCTCG
The DNA here is from genome assembly GCF_001279525.1 of Nocardia sp. NRRL S-836. Taxonomy (GTDB): domain Bacteria; phylum Actinomycetota; class Actinomycetes; order Mycobacteriales; family Pseudonocardiaceae; genus Lentzea. The sequence goes on along the minus strand of NZ_LGDY01000150.1, from coordinate 16,733 downwards.
CCATCCCCGGCAGCGGCCTGCCCAGGTCACGGGTCGTGTGCGCGGTGCGCCGGGTGAGGAACCGGAACGACAGCGGCCCGGTCTCGGTCTGCCCCCAACCCTGCATCCACAGTGGACGCCTGCGGTGCGACGCGCGCAGCATCGTCCGGATGACCGGCGGGTGCATCGCGTCGTAGGTGCTGACGAACCGGCGGACCGCGTGGAACGGGTTGTCCGGCCCGGTGGCGAGCGACCGCCAGCGCACGTAGGCCGACGGCAGCGCCTCCAGCACGGTCGGCGGGTGCTCGCCGAATACCCGTTCCGCCGAGGACGCGTCGCTGAGCAGCACGATCTCCCGCGGTGCCAGGCACAGCGCCGACGCGGTCCAGCAGAACGTGCGGCCGTGGGCGTACGAGCTGGCGTTGCCCATCACGTCGTCGCGCCGGGTGCCGACGAGCGGCCAGCGCACCGACTCCGGTCGCGCGAGCCGGTCGATGATCGTCCGGGTGGTGTGCACGACGAGCTTGGGCACGCCGGTGGTGCCGGAGGTGTGGTTGATGATCAACGGGTCGTCGTCGTGCCTGCGGTGGGGCGGAGGTGGCAGGCAGGCGGTGAACTCGTGGAGCCGCAGCACTCTCGGCGCGCTCACCTCCCGGTCGGTGACGACGAGCACCGGGTCGAGTCGCTTCACCAGCGTTTCCAGCGTGTCGTCCGGCAGGTGGCCGGACAGCAGCGCGGGCACCGCGCCGAGCCGCACCGCCGCGCACGCCAGCAGGTCGTAGTCCCAGTGGTTGCGCTTGACGACGGCGACCCGGTCACCGGGCCGCACCCCGGCCTCCGACAACCACCCCGCGGCGTCGAGCACCAGCTCGGCGAGCTGCGCGATGGTGAACGTGTCACCCCTGCCGGGCGCGAGGTCGAACGGCCGGTCCAGGTGCACGGTCGTGGCCGCTTCGGCGCACTGTTCGAACAACGTCCCCATGTCGTGCGGCTTCACACCCGCTCCTCCTTCCTGGCCAGGCGCCGCGCCGCGCGCACGCCGGAGCGCACCGCCGCCTCGCTGCACGGGCTCAGGTACACCCAGTCGCCCGCGTAGTCGACGGCCCCGCCGCCCAGCCCCGCCTCGAACCCCGAGCGCAACGCGAGTGCCCGCGGCGTCGCCTCCGGCAGCGCGTGCCGGAACCGCCGCACGACCACCCTGCCGACCGCCGCGCGCAGTCCGGGCACCAGGCGTTCCGCGGCGTCGACCAGCCGCGCCGCCACCTCCGCGTCCGGTGCCCCCAGCAGCTCCGCGGCGACCGAGGGATGAGCCATGACGGTGACCAGGCCCCGGTTCTCCGGCGCGCGGCCGGGGTGTTTGAGGTGGTCGAAGATGATCGTGGCGACCGTGCCGTTCTCCGCGGTCGGCACGACCACCACGTAGTCACGGCGGCCCAGCGGCCGGTCGAGCAGCAGGTGCGCCTTCACCACGACCGAGAACGAGCACGCGTCGATGAACTCCGACCCGTGCTCCGGGTACACGCGGCGGACCACCGGGGCGGGCACCGCCAGCACGACCGAGCGGGCGCTGAGCTCGGCGCCCCGCACGAAGATCCGGGCCGAGGAACCGTCGTCGACCACCCGCTCGACCGGAGCCGAGGTGGTGACGTCCACCCGCTCGGCGAGTGCGCGGGCCAGGGTGTCCATGCCGTCGCGGTAGGTCCGCCAGGTCGACGCCGGGCCGATCGAGGTGAGCAGCGCGAGGAACGGTGCGATGGCGGACCGCGAGGCGTCCCAGCCGAAGAACCCCGACACCACCGGCTGGCACAGATAGTCCAGCAGGTCACCCCGGCACGCCTGCGCGACCGTCGCGTGCGTCGAGTCCTCCGGGCGTTCCAGGTCGAACCGCCCGCGCAGCAACCGCAGCAGCTCCAGTCGCGCCCGCACGGACAGGCCCGCGCCGGTGAGCAGGCCGCGCGTGCTCGCCACCCCCGGCCGTGCCCGGCCGCGCCACAGCGCGATGCCCCGCCCGATCCTGGGCACCTGCTCGCGGCCGATGCCGAGCTCTCCGAGCAGGCTCCACGTCTGCGGGTAGCCGGTGGTCGGGATCTGTTCGGCGCCGGTGTCGATGAGGAAACCGTCCTCCCGCACCGTGGTCATCCGCCCGCCCACGACGTCGGCCGCCTCGAACACCCGCACCCGCCTGCCCGCCGACGCGAGCCGGAACGCGGTGGTCAGCCCGGCGACGCCGGCACCGATCACGGCGACGTCGAGGTCGGTCACGTGAGCACCACCAGGTTCACGACGACCAGCGCCAGCACGGTGATCCGGTGGATGCGGATGCCGAGCGCCCTGGCCCGCAGGATGTCGTGCAGGCCGAACCCGATCCACACCTGCCCGCACCGCAGCACGATCGTCGGCGCCAGCGCGAGCGGGAACCACCACGGACCGCCCAGCGCGGGCACCGCCGCGATCAGCGCGAGTTCGGCCGCCGACACCGCGACGACGAAGAACATGTTGCCGCGCGGCGAGGTCAGCGCCGCGACGGTGGGCCTGCCGACCGACCGGTCGCCGGCCACGTCGTTGGTGTTGGAGTACACGCCGAACAGCAACGGCCCCAGCCCGAACAGCAGTGCCTGGGCCAGCACGAAGCCGTCGAGCCGGCCGGTGGCGAGGCCGTACGGCGCGAGCACCAGCGCCCAGCCGAGCCCGGCGAGGAAGAACTCCTGGAAGCCGTGGTAGCTCAGCTTCACACCCCAGGAGTACTGCAGCGAGAAGAAGTACGTGACGGCGATCAGCACCACCGTCCAGAGTGGAGTGTGCGGGGCGATCGCGATGGCGGCTGTCCAGAGCAGCGCGCCGACCGCCCCGGTCACCAGGGCGAACCGCAGCACCTGCTCCTCGGTCAGCGTGCCCGCCACCAGCGGCTTGCGGTACCGCCTGCGGGCGGGGTCGTCGGGGGAGTAGTTGGTGACGTCGCTGCCGTCGCGGTAGCCGGTGAGGTCGTCGAGCGCCACCATCGCGGAGATCACGAACACCTCGCCCAGCAGGAACACCCCGGTGGTGACGAGCACGCCCGCGTCGAACCGCAGCGCGGGGACGAGCAACGTCCACACCACGGCCACACCGAGGTAGTAGTCGAGGATGTCGAGCTTCGCGAGCCGGAAGTACGCGGTGCCGCGGGTGCGCGTAGTCGCTGCGAACGTCGTCATCGTGGGTCCTCCACCGCGATCAGGGCGGCGAACGAGCGGTCGCCGCCGCGGGTCAGCTCACGCCGTTCGACCGGCCGGGAACCCGGCAGCAGGGCGACGTCGAACCTCTTGGCCTCGGCGAGCCCGGCCCGTTGCGACGCACGCACGACATGGGCCAGACCGGCCCGCCTGCACCGCTCGTCCGCTCTCTCGTGCGCCGTGGGGACCTGCGTTGCCTGGACCTTCATCACGACTCCTTGGCGAATCGGCACACCGCGTCGGCGATGTGTTCCACCTGCGCATCGGTCAGGTGCGGGTAGATGGGGATGGCCAGCGTGCGCCGCGCGGCCGCTTCGGCGGCGGGCCAGGCACCGCCGCGGGCGTACGGGGCGAACGCGGGCTGGCGTGGAAGTGCCGCCGGGTAGTAGACGTGTGACCCGATGCCCTGTCCGGCGAGGTGGTCGCGCAAGGCGTCCCGGCGTTCAACGAGCAACGAGTACACGTAGTAGCACCGGCCGTCGACGGCCGGCGGTGGCGCGAGCACCCCGCAGCCGGCCAGTTCGCCGAAGCGTTCGGTGTAGTACTCGCCGATGCGCGCCCTGCGTTCGAGCCGGTGCGGCAGCGTGGCGAAGCGGTGCAGCTGGAACGCGGCCATGATCTCGTCGAACCGGCTGTTGTAGCCGATGTGGTGGTGCACGAACCGCGTCCTGCCGTCCTGGCCGTGGTTGCGCAACATGCGCACCATCGCGCCGAGTTCGGGGTCGGCGGTGACGACCATGCCGCCCTCGCCCGGCATGCCGAACGTCTTGACCTGCACGAACGAGTAGACGCCCGCATCGCCCCACAGGCCGGCGGGCGTGCCGCCGAGCACGCCGCCCTGCGCGACGGCGGCGTCTTCGAGCAGGCGGACCCCCGCGGCGTCGGCGATCGCGCGGATCGCGGGCATGTCGGCCATCACCGAGAACATGTGCGCGGGCATGACCACCTTGGTGCGCGGGGAGATCAGCCGGTCGACCTCGGCGGGATCGGCGACCGTCGTCCACGGGTCGACGTCGGCGAACACCGGGACGGCCCCGAGCATCGCCGGGGCGGCGGCGAGCGGCGCGCAGCCGAACGCGGGCACGACCACCTCGTCGCCGGGTCCCACGCCCATGGCGCGCAGCACCAGTGTCAGCGCCGCGGTGCCGCTGCCGCAGGCGATCGCGTCGGCGGCACCCACCGAGTCGCGGACGACCTCCTCGAACCGGGTGGTGTGCGCGCCGAGGATGAACTTCTGCTCCGGTGCCAGGCCGATGCTCTCGACGATGTCCAGCAGCGTGTCCTGCTCGTCGTCGAAGAGATCGGGCGGGAAGAACGGCAGGGTCATGACCGGCCCCGGTAGAAGTCGTGAATTGAGCGGCACACCTTCTCCACGTCCGCCTCGGACATGTCCGGATAAAGGGGCAGTGCGATGGTGTGCCGGCACGCCGCCTCGGCATTCGGGAAATCACCCGGACGATGTCCCAGGTCGCGGAAACAAGGCTGCAGGTGTAGCGGTAGCGGGTAATAGATTTCGGTTTGCACACCCTGCGCCGAGAGGTGTGCGGCCAGCCCGTCGCGGTCCTCGGCTTCGATCACGTACACGTAGAACACGCCACCGGGACGGGCCGCGGGCAGTCTGCGGACGCCCGGCAGTCCGGTGAGCAGGTCCGTGTAGTGAGCGGCGAGCTGCGCGCGGCGGGCGATGTCGGCGTCCAGCCGGGTGAGCTTCGCGAGCAGCACCGCGGCCTGGATGTCGTCCATCTTGCTGTTCATCCCCGGCAGCCCGGTCTCGGTCGAGATACCGGGGAAGTTGTCGATCGTGCGGCCGAACCGGCCGTGGTGGCGCAACGCGTCGACCAGGCCCGCGATGCGCTGGTCGTCGGTGAGCACGGCGCCGGCGTCACCGATCGCGCCCAGCGTCTTCGTGGGGAAGAACGACAGCACACCGCCCGCCCCGAGCAGGCCGGCGTGCGTGCCGCGGTGCCGCATGCCGATCGCCTCGGCGCTGTCCTCGACCACCGTGAGGCCGAGCCGCCGGGCGACGCCGAGCAGTGCGTCAACGTCCACGAGCTGGGAGAACAGGTGCACCGGCATGACGAACCGGGTGCGTTCACCGGCGACGGCGGCCACCGAGGCGGGGTCGATGCCGTACCCGTCGGGCTCGATGTCGGCGAAGACCGGACGGCCGCCCGCGAGCACGACCGACGACGCGGACGCGATGAACGAGAAGGCGGGCACGACCACCTCGTCGCCCGGCCGCAGACCGGCAGCGCGCAGCAGGAGGACCAGGGCGTCCGTGCCGCTGTTGACCCCGATGACGTAGCGGGCGCCGGTGTAGGCGGCCAGCGCGGACTCCAGCCGGGCGACCTTGTGACCGTGTGAGTACTTGCCATTCTTGATGACGTCGACAATGTGCCGACGGGTGGTGGGCCACAGTTCCGCGAATGTGGCGGACTGCGTGTGGAAAGGAACCGACAGCGTACTCACCTCCGGCGGGAATGACCGTTTCCGACACTAGGGCACGTGATCAGACCGGTCCTCCGGTTCACTCTTCCTGGTCAAGAACGAGTGGCGGGCATTGACACCCGTGCGCCCTCGGCGGCTAGCGTCGAAATCGGCCTGAACCGCTGCTCGAAGATGGGGCTCAACCGTGCAGTCACTCGTGGTGGGACTCGGCCGCGCCGGAGCAGGCCTGCACCTTCCGGTGCTCGCGAAAGCGCGGTCGTGCGAGCCGCAGCTCTTCGGCGCTCAGGACGTCGTGGCGTGCGACCCGCGCCGCAGGCCGCCGCACCGGCCCGGTCTCGTCACCACGCCGAGCATCGCTGCGGCGGCCGGCGCACTCGATCCGGCCCGGACCGTGGTGCACGTCTGCACTCCGCCGACCGATCGGCACGCGGTGATCACCGAACTGGCCGAGCTCGGCTTCCGCAACCTGATCGTCGAGAAGCCGCTCGCGTCCGACGCCGACGACCTCGCCCGGATCATCCGGGTGCGGCGCAAGCACCGGCTGCACATCGAGGTCGTCGAGCCGTGGCTCACCAGCTCGCTCACCGGGCGGCTGGTCGGGCTGACCCGCTCCGGGCTGTTCGGTGCCCCGAAGTCCATCAGCATCGTGCAGAACAAGCCGCGGTTCCGCCGCTCGTTCGCCGCACCGGGGCATCCGACGGCGTTCGACGTCGAGCTGCCGCACGGTGTCGCGCTCGCGTTGCGGCTGGCCGGTGCCGCACGGGTCACCCACGCGGTGGGAACCGATCTGGAGGTGGACGGTCAGTTCAGCCCTCGGATGGGCGGCGCGAGCATCCGGCTGCGGCACAACTCGGGCGTGCGCACCGAGATCAGCTCCGACCTCACCTGCCCGGTGCGGGAGCGGCGGATCACCATCGAGTTCGCGCACGGCAGCGCGGTCGGGCACTTCGCGGTGAGCGATGACGACGACCACTCGCAGCTGACCCTGCGGGCGAACGGCCGCAGCGAGCACCAGGTGCTGCGCGACGACTCGCTGACCGGGTGGATGATCCAGGCCTACCGCAAGTTCCAGGCGGGCGGTGAGCAGACGCGCGGGTTCAACTTCGCCGCCGAGGTCGTGCAGCTGCTGTCCGTGGCCAAGAACATCTGCGCGGAGCCGGTGGTGCCCGGGCCGCGCCCGAGGACCGGCCACGCGACGGTGGGCCATGCCGGCTGACCCGGTGCTGGCGGGCATCACCGACGAGGCGGCACACGACCTCGCCACCCAGGTCGAGGTGCTCACCGAGCTGGGCTGGACCGCGATCGAGCTGCGCACGGTCGACCGGCTGGCCGTCGCCGACCTCACCGACGCCCGGTTCGACGCGGCGGCGACGATGCTGGCGGACCAGGGGATGCGGGTGATCTGCCTGGCCTCGCGGATCGGCAACTGGGCCCGTCCGATCACGGCCGGCTTCGAGCAGGACCTCGCCGAGCTCGACGTGCTCATACGGCGGGCCAGGTCCATCGGCACCCGGTACCTCCGGATCATGTCGTACCCCAACGACGGCCTGAGCGACCCCGACTGGCGCACCGGGGTGCTCACCCGGATCACGGCGCTCACCCGCAGGGCCGAGGCCGCCGGCGTGACGTTGTTGCACGAGAACTGCTCCGGCTGGGCGGGCACCAGCGCCGAGCGGATGCTCGACCTGCTCGACGCGGTCGCGAGCCCGGCGCTGAAGCTGTTGTTCGACACCGGCAACGGCGTCGCGCACGGGTACGACGGCTACGACCTGCTCGGTGACATCGTCGGCCACGTCGAGCACGTGCACGTCAAGGACGCGGACGCGCAAGGGTTCACGATCCCCGGCGAGGGGGCCGCACGGGTGGCGGACTGCGTGAAGCTGTTGCGGGCCAACGGCTACGTCGGTGCCTGGTCACTGGAACCGCACCTCGCCCTGCGCCCGCACGAGCCGGGCGAGCTCGCCGCGGACGCGGTGCCGTCGTTCCTCGCGGCCGGCCGGGCGATGGCGGACCTCCTCCGGTGATCGCTGCGGACCGGGAGCTGCTGCTCCGCCTGCTCGGCCTGCCGACCGCCGGTCCGCTGGAGACGACGGCCGAGGTGCACCTGTGGGAGGCGATGGAGGTCTTCGCCCTGGCGGCGGCCGACGTCGGCTTCCACGTCGCGCACCTCGCCGCACCCTCACCCGCGGTGCTCCACCGTCCTGGCGTGCCGGAGGCCCTGCGGCACGTCGGCCCGGAGTTCCTGGCCTGTCAGCCGAGTCTCGTGCTCCGGCTCGGGCCCGCCGACCCCGCCGTGATGTTCAACGTGCACCTCGACACCGTGGCGCCGTTCGAACCGGCGGGCTTCGAGGGCACCAGGTTCCACGGACGTGGCGCGATCGACGCCAAGGGCCCCGCCGTCGCCATGCTCGCCGGCATCCGCGCGGCGCTCGCCGCCGACCCGGCGGTCGGCCGCGACGCCGGGGTGCTCGTCCAGGCCGTGTCCGGCGAGGAGGGCGGCGCCATGGGCACCTTCGGCACCCGGCCGCTCGTCGAGGCCGGCTTCCACGGCGCCCTCAACATCTTCTGCGAGCCGACCGGGCTGCGGCACCTGCCGCGCTGCACCGCGGCCATGACGGCGGTAGTGCGGGTCGACGGCGACGACGCGATCGACGACGAGCCGCACCGCGGCCACAACGCCACGGTGCTGCTCGGCTTCCTCGCCCAGCACCTCGCGGCCGATCTCGCGCCGCGCGGCCAGGTGTGCGTGGCGGGCCTGCACACCGGCCGCCTGCACAACCGGGTCTACGGCAGTGGTGAGCTGCTGTTGAACATGGCCTACGACTGCGCCGAAGCGGAGCGGACCATGAGCGCGGCCCTGGAGACCGGCCTGCGGACCGGGCTCGCCGAGTTCACCGCACGCTTCCGCCACGTGCCCACCTTCCACCGCACCGCCACCGACGCCGCGGCGATCACCAGCCTGCGGTGGGCCAAGCGCGGCCTGCCGGCACTGCCCGCGCAGGACATCCCGTTGCTGGACGCGGTCGTGCCCCGGTGGCCCGCCGGCGAACCGGCCTTCACCTGCGACGCGATCTGGCTCGCCGACGTGCCGGGCACCCGGACGACTGTGCTCGGGCCGGGCTCGCTCGGCGCCAACAACGCCCACGCACGAGGCGAGTTCGCCGACATGGCCGAGCTCGACCGGTTCAGCGACGTCGTGCGCGACATCGTGCTGCGGTTCACCAGGGATGGAGGAGCATGACGGTTCTGGTGCCCTACGGGACTTTGCTGTCCACAGTGGCCGCTGTGTTCACCGGCAGGGGGATGCCCGCCGACCGGGCCGTGATCGCCGCCGAGGCGCTGTGCCACGGCGAGCTGACCGGCATGACGTCGCACGGGCTGGTCAACCTCACCCGGTTGTACCTCCCGCTGTTCGACGACGGCCGCACGGATCCCGTGGCCGACATGGTGGTTCAGACCGACCTGGGCGCGTGCGTGCTCGCCGACGCCCGGCGCACTCTCGGTCTGTGGTCGGCGAGCCATGCCATGGAACTGGCCTGTGCCAGGGCGTCTCGGCACGGCATCGCGATGGTGTCGTTGCGCGGCGCCACCCACATCGGCTGCGCGGGCCATCACGCCGCACGGGCGGTGCCGCACGGCATGATCGGCCTGATCGCGTCGAACTGCGGCGGCCAGCGCATCGCCCGCCCACCCGGCGGCGCCACCCCGATGCTGGGCACGAACCCGCTCGCGCTGGCCTGTCCCGCGGGCGACGCGCACCCGTTCGTGCTGGACATGAGCACCACCGTCGTGCCGACCGGCCGGGTGCGCGCCGCGGCCCGCGCGGGCAAGCCGATCCCACCGGGCTGGCTGGCCGCCGCCGACGGCACGCCGGTGACCGACCCGGCGGCGTTCGACCGGGGCGACGCCCACCTGCTGTGGCTGGGCGGCGACCCGGACACCGGTGCCTACAAGGGTTTCGGGCTGGGGCTGCTGGTCGAGGTGCTCGCCGCGCTGGTGTCCGGCGCGGCCCTGGGCGCGTTGTCCGCCGACGGCGACCGCGACGACGACATCGGCGTGCTGGCCATCGCGATCGCGCCGGACCTGCTGCGCACGGGCTTCGCCACCGACGCGGCGTCGCTCTTCGCCGCGGTGCGTGGCTGGCCCGCGCTCGACCCGGCCGCCCCGGTGTCCTACCCCGGCTGGCGCGAGGGGGAGCGGGCGGCACGGTTGCGCGAACACGGTGTGCCCGTGCCGCGCGCGTTGTTCGAGGAGCTGCGGTCGGTGTCGATGGGGGTGCACGCGTGATGCGGCTCGGCGTCGTCGGGCTCGGAGTGATCTCCCGCTTCTACCTGGCCGCACTGGAGAAGTCCCCGGACTTCACCCTCGCCGCCGTCTGTGATCGTGATCCCGCGGCGCTGTCGGGTCACGCGGTGCCCGGCTACCGCGACCACCGCGAGCTGCTGGCCGCGGGCGGCCTGGACGCGGTCGTCGTCACCGCGCCGAACGACGTGCACGCCACCGTGTGCCGGGACGTGCTGACCGCCGGACTGCCGGTGTGCGTGGAGAAACCGCTGGCCACCACCCTGGCCGACGGCCGCGACCTCGCCGACCTGGCCGCGCGGCAGCGGGTCGCGTTGTTCACCGCGTTCCACCGCCGCTACAACAGCAACGTGCTCGCGCTGCGCGACAAGGTCGGCGACGCGACGATCGAATCGATGACCGTGCGGTACCTCGAACAGATCGAGGAGCACGTCGGGCACGACCGCTGGTACCTCGACGCCGAGCGCTGCGGTGGAGGCTGCGTCGCGGACAACGGCCCCAACGCGCTCGACCTGGTCCGGCTCTTCCTCGGGCCGGTGACACTGCGCGGCGCCCGGATCGACCGGGACGACACCGGCGTCGACCGGCAGGCGGTGCTGGAGCTCGACCGTGCCAGCGTGCAGCTCGACTGGTCGTTCCCCGGCGAGGTCAAGGACGTCGAGATCCGGCTGGCCGACGGATCGGTGCTGCAGGCGGACATGCTGGCCGGCTACGGGGAGTTCAAGGAGTCGCTGCGGCACGAGTACGAGGGCGTGCTGCGCGAGTTCGCGCGGGCCGTCCGGCAGGGACCGGCGTGGTCCGACGGCGGCTTGGCCGCACTGTCCGTTGTGGACGATGTGTACCGGAGGGAGACGCATGCGTGAGGACGGGCCGAAGCGGGAGGTCGTCGGCACGGTCGTGAAGGTCCTGGTGCACCAGCGCGACGACCGCGGCATGAGCCTGGAACCGTTCGCCAGCCGCTGCGTGCGTGAGGGCGAGGTGCACGAGCTGGTCACCACCGACCACGACGACACCGCGCCCGGCGCGCGGATCGACCGGGTCGGGTTCCTCGGCTTCGCCGAGATCGGCTGCGCGGGCGTGATCGACCGCGGTGACGAGGTGTGGATCGGCGGGGTCCTGGTGGGCACGGTGCTCGGGTTCGACGGCTGCCACTTCCCCAACCACTACAACATCCTCATCCACGTGCCGCGGCCGCGCACCGGGCCGGACCTCGGCCTGAAACCCGAACTGGGCGTGCGGTTCACCCGATCCGGCTGACCACAGCAGGAAGGAGCCCCAGGCGAATCCGCCTGGGGCCCCTGTCACCGCGCGGTCACTTGCCGAGCAGCGGCACGTCCAGCTTGCCCATGTGGTAGTCGCGCACGGCGTACACGAGCTCGTCGACGGTCAGCTTGCCGTTGCCGTTGGCGTCGATCTTGCGGAACGCCTCGTCCGCGGTGGAGGAGTCAACACCCACGGCCTTCAGCCACTTGCCGAACTCCGCCGGGCTCACCTCACCGTCGCCGTCGGTGTCGCACATCCCGACGATCGCAGCGATCGTGGGACGGACGACCCGGTTGAACCCCGAGTCGCCGTCCTCGAAGATCTGCGCCTCGGCCACCTCGATGAACTGCTCCTCGGACATCGCGCCGTTCGGCCCGACGCCCGCCTTGTTCGCCAGGTACTCGAACATGCTCCTGAACGAGTCGATCAGCGCACGCGCCTGCGGCGACGCGGGGTCCTCGCCGAAGGCGTCGATGATCCGGCGGGCCTCCGCCTCGTAGTCGGACTTCTCGATCCGGCCGTTGTGGTCGACGTCCCACTTCGCGAAACGCTTCTTGAGCCGGTCGTTCTTGGCAGTGGAGGTCGTTGCGGCGGTCATTCGGGCACACTCCTTGTCACGGAAGTTCAGTGGAACTGATGTCCGCCCGCCGGGCTCACCCGGCGGGCATCCCTGCGGCGGGCACGCTTATAGACGCACGACCTCCTCTCCGGGAACGCGGCCCGTCACGTCGAAGAACAGCCGGGCGGCCTTCGCCAGCCGGCCGAGGTCGTAGTCGCGGTGAGCGACGAGCAGCACGACCGCGTCCGCGGTCAGCACCGCCGTGCCGAGATCGCGCACGGGAGGCCCGAGCTCGGGCACCACACCGGCCACCGGGTCGTGATAGGTCACGACCGCGCCGAGCGCACGCAAGGCCAGGGCGACCCGCACCGCGGCGGACTCACGGGTGTCCGGCACACCGGCCTTGTAGGTGACGCCGAGCAGCAGCACCTCCGTTCCCCGCAACGGCCTGCCGTGCTCGGCGAGCATCCGCGTCAGGCGTTCGACCACATAGGACGGCATCCGGTCGTCGACCTGCCGCGCCGCGCGCACCACACCCAGCCGGGCGCCCTCCCGATCGGCCTTGTCGAGCAGGTACCGGGGGTCGACCGGGATGCAGTGCCCGCCGGCACCGGGACCGGGCACGAACGGCGCGAACCCGAACGGCTTGGACGCCGCGCAGTGCAGCACGTCCCACACGTCCACGCCGATGTCGTGGCAGAACACCGCGATCTCGTTGACCAGCGCGATGTTCACGTACCGGTACGTGTTCTCCAGCAGCTTGGCCATCTCCGCCTCACGGGTGCCGCGCGCCACCACCACCGTGTCGACGAACTGCCCGTAGAACGTGGCGCAGTGCTTGGCGCACAGGGGAGTGTGGCCGCTGACGATCTTCGGTGTGTTGCGCACGCCGAACCGCGGGTTGCCGGGGTCGATCCGCTCCGGCGAGTACCCGAGCGGGAAGTCCTCGCCCGCGACCAGCCCGTGCCGTTCCAGGATCGGCCGGACGACCTCGTCGGTGGTCCCCGGATAGCTCGTGGACTCCAGCACGACCAACGTGCCCGGCCGCAGGTGCTCGGCGATGGTCGCGGCAGCGGAACGCACCGCGGACAGATCCGGCCCGCCACCGGCGTCGAGCCCGGTGGGCACGCAGATCACGATCGTCTCGGCCTCGCTCAACACCGCCGGGTCGGCGGTGACGGTGAACCCCCTGGCCCGCATGGCTTCCAGCTGATCCGTCGAGACGTCGAGCACGTGCGACCGCCCCTCGGCCACCGCGGCGACCACCTCCGGCGAGGTGTCGTACCCGACCACCGACAACCCGGCGGCGCTGGCCTCGGCGGCGAGCGGCAGGCCGACGTAGCCGACGCCGACCACGACAAGATCGACAGCCACGCGTGCTCTTTCCCGGCCGGTCATCCCTCGACGGAGAACGAGCCGCTTCCGGGGGTCACGTGGGACCCGTACCCCGGCGCGACGGCCACGCCGGGGGTCAGGCACAACGGGTCGCCGTACACGACGACCTCGGTGTCGGTCAGGTTGACCAGCACGTGCGCGTCGGGCGGGAGCGTGGTGCAGCCGTTGGGGTCCTCGTACACCGCGACCGGCGTGACCTCGGTCGAGAACACCGCCACCCGGCCCTCCGCTGCCTGTGCCGGAGAGGCCGCGGAGCCGAGGAGACCGGTCGCGGCGAGCGTGGCCAGCGTTGCGGTGACAAGGCGTTTCATCGAGCCCTCCGTGCTAGGTGACGTTGCTCTCCGCACGCTAACAGTGACTGACCGCTACATCGGATTTGTGTCCAAACACCACGCGTTCAGGTTGTGGTCGGCCGCGAAGAACCTCCTGACGACGTGCCCGATGCGCCTCTGCGTGGTCGTCGGCCCCGGCCGTTCCCGAGGACGGGTGACACCTGCGGTGCCTCCGATCGCGTGCTGCCTTGAGCACGGGGTGTCCATCAAGGACTGTGCGACCGCGCCCGCCGACGTCTCACTTCCGCAAGGCGTCCGCGACGACCTCCACGATCAGTCGCGGACCGTCGACCTTCCCGTACGCCCGTGACAGCTCGACCGCCCTGTCCCGGTAGGACGGTGTGGTCAGGATCTGCCGGACGGCACCGGCCACTTCCTCCGGCTTCGGACGCTGGGTCCGCAGGCCGATGCCGAGGCCGAGCAGTCCGACACGTGCGGCGATCGCGGGCTTGTCCTCGGTCTGGCCCGCCACGACGACCGGAACGCCCGCCGCGAGCGCCTGCTGCGTGGCGCCATAGCCGCCGTTGGTGACGACACGTCCGCACGCGGCAGCAGCCGGTCGAACGGCACGAACTCCTCGATGACGGCGTTCGCCGGCACGGGACCGGTCAGAGCGGCGGCCGGACGCCCCAGCGCGGCCACCACCAGGACGTCCTTGTCCTCGAACGCGGCCAGCGTCGGCTCGGCCAGTTCGGAGAGGTCGTCGTTGGCCAGCGTGCCCTGCGTCACCATGACGACCGGGCGGTCGCCGTCCAGCTCGGACCACCAGGCGGGTTCGGTCCAGCCCTCAGGAGCGACCGGCGGCAGCGGCCCGACGAACCGCAGCAGGTTCTCCGGCAGGTCGGAGCGGGGGAACTCGAACTCCGGCACGGTCAGCTGCAGCACCTCGTCCGGCTCGGTGTACATCGCGGCGAAGTAGTCCGGCATGGTGACCCCGGTCGCGCCGAGCCCGTTGACCACGCGTTCGAGGTACTCGCCCGCGCCGGACAGCGCGGCGGCGAGACCCGCGTTCACAGCGCGGTTGGCCTCGACCTGGTCGGTGCCCGGCGCAGCGGGTGCCGGGCCGAACGGCGTGGTGTCGTCGCTGGGGTGGTAGAGCGGGGAGATGCTGACGCCGATCCAGCGGCGCGGCCGGACGCCGGTGCCGTGCAGCGACGGCAGGCCGCCGAGGAACATCAGCTCGGCGACGACCACCGCGTCCGGGTCCTCGGCCAGCAACTGCTGGATCAGCGCGTGCTGGTCGGGGATGGCGTCACCGAAGACGTGCGAGACGTCCCACGTGAGCATCACGGCTCACGGGTGCTCGCCGCCGCCTACCGCAAGAAGATCGAGGACATGCGGGAGGAAGGCCGCCGCCTGATCCGCCGCCTGGTGGAGTGGGGGCTCTGCCGGCTTCCCGACGACCTCGACCGCACGGTCGACCTGTGCTGGGTCACCGCGCAGCACAGCGCGTACACGCTGCTGGTGCGCGACTGCGGGTGGAGCCCGGAGGAGTACCGGAACATGATGCTTGAACGGTTCATGGAACTGCTCGACCGCTGAAAGCGCGGTTCCCCTGGGCCGGTGGCGCGGGCCCGCGAACCCGTCAGCGCAGGTAGAACTCCTCGCCGCTCGGCGGCAACCTCGCCCGCGTGTTCACCCGCCGCACCGCCCAGGAACGCCCGATGCGCCGTGGTAACCCAGCAGGACACCGAGGGCGCACGAGCGCTGGTGTTCGTCGACCTCTCCAGCGACATCCCCGCCTTCTACGTCACGCCGCCGGACGTGGCGGCCGGCCAGGTGGAGCAGTACCTCAACCGCTGGGACCTGTTCGGCGGGTGAGCGCTGCCGCCTGACGCAGGCGGGCTCCTATCGGAGGCGCCGGACACATTGCCGATCGTATGAACTGCTCGGTGCGGGTGTCCGAGATCGACACGATCTCGGACACCCGCACCGGGTCAGACTGAACTCGCGGATCGCATCCGAGGAAGTCAGCGTTGCGGAACTCCTCGACGACGCGACCGCCGTCACGCGCGTTCTTCCTGCCGCGCGCGACCTTCAGCGTTTAGTGCCAGCCCGTCAGGTACATGCGGTTGTCGACCCACGCGCCGGCGCGGAACTTCCACCTCGGCGACGGATCCGTGTTCTTGGCGGCCGAGGTGATCTGGTCCGTGCCCTGCCTCGCGGTGAACGGTCCACATTGGAGCCAGTGCGCGCCGTTGTCCTGCGACCAGTCCATCCAGACCTGCTCGCCGCCGCCGAAGAAGATCGGCCCGGCAGCGGTGGTGAGCTTGGCGTAACCCCTGTTCGCGCCCGCGATGTTGGCGAACTGCAGGGTCAGGATGGTGGCCGGCCCCGTCTGCGGGTCGATGGCACGGCCGGACTGGTTGTTCGGGATGTCGACGAACCCGTTGGCACCCCGCTGGCAGTCGCCCGCGGTCGCGGGTCCGACGTCAGCGGAAGCCGTGAACGGCGCCGCGACCGCGAGGCTCGTGAAGAGCGTGGCCGCGGCGGCAACGGACGTGAAACGTCGCAAATGATTCATTTGTACTTCCCCCAGTGACGCGGGCTGACCCAGGTCCCCAATACCTGAGCCGAAATCCCGGCACCACCGAGTGTGCCAGCTGTCTCGCGATAAATCCACGGAATGGGTTCGGATGGACCAAGCTCGCCCGTGCGCCGCGGTGTCCGGCCCAACCGGGCCTCGCGGGTCAGTCGTCGAGGCCGGGGAGGTGGTAGCCGGCGTGGTCGTCCCACTCGATCTCGTAGTCGTCGAGGGTGAAGGTCCAGTCGGCGTCCGCCACCACGCCGCGCAACGCGGTGACCGCGGCCAGCCAGTGCACGAGCGACGGGACCGCCCGGTCGTCCACGGCGGGCAGCTTGGTCGATCCGTTGAGCGCCGTTCCCGGATCCAGCCGGTCGTAGAGACACAGCCCTTCTTCTTCGAGGCCGAACGGCGCGTTCGCGTTGTAGGTCTCGACGACCTGGCCGACGGCCGTGAGCTCGGCGTCGGTCAGCGGGACCGCGCGGCGAGCCGTGTAGTAGAGGGAGACGCCCACGCGAGCCAGTCTAGCGGGCTCCCCTCAGGACAGCCGCGAAAGGACAGGTCCGCGTGCTCACGGCGTCAGATCGGCCCGGTGCGGGACCTCGATCTCCGCGGGCTCGAAGACGTCGAACGTCCACGACCTGATCTCGTTGGGCCACAACAACGTCACGCTGCCTTCCGCGGGCAGGTAGACGGCCGTGTGCAGGGTGCCGACGCCTGAC
>NZ_LGDY01000149.1 GCF_001279525.1 Nocardia sp. NRRL S-836 | reverse complement strand
CCCTCCCCCGCCACATCCACGTGCTGGCCGCCCAGAACACCCGCCGCGCCCATCCCGGCCTCCTGCTGGAACGCACCACCCGCCCGCCGACCGTCATCCCCGTTGACGGACTCCGCCTGGCCGTCGCACCCCGCGCCACCCTCGACCTCTGCCGCCGCGAAACCAACGCCCGCGCAGTGGTGGCCGTCCTCGACGCCGTGGTTGCCGCCGCCCTGTGCACCCCACTCGAACTGCACG
This sequence comes from Nocardia sp. NRRL S-836, assembly GCF_001279525.1. GTDB lineage: Bacteria > Actinomycetota > Actinomycetes > Mycobacteriales > Pseudonocardiaceae > Lentzea. The sequence continues at coordinate 19,550 of NZ_LGDY01000149.1, read as the reverse complement.
AGGAACTGCTGCAGAGCCCTCGCCGCGGAACGGCCCTGGTCAGGCAGGCTTTACAGCACCTGTACCCGATCGCCACAAGCTCGGCGCCGCGCGCTGCCTGGGCGCGTTCTGGCGCACCCGGCTGACTAGCGGCCCTGGGTTCGCCGGCCGGCCCGGCCGACCTGGCTCGTCATTTCGGTTCGGCAGCCAGGCCCGTCGATGTGGCTTGTCGGCTTGACCCGTCGATCTAGCTGGTCGCTGCCGCGGATGGCCTCGCGGACCTCGAAGTCCTGCGGTGACGGGCGGCCGTCGACAGAGACCCGCAGCCACGATGGGTTCGTATTCGGCTCGTCGTCTGTTTCGGCTCGTCGCTTGGCCCGCGGTTCCAGCTCCCCGGCCTTCCTCCACGCCCAGCCACCACCCTTTCGAGTGAAGCCTGTCCGGATTCCGTCTCCCGGCCGTCTTTTTGTTCGCGGGGTTGTCCCGATCCCCGTGTTCGTTCGCCCGCAATTGAGGAAGCGCGCGAGGGGCGACCACCATCCGACCGAGCGGAGCCGCCTCTGACAACCTCACAAGCCCAGCCGACCTGACCGCTGCACCAGCACAGCCCGCCCACGCCGGCCACGATGTCACTCGACCGCTTGGCCGCCCGACCGCTCGCTGCTCAGCCGCCAAGCCACGCCAACGCCAATCTGCCGGTAACCCTTCGTCTCAGGCGTTCCGGCCGCAGCAACTGCTCGGCCGACTGTCTGACCCCCATCGGCCTGACTGCCCTGGGCGCCTGCTGCACCCGGCGTTCCCGGATCCGGTTGGCGAGGCGCTAATGCGAATCTGGTCGGCGCCCCGTACAGCACGGCCACTCCACTGAGCTGGCCGCTCCCCGTTCAGTCCGGCCGCCCGTTCAGTCCGGCCGCCCGCTCAGTCCGGCCGCCCGCTCAGTCCGGCCGCTCGGTCACCCCGATCGCCCCGACGGAACCGGTCGGCTCGATCGCCGGCTTCCCCGACACCGATTACTCCGGTCCGGCCGGGCCCAGCGCCCAGCGCCCAGCGCCCAGCGCCCAGCGCCCAACGCCCAACGCCCAACGCCCAACGCCCAACGCCCAACGCCCAGACGAGCTCAGCCCACTGGCACCTCAACGCCAATACTCATCCGGCAACTTCCCCTCGATGTCCCGCACGTGCGCCTTCGCGCACACATGACACAGCCACCGAACACCCCCACCGGCCCGCTCCGACGACCAAGCCAAGAACTCCAGCTCAGAAACGGATTCCCGCAACCGTCCACATCTGTGGCACGCGGTCACCGCCGCCGTCCCAGGTGGACGGTGTCGGTTTCCAGCAGGAACACGTCCTCCCGGGCCCCCACGTACTCCGAGTCCGACGGGTTCAGCAGCCGCTGCAGCGCGGCGCGATCCGCGGCGTGCAGGTAGGGCCCGGTGATCTCGGCCAGCCACGTCAGGCGGTCCACGGCCCAGTCGCGCACCTGTTGTTTGACCGGTGCCGGGTGGTCGACGACGAAGCTGAACGCGCTGATCTCACCGAGGCCGGCGTCGGCGAGGGCGACGTTCCAGCCGACCGGCAGGCGTACGGAGCCGGGCATGTTCTCGCGCATCGACACGAACCACTCGGCGCGGGCCGCGGCCATGCGGTCCTGCAGGCCGGGTTCGCCGACGCCGAGGTCCCACGGCAGGAAGCGGGTTTCGAGGCCGCCCTCGGCCAGGGCGAGCCAGCCGCCTGGGGCGAGTGCGGAGACCAGGCGGCGCACGCCGCGCAGCTGGTCGGGGAGGTGGTGGACGACGCGGGAGCCCCAGATGAGCTCGACCGGGCCGGCGAAGGTCAGGGGGTCCTCCGCGGCGAGGTCCGCGAGGACGGGTTTCACCGAGACGGCGCCGTCGGCTTCGGCGCGGGCTGCGGCGCAGGCGGCGTCGAGCAGTTCCGGGGTGGCGTCGACCAGGACCAAGACGCCGCCGCCGTGCTCGCGCAGGGCGGAGACGAGGGGGACGGACATGGAGCCCGCGCCGCAGCCGACGTCCAGCACGACCGGGGAGTCGGGCAGTGGTGCGACGAGTCTGCGGGCCACGGCTGCCAGCGCCTCGGCTTGCAGTGCGCCGTAGCGCCTCATGGCCGAGAGGCGGGACGACCAGTCGATTCCGTCGTGAGTGTGGTGCGGCACAAAGGATGACGGTACGGAGGAACGGCCGAGGCCGCCATCCACCTTCTCGTGGACGACGGCCTCAGCTCGAGACTGTCAGAGGTCGAAGCGAGCCGCTCTGCGTCCCGCCCATCGCGACAACCTGCGCCAACGTTGCGCTGACGCGAGGCGGTTCGCCAGGCGTTGCTCCTCTGCGTACCTCTGGGCTTCTTGTATTCGTATTCGAACGAGTTCTTCGTTCAGAGACATCGGATGGATTCCCTCGGTCAGGTAGGTGGGCAGTGCGCTGTGGTTGCTGAGCACGGTGTTCACGCAGCCGCCTCCGTCTTGTCCGAAGAAGCCACAGCCGCCGCGTCCTTGCGCGGACGGCCACGCGGCCGCTTGCGAGCGATGACGACACCGCGCTCGAAGATCTCTCCACCCCAGACACCCCACGGCTCGTGCCGCGCGAGGGCTCCCGCGAGGCACTCGGCGAGCACCGGGCAGGTCCCGCAGAAGGACTTGGCCTTCTCGAGCTCCGCCGGGGCGTCCGCGAACCAGAGGTCGGGGTTGTGGGTGCGGCAGGGCAGGTCAAGCCCGTCCGCGAGGTCCGGAAGTGTCTCGCCGGTGAGCGGGACAGTCGCGGTCAACATCAGGGTTTTCTCCTTGTGTGGGGTACTGCAAAAAACACGAAGGCCGCGGACTCTGTGCGAGTCCGCGGCCTTCGTGAGCCTGGTGGTCCTTCGACCCCGCTATGGGGTCGGCAGGAGCCTTCTCACTTGATGCGCGGACAGCGCATTCGTGTAGTTGGGCACGTCATCAACGGTCGGGCGCAGGGCCGGCTGCTCAACGAGCAGTCCGGTGACGCGCTCACGACCCAGCAGTTCCGCCGACTTGCGGGCAGAGTGCTGCCACATGGCCGGAGCGGTTGCGGGCGCGCAGAAGTGCTCGGACACGGGGAGGCCGAGTGCGCGCGAAATGCTGAAGATCTTCACAACCGGCACCTCCCTCGGAGAGCTCTGCGAGCTAGTAGTAGTTCTTCTTCCCCAGACGGGTCCTCCGGACCCGGCATGAGCAGGTTATGACCCCGTACCTGGGGCGTGCAACCTATTTAAGAAAACTTGTCCCGATCAGGTGGCGGAGTACCCGACACCGGCCCGGACCAGGCCCAACACGTCGTCGCCGAACTTATCAAGCTTCGAGGCGCCGATGCCCGAGATCGCCACGAGTCCGGCCGAATCCGTGGGTCGCTGCTCCGCGATCGCCATGAGTGTCGCGTCGGTGAACACGACGTAAGCGGGCACCTTCAGCTCACGGGCCCGGCCGGCCCGCCACTGCCGCAGCGCTTCCAGCAGTTCCTCGTCCACATCGGACGGACACGAGCGGCATCGGCCGAGCTTGATGGCCTGCGCCTCGTTCAACGTCGAGGCGCACACCCGGCAGGACGGCTTTTCCTTCTTCATCAACGGCGGCCGCTGGGCGGCACCACCGCCGGGCACGCGCGCCGCGGGGTGGTTTTCCGGCACGAGGCCGTAGAGGAAACGGGAACGGCGCCGGTACTTGCGCCCGCCCGCCGCGCGCGACAACGCCCACGAGAGCCAAAGGTGCTCACGGGCGCGCGTGACACCCACGTAGAGAAGGCGGCGTTCCTCTTCGATCTTCGCCTCGTCGCCGTCGGCGTACTGGATCGGCATCGTGCCCTCGACCAGCCCGACGAGGAACACCGCGTCCCATTCGAGGCCCTTCGAGGCGTGCAGCGACGCCAGCGTGACGCCCTCGACCGTCGGCGGGTGCTGCGACTCGGCCCGCATGTCCAGCTCCGCGCAGAACCGCGGCAGGTCCGCCTCGGGCACCGCCGCGGCCAGTTCCTCGGCGAGCTCCACGAGGGCGAGCAGCGACTCCCAGCGTTCCCGCGCGGAACCACCGGTCGGCGGCTCGTCGGTGAGCCCGACCCGTTCCAGCACCGACCGCACGACGTCGGGCAGCGGGCCGGTCACGTCGCCGGCCGAGCGCAGCGAGATCATCGCTTGGCGCACCTCGGCCCGCTCGAAGAACCGCTCGCCGCCACGCACCAGGTACGGGATGCCGAGCGACGCGAGCGCCTGCTCGTACACCTCGGACTGGGCGTTGACCCGGTAGAGGATCGCGATCTCGGACGCCGCCACGCCCTCGTCGAGCAGCGTCTTGACGCGCCGTGCGACCGCGTCGGCCTCGCCCGGCTCGTCGTCGAACTCGTGGAACCGCGGCACCGGCCCGTCCGGCCGCTGCCCGACCAGGTTCAGCCGCGACCCGGCCGGACGGCCGCGGGCCCACTTGATGACCTCGTTGGCCAGTCCCACGACCTGGGGCGTGGACCGGTAGTCGCGTTCCAGCCGGACCACCACTGCCTCGGGGAAGCGGCGGCCGAAGTTGAGCAGCGGCTGCGGCGAGGCGCCCGCGAACGAGTAGATGGTCTGGTTCGCGTCACCGACGACGGTCAGGTCGTCGCGGCCGCCGAGCCACGCGTCGAGCACGCGCTGCTGCAGCGGCGTCACGTCCTGGTACTCGTCCACGACGAAGCAGCGGTAGCGGTCGCGGAACTCCTGCGCGACCTCCGCGTTGTCCTCCAGCGCGGCCGCTGTGTGCAGCAGCAGGTCGTCGAAGTCGAGCAGCATCGCCTCGTTCTTGAGCTGCTCGTAGGTCGTGTAGAGCTTCATGATCTGCTCGGCGGGCGCCGGGATGTCGCGTGCGGCGCGGGAGGCGGCGAGCGGGTAGTCCTCCGGGGTCAGCAGCGAGGCCTTGGCCCACTCGATCTCGCTGGTGAGGTCGCGCAGCGCGTCGGCCTCGGTGGGCATGCCCAGCCGGGCGGCGGCACGGGCGACGACGCGGATCTTCTGGTCGACGAGCTCCCAGCGCGGGCCGCCGACGACCCGCGGCCAGAAGTAGCGCAGCTGGCGGGAGGCGGCGGCGTGGAACGTCACGGCCTGCGCGCCGTGCACGTCGAGGGAACGCAAACGCGTGCGCATCTCCCCCGCGGCGCGCTTGGTGAACGTGACGGCGAGGACCTGCGACGGGGCGACGTGGCCGCGTTGGCACAGGTAGGCGATGCGGTGGGTGATGGTGCGCGTCTTGCCGGTGCCGGCGCCCGCGAGCACGCACACCGGGCCGCGCGGTGCTTCCACCGCCGCGCGCTGTTCCGGATCAAGACCCTCCAGCAACGCGTCCATGCCCGGCAGTCTCGCAGATGGCCGATGCGAGGCTGAGACCAGCGCGCCGTATCCTCATGGGCATGGCTGGTAAGCAGGACAAGGCGGCTGCCAAGGAAGCGGCGAAGGTTCGCCGCGCGGCATCACGCGAACGGCGAAAGCAGATCTTCGAGGCGTTCAAGATGCAACGCCGCGAGGACAAGGCGCTCATCCCGCTGATGCTGGCGGCGGTGCTCGGCGTCACCGCGGTCGCCGTGGTCCTGGGCCTGGTCTTCGACGCGGTCTGGATGTTCGTGCCGCTGGGCGTCGCGATCGGCGCGCTGCTGGCCGTGATCATCTTCGGCCGCCGGGTGCAGAGCAACGTCTTCCGCAAGGCCGACGGCCAGCCCGGCGCCGGTGCGTGGGCGCTGGAGAACCTGCGCGGCCGCTGGCGGGTCACCCCGGCTGTCGCCGGCACCACCCAGCTCGACGCCGTGCACCGCGTGATCGGCCGCCCCGGCGTGGTCCTGGTCGCCGAGGGCGCGCCGCACCGGGTGAAGCCGCTCCTCGCGCAGGAGAAGAAGCGCATCGCCCGCGTCGTCGGCGAGACCCCGATCTACGACTTCATCATCGGCTCCGACGAGGGCCAGATCCCGCTCAAGAAGCTGCAGTCGACGTTGATGAAGCTGCCGCGCAACATCACGACCGCCCAGGTCGAGACGCTCGACGCCCGCCTCGCGGCGCTCGCGAACCGCGGTGCCGCGCTGCCCAAGGGCCCGATGCCGCAGGGCGCGAAGATGCGCAACGTCCAGCGCACCCTGCGCCGGCGCTGACCTCGGTTCCCCCGCTTCAGCCAGCACGCGAAAAGGCCCGCCGCACATATCGTGCGACGGGCCTTTTCGCTGTTCAGAGATGTGCTGTGCGGGCTATCTGACCTTGATGACGACGGTGCCGGCCGCCTTGTCGTGCAGGCAGCGGCCGTCGGAGTCCCAGACCAGCGCCGGGATCAGCGGGAAGATGAGGACCGTGCGCAGCAGCGCGCGCGGCAGGTGCACGAACGTCTTGCCGTCGATGCGCGCCACCCGCAGCCCGAACAACGCGTGCCCCGGCGTGAACCCGAAGAAGGCCACCGCGACGACGGTGATGACGAACCAGACCAGCAGGCTCCAGTTGCGCGGCAGCTCAGGCCGCGTGAACACCGCCGCGACGCCCGCGGAGAGGAGGAAGTCGACGAGGATGGCGAACGTCCGCCGCCCGATCGAGGCGATCGAGCCCGGCCCCTTCTCCGGGAAGCCGTGACGCTCACCACGCCATCGCTGCTGCTTGCCGTCGTTCGACTCCTCGCCCGGTTCGAGTACCGAACGGGGTCCTGACAGCCACGAACCGGTCCACCTGCTCACCCCACCAGAGTAAGGCCGTGCTCAACGGGTGAGGACCGGCAGGTCGCCTTGCCCGGTTGGGCGCCCCCGTTAACACTGGCGAAACATCCGAGTGACGGACGGGCAACACCGCCGACATACGGTCGCTCGCGATGGCCAGCCGTATTCCATAGCCAAGGAGTCGACGAGGGTGTTCAAGAATTCCGACGAGGTGCTGAAGTTCATCACCGACGAGGGCGTGAAGTTCGTCGACGTGCGGTTCAGCGACCTGCCCGGCGTGATGCAGCACTTCACGCTGCCGGCCAAGGCGTTCGACGCCGACGCGATCGAAGAGGGTCTTGCCTTCGACGGCTCCTCCGTGCGTGGCTTCCAGTCGATCCACGAGTCGGACATGCTCCTGCTGCCCGACCTCTACACGGCGCGCCTGGACCCGTTCCGCATCGAGAAGACGCTGATCGTCAACTTCTTCGTGCACGACCCGTTCACGCGTGAGGCGTACAGCCGCGACCCGCGCAACATCGCGCGCAAGGCCGAGCAGTACATCACCGACTCGGGCATCGCCGACACCGCGTACTTCGGTGCCGAGGCGGAGTTCTACATCTTCGACTCGATCCAGTTCGACACCACCGGGAACTCCTCGTTCCACAAGATCGACGCGGTCTCCGGCTGGTGGAACACCGGCCGTGAGGAAGAGGGCGGCAACCTCGGCTACAAGGTCAAGTACAAGGGCGGCTACTTCCCGGTCACCCCGAACGACCACTACGCCGACCTGCGCGACCAGATGGTCCTCAACATGGAGGCCCAGGGCTTCACCGTCGAGCGCGCCCACCACGAGGTCGGCACCGGCGGCCAGGCCGAGATCAACTACAAGTTCAACACGCTGCTGCACGCCGCGGACGACCTGATGCTGTTCAAGTACATCATCAAGAACACCGCGTGGCAGGCCGGCAAGACCGTCACCTTCATGCCGAAGCCGCTGTTCGGCGACAACGGCTCGGGCATGCACACGCACCAGTCGCTGTGGAAGGACGGCGCGCCGCTGTTCCACGACGAGAGCGGCTACGCGGGCCTGTCCGACACCGCACGCCACTACATCGGCGGCATCCTGCACCACGCCCCGTCGCTGCTGGCGTTCACCAACCCCACGGTGAACTCCTACCACCGCCTGGTCCCCGGCTACGAGGCCCCGGTCAGCCTGGTCTACTCGCAGCGCAACCGCTCGGCGTGCGTCCGCATCCCGATCACGGGCAACAACCCGAAGGCCAAGCGCATCGAGTTCCGCTGCCCCGACTCGTCCGGCAACCCGTACCTCGCCTTCTCGGCGATGGTCATGGCCGGCCTCGACGGCGTGAAGAACAAGATGGAGCCGCCGGCCCCGATCGACAAGGACCTCTACGAGCTGCCGCCCGAGGAGGCCCGCGACGTCAAGCAGGTCCCCGCGACGCTGGACGCCGTGCTCGACAACCTGGAGGCCGACCACGAGTTCCTGCTCGAGGGCGGCGTGTTCACGCCCGACGTGATCGACACTTGGATCTCGTACAAGCGTGAGCAGGAGATCGACCCGCTGCGTCTGCGCCCGAACCCCTACGAGTTCGCGTTGTACTACGACGTGTGATCGGTGCTGTGAGTTAGACGCTCTGTGCGAGGGCCGGGTGACTGTTCAAGTCGCCCGGCCCTCGGTCTTTTGAGGTCTTGTGACCGGGTCGAAGGACGTGGACCTTCCTTCCCGCACCCATGTCCCGGAGCATCCCGCTCGGGTGTGTCCCGGCGCGCTCCTTGAACGGCGATCATCCAGCCGTCGGGTTCCAGTTGATGGCGCAGCCGAACCAACGACTCAAAGACGGCAGTGACAGTGGGGAGTACCCGAGCATCAAGATCAGGTCGTCTCCAGGCCGTCAGATGACGCCGTTCGAGGGCCCGATGACTGTTCCAGTCGCCCGGCCCTCGGTCTTTGTGCCGTGCCGCGCTACCGCGTTTCAGCTGCCGAGCAACGTCACGCTGGTCCCCGCGGCACCCGGCCGGACGTTGGCGACCACGACATCGGCCTCGCCGCCGGTCGGCAGCTTGATCCGGGCCTCGCCGGCGTTGAGGGTCTCCGCGGACGTCGCCGCGCCGGACATTTGCCACAGGCCGTCGGTCACGGTCTCGATCACGTCCACCCGGTTCAGCTCGGCCATGGTGCCGTCCGGGTAGATGAGCCGGGCCGGTCCTGAGTAGCTGAACACCGGTTCTCCCTCCGTGCGAGCTGTGACTGCGGTTCACAACGACACACGTCGGGAGCGAGCGAGCGGTTCAGACCGTCCCAAGAGGACGGCGTCACGCCGCGCTCAGCCGGGAGCGCACCTCCATCAGCGCCTCACCGAGCAGGTTCAGGCCACGCCACGACGACGGGTTCTGCGCGAGGGGATCGTCAGCGGCCAGGCCGATGCCCCACACGCGGTCCAGCGGGCTGGCCTCCACCAGCACCCGAGACCCCGTGCCCAGCAGGAACGACGACAGCGGTGGGTTCTGCCCGAACTTCGCCAGGTTGCCGGTGACGACGATCTCCATCCGTGCCGCGACCCACGGGTCGTCGGAGAAGCCCGACACCTCACGGCCCAAAGCCTTGGCCTCGGCGGGAGAAGCGGCGGCCAGCACGCGCGCGGCGACGGTGGAGTCGCCGAACAGCAACGCTTTGCGCCACATCATGTAGTGCTCGGCGGACGCAAAGCGTTGCCCTTCGACCTCGAAGTCGCACGGCCACCACTGGGACAGGCAGCCGCAGCCGATCGAGCCGTTGCGTTCGGGCTGGTGGCTCCAGAAGAACAGGTACTTCACCGGGCCACCGTAGACGGCCTAGCGGTCGGTGTCCTCGGTGATTTCTTCCGACGTGGGCAGTTCCGGTTCACGCCACTCTTGCGCGCGCGTGGGTCCGTTGGCGCGCAGTTCGTTGGCCAGTTCCTGCTTCAGCTTGTCGTCACGGGCGAAGCCGTGCTGGTCGCTCCCGCGCTGGGTCATGGGCGACACACCTCCCAAGTGTTGAACTCGCCAGAGGCGTACCCGCACAGCGGGCGGCAATCACTTCGGGAGTGGAATTCCGGCCACCGAGACGGAGGCGCCGGTCGGGGCGAACTGGCCGGAGATCGAGGAGAACGTCAGCGTGAGCGACTTCACACCGGCGCCGACCTTCTCGTCGAGGACGACGGTGCCGGAGTTGGAGCCGCCCTGGGTGAGGAGGCCGTCCCACTTGCTGCTGGACGCGGTGTAGGTGCGCTTCAGGTCGTCCAGGACCGCGATGCCGTCGACGGGGAGGGTCATGCGGGCTTGGGAGGCGTTCGTGGCGGTTACGAAGAGTTTGACGCGGCCGTTCGCTGCCTCCACTCGGGTGACCTCGACCGTGAGCATGCCGCGCTGCTGTTTGAACGAGCCGGTGGCGACCTTCACGTCCGCCGACGGCTCGGTGACGTCCAGTGCGGCGTCGGGGGTTCCCAGGGTGTCCTGGCTGGTGGTGGTGACCGTGACGTTGGGCTTTGCGGCGGAGTTTTCGCTGCTCATGGCGTATTGGATGACCCCAAGTGACGCCAGCACGCCGGCAGCAACGGCTCCGATGGCGATCACGGTCTTACCTCGGCGCGTGACCCTGCGATGCTGCATGACTTCCTCTGCTCGACCCCCGCGACACACCACAGCTCCCCCACAGAGCGCAGTCAGTCTCATATCGATCGGGTGAAACGTCAATGCGCTAGGGTCCGCGCGTGTCTGAAGAAGTAGCCGAATTCACGGCCCCGCAGCTGCTCACCACGCAAATCGTCGACTCCGCCGCTGAGGCGATCGAAGCGGTCCAGGCCGCTGACGTGCTCGACCTCGGTGTCCGCGTCTACAACCGGCTCGTGCCCGACTCCGAGGACGGCGAGTCGCTGGACGAGGAGTGGGTGATCGAGGTCTACAGCAACGCTCCCGCTGTCGACCCGGACGAGGACGAGGACTGAGCAGCACGTCGGGGGCACACCCGCTCGGGCGTGCCCCCGATCTCGTCCTGCTCTAGACCGTCAGCACGACCTTGCCGCGCACGTGGCCGCCTTCGAGCAGCCGGTGCGCTTCCACGGCCTGCGCCAGCGGGAACGTCCGCTGCACCTCGACCTGCAGCTCGCCGGCGGCGACCCGGTCGACCAGCCACTGCGTCTGTTCCGCGTTCGGGCGTGCCCAGGTGTTGGTGACACCGTGCTCCAGCGCCCGCGGGCCATCCACAATGGACGTCATCCTGTTGCGGTCGCGCACCAGTTGCAGCGACTGGTCGAACGCCACGCCGCCCGCGTTGTCGAGCACCGCGTCGACCTTGCCGTCGCCGCCCACGAGCTCGGCCACCGCGTCGACCAGCGCGTCGCCGTACGCCACGGGCTCGGCGCCCAGGGAGCGCACGAAGTCGTGGTTGCGCGGTGACGCCGTGCCGATGACCCGTGCGGCGCCCAGCAGCTTGGCGATCTGCACCTGCAGGTGGCCGACGCCGCCCGCGGCCGCGTGCACGAGCACGACGTCGCCCTCGCCGGCGTCGACGGCCTTCAGCGACTGCAACGCGGTCAGGCCGGTCAACGGCAGCGCCGCCGCCGTCACGAAGTCCACAGTGGACGGCTTGCGGGCGACCATCCGGTCCGGAAGCGAGACCAGCTCGGCGTAGGTGCCGAGCTGCACGTGGTCCTTGCGCGCGTAAGCGAGGACCTCGTCGCCGGGCCGCCAGTCCTGCACGCCGATGCCGACCGCGCGGACCACACCGGCCACGTCCCAGCCGGGGATCAGCGGCACGTGGTGCGGCAGCAACCCCCGCAGGTACCCGGCGCGGATCTTGAAGTCCACCGGGTTCACGCCTGCGGCCTTCACCTCCACCAGCACCTGGTCGGGGCCGAGCAGCGGGTCTGGCAGGTCCTGCAGGGACATGACCTCGGGGTCACCGAACTCGGTAAGCGCAATCGCCTTCACAGTCCCTCACCGTAGAAGACACGCTCCGCCACCGCACGTGCACGACGAGTGGTCCGGCGGTACTCCTCGACGAACACCCCGGGGTCACCGCCCGGCGGGTACCCCATGACCGACGCGACGGCGACCAGGTCGCGGCCGGACGTCGGGAGCTGGTCGGAGGCCTTGCCGCGCACCAGCGTCACGGCGTTGCGCGCGCGGGTCGCCAGGTTCCACGCGGTGGTCAACGCCGACGCGTCGTCCTGCGAGAGCAGGCCCGCCTCGACCGCGGCCGCCATCGCGGCCGTTGTGGACGGTGTGCGCAGGCCGGGCACCGCGCCGGAGTGCTGCAGCTGCAGCAGCTGCACGGTCCACTCGACGTCGGCGAGGCCGCCGCGGCCGAGTTTGGTGTGCGTGCTCGGGTCGGCGCCGCGGGGCAGCCGTTCCGCGTCGACGCGTGCCTTGATCCGCCGGATCTCCCGCACCGAGGCCGCGTCCAGCCCGTCGGCCGGGTAGCGCAGCGGCTCGATCAACGCCTCGAAGTCCGCGCCCAGCGCCGCGTCGCCCGCGATGAACCGGGCCCGCAGCAGCGCCTGCTTCTCCCAGATCTCCGCCCACTGCCGGTAGTAGGCGCGGTAGGAGTCGAGCGTCCGCACCAGCGGCCCCTGCCGTCCCTCCGGCCGCAGGTCAGCGTCCACCTGCAGCGGCGGGTCCTGCGACGACGCGCCGAGCAGCCGCCGGATGTTCTCCACGATCCCGGCGGCCCACTTCGCCGCCTCGGCGTCGGTCACGCCCTCGAACGGACGGCACACGAACAGCACGTCCGCGTCCGAGCCGTAGCCGAGCTCACGGCCGCCGAGCCGGCCCATGCCGATCACCGCCAGCGCCGCCACCGGCTCACCGGCCGACCGCACGGCGGCGTCCAGCGCGCTCTGCAGCACCGCCACCCACACCTCGGACAGCGACACGCACACCGTCTCCAGCGGCATGAGCCCCAGCAGGTCGGCCGCGGCGATGCGCAGCAGCTCGTGGCGTCGCAACGACCGTGCCGCCGCGACCGCGCGCCCCAGCTCCGGGTGCCGCGACACGGCACTGCGCAACGGGTTGCCGACCGTCAGCGGGTCACGCCCGACCAGCGCCTCGGTGTCGGCCAGCAGCCGTAAGACCTCCGGCGCGCGCACCAGCAGGTCCGGTACCAGGCGGGAGGTGCCGAGCAGCACCGCGAGCCGTTCGACGACGGCGCCCTCGTCGCGCAGCAGCCGCAGGTACCAGGGCGTCTCGGCGAGCGCCTCGGACACCTTGCGGTAGGCGAGCAGCCCGCCGTCCGGGTCGGGGGTGCCGGCGAACAGGTCCAGCAGCACCGGCAGCAACGCGCCCTGGATGCGCGCCCGCCTCGACACGCCGTGCGTCAGCGCCTGGATGTGCCGCAACCCGCCCTCGGGCGAGGTGTAGCCGAGCGCGGCGAGCCGGGCCACGGCCTCCTTGGTGGTCAGCCGCAGCGCCTCGGTCGGCACGCCCGCGACGGCCTGCAGCAGCGGCCGGTAGAACAGCTTCTCGTGCAGCCGCCGGACCTGGTTGGCGTGCCTGCGGAACTCCGCGAGCAGCACCTGGCCCTCCGAGCGCTGCCCGTCCGCGGCCAGCCCGATCGACCGCGCCAGCCAGCGCAACGCCGTGGTGTCGTCGTCGGCGGGGAACAGGTGCGTGCGCAGCAGCCGGTGCAGCTGCAGGCGGTGCTCCAGCGTGCGCAGGAACCGGTACGAACGGCCGAAGTCCGCCGCGTCGTTGCGGCCGACGTAGCCGCCCCTGCCCAGCGCGGCGAGCGCCGCCGTCGTCGCCTGGATGCGCAGGTCCTCGTCGGACCGGCCGTGCACGAGCTGCAGCAGCTGCACCGCGAACTCGACGTCGCGCAGCCCGCCGCGGCCCAGCTTCAGCTCTCGTTCGGCGAGGCCGGACGGCACGTGGTCCTCGACCCGCCGCCGCATCGCCTGCACGTCCTCGACGAAGTTCTCGCGTTCGGCCGCCGTCCACACGTACGGGCGCACCACGTCGAGGTAGGACTGGCCGAGCTCGGCGTCCCCCGCGACCGGGCGGGCCTTGAGCAGTGCCTGGAACTCCCAGGTCCGCGCCCACTTCTGGTAGTAGGACGCGTGCCCGTCGAGCGTGCGGACCAGCGCGCCCGCCTTGCCCTCGGGCCGCAGCGCGGCGTCGACCTCGAAGCACGAGTGGCCGGCGATCTGCATCATCGTGCTGGCCAGCCGGGTCGCCACGCCCAGGTCGCCCTCGGCCACGAACACGACGTCGACGTCGCTCACGTAGTTCAGCTCGTTCGCGCCGCACTTGCCCATCGCGATCACCGCGAGCCGGCAGCCGTCCGCGCCGCTGACCTTCTCCGCGGCGAGCTCCAGGGACCGCCGCAACGCCGACACCGCGAGGTCGGACAGCTGCTCGGCCACCGTGTCGTACGGGACGTACGGCAGCTCGGGCTCCACGACGTGCGCCAGGTCGTTGGCGGCGATGAGCAGCAGTTTCGCCCGGTACTCGGTACGCAGGACGCCTTCGCCGGGCAACGTCACGTCGACCGCGTCCGTCAGCGACCGCCAGCGGTCCGGGTTCGCGACGAGGAAGTCCGAGAGCGCGGTGGACGAGCCGAGCACCGCGAGCAACCGGCCGCGCAGCACCTCGTCGGCGTGCAGCGCGGCGGAGAGCGCCGGCCAGTCGGCCACGTCCCGCAGGCGTTCCAGGCCGCGCAACGCGAGGTCGGGGTCAGGGCTGCGGGAGAGCGCGGCGAGGACCGGTTCGGCGCCCTCGGCCGGGCGCCGGTCAGCCCACAGCCCGAGCTCGCGCAGCACTTCCTCGCTGCGCGGCTCGGTGAGCCCGAATCTGGCTGGTGACGCGGCGCGGCCTGGTTCGCTCATCACGAACCAACCTAGTCGTCACGCCGCTAGAACACGATCAGGGAGAGCCCGTACAGCACGACGGCGACGCACCCCGCGAAGCTCGCGTAGGCACCGGCCTTCCGGTTGCCCGACAACGCCCGGATGCCCACGACGAACAACGTCACCAGGACCACGGTCGCGAGCAGCGTGGCGCCGAAGACCTCCAGCAACGCCATCCAGTTGACCGTCATGCCGCCACCTTGTGCAGCTCGGCCTGCGCGGCCACCTCGTCCACGATGTGCTCGGGCTTGATCGGCTCGCGGCGCGACAGGATCCAGATGCCCAGCGCCACCGCGCCACCGATCACCGCGACGCCGACGACACCCGCGGTGCCGCTGGACGCCCACTTGCCGGCGAGGGCACCGACGATGCCCGCGGCGGGCAGCGTGAGCAGCCAGCCCGCAGCCATCTTGCCCATGGTGCCCCACTTGACGCCGCGGCGGTCGCGGCCGAGACCGGAGCCCATGATGCCGCCGGACGCGACGTGCGTCGTGGACAGCGCGAACCCGAGGTGCGACGACGCGAGGATCGCGGTCGCGGTCGAGGTCTGCGCCGCGAAGCCCTGCGCGGGCTCGATGGTCGTCAGGCCGCGGCCGAGGGTGTGCGTGATGCGCCAGCCGCCGAGGTAGGTGCCGAGCGCGATCGCGAGACCGGCGCTGATGATCACCCAGGTGGGCGGGGCCGAACCGGGCGCCAGCGAACCGGACGTGATCAGCGCGAGCGTGATGATGCCCATCGTCTTCTGGGCGTCGTTCGTGCCGTGCGCGAGGGAGACCAGCGAGGCCGACGCGACCTGGCCGACCTTGAACCCGGTGTGCGCGACGCGCGGGTCCGCGGCCTTCTTGAGCCGGTAGACGACGATCGTGGCGACGGCCGCGACCAGACCGGCGACCAGCGGCGCGACGACCGCGGGCACCAGCACCTTGTCGACGACCTTGGCGAAGTGGATGGCGTCCACACCGGACGCGACCCAGGCGGCACCGATCAGGCCGCCGAACAACGCGTGCGACGAGCTCGACGGCAGGCCGACGTACCACGTGACGAGGTTCCACATGATCGCGCCGACCAGCCCGCCGAAGATGACGGCGGGCGTGATCTGGGTGTCGTCGACGATGCCGCCGGAGATGGTCTTGGCGACCTCGACCGAGAGGAACGCGCCGACGAGGTTGAGGACCGCCGACAACGCGACCGCCGTGCGGGGCTTGAGCGCGCCCGTGGCGATGGAGGTGGCCATGGCGTTGGCCGTGTCGTGGAACCCGTTGGTGAAGTCGAAGATGAGAGCAGTGACAACGACGATGATCACTACAAGAGCGGGATCCACACTGATCCTCCGGCTGGATCGAACAAGGTGCTCGATGTTGACGGTACCGGGTACTCAGGATGCCCTATGAACGACGAAAGTAACGTCACACCAACGGAAGTTGTGTGCGCGAACACCCTGCGGGCGGCAGTTCTCCCCGCACCAGCATCGCGAACCTGTGCACGAACGGGCGCCAAACCTCCTCGAAGTCGCGGTGCGCCTCGGCGAGGAAGTCCTGGTCGAAGTGCTGCGGCCGCGCGCACGCGGCTGATTCAGGATCTTTGGCGGCCCAGTTCAAGACGATTTCCGGAGTCGTCTCGATGTGGAACTGCAAACCGTAGGCACTCGTTCCGACCCGAAAGGCTTGGTTGGGATATTTCGGGGACGCCGCGAGCAGTTCCGCGCCGGGCGGCAGGAGGTGCACCTCGTCGTTGTGGAACTGCAGCACGTCCGGCGTGAACGGCAGATCGGCGAACAACGGGTCGTTCGCGGCCACGTCCCGTTTCGCCACGAGCAGCACCCCGACCTCGGGGCCCTGCGGTCCGCGCCGCACCTGCCCGCCGGTCGCCGCCGCGAGCAGCTGCGCGCCGAGGCAGATCGCCAGCGTCGGCAGCCGCTTCGCGACGGCGTTCGACAGCAGTTTCCGCACGTCCGCGAGCCACGGGTGGTCGATGTCGTCCAGTGCGCCCATCTCGCCGCCGAGGCAGATCACGCCCTGGTAGCCGTCGAGCGTCGCCGGCGCCGGCTGTTCCTTCAGCAGCACGAGGTCCAGCTCGATGCCCTCGGCGTCGAGCCAGTCGCCCAGCTTGGCCAGCGGGTCGGACTTCGAGGGCTGCAGCACGAGCAAACGCGGAGACGTCACGCCGGTGAGCCTATGTCGGGACAGCTCAGCAATGACACGCGACCTGGGACACGACCGCCGTGGCCTGGCCGTCCCCCTCGACCGGGTAGCCCGCCTGCTCCCAGGCGGTGATGCCGCCGGAGAGCCGCTTCACCCGGTAGCCGCGCTGGGCCAGCGCGAGCGCGCCCTTGGTGGCGGCGTTGCACTGGAAGCTCTCGCAGTAGCAGACGTAGACCAGGGCGGGGTCGAGGTCGACCCGTTCGGGCAGGTCGCGGTAGGGCAGGTTGATGGCGCCGGGGATGCGCCTGCGGGCGAACACCTCGGGGGCGCGGGTCTCGACGAGCACGTACCCCTGGGCGGTGCCGGCCAGCAGGTCGCGGTACACGTCGTCGGGGTCGGCCTCGAACGCGAGCTCGGCGGCGAAGAACGCGGCAGCGGCCGGCGGGTCGGCGGCGGGGAAGCGCAGTGCGTTGGTCATGGCGTCGATACTGCTGGTCAGCGACCCGGTTTCCCAGGTGGAAGTCCAGGCGTTCCGGCCGTTCTGCCTATGATTTCCAGGTGGAACTGGACGACCTGGACTGGAAGATCCTCGCGCTGTTGCAGCAGGACGGGCGGATGTCGTTCACGGCGCTGGCCCGCGAGGTCTCCCTGTCCGCGCCCGCCGTGACCGAACGGGTGCGCCGCCTGGAGTCGCTGGGCGTGATCACCGGCTACACCGCGGTCGTGGCGCCGGCCCGGCTCGGGCTGCCGATCGAGTCGATCGTGCGGGTGCGGGTCCGCTCGCTCGACACGCCGCGGTTCCGCTCGCACGTGCTGGCGCTGCCGCAGGTCCGCGACGCCGACCACGTGACCGGCGACGACTGCTGGCTGTTGCGCGTGGTGTGCCGCTCGATGATCGAGCTGGAGGAGCTGGTCGAGGTCATGCAGCGCTACGGCGACACGACCACGTCGCTGGTGTTCTCCTCGCACGTGCGGAACCGGCCGGTGGAGTCGTCACTCTTCGACTGACCAGCGGTACTCCGACCAGTCGGACACGTGCCGGAAGCCGATGCGCTGGTACACGGAGTTCGCCGTCGGGTCGGCCAGATCGGCGGTGAGCACGACGTGACCGGCACCCTCGCGGTGCGCCCACCGGCTGACCGCCGCGGTGACGGCGGCCGCGTACCCGTGCCGGCGGTGCTCGGGTGGCGTGTAGACCGGGCCGACCCGGGACACCCCGCCGACGGGTGTGGTGCTCGCGGCCCACGACACCGGCACGCCGTCGACCAGCCACAGCACGTGACCCGCGGACATCCAGCGGCTGTCGCGCACCCGTTCCCCGGCGGCGGCGCGGTCCACGCCGTCGAGCTCCTGGACGAAGCCGGTCCACCACGTGGTGACCAGGTCGTCGTCGGCGGGCGTGGCCAGGCGGGCCGCACCGGCGATCTCGGGCACGACGAGGTCCTTGAGTTCGTAAAGGCGGAGCACGTAGACCTCACGGCCGCCCTCCCGCCACAACGCGTGGAAGGCGTCGACGCGGTCCTTCGGGCCGGTGACCTCGGTGGGGCCGGGGTCCGGCTGCTCGCGCAGGGCGGCCACCACGACCGGTGCCGCCGCGGGTGGCATCGCGGCGACGTGGAGCGGACGGCCCTCCAACCGGGTCACCGCGCCGACGAGGGTGCCGTTGTCGTGCAGGGAGATCAGCGTCGCGGCCTGGCGGTGACCGCGCAGCACCGCGTCGACACCGGTGAGGTGCACGCTGTGGTTCACCGGGTCGGCTTCGAGGAACGCCCCGGCGAGGGCCAGGAAGCTGTCGATGTCGTCGTGCGTCACGGCTTCCACGAGTGCTCCGTCCAGTCCTCGACGGCCAGGAAGCCGATCCGCCGGTAGATCGAGTTCGAGGTCGGGTTGGCGAGGTCGGCGAAGAGCAGGACGTCGGTCGCGCCCCGGTCCAGTGCCCACCGGCTGATCACCGCGGTCACGGCGGCGCCGTAGCCGTGGCGGCGGTGCTCGGGCGGGGTGTAGACGGGTGCGACGCGGGTCATACCGGCCATCGGGACGCTCGCGGCGGCCCACGCGACCGGGATGCCGTCCACCTCCCAGAGGGCGTGACCGTTGCCGAGCCGCAGTGAGCTGCGGACCAGTTCTGTCGCGGACAGGACGGGTGCGTCCGGGACGGCTTCCCGCGAGAACGCCGTGCGCCACGCGGCGAGGAGTTCCACGTCGTCGTTCGTCGCCATCCGGCTGGAGCCCGTGACCGGCGGCGGTTCCAGGGCGCCGAGGCGGTAGAGCCGGCTGGACATCGTGACGCGGTGCCGCTCATCCCAGGCTGTGGCGAACGCCTCGGACCTCTCGTGCGGCCCGGTGACCCCGGTGATGTCCGGGTCGGCCTTCCGCAGTGCGGTGACCGCGAGGTCGACCGCCTCCAGTGGCAGGTCCGCGACCTGCGCCGGCCACGGCGGTGTGCGGATCAGCGTGCCGACGAGCTCGCCGCGGTCGTGGAAGGTGAGCAGCGTCGGTGGCAGGTCCGGGTCGGGTAGCCGGCGCGCCCGGTCGAGCGCGGTGAGCGCGACGGTGTTCCGCACCGGATCGGCTGCGAGCCGATCGTGGGCGAGGGCGTCGAACGACGCCAGGTCTGGGTGCACGACCGCGTCCATGGCTCCATCAGACCAGGGCCCGCAAGCGAAAAACGCGGGCAGAGGACGGTCTGCGAGCGAAACGGGCCGACCCGAGGCGGGTTTCGGGCATGACAAAAGGCCCCTGCGGGGAGCACACGAGGTGCTCGACCCGCAGGGGCCTTCTGAAAGATTGTCCGGCGGCGACCTACTCTCCCACACCGTAACCAGTGCAGTACCATCGGCGCAGAAGGGCTTAACTACCGGGTTCGGAATGGGACCGGGTGTTTCCCCAAC
>NZ_LGDY01000148.1 GCF_001279525.1 Nocardia sp. NRRL S-836 | reverse complement strand
GACGGCACCCGTCCGGAAGCGTCCCGCCCTCGCATGGACTCCCCCGGCGGCCACCCCAGCGGCCCGACCAGGCCGGACTCACCCACACCGCACAACCGCCCAGACCCGTCCCGTCCGGACCCGAACCGCCCCGACGGCGCCCGTCCACGCGGCGACAGCCCCACCACGCACCCCGGCCAACGCCCCGACGCACCCGGCCAGCCCCACAACCGCCCCGACGGCACCCGCCCCGACTCCTCGCGCCCGGACGGCACGCGCCCCGAAGGCGCGCGCCCAGGCGCCACCCATCCAGACGGCACTCGTCCCGATGGAACCCGTCCCGACGGCTTACGTCCCGACGGCACCAAGCCCGACGGTCCCGGCCACGGCCCCGACAGCCACGGCCCCGACGGACCGCACCGCGACCCCGACGCCCCAAGCCACCACGACCCGGACAGTCACCCGGACAGCGACACCCCGAACTCCCACGCCGACGAGCCACGCCCCGACCCGGCCACCGCCCACGAACGCCACGCCGAAACGACGCCTGCCGGTGTGTCGCACCACGGCGGCGACCCCGACATGGGCGACCTGCCCCACCGGGTGCCGAACGACCCGAGGTTCTTCACGGCCGACGTGCACATCACGCCGGACGGAAGGGCCCGCATCGGCGGCCACGACTACACGCCCGCCGAGTACGCGGACATGCTCCGCCGCGCCGGCTACGACGGCAGCAGGCCCGTCCGCCTGATCGGCTGCGACGCCGGAAGCAACGACTTCGCCCAGCAACTGTCCCGCCACCTCGACGCACCGGTCGTGGCACCCACCAAACCCGCCTGGACCGACAGCAACGGCCGGGTCTTCACCAGCGACCCGGAAATCAGGCCCGACGGCACCCGTGCACCCAAGATCCCGCCCAACGGCGAATGGGAAACCCACCACCCGGACGGCTCAAGGACCAAGGCCGGCGACGACGGTTACGCACCCGGCAGCCAGAAGGACACCGACGGCGCCGACGCCCGTGACCGCGGCGAGGACACGCCGAAGGACGACGCCGACACGCCCAAGGACGACAAGCCGCAGACTCCGAAGAACGACCCCGACTGGAACAAGTCGAACCCCGAAGACCGGGCGCGCATCCAGGCGCAGGTCGACGAGATCCGCGAACAGGTGCGCGAGAGGTTCGACCGGTACTCGCGTGACGCGTGGGACGAGGTCGACAGCCGGTGGGACGACGAGCTCAAGGACAGGTACAAGCGGCCCATCGAGGAGAAGGGCCTGCCGGAGGAGATGTTCAAGGGCTCCGAAACGCACAAGCGGTTCGAGAGTCAGGTCAAGCGGGACATGCAAGAGCTCATCGATCCCGACTCCGGGTACCGGATCCGTGTCGAGAGGTCCTGGGACGAGGACGGTTTGGAAGTGCGGCACGGCGCGAAGGACTCGGTGCGTCCGGACCTCATCCTGGAACGGCAGTTCCGAGACGAGGCGGGTGAGCTCCAGTGGGAGACCGCGCACGTGTGGGACCTGAAGACCGGTCAGGACGTCATCAGCAACTCGTGGGCGAACCGGGTCAACGAACGACTCGACCCGGTGAAGACCCCGGAAACGATCAACCATCAGCTTGCTGACCAGGGCAAACTGCCCCCGGTTCACTCTCGCTAAAGTGGGGCGCATGAAACTCGTCGAGCGGTGGCACGAACTCGCGAAGGAGCTGGCCCCGTCGCTACCGGGCCGGTGGAGCTTGCGCGGCCGGGGCGAGCTGACGGCATTGGTCCAGGAGCCGTGGGACTGGGCTGTGCGGTGGATCGGCTTCGACCGGAGCTCATACTCCGAAGAGGGCTGGTTCATGGCGGCCGTCGAACCGCTCGTGCTCGACAGGTTCCGCTGGGCTTTGTCGTACGGGATGCGTATGGATGAGGTGCGAGGCGGCCCACTCAGCGTCGACCTCCGGTCGGACGACGCCGGCCAAGTGCTCCACGACTTCGCCCACAACGCGGCACTCCCGGTGTTCGACAAGTGGACCATCGAGAAGTTCGCCGACGCGGCTGACAGATCGATGCAACGGCCTGTCGAACAGCGGCGTCAGCCGTACTACTGGCTGATGGCGCCGGGATACCGCGTCGTGCTCGACACCGGCTCGCCGGAAGAACCGCTGCGGCAAATCATCGACTACATCAATGAGGGCGGGAAGTTCGCCAAGGCACTGCCGTTCTACGAAGAGTTGCTGAAGCGCTGGCAGTCCGGCGGACGCGACGAAGCGCTCAAATTCCTCGAGTTCGACCGCGACCGCAAGATCGAAGAAGCGGGCCTCACCCACCTGATCGACGGAGGCACGGCATGACCGCCCCATCCGCGCTGATCGAGGTCGTGCGGCAGCAGCTGCCGTCGCTGGCGCCGGAAGCCTCCTTCGACGCCGAACGCGGCGAGGTGCTCGTGCCGGTACCGGAAGGCCGCGCCCGCATCTCGATCGACACGCTCGCGAAGACCGCCGCGACGACGCCCGCGGAGCAATGGCCGGACCTCGTCACGAGGTGGCTGGCCACGCTCAAGTCCGACCTCGCCGCCGCCGAGGCAGGCGGCACCACCTCCGCAGACCAGTTGCGTGTGCAGATCAAGCCGCACGCGGACACCCCGCCCGACGAGGTGCTGGTGCTGCCGTACGACGACCAGTTCGACGTCGCGGTCGTCGTCGACCACGAGACCCGCGTCTCGGCACTCACCTACGCACAGATAGCCGCCCTCGGCCTGACGGTGGACGAGATCGGCCGCCGGGCGGTCAAACAGACGATCACCAACGAGCTGACGAACCTCGACGTCCGCGACCACACACTGCCCAACGGTGTGGTCGTGCGCGTCGTCGCGCAGGACGGCAACCCGTACGTCAGTGCGATCCTGATGTCGCTCGATCGTTTCACGGCGGGCGACGCGCCTCACGGCGTCCTCGTCGCCGTTCCCCAGTACAGCGCGGTGGTCCTCCACGAGGTCACCTCGCAGGACGCCGTCGACTTCCTGGTCCCGTTCAGTCGCATCGCGAAGTCCATGCGGGACGACGCACGCGACCCGTTCGACACCGGCCTCTACTGGTGGGCGAACGGGGTGTTCCACCGCGTCGAGATCGAGGAGACGGGCGAGGACACCGCGCGCGCCCATCTGCCAAGCGCGCTGCGAGACCTCGTCGAAGCCCTTCCGGACGGCAGCTGAGTGGTTACCGTGCCGCGTCACCCGACCGACGCCGAGTGGGCCGAGGAGCAGCTGGAGTACTACTCCGAGGTCGTGCCGCAGGGTGCCGCGAGCGTCGAGCAGTCGACCGAGCGCCTGAGCGTCCTGCACCAGAGCGCGCTCGACCGGCTCGGCTACGCCACCGTGCTCGATCCGACGGCGGAGAACCTGACGACCTGGGACGCGGCGGTGCAGGCGATGCAGGTCGCCACTGGCATTTACGCCGCAGCGGGTGCGACCGAGGGCACCGTCGAGTGGCTGATCGGCGAGCGAACGGTGCACGTCCCCGCGACGGGACCGGTGCACTACGCGAACTTCAAGAGGTGGCTCGACGCCTTCTGGCTCGCGGCGATCGTCCGTGACAAGAAGTGCATCGACCTGCTCGCCGCGCTGCCGTTGGAAATCATCAAGGAGTCGGGCAACCAGTACGAGGAACTCGACGCCCTGTGGGCCCGCTCCCTGCAGATGTTCACGACGAGCGAGCCCGGCATGTCCGAGGTGTTCGCCGAAGCGATGGCCGCCACCGACCCGGAACGCCTGACGGTCAGCACGCCGGACTACGCGCTGCGCCTGGTCTTTCCGGCGATGAAGACGTTCCTCAACCTGACGCGGAGCGACCACGAACGCGAGTTCAACGAGGCACTCGCGCAAGCGTTGGAACAGCACAAGGCCTACTGGACCCAGAACAGCAAGCTCGCGGACGACCCGCGCGGACTCGTCGCGCTGGCCCCGCTCGGACTCGCCTGCATCGCCAAGGACGCCGGACTGTCCGTGGACGTCGAGTCGGAGTACCTGCCCAAGCACCTGCTGCTCGGCTCGTGGGTCGGCGAGTACCGGACTTCATGACCGCGCCGCGCGCATGAAGCTCGTCGAGCGCTGGCACGAACTCGCGAGTGAACTGGCCCCGTCACTGCCGGGCCGGTGGATCGGCTTTGGCTGGAGCTCGACCGCGGCGGCAAGATCGAAGAAGCAGGCCTCGCCCAACCCCGGTAGAACCCCCACGCCCCGGCCACCGTCGGACCGGGGACGCGAGAACAACCGGTCCGATGTGGAGCGACCGGCTCACGAACGCACGGTGCGGAGCCTCTCCTCCGGCAGACCGGCCTCCACGTCGCGCGAGGAGCCGACCAACACCCTGCAGGCGCCCGCCGCGATGGCCGCGAGCACGGCGATGGTGATCGCCATCGGCAGCGCTGAGTGGCCTTCGCCCGCGCTCACCAGCGGGGAGACGGCCGCGCCGAGGCCGAACTGGGCGGCGCCGAGGACCGCCGAGCCGGTTCCCGCCGCCTCCGGCACGGAGCCGAGGGCGAGGGCCGTGGCCGGTCCGAGGACGAAACCCAGTGACGCGACCGCGAAGAAGATCGGCACGGACAGCCACACCGGGGCGATCGGCAGGAGGGCGAGGACGAGCAGGACCGCGGCGGCGGTGAGCAGCCAGGTGACGCCGGTGGCGAGGACTCGGCGCGGGTTGCCCCGGCGCAGCAGCCGGGCGGCGACGGCGCTGCTCGCGATCAGGCCGAGCGCGTTGAGGCCGAACAGCAGGCCGTAGCTGACGGCGCTCATCCCGATGACCACCTGGTACAGGAACGGCGAGGCCGAGATGTAGGCCATCAGGACGGCGAACGAGAAGACGAACGTGGCCGTGGCGGTGAGGAAGGCGCGGCGGCCGAGGACGCGGAAACCGCCGCCGCGTGCGGCGTTTCGCAGTTCGCGCGGGTGGCTTTCCCGCACGACCGCCGCCGAGCCGGCGAGCATCGCGACCGCGAGGCCGACGAGCACGAAGAGCACGCCGCGCCACTGGATGCCGTCGATCAGCAGGCTGCCCAGCAGGGGTGCGACCACCGGGGCGACGCCGCTGACGGTCATCATCAGGCTGAACGCGCGTGCGGCGGTGCGGCCGCTGGCAAGGTCGGCGATCACAGCCCGGCCGATGACCATGCCCGCGGCCGCGCTGAGGCCCTGGAACAGCCTGGCGACGAGCAGGACCGCGATCGTCGGTGCGGTCGCGGCGAGCACGCTGGCGAGGACGAACACCGCCGAGCCGGCCAGCAGCGGTCCGCGGCGGCCCCACCGGTCGGAGACCGGGCCGAACACGAGCTGGCCCGCGGCGAGACCGAGCAGGAACATCGTGAGGGTGAGCTGGATGGCGGTGTCGCTCGTCGCCAGGTCGGCGGCCATGCGCGGAAACGCGGGCAGGTAGAGGTCGATGCCGAACGGCGCGACGCTCGCCAGCAGGGCGAGCACGAGCAAGAGCGGGGTGGGAACGGCGCCGCGTGCGGAGGCCTCCACGCGATCTCCTATCGTTTGATAGCTATCAGTCGACAGCAAAGCTATCATGGGCCCGTGGACGGAGACGAGCAGTCGCGGTTGTTCGAGCTCGCCGACCTGATCGCGGCGGTCGGACGGCAGATCCACGCCTCCAAGGAGGTGCTGCACCGGGAGCCGATGACGGCGGTGGAGATCACGGCGATGAGGTTCATCGACCGCAACCCCGGCACGTCGGCCCGCACGGCGGCCGAGGCCACCCAGCAGATCTCCAGCAACTTCAGCAGGGCGTTGCGCAGTCTGGAGAAGAAGGGCCTGGTGCACCGCGAGGCGGACGCCGAGGACGCCCGCCGGGTCCGCCTCTACCCCACCGCCCGCGCCCAGGAGAACCTCCGGCAGCTGAGCACGATCTGGAGCGACCTGCTCGACGGCGTCGTCTCCGACCAGGACGAGGTCGAGTGCATGATCTCGGCGTTGCGCCGCATCGAGACGAAGCTCGCCGAGAAGGCCCGCGCGCGGCTCACGCAGGGCGGCGAGGACGAGTAGGTCCTCGCACGGTGCCGCGCCCCCACCGTCCACGATGGACAGCCACCACCGCGCACCGGCGCCCACACGCCCCGGCACGACCACGCCGAGGACGAGCTTCGCCGCGCAGCAGACCTCGTGACGCGGGTAGCGTGCGGCCGGTGACACCGGGTGCGCTGCCGCTGGGCCCGCCGCGCGAGGAGCGGGCGGACGCCGCGCGCAACCGCGCCCACCTGATCGGCGTCGCCCGGCAGCTGGTGGCGGAGCTGGGCCCGGAGAAGGTCACCGTGGACGCGCTGGCCGAGCGGGCTGGCCGAGGCCTGCCCGGACGTCGCCACCGGCACGCTGGCGTTGCAGCTGGTCGCGGCGCTCGAAGGACCGGTGCTGCTCTACCCGCAGAGCGCCGAAACAGCGCCGGGCTCCGTGCTGGACGACCTGGGCACCGGCTGGCAGGTGCTGGTCGAGCGGCTTTGCGGCTGAACCGGCGTTCGTTCCGACCACCGGCGTGACGGGGCGACCGTCCTCCGAGCCGGGCAACTCCCCGAGCGCTTCGTGCGGAACATCGGGGGAACGATGAAACACCGGATGGCGTGGCTGATCGGCCTGGGGTCACTCGTCCTGGTCGTGCTGGGGGTCGTCGCCCGCGGGCGGTAGGCCGCGCAGCACGCCGGTCACCGCGCCCAGGAAGTCGCGCACCACGCGCTGGTCGCGCTCGTCGAGACCGCGGCTGATCGCGTCGATCGCCTGGATGGTGGGCAGCAACGCCCTCATGGTGGCCTGGTGGGCGGATTCGGTGGTGGTCACGACGATCCGGCGGCGGTCGTTGCTGCTGCGGACGCGCTCCACGTGCCCGGCGCGTTCCAGCCGGTCGAGCAGCACGGTCACCGACGCGGCGCGGATGCCCAGCGAGTCCGCCAGCTCGGCCGGTCCCATCGGGCCGTGTTGTTCCAAAAGGGACAGTGCGGCCATGTCGGTGCCGTTGACGCCCAGCTCCCGCGACTTGCGCGCCGACAGCTCCCGCGCCGCGTTGACCAGCGACCGCACCGCCACCGTGGGCTGCGCGAGCTCGGGCATCTCGCGGTCGTCCGCCACGCGTGCTCACCTCATCCAGGAACAACGGTTCCGGAATGATACGGCGGCCGCCTTCAGCGCCCCGTCCGTCCAGCACTCGGGACGCGCCAGCCGGGTGGTCGATCAACACGTGGTACAAACGGCGCTACCATCGCGCCTTGGCCGATCACAGCCATCACCCGTGATGCCAAGGAGAAAGCGACCACCATGGACAGACCCGCACCGCAGCACGCCGGCGACGAACGGCTGATCATCGGCCGTCCCGACGCGGTGGAACGGCTGGACGAGGCCACCACCGCGCTGGAGGCGTTGCGCGAGGTGTTCGCGCTCGCCGAGCCGCTGGCCGAGGTCCTCCAGCGCGTGGCGGACAGCGCGGTCCAGGCGTTCCACGACGCCGACGGGGTCACGATCACTGTGGTGGGTGATGACGGCGTCCGCACCGAGGCGGCGACCGACGCGGGGCTCACCGAGGTCGACGAGGTGCAGTACGCCGCCGAGCGGGGTCCCTGCCTGCAGGCCGTGCACGCGCGGGCGGCCGTCCGCGCGGTGGTGGGCGAGCACGAGGAGACGTGGCCGGAGTTCGAGGCCGCGGCGCACCTGCTCGGCATCCGCGCCTACCTGGCCGTGCCGATGCTGGTGACGAGCACCGACGGCGACCGGCTGCTCGGGTCCCTGAACGTCTACAGCGGCACGGCGGAGGCGTTCGACCCGTTCGACGAGAGCGTGATGCGGTTGTTCACCACCGCCGCGGGCGCCGCGATCACCAACGCCCAGCTGTGGCAGGAGACCCGCACCAGGGTCACGCAGCTGGAGACCGCGCTGTTCTCCCGCGCGGAGATCGACCAGGCCAAGGGCGTGCTGATGGCGCTGCACGGGTGCACCGCCGACGAGGCGTTCGCCATGCTGGTGCAACGCTCCCAGGTCGAGAACGTGAAGCTCCGCGAGGTCGTGCAGACCATGCTCGCCTCGTTCAGGAAGCTCTGACCGGACGACGGTCCTCAGTCACGCACCGGCGTCTCGCCGCGCAGGACGTCCGACGGCGCCATCACGCTCTTGGCGCTGAGGGAACCGAAGTACGTGGCGAGCGGCCGCACGGCGGCGACCAGGCGCAGCAGCGGGGCGGGGCGGTCGAGGCCGCGCCGGATGCGTTCGGCGCTGCCGCGTTCGATGCGCACCTGGCGTTCCTGCTCTGCCTGCACCGGTGGCCTGCGGCGGGCCTCCACCTCCGCGCAGGCCGCGTCGAGCTCGGCGTCCGGCCCTCCGTCGAGCAGCACGCGGGCGACCTGGTTGGCGGTCTCCGCGGCGTCGCAGATGGCGAAGTTGATGCCGTTGCCACCGACCGGTGAGACCACGTGCGCCGCGTCACCGATCAGCAGCACGCCCGGCCGGTACCACTGGTCGACCTTCGTGATGCGGACCGGCAGCAGGCTGAACTCGCCGGGATCGTCGACGGCGTCGAGCCGGTCACCGAGCCAGGGCAGGCATTGCTGTAACGCCGCGACGACCGGACCCGGTCCGCGCGACCGGATGCGCGGGAACGACCCGGCCTCGATGGTGACGCCGACCTGCCAGCGGTCGACCTGGTTCAGCACGGCGATCGTGCCGAGGCGGTGCCCGAAGAGCTGCAACCCGGACAGCTCCGGGTCGCCGTCGCGGCGCGGGAACTCCCGCCACAGCAGGTCGAGGCTCGCGTTCAGCTCGGTGGTCCGCGCACCGGCGAGCACGCGCACCTTCGAGTTGCGGCCGTCGGCGGCGACCACGAGACGGGTCCGCAGCTCGTGCCGTCCGTCGGCGTCGACGTACTGGACGCCGCACACGCGACCCGTGTCGTCACGCAGCAACTGGCTCACCCTGGCCCGCATGCGCACCTCGAAGCCGGGGTGCGCGCCGGCGAGCTCGACCATGTGCGGCAGGAACAACGCCTGCGGGATCAGCGCGTAGTAAGGGTATTTGGCGCTTGTCCGGTCGTAGCGGGCGATCGTGTACGTCTTCTTCGGCGTGTGCCAGTCGAAGCTGCGCGCCTTCGTGTGCGGGATCTCGTCCAGCAACCGGTCGGCCAGCCCGAGCTCGTCGAGGTAGTCGAGCACGGCCGGGGCGAGCGTGTCACCGCGGAACCGCCGGTTGAAGTCCCGTTTCGCCTCCAGCAGCACGACCCGCAGACCGGCACGGGCGAGCAGGTAGGCGAGCACGACGCCGGCCGGGCCACCACCGGCGACCACGCAGTCGGCCTCGGCGGATTCGCGTTGTCCGGCCATCGAAATCTCCCGTGGATCGGCTATCACAAACCTAGTCAGCCCCTCGGGGTCCTGCATGACAGTCGCAGATCGCTTCCCGGGCAGGGAAAGGCGGGTGCGGAAAACTCCCGCGGGCCGTCAGGCGTTGCTCGCCGACGTGGTCGCCTCCAGCCACGGGACGATCGCGGCGACGAAGCCGTCGGGACTGGTCATGGGGCGGCCGTTCATGGTGGCGACCAGGTGGCCGACGCCGAACAGCGCGTCCCACGTGCGGGCGCGGTGGTAGGTGTCGGCGGAGACGGCGCGGCGGACGTTGTCCCAGCCGTGCCAGGCCATCTGGGCGGCGTCGATGGCCGGGTCGGCGGGCATGGCCATGTCCCAGTCGAGGACGCCGAACAGCGTGCCGTCCGGCGCCCAGTGCACGTTGGAACCGCCGAGGTCACCGTGCACCAGGGCATCGGGCACGGACTCAAGGGCCAGCACGGCGTCCAGGCGGCGCTGTCCCTCCGCCTGCCAGCGGGCGGGCAGCCGGGGAAGGATCTCCTCGGCGATGACCGCCGGCCACGACGGCCCCAGCGCCCTACCGTCCAGCGCGGCCATCAGCGCGCCGGTCAGCGGCACGGACCGCACGGCTTCCAGCACCTCGGCCACCTGCGCCGGATCACCGACACCGGCGGGCAGCGCAACACCGTCGACCCACGACACGGCCACGGCGGCCCGGTCGCCGAACGTGGTCACGGGCGTGAGCGGCTCGGGCACCCGGAACGGCAGGCCGGCGGAAGCCAGCTGCCGCAACACCTCCACCCTGCGGGGCATCGACGCGGCGGCAAGCGGCCGCTTGCTGACCCGGACGGCGGCGACACCGGGGATCAGCAGCACGTCGTGGATGTTGCCGTCGGCCGCGACGACCGCGGCGTCCAGCCGTTCGCCGGGCAGCAGCGCGGAGGCGATCTCCAGCAGGTCCGGGTCAGGCTTGATCATGTCGGGAACCTACCGCTGCCGCGCCGCGGTCGACGTCGGCCGGGTGGCGTCGGTGTGGGGTGACGACCCACCGCTGCGGGCGCTGCCGGTCCGGCGACGGTGGCAGCCGGGGAAGTTCCACATCGCCGCCGTCGCGACGGCTCTCAGGCAGACGCCGACCGCACGAACACCTCGTCCGCGCCCAGCCTGCTGAACAGGTCCTGGTTGGCCGAGTCACGGACCGCGGCGACGACGATCGCGGTCCGGTTGAGGCTGCGGGTGGCCAGAACGATCTGCAGCCCGTCGAGGTCGTCGGGAACGGCGACGACCACCCGTCCCGCGAACTGCACCCCCGCCTGCCGCAGCGCGCAGACGTCCCGCCCGTCACCGCGGGTGGCCCGCGCGCCGTTGGCCAGCGCACCGGTCAGCGCGACCGCGTCCGGGTCGAGCACGACGACCTCGGAGTGGTCCGGGCGCAACGGCAGGTGCCGCAACACGTCCAGCGCCGCGTCGCCGTACCCCACGACCACCGTGAGACCGATCATCACGCGTCCCGGTCGCGGGCCGGGAGCGACCGCCGGGACGGCCGCAGCCGCTGGGGCGTCTCCGCCTTGCGCGGCGGCCGGTCGTTCGCGATGAGCACCGCCATCCACGGCAGCGGGACCGACAGCAGGATCAGGCCGAGCGCCAGCCACCAGATGTGGGCGAACAGCACGGCCAGCACGACACACGGGATGCGCAGGCTCATCATCAGCGCGTACCGGCGCCGGCGGGCCGTCAGCTGTTCCTCGTAGGAGGGGGCGGCCGAGGTGATCAGCACGGGGTGTTCGCGTCGTTGCGAGTTCACAACCGGACCTCCGTTCTCCTGGTTGGTTCGTCGCGGAGGCCAGTCAGGTTCGTGTCTGCTGCGTCACGTGGAGCTGCGCGGAACATCAAGCGGGCACAGGGCGGCGCACCCGGAACCACGCGGTCGCCGCGCCCACGAGCACCAGCGCCACGGCCGCGACGACCGCCGGCGCGGGCTGGCCGGCGTCGGCGGCGGCGATCACCACGGCGACGATCGCCCAGGCGACCGCGAGCCCGTAGGACAGCAGACCGGAGGTGCGCCACAGCAACGCCACCGCGGTCGCCGTCGCACCGGCCAGGACCGCGACCTGGCCCGCCACCCCGGCGGTGCCGTCGATCGGCGCGCCGCTCTCCGTGAGGGCGGTGGTGAGGTTCACCCAGATCGCCACGCTGCTCCAGCCGGTGTAGACGCCCAGCACCGACCACAGCAGCACCCGCGGCACGCGTTGCCACCGCCCGATCTCGGCGCGGTGTGCGAGCGCGATCCGCAACGCCCGGAGCAACCCGGCGAGCATGACGACGAACACGGCCACCGTCGACCACACCGGTTCCACCTCCGCGGCGACGAGCCACGCGGTGAACCCCGCGAACACCACCGCCAGCGGCCGGGCCAGCCGGTCGCGCAGCTCGTGGCCGGGCGCACGGGTGACGAGCGCCCAGACGGCGTAGGCCAGGCACAGCGCCTCGACCAGCCCCCAGATCGAGAACGCGTACCCGGCGGGCACGATCGGCGGCTCACCGGCGCGGTCGGCCGTGCGGAACGCCCCGCCACCGAGCGCCGTGACGACGACCGGGCTCACGACCTGTCCCAGCGCCAGCACGACGAGCAGCCAGCCGCTACGCGACTTCGTGGTCGACAGCACGACTTCCTCCCGCCTCGGCGAATCCCGACCTCCATGGTGGTGGGCCGGTGGGCGGCCCGCACAACAGCCGCCGTCAACGTGGCCGTGCGGGGATTGCACCCGTCATGCGGAGCCTGGATGGCGCGCCTAGCGTTGGTGGCATGTCGTTGATCTATTCGAGCGTTGTCGACGCACCGCTCGATGAGGTGTTCGCGTGGCACGAACGCCCTGGCGCCATCCACCGGCTGTCCCCGCCGTGGCAGCCGATGAGCGTCGTGCGCGAGGCGAGCACCCTCGACGGCGGCCGCGCGGTGCTGGGACTGCCGCTCGGCCTGCGGTGGGGCGCCCGGCACACCGAGTACGCGCCACCGCACCGGTTCGTCGACGAGCTCGACTCGGCGCCGTTGAGCTGGGCGGTGAGGTGGCGGCACAGCCACGAGTTCCGCGCGGAGGGTGAGCGGACGCTGATGACCGACCGCGTGGACACGCCGGTTCCCGGGGTGCTGCTGCGGTCGATGTTCGCCTACCGGCACCGGCAGCTCGCCGCCGACCTCGCCGCGCAGCGGGCCGCACGGCTGGCGGGCGACCGGCCGCTGACGGTGGCGCTGACCGGCAGCGGTGGCCTGGTCGGACGCGCGCTCGGGCCGTTCCTGACCACCGCGGGGCACCGGGTGGTCCGCCTGGTGCGGCGTGCCGCCACGGGTCCGGACGAACGCACGTGGCACCCGGACCGGCCCGCGCCCGACCTGCTGGCCGGGGTGGACGCCGTGGTGCACCTGGCCGGCGCGTCGATCGCCGGGCGGTTCACCGAGTCCCACCGCACCGCGATCCGCGAGTCCCGGATCGGGCCCACGCGCGCGCTCGCCGGCCTGGCCGCGGCGTCCGGGGTGCCGGTGTTCGTCAGCGCGTCGGCGATCGGCATCTACGGCGCGGACCGCGGCGACGAGGAGCTCACCGAGGAAAGCGAACGCGGAGAGGGCTTCCTGGCCGACGTGGTCGCCGACTGGGAGGCCGCCACCGAGGTCGCGGGCGTGCGCGTGGTGACCGTGCGCACCGGTCTGGTGCAGTCACCGGCCGGTGGCACGCTGCGGATCTTCCACCCGCTGTTCGCCGCCGGGCTGGGCGGGCGGCTCGGCGACGGGCGGATGTGGCAGTCCTGGATCGGCATCGACGACCTCGTGGACGTCTACCACCGGGCGCTCTACGACACCTCGCTGTCGGGACCGGTCAACGCCGTCGCACCGCAAGCCGTGCGCAACAGCGAGTACACCCGTGTGCTCGCACGGGTGCTGCGCCGACCGGCGCTGCTGCCGGTGCCGTCGTTCGGACCGCGGGTCCTGCTCGGCGAGCAGGGCGCCCGCGAGCTGGCGGAGGCGAGCCAGCTGGTGCGCCCGGCCGTGCTCACCAAGGCAGGGCACGCGTTCCGCTACCCCGACCTCGAACCGGCACTGCGCCACCTGCTGGGGCGGTGAGCGATGTCCGAGGAACCGTCGGCGGTCACGGCACCCGGTGTGACCGATGCCCGCTGACTTCCCCCCGGAACCGTGGGACCTGCGCGGCCGCGGCTGGCTCACGGTGTGGGTGGCGCCGCGTTCGGCGTTCTCCCCGCACTCGCCGGGCGTGGTGCCGCTGTCGGTGTTCGGGCAGGTGCTGGTGGTGTCCGCGTTCGTCGACTACCGCCCGCCCGGCCTGCTCTCCTACCACGAGCTGATGGCGGCCGTGGTGGTGCGGCACGGCATCCGGGTCGGACTGTCCATCACGGACATCTGGGTCGACGACACGCGGTCACAGCGGGGTGCGCGGGCGATGTGGGGCATCCCCAAGGAGCTGGCCGA
Source organism: Nocardia sp. NRRL S-836 (assembly GCF_001279525.1). Classification (GTDB taxonomy): domain Bacteria; phylum Actinomycetota; class Actinomycetes; order Mycobacteriales; family Pseudonocardiaceae; genus Lentzea. Next base: position 11,532 of record NZ_LGDY01000148.1, on the reverse strand, counting down.
CTTCACCCTGTCCGCCGGCCCGCTCGCCGCAACCGCGCGCACCGGCACGGTCCCGATCGCCGCTGCCGACGAGCACCCGCTGCGCGCACCGGGGCTACCGGTCCGGATCACGACGTCGGTGTGGCAGTCGTTGCGCGGCAACGCCCAGCGCACCCGGCTGGGCACCGCCGCCCGCGTCCGCCCGACCCGGCTGCGTTGGCGGATCCCCCAGGACGGCAGGCTCGGCCGCCTCACCGCCGCCAGGCCGCTGCTGCACCTCGCGGTGACGAACCTGCGGATGCGGTTCGGGTCGCCCTGACCCCCACCGCACCTCCGCGTCCGGGGTCGCCGGGCACTCGACGGGCGGTGACTGCCACGCTCGCGGCACCGGTGCGGTTCGCCGGCTGCGGGTGTCGCGGCACACACCGGCCACCTCTGGTTGTGCAGCCTCCGCCGGCGTTCGGCACCCTGGACAGGTCAACTGTCGAGGTGTGTGGCGAAGGGACGGTCGGTGACCCGCTCTGACGACATCGGCGAGAGACACGACCGGTCCGCGTTCATCGACGTCTTCGCCGAGGACCCGGAGATCGGCCGCCACCTCGCCGCGGTGGACTGGGCCGCCACCCCGCTCGGCCCGCCCGCCGGGTGGCCGCAGAGCCTGCAGACCGCGGTGAGCATCCTGCTGTCGTCCCGGTTCTCGATGTGGCTGGCGTGGGGCCCGGAGCTGACGTTCTTCTGCAACGACGCCTACCGGCTCACCACGCTGGGGCGCAAGTACCCGTGGGCGCTGGGGCGACCGGCAGCCGAGGTGTGGGCGGAGATCTGGGCGGACGTCGGGCCCAGGGTGGACAGCGTGCTCACCACCGGGCGCGCCACCTGGGACGAGGCCCTGCTGCTGTTCCTGGAGCGGTCCGGCTACACCGAGGAGAGCTACCACACCTTCTCCTACAGCCCGCTGCGCGACGAGCGCGGTGCCGTGGCGGGGATGTTGTGCGTGGTCAGCGAGGAGACCGACCGCGTCATCGGCGAACGGCGGATGGCGACGCTGCGCGACCTCGGCTCGGACCCCAGCGTCGCGCGCGAGGAGCAGGAGGTGCTGGCGTTCGCGTGCGCGCAGCTCGAACGCAACCAGCGCGACCTGCCGTTCACGCTGACCTACCTCTTCGAGGACGGCCACGCACGGCTGGCCGGTGCCACCGGCATCGCACCGGGTCACCCGGCCGCTCCCGCACGCCTCTCGCCGGAGGACCCGGAGGTGGTGTGGCCGGTGGCGGCGGCGCAGCGCGGCGAGTCGGTCGTGGCCGGGCTCGACGGGCTCACCGGGCTGCCCAGCGGCGGCTGGCCGGCGCCGCCCGCCCACGCGCTGGTGGTGCCGTTGCAACGGCCCGGTGGCGCGCCGCACGGGTTCCTGGTGGCCGGCCTCAACCGGTACCGCAACCTCGACGACCCCTACCGCGGGTTCGTCGAGCTGGTCGCGGGCCACGTCGCCGCGGGCATCGCGGGCGCCCGCGACTTCCGGGCCCAGCAGCGGCGGGCGGAGGAGCTGGCCGAGCTCGACCGGGCCAAGACCGCGTTCTTCTCCAACATCAGCCACGAGTTCCGCACGCCGCTCACGTTGATCATGGGTCCGGTGCAGGACCTGCGCGACCGGCTCGCCGCGACCGACCCGCAGGCCGGTCAGGAGCTGGAGGCCATCCACCGCAACGGCCTGCGGCTGGGCAAGCTGGTCAACACCCTGCTGGACTTCTCCCGGCTGGAAGCGGGCCGCATGCAGGCGCAGTTCCAGCCGGTCGACCTCGCGGCGGTCACCGCGGAGCTCGCGAGCGTCTTCCGCTCCGCGGTGGAGAAGGCCGGCCTGCGCTTCGAGATCGACTGCTCCCCGTTGCCGCAGCCGGTGCACGTGGACCTCGGCCTGTGGGAGAAGGTCGTGCTGAACCTGCTGAGCAACGCGCTCAAGTTCACCGTGCACGGCTCGGTCGGCGTCTCCGTGCGCGCCGGTGCCGGCACCGCGGTCGTGACGGTCAGCGACACCGGTGTCGGGGTGCCGCAGCACGAGATCCCCCGCCTGTTCGAGCGCTTCCACCGCATCGAGAACACCTGGTCGCGCTCCAAGGAGGGCAGCGGCATCGGCCTCGCGCTGGTGCAGGAGCTCGTCGGCCTGCACGGCGGCACCATCCACGCCGAGAGCGTGGAGGGGAAGGGCACCAGCTTCACGGTCGAGCTGCCGTTCGGCACGCACCACCTGCCCGCCGGGGCCGTGTCGCACGAGGCCGGCGTCCCCGCGGTGTCCGACATCGCCGCCCCCTACGTGCAGGAGGCGCTGCGCTGGCTGCCCGACCCCGGCCTGACCGTCGAGGACCTGGTGCCCAGCACGGCCGCCGGAGCCGCCCCCGAGATCCCCGCGACCGTGCTGGTCGCCGACGACAACGCGGACATGCGGGAGTACCTGACCCGGCTGCTGCACCGCGCGGGCTACGAGGTCCGCGCGGTCAACGACGGTCAGATGGCGCTGGAGTCCGCCCGTGCCCGCCCGCCGGACCTGGTGGTCAGCGACGTGATGATGCCGCGCATGGACGGTCTGTCGCTGGTCGCGGCCCTGCGCGCCGACCAGCGCACGATGGCGGTGCCGGTACTGCTGCTGTCCGCGCGCGCCGGGCAGGAGGCCTCCGGTGAGGGGCTGCGGGCCGGTGCGGACGACTACCTGGTGAAGCCCTTCGCCGCGGCCGACCTGCTGGCACGGGTGCGGGCCAACGTGGACCTCGCCCGGCTGCGCGGCCGGCACGCGCGCTGGCGGGACGCGTTGATCGACTCGTTGCAGGAGGCGTTCTTCGTCTGCGACGACGACGGCACGGTCGTGGAGGTCAACGCCGCGTTCACCGACATCCTCGGCTACGGGCCGGAGGGCCTGCCCTACCCCGCGCCGCACCCGTGGTGGCCGGTCGATCCCGAGCAGCGCACGGAGTTCGCCGAGGCGTTCGAGCAGCGGTCGGGACGTGACCAGCGCGCCCTCACCGTCCCGGTCACCCACCGCGACGGCGGGATGCTGTGGGTCAGCGCCCTCATGAACCCCGCCCGCGACCCGGACAGCGGCCGCACCATGACGGTGGGCACCTTCCGCGACGTCACCGCCGAGCACCACGCCCGCAGGCGCGAGGCCGCGCTCGCGGAGATGAGCGTGCGGCTGTCGCGGGCGACCAGCACCTCCGACGCCCTGGCCGGTGCGCTCGACCAGCTGGAAGGGCTGTGGCGCACCGAGCACGTCCTGGCCGTGGTCTTCCACCGGCACCAACCACCGCAGGTCACCGGTTCCGCCGGTCTGGCCTGGCCGGACCTGCCGGAGCAGCAGCGCGAGACGCTGACCTCGTTGCGCAACCACCCGGCGCTGAACGCCGTCGTCCTCGACGACGGCAGCGCCGCGGTCACCGTCGAGCACCCGGACGGGCCGATGGTCGTCTGGCTGCGCGTCGACGAGCGGCACCGGTTCACCGAGCAGGACGAGCTGCTGCTGTCGTCGCTGGCCGGTCACCTCACGCAGGGCCTGTCCCGCGCGCGCCAGATCGACCAGCAGCGGGAGACCGCGCTGGCGTTGCAACGGGCGATCCTCGGCCCGGCGAACCTGCCCGGCGGCTTCGCGGTGCGCTACGAACCGGCCGCGCGACCGCTGGAGGTCGGCGGCGACTGGTACGACACGTTCCCGTTGCCCGACGAGCGCATCGCCATCGTCGTCGGCGACTGCGTCGGCCGCGGCCTCACCGCCGCCGCCGTGATGGGCCAGCTGCGCAGCGCCTGCCGTGCCCTGCTGCTGCAGGAGATCGGCCCCGCCCGCGCGCTCATGGCACTCGACCACTTCGCCGCCGGGGTGCCGGGAGCCCTGTGCACCACGGTGTTCTGCGGCGTGCTCGACCCGGCGACCGGCCGGCTCCTCTACTCCAGCGCCGGCCACCCGCCCGCGATCCTGGCGCTGCTCGACGGCACCACGCGCCTGCTCGAAGACGGGCGTTCCATCCCGCTCGCGGTCAAACCGGGCATCGAGCGGACCGAGGCCGAATGCACGCTGCCGCCGCGTTCCACGCTGCTCACATACACCGACGGCCTCGTCGAACGCCGCCGCACCTCGCTGACCGAGGGCATCGACAGGGCCGCGCATACCGTTCAGCGCGGCCGGGCGAACGGCCTGGAGGACCTGGCCGGTCAGATCATGACCACGCTCGCGCCCACCGGTGGCTACGAGGACGACGTCGCCCTGCTGCTGTACCGCCACCCGGCGCCGCTGGACCTGACGTTCCGCGCCGAACCGGGTGAGCTGCACGGCGCCCGCAGCGCGCTGCGCACGTGGCTGGGCCAATGCGGCTTGTCGGCGACGCTGGCGCAGGGCGTGCTGCTGGCCGTCGGCGAGGCGTGTGCCAACGCCGTCGAGCACGCCTATCGTGACGTGACCCGTCAACACGTCCGCGTGCGCGCGGAGTCGGCCGGCGGCACCGGCCTGCTCGTGACCGTGGCCGACACCGGCACCTGGAAGACCCCGACCACCGACCCGGCCGCACGGCGCGGCCGCGGCACGACGATCATGCGGACGATGATGGACGAGGTCGCCATCGTCCCCGACCAATCCGGCACCACCGTGACGATGCAGGTGATGATTCCCGATGACGACGCCGCTGACGCTGACCACGACCACCGACCGGCAGGGCAGGCCGGTGGTCAAAGCAGTGGGTGAGATCGACCTGAGCAACACCGAAGCGTTCGCCGCCGCGCTCGCGGGCACCACCGGACCGGTCGTCATCGACCTCACCGAGGTGCACTACATCGACAGCGCCGGGATGAGCGTGCTGTTCACGCACGCCGAGCGGACGGAGCTGATCTCCTCGCCGCTGCTCAGGCCGATCCTGGAGATGTCCGGTCTCACGTCAATGGCGACCGTTCGGCGCGCGGAGGAGTGAGGACCGGATGGTTCCGCGTCCGCGGGGCAGGTCTTCTGCCTGCCGGCGGGTCCGGCGGAACCTGAGGTTCGTGGGGGCGTGGCAACCCCTGATCCGTGCCGGTGGAAGCTCAGGCCGCGTTCACGGCGTGCTCCGGCGCGAAGGCCGGCTCGCGGAACAGGCCGGTGTACGCGCGCTGCCGCGCCGGCGGCTCAGAGCCGTTCCGCGCGCTGGGGAGGTCGGTGTCCGGGTGGCTGAAGAGCCCGTCCGGCACGAACTCGGTCGCCGGTCGCGGTGCGACGCGCGGGTCGAACTGGGTGATTACCTGGTGGTGCATGGATTTCCGGCTTTCTTTGACTCTCGTACGTGCGCAACGTGTTTGCGCACAGGGGAATTCCGGCGGGCGGCGAACGCCGCCGAGCCGGCTAGCGGCAGATGCAGCCGCGGGGCAGTGCGGACGCCGTGGTGGCGTTGCAGTACCGCACGCCCAGCGGGTCGTGGTCCTGCAACGGGTGCGGGCACACGGCGCAGGACGCGTCCGGGAGGACCTGGACGTCGACGGTGAGTGACTCGGACGTGGGCATGCGACTACTCCGATGAGCTGGGGGTGGAACAAGGCTGGGGTGGAACAAGAAGGTGAACGGGTGCCGCCGATCCGGGTGGACCAGCGCGAACGGGTCAGCGGGTCCGGCCGGTCCGGGGGACGAGCACGGGCACCCTGATCGCCGGGTCGGTCGACAACGGCCGCCAGCCGCCGGCGAAGTCCGGGTTGCGCGTCAGTCGATGACCGCGTGATGTGGTCAACGCTGTGGTGGTGGTGCAGAGCTGCTCCGAGTTCATCTCGGCGCTCCCGCCTCCAGCCGAACCGGCCGGGCTTGCTGATGCGCCCAAGGCGGCATCAGCTTGAACGCTGCTGCACGACGTGCCCTCGGTGACCCTCATGCTACCCGGTCCGGCCTCACAGCGCGGCAGGCGGGGTGTGACCCGCACCTCGCACCGGTGCTCAGCGCCGAGTCGGCGCCCGTTGCCGGCGCGGTGTCCAAGCACTCCGCCGGTCTCAGCCGCCAGGCCGGTCTCAGGCTCCACGCCGGAGCGTCAGCGCCAGGCCGGAGCGTGGTCCTCTTCCGCCTGCACGACCATCGACTCCAGCAGCGGACCGCCGTACGTCGTGACCATGGCGACGTCGGCGGCGTCGCGGCCCCTGCCGATGACGACGCGACCCTTGCGGGGCTGGTCGTTGCGCGGGTCGAAGGTCCACCACCGGTCACCCAGCCAGACCTCCATCCACGCGGCGAAGTCCATCGGCGCGCCGTCGGGCGGCACGTCGAGGTCCGGCAGGTAGCCGGACACGTACCGGGCGGGGATGTTGAGCGCGCGGCAGAACGAGATCGCGAGGTGCGTGAAGTCGCGGCAGACGCCCGAACCCGCCGCGTTGACGTCCGCGGCGGTGGACGGCGCGGTGGAGGTGCCGTGGCCGAAGCTCAGCGACTCGTGGACGTGCCGGCAGACCTCCCTGACCCGGCCGTAGCCGGGCGGGTGGGCGCCGAACCTCGACCACGCCTCGGCGCCCATGACGTCGGACGCGCAGTACCGGCTGGACAGGGTGTAGAGCAGGACGTCGTCGGGGAGGCTGTCGGGCAGCGTCTCCGGCACGTCCTCGTCCACGTCCTCGGTGCGGTCCGGCACGTCCACCCACGCGCTGTAGTGCACTGTGGACAGACCGGGCGGCAGCACGAGGCGGGACGTCCGGTTGCCGTACAGGTCCTGGGTGTGCCGCAGCGGAACATCCGGTTCCACCCGCAGACTCTCCTGGCTCAGGCGCACGTCGGCGCTCCAGCGCGGCCGCACCAGGAGCACCGCCGGCGTGGGAACCTCGGCGCGGTGGGTGAACGCGCAGCCGACGCGGAGCAGCCGGGTGCCCCACGTCAGCGGCGGCACACCCGTGCCGTGGTGGCGTGCGGTCAACGCACCCGCTCAGGAATGTGGTCCAGGGCATGCAGCACGTGCACGGCGAGGTCACGCGTGACCTTCCCACCGAGCTCGGTCCGTTCGGACAGGACCTCTTCCACCATCTTCAGCCTGCGCTCGTACATGGAGGTGTGAGCCGCTGTGGTCATCGAGCTCCTTGCGTCGTCTGCTCGGGCAGGCAGCTGCTGCCTACCTCAAGTTCGTCCAATGTGGACGTCGTGGTTCCGTCACCGCGAAGCAGCGCCTCGACCGTGTCGGTGTTGTCGCGCTGGGCGGCGCACATCATGGTGTGGTGGGCCGCGTCGGAAGCGGTGTCCGGCGGCACCAGCAGCAGGGTGAGGCGGCGCCGGTCCGACGCGATGACGTCGAGGGTGTGCTCCGGCCTGGTCCAGTACCCGCTGAGCCGGACCTTGACGCCGTCGACCGCGATCTGGCGCGGCGCCGTGTCCCACTCGGTCAGGTTGTAGCTCACCCGCGGGATCCCACCCAGCCGAACTGCCAGCACCGCGAGCAGCGCGGGCAGTTCGGCGGCGAGGTCCCGGGACCGCGGCCACCACGCACCGTCGACATACCCCGTGGTGAGCGCCTTCGGACGCAACCGCAACCGCAGTGCGGACCGAGGCTGCTCGCTGGCCGTGACAGCCGGAGGGGCCGTGGAAAGGTGAGGAGCCGACGTCATGTCGGGACTCCCGTCTCCGGCTCGAAGCGAACCGGTTCAGGTGTAGCCGAGTACGACGTGAGCTTGACCGCTCAGGTACGAGATGCCCTCGACACCTCCGACACTACACGCTTTTCCCCGTGATCGACCGGAATGCCGCCGACCGGTTCCGCCGGTCACCGCTCTGCCGCGGCACGAGCGCGGCTCGCCGTTCGCCCGGCCCGCTCGATCGCGGCGAGCACGCGGTCCAGGTCGGCCTCCGTGGTGCGCGGGTTGATCGTGCAGAGCCGCAGGGCCAGCGCACCGTCCACAGTGGTCGTCGCAACGAGCGTGTGGCCGCTTTCGTTGATCTCGCGGCAGATGGCGGCCTGCACGTCGTCGCCCCCGGCGCGGTGGCGCAGGCACACGATGCCGAGGCTTGGTCCCGTGACGAGGTCGAGGTCCGGACTGTCCGCGACGCGCCGGGCGACGTGCTCGGCGTGGTCGAGGCCGCGGTCGATCGCCGCGCGGAACGCCGCCACCCCGAACCCCTTGAGCGACAACCACAGCTTCAGCGCGCGGGCCTCGGTCGTGAACTGCACGCCGTGGTCGGACAGGTTCGTCTCGGCGCCGGCGGGACGGGAGATGGCCAGGTAGTCGCCGTGGGCGCGGAACCGGTCGATGGTGAAGGCGCGGCGCAACACCTCGGGGTCGCGCACCAGCACACAGCCGATCTCGTAGGGCTGGAAGAGCCACTTGTGCGGATCGATGACGACAGAGTCGGCGGCCGCGAGGCCGCGCAGCACCTCCCGGCCGCGGTCGGTGAGCGCCGCGGCGGCGCCATGTGCCCCGTCCACGTGCAGCCACAGCCGCTCCTCGCGGCACAGCGCGGCCAGCCCCGGCAACGGGTCGACCGCGCCGGTCGCGGTCGTGCCCGCGTTCGCCAGCACGAGGAACGGGCGCAGGCCGGCGGCGCGGTCGGCGTGGACCTCGACACGGACGGCCCGTGGCGTCATCTCCGGCAGGATGCGCACCTGCTCCTGCCGCAACCCGAGGACGTGACACGCCCGCAGCACAGCGGGATGCGTCTGGTCCGAGCAGTAGAGCACCCCGCCGGTCGTGTCCGCTCCAAGGCGGTCGTCACGGGCGGCGGCGAGCGCGGTCAGGTTGGCCAGCGTGCCGCCGGGGGTGAACACGCCGCCCGCGCCCTCCGGCAGCCCCAGCAGCGCGGCGAGCCAGCGCGCCGTGACCAGTTCGACGGCCGCGGGCCCGGCGCCGACCGGCCACGCTCCCGGCGAGACGTTGAAGCCCGACGCCAGCAGGTCGCCGAGCACGCCGAGGAAGTTGCCCGCGCTGGGGATGAACGCGAGGCAGCCGGGGTGGCCGAGCCGCAGCGACCGCGGCAGGACCTCGCGGGCGAGGAACTCGACCAGTGCGCCGGGATCGGCCGGCTGCTCGGGTACCGGTTCGGTCAGCACGTCCCGCAGCTCGGCGGGTGTGGCGAGCGTGCGCACCGGTTGCTCGCGCAGCCCGGTGAGGTGGTCCACGACGAGGTCGACGACCTGGTACCCGAGCTCGCGCATGCGCTCCGGCGGCAGGTCGAGCTGCTCAGACATCCTCGATCACCACGGCCTGCCGCACGGCCCGGACCCACCGGCGTGCCTGCTCGGTGAGCTGCGGGGTGGCGTGCACGGACGCCGCCGGGCCGGGCAGCTGCAGCAACGCGAGCTCCTCCCCCGGCTGAACGGGATCGCCGGGGTGCGCGTGCGCCCACAGCAACGCCTCACCGGGCCGCAACGCCGTGAGGTCGCCGTCGCCGCACCGGCGCATCCCGCCGTTCTCCCACCGGTGCACACCCGCCGTGACACCTGACCGCACCACACCGGCCCGTTCGGCGGTCACGACGAGCTGGCTGAGCTCCAGGCAGGGGGCGCGGACCTCCTCGACCCCGATGGACGGCAACAGCGCGGCCAGCACGTGCGTGCCGAGGGTGGGCAGCAGTCCCGCCGCGCGTTCCTGCGCCTGCACCAGCGACACCACGGTCTGGAACCGCGGGTTGATCTCGACCGCCAGCACCGCCCCGTCCGGCGTGACCAGCAGGTCGAGTCCGAACGCACCGAGGAGGCCCAGCCGGGCCAGCTCGTCCCCGACCGCGGCGCAGACCTCGCGGCAGCGCGCCGCCGCACCGGCCGGCAGGTCATCGTCGGCGATGAGCTGGTTGCCGCAGTGCGCACCCCAGTACGGCGTGAGCTCCGGAATCCCGACCAGCTGGTGGGACAACGCCGACACCACCGTGCCCTGGCGCGTCACGCACCCGCTCACCGTCACCGGCAAACCGTCCACATAGGACGAGATCCGGAGTGTCTCGCCGCCCCACTCCCGCACCGCTTCGGCGAGCTGGCCGGGTGTGGTGGCCAGCCGGGTGCCCTTGCCGGTGAGGTTGTTCTGCCGCCGTTGCACGACGAGCGGAACCGTTGCCCCGGCGGGAAGCTCACCGGCCACCACCCACGTGCGGGGCGTGTCCGCTCCGGCTCGCGCGAACAACCCGAGTGAGCTGATCTTGTCGGCCGCGGTCGTCACCGCCGTGGCGTCCGCGGCGAGCAGCCGCAGGCCGGACTCGGCCGCCCAGACGTGTGCCCCGGGGCCGTCCTCCGGCGCGAAGGTCACCGCGAAGCCTTGTGGCGCGGGCGGATTCACCGGCAGCGCGGCGCCGGACTCGCGCCGGTGGTCGCGGTGGGCGAAGCGCAGCCACGGGATCACCGGCGCGGCAACGGCGCCGAGGAAGGGCGACCGGTCCTGCCACGTCAACTCGGGAGCGTGTCTGCGTAACAGCCGCACGCCCTCGTCGACAGGAACACCGCTGAGGGTGAGCACCGCGGTCAGAACACGGTGAACGTGCCGTGCGAGGACTGGTGCGTGATCCCTTCCTCGGTCAGGCAGTTCGCCAGGTCCGCCGTCGGAGCGACCTGCACGGCCTGCGCGCGCCGCCCGGCGAACTCGCCGTCCGTGATGGCGCCGGTCTTCGTGACCACGTCGACGCCCGGCGCGGAGGTCACGGTGACGGCGTAGGTGAACGTGCTGGTGTTCCCGTCCGCCCAGGTGATCTCGCGGGTCTCCGCGGCGGCGCCGACCGGCTCGACGCACCCGGCGCTCCGGTCGACCACGAACTCGCTGGACCCATCCGCACCGGCGGCTCCGGTGCACGAGGTGTACTCGTCGCGCACGGTCGTGCGCACCGGCCGCGGCATCAGCACGACACCGGGCGAGAACGTCCAGTCCGAGGACGTCGTGCACACCATGGCGGTGGGCACGTCCGCGTGGGCCGGAACGCCCTGCGCGGCAAGCGGAACGAGTGCGGCTGCGACGCCGAGCACGCGGCGGGACTTCGCGGTGGGGACCACTGGTTTCACATCCGGATCAGGTGGGGAGCCGAAACAGCGGCCGAAGCGTAATGATCATCGGCCGCTCGCCGGAAGGGCCGTCACCCGATCGGGTCGGCGGCGCGACCGGAGTGCCCTGTGCGCCCCGGTCTTCGCGGACCGGGGCGCACAGGAACGTGTGGCGCTGTCCCGAACCAGCTGAACCGCATCCGGCGGAACCACACCCCCAACATCCGCGCGAGCGGGCGTGCCGGATCGGCAGAACCACGTGATCCACCCGATCGAGTGGCGCCGCCGCTGCGTCCACATCGGACATGACGAACTCCGGGAGCAGGGGCGCTGCTCCCGGAGTCGTCGGTGTCGTGCGGGTCAGGCAGGCATGAGCACCGTGTCGATGAGGTAGACGGTGGCGTTGGCGGTGTGCACGCCGCCGCAGATCACGTTGGCGTCGTTGGCCTTGAGCGTGTTGCCCGAGCCGGTGACCTTCACGGTGCCGGTCTGCACGGTCTTCTGGTCGCCGGCGATTTTGTCCGGGGAGATCTGGCCGGGAACCACGTGGTAGGTCAGGATCTTCGTCAGCAGGGCGTCGTCGGTCTTGAGCTTCTCGATGGTGGCCGGGTCGATCTTGGCGAACGCCGAGTCGACCGGG
>NZ_LGDY01000147.1 GCF_001279525.1 Nocardia sp. NRRL S-836 | reverse complement strand
GGTGGGGTCATTGGGTTGCGGGTTTGGGGACCGGCACGCGGGAGAGGACGTCGGCCAGCACCTCGGAGGTCGTCACGCCGGACAGCACGCTCTCGCGGGTCAGGACCAGGCGGTGGGCCAGCACGGGGTCCGCGATGTCCTGGACGTCCTGCGGCACGACGAAGTGGCGGCCCTTCGACGCCGCGTACACCTGGGCGCAGCGGACCAGGGTGCGCAGGCCGCGGGTCGAGGTGCCGAGGCGCAGGCGGTCGTCGGAGCGGGTGCCGGTGCCCAGGGCCGAGATGTACTGCAGGATCGGGTCGGCGACGTGGAGCAGTTGCAGGCGGCCGCTGAACGCGCTGACCTCGCGTGGCGAGGTGACGGTGCGGACGTCGGCGATGCGGCCGGCGCCGCTGCCGGGGCGCAGCACGTCCAGCTCGTCCTCGACCGACGGGTAGCCGATCGAGGTGCGCAGCATGAAGCGGTCGAGCTGGGCCTCCGGCAGGCGGTAGGTGCCGTCCAGGTCGATCGGGTTCTGGGTGGCGACCACGAGGAACGGGTCCGGTACGGCGTGGCCCACGCCGTCGATCGTGACGGTCCGCTCCTCCATCACCTCCAGCAGCGCCGACTGGGTCTTGGCGGCGGCGCGGTTGATCTCGTCGGCCAGCACGATGTTCGCGAACACCGGGCCGGGGCGGAAGCGGATCTGGCCGGTCTGCGGGTCGTAGACCGACGTGCCCGTCACGTCGGAGGGCAGCAGGTCCGGCGTGAACTGCACGCGCCGGGACACGCCGCCGAGCGCGCCCGCCACGGCACGGGCCAGGGTCGTCTTGCCGGTGCCCGGCACGTCCTCCAGCAGCACGTGGCCGCCGGCGAACATGGCCACCAGCACCAGGTCGACCACGTCCCGCTTGCCGCGCACGGCGGCCTCGACCGCGTCGCCGAGGCGGGTGTGCAGGTCGCGGAAGGCCGAGACCTCTGCGGGGTCGATCACTGTTCCTCTTCCCTTCGCGGCTTGATGCGCAGCAGGAACGCCGCTGCCAGCAGGCCGAGGCCACCGGCACCCATCGGAGCGGTCTCGACTCCGGCCGGGGCCATGCGCGGGATGCACGTCGGCTTACCCGCGCACTCGTCGTAGGTGAAGATCACGTTCTTCGCCGCCGAGTCGACCTGGCCGGCGCCGCTGGCCGCGTAGGCGCGGACCACGATCGCGTTGCTGCCCTCGTCCACGTCGATCGTCGCGGACGTGGCACCGCAGGCGATGCCGACCGAGAAGCCGTAGGTCTTGTTGACGACCTCGCACCGGCCGTTGTGGCTCGCCCAGTCCGCGGGCGGTGCCATGGTCACCCGCCGCGTCGGGTTCGTGCGGGTACCGCTCACCCCCGAGATGACCGCGGCACCCGCGCTCGGCAACGACGGCGGTGGCGGCGGGGGTGGCGGCGGCGGCGGGGTCGTCGTGGTCGTCACGGGCGGTGGTGGCGGAGGCGGAGGGGGCGCAGTGGTGGTCGTCGTCGTGACGGGCGGCGGGTTGTTCGGGGGCGGCGTGTTCGGCGGTACCACCGTGAACGCCGCCATGCCCGCGGCACCGGCCGTGGTCGCCGTCGACGCGCGCACCGTCACGTCCAGCCGGCCGTTGGTGCAGAACGTCGAACCCGCGCACGGCAGCGACAGGTCGGTCGACGTGCCGGCCACCTGGGCCGACTTCGAGCCGCCGGAGAACGAGCCGGAGCCCGACACCGTGTAGCCCACGATCGGCTCGGTGGAGGCCGGCGCGGTCCAGCTCACCGTCACGACGAGGGCCGAGGACGAGCGCGACTTCTCCCGCACCGCCACACCGGCCGGCGCACCGGGTGCCGCACCACCCGCGGACGGCGTCGTGCTGATGGCCGGCGGCGGCGCCACCTCGGTCGTCCCGTTGCCGTCCGGGTGATTGTTGTTGCCGGGGTTGCGCGGCGGCTTCGTCGGCTCGTTCGGGTTCGGCGGCGGGGGCGGCGGCACGGACGGCGGCGGCGAGCGGTCCGGGTTCTTCACCGGCAGCTCGGGCGCGCGGATCGTCAGCGAGCGCGTCGCGCCGTCGGGGTCGACCAGCACACCGGTCGAGGAGCCGGGCACGTTCACGAACAACCGGCCGTCGTCGAACACCAGCTCCGGGTCGACACCGCCGGACGTGCGCACGTCGTCGCCGCCGCGCTTGCCACCGCGGTCGAGGACGATGACCTTGCCGGACCCCTTGCAGGGCACGTAGACCCGGTCGCGGAACACCGCGGGCCGCCCCGGTCGCGGGCACCCCAGCGCACCGACCTCGACGCGCAGCACGTCACGGCCGACGACCAGCACCACGACCGACGACGACGGCACCGACGCGGGCACCAGGTCCAGCGGCGCGAGCTGTGCGGCGATCACCTCGGCGTCGAGGCGCCCGGTCGAGGCGGAGACGTCCTCGCCCGTGCCGTCGCGCACCACGACACCGCCGTCCAGGCCGAGCAGCGTCACGCCTTGGCCGTGCGGCACGAGCACGGTGCGCGGACCGGCGCCGGTGACCTGCCGGTGCGACCGCTCCTGGAACTTCTCCTCGTCCTCCGACCAGTCCAGGGCGCGCAGGGTGCCACCGTGGTCGACCAGCCAGAGCACGCCGCGCTCGTCCACCACGGCGTCCGCGAGCGGCTGCCCGGCCTGCCACGTCTGCCCGACGTCGTCCAGGGTCAGCGGGTCGGCGGTGTGCACGGTGCCGGCGGCGCGGTCGACGACGAACACCAGCCCGTTCGCCACCAGCACCTTGCTCGCCGCTCCGGGTGGCGCCTGCCGGCGGCCGGAGGCGAGCAGGGTGGCCAGGTCGATGACGGTGATCTCGCCGGTGCGCCGGTTCAGCACGATCAGGCGCCCGTCCTCCTGGGCGATCTCCAGCTGCGAGTCCGGCCCGCTGATCTGCAGGCGGGTCTGCGGCTTGCCCGACACCGGGTTGACCTGCACGACCTCACCGCGCTGGTCGTCACCCAGCCAGGTGAGACCGTCGGAGACGTCCACCGAGGTGCGCGAGATGCCCTGCCCCAGCGCGGCGCCCGCGAGCACCAGCACACCGAGCAGCGCCGCGACGAAGCTCGCCGACTCCCGCCCTCCACCGGAGATGATCCGTCTGATCCGGTGCCACCAAGCCATGTGCGCCCTCCCTCGCCCGCCGGGGATGCTAACCCCCTGCTCTGACACCTTCGGACGGCGCACGGTTCCCGGATCGTCCGGTCAGCCGACCGGCCGACATGGACAACGGTAATGACGGGGTCTGACAATTCCGGATTCCGAATGGCACTGGGCCGAACCGGGCAGCGCGAACGGCCGAACGGGTCAGCGCGGACACGCCGGCTTCCGCGCCGAACAGCGCCGTCCTGAATACAGTGGACGCATGGAGATCCCCGGCATGGGACTGGCCAGGCAGGCGCTCGGCACCGCCGTGAACACGACCGCCGCGGTCGCCGCGGTCCCCGGCCGCGTGCTCGACCTGATCGGCGAGGTCGAGCAGCTGGTCCGCAAGGTCAACGGCACGATCGACGCGGTCGACGCCATCGTGCGCAAGGCCGACGAGCTCGTGGAACGCACCGGCAACGTCGTCGCCGACGCCGAGAAGGCGGTCGGCGAGGTCCGCGCGATCACCGCGAGCGCCGCCGACGTGGCCGAACGCGCCGCAGGAGTCGTCACGTCGGCCGGCCACACCGCGCACACGGCCAACGAGCTGGTCGGGATGTACGAACCGATCGCGAAGCAGGCCCAGCCGCTCGCGAAGCGGTTCGTCGACGAGCTCTCGCCGCACGAGATCGAGGCCGCGATCAGGCTGGTCGACGAGCTGCCGGGCCTGACGGAGCACCTGACCAGCGACATCCTGCCGATCCTGGCGACGCTCGACCGGGTCGGGCCGGAGGTGCACCAGCTGCTGGAGGTCACCAGCGACGTCCGCCAGGCGATCCTCGGCATCCCCGGTTTCGGGTTCATGCGCCGCCGCGGCGAGAAAAAGGAGGAGGAAGAAGGTGTGAGGGACGAGGAAAACGGGTAGCCGCTTCGACATGACCGCTCTCCCGCACGAAGACCAGCTCACCTGGTGGCTGCTCAGCGGCGTCTTCGGCCTGCTGGCCGCGATCAACGCCGGCCTCGCCGTGACCGAGTCCACGACCTGGCCCTACGCGCTCGCGGCCGTGCTGCTCGCCGCGAGCGCGTGGAGTGCCAGACACGCGCTCAGACCTTCCCCGTCCGCTGCCGCGTCACGTTCGACGCCGCCCCGAACCGGAACGCCCGCACCCGACAGGTCGCGGTTTTCTCGTCTGGGAGTGTGATCAGCCCGAACGAGGTGACGTCCGGGTCGAGCTGCGCCGCCACGCGGTAGTCCGCCGCGCCCGCCGGTTTGAGCTCGATCAGGTAGCCGTCCTCGTCGCGGGCGTGGTCCTCCCACGTCAGCAGGATCCCGTTGGCGTGCTTGACCTCGGCCTTCAACGTGCCGGGTGCCGCCTGCGGTGACGACACGGGGTGCGTGCCCCCGCCGCCCTTGCGCGGCTCGGCCCACTCGTGCCCGTCGGTCTCCGGCACCTCCTCACCGGGCGGCAGCGCGATGTCCACGGTCGGTGTGGCGGGTCCGGACAACGGCCGCACGCGGTAGAAGAACTCCGTCTCCGGGATCAGGTCCGGGTGCGTGAACGAGTTCTTCCCCGGCGGCGCGAACTCCAGGACCGTGTACTCGCCGTCGGCCGCGTTCGCGTACTCGACGACCTGTCCGGCCGCCCCCGCCTCCGGACGCCAGTGCAGCGTCACGTCGATCGGCGTGGTCAGCTCGGACGTCAGCACCGGGTCCTGCTGTTCCTGACCGCAGGCAGCCAGGAACAGCAGTCCCACCAGGGTGAAGCGCCCGATCACTTGCGCCAGAACCGGACGTTGCTCCAGACGACCGTGGCCGGTCCCTGGCCGCTGGAGGTCCGGTACGCGCCGATCTTGTCGTAGAAGCTCGTGCCCGAGCTCGCGTAGGTGTGCTTGCGCGAGCCGTTGATGTACGTGCGGTGTTCGGTGGCCGTGTTGTGCACGGTGTTCACCCGCACGGTCGTGCCCACGGTCGCACCGGTGGCGATGGTGTCGCCGCCGTGCACGGCGTAGAGCCGGCCGCCGCGTTCCACGGCCAGCATCCAGAACGGTCCCGCGTCGGGCCCCTCGCGGAACGTCTGCTTGAGACTGACGCGGGTGCCGCCGAGGCTCGTGATCCGGAAGCTGCCCTCGAACTGCCGCGTGCCGCCGGTGTAGGTGGCGTACCGGCGCTCGGCGCGCTGGTCCCCGCTCGCGGTGGAGCAGGTCAGCTGGAAGGTGAGGTTGCTGACCGTGCCACAGCCGCGTTCCTGGACGGTGAACGACGGCGAGTAGCTGGTCCACGGACCGGTTTCCACCTGGGCCCGCGCGGGAGCACCCGCCACGAGCAGACCGGTTGCCAGGGCGATCCCCGCGATGGTGCGGAGTCGTGTGGACATACCGAAACCTCCTCAAGACGTGCTGAGGACAGCACGTGTTGTCAGGGGCGGTAGCGGCACTGTAGCGGATACTGATCCGATGTTCGACCTCCACCGCCTGCGGCTGCTGCGGGAACTGTCCAGAAGAGGGACGCTCGCGGCGGTCGCGCAGGCGTTGAACTACAGCCCGTCGTCGGTCTCGCAGCAGTTGTCGCTGCTGGAGAACGAGGTCGGCGTGCCGTTGCTGGAGCCGGTCGGGCGGCGGGTGCGCCTCACCCCGCAGGCCGAGATCCTGGTGCGGCACACCGAGGAGGTCCTCGCGCGGCTGGAGCAGGCCGAGTCGGAGGTCGCCGCGTCGCTGCACGAGGTGAGCGGCACGCTGCGGGTCGCGACGTTCCAGACGGCGGCGCTCGCGTTGATCCCGGCGACGCTGGCGCGCATGCGGGACGAGCACCCGGCGCTGCGGGTCGAGTTCCAGGTGCTCGACCCGGCGGAAGCGCTTTCCGCGTTGAACGCCAGGGACTTCGACCTGGTGTTCGTGGAGGAGTGGCCGGACCAGCCGGAGGCCCGGTTCTCCGGCCTGGAGTACCGGGAGGTGTGCCGGGACCCGATCCGGCTCGCCGTCCCGCGTGGACTTCCGGCCGCCGAGGCCGCCGCGTTCCCGTGGATCATGGAGCCGGCCGGGATGCCGCAGCGGGTGTTCGGCGTGAACTGGTGCCGGCACAACGGCTACGAGCCGGACGTGCGGTTCTCCTCGACCGACGTGCTGGTGAAGCTGCGGTTCGTGGAACGGGGCCTCGCGGTCGCCCTGCTGCCGGACCTGGTCTGGTACGACCGCGACGTCACCGTGGACCTGCACGAGCTGCCGGTGCCGCAGTCGCGGCTGCTGTTCACAGCGGCACGGGCAGGACGAGGTCGGCATCCCGCGGTGCACGCTTTCCGCGAGGCGCTGGCGCTCGCTGTAGCGCCGCTCCGACCCCCGCTGTGATGACCACGGCGATGGCGCACAGCGAGACCACGCCCAGGTGCTGGCCCAGCAGCACGGCACCGGCGAGCGCGGCCGCGGCGGGTTCGAGCGCGAGCACCACGCCGAAGGTGTTGGCGGGCAACGTCTTCAGCGCCCTGATCTCCAGCGTGTAGGGGATCGCGGAGGCCAGCAACGCCACGAGCGTGCCCAGCAGCAGCACCTTCGGCTCGAACAACGTCACACCGGCCGTCGACAGCCCGTAGGGCAGGGTGAGCGCCGCCGCGACGAGGCTGGCGCCCGCGAGTCCGCCCGTGCCGAGGCCCGCGGTCGCGAGCTCGCGGCCGGCGAGGACGTAGCAGGCCCAGAACGCCGCCGCGACCAACGCCAGCACCACGCCGATCAGGTCGAGGTGGGCACCGGTGTGCTCGCGGACGCCGAGCACGACCACGCCGGCCAGCGCGAGCCCGACCCACACGAGGTCCCTCGCCCTGCGGCTGAGCACCGCCGCGAGCCCCAGCGGCCCCAGGAACTCGATCGTGACCGCCACGCCGAGCGGGATGCGGTCGAGCGCGAGGTAGAACGTGCCGTTCATGCCGGCCATGGTCATGCCGAGCACGAGCGTCTCCTGGCGGAACTTCGGCCTGGCCACGACCGCGAGCATCAGCGCCGCGATGCCCAGCCGCAGCGCCGTCGCTCCCGGTGCGCCGATCTGCCCGAAGAGCTGGCTGGCGAACGCCGCGCCGAACTGCAGGGAGATGACCGAACCGAGGACCAGGAAGACCGCCATGCGCACAGCCTCGCCGACCAGGTCCCTTCGGTACAGCTGGTGTTTCCGAGCGATGTCGTTCGGTTTTTCCGAACGTTTAGACTGGCGGGTGCGATGAGACGCAAACCCTCCTCCCCCCTCCCCCAGCGCAACGGCCTGGACGCGGCACGGCTGAAGCTGCCCTCCGACGGCGCGTGGCCGTCGTTGCGCGCACACCTGGTCGAACGCCTGCCACGGGTGGCTCCCGAGCGGATCGAGGAGATGCTGCGAGAAGACCGGATCTGGGGCGTCACCGGGCCGTTGGGCGTCGACGCGCCGTTCGTGCCGGACAGCTACATCTGGTTCCACCGCGACCTGCCGGTCGAGGTGCCGGTGCCGTTCGAGGTCGGCGTGGTCCACCGCGACGACGACATCGTGGTCGCCGACAAGCCGCACTTCCTCGCCACGATCCCGCGCGGCCAGCACATCATGCAGACCGCCCTGGTCAAGCTCCGCGACTCGCTGGGCCTGCCCGACCTCTCCCCCGCGCACCGCCTCGACCGCGTCACGGCGGGGCTGGTGCTGTTCGTGGTGCGCCGGGAGCTGCGCGGCAAGTACCAGACGATGTTCCGCGACCGGGTCGTGCGCAAGGAGTACGAGGCGATCGCGCCGGTGGACCCGGAGCTGGAGCTGCCGCGCGTGGTGCGGTCGCGGATCGTCAAGGAACGCGGCATCATCACCGCGTTCGAGGTGGACGGCGAGCCGAACGCCGAGACGCACGTGTCCCTCGTGGAGCAGCGGGACGGCCTGGGCCGCTACCGGTTGCGGCCGCTGACCGGGCGCACGCACCAGCTGCGGCTGCACATGTCCGGGCTCGGCGTGCCGATCGTCAACGACGACTTCTACCCGGTGCTGCGGGAACGGCCGCTCGACGACTTCTCCTCGCCGCTGCAGCTGCTGGCCCGCACCCTGTCCTTTGTGGATCCGGTCTCGGGCGTCGAACGCTCGTTCACCTCGCGGCTGGAGCTGGCCGCCTGGTCATGAGACGTGCGTGCGCACGGCCGGAATGCTGTGCTCCGGCCAGATCTCGCACATCCGGTCGTGCAGCCGCCGTGCGAGCGCGCTCGTCTTCGGGTGCGTCTCGGTGAACGCCGCCACCACCCGCGTGCGGAACATCAACCGGTCACGCGCGGTGGTGGTCGTCCACGCCCAGTCCTCCTCCACCACCCTGGCGAGGTGGTCGGTGCCGTCACGGTGCAGCCGCCGCACGAGAGCGTCTCCCTGCACCAGCCAGCGCACGCACGCGTCCTCCAACGGCGCGGTGAACCCGCGTTCGGCGAAGTAGGCCTGTTCGGCGGCCTCCCGCAACGGTGCCGGCGTCTCGCTGATGAGCGCGCACGTCGGAAAGCCGATGCGGAGGTAGACGAGCTCGCTGAGGCCGTCGCCGAGCGCCGCCCCTTCGAGGTCCACGAACCGCGCGCCCCGGTCGGTGTACAGGTCGTTGCCGGGGCAGGGATCGCCGTGCAGCAGGTCGACCCTGCCGGTGTCGGTGAACACCAGCTCGTCCTCGGCGCCACCGGTCTCGACGCCGAGGGCGTGGACCAGCCGCAGGAACGGCTCCGGGTCCGGCACCCGCTGCCGTGGCAGCAGACCGGCGTGCTGCGGACCGGTGGCCATGTGCAGGCGGGCCAACGCACGCGCGTAGTCGACCACCCAGTCCTCGCGCGGTGGGTCCGACGGCAGGCGTTCGAGCACCACGGTCTGCGCGGACTCGTCGACGTCGAGGACGCGCGGCACCACGCCGGTGTGCGCGGCCAGCCGCAGTGCGGTGACCTCGCGGGTGAAGGCGGCCGGATCGCCGATGACGCGTTTGACGATCCGGTCGCCGTCAGCCCACACGCTGGACCGCGGGTTGTCGTTCAGCAGCTCCACGGCCCCATCCTCCTCAGGCGAGGGTGAGCGCGTACAGCTCCACCCGCGGGTCGTCCGGCAGGGTCACCGACCGCACCGTCTTCGCCGGGTCCAGCCGCAGCGACTGGCCGAACAGCCGGACCGGTGGTCCGTCAACGCCCTGACCGGCCTTGATCCGGTGCGGCATCTCCAGCACGGCCAGTCCGCCACCGGCCCAGTCCGGCACCGTGGCGGCGACCTCGGCGGAGGTGCCGTCGGTGTACCAGACGGTGAACGCCGCCGACACCGGCCCGTTGTGCGAGGAGCCGACGACGTGCAGCCACGAGAACTGACCGGGCGGCAGCAGCAGGCCCTGGCCGCGGGCCTCGACGAAGTTCGCGGCCGTGCCCGTCGGGTCGGGGGCCTGGTAGGTGATGCCGCCCCACGTCACGGGCCCGGCGGGCGGCAGCAGCGCCTCGTCGTAGCTCCAGCCGCCGCCGTCGAAGTTGCCGGATCCCGGCGCCGCGACGGACGCGGTGCCGTCGTGGTTGCGTTCCGGCGCGATGTCGACCGAGCACGAGGAGAACGCGCACAACGCGGCCGGCTTCACCTCGATGACGGCCTTGAGCAGCACCGACTCGACCTTCACCGCGATCTCGTAGGACCCCACCGGCGTGCCCGCGGGGACCGTGACGGTCAGCGGCACGGTCTTCTGCGTGGGCAGGCCCCGCGAGACGATGGCGAACGGCCGTGCGCCGCTCACCCGCCACCCGGCCGGCACGGTCACCTCCGGCCGCACCGGCGTCGCCGACGGCGTCTGGGCCAGCACGTCGAGCTGCAGCGTCACCGACTGCGCCGACTCCGCGGCCGGCAGGACGATCTCGGTGTTGCGCAGCGACGCGTTCAACGACCGCCGCGAGTCCACCTTGCCGTCGTTGAGCGACGGCGGCTCGTCACCGCGTCCGGTGCCCCACGACGACGGCTTCGCCGACACCTCGTACGCCAGCTTCCCGCCGCGCTCCAGCGCGGACCAGTCCAGCCACGTCTTGCGCACGTCGCGGCCGTTGAACGAGGCGGACTTCACGTACCGCACCGAGTCGGAGACACCCGGCGCGGTCACGGTCAGCGTGCCGCCCTGCGTGCCGTGCTGTCCGATTCGGACGGTCGCCGACGGGAACTGCGGCGAGGACAGGGCGAGGAAGCCCGAGCCGCTGAACGTCGGGTACAGGCCCAGCGACGAGAACACGTACCACGCCGACATCGTGCCCAGGTCGTCGTTGCCGGTCATGCCGTCCGGGCCGGTCGTGAACAACGTCATCGCGGCCCGCACCACCGTCGCGGCCTTCGACGGCGTGCCCGTCCACAGGTACATGTACGGCGCCAGCAGGTCGGGCTCGTTGTTCGGGTTGTAGGTCGGTTTGCCGTAGTAGTCGTACGGCTCGGTGATCCAGTCGTGCCGTGCGGTGCCGGCCGGGTCGACCAGCAGCTTGTCGTAGGCGAAGAACGAGTCGAGCCGCTTCTCGGTCTCCCGGCGGCCGCCCATCAGCGACACCAGCCCGGCCGGGTCCTGCGGCACCAGCCACTGGTACTGGTATGCGCCGCCCTCGTGGAACTGGTGCGAGGCGTCGACCGGGTTGTACGGCGTCAGCCACGTGCCCGCGACGGTCCGCGGCCGGAAGTGACCGGTCGAGGTGTCCCACAGGTTGCGGTACCACTGGCCGCGGTCGGCGAACAGCCGCGCGTCGGCGCGGTGGCCCAGGCCCTTCGCCATCAACGCCAGCGACGCGTCGGCCGCCGAGTACTCCAGCGTGGCCGAGGCCGGGTGCACGCAGTCGTTGTCGCCGCCCTTGTGCGCGCAGTCCTTGCCCAGCTCCAGGCCGGACGGGATGTAACCGCGGTCGTTGTAGTGCTCGACGCCCGACCGCCCGTTGTACGGGGAGTCCGCCGGGGGCAGGGTCAGCGCGTTCTTGCGCAGCAGCTGGTAGGTCTCCTCCTCGAAGCCCTTCAGCAGCCCCTTGTCCCACGCCTCCACCAGGAACGGCGTCACCGGGTCGCCGGTCATGATGTTGGTCTCCGACGACGCCAGCGCCCAGCGCGGCAGCCAGCCGCCGTCACGGCCACTGGCCACAACGGACAGTGCGACGTCACGGGCCACCTTGGGTTCCAGCATCTGCAGCAGCTGGTTCTGCGGCCGGTAGGTGTCCCACAGCGAGAAGTTCTGGTACGGCGTGTACCCGGAGGCCGTTCTGACCTTGCCGTCGAACCCGGTGTACCTGCCGTCGACGTCGCCGGCGAGGTTCGGGTGCAGCACCGCGTGGTACAGCGCCGTGTAGAACGCGACCTGCCGCTCCCGTGTGCCGCCGGAGATCCGCACGGCGTCGAGCTGCTTCTTCCACACCGCCTTCGCGGCGGCCACCGTGGCGTCGAAGTCGAACGCGGGCGCCTCGGCGGCGAGGTTCTTCCGCGCGCCCTCCAGCCCGGTGTACGACAGGCCGACCTTCAGGACCACGTCCCGGTCGGCCGTGGCGTCGAACGTGACCCACGCGCCGTTGCCACCCGTGCCCGCCGCGTCCCGCACGTTCGGCGTGGGAACGCTCCCCCGCCACGCGCCGTAGGACGCGAACGGCCGGTCGAACGTCGCCGTGAAGTACACGGTGTGCTCGTCCTTGCCCGCGCAGAACCGCCCGTTGCGCACCCGGCCCTCGATGGTCCGGTCGCCGACGACGTGGATCTCCGAGTCGAGCACGGTCTGGTTCGACCTGCCGGTGTTGAACAGGACGTTCGCGGCACCGGAGGCGGGGAAGGTGTAGCGCTGCCAGCCGGTCCGCTGCGTGGCCGTGACCTCGGCGTTCACCCCGTAGCGCGACAGCCCGACCCGGTAGAGACCCGGCTGCGCGACTTCATCCGAATGGCTGAACTCCGACTTGTAGGCGTTGATGTCAACGTTGTCAACGGACCCGACCGTTGGCATGACCGGCAACTCGCCCATGACGCCGCAGCCGACGCCCGACAGGTGCGTCTGGGAGAAGCCGTAGATCGACGTGGCCTTGTAGTCGTAGCCGCCCTGTCCTCCCGTGTCCGGGCTGACCTGCACCATTCCGAAGGGCACCGACGCTCCGGGGAACGTGTTGCCGAAGTTCTGCGTCCCCACGAATGGGTTCACCAATGACGACGGGTCCTCGTCGACCTGCGCCGCTTGCGCAGGAACTGTCAGACCCAGTAACAGCCCGGCTACAACCAGTGTCCGCATGGAAGGCAGTATTGCCTGATCGACGCCGCCCCGACACCCCTCGGACACATCGGGGTGGCGCGGCGAGCAGCCGTGCCGCTCGCCGCGCGTCGCGGCCCGTCGGTGGTCAGCAGCGCTTGCTGGAGTAGCCGGTGTACGTGTCGTACTGGTAGACGTAGATCATCCCGTAGGCGGCCGTGCAGGTGTTCAGGGTGTTCGCGGGCTTGCCCCACAGCTCCTTGAGGCCGTTCGGGGTGCTGTTGCCGCCCTTGTAGTCGTTCGGCGTCGTGTCGCCGGAGCTGCTGTAGGTCGCGATCGCGGTCTGGATGTTCCAGTTCTTGCCCGAGTTGCGGAAGCTCTCCCACACGTAGACGTAGGAGTAGTTGGAGCCGCACCCGGCGAACTGCTTCACCGAGGCGATGGTGTTTCCCTGGAACTTGATGTACCCGGTCGCCCCGATCTGCCCGGCGCCGGCGCACCCCGGCGGCGCCTCGGCGTTGGCCACACCGGGGAACACGAAGCCCAGCAGCACCATGGCGACGGCGATGATCCCTCTCTTCATGCGGGCGATCATCGCCATCGGCGCTGACAACTCCCTGACACCGGAGTAAGCAGGTGTCATGCCGGTACAGCTCAACCACACCATCGTCCACGTCACCGACCAGGAACGCTCCGCGCGCTTCCTCACCGACCTGCTCGGCCTGCCCGACGCGGTCCGCTTCGGGCCGTTCCTCGTCGTGGAGGTCGCCAACGGGGTCTCGCTCGACTACCTGACCGTTCCCGGGCCGATCACCGGGCAGCACTACGCGTTCCTCGTCTCCGAGGAGGAGTTCGACGAGATCTTCACGCGGATCCAGGAGCGCGGCCTCGACCACTGGGCCGACCCGCACCACTCGCAGCCCGGCCGGATCAACCGCAACGACGGCGGGCGCGGGGTCTACTGGGACGACCCGGACGGCCACGCGCTGGAGATCATCACCCGTCCCTACGGCTCCGGCGCATAGGCCAACCGGTTCACCTCGACGAGAGGTATAGACCACCTCTTGTGCTCGGAGTGGTTGCCTGCCACCGTGAGAGCGGTAACACAGTGGGCGCGCAGATGCTCCGAGGAGTTGGTCGCATGTTCTCATCCCGCGCCGCCGCCCTGATCGTCGCGCTGCTCGGCGTCTTCACGCTCGTGCAGCCGGCGACGGCGGCGCCGTTCATCGTCAGCGAGGCGCAGTTCAACCGAATGTTCCCGTCCCGCAACGGTTTCTACACCTACAGCGGCCTGAGGAACGCGATGGGCGCGTTCGGCTCGTTCGCGAACCAGGGCAGTGACACCGTGAAGAAGCAGGAGCTCGCGGCGTTCCTCGCGAACGTGTCGCACGAAACCGGCGGCCTGGTGTACGTCCGCGAGATCAACCAGAGCGGTGACTACTGCGACGAGACCAAACCCTACGGCTGCCCGGCGGGCACCAGGGCGTACTACGGCCGCGGCCCGATCCAGCTGTCGTGGAACTTCAACTACAAGGCCGCCGGCGACTACCTGGGCATCAACCTGCTGAGCAACCCGGACCAGGTCGCCACGAACGCCACCACGTCGTGGAAGACCGCGATCTGGTACTGGATGACGCAGAGCGGCCCCGGCACGATGACGCCGCACAACGCCATGGTCAACTCGCGCGGCTTCGGCCAGACGATCCGCAGCATCAACGGCTCACTGGAGTGCGACGGCCGCAACCCCGCACAGGTCCAGAGCCGCGTCTCGAAGTACCAGCAGTTCACCGGGATCATCGGCGTCGCACAGGGCTCGAACCTGTACTGCTGACACCGGACAGAATAGGTCTAGACCCTTGACTGGTCTGGACCATTAATGCCAGTCTCGGCATCGTTCACATCCTCGACCCCTCGGACGCGCACAGACTCCAGGAGTGGGTGACCTTGCTGAAAAAACGCATCTTGGCGTCTCTCGCCGCGGGTGTGGTGGCGGCTGCTCTGGCCGTCATCACCCCCGCCGCATCCGCACAGGCAGAAGTGTCCGCGCAGGCCTGCACCTTCACGGACTGGGTTCAGGGCCAGTGGTACACCACCGGCTCGATCGTGAGATTCGAAGGCAACTACTACGTCGCGGAGCACGACAACCCGGGCTACAGCCCCACGGTGTCGACCTGGTACTGGGAACCGACCAGCTGTGACGGCGGTGGCGGAGGTGGCGGCGGCGGTACCTGCGCCGGTGCCACCGACTGGGTCGCCGGACGGCAGTACTACACCGGCAACATCGTGCGGTACAACGGTTCCTACTACATCGCCGAGCACGACAACCCCGGCTACGACCCGACGGTCTCCACCTGGTTCTGGGAACCGCACAACTGCGGCGGAGGCGGCGGGGGCGGTGGTGGCGGCTTCGTCGTCACCGAGGCCCAGTTCAACCAGATGTTCCCCGGCCGCAACAGCTTCTACTCCTACCAGGGCTTCGTCGAAGCCGCGCGCACGATCCCGGCGTTCGCCACGACGGGCAGCGACACGGTGAAGAAGCAGGAAGCCGCGGCGTTCCTCGCGAACGCGTCGCACGAGACCGGTGGCCTCGTGTACATCGAAGAGATCAACAAGAACAACGACCTCTGCGATGAGAGCCAGTCGTACGGCTGCCCCGCGGGCACCTACGCCTACTACGGCCGCGGCCCGATCCAGCTGTCGTGGAACTTCAACTACAAGGCCGCGGGCGACTACCTGGGCCTCGACCTGCTGCGCAACCCGTGGCAGGTGGCGCAGAACTCCACGACCGCGTGGCGGACGGCGATCTGGTACTGGATGACGCAGCGCGGGCCGGGCAGCATGACCCCGCACGACGCGATGGTCAACAGCGCCGGCTTCGGCCAGACGATCCGCAGCATCAACGGGTCACTGGAGTGCGACGGCCGCAACCCCGCACAGGTCCAGAGCCGCGTCTCGAAGTACCAGCAGATCACCGGGATCATCGGCGTGACCCCCGGCGGCAACCTCTACTGCTAGCGACTGTTCACGTCCTACGACGAAGCGGCGCGCACGACCGATGAGGTCGTGCGCGCCGCTTCGTCGCATCACCCTGGCGCGGCCGCCGGGAGCTAGCCCGCGAGCTGCTCCTTCACCTGCGCCAGCGACGGGTTCGTGAGCGCCTTGCCGTTCGGGAAGTGGACGGTCGGCACCGTGCGGTTGCCGCCGTTCACGCTCATCACGAACTCGGCGGCGCCGGGCGTCTCCTCGATGTTGATCTCCGCGTACTCGATGCCCTCGCGGTCGAGCGAGCTCTTCAGGATGCGGCAGTAACCGCACCACGAGGTGGAGTAGACGGTCAGCTGGTCGGGAGCCATCAGGCACTCCTCGTCGAGTCGGTGGGCGTCACCAGTGTGAACGCCGCGCGCCGGGTGCGTGATGCCGGGGTGAGGCGCAGCTCACTGCACCACCCGGCCGCACGGGGGCCCCGTCGCTCGAACAGAGCAGCGGTGGGGATCGTCAGACAATCGTCAGGTCAATTCAGCTCCCGGTCGGAGAGCATGGTCCGCGCACCTCTCGAAATTCCGGCAGTGCAATTAGCCGTACTTTTCGAGCCGGATCGCCGAACAATTCAGCCAACCGGGTCCCCGATGTCCTCCGCTGCCGGTACCGCACTCCCAGGAAAGAAAGGCTGGCCATGCTGAAAACGCTGGCGGCTGCCGCTGTCGCGGTGTCCGCGGTTCTCACCGCGCCCACGGCACACGCGGTTCCCGATGTCCCCGACTTCGTCACGATCGACGTGGTCACCGTGAACGGTTCCGGCTGTCCCGCCGGCACCGCCGCCGTCGCGTCGGCCGACGACCGCACGGCGTTCACGGTGACCTACAGCCAGTACCTCGCCCAGGCCGGCCAGGGCTCCGCGCCGACCGACTTCCGGAAGAACTGCCAGCTCAACCTGCGTGTGACGTACCCGCAGGGCTTCACGTTCGGCATCGCCCAGGCGGACTACCGCGGGTTCGCGAGCCTGCAGGCCGGTGCCACCGGGACGGAGAAGGGGAGCTACTACTTCCAGGGCATGTCGCAGACCGCGAGCCGCACCCACACGTTCTCCGGCCCGAAGAGCGACAACTGGCAGGCCACCGACCGGGCCCAGGTCGCGGAAATCGTCTACGCGCCCTGCGGTGAGGTCCGGCACCTGAACATCAACACCGAGCTGCGCGTGAACGCGGGATCGTCGTCGAAGGCCAACAGCTTCATGACGATGGATTCGACCGACAGCAGCGTCAGCACGAAGTACCAGTTCTCCTGGAAGCGCTGCTGACCTCTGTTCCCAATGCCGCCGCCGGTCTTTGTCGAACCCAGTCGGAAAGGTGCCTCATGCTCAACACAGTGGCCGCGGCCGTGCTCGCGATGTCGACGATCATCATCCCGCCCGGAGGCGCACCCGGCACCACGCCCCCGCCGGACCACATCACCATCGACGTCGTGACCATCAACGGCTCTGGCTGCCGGGCCGGCACGGCCGCCGTCGCCGTGTCCCCCGACAACAAGGCCTTCACCGTCACCTACAGCGAGTTCATGGCGCAGGTCGGGCCACAGGCCCTGCCGACCGACTTCCGCAAGAACTGCCAGCTCAACCTGCGCGTCAACGTGCCGTCCGGCTTCACCTACGGCATCGCGTCCACCGACTACCGGGGCTTCGCCCACCTGGAGCGCGGCGCCACCGCCCTGGAGCGGGCCAACTACTACTTCCAGGGCATGTCGCAGACGGAGTTCAAACAGCACAACTACAAGGGCCCGCTCAGCGACGACTGGCAGGCCACCGACACGACCGACGTGGCGGCGATCGTCTACCACCCCTGCGGCGAGAAGCGGAACTTCAACATCAACACGGAGCTGCGGGTCGGCGCGGGCACGTCCGACCCGAAGAAGACGACCAGCTTCATCTCGATGGACTCCACCGACGGGTCGATCGAGACGACCTACCACTTCGCGTGGAAACTCTGCCCCACGAAGCCGTAACACCCGGTCAGGGGGCTCCGGGTCGCGACAGCGCGGCCCGGGGTTCCCGTCAGATCAGGAAGCGGTACGCCGTCGAGCCCGGCTCCACGTGCTGAATCCGCAGCGGGGACTCCTTCATCCGCCCCCACAGCAGGTCGTAGTCCTCGCGGCGGCCCAGCTCGATGCACACCAGCGCGGCACCGGTCTCCCGGTTGTCCCGCTTCACGTACTCGAACTGCACGATGTCGTCGTCCTTGCCGAGCACGTCGTCGAGGAACCGCCGCAGCGCGCCCGGCTCCTGCGGGAACTCGACCAGGAACCAGTGCTTGAGGCCCCGGTGGATCATCGACCGCTCGACGATCTCGGCGTAGCGCGACACGTCGTTGTTGCCGCCCGACAGCAGGCACACGACCGTCGAGTCCGGCGCCACCGAGATCTCCTCCAGCAGCGCGGCCGAGGCCAGCGCACCGGCGGGCTCGGCGATGATGCCGTCGACCTGGTACAGCTCCAGCATCTCCGTGCACACCGCGCCCTCGGCCACGGTCAGCAGCTCGGCACCGGAGTCGCGCACCATCGGGAACGTCACCTCGCCCGCGCGCCGCACCGCCGCGCCGTCGACGAACGTGTCGACCTCGGGCAGCGTGACCGGGTGGCCCGCCTGCATCGCGGCGATCATGCTCGCCGCGCCCGCCGGCTCCACGCCGATGACGCGGGTGCGCGGGAAGCGCTCCCGGAACCAGGTGCCGACGCCGGAGAGCAGGCCACCGCCGCCGACCGGAACGACGACCACGTCCGGCGCGCCGCCCAGCTGCTGCACGATCTCCAGGCCCACCGTGCCCTGGCCGGCGACCGTGCGCGGGTCGTCGAACGCCGGCACGAGCGTGGCACCGGTGTGCTGCGCGTACTCCTTGGCCAGCGCCGCCGCGTCGTCGTAGGTGTCGCCGTCGACGACGAGCTGCACCATGCCCTGGCCCAGCGCCGAGATGCGGTCGCGCTTCTGGCGGGGCGTGGTGCGCGGCACGTGGACGCGGCCCTCGATGCCCAGGCGGCGGCAGGCGTAGGCCATGCCCTGGCCGTGGTTGCCCGCGGAGGCGCAGACGGCGCCACCGAAGGCGAACTCGGTCTGGCAGAGCAGGTTGAACGCGCCGCGCAGCTTGTACGAGCGGCCGACCTGCAGATCCTCGCGTTTGAACCAGACGCGCGCGCCGGTGCGTTCGGACAGCCGCTGGTTCACCTCCAGCGGAGTCGTGCGAGCGACTCCACCGAGGCGGGCTGCGGCCGCGGAAACCTCATCAGCGAAGGACATGACATTACATCTTCCGTGAACGACTCGGGTCTGGCACGCGTACTCCTGGAAGGACAGGGGAGGTGCCGGTTGTGTTTCGCCTTGTGGGCGTGTCAGCGCTGCTCATGATGCTCTCCGCGGTTCCCGCGCACGCCCATGGCGCGCCCACCGACCCCGCGAGCAGGGCTTTCGTCTGCTCACCCGGTCAGCAGACAGCATCATCCTCGCCCTGCCGGACCGCCATCGCAGCGGGGTTGCCGTCCACGGAGTGGGACAACGTCCGGCTGCCGAACGTGGCCGGGCGCGACCGGGCCCGCGTGCCCGACGGCAAGCTGTGCAGTGCCGGGCTGCCGAGGTACGCGGGCCTCGACCAGCCGCGCGCGGACTGGCCGGCGACCCGGCTGCGCGGCACGGCCTTCACCTACCGGGCGACGATCCCGCACCAGGGCTCGTTCCGCTTCTACGTCACCCGCGAGGGGTTCTCCCCCGACCGGCCGCTGCGGTGGGCCGACCTGGAGCAGTTCCTCAGCATGCCCTCTCCCCCGCTCGTCGGCGGCGCGTACGAGTTCGAGGTGCGGCTGCCGAAGCGGACCGGACGGCACGTCATCTACACCGTCTGGCAGAACACGGACACACCGGACACCTACTACTCGTGCACCGACGTCGAGCTCGTGGCCGCCGCCACGGCCGCATCGCCGCCGACCGGTGCGACGACGTCGGCGGCCAAGCCCGTTCCCGTTGCGTCGAGTGCCGGACCACCGCCCTCCGCCGCGACGAGGTTCGGCCTGTCCGCGGCGGTCGGGGCGATCGGCGGCCTCACCGTTCTCGGCGCGTTCCTGTTGTGGCGCAGAAGAATTCTGTGAACGTCCCGGTCCCCGATCGGTCTGGACCACCTTTACGATGATCTTCGGGCGCGCAACCCCGCGAGAGGAAGGTGTGTGCCCGCATGGCTCGAAAACTGCTGGCGTTGCTGGCGATGCTCGCCGCGACACTCGTCCCGGTCGCCGTCCCGGCACCGGCCCAGGCCGCCCCGTTCACGGTGCTGGCGTTCTACAACGGCACGTGGGACGCGGCGCACATCGCGTTCGTGAACGAGGCGAACCCGTGGCTGACCCGTGCCGGTCAGGAGAACGGCTTCACCTACGAGGCGACGCGCGACTGGAACCGCCTCAACACCCTCACCCCCGCCCAGGCGCAGGTCGTGGTCTTCCTCGACGACGCGCCCACGGGTGCCGCGGCCCGCACCGGCTTCCAGCGCTACATGGAGGCCGGCGGCGCGTTCTTCGGCTTCCACGTCAGCGCCTTCACCCAGAACGCGAGCGAGTGGTCGTGGTACCACAACACGTTCCTGGGCAAGGGGAACTTCGTGAGCAACACCTGGGAGCCCACCACCGCGGTGCTCAAGGTCGAGACCCGCAGCCACCCGTCGACCCTGCGCCTGCCGGAGCGCTTCACCTCCTCGGTCAGCGAGTGGTACAGCTGGTCGCGCGACCTGCGCACCAACCCCGACATCCAGGTGCTCGCGAGCGTCGACCCGTCGAGCTTCCCGCTCGGCACCGACCCGAACCAGCAGTGGCGCAGCGGCTACTACCCGATCATGTGGACGAACAAGAACTTCAAGATGATCTACGCCAACTTCGGTCACAACGCCATGGACTACGCGAACAACGTGCCGAGGTCGTCCACGTTCGCATCGGCCACCCAGAACACCTTCCTCGTCGACAGCCTCCGGTGGCTCGGCGGTGGCGGCACCCCGGTCCCGCAGCCGGACTGGAAGACCCTCGTCAACCGCGGCAACGGCAAGTGCGTCGACGCCCGTGCCGCCGGCCTGGACAACGGCACCGTCGTCCAGCAGTACACCTGCAACTCCACCACCGCCCAGAACTTCCGCGCGGTGGCCACCAGCGACGGCTACGCGCGGCTGGAGTACCGCAACAGCCCCGCGAAGGTCCTCGACGTGAGCGACGTGTCCACAGCGGACGGTGCGGGCATCCACCTGTGGGACTACGTCGGCGGCACCAACCAGCAGTGGCGCGTCACGACCGGATCGGACGGCTACTCGACGCTGACCGCACGGCACTCCGGCAAGTGCCTGAGCGCCCCTGCCGGGTCCACCGACGGCGTGCAGCTGGTGCAGGCCACCTGCACCGGGTCGGCGGCGCAGAGCTTCCGGATCGGATAGCCGCAGCGACCTCGTCCCGCTCGCGTGGTTCCGGGGCGGGACGGGGTCGTCGCACGGGGTGAGGTGCTCGCTCAGTCGGTGGTGGCCGGCTGCCGGATCGTCACCTTGACCCGCTGGCCCGGTCTCCGCTGCCCGGCGACCGGACTGGACTCCGCCAGGAACCCGTACATGTCGTTGAGCTGGTGCAACGCCGACACCGCGTCCCGCCACACCGGGCACGGCCACGCGCGGTGCCGCCCGTACCAGGTGCGGCACGACTTGCAGCGGTGCTTCTCGCTCGGCTCGTGCATCCGCAGCAGGCCGCGCCACCACGGCAGGGCGTCGCGGAGCCGTTCGCGCAGTTCGAAGACCTCGTTCGGCGCGGCCGCCTGGGCGAGCTGGTTCATGGTCCGGTAGACGACGTCGATCACGGATCGGTGGAAGGACCCCTGCCGTTCGGCGAGCGCCATGTCGGGAGTTCCTCCCACCCCGTCGCAGTTGAGACCGGCTCGGTGGGAGTCTATGTTGACCAATGGCGGGCTTTCAACTGGTGAAAATCCAGTCACCCAGATAGCCCTTTCCGTG
This sequence comes from Nocardia sp. NRRL S-836, assembly GCF_001279525.1. GTDB lineage: Bacteria > Actinomycetota > Actinomycetes > Mycobacteriales > Pseudonocardiaceae > Lentzea. The sequence continues at coordinate 44,916 of NZ_LGDY01000147.1, read as the reverse complement.
GGTGGAAACGCTCACCGCGCGCAACGGGGGGACTCGGCAATGGCGGGGGAACGGTCGCTGGCTGCCAGGCTCAACCACCTCTTCGCAGCTCACACCGCGCGTTCGGGGCAGGAGTACAGCAACGAGCAGGTCGCGGCGGCGATCGCGGAGACCGGCGTGACGATCTCGCAGAGCTACATCTGGCAGCTGCGCAAGGGCAAGAAGGACAACCCCACGTTCAAGCACCTGCAGGCACTGGCAGGATTCTTCGGCGTGCCGGTGAGCTACTTCTTCGACGACGAGGTCACCGACCGCGTCGACGAGCAGCTGAGGTCGCTCAAGGACGAGCAGACCAGGTTGAACGAGCTGACCGCCGGCAGCGACGCCCAGCTGATGGCGATGCGCGCCGGTGAGCTGTCGCCGGACCGGCGCAGGCTGGTCATGGAGCTGCTGGACGTCGTCTACCGACAGGAACAGGCCGAGCGCGGCGAAGGATGACTCGTGGCCGAACGAGAACTGCGCAAGCGGTGCCGCCGCCTGCTGAACGAGCTGGACATCCAGCCGCCGCTGGACGTCGAGGAGCTGTGCCGCCGCGTCGGCGACCAGCGGGGTAGACCCATCCGGCTGGTCGCGCACCCGATCCCGGTGCCGGGGCCGTTCGGCGTCTGGATCGCCACCGCGAAGGCCGACTACATCCTCTACCAGCAGGAGACGTCGAAGGCGCACCAGAACCACATCATCCTGCACGAGCTCGGGCACCTGCTGGCCGGGCACTCGAGCGACGAGCAGGACGACGGGCTGCTCGCGGGCCTGTACCCGGACCTCGAACCGGACGCGGTCCGCAGGGCACTGCGGCGCACCTCCTACGACACCGAGCACGAGCGCGAGGCGGAGACGGTCGCGACGATCATCCTCGAGTGGGCGTCGGTGCTGGACAAGGTCGCGCCGCGCAGCTCGGAGGGCCCGGCGCGCCGGATGGCCTCCTCGCTCGCCGACCGGATCGGGTGGTTGTAGTGCAGTACCTCAAGGAGACGCAGGGCATCGTCGCGTTCTCGGCGCTGGCGGTGGTGCTGTACCTGCTGGTGCGCCGCCCGCACGACCCGCGGCTGCGCTCGGTGACCGGACTGGTCGCCGGGTGGGCGCTCGGGTACCCGTTCGGGCGGGCCGCGGCGAACGGGCGGTGGTTCCTCGGGCTCGACCCGATGGTCTGCCAGCTCATCCAGCACTCGATGCTGCAGGTCGGCGTCTTCGGCCTGATCTGCTTCTTCATCTTCTCCGCACTGGACGACGAGCAGGCGCGCAAGCAGGCGTTGCTCCAGCTCGCGCCGCTCATGGCGAGCATCGCGGTCATGACGTGGTCGGTGCTCGCGATCCCGGACGACCTGCGGGTGGCGGCGGCACGGGTGCCGAACTCGCTGGGCGGCGGGCCGACCGGGGTCCTCGCGATCACCGTGTTCTACGCGCTGGGCAACGGTTACCTGCTCTACGGGTTCGCGACGATGTTCGTGTGGGCACGCCGCTACGCCCGCGGTGCCGAACCGCGGCTGCGCAGGGGCCTGCTGCTCACCTCGACCGGGCTCGCGCTGCTGGTGCCGGCCGACGCGATCTTCGTGTCGTCGAACGTCTCGCGCTACTTCGGCGAGCCGCTCCCCCGCTGGCTGCTGACCACGGCCGTGTGGTTCCTGCTGCCCGGTGTGCTGCTGTGCGTGGTCGGCGTCGTCTACCCGGTCGCGGCGATGCGGTTCGCGGCGACCGGGCTGTGGCTGCGGCACCTGCGCGCCTACCACCGGCTCGGTCCGCTGTGGACGCTGCTGAACGAGTCGTTCCCCGAGGACGCGCTGCACCGGGTGCCGTCCAGGCGTGACGCGTTCTCGCTGCGGGGCGTGCACCGGCGCTATTACCGGCGGGTGATCGAGTGCCGTGACGGGCTGGTGCGGATCAGCCCGTACGTCGCGGAGACGCCGGACGAGCTGCCGCTGGCCGAACGGCTGCGGGCGGGGCTGCGGACGCGCAAGAGCGGCGCGGTGACGACGCGCAGGCCGGTCGCGCTGGCCGTCCCCGCCGACGACGGGATGGACGCGGACGTCAGGGAGCTCGAACAACTCGCCCTCGCGCTGCGCTGAGCCTATGGTCCGGGTGTGGACCTGCCCGTGCTGCCGCCGGTGAAGCCGATGCTCGCGAAGTCCGTGCCCGACCTGCCGCGCGGGGACGGGCTGCACTACGAGCCGAAGTGGGACGGCTTCCGCTGCATCGTGTTCCGCGACGGCGACGAGATCGAGCTCGGCTCGCGCAACGACAAGCCGCTGACCCGCTACTTCCCCGAGGTCGTGGAGCTGCTGCGCGACGCGCTGCCGCCGCGGTGCGTGGTCGACGGCGAGATCGTGCTGGTCACGCCGGACGGGCTGAGCTTCGACACGCTCCAGCTGCGCCTGCACCCCGCCGCGTCACGGGTCCGCAAGCTCGCCGTGGAGACGCCGGCCAGCTTCGTGGCGTTCGACCTGCTGGCCCTGGACGACCGGGACGTGACCGGGCTGCCGCTGGCCGAACGCCGCGCGCTGCTCGAACAAGCCGTTCGCGAGGTGCCCGGCGCCTACCTGACACCGTCCACAACGGATCCCGAGGTGGCCAGGGACTGGTTCACCCGCTTCGAGGGCGCCGGGTTCGACGGCGTGGTGGTCAAGGCGCTCGACGGCGTCTACGAGCCCGACAAGCGCGTGATGTGGAAGGTGAAGCACGAGCGCACGGCGGACTGCGTGGTCGCGGGCTACCGGCTGCACAAGGACGGCGAGAGCGTCGGCTCGCTGGTGCTCGGCCTCTACCAGGACGGCGAGCTGCGCAACGTGGGCGTCGCCAGCAGCTTCACCGCGGCCCGCCGCAGGGAGCTGGTCGAGGAGCTCGCGCCGCTGCTGAACCCGGCCGAGCACCCGTGGAGCGAGTGGGCGACCTATGAGGGACCGGGCATGAACAGCCGCTGGAACCCGGACAAGCAGCTGCAGGTCGTGCTGCTGGAGCCGGTGCGGGTGGCCGAGGTGCGGTACGAGCACGTGCAGGGCGGGCGGTTCCGGCACACGGCGCGGCTGGTGCGGTTCCGGCCGGACAAGCAGCCGTCGGAGTGCACGTACGAGCAGCTGGAGGAGGTGCCGCCGGCCGAGCTGGCCGCCCTGTTCGGGGAGGCCGAGCAGCGCAGGCGCACAATCGAGCCGTGAAGGTGATCAGGCGGGACGGCACGCACGAGATCGAGATCCAGCGGTCGCGGTTCCTGTGCCACGTCGCCCGCGTCGCCTCCGACCAGGAAGCGTCCGAGTTCTTCGCCCGCGTGCGCAAGGAGCACTGGCAGGCCACGCACAACTGCACGGCGTTCCGGACCCTCGACACCCAGCGGTCCTCCGACGACGGTGAACCCGCCGGCACCGCCGGGGTGCCGATGCTGGAGGTGCTGACGCGGCGGGACCTCGTGGACATCGCCGTCGTGGTCACCCGCTACTACGGCGGGATCAAGCTGGGCGCCGGTGGCCTGGTCCGCGCGTACGGGCGGGCCGTGTCGGAGGCCGTCGACGCGGTGGGCACGTTGACCCGCGAACGGCACGAGACCGTGGTCCTGGCCGCCGACCACGACCAGGCGGGCAAGCTGGAGAACGCGTTGCGCGCGGCCGGGTACCACGTCGCGGACGCCGAGTACGGCCGTGACGTCACGTTCACCGTTCTCACGAAGGACCCGGACGGCTTCGACGTCTGGCTCGCCGCGCAGACCGGCGGTGCGGTCACCGCGATCAGGGGCGAACCCGTGAACGTCGACGTGCCCGACCGGTAGGCCCGGCCGGGCACGTCGTTCATACGTCGGGACGGCTACGTGCAGGAAAGCGCGTCGGGATCAGCGCCCGCCTTGGGCACCCACCGCACGTTCGCGAACGACGCCTGGAACGCACCGTCGGTGTAGACCAGGAACGGCGTGTTGACGTTCTCCAGGTCCAGCCCCCTGTCGGAGAAGCAGGAGACCGGGATCTTGACGGTCGCCTTCTGCCCGATGGGGAGACCGCGGAACGCCTGCGTGGCGTCGAACTCCGCCAGGCACGGGTACACGCAGTGCGTGCTGATGACCGTGCGGTTGGCCGGGGCCTGGTGCACGATCACGTCGAACTGCACGGCCGCGTTGGCGTTGCCGTAGCCGCGCAGGTCAGCGACCGCCGGGCTCTGCAGGTACACCTGCGCGGGGCCGGTGCCGGTCCACGTGGTCTTGAGCGCGTCCTGCTGGACGTTGACGTCGGACTGCACGACGTTGATCTCGGCGTGCGCGGCCTGGCCGTCGGGACCGATCTCGGTGCCGCCCCAGTTCTCCGCCGAGCCGATCATGCTCTTGTACGGCGCGATGTCGGCGCGGTTGAAGACCTCCAGGTCCTCGGTCGCCGTGCCGCCGCCGCCACCGGAGCACAGGGCGCCGGGGCTCGACTCGTCGAGCTTGCCGACGTTGCCGGTCTGCCAGTCGCGCAGGCCGTAGCCGAGCTTGAACAGCGGCGTCTGGGCCGGCTCGCCCGGCTGCGGCGGGCAGGCCGCGCTCGGCCACGAGTAGGACAGCGTGCCGCTGAACCCGTTGTGGCGACCCCGGATCAGCAGGTCCGCGATGCCCTGGCCCTCGGTGCCGGGCAGCCACGCGGCCACGAACGCGTCGGAGCGGTTGATCTCCTTGTTCATGTACAGCGCACGGCCGCCGACGTAGACGGTGATGACCGGCTTGCCCTTGCCGGACACCTTGTCCAGCACGGCGAGGTCCTGCGGGTGCAGGCGCGCGGCCTCGAACGAGCGCTTGCCGAGGTCGCCGACGCCCTCCGCGTACGGGGTCTCGCCGATGACGGCGATGACGGCGTCGAACTGGCTCGGGTCCACGTTGTCCGCGGTCTCGGCGAAGGTCACGTTGGCCGCGCCCAGGGTGTCCTGGATGCCCTTGAGGATGCTGGTGGCGTTGGGGAAGTCGGCGTTGGTGTTGCCGGTGCCCTGCCAGGACAGCGTCCAGCCGCCGGTCTGGTTGCCGATGTTGTCCGCGCTCTTGCCGACGACGAGGACCTTGCTGCGCTTGGAGATCGGCAGCACGCGCTTGTCGTTCTTCAACAGCACCGCGGACTCGCGCACGGCCTCGCGGGCGAGCTCCTTGTGCAGCAGCGCCTTCTGCTCACCCGCGTGCTCGCGCTGCGAGGGCTTGGGGGCGTCGAACGTGCCGGCGCGCAGCTTGACGCGCAGGATGCGGGTGACGGCGTCGTCGATGCGCGCCATCGGGATCTGGCCGGACTCGACCTGGGCGATCGTGTTGGTGATGAACGCCTTCCAGTCGTTGGGCACCATGATGACGTCCATGCCGGCGTTGATCGCCTGCGGGCAGCTGGCGTTCGTGCAGCCGGTGACCTGGCCGATGCCGTTCCAGTCGGAGACGAGCAGGCCGTCGAAGCCCATCTTCTCCTTGAGGATGCCGGTCTGCACGTACTTGCTGCCGTGCACCTTGCCCTCGTTGATGACGTCGTTCGTCCAGCTGTTGAACGAGATCATCACCGTCTGCGCACCCGCGGCCAAGGCACCGTAGTAGCCCTGCCCGTGCACGTTAATCATCTTCTGCTCGGTCGACGGGTTGACGCCCTGGTCCTTGCCGCCGGCCGTGCCGCCGTCACCGATGAAGTGCTTGGCGGTGGCGATCACGCCGTCCTCGCCGATGCGCTTCTTCGCGTTGTCCTGCAAGCCCTTGATGGCCTCGAAGCCGTACGCGCGGGTGATCCGCGGGTCCTCGGAGAAGCCCTCGTAGGTGCGCCCCCACCGGTCGTCCTCGACGACCGCGAGCGTCGGCGAGAAGGCCCAGTCCTGACCCGTCGCGCGGATCTGCTCGGCCGTGGCCTCGTTGATGTCGCGGATGAGGCACGGGTCGTGCGCGGCGCCGAGACCGATGTTGTGCGGGAAGACCGTCGCGCCGTAGACGTTGTTGTTGCCGTGCACCGCGTCGATGCCCCAAATGACGGGGATCTTGGTGCGCGACTGCTTCGACGCCTCCCAGTAGGCGTCGGCCAGCTTCAGCCAGTCCTGCGGCGTGGCCTTCTTGTTCGCGCCGGGCCAGCTGCCGCCACCGTTGAGCACGGAGCCGAACCCGTACGTCCTGACGTCGTCCGCCGTGATCGCGGCGATCTCCGGCTGCGTCATCTGGCCGACCTTCTCGGCCAGCGTCATGTCCCTGAGGATCGCCTTGATCCTCGCCTCGTCCTTGCGGTCACCCTTGAGCTGGCTCTCGACCTTCGGCCAGTCCTTCAACGTGGGCAGGGACTTCTCGATGCGGGCACACCCGTGCTCCGTGCGGGGCTGCCCGATGACCGGTTGGTTCGGTCCGTGCTGCGCTTCCGGCGCCGCGGCCGCCGATGTCGCGCCGGCTGCGAGCGTCAGCCCCAGCACTGCGGCGAGAGTGCTTCTCCAATGCATGCCGCCGATCCTCAACTTTGTGTTACGTCTGCGTCAATGGGAACGCTCTCACGAGTTTGTTCCGGAACCAGGTTCGTCCGTTTGCGTGTCGCCTGGGGCGGGGTCCCGTTGGGTGCGGGGCTGGGTCCGGTGGTCTGTCGCCTGGGGGCGGGTTGGGTCCGTTTTTGTGTCGCCTTGGCACCGGGGTTGAGTTGCGTCCGTGGGCGATCACCTTGACACCATGGCCGGGCAGGCAACGCGGCGATCACCTTGACACCGGGGTTGGTCAGGCAGGGACGACGTTCGGGGTTCATCGCCGCTTCGCGACGATCGGGGGCGATGAGTCGGCCTTCAAAAGCCGGGCATAAGGAGCCCGGCCGATCCCTACCAGGATATCGCCCCGCCCTCAAAGTCAAGCCCCAATCGCAGGTCGAGGGCCTTGATACCGCTACCGATCGAGGGAAGGTAGATACGCCTCGCTTCGCTCGACGGGTGTGGAAAGCCTGAGGTCAGGGAGGGTCGTCTCGCTGCGCTCGACGGGGGTGATCGTGATCTTGTCTGTCTCGTGGTCCAGGCAGCCGAAAGGCCCCCCGGTTCGTGGGAACCAGGGGGCCCTGAGTGCCCGAGGTGAGCCAGCCGTGAGGTGACTCAGTCGGTTGGGCTCAGCCGAGCGGTGAGGCTCAGCCGGGCAGTGGGCTCAGGCGGTCAGTGCGCGGACGCGGCGCAGCACCTCGTCCTTGCCCAGGGTGCGGGCGACGGCGTGGAGGTCCGGGCTGCGGGTCGAACCGGTCAGGCTGACGCGGATCAGCTGGGCCGCCTCCTTGATGGAGCCGGGGTAGGCGTCCGGGTTCTTCTTGTACTCCTTGGGGTTCGGCGCGAAGCCGTGCTTGCCCGCGAGCTCGCGGATCTGGGCGAACCACTCCTGGCCGTCTTCGAGGTCGGCGTAGTTGTCGGCGAAGTCGGCGGCGAACGCGGAGATCAGCTCGGGCAGGAGGCCGCCGAGGCGCTCGTCCGAGCGGTCGGTCACCAGGTCGAAGAGGGAGGGGAAGAAGAAGCCGTAGGCGGTGCGGAAGTCGGACCACTTGCGGAGGTCCTTGCGCGGGTTCGCGACCTCGGGGCCGCGTTCGACCTGCAGGGCCGCGAGTGCCTCCTCGCGGGCGGAGGACAGGACCTCGACCAGTTCGGGGTCGTAGGTGGCGGCCCAGGTGGAGATGCGGTCGACGATCTCCTCGCCGGAGAGCGTGGCGACGTAGTCGGCGGCGATGTCCTCCAGCTTCACCAGGTCGACCAGGGGGCCCGCCACGCCGCACTCGGCCAGGGACAGGGGGGACTCCAGGGCCTCCGGCAGCGGGGTCTCGGCCAGGCGGGCGTTCACCAGGCCGCGCAGGTAGTACCGGACGGCCTCGGGCGGGAAGCCGGCCTCGATGAAGTACTCGACGGAGGCTTCCGGGTCCTTGCGCTTGGAGAGCTTGCGGCGGGAGCCGCCCTGCTGCTTCATCAGCGGCGCGATGTGGGCGTACTCGACGCGCTCGAAGCCCAGTGCGTCGAACAGCTGCAGGTGGGTGGGGACCGAGGAGATCCACTCCTCGCCGCGGATCACCAGGTTCACTCGCATCAGGTGGTCGTCGACGGCGTGGGCGAAGTGGTAGGTGGGGAGGCGGGGCGACTGGTCGGACGCCTTCAGGATGACGACGTCGTTGCGGTTGGCCTCGTGCTCCAGCTCGCCGCGGATCGCGTCGGTGAAACGGGTGCGCTCCCCCGCCTTGCCCGGCGAGCGGAAGCGGACGACGTACGGGCGGCCCTCGTCCAGTGCGGCCTGGACGTCCTCCGCGGTCTTGTCGCGCCAGAGGGCCCAGCGGCCGTAGTAGCCGGTGGGGAGCTTCGTCGCCTGCTGGCGGGCGGTGATGTCGGCCAGCTCTTCCTTCGTGGCGAAGCAGAGGTACGCCTTGTCCTCGCGCAGCAGCTCGCGCACGTAGGTCAGGTAGATCCGCTCGCGCTGCGACTGGTGGTACGGGCCGTAGGCGCCCGTCTCGTCCGCCTCGTCGGGCTGGATGCCGAAGTAGGCGAAGGCGCGGTTGAACTGGTCGACGGCACCGGGGACCTCACGGGCCTGGTCGGTGTCCTCGACGCGCACGATGTAGGCGCCGCCGGAGTGGGAGGCGATGTCGCGGTCGATCATGCCGACGTAGAGGCCGCCGATGTGCAGGAAACCGGTCGGCGACGGGCCCAGCCGGGTGACCTTGGCGCCTTCCGCCAGCCCGCGGGGCGGGTACTGCTCCTCCCAGAAGGACGGCTCGGGCAGGTCCGAGGGGAACAGGGCGTCGACGACGGCACGGTCGAGCATCGCTGAGGGTCTCCAAAACCGGGGAAAGAAAGTCGTCCCAGGTTATCAATGCCGACGACCGGGGAACGCCACTGGGCATGAAGGCAGTCACTTGGCACGGCAAACGCGACGTCCGGGTCGACAGCGTGCCCGACCCGGCGCTCAAGGAACCAGAGGACGTCATCATCAAGGTCACGTCCAGCGGCATCTGCGGGTCGGACCTGCACCTGTACGAGGTGCTGGGGCCGTTCCTCACCGAGGGCGACATCCTCGGGCACGAGCCGATGGGCATCGTCGAGGAGGTCGGCGCGCAGGTCACCGAGCTCAAGCCCGGCGACCGGGTGGTGATCCCGTTCAACGTCTCGTGCAACAGCTGCTTCATGTGCGACCAGGGCCTGCAGTCGCAGTGCGAGACGACCCAGGTGCGCGAGTACGGGTCGGGCGCGGCCCTGTTCGGCTACACGAAGCTCTACGGCCAGGTGCCCGGCGGGCAGGCCGAGTACCTGCGGGTGCCGTTCGGCAACAGCCTGCCGATCAAGGTGCCGGAGGGGCCGTCGGACGACCGGTTCGTGTACCTGTCGGACGTCCTGCCCACCGCCTGGCAGGCCGTCGAGTACGCGGGTGTGCGGGAGGGCGACACGGTCGCGGTGCTCGGGCTCGGGCCGATCGGCGACATGGCGTGCCGGGTCGCGATGCACCGGGGTGTGCGTGCGATCGGCATCGACCTGGTGCCGGAGCGCCTGGCGCGCGCCAAGGCGAGGGGTGTCGAGACGATCGACCTGCGCGGTGCGGGCAAGCGGATCGCCGAGGTGGTCAGGGACCTCACCGGTGGCCGCGGGCCGGACGCGGTGATCGACGCGGTCGGCATGGAGGCGCACGGTGCCCCCGTCGCGAAGGTCGCGCAGCAGTTCACCGGTTTGCTCCCGGACGTCGTGGCGCAGAAGTTCATGCGCGAGGCGGGCCTGGACCGGCTCAAGGCGCTGCACACGGCCATCGAGATCGTGCGGCGTGGTGGCACGATCTCCATCTCCGGTGTGTACGGCGGCATGGCCGACCCGATGCCGATGCTCACGATGTTCGACAAGCAGGTCCAGCTGCGCATGGGCCAGGCGAACGTGTGGCGCTGGGTGCCGGAGATCCTGCCGTTGCTGACCGACGGCGACCCGCTGGGCGTGGACGACTTCGCCACGCACCGGCTGCCGTTGCAGGAGGCCCCGAAGGCCTACGAGACGTTCCAGAAGAAGGCCGACGGCATGGTCAAAGTGCTGCTCAAACCTTGATCGGCCTATGCTCACCGGCCATGGCGAAGTACCTGGACGTCCACCCGGAGAACCCGCAGAAGCGCGCGATCGACCAGGCCGTGCGGATCCTGCAGGAGGACGGCCTCATCGCGTACCCGACCGACTCGTGCTACGCGCTGGGCTGCCGGCTGGGCAACAAGGACGGCATCGACCGGATCCGCTCGATCCGCAAGCTCGACGACAAGCACCACTTCACGCTGATGTGCGAGAACTTCGCGCAGCTCGGGCAGTTCGTGCAGGTCGACAACGCGGTGTTCCGCGCGGTCAAGGCGGCGACGCCGGGCGGCTACACGTTCATCCTGCCCGCCACGAAGGAGGTGCCGCGCCGGATGATGCACGCGAAGAAGAAGACCGTCGGCGCGCGCATCCCGGACCACGTGGTGACGCAGGCGCTGTTGCAGGCGATGGGCGAGCCGCTGCTCACGTCCACGCTGCTGCTGCCCGACGAGGCCGAGCCGCTGGTGCAGGGCTGGGAGATCAAGGAACGGCTCGACCACGTGCTGGACGCGGTGATCGACTCCGGCGAGTGCGGCACCACGCCCACCACGGTCGTCGACTTCTCCGACGGTGAGGCCGAGATCCTCCGCTACGGCGCGGGCGACCCGGCCCGCTTCGAGTGACCTGCCACGCGGGGAGCTTTCGTCCGCTTGGAGCGGACGAAAGGGCCCCGCGTGCGGTCCTAGGAGACGACCAGGGCGTAGTCGGCGTCGGTCGCGGTGGTCTCGCGGTGGCCGTCGACGTTGACCGCGGTCGCGATCACCTCGACGGTCCAGGTGCCCGCGGCGGGTGCCTGGACGAGGACGTTCTCCACGGTGTCGACGGTGTTCGCGCTGCCGCCGGGCGTGGACCAGTTGCCGGCCAGCAGGCCGTTGTTGCCGTAGTAGACGGTGCCGTCGGGCGCGGTGACCTTCAGGGTCAGGTCGTTCACGGTCGCCTTGGCCGCGGTCGGCGAGCCGGCCGGGTCGGTGTAGGCGAGCGTGGCGCGCAGCGGCGTCTGGCCGGTGGAGGTCACCGCGTACTTGCGCGACTGGCCGGTCGTGACCAGGTCGGTCTCGTTGACCAGGACGGGCAGCTTCCAGCCGCCGGCCTTCGCGCGGTCGTAGAGGTTGCGCACCGACACGGTGCCCCAGCCCTGGTGGGTGCGGGTCTGGTCGTGCGCGGTGCCGGAGAACGGGTGCTGGTCGGCGGTGTTGACCAGCAACGCCTTGGCGGTCGCCGCGTGCGGGCGCGCGGTGAACACGTCACGGCCCTTGCCGGGGCCGCCGTCGAACACGCCGTCGGCCCACATCTGGAACAGCAGGCCGGCGTTGCCGCAGGTGATCGGCGTGGCGCCGGACGTGCCGCCGAACGACGCGGTGTACGAGGTGTCCGAGGTGGACGACGTGGTGTCGATGCGGTCGTAGAAGTTCGACAGCTCCGGCTTGATGCGGCCGTCGGCGGCCGGTCCGATGGACGCCCCGCTGTTCCACCTGTCGTCCGCGCGCGAGGCGGTGTTGTAGTGGTAGTGGCCGCCGACCGAGAGCACGTTCTTCGCCCACGCCTGCGGACGGGAGCTGCGGGTGCCTGCGTTGCTCTGCGACTGGCAGATCAGGATGTCGTGGTCGAACACGATCCGGTCCATCTGCTGCGAGACCGACGTGTAGGCCGTGGTGAGCGAGTCGCCCCAGCTGTTGCTCTGGAACACCGCCCGGTACTGGCCCGCCGGGTCGACCAGCTGCGCGGTGTGCGCGTAGCGGTCGCCGGTGTTGTAGACGGCGAAGATGCCCTGGCCCTCCGGCAGCACACCGCGCTGCGGCGCCGACACACCGGAGGCGAAGATCTGCCCGTAGGTGGACGTGCCGTGCGAGTTGTTCGTGGAGTTGGCGGTGTGCAGCACCGGCGGCTTGGCGCGGAACTCCTGGTGCGTGGCGCGCAGGCCGCCGTCCATCACCTCGCCGCGCACGCCCTGGCCGCGGTAGCCGCCGACCGACTCGACGTAGTTGGCACCGGACGACTCGCGCGAGATCGCCATGTCGGTCTCCGGCGCGGACACCGGGTCGACGGCGAGCACGGCGGGCAGCTTCGCGACCTTGGCGGCCTGGCCCGCGTCCAGGACGGCGAGGATGTGCTCGCGGCTGGCCGAGATCGTGTCGACCCGCGCGCCGAGCGCCTTCAGCGCGTCGGCCACAGCCGCCTGGTCGTCGGCGTTCTGCTCGACCAGGGTGATCAGGTACGCGGCGGCGCCGGACAGCGCCATGACCTTGGGCTGGGCCTCGAACGGGTGCACGCCTCGCACGTAGTTCAACCGCGACACGCGCGCGGTGTCCTTCATCCGTGCGACGTAGGTGCCGTTCTCCACGAACGCGCCGAGCCGGACGCCGAGGCCTTTGAGCTGGTGGCGTTGCGCGTCGGACAACGTGTCGCGGAACTGGAGCAGATATGCGCCCTCGACCGGTGCGGCCACCGCCGGGGTCGCGCCGCTGATCAGCGCGAACGCCGATACGGCTGACAGAATTGTGCGCAGCACGAAAGAAACCTCCACATCGGCAGGGATGCCCGGACAGGAGGTGCAGTCCGGGCCCGTGACCAGCACGTTACCGTGATCGGAAGGTCGGGACATCAGTCGTTCGGCGGGCGGTGGCGGTGGGCGTACGGTGGAGTACCACTGCATTGACCGCCGATATTCACATTCACCCGGATGGGTGCGTCCGTGGTAACGCCGGAGCAGGTGTGCCCGACATGCCCGGCGTACTGAAATCCCAGGCGGAGGATGGATGTCTGTCTCACCCGAGCAGCTGATGGAAGAATTGCGCACGTTGTGCCGCGGGCGCGGTGTGCAGACTCCCGGAATCGACCTGCACGTCGGTCCGGCGCTGCGCCAGGTGTGCGGCATCGCGGAAACAGATGGCGCGGAAGCCGTGCGCACGAAACTGCGCGACTGGGTCACGAACGCCACCCGCGGTTTCCCGGTGGAGGTCCGCAACGCCGTTCTGGCGCCGCTCGGCATGCACGAGGACGCGCAGTACCGGTTCCTCAACGAACGCATCGAATGGCTCGCCCGCCAGCAGGACCGCGGCGCGCGCACGGTGCGCAGGCGGATGGAGTCCGGACTGCAGCGCCTCGTGGAGGTGGCGCTGCAGCCGGCCCCGACGACGGTGCACCTGGCACCGTCCGAACTGTGGCACGTCAAGGAGTTCGACGCGCTGCTGAAGCTCGACGGCCCGACGCCCTCGTGCACGGAGCGCCGGACCGTCGTGGCCGACACCGACGGCGTGAACGAGATCGCGTGGTCCATCACGATCCCCTCCCCGACCCCCGAGGGCGCACCGGGCGACCTGGACATCGAGGTGTTGCACGGCGTCGAGCTCATCGGCCACGCACGGCCGTCCCCGCGGCGGTTCCTCATGAAGCTGCGTTTGCCCCGACCCCTCAACACAGGGCAAACGCACCAGTTCGCGCTGGAGGTGAGGGTGCCGCGGGGACAGTTGATGCGTCCGACCTACGTGTTCTGGCCGGAGCGCATGTGCGAGTCGTTCCGGCTCCGGGTGCGGTTCGACCGGAACGACCTGCCCGACTCGGTGTGGCGCGTCGAAGAGGCGTTGGCGCGCGACACCGACGACCTGACGCCGTGGCCAGGAAAACTGCCCGTGGACGAGATCGGTGAGATCGACGTGGAGTTCTCACACCCTCGTCAGGGCCGTGGTTACGGCGTGCAGTGGGCGCCACGGCCGCGGGCCTAGACCAGCGCGGCCAGCAGAACGGACAGGAGCTGAACGAAGAAATGCGGTTCCACGGTTTCCACCTCCCTGTTTCGGCAAGGGAGAACCGCAGATCGAAGACGGGTCAGATCACCGAGACAGCGAGGACACTTCCGACCGCGAATCCGACCAACAGGCAGATCGCGGCCACCTTCACCATGGTGGCGAGTGAGCAGAGGACTCTCATCGAGAATTCACCTTCTCATTCTGACTGACTTCGGTCTGACGTTCTCGTGTGAAACAAGAATGCGACCGAGCCAATCGAATGAGAACGGGTTTCCTGTTTCCTGCCGAATCAGGAAACAGGGAACCCTAGCCTGCGGTGGCGCGCCGCAGCGCCATCACGAGCACCGCGTGCGAGCTGCCCGCGTGCGGGAGCATGCCCTGCTGGACCAGCTCCACCACGTGGCGGAACGGGATCGTGCGCACCCGCAGGTCCGACTCCCCCGGCTCCAGCGCGGCCTCGCCCTGGGTGAGCCCGGTGGCGAGGAAGATGTGGTCGACGTGGTTGCTCAGGCTGTCAGCGCCGTGGATCTGGCCCAGCTGCTCCCAGTTCGCGGCCCGCAGGCCGGTCTCCTCGGCGAGCTCGCGCACGGCCGCCTCGGCGGGGCCCGCGTCCGCCGCGTCCACGGCACCGCCGGGTAGTCGCCACTGCGTGCCGTTGTGGGTGTAGATCCACTGTCTGGTCAGCACGACCTGGTCGTCGTCGCGGATCGCCAGGACCGTCACCGACGCGGGCGCCACCACGTGCGTGTAGACGCCGTGTCCGCCATCCGGTCTCACGACGTCGTCGCTTCGGACCTCGAACCACCGCGAGCTGTGCACCACGTTGGTGGCCAAACGCTGCCAGACCATCACCACACCAGCCGAAGAGGAGTCGGAACACGTCGTAGCCATGACTCACATGGAACCATCGTCAACCGTTCCAGATACGCCCAGTTGATCGTCAAAGAATGGTCAATTCGTGGACATTCGCTACGGCGAGGTTTGACGGCCGACACACTGGCGGGGAGGGGGTGAGCCAGGTGTCGCCCACGTTCGCACAGGAGGTGCGCCGGCTGCGCACCGAGCGCGGACTGTCGCTGACCAGACTCGCCGAACAGGTCCGCTACAGCAAGGGGTACCTCAGCAAGATCGAGAACGGCCAGGTCCGCCCGACCGCCAAGATGGCGCGGGTGTTCGAGGACGTCCTGCGGGCGGACGGCCGGTTGATGGCGCTCGCCGACGCACCGGCACGTCCGATCCAGAGCGACGACACGGTGCTGATGACGTTCGACGTCATGTTCGGCAACTTCCGGATGCTCGGCCACCGCTCCGCCCCCAGCGCCGTGCTGCCCTCGCTGCGGCCGCAGGTGGACACGCTGAGCACGATGGCGCGCTCCGCCGACGACCCCGTGCTCAGCCAGGGCCTGTGGCTGCTCGCCGCGCGGTACGCCGAGTACGCGGGCTGGATGGAGCAGGAGAACGGCGACGAGGCGGCGGCGGCCGAGTTCACCCGCCGCGCGGTGCAGTACGCGGCCAAGGGCGGTGACCGGGAGCTGGAAGCCTTCGCACAGGTGCGGTCCGCGGAGTTCGCCCTGTACCGCGGAGACGCGCGCGCCACGGTGGAACGCGCGCGCAAGGCCGGCCGCTCGCGGTCGCCGTCGGTGCAGGCCGCGGCGGCGCTGCGGGAGGCGCAGGGCTACGCGCTCGCCGGTGCCGGCAAGCTGTGCGAGGAGGCACTGGAGCGCGCGTTGCTGCTGCAGCAACGGGCCGGCGACGTGCGGTACGGCTCGACGAGCCTGGACGACCAGGTCGCCATCACGACGGCGTGGTCGTTCCACGACCTGGGCCGCCACGCCGAGGCCGCGGCGATCCTCGACCTGCAGCTGCCGCTGATCGCCCCGGCGGCGTTGCGCGCCCGCACCCGGTTCGGGCTGCGCCGGGCGCTGGCCCACGCCGCGGCGGGCGACCTGGAGCACGCGTGCGAGCTCGTGGCGGGCCTGCTGGACGACGTGCGGCAGGTGCAGTCGGCGACCGTGCACATCGACCTGACGGCGTTCAGCAACCTGCTCACCCGCTCACGGCCCGCGGTGGGCCGTGAGCTGGCGGGTGAGATCAGCGAGATCCTCTTCGCGGGCTAGGGCCCGTCCTCAAAGCCGGTTGCTCTGAAGTGTTTTGATCTTGTGTCGTGGTGCGCAGGCATGAGCTGACTGATGAGCAGTGGCGTGTGGTTGAGCCGTTGTTGCCGGTGTCGGGTGCGATGGGTCGTCCTCGGGTGGATGACCGGCGTGTGATCAACGGGATGTTGTTCAAGGCCAAGACCGGGGTGTCGTGGCGTGATCTGCCGGAGCGGTACGGGCCGTGGAAGACGGTGTACAACCGGTTCTGGCGCTGGTCACGCAACGGCACTCTGACCATGTTGGTGTCGAAGGTGCGGGTGATCGCGGAGGCGATCGACGAACTCGATCGTGAGGTCTCGGTCGACTCCAGCATCGTGCGTGCCCATCAGCACGCGGCTGGTGCCCGCCGCCGCACGCCTGCGCACACAGGGGGCGAGCGGGTCGTGTGGCGGGCAGACCGAACCAGATGATCATGCTATCGGCCGGTCCCGCGGCGGCCTCTCGACCAAGATCCACCTCGCCTGTGATGGACATGGCCGACCGCTCACGGCCGTCCTGACCGGCGGGAACACCAACGACTGCACCATGTTCGACACTGTGCTGGCGGGCGTGTGGTTCCCGCCCGCACGGCCGGGCCGGCTCGCGACGCGGCCGGCGCGGGTGATCGCGGACAAGGGCTACTCCAGCAAGTCCATCCGCGCTCACCTGCGCCGCCGCGGCATCCGGGCCACCATCCCCGAACGCCGCGACCAACGCGCCAATCGCACCCGCCGGGGCCAGGCGGGTGGCCGGCCACCCGCATTTGATCCGGTGATCTACAAGCGCCGCAACGTCTCGAACGCTGCTTCAACCGGCTCAAGCAGTTCCGCGCGATCGCCACCCGCTACGACAAGACCGCCCTGTCCTACCAAGCCATGATCGACCTGGCCACCCTCACCCTCTGGCTTTGAGGACAGGCTCTAGGGCCTCGGATCAGGTCCGCTTGCGGCTCGCGATCCTGTCGGAGAGCTGCCGCACCCCGGCGGGGTCCGCGTCCCTGGCAAGGGCGACGTAGTGGTCCATGACGGCCGGCCGGTAGCGCACGGGCAACGTCTGTCCCGGGGCGAGCCGGGTGAGCTCGGTGAACGTGAGGTCCTCGTCCGCGACACCGCGGAACGAGACGCCGTCGGCGGTCTCCACGTCGAACATCAGGATCACGCGCGGATTGCTGTTGACCTCCCGCCAGTCGACGAGAACGCCGAGAGCGAGCGCCCCCGTGCGCAGTTCCGCGTTGCGCTTCCTCGCGTCACCGCTCAGGAGCGGGTTCGGGGCGACGCCGGGGAAGGCGGGCCCGACGCCGAGCGACTCCCGGCTCAGGTCGGGCCTGAGCTGAGCCATCAGATCGTCGAGCTTCTTCTTCTTCTTGAAACCGAACACTCCGACTCCTCCCCCGCGCCGGAGCCGGAGTCCCGGCCCAGCGCTCCGTCCTCGCCGTGATCGTACGGGCGGCCGCTCCCGAATCCGGACGAATCGGCGCGTCCCGACGGGGTCGCCGTCCGCAGCCGGGCCTCGGCCCGGCAAGACCGCCGTCCTGTCCGACAGCCGCGGACAGGACGGCGGTGCTCGCGGACGCGGCTACCCGACGGCGCGGTTCTCGCGTTCCAGGGCGTCGGCCATCTCGGTCCACGCCTCCGCGCAGCCGCGGGCCAGGTCCGCGACCAGCTCCCGGCAGTGCGACGGCATCCCGTCCACGACCGCGACCCACTCCCCCGGCGACACGGCGTGCGCTTCGAGCCAGCGCAGCACCAGCCGGCCGTGCTCGCTGAACCGCAGCGACGGGTCGCGGCGCAGGATCGGCAGGGTCGTGCCCGGTACCCGCACCTCGGTGCGCGCCTGCGGCAGCGCGGCCTCGGACCGTTCGGCGGCCCGCATGCGTTCCGGCACCGGGTCCAGGCCCTGGCTGAGCCGCCGCCGCACGTCCCGCACGGTGCCCGGTGACACCCCGGCGGCGCGGGCGACGTCACGCAACGACGCGGTGGGCCGGTCCTGGATCAGCTGCCCGGCGAGGCGGCGGCCGGCCGCGCTGTTGACCGGCCTGACCTTGCCGTCACGGCCGATCCGGCTCGCCGCCTGGCCACCGACGGCTCTGCGCAGCACGCCGACGGACTTGGCCGCGAGGCCGGTGGCGGCCGCGATCGAGCGGTCGGACCAGCGCGGGTGCGACCGCAGCACCCGCCGGGCCGCGGCCTCCCGGTCGGCCGTCGACAGCGTGGCCAGGTTCAGCTCGACGGACAGGACGAACGCGTCCTCGGCCGTCCCGTCGACGTACTCGACGTCCACCGCGCGGCAGCCGCGCAGTGCGGCCGCCCGGACGCGGTGCGCGCCGTCGACGATCCTCATGGTGGGCCGGTGCACGACGACCGGCGGGATCGGCGCGTCCGAGGACGCGAGAGAATGGACGAACTCCTCGCTGCAGCCACCAAGGCGCGGAGAATCCGCGGGCTGCAGCACGTTGATGTCAACGCGCATGGCAGAACAAGCCCCCCAGGCTCAGTGCCTCCGAACCCCCAGGTGCCGGAGACGACCAGCGAAGGGTAGTGAAGGTGTCAGCGCCCGCGCCACTCGATCGCGGGACAGACGTCCATCACCATGCGCAGCCCGGCGTCCTTGGTGCGGCGAAACGCCTCGTGGTCGACCACGCCGAGCTGGAACCACACGGCTTTCGCGCCGATCTCGACGGCCTCGTCGGCGAACTGGCCGGCGTCCTCCGAACGGCGGAACACGTCCACGACGTCGACCTCGAACGGAATGTCCTCAAGCGTGGCGTAGCCCTGCTCGCCGTGCACGGTCTCGGCCGACGGGTGCACGGGCACGATGCGCTTGCCGCGTTGCTGCAGGAAGCGGGCGACGCCGTGGGCGGCGCGGGAGGGGTTGTCGGACAGGCCGACGATCGCCCAGACCTGGGAGTTCTCAAGAATCCACTCGACGTCGTCACGCATGCTCCCCAGCCTAGTCTCGCCGTCATGATGTGACGCCGGTCACAAAGGGGGCGTGGCTGTCGAAAGCCGGCCATACCCGATCGACGCGTCGGTAGAAACGCACGGACACCCGAGTTCACGAGGAGATCGACATGCGCTTCATGGTCATCGTCAAGGCGTCCGAGGAGTCGGAGAAGGGCGTCATGCCCACGGCCGAGGAGCTCGCGCAGATGGGTGCCTTCAACGAGGAGCTGGTGAAGGCGGGCGTGATGCTGGCGGGCGAGGGCCTGTACGACAGCGCGAAGGGCGTACGCGTCCACTTCGACGAGAAGGGCACGACGACCGTGGTCGACGGTCCGTTCGCCGAGACCAAGGAGCTGATCGCCGGCTACTGGATCTGGGAGCTGCCCTCGCTCACCGACGCCGTGGAGTGGCTGAAGAAGGCGCCGTTCAAGAACGGCTCGGTCGAGATCAGGCAGGTCCACGGCGCCGAGGCGTTCGACGAGGTCATGACGCCCGAGCTCAGGGAGCAGGAGGACCGGCTGCGCGCGCAGCTCTCCACCCAGAACCAGTAGCGGACCGGGCCGAGGTCGGACGGTGCCCTGGGGGCCGTCCGGCCCGTCGCACCGGCCGGGCGGCGGTCAGCGGCGGCGGGACTTCGC
Organism: Nocardia sp. NRRL S-836; assembly: GCF_001279525.1. GTDB lineage: Bacteria > Actinomycetota > Actinomycetes > Mycobacteriales > Pseudonocardiaceae > Lentzea. The sequence continues at coordinate 25,429 of NZ_LGDY01000147.1, read as the reverse complement.
GCCCTTCCTGGCAGGCGTGCCCTTCTTGGCCGGCTTCTGCTGCCGGCGCTGCGGGGACGCCTGGCGGGGCTGCGCGGCCGGCTCGGCGGCGGGCCCGCGCGTGCTGTTGACCGTGCGGCCGCGGACGACGCCGATCAGGTGCTCGACCAGCTCGGGGTTCTCGTCCTCGATCAGCCACGACAGCGCCACGCGCGACTGCGGTGCGTCGTGCACCGGCACGTACTTCACGTCCCTGCGGTGGTGCAGGCGGGCCAGCGACTGCGGCACGACCAGCAGCCCGGCCCCGGCGGCGACGAGCTCGACCGCGGCCGCGGTGGTCTCCGGGCGCTCGACCGGCGCCTGACCCGGCCGCTCCTCCCATTCGAGGGTGTCGTCGGCGGGCTGCCACAGCACGTGGTCGCGCAGGTCGGCGAGGGACAGCTCCTCCGCGGCGGCGAACTCGTGGTCCTTCGGGAAGACGACGACGCTGGTCTCGGTGTAGAGCGGGATGGCGTGCAGGCTCTCGCGGTCGACCGGCAGCCGCAGCAGCACGGCGTCGGCCTGCTTGGTGCGCGCCGTTTCCGCCGCCTCGGCGGCGGTCACCCCGACGAGGTGCAGCGGGGTCTCCGGCAGGCGTTCCTGCCAGACCCGCGCCCACTTGCCCGGCGTCACACCTGGGACGTACGCGAGCGTGAAAGAGCCGGTCACGTGCTGAGACTAGCCTGGTCACCGGCTCGGCCGGGCAGCACGGTTACTCTTTGTGCCATGAAGTCGCAGCAGACGATGAAGCCCGCCACCGCCGCCAAGAAGCTGGGCGTGTACCTCGAGGCGACCCCCGAGGAGTTCCGGGCCGGCGTCGTCTCCCGCGACGAGCTCGACGCGATGCAGGCCGACCCGCCGCAGTGGCTGCGTGACCTGCGCCGCAACGGCCCCCACCCCAAGCAGCTGATCGCGCAGAAGCTGGGCATCTCGACGTCGGCGCTCGTGCGGGCCGGCATCACCGAGGCGCTGACCACCGAGCAGATCAACGCGATCAAGGAGGAGAACCCGGACTGGCTGGTGCGCGAGCGCGCCACCTACGCCGAGTTCAAGGCCGAGGAAGCCCGCCTCGCGGAGAAGGCCCGCCTCGAAGCGGAGGCGGAGGCCTAACCCAGCACGACCGGGAGCTTCCGCGACCCCAGCTCGGCGCGCTGCGCTGCGGTGGGGTCGCGCCGTCCCGTGCCCACGAGCAGCACGTCCTCGTCCGGCCACGCCGCCGGGAACGACCCGGCGACCTGCTCCAGCACCGCCCGGCACCGCGCCACCGCCGCCGCGGAAGGCCCCGGGTGGTGCGGCAGGTGCCGGACGAGGTCGAGGTGGTGCAGCGTCCACTCCCAGACGTACGCGTCGAGGTAGTCACCGGCGGTGAGCACCATGTCCTGCGTGCTCACCCGCGTCGCGCGGTCGGCCAGCCGGCCCGCGCGCAGGGCCGCCTGGCCCACGTCGTCGAGGTGGAACCTCAGCATCCACGGCTCGCCGTACGCGGCGGCCAGCCGCACGGTCAGCGCGGACAGCGGATCGTCGGCGGCGGGCGCGTCGGAGACCTTCCAGTAGGTCACGCTGTCGTGCGTGGCGGCCTCGGCAGTGGGCGTCACCAGGGTGATCAGCACGTCCTGGGCGTCGATCACGAGGTGGCACACCAGGTCCCGCACCGACCAGCCCGCGCATCCCGACGGTGCCGGGAGGTCGTCGTCGGACAGCGCGCCGACCGTCGCGAGCAGATCCGCCAGTGACCGCGCGTAGAGGTCCACGGCCGCAACCTAGCAGCGGCCGCCGTCAGCGCTGAAGAAACGGCGCGGAGCGGTTAGGTTGTGGGGCATGGGCAAGTCCCCGGCTGTGGAGCTCGAGGTGGCGGACCGCGTCGTGCGGATCTCCAACCCCGACCGCGTCTACTTCCCCGCGCGCGGGGAGACGAAACTGGACCTCGCGCGGTACTACCTGGCGGTCGGCGACGGCATCGTCCGCGCGCTGCGGGAACGCCCGTGCATGCTGCACCGCTTCCCGGAGGGCGTCACCGGCGAGAAGGTGCACCAGAAACGGCTCCCGAACGGCGCGCCGCCGTGGGTGCGGACCGTGCGCGTGCACTTCCCGCGCTACAACCGCCACGCCGACGAGCTGTGCGTCACCCACCTCGCCGACGTGATCTGGGCCGTGCAGATGTCCACTGTGGAGTTCCACCCGTGGAACTCGCGCGCCGCGGACACCGAGAAGCCCGACGAGTGGCGCATCGACCTCGATCCGGGCCCCACGTGCCCGTTCGACCGGGTGCGCAGGGTCGCCCTGGTCGTGCGGGAGGTGCTCGCCGAGCTGGGCGCGGTCGGGTTCCCGAAGACGTCCGGGTCGAAGGGCCTGCACGTCTACGTGCGCATCGAGCCGGAGCACGGCTTCCAGGACGTGCGCAAGGCCGCTCTGGCGTTCGCGCACGAGGTCCGGCGCCGCGCCCCCGACGACGTCGAGACCACCTGGTGGCGCAAGGACCGCGACCCGTCGCTGGTGTTCGTGGACTACAACCAGAACACCCGCGACCGCACGATCGCGAGCGCCTACTCGGTGCGCGGCTACCCCGAGGCCACGGTGTCGACGCCGATCCGCTGGGACGAGATCCCCGACGCCGACCCGCACGACTTCACCATCGCCACCGTGCCGGCCCGGTTCGCCGAGCTGGGCGACCTGCACGCCGGCATCGACGACGCGGTGTGGTCCATCGAACCCCTGCTCGAATGGGCAGCCCGCGACGAGCTCGAGGTCCCCGATGAGCAGTGAGCAGATCAAGTTCTCGAGCCTCGACCAGCCGTTGTTCGGCGGCACCGTCAAGGCCGACCTCGTGGACTACCTGGACTTCGCCGCCGACCGGTTCGTGCCGGTGCTCGCGGGCCGCCCGCTGTCGGTGTGGCGGGTGCTGCGCGGCCAGGACCCGTTCATGCAGAAGAACGTCCCCAAGTACACGCCGTCGTTCGTGAAGACCGTCGAGGTCTGGGCGGAGGCGTCGCACCGGCGGATCCGGTACGCGCTGTGCGACGACAAGCAGACGCTCATGTGGTTCGCGAACCAGCGCGCCGTCGAGTACCACGTGCCGTTGTCCCTGGACGAGCACCAGACCCACATGGTCCTCGACATCGACCCGCCGGAGGACGCCGGTTTCGACGTCGTCGTCGCGTCGGCGTTCCTGATCCGCGAGGCGCTGGCCAAGGCCGGTCTGGCGGGAGCGGTGAAGACCAGTGGCGCCAAGGGGGTGCACGTCTTCGTGCCGCTGACCCGGCACGACCCCGACGACGTCGCCGCCGCCACCAGGGCGCTGGCCGCCCGCGCCGAGAAGCTCGACCCGGCACTGGCCACCACCGCCTACATCCGCGCCGAACGCGGCGGCAAGGTGTTCCTCGACTCGACCCGCGCCTGGGGTGCCACGGTCGTCGCCGCCTACAGCCCCCGCCTGCGCGAGGGCCTGCCGATCTCGTTCCCGGTGCCCTGGGACTCGCTCGCCGACGTCACGCCGTCGGACTTCACGGTGCGCACCCGGTTCGACGGCGACCCGTGGACCGAGCTGATGCCCGCGCCGCAACAGCTTCCCGCGGACCTGATCGCCGAGGGCCACGACATCCCGGTCGCGCGCGTGGTCGCGATGCACGAGGGCAAGCGCCGCAAACGTGCCGGCAACTAGGAGGGGTCCGATCCCCGGAACGCTCCCCACCACAGCCCCAGCGCCGCCGCCACCACGGTCGCGGTGACCCACCCGGTGAACCCGCTGCCGTCCAGGTAGGCCCAGAACACCCCGACGAACGGCGCCGGTGCCAGGAACACCGCGTCCACCCGCAGCTGCGCCGGCAGCCCGGTGGGCGCCACGGTCTCCGGGTCGGGCCGGGTGGGGTTGTCGACGCGCCGTCCGCGCGGATGCCTGGTGACGACCCGCCCGGACGGGTACACCGGCACCCCCTCGACGACGGCGACGCGTCCGCGCATCTCCACCGGGGCCGGCGAGGGCAGGGTGACCAGCACCGGGTCGTAGTAGACGGGCACCCACCGCTCGACCGGGCCGTCGAACTCCAGCCACGACCGCACCATCAGCCCCGACTGCACCCGGATCCGGCGCACGGACGCGGTGACCGGCGCACCCCGGCGCCGGGCCAGCAGCACCCGCACCGCTCCGGCGGCCACCACCAGCAACGCCACCGCGGCCGGGAACGTCACGCCGCCCAGTGCCCGGTCGGTCTCGACCAGCAGGTCAGAGCCCGGCAGCACGGCCCGCGACGGGTCGGCGGGGTCGAACGCCACCTGCGCCTTGCGCCCGACGAGCCGGTCGCCGCCCGAGTAGGCCACCCGGGCCGAGCCCGACGGCCAGCGCACGTCGACGTACCCGTCCGAATAGGACACCACGTCCGCGATCTCGCGGGACGTGAGGGCGGCCAGCCGGTCGCGTTTGTCCGAATAGGACAGCCACGAGAACAGGGCGACCACCGCACAGACGAACAACACCACACCGGTGGCGGCAAGACCATGACGCAGAGCACGGACGCGCACAGAGAACTCCCACGGACAAAGCGAACGGCCCGGCGGAGACCCGCCGGGCCGTTCGAGTCAACTACAGGTCACTTCTGGACGAAGCCCATGTGGATGTAGTCGTACGGACGGTTCGCGTACGCGACCGCACCGAAGTTCGCCACGGTGTCGCGGACCGCGACAGCACCCGGCGACTGGTAGAGCGGCAGCTGGTGGCCCGCTTCCCAGATCTTCTTGTCGATCTCGTTCGCGATCTCGTTGCGCTTGGTGTCGTCGAGCTCACCGTTGGCCTGGTCGAGCAGCTTGTTGATCTCCTCGGAACCGATGTGGCCGTAGTTCTGGTTGGTGCTGCTCGGGTCGAGGAAGTAGATGCCCTTGCTGTCCGAGATCGGCGAGGCCGAGGACAGCCAGCGGAAGCCGGTCATGTCGAAGTTGCCGACGTTCACGAACTGCTTGAAGTAGTCGGCGGTCGGCACGGCCTGGATGTCGACCTTGGCGCCGACGTCCTTCAGCTGCGTCTGGACCAGCTTGGAGATGTTGTCCGAGACCGGGTTCGGGGTCGGGACGATGTACCGGATGACGAGCTCCTTGCCGTCCTTCTTCCGGGTCTCACCCTCGAGCTTCCAGCCCAGGTCGTCCAGCTGCTTCTTCGCGGCTTCCTTGTCGAACGCGGCGACGGCCGAGTTGTCCTTGTAGGCCGAGGAGCCGAGCAGGAAGAAGTGGTTGCCCACGATCTGCGGCTCGCCCTTGAGCATCTGGCCCAGCAGCGCCTTGGCGATCGTCTTGGTGTCGATGGCCTTCATCAGCGCGACGCGGAGCTTCGGGTCCTTGAGGATCGAGGTGTCCGCACCGTTGAACGTGATGTGCGAGTAGTCCGGCGAGACGGCCTGGCGGATCACGGCGCCCGGCGTGCTCTTGGCGCGCTGGAAGTTGTCGACGTTCGAGCCGATGTCGTAGTAGTCGATCTGGCCGTTGGCGAACGCGTCCGCGAGCGCGGTGCGGTCGACCTGGCGGAAGGTGATCGAGTCGAGCTTGGGCTTCTCGCCCCACCAGTTGGCGTCACGCACGACGGTGACGATCTTGGCGGTGCGGTCGACCGAGCCGAGCTTGAACGGACCGGCGGTGATCTTCGGCAGCTCGGCCCAGCCCTTGTTGAACTCCTCGGGGGAGTCGAACATGGACTTCGGGTAGAGGGGCGAGAAGATGCCCTTCCACTCGGCGAACTTCTTCTTGAACGTCACCTTGACGTCCTGGTCGGTCGCGCCCTTCTCGACCTTCTCGATGTCCTCGTAGCCGGTGGTCGTGGACACCTCGTAGGCCTTGTTGGTGCCGTTGAGGGCCTTCCACATGGACTCGAAGTCCTGCCACGTGATCGCGGTGCCGTCCGACCACTTCGCCTTCGAGTTGATCTTGAACTCGAGGACCTGCGGGTCGGAGGACGCGAGCTTCACGTCGTCCAGGTAGTCCTTGTTCGGCTCGATCGTCGCGTCGGCCTTCTGCTTGAACAGGTTGGGCATGAACGTGCGCAGCATGACGTCCGTGTCGGCGTTGGTGCCGTCGAGCTGCCAGTTGTTCCAGTTGTCCGCCAGCGAGGTGATCGGCCAGTTGAAGTTGCCGCCGTCCTTCACCTTGGACGCGTCCTGCGGATTGATGTCCGCCTGACCGATCGCCTGGTCCGTTCCCTTGAGCCCGGTGTCGTTCTTAGCGGGCCCCCCACACGCCGTAAGCGTGAGGGCGACCGCGACCAGTGCGGCCGCTCCCACCTTGGTACGTCGACTCACTGTCGTGAACCTCCCTCGTGCCCGGACACCAGTTGCCGGGGACACTGTTCCTTCGTGCACGCAGGTCGCCTGAGCCATCAGAGGACCTGTCGAATCTGGGCGAAGTGGCAGGCGGCCTCGTGGTCGGGGGCCTGCACCTCGCGCGGCGGTTCCAGCTCGATGCACGTGCGCTGCTTCTCGGGAGGCAGCGAGGCGTGCAGGAAGCACCGGGTGCGGAACCGGCAGCCGGACGGCGGGTTCGCCGGGCTGGGCAGGTCGCCGGTGAGGATGATGCGTTCGCGCTGGCGTTCCTTGACGGGGTCCGGGATCGGGATGGCGGACAGCAGCGCCTGCGTGTACGGGTGCCGCGGTGCGTCGAACACCGAGTCCACCTCGCCGATCTCGACGATCTTCCCCAGGTACATCACGGCCACCCGGTCCGCGATGTGGCGCACCACCGACAGGTCGTGGGCCACGAACAGGTAGGCCAGGCCGAGCTTGGACTTCAGCTCCTCCAGCAGGTTGATGACACCGGCCTGGATGGAGACGTCGAGCGCGGAGACCGGCTCGTCGAGGACGACGAGCTTGGGCTCCAGCGCGAGTGCGCGCGCGATGCCGATGCGCTGCCGCTGCCCGCCGGAGAACTCACCGGGGTAGCGCGACACGACCTCCGGGCGCAGCCCGACCAGTGCCATGAGCTCCGGCACGCGGCGGGCGATGTCGGCCTTGCCGTAGCCGTGCACCTGCATAGGCTCGGCGATGATGTCGAAGATCGGCAGGCGCGGGTCCAGCGAGGCCATCGGGTCCTGGAACACGACGGACATGTCCCTGCGGATCTCGAAGCGGCGCTTGGCGTCCAACGAGGACACGTCGCGGCCGAGGACGGAGATGCCGCCGCTCATGGGCTTCTCCAGCCCGAGGATCTCCATCAGCGTCGTGGTCTTGCCGCAGCCCGACTCGCCCACGAGGCCCAGGGTCTCGCCCTCGCGGACGTCGAACGAGATGCCGGCGACCGCGTGGACGGTGCCGACGCGGCGCTTGAACACCACGCCCTTGGTGACCGCGTACTCCTTGACGAGCTGGTCGAGGCCCAGCACGACCTCGCGCTGCTCGCGCGGCACCCTGGCGATCTCGGGCTCCTCGACGACCTCGGCGCCGAAGATCTCCGCCGCGGCCTCGGCACCCTCGGTGTCGGTCGCCGCGATCTCGCCGGTGCGGATGCACGCGGCCTGGTGCTCGGGCGAGCCGTCCACGTCGATCAGCGGCGGTTCCGCGGTGTGGCAGGCGTCGACGACCATCGGGCAGCGCGGCGCGAACGGGCAGCCGGGCGGCAGGTCCGTCAGCGCGGGCGGCTGGCCCACGATCGGCACCAGCGGCTGCTTCTCGCCGACGTCCAGGCGCGGGATGGAGCCGAGCAGGCCGAGCGTGTACGGCATGCGCGGCCGCTGGTAGATCTCGTCCACCAGGCCGGTCTCGACGGCGCGGCCCGCGTACATGACCATCAGCCGGTCCGCGAACCCGGCGACGACGCCGAGGTCGTGGGTGATGAGCACGATGCCCGCGCCGGTGACCTCCTGCGCGGTCTTGAGCAGCTGCAGCACCTGCGCCTGCACCGTCACGTCGAGCGCGGTGGTCGGCTCGTCGGCGATGATCAGGTCGGGGTCGTTGGCGATCGCCATCGCGATCACCGCGCGCTGCCGCATGCCGCCGGAGAACTCGTGCGGGAACGCCTTGGCGCGCTCGGCCGCGTTGGGGATGCCGACGAGGTCGAGCAGCTCGACCGCGCGCTTGGCGGCGGCCTGCCTGGACACCGCGCCCCTGCGGTGCACCAGGATCGCCTCGGCGATCTGGTCGCCGACGGTGTAGACCGGCGTCAGCGCCGACAGCGGGTCCTGGAACACCATCGAGACGCGCCGGCCGCGGATCTTCGACAGCTCGGTGTCGGTGCGGCCGATGAGCTCGCGGCCCTGGAACCTGATCGAACCGGTGACGCGGGCGGACGACGGCAGCAGCCCCATGACGGCGAGCGACGACACGGACTTGCCGGAACCGGACTCGCCGACGATGCCGAGCACCTCACCGGGCGAGACCTGGTAGCTGAGCCCCCGCACGGCCTGCACGCGGCCGGCCTCGCTGGGGAAGGACACGTGAAGGTCCTCGACCTGCAGCACCGGCCCGACCGCCGCCGGGTCGGCCGGCGAGTCGAACTGGATCTCCGAAGTGGTCATCGGGAAGCCTTCTCCTTGCTGTCCTTCGCCTCGCGCTTGCGCACGCGCGTGGAGGTCGGGTCGAGCGCGTCGCGCAGACCGTCACCGACCCAGTTGACCGCCAGCACGAACACGACGAGGAAGCCCGCCGGGAACAGGAACAGCCACGGGAAGGTGGTCGCCGACGACGACGCCGAGCCGATCAGGGTGCCCAGCGACACGTCGGGCGACTGCACGCCGAACCCGAAGTAGCTCAGGCCCGTCTCGGCGAGCACGGCCGACCCGACGTTGATGGTCGCGTCGATGATGAGCAGTGACGCCATGTTCGGCACGATGTGCTTGGCGATGATCCGCCGGGCCGGCTGGCCCATGAACTTGGCCGCCTTCACGAACTCGCGTTCCTTCAGCGTCAGCGTCATGCCGCGCACGATGCGCGCGGTGATCATCCACTGGAACGCCGCCAGCATGAACACCAGCAGCCACCACGACTTGCCCCGGAACATCGGGCTCAGGATCGCGATGACCAGGAACGACGGCAGCACCAGCAGCAGGTCGACCAGCCACATGAGCGAGCGGTCGGCGACGCCCATGAAGTACCCGGCGGTCGCGCCGATGACGGCCGCCAGGGTCGTGGAGATCAGCGCCACCAGCATGCCGATGATCAGCGACTTCTGCAGGCCGCGCATGACCTGCGCGAACATGTCGGTGCCGATGTTGTCGGTGCCGAAGATGTGGTCGTTGTAGGGCGGCTGCAGGAACGCGGCGTAGTCGCGGTCGGTGTAGCTCCACTGCGAGAACATCGGGCTGATGAACGCCATCAGGTACAGCAACACGATGATGGCGAGCCCGATCAGCGCCAGCTTGTTGCGCTTGAAGCGCACGAACACCAGCCGGCCACGCGTCATCGCCTTGCCGGGGTCGGGCGCGGCGTCGACGGGGCTGCCCGAGGCGGCACCGGAGGTTCCCGCGGAGTCGCCCTCGTTGAGGATCACGGTCACGTCGTCGTCCTCTTCTAGTTGACCCGGATGCGGGGATCGAGCGCGGCGTACAGCACGTCGGCCAGCCAGCCGGAGAACAGCACGCACACCGCCACGAACAGCGTCACCGTCGCGGTGACGTTCGTGTCCTGCTTCGAGATCCCCTCGATCAACCAGTGACCCATGCCGAACCAGTTGAAGATCGTCTCGGTGAACGTACCGCCGACCACGAGCAGGCCGAAGCCGAACGCGAACAGCGTCGCCATCGGGATGAGGGCGGTCCGCAGGCCGTGCTTGAACAGCGCCCGGCGGCGGGTGAGGCCCTTGGCCTGCGCGGTGCGCAGGAAGTCGCTGCCGAGCACGTCGAGCATCGACGAGCGCTGGTAGCGGCTGTAGTAGGCGATCTGGCCGAGCGCGATCGTCAGCGTCGGCAGGATCAGGTGCTGCACGCGGTCCCAGAAGTGCTCGAGCCAGGTGCCCTCGAAGTTCGGCGTCGTCTCACCGACGAACAGCAGGACGTTGCTGCCGACCGCCTCGTTGAGGTCCTGCGCGCCGATCTTGAGCAGGTTGCCCAGCACGAACACCGGCGTCGACAGCAGTATGAAGCTGAACAGGGTCGCGAAGTAGTCGCTGAACCTGTACTGCCGGATCGCGCTCACCACACCGAGCAGCACACCGAACAGGATGCCGATGGTGATGCCGAGCAGGAACAGCCGCAGGCTCACACCCACGCGGCGGCCGAGCTCCTCGGTGATCGGGCGGTCGCTGACCGTCTGGCCGAAGTCACCCCGCACGACTCCGCTCATCCACGTCACGAACCGCTGCGGGATGGGCTGGTCGAGGTGGAGGTCTTTTTTCTTGGCCTCGATCGTGGCAGCCGGCGGCGGTGGGTTGCGTTGCTGCAACACCCCGATCGGGTCGAAAGTGGCGGAGGCCAACGTGAACGCGAGGAACGTCGCCACGAGGGCGAGCACCACGTAGTTGACCAACCGCCGCAACAGAAATCCGGCCACCCGTGTTCAGTCCTCTCCCCGGTGGTTGCGACGTCGGCGCACTGGATTGCAGTGGACGAGTTGCACGAGATTAACCGCCGTTCCGGCGGACCGCCGCCCACCCCCACCATTCGCGGGGGCCGCGCTGACCGGGCCATAGTCACCCACGAGCGGAGGAAAGGACGGCCGAACAGCCACATCAACAGTTGACTCTCGGCAATTGAGTGTCCAAGCGTGACCATTGTGCGGCCAGATCGCTGTATTCAGCGCGGTGTTCTGCCGCGCTGCGGATGGACATGCCGCATACGGGTGAATGCATTGACCGGAAGATGTGGGACAAGCAGCGCAATGCTATCCGAAACCGGGCGTCACGCTGCGGAGCGAATCAGGTGTGCGCCGTGACTGTATCGATCAGGCGCAGCTCGTGCCCCCGTCCAGCGCACCGGCGGCTCCGCCACTCCGCCCGCGAGCTGTTCCTCCCTGAGGCGCAGCCGCGCCACCTCGACGGTCGTGAACCTGGGACGCTCCCGGCGCACCTGCGAGCTGCCTCACACCTGTGCCTCGCTCTGGCCTGTGGCCCCGCAGGGTTCACCCACAGGCGCCCCACAGCCCCATTTTGCGTACGCGGGGGTCAGGAGAGGCGCCAGAGGCGGCCGCCGGCGATCACGAACACCTGGCCGCCGGCGGTGGCGGCGGCGGTGACCGCGCCGGTGGGGCCCGCGGCGGGTCGTTCGGTCTTCCCGGACACGAGCTTCACGCCGCCGTGGTCGATGAACAGCGTCGGGGTGCCGTTGACCGGCACCGGTGGCGCGAGGTCGGTGCGGTCGCCGACCGGGATGTCGGGGGTCTCGACCTTCTTCCAGTCGGGTCCCGTCCACCAGGCGAGCTTGCCGCCGCTGCGGCCGACGACGTGGCAGGTGCCGTCCCAGCAGTTCGCGGCGAGCGCGGCGTCGCCGTCCGGCAGGGTCGCGGTGGTCCACGTCTTGCCGTCGAACCGCCAGACCGCGGCGCCGGTGCTGCCGCCGCCGACCTGCCAGCCGACGACCAGCGCGCCGCCGTCGCCGGTCGGGGTGGCCGCGATCGGGAACTTCAGCAGCTCCTGCGAGCTCTCCAGCGCCGTGCCCGCGCTGGGTTCACGGGTCCACGTGTCGGCGCCGTAGGTCCAGGTGGCGATGTCGAGGCCGGCCTTCTCGCTCTGCCAGCTGCCCACGATCCGCGGCCCGGTCGCCGTGCCGACCACGGTGAGCAGCTCGCCCGCGCCGTAGCCGCCGAACGTGCTGAAGCCCTGCGTCTTCTCCACCACCTGGCGGCTGTCGCCGGTCCACGCGCTCCAGCGCACGTTGCCGTGCGCGCCGCCGCGTTCGCCGCCGACGCCGTGGATGGTCTGACCGTCGGAGGTCAGGCCGTACCAGTGGGCCTCCTTGCCGTACGGCGTGGCCGGGGTGAGCCGGATGGCGCTCTGGGTGCCGTCCTCGGCCCGCAGGACCAGCTCGGGGTGGTCGCTCGGGCGGGTGCCGACGAGCAGCGCGTCCCCGTGCGGTGCCAGGGCTTCCGGGGTCGCGGTGAGGTCGACGGCGGTGAGCTCCACGCCGTCGCCCCGCGCGTCGGCGCATCCGGCGAGCACCAGCAAAACCACGAGCATCAGCCTGCGCATGCGCGTCAGTATGACCACATGCGGCCCGAACCCGGTCAAGTTCTGCACTTCTCCGAGGACCCGGCGATCACGCGGTTCGTGCCGCACCGGGCGGCGACCGCGCGGCAGCCGGGTGAGTACGTGTGGGCGGTGGACGCCGCCCGGTCGCCGGACTACTGGTTTCCCCGGCAGTGCCCGCGGGTGCTGGCCTGGGTGGATCCGGAGTCGGCGGAGGCCGATCGGGAGCGGATCATCGGGCCCGGCTGCGGTTCCCGCGTGCACGCCGTCGAGTACGGGTGGCTGGAGCGGATGCGGGAGGTGCGGCTGTACGCCTACCGGTTCGACGCCGGGCCGTTCCGCCCTTTCACCGAGGAGGGCGACGGCCCCGGGCACGCGGTGGTGGCGACGGTTCCGGTGGAGCCGCTCGGGCCGCCGGAACGGGTCGGCGACCTGTTCGCGGTGCACGAGCGGGCCGGGATCTCGTTGCGGGTGCTGCCGACGCTCTGGCCGTTCTGGGCGGCGGTGCGCGCGAGCACGCTCGGGTGGAGCGGCATCCGGTTGGCCAACGCCCGGCCGGTGGAATGATCTGCGCCCATGCGGGTGCTGCTGGTGGAGGACGACGAGCCGATCGCGGAGTCGCTGACCCGCGGGCTGTCGCGGTACGGGTTCGAGGTGCGGTGGGTGCAGACCGGCGCGGAGGCGCTGGCGAGCGTCGCGGACGCCGCGCTGGTGCTCGTCGACCTGGGGCTGCCGGACATGGACGGCCTCGACGTGTGCCGGGAGCTGCGGGCCCGCGGTGACGTGCCGATCATCGTGATCAGCGCGCGGTCCGACGAGGTCGACCGCGTCGTCGGGCTGGAGATCGGCGCGGACGACTACGTGACCAAGCCGTTCGGCGTGCGGGAGGTCGTGGCACGGATCCGCGCGGTGCTGCGGCGTTCGCAACCACCGGCCGCGCCGGAGCAGCACGGGCGGCTGCGGATCGACCGCCGCGGGCGGCGGGTGCACCTCGACGACACCGAGCTCGTGCTGACGCCCAAGGAGTTCGACCTGCTGGCGTACCTGGCGGAGGAGCCGGGCGCGGTGTTCACCCGCGAGCAGATCATGGAGTCGGTGTGGGACGAGAACTGGTTCGGTCCCACCAAGACGCTGGACGTGCACGTGGGGGTGCTGCGCCGCAAGCTCGGTGACGCGGCGGCGGTGGAGACCGTGCGCGGGGTCGGGTTCCGGCTGGTGCTCACGTGATCCGGCAGCTGGTCTGGAGCTACGTGCTGCTGGTCGCGGTGGCGATCGCGGCGTTCACCGTGCCGGTGGCGTTCACGTTGAACCAGCAGCTCTACGCCGACGCGGAGAACACCGCCCGGCGCGAAGCGGACACGGCGGCGTTGCTGCTGGCCTCCGGTGACACCCGGTCGTTGAGCGCGCTGGTCGACGCCTACGAGCGGCAGACGCCGGGGCAGATCGACGTGCTCGGGCCGGAGCCGGCGGCGAAGGTGTGGGACGCCGAGGGGCTGAAGCTCACGGTGCCGGCGCGCACGCCGGACGGGACCGTGGTCGGCGCGATCCGGCTGTCCTATCCGGACGATCGGATCACGCAACGGCTGTGGCAGATCTGGGGGTTCCGCGCGGCACTGGCGGTGTTCGTGCTGATCGCGGCGGCGTTGCTGGGCGTGTGGCTGGCGCGGCGGGTCACCCGGCCGTTGCGCGACCTCAACGCGATGGCGGGCCGGTTGCGCGACGGTGACCTGTCGGCGCGGGCGGAGGAGACCGGGCCACCGGAGACGCGGACGCTGGCGCGCACGCTGAACACCGCGACTGAGACGATCGGCACGCTGGTCGGCGCGCAGCGGGCGTTCATCGGCGACGCGTCGCACCAGCTGCGCACCCCGCTGACGGCGTTGCGGCTGTCGCTGGACAACGTGGCCGACGGCGTCGACGACCCGGTCGTGCGCGAGGACGTCGAGATGGCGACGGCCGAGGTGGTGCGGATGTCGCGGCTGGTCAACGGCCTGCTGGCGCTGGCACGCGCCGAGGCCGACGTCGCGCACCCCGAGCCCGTGCGGGTGCTCGACGTCGTCGCCGAGCGGTTCACCGCCTGGCGCGCGGCGGCCGACGAACGCTCGATCGCGCTCGTCTCGGAGGGTGCCGACCTCCGGGTGCTCGCCACGCCGGGACACCTCGAACAGGTGCTGGACAACGTGCTGTCCAACGCGCTGGAGGTGTCCCCTGACGGCGCGACGATCCTGGTCCGCACCACCCGCCCCGGTCAGCTGGACGTGATCGACGCGGGCCCCGGCCTGTCCGAGGCCGACCGGGTGCGCGCGTTCGACCGCTTCTGGCGGGGTCAGGGCCTGACCGGCCGCGGCGGGTCCGGGCTGGGCCTCGCGATCGTGAAGCAGCTCGTCACTGACGACGGCGGCACGGTGTCGCTGGAGGCCGCGTCCGGCGGCGGGCTGTGCGTGCGGATCAGGCTGGCTCCGGCATCGCCGACGAGTGGTGGTTCACGATGAGCCAGCGCCCGTCGACCTTCTCGTAGACGAACGTGTAGCGGGCGTCCACAGTGGCCGGTTGGCCGTTCCTGGTGAGCGCGAACCGGTACGTGCCCGCGTCGATCGCGTCGTCGGCGTCGAGCACCGCCACGTGCGAGTCGAGCACCTGCCCGCTCGGCCGGTTCTGCAGGAAGTGCTCGAAGTAGTCGACGATCTCGGCACGCGTGCTGCGCACCCGGTTGGAGACGGTGGGCAGCAGTACCGCGTTCGGAGCGTAACGATCGGCCACCTTCTGGGCGTCCCCCGTCGCGAGTGCCGCGTTCCAGTCGGCGAAGAGCGCCCTGATCTGCTCGGTGCTCGGCCGCTGCTCCTCGGACGTCGTCGCCGCACTGGTGGCGCAGCCGGTCACCAGGAGGGCGCCGGCCAGTGCGGCGGTGGTCCCTGCGAGGTGCTTGCGCAATCTGATCACCCTGTTCCCGATCGAGTGGCTGTTGACCTCCACTTTCGGGCTAGCCAGGGAAGTGCCCGGCCAGCGGCCGCACAGCGTTCGGACAAGGTTTCGGAAAGCCTGGTAAACGTGGACGCATGGGACTTCTCAGCGGAATGATGGGCAACGCTTCCAAGCTCGACCCCAGGGCGGCCGCGCAGGAGTTCGGCCGCCTGCTGGCCCAGGGCGAACAGGTGCACGCGGCCTACCAGCTGCTGCGCGACGCGTTCGTGTTCACCGACCGCCGCCTGATCCTGGTCGACAAGCAGGGCATGACCGGCAAGAAGGTCGAGTACCACTCGATCCCGTACCGCGCGGTCACGCAGTTCAGCGTGGAGACCGCCGGCCACTTCGACCTCGACGCCGAGCTGAAGATCTGGATCTCCAGCAGCGACACCCCGATCTCCAAGCAGTTCGGGAAGGGCGTCGACGTGTACGAGGTGCAGGCCCTGCTGGCCTCCTTCGTGGCCCGCTAGCCGCGCCGCAGGCGTGAGACCGTTGTCCAGCACGGGGTTTGCGACGGTCAGCGCCGCGGCGAGCGTCTGAAAACTGTGGTGCGCAACGAAAATCCCCGCCGGACGTCCGGCGGGGATCGGTCCTCCTGAGGCCTAGCGGGCCTGGAGCATGGGGCGGAACCGGTCGCGGTACGCCCACGCCAGGCCGATCTCGGCGGCCACCACCAGGACGGCCATCACCAGGCCGCTGGGCTCCAGGAACACGTGGAACAGGAAGATGTTCACCACCATCGGGGCCAGCAGCGCCAGCGCCAGCGGCACGAACCGGCCGGCGATGAGCAACAGGCCGGCGAGCAGCTGCACGCCCGACGCCAGCTGCAACATGTACCCGGTGGCGGACAACGCGGCGCTGAAGGCGACACCCGCCGGCGCCATGGTGCTCGGGTCCGGGGCGGGCATGAACATCAGGAACCCGTTCAGCCCGGTCGTCGCGAACAGCAAGCCGGTCACCACGCGCGTCACGATCGTGGCCCAGCGAGCGACAGCGGACGTGCGGGTCGAGGTCGGGGCGGCGGTGGCGGTCGTGGCGGTCATGTCGTGTTCCTCCTGGGAGCTCGTGTCCTTCCACTGATGCGTCGAACGGCCCCCGGCCCGGATCGACACGCACCGGAGAAAATCTTCGGAAGTTTTCGGAGACGCCCGTGCGTCACCCGGTTCGCCCATATCCACGGCCGGGGACGCCCCTCTCTTGTTCGCGAGGGCGGGAGGCGAGGACGTGCGGTTGACGGTGGTGGCGGCAGCTCCCGGCTACGGCAAGACCGAGGCGGTCCGGCGCAGGTCACGCCAGGCGCGCTGGTGCGCGGGCGAGTCAGCGGCCGACTTCGTGCGCACGCGCAGGTGGGCGCCGCAGGTCGTGCTGGACGAACCGGCCGTCTCCCCCGGCGAGCTGCGCGAGTGGCTGCGGCGCACGCCGTGCGAGCAGGTCACGCTGATCACCCGGCGGCCGTTCGAATGGGAGGGCGCCGAGCAGATCGGCCCGGTCGAGCTGGCGCTGCCCGCGGCCGCCGTCGGTGACGAGGTCTACCGCGCGACGCTGGGGTGGCCCGCGCTGGCACGGCGGTGGCCCGACCACGAGCAGTACGTGGTCTCCACCATCCTGCCAACGTTGTCACCCCCGGCGCGGCACCTCGTGGCGACGTTCGCGCGGCTCGGCCCGGTGCGGCGCGGGCTGTGCGTCGAGCTCGGCGTCGACCCGGCCGCCATCGTGGAGCTGACCAGGCTCGGTGTGCTGGTCGGTGATCGCCTCGTGCCCGCGGTCGCCGAGACGGTGCGGGCGGCGGGCCCCACTCCGGTCGACCACCAGCGGGCGGCGACCTGGTACGTCCGCAACGGGTTCCCCGCGGCCGCCGCACGCCTGCTCGACCGGCTGGGCCAGCACCGGCGGCTCGCGGCGCTGCTCACCGACCGCGGCGCCGAGGTCCTGGTCGCCGAGCCGGGGCTGTTCAGCAAGCACCCGCTGCTGCGCGAGAAGGCCAAGGCGCTGTCGGCCGTGCACGTCGAACGGGCGGAGGAGCTGTTCGCGCGGGCCCGCTACCCGGAGGCGCTCGAACACGCCGACCTGGCCGTGCAACTGGACGAACAGGACGCGGCGCTACGGGTGCGCGGGCGGGTGTTGCGCAGGCTGGGCCGGCTCGACGACGCGCTGGCGTGCGTGCGTGACGCGGCGGACGAACCGGTCAGGTCACCGGCAGACCGGACTGGCCGGACCGAGCGGTTCTGACCTCGACGACCGGGCTGAGCGTTGGAGGGCCTGGCCATCGCGACCAGCGGTGGCTCACACCGGCCGTCCTCGAAGCCGCGGAGGTCGTCGGCCTCGCGACAGAGATCCCAGGTGGACGGACGAGGTCGCTCAGGGTGACCCCGGTGTCACGGAACAGGTTCAAGTTGTAGGCGCGGCAAGGCTTTGCGAGGATTCTCGCCTGTCTTCGACGAAGGAGTGATCCCGGTGGCCACTCGTCTGAACCCGTACCTGCGCTTCGACGGCTCCGCCCGTGAGGCGATGGAGTTCTACCACTCGGTCTTCGGCGGCGAGCTGAGGATGAACACCTTCGGCGAGTTCGGCCTGCAGGACACGCCGCAGGCGGAGCAGATCATGCACGCCCAGCTGGAGACCGACGCCGGCTACACGATCATGGCCTCCGACACGCCGCCCGGGATGGGCTACCACCCCGGCGACACCATCACGGTGTCGTTGTCCGGCGACGACGAGGTGCTCAGGGAGTACTTCACGAAGCTCGCCGAGGGCGGCAAGGTCGGGACGCCGCTGGAGAAGCAGATGTGGGGCGACGAGTACGGCGACCTCACCGACCGGTTCGGCGTCCGGTGGCTGGTCAACCTCGTCGGCCAGGGCTGACGTCGCGCCGCGCTGGTGGCCGCGTCCGCCGTGCTGACGCATCATGTGGACCATGAGCGAGCGTCTGCGCGGTGTGGTCGGCCACCTCGCGATCCGGCCCTGCGACCGGGTGCTGGAGATCGGCTGCGGCCAGGGCGTGGCCGCCGGGATGGTGTGCGAGCTGCTGTCCACGGGCACGCTCACGGCCGTCGACCGGTCGGTGAAGATGGTCGAGGCCGCCACCCGCCGCAACGCGCGGTTCGTCGCGTCCGGCAAGGCGGAGTTCCTGATCGCCTCGCTGGAGGACATGTGCCTGGGCGACCGCCGGTTCGACCTGGTGTTCGCGGTCAGGGTCGGGCTCTTCCACCGCGAACCTGACCGTGCGCACGCGCTGGTGCGGCCGTGGCTCGCGCCCGGTGCCCGCGTGCTGTCGTTCTACGACGAACCACGGGTGCCGTCGGTGCCGAGCTGACCACCGGCGTCGAGGGTCTGGCGGAGGATCTCGGCTGCCCTGGCCTCCCAGTCGGCCTGGGCGACCGTGCCGCCCAGGACGGCGACGGCCACGAGCGTGACGGTGCCCTCCACGTCGGCGGTCAGCGTCGGCACGTCCGGGCTGGTGGTGAAGGCGGTGCCCTGGGGCGCCCGGTCCCGGCGGCTGCCGGTCCAGCCCGCGACCGGGACGAGCGCGGACGGCAGGTCGGTGGCCCAGCCGGTGAGCTCGGCGCGGGTGCCGGGCGGTGCGCCGATCACGCGGTGGATGCGCAGCTCCTGGTCGTCCCAGACGGCGGTCACGCTCTCGATCCGCAGGCCGGGGACCATCGGCTGGTGCGCGTCGAACACCGGCCGGTGCCACGAGGCGGCCCAGTTGTCCCGCGCGCCGAGCGGGTGGATGCGGCGGCGGACGCTGCGGTCGCCGTTGACGACGAGGCTGATGTGGTTGTCGGCGACGTTCTTCCGCGCGGTCGGGCCGGTCGTGGTGGAGTAGGCGAAGCGGCTGTAGAGCGGGTCGTCGTCGGTCGCGTGCTCGCCCTCGAACGGGCGGACGTGGTCGCTGCCGTGGTTGTGCAGCCTGGTCACGCCGTTGTGGCGCTGGATGAGGAGACCCGGCCCGTTCAGTGCCAGTGTGTGGTTCCCGATGTCGGTGGGTTCGTCGGGTGCGGTCCACAGTGGATGGTCAGGTCCGGCGAGCAGGCAGACGAACGCCTTGCTGGCCCAGTACGGGGAGGCGGGGCCGGAGTAGTCCTGCAGCGTGGCCTCGTGCGGGCCGTGCCAGCCGAGGCTGAGCAGGCCGCCGGTCAGGGCGCCGCGGTCGAGGAAGTAGCGCAGGGTGGTGCCGATCAGGTGCCGGGACCGGCCGGGGCTCAGCGGCGTCTCGCCGGTGACCGCGCCGAGTGCGATCGCCGAGGCGGCGGCGAAGCGGTAGGTCAGTGACCGTCCGAAGTAGACCGGTGCGCCGTCGGCGCCGAACAGCAGGGAGAAGCTCGTCAGGTGCTCCGCGAGGTGGGTGGTGACCGGTTTCCCGTCGAGGAGCGCGTCCAGGGCCGGGTAGAGGTGCAGTGCCCAGCCGTTGTAGTGGTCGAACGCGCGGCCGTCGCCGTCGGAGTACCAGCCGTCACCGACGTACCAGCCCCGGAGCAGTTCCACCGCGCGTTGCCTGGCCCGGCGGGTCTCGGCGTCTCCCCTGCCCGCGGCTTCGAGGAACGCCGCGACCGTGTAGGGGAAGAAGTACCAGTTGTTGGCGGCGGGAACGTGCCGCAGCGCCTCCCTGAGCCAGGCTTCCGCGCGGTCCTGCTGGGCTTCGGTGAGCTTGTTCCACAGCCACGGTTTGGTGAGCCGCAGGCCGAGTGCGACCGACGCCGACTCGACCATGGGCTGGCTGACGTCGGTGATCGCGGGCCACTGCCCCGCAGTCCCGGCGACGAGCCCGGCGGCATAGCGTTCCAGCAGGTTGTGCGGGTCCTCACCGTGAGCGGTGCGGAAGGCGGCGGCGAGGAACGTCCGCGCGTAGCCCTCCAGGCCATCGGACCGCACGCCGCTGCGTGACGGGCGGCCGGGCAGGTCGAGGAAGGCCTGGTCGGGTGACGCGTGCCGCCAGGCGGCGGCCAGCAGGTCGTCGGCGACCTTGACCCATTGCTCGCGGGTGAGGCTCACGCGATGCGCTCCCGTCGTTCCGCTGGTACCGGGGTGTCGAACGGTTCACCGTTGGCCCATCTGCGGACCTCGGCGACGGCGTGCCGGGCGAGCCGGTGCCACTCGTTGCCCTGCGACCCGGCGAGGTGCGGGGTGATGAGCACGTTGTCGTTGCGCCACAGCGGGTGGTCCGGTGGCAGGACCTCCGGGTCGGTCACGTCGAGCACCGCGCGGATGCGTCCCGCCTCCTCGGCGAGGGCGTCCTGGTCGACCACCGCGCCTCTCGCGGTGTTGATCAGGACGGCGTCGTCGCGCAGGAGCCCGAGCAGCTCGCGGCTCACGAGGCCCGTGGTCTCGGGCAGCAACGGGGTGTGCACGCTGACGACGTCGCTGCGCCGGAACAGGTCGGTGAGCGAGACCGGTTCCGCACCGTCCACTTCGGTCACGAACGGGTCGTGCACGAGGACGTGGAGGTCGTGGGGCCGCAGCAACTCGACGACCCGGCGGCCGATCGTGGACGCGGACAGGATGCCGACGGTGGTGCCGAAGTTGCCGACGGTGTCCGGGACGTCGTAGAGCTCCATCCGCCTGGTCGCGCGGTAGTCGCGGGCCCGTTCGAGCACGCGTTTGCCGGTGAGCAGGATCATCGCGACGGTGTACTCGGCGACCGGGACGGCGTTGGCCCGTGCGGCGCTGGAGACGGCGATGCCGCGTTCCCAGCAGGCATCCGTGACGAAGCCCTTGACGGATCCGGCCGTGTGCACGATCGCCTTGAGTCCGGGCAGGCGCCGCAACGCCTCCTCGGTGATCGGCGGGCAGCCCCAGCCGGTGACGAGCAGGTCGACGTCCGGGAGGTCGGCGAGGTCCTGGACGACCGGGCCGAAGTCGCAGAGGGCGGTGAGCTGGTGCAGCACGGGCGCGAGGACGGCGTTCTCGGCTTCCCGCGACATCGCGCCCGCGGCCCTCACTTGACGGCTCCTGCGGTCAGGCCGGCGCGCCAGAACCGTTGCAGCAGCAGGAACGCGACGATCAGCGGCAGCACGGCGAGCAGTGACCCCATGATCACCACCGGGTAGTACTCGGGGCTGACGGTGGCGGAGCTGTTCCACTGGTAGAGGCCGAGGCTGACCGGGTAGAGCTTCTGGTCGGACAGCATGACCATGGGCAGGAAGAAGTTGTTCCAGATCGCGGTGAGCTGGAACAGGAAGATCGTGACGGCACCGGGGCCGAGCATGCGCAGCGCGACCTTGAAGTAGGTGCCGAGGTCACCGGCGCCGTCGATGCGGGCGGCCTCCAGCACCTCGTCGGGGACGTAGCCCTGGCTGAAGATGCGGCCGAGGTAGACGCCGAAGGGGTTGAACAGCACCGGGATGAACACCGCCCAGAACGTGTTGACCAGCCCGGCCTCGGACGCCATCAGGTACAGCGGCAGCGCGAGCACGGTCTGCGGGACCATGACGGCGGCGAGGACCAGGCCGAAGAGCTTCTCCCTGTGCCGGAAGGCGTACTTGTCGAACGCGTAGCCGGCGGCGGTGGAGACGAACGCGCTGACCGCCGCGCCGAGCACCGCGTACAGGACGCTGTTGAGGTACCAGCGGCCGTAGAGGCCCTTGTCCATCGCGAAGAGCTCTTTGACGTTGTCGGCGAAGGAGAAGTCCTTGAGCGAGAGCAGGTCGCTCTGGAACAGCGCGTCGACGTTCTTCGTGGAGGCGAGGACCAGCCACAGCACCGGCAGCAGGGTGTAGAGGACCGAGACGCCGACGACGACGTTGACCGTGGCGCGGCCGAGGAGGGTCATCAGGCGGCCTTCCTGTTCGTCCAGCGGGTGACGCCGTAGGACAGCGCGACCGTGAAGGCCAGCAGGATCACGGACGCGGCCGCGGCGAGGCCGTAGTTGTTGCGGGTGAAGGCGGCGTCGTAGATGTACATGCTGGGCGAGAACCGGGCGCTGATCATCGGGGTGGACTGGCTGAGCAGCACCGGTTCGGTGAACAGCTGCAACGCCCAGATGAGCGTGAACATCGAGACGGTCACGATCGCGGCCTTGACCAGCGGGGTCTTGATCCGGATCGCCTGCTTGACCGGCCCGGCGCCGTCGACGACCGAAGCTTCGAGCACTTCCCGCGGCACCGCTTGGAGTGCGGCGTAGAAGATCACCATGTTGTAGCCGAGGTTCGACCACAGCGCGATGTTCACGATCGACGGCAGCACCGTGTGGATGCCCAGGAAATCGATCCGGACGTCGGCCTGGGCGAACAGGTCGATGATCGGGCTGAGGCCGGGGGTGTAGAGGTAGAGCCAGATCAGGGCGGCGATGATGCCGGGGACCGCGTGCGGCAGGTAGAGGCTCATCTGCGCCCAGCCGCGCAGCTTCGCGACGCCGGAGTCGAGCAGCAGCGCGAGGGTCAGCGCGCCGGCGACCATGACCGGGAGGTAGATCAGGCAGTACAGGACGACGGTGACCAGGCCGCCCCGGAACGTGGGGTCGCTCAGCACCGCGGCGTAGCTGCGCAGGCCGACGAACACGGTGCTCTCCGGGCCGAAGCCGAGGCCGGGCTGGTCCTGGGCGAAGAAGCTGAGCCAGATCGCGGTGCCGGTCGGGACGAGGAAGACGATGACCAGCAACAGGAAGAACGGTGCCATGAGCGTCGCGCACGCCAATTTGCTCTTCACCGCTCGACCTCCTCTGTGGACAGTCCGAGGGCCTTGAGGTCGGGCATGGTGCCGCTCTGGGCGGCCCTGACCGCGTCGATCAGGGTGCCCTCGCCCGCACCGGCCTTCGCGAAGCCGTCCTGCATGACCTTCTGGGTGGCGGTCATCCGCGGTCCCCACACCCAGCCGTCGAGGATCTTGTCGGCCTCCTGCTGGAAGAGCCGGTAGATGTCCTGGCCGCCGTAGTACTCGCGCGGGAACGCCTTGGCACCGGTCTCGACCAGGCCGGGTGCGGCCGGGTACTGGCTGCTGGTGCCGCTCTTGAGGCGGGCGGTGAGCGCGTCGGGGTGGGTGGTCTGCCACTCGATGAACTCCATGGCGGCCTCGGGTTGCCGCGAGTCCCTGGTGACCGCGAACGTGGAGCCGCCGTGGGTGCCGACGTGCGGCTGGTCCCAGACCGGCATGGGGGCGATGCGCCACTTGCCCTTCTGGCCGGGGCGGGCCCGCATCTGGGCGCCCGCGTCCCACGCGCCGCTGAGCCGGGTGAGGACGAGGTCCTGCCCGATCTGGGCGTCGTGCTGCTTGCTGTCGGCGGCGTTGCGGAAGACCAGGTCCTCGTCGATCAGCCGCTGCCAGTAGCCGGCGACCTCGCGCGTCGGGCCGTCGGCGAGGGAGACCCGCCAGGTGCCGTTGCCGGTGTCGAACCACCTCCCGCCGGCCTGCCAGGCGAAGCAGGCGAACTGCGTGCCGCCGTCGGTGGGGAACAGCCCGAGCCGCCGGTTCGGGAACCTGGTCCTGACCTGCCGGGCGAGGCCGGCGTACTCGTCCCAGTCCCGCGGAACCTGGAAACCGCTTTCCGCGAACAGGTCGGCGCGGTAGTGCAGGACCATCGGCTCGACGTCGAGGGGGACGCTGAAGATCCGGTCGTCGAACGTCGTGAGCTTGAGCGCCTGGGGCAGCAGCTTCTGCCTGACGCGGTCGGTGACGAGGTCGGTGATGTCCCTGGCCACGCCGTCGATGGCGTAGCCGGGAACCTGCGGGTACTCGATGGTCGCGACATCCGGTGCGTTGCCCGCGCGGGCGGCGTTGCTGAGCTTCGCGTAGCCGCCCTGACCGCCGGAGGGGATCTGCTGGAAGACCACCCTGATGCGGTTCTGCGAGGAGTTGAACGCGTCGACGACCTGCTGACTACCGCGCAGTGCCGACCAGAACGTGATCTCTACCGGGCCTCCGGCACCGCGGCGCTGCGGAGTGGAACAGGCCGCCAGTGGTGCCGTGAGGCCCGCCGCGAGGAGCGTGCGACGACTCAGGCGCATACGACGCATCCTGATCGCCTGATCGCTTTTGCGTCAAGAAACGGTCAAACGCTCAGTCGATGACCGGACCTTCAACTCGGGCAGCAACTCGACCCGTTCCGCCGGCCCGCCATCGTTGCGGAGCTTGCGCAACAGCATCTCCGCAGCCGCTTTGCCGACCTCGGTCTTCGGCGGCGCGACAGCGGTGAGCGGGATGCTCCCGAGCGCCGCGACCACGTCGTCGTACGCCACCACCGAACACCCGCCCGGCACGTCGATCCCGGCGTCGGTGAGCTGCTGCACCAGGATCAACGCGTCCACGTCCCCGTGCAGGACCGCCGCCGTGAACCCCTTGGCCCTGAGCACGCCGGCGAGCCCGGACTCCGGGTCGCTGCCCATGATGGCCACGTCCTCGAGCCCGTCCCGTGCAATCTCGGCAAACGCTTTCCGCAACGCCCGCGCCGTCGGGCTGTCGTCCCGCGCCGCCAGCAGAACCCGCCGGTGCCCGAGGCTCTTGAGGTGCTCGACAGCGAGCTTCATGCCGTACCAGTGGTCCGAGCACACCGAGCTCATCGCCCTGAGCGCCCCACCCGGCCGTCGTTCCATCAGCACGGTCGGCACTCCGGTCTCCGCGAGCCACGAGTCGGCGAGCTCCTCCTCCCGCGTCCGCCACCTCGGCGCGATCAGCAACCCCTGCACCGGCTCCTGCAACGCCCGCTCGACGATCGGCCGTTCCGCACCGCGGACCTGCGGCGCGATGTGCAGCACCACCCGCATCCCCGCGTCTTCGAGGACCTTGCGGGCACCGTTCATCGTCTCGTACAGGTACGTGTGCCGATCGGGCACGACCAACGCCACGGCACCGTTGACCGCCTTGTTGACCACCGGCTGCTCCACCGGCACCAACGGCCGCACCACCCCGTGCCCCCGCCGCAGCCGCCCGCTCTGCGCGAGCTCCTCGACGTCCCGCCGGACGGTGACGACCGAAACGTCCAACTCGCTCGCCAGGTCGCTCACCCGCACCGCGCCGCGCGAGGCGACCACAGCCAGGATCCGCTGCCTGCGGACTTCGCCGCCTTCACGCATGCCCCTGCCCCTTCACTCCACTCGCCGTCGCGCTCCAGGTGACCGATCGCTTGTTTGATCGCTTACCTGATCGTTTGACCGCTTCCCCGCGAGCGTAACCCGCGGCACCACCACCGCACCCACCACCGCGCCGACCGCCGTGACCCCGGCCGCAACGAACGCCGCACCCCGCACGGACACGGCCTCCGCCACCAGCGTCCCCGCCACCACACCGACCAACGTCGAAAGCGCCTCCACGGCAAAGAAAACCGCCCCGATCCGCCCCAGGAACCCGTTGGGCACGACCCGCTGCAGAACCGTCTGCGGCACCACCAGCACAACCGACCCGCACACCCCGATCCCCACCGCCGCCACAACCGCAC
>NZ_LGDY01000146.1 GCF_001279525.1 Nocardia sp. NRRL S-836 | reverse complement strand
CGGTCGCTGGTCTTCCAGCCCACGATCCGGTTGGAGAAGGCGTCACGGACCGCGGCCAGCCAGAACACGCCCTCGCCGGTGGGGATGCGGGTGGCGTCGGCGACCCACAGCCGGTCCGGGGCCGGGGCGGTGAAGTCCCGGTTGACCAGGTCCGGCGCCGGTGTGGCTCGTGGATCGCGGCGGGTCGAGGGTGTTCGCCATTTCTTGCGCAGGAACGCGCCCTGCAGCTCGTGGCCGCGCATCAGCCGCTCGACTCGTTTGCGCGACACCCTGATCCCGCGGCGGCGCAGCGTCGCGTGCACCCGTGGGCTGCCGTAGGTGCCGCCGGAGGTGGTGTGGATGTCCACGATCTCGGCCACCAACTCCTCGTCCTGACGCTGCCGCGGTGACGGGTCTGCCTGGCGCTGGACCCAGCCGTAGTAGGTGGAAGAGGCGATACCGAGGACCCGGAGGATGGGCTCGACCCCGAAGCGGCCGCGAAGCTGCGCAACAAGCTTCACGACCGTCGCCGGGCCGGGTCGAGTTCCGAGGCGAAAAAAGCACTCGCGGCTTTGAGGATCTCGTTGGCGCGCTTTAGTTCCGCGTTCTCCCGCCGCAGCCGGCGCAGCTCCTCCGACTCGCTGGTCGTGGGCCGGTCGTCCCGCTCGCCGCGAGTCCCGCTCGCCGCGATCGGCCTCGTCCTGCCGGATCCAGTTACGCAGTGCTTCGTGATGCACCCCGAGCTGCTCGGCCAGCCGCCGGATCACCGGCTTCGGATCCGACTCCCGATACAGGCGGACCGCTCGAGCCCTCAGCTCGTCGGGGTACTTCTTCGGTGCTGCCACGGACGACTCCCTTCAGGTCCTATCGGACCATGCTTGAAAGTCTCCGAGCTACCGGGGGAACCTCACACTGTCGCTTCGATCCGCCGTCTCGTCCTGCGTCTGGCAGGCGAGAACCCCTCGTGGGGGTATCGACGCATCCACGCGAACTTGCGCTGCTCGGTGTCGCGATCGCCGCGTCGAACGTGTGGGAGATCCTCAAGACCGCCGGCGTCGATCCGGCCCCGCGCCGGACAACCGTTACCTGGGCCGACTTCCTGCGCTCGCAGGCGGAGGCGATCCTGGCGATGGACTTCGTTGAAACGGTCACGCTGACCGGTCAGCGCCAGTACATTCTCGCCGCCATCCACCACGCCCGCCGGCGTGCCTGGGTAGTCGGCACCACCGCGCACCCCACCCACGCATGGGTCAGCCAGGCTGTCCGCAACTTGCTCATGGACCGCGAGGACACCGGATACGCCGCGCGGGTCAGGCTTCTCATCCGTGATCGAGACGCCAAACATCCCGCGTTGATCGAGGATGTCCTCGGTTCCGCGGGGATTGCGACGGTACTAACCGGTGTCCGGATGCCCGCATGAACTCCATCATCGAACGCTGGGCCAAGACACTTCGCGCCGAACTGCTGGACCGCACGCTGATCTGGAATCAGGCCCACCTACGGCACGCGCTGCGCGAGTACGAGCGGCACTACAACGAGCACCGCACCCACCGATCACTCGACGCCGCAGCACCCCTGCGAGTCCGGCCCCAGCCACTTGAACCCGACCAGATCGAACGCCTCACCATAGATCGACACGGCCGTCTCGGCGGAGTCATCCATGAGTATCAGAGCCAGGAACGACCAGTCCGCTCTCGTAGGCCACGACCACAGCCTGAGCGCGGGTGGTCAGGCCGACCACACCGCCACCAGGAGGACGTCACGCGCTGTTCGAACACGTCCGCGATCCGCGGAACGGCAAGTCGCGCGAGGGATCGGCGGCGGAGCCGATCACCCTGCTGCGGGATCTGCCTGCCGACGAGGTGTCCGACGCGGCGATGGCCGTGATCCGGAGCGTGGTGGCGGCCGAAACCGGTGTGCCGGAGCACCGGATCGAGCCCGAACGGCCGTTCTCGGACATCGGCCTGGACTCGGTCATGGGCATCGCCATCCGGGGCAAGCTGCAGCAGAGCACCGGAATCGAGCTACCCGCCGCCATCCTCTGGACCCATCCCACGCCGGCGGCTCTGACCCGCTACCTCAGCGCGATGGCGGAAGGAGCCCGGAGCACGGGGCGTTGACGGGTTCCAGCGCGGACCGCGTGCCGTCCACGGCACGCGGTCCGGACCTGTCAGGGACGCAGGAGGATCTTGCCCTTCCGGCCGGGGGCGCCGTTGCCGCGTGCGGCGTCGGCGATCTCCCTCAGCGGGTAGACGTGTTCGACCGCAGGGTGAGCGACCTTGCTGCCTCAGAAGCCGATGATGGTCACCTGCTTGAAGATCACGTCGCCCGAGCTGATCTCGAGGGTGGGGGAGGCCATTGCGCCGAACACCACGAGCCGCTGCTGAAGCCGATGAGCGTGAGGTCACAGCCCGCCAAGGTGTGCGTGTGGTCCCCGGCACGTCATCGACCGCGGCGAAGCACATATGCCATAGCTGGCGGTCAAGGAGGATCTGCCGCCCCCGCAGAGTGTCGTCCGCCGGGGACATGAGCGAGGCCACGAAGATGTCCATGAGATCGCTACCTGCGTTGGGCGAGACAAGCCGCTGAACTGTTGCTTTTCAGCAGCTGTGCATCGCCGTGTGCCGCTGCCGCAGGGGCCCGCGATAGTGGACCTCCAACGCGCACGGATTGGTCAGTTGCTTGACAAAAGCTGGACACTCGAGCCGAACAGTCCGACAAGACTGGATCATCAGTGCGAGGCAACAATTCAATTCAGATCGCGATCGACCACGAGGCGTCCGATGACCGCTGCGGATCCCCCTGCGCTGCTGTGCAATCTGGTCCCTTGTAACGCGCTTGGCACGGTGGGCGACGTGACCAGTCAAAAGCGACGTCCGGCATGAACGGAACCCGTGGAGCATGAGTCGACCGTCCGATGCCCGCTTGACCACGGAGCTGCACGGGCGATGGCAGACATTGCAGCTGCTGGGTCCCGTATTCGAGCTCCTCAACCGCGCCGCTCCTAGGGCGGATTTCGAGCACCGCGGCTACGACTTGGCTCAACTAGCCCTTCGGTTGATCGACTACGTCGTGCTCAACCAGGCCAGCCTCGACGGCTCCGTCAGTCCGGCCGCCGTGGTGGACCACCTGACGCAGGTGGCGAGGCGGATGAACCCGTCCGACCCCCGTCGCCCGTGGGCCAAGGTGGCGAAGTTGGTGCTGGGCACCGTGCTGAACGATGGTCGACCGCATCAGGCGACGTGGGTGGAGCCCGCCGCCGACGACGAGACCGGTGAGCGGGCCGAGGCGTTCCGCTTCCGGCTGTTGCGCCTGACCGACGGTGATGAGGGTGCTGCCATCACGGCCACCGATCAGGCGATCGTGCTCTACCTGCAAGCGCTCAACACCGACCTCGCCGACCGTGCCCTGGCGCTCAAGCTGATGGTCGAGATCCAGATGAAGGCGGGCGAATTCGCCAAGGCGCTCGCGTCGTCGCGGCAGGCGACCAGGACGGCCCAGGGACTGTCGGCGAGCTTGCGGGAACGGCTGGAGGACACCCGTCGCGACATCCGGGCTGTGGACTGGCGCGGCGAGATGCCGACATGGCTGACGGACGTTTTGGCCCAGCTGTCGACGCAGCTCGAACGCGATCGACAGCTTCGCGACCTGGCCGAGCGGTCCAGCGCAAACCCGGCGGCACGGGACACGTGCCGGGAGATCGTGCGCGAGGTCAGGCGCGGCGAGGACGTGTGGTTGCGGCTGGAGCGGTACGTCCAACGGGCGATTCCGGTGTTTCTCGCCGCTCAAGAGGTTCAGCGGTTCCAGCCGCGTGGCCTCGCGGCGGCGATCGACCTTGCGCGAGACGTGCTGCGGCCACTTCTCACCGCGGACGACGACTCGTTCGCGCTTTCCACGCACGAGCTGGCGGCGGGCGTCGCACCACCTGTTGTCCCGTCCTGCTGGGGGCTCGACGAACTGTGCTCCGTGCTGCTGCGCGCTCCGGCGATCCGGGAACAACCTGACCCGGAGGTCGACGATCCCGGTGATCTCGGCGACGCCGTCGGCGACTCGGTTCCCGACGACGTGGCCAGGTGTGCGGCTGACATCCTCGCTTCGGCGGCGCACCGCCCGACGCGGCTGTCCGAGCTGCTCGCCGTCGCACGTTCCCGGGCGGCGGAGGTCGACGACCCGCTCCGGTTGCTGGACGTGGTGTGGGGGGCTTCGCTGTGGGTGTTCGTCACGGGAGACGACACCGCGCCCGACGACCGGCCGCGCAGTGAAGACCTCGCAGCCGCTCTGGCTCCCTTGGTCGCACTCGACCAAGGCATCTCCCTGGTGGACGACCGCTACCGCGGTCCCGACCTCGTGCTCGCCACATCGGTGGCGCTCGACCGGATGGACCTCGATGCGAGTGGAGCCGCATGAACCTCGCCGACGTGACTAATGCCGCGCTGCTCATCCGACTCGCGCTCGGTCCAAAGGAACGGCCGACGACGGGCAGTCCGTACCGCGCGCTGCTGGACCGCTACGTGACGGACACCGGGTTCGCCGAGATCGTGTCGCGCGTCGCCGACGGCCTCGGCCTGGACCTGCGACAGCCCACACCTCTGGGCCTGCTCGTGTCCGGACGCGGAGATGGTCCGTTCGCGGTCACCCTGGAGAACTCCGGTCTGCCTGTCCGCACCGGCCAGAACCGGCTCCAAGACCGGCGTTGCTTCGGCCTCGTGCTGGTGGCTGTCGCGGCCTTCGCCTACCCGAACGGTGAAGCGTTGATCGAGGCCGGCAGCCCGACCGTCCGCCCGGTGGAACTGGAGCGCTTCCTCGACCGCAACATCGCCGCGGTCGTCGAGGCCGCAGCCGACGTCGAGGACGAGTTGGACGGGCAGCTCGGTGAAGCCGCACGGATGTGGCAGGACCTGCCGGAGGTGCTGCCGGCCCAGAACGGCGGTCTCAAGCGCGACTGCCGTCGCGACTACGTGATCCGCACTCTCGAATTCCTGGTCACGACGGGGCGGGCCCGGCGGGAGCCCTCCCTCGACGACGAGCGGGGCAAGGCGTACATGCTCAACGACCGGTTCCGGGTGGGGCTGGCCGAGACGACCGAATCGTTGGTGTTCGCGGCCCTGGCACGCGGCTCCGGGCAGGAGAGCGACTGATGTTCCGGCTGCGACGGCTGTATCTGGACTCCATCGGCGTTCCCGAGAACCGGTTCTCCGACCTGTTGGTCGACCTCACCGACGTGGCCGGCGAACCCTGCGACGCCATCGTGTGGCTGCGCAACGGTGCGGGCAAGACCACGATGCTGTCACTGCTGCTCGCACTGATCCTGCCCGACCGGCGCGACTTCCTCGCCACTCGGACGAAGAAGCGCACGCTGGAGGATCTGGTCCAGTCGAAGGACACGGCGCACGTGGTAGCCGAGTGGGCGGATCCGGCCGGCAACCTGCTGTTGACCGGCGCCGTCTACGAGTGGGATGGCCGGGTACGCCCGCGCGACTACAACGGCCCCGGCAAGGACAAGCTCCGGCGCAGTTGGTGGTGCGTCCACCCCGACCCGTCCGTGGAAGGCTCGACCCTCGACGACCTGCCGTTCACCCTGCGCAGCAGCGGCAGGTACGACCGCGAGCGATTCCGGTCGCACATCAACGAGCTGGCCGCGCTCGGCGTGAACGCCGTGGTGGCCGACCAGACCATCGGCGAGTGGCACAACGCGCTGCGCGAGCGCAACTTCGACCCCGACCTGTTCCACTACTTCACCGAGGTGAACGCCGCCGAAGGCGGTATCGACGGGCTGTTCGCCGAGATCGACTCCCCTGGTGCGTTCGTGCGCTACCTGCTGCGCTTCGTCGGCGACAAACAGCGGGTGGCCCCGGTGCGCGAGCTGCTCGCCGACACCGCCGCCGAGATCGCCAAACGCCCGGTCTACCAGGCTGAGAAGGAGTTCTGCACCACGGCCGCACCCAAGGTCGTAGCGCTGGGTGAGGCGCACCAGGCCGTGGTCAACGCCTCGAAGAACCGCGATGGGGTATCGGTGCGTGCCGCAGGCTTCAAGCGCGCTCTGTACCAGGCAGAGGAAGTCGCCCAGGGCAGGCGTGACGAGGCGGCCCGGTTGGTTGAGGATCTCAGCAGCAGGCTGACCGATCTGAAAGGCGGTGTGGACGCCGCCCGCAGGCGGCGCGACGAATACCGCAGGATCGCCGTCGACTTCCTCGTCCGCTCCGCGAAGACCCGGCTCGCTGAAGCGCAGGGCGAAGTGCACGCGGCTGGTCTTGAGGTACGCGCTTGGGCCGCGGTGGAGGACCATCTCGTCCTGGAAATCGCAAAGGCCAGGTTGGCCACGACTAAGGAAGCCCTGCTCGACGCGGCCGATCAGGTCCAACCGCTCGTCCGCAGGGCGGAGGCCGCGAAGGCCCTCGTGGCCGGAGCGCTGGAGAACGAGATCGCCAAGGCGGATCGCTCACTCAAGACGATGAGATCCGCTCTCGATGACGCCCGCGGCGACAGGGCCAAGGCACAGGAGGCACTCGACGCGGCGAACGAGCGGCTCGCTGAACTGAAGAGCGAAGAAGATTCGCTCCACGACCACATCGCGCGTTTCCAGGCCGAGAAGCAGCAACTGGTGACCGAGGGGATCATCACCCGAGACGAGAGCATCGACGCGGCCGAAGCCCGGTGGCGCGAGGAGGAACGAGCCGCTCGACAGGATGTCGAGCGGCTGCGGGCCGCTCAGGTGGCCGCACTGGAGGAGATCAGTGCCGGCGAGAAACGGTTGGCACTGGCCCGGACCGGGACGACCAAGGCCCGCGACGTGCATCAGCCCCTCGCGGAAGACCTCCGCCGGCTGACGCGGCGAGCTGCGGAGTTGGCTGATGACGCACGCCTGCGGGAACTGCTCCAGATCGACCTGGTGGATCTGGCACACGGTGTCGACGACGTCCTGGATGCGCTCGCCGGTGCCGTCGCCGCTGCCGAGCTCCAAGCGATCACCGTTCGAGAGGAACTGGCACGGGACGAGCGCGCGATTCTCGGCCTTGAGCAAACAGACCTGCTGCCACCGCGCCCCGAGGTCGAGAAGGTGCTCCACGAGCTCAACCGGCTGGGGGTCACGGCGCACTCCGGGTGGCACTACCTCGCCAAACACGTGCCGGCAGACGAGCACGCCGCCGTCATCGCGCAATTGCCCGACGTGGTCGACGGTGTGGTGGTCTACGGCGACCCCAGCGGTGCCGCGGCCGAGGTCACCACTGCGGTGGAGGACGTCGTCGTCTTGGCTCCGGCGACGGCTTTCGTTAACCGCGAAGCGCCACGTGTCGTCCTCGGCCCGGCGCGGGCCCAACACGACCCCGACGCGGCGTCAGCGGAACTGGAGCGTCGACGCGGTCGCCACACCGCGGATGGCGAGCTCCTGGCACGGTTGAGCGAGCAGCGCGGCCACGACGCCACCCGAATCGCGCGAATCGAGGCGTTCGTCGGCGAACTGCCCGCTGACGGCATTGACGGCCTGCGCGAGCGCACCGTCGCCGCCGAGTCAGCACTGGCACAAGCCAGCGTGCACGAGGACACCGTGTCGGAGGAGCTGCGAACGACCCGGGAGCGCGCGGACGAGGCCTCCGGCCTGCTCGCTGACCGGAGGGAACAGCTCGCGCGGATCGGGGCGGTCCTGCCACGAGTGGCGGTGTTGGCTGCTGGTGAACGGGACGTCGTGGAACCCGCGAAGGCCAGGCTGGCGGCGATTCCGGATGAGCGCTCTGAGACTGCGGCCCAGGCCGGTCGGGCCCACCAGCGCCGCGAGGACGCCGCACAGATCATCGAGCGACTCGTCACGGACATCCGCGAGCTGGACAGGCGGCGAACCGAGTGGACGGGACGACGTGAAGGACTGCCTCGACCGGCCACCCCCACCGACCTGGCGCTGGAGGCAGCCGAGGCCGTCCACGCCGAAGCCCAGCGCCAATTGCGGGAGGAGTTCCCGGAACGAGAGCTCCGCAGGGCGGTGGAGGATGCCGAACGGGAGGTCGTCCAGGTTGGCAGGGCGTGGAACACGCACCCGGAGGAGGTGCAGCGATCCGCCCTCGAACTGGTCGCCAGCGAGGCATCCGCGGATCACGACCTCCGCGCCCGCGCCGCCGCCCGCGCCGCCGAGCGCCTTGAACGTGCCAACCAGGCGGTCGGCGCCGCTCGGACTGATCTCGACACCGCCAGGCGGAAACAGGCCGAAGCACCCGTGAGCAAGCTCCGCGGCACTGACGAGATCGAGCAGCCCACCGACCAGGAGCACGCCGAGCGGTTGGCCGCGGCCGCGGAGGCGGAGGCGTCGGAGGGGCAGTTGAGGCTGGGACAGACCGAGAAGGACCGCGATGCCGCGGCCGACGCGGTCCGCAAGGCCGAGACCCGCGCCGGTCTCCTGCGCGACCAGGCCGACAAGCTGCGTCAGGTCGCCGCAGCCGACCAGCCGTCCGGGACGATGCCCGACAACGACGAGGAGACCCGGGCCGTCGTCGGGCACCTCGTCGCGGAGCTGGAGAAGGTGCAGGAGGCGTACGTGGCAGCTGATCGCGCCCGCGCGGTGGCCGTGCACGACCTGCGGACCTGGGCCGGGCAGGACCGCTTCGCCGCAGTTGCGGAGGATGAACACGGACAGGCCGTGCACCGCTTGCGTGAGATGTTCCGGGGCGAGCACGTCATCGAACGCGTGGCGGCGCTGGCCGGTGAGCTGGCCTTCGACCTGGAAACGAGGGAGAAGGCCATCGCCCAGCAGCTCGAGCAGGTCGCGACCCACAAGAACAACGTCGTGGTGAGGTTGAGCGACCTGGTCGCCGATGCCCTCGCCCTGCTCAACCGCGCCTCCGCCCTGTCCGAACTGCCGGAGGGCATCGGCCGCTGGGAGCACCGGAAGTTCCTGGTGGTCGAAGCACGCAATCGCCCCAACCGGGACCAGGTCGTCCTTCGGGTCGGGGAACTGGTGGACCGCATGGTCCGGAGTGGCCGTATCGAGTTGGACGCCGTGGAGCTGCTGTGGCGTGCGACGGAGGCATCAGTTGTCGAGGGATTCAAGGCGACCGTGCTCAAACCCTCGCCCGACCAGCCGATCGGGCGAACCCCGGTGGAGGAGATGCGCAAGTGGTCCGGTGGTGAGAACCTCACCGCCTCACTGGTGCTCTTCTGCGTGCTCGCCCGGCTGCGCGCCGAGCAGCGCACCGGCGCCAAAGCCGGCTCTGCGGGTGGTGTGGTGCCCTTGGACAATCCTCTCGGCAAGGCCAACTACCTGCCCTTCCTCGAACTCCAGCGCAAGGTCGCCCGAGCTAACGGCGTCCAGCTGGTGTTCTGGACGGGTATCGGCGACCTCGGTGCCGTCACGACCTTCCCCCGGATCGCGGCCATGCACAAACGGTCCTCCACGACGCGCGAAGGTCGCGCGTACGTGCAGGTCGATGACAACAACTCGCAGGTCGTCGACGTGGTGTCGGCGGTACGGCATGAACCCTGAGAAGGCCATCACCGACGCCATCGCTCTGGCGGTGGAGAAGTCACGTGTCCGTCGCGTGCCCCTCCAAGTCATCCTCGTCGCCGCCGCGTCGGTCGATCGAACTGCTGCCGCCGCAGTGGGATGGAGGAGCCGTGTCCTTACGGCTCTCGCCACCCTGGCTGCTGAGGGGCGAGTTGAACTGCCGAAGACCAAAGCGGATCGCTCAGCCCATCCTCCACTCCCGCTCTACGTGACGAGGCCCGCGCCGCTCCGTCTCGAGCGAACCCCGAGACCTCCTGTGGTCTGGCATGCGGAGTTGGCGTGGGCGGCCCAGCTCTTCGACGAGAACCTTCTGAGCCCCGCCGAGTTGTCGTTTCTCGAGGCGGTCAACAACTGGCTGCCGAAGCGCAGAGCGGTACGGGTACCGGTGCGCGAGCGCTCCTTGGAGGTTCTGGGCGACGAGAAGGAGCTGGAAGCCTGGATGCTCGGTTCGTTCTTCAGTCCAGGGAGGCTCACCCTCGAACTGCTCGAAACCTACGCATGCTGGCCGCCAGTGGAGCAGACAACGCTTGGTGACCGATCGTGGTTGGTGATCGAGAACTACACCACGTACCGCTCAATCAGCGACCGGGCGGAACAGTTGGGGTTCGACGGTCGGGTTGTTTGGGGCTCAGGCAACCAGGTCGGGACCCGCCTCGCGGCTTTGAGCACGATGGCGCCTGCGCCCACGGCCTGCTGGTACTTCGGCGACATCGACACGGGAGGTCTGCGGGTCGCCAAGCTGGCCGAGAGCCGTGCTGAGGTACTGGCCCTGCCACCGGTCACACCCGCACGTGGGCTCTACCGACTGCTGCTCCACCACGGAACCCCACGGTCGTCGAACACAGCACGCCCGACGGCCGCCCTCGTCGCGTGGGCGCGAGCGTGGTTCGAAGAGCCACTGGGGGAGGCCGTGACCTGTCCAGTCGCTGATGGAAGGCGCTTGGTCCAGGAGCACATCGGGGTCGAGGTGCTGTCCGGGACCACGTTGGCTGACTGGTTCGACCAGCCGGAGTCGTTGGCGTAGGAGGTTGGTGCGCTCACCAGCCGTCCGGTGTAACGACGGTCGTGCAGTACCGAAAGGCCGTAGTGCAGGGAAGGTCTTGCTTTCCCGGCAGCGCTTCACGATCAACTTGCGTACCTGGACCGGCAACTCGGTGGCCGGCGTCGAAGGTTGCATGCAACGCAGGGCCGTAACGATGTCCAGCCGAACTGGAATTTTGTGCGAAGTGAAATGTTCAGTGGGTGATCGACGATCGCGCTAGTATGCCTGAAAAGGACGCCGCCCCACCAGGATGTGCGCTCCCGTGGGGCAGCCTACGCGCTGCCGTTGCCTCCCTGGTGGTCGTCGTCTTTCTGCTGGCGGCAGCGGGAAGCACACTGTTCTATCTGCAGCGTTCGGCCCAGGGCGAGCTTGAACGGGCGCGTGCGGACATCGCAAATGTGGTCGATTACGCGACGAAAAATCATCGGGACCGGTCGGAACAGCTCAACGCGGTGACCAACGCGAAGCTCTCGGCCGAGGAGAGCGTGCGAACCTGGCCGCCGATCTGGCTTCACTGGCGCGCGCTAACCAGGTAATGCTTCAGGAGCACCATGGCATAGTGTTGCGCTCGGCCAGGTCGTCCCGCGGCCTGACCATCGTCGTCCTGGTGCTCGGCTTCCTGCTGGTGATCTCCCTGGGAATCGTTTTCGTGTTCATGGTCGACGGCGTCGCTTCGACCATCGCGGCATCGGTGGTTACGGCCGCAGATGCGGCGGTGACGGGGTACATCACGCGTGCCGTGCTGCGGAACTCGGAGAACTCGAACCGCGAAGTGAGCAGGTTCTTTCACCACCCCCGACAGCTGGAGAGGGTGCTGGCCGCTGAACGCATCCTTGCCGGCATCTCATCGGAGAAGGGCGACGAGGCCCGCCTTGAAGTGGTGAAGCCCTGGTCGTGCCTCCGGCGGACGCCAAGGCGGACTGAGCCGAGAGGCCCTGACCGCCGAGTGTGCGATTGTGCGGCTCGACGAGGCGGCCAGCAACGCGCGACTGCGGGTGAAACCTCACCGCGAAAACGCAGGCGAAAGGACGCCGAGTATGACGGCGTAACCGTCTTATGTGGATGAGATTGTCCGTCTTGTCGGCTAGGACGCTGGAGACTTCCGGTCGGAGCCGGACAGTGGAACGTGAATTTGTGCCCACCTCCGAACTGGTGGAAGCGCTCGGCTTCGAGCCCACCGCCTTCGGAAGGGAAATGGGCGATCTTGGCGGTCGTCCGATGCGACAGTACATCCGCGACCAAGACGGCACACGACGCGTTCTCGGATACTTGACGGCCGATCTTCGAGCTGCGATCAGCGTGGCCCGCGTGATCGGTGACCTGTCCCGCCGTCCCACAAGCGGCAGCGGCCGGGACAGGTCGATAGGACGGGATGAACATCGCACTCACCTGCGCAAACTTCGCGCCACCGCTGGTGGGAGGGGTTGTCGGCTCGTCCCTGTTGGCTTCTCGGCGGGCCGCGCCGGGAGGCTTGGGAGCCATGGCAGGGCGTCCCAGGGGTGGCCTGGCGGCCAACCGCAATCGTCGGGTGCGCAGATCCTCTGCGCGTCGCACTCGCCGGTCCTGGCCTCGTCATGTGACGTAGCGATCATCGAGCTCGGAGAGCTCGGCTTCCAGCTGGCGAAGTGGCAGAAACGGCTTCTCATGTCATCTGGAACCGGCTTGAAAACGCAAACAGGTGCTCAAGCGAGCTTGAGCACCTGTTTGCGTTGATGTAGCACAACATTCTTTCTGTCTGAGGGGGACTTGAGTTCCCATACGTACGAATCTGCGGCGGCCTGAAGCGCAGGTCAGCCACCAAGCATAGTTTTGGCACCCCACACGTCCGCATACTCGGGCAACGGCTGGTGAAGGGCGCGAACTCGGTGACTTCGGCGATGTACTGGCGGCGGGTCGCCGCACGTCGGGATCAGGGTGTACACACGCGTCTGGGACACTGGTCCCACGACCACCCGTGAGACCAGGAGTGCACTTTGTAGCAGGGAACCGTCTGCTGGTACGACCTCGAGCGCGGCTTCGGCTTCATCACCCCCGACGCGGGCGGGCCCGACCTCTTCGTGCACGTCTCGGTGGTCTCCGGCAGCGAGCCCCTGGTGGCCGGGGAGCGGGTGCGCTTCCGCATCAGGCAGAGCGACCGGGGCCCGCAGGCCGATTCCGTCGAGCACGCCTGACCGTCCGGGAAAGTCCCTACGACGCCGCGAAGCGGGCGACGTAACGGCGCTGCCGGGACCGCCTTCTCCAACTGGGCCGTGCTCGCGTTCGTGCTGTCCGCGGTCCTGCTGGTCGCCGGAGTGCGCCGGGGCTCGCGGACGTCCTGGTGGATCACCCTCGCCGTGACCTGGGGCCAACGTCGCGCTCGGTGTTGTGATGGCGGTGCTGGGCCGATCTGGTCGACGTGCCGTTGTTCGCGGCGAACGCCGTGCTGTGGCTCGCGCTGCCGGCGTTGCTGCTGCTGGGCAGGAACGCCTTCCGCTTGTCCAATGTGGAATTGCGCGCGCAGGTCGAGGGTACTTCACTGTTCGCGCAGCCACGTCGGGACAGGGGGTGACGCGGAACCCCGCGTCACCCCCTGTCGCCTCACCGCCCGGTCACCACGCGCTCGGCCGCGGCACCTCGTCGCCCAGCGCGAACGAGTCGTGCCACTTGACGCCGTCACCGCTGAACCGCGAGCCGGTGGACACCGCGACGAAGACGTCCGCCGCCGTGCCCCTGGTGAACGTCACCACGTCGGCGCGGCCGTCACCGGTGAAGTCGCCGACACCCGGCACCTCGTCGCCCACGGCGAAGTGGTCGTGCCAGCGCACCGCCGGGCCGAACGACGAGCCGGTGGACAGCGCCGCCGTGGCCTTCCCGTCGGCGAACGACACGACGTCGGCGCGCCCGTCGCCGTCCACGTCGCCCAGGAGTGCCCGCGCCGCACCGCCGGCCAGGTCGTCGTGCCACTTCCAGCCGTCCTGCGCGAAGCGGGTGCCGTCGGACAGCGACACGTACACGTCGGCGGAGGTGCCGCCGGAGAACGTGACGATGTCGGCGCGGCCGTCGCCGTCCACGTCACCGACCGCGGGCCGTTCGGCGCCGACGGCGAAGTGGTCGTGCCACTTCCACCCGTCCTGCACGAAACGGCGGCCGTTGGACAGCGCCACGTACACGTCGGCCGAGTCGCCGCGCGTGAAGGTGGCGATGTCGTCCTTGCCGTCCCCGTTGAAGTCGCCCACCAGCGGGATCTCCGCGTCGGCCGCGAAGTGGTCGTGCCACTTCCAGCCGTCCTGCACGAACTTCGTGCCGTCCGACAGCGACACGTAGACGTCCGCCGCGTCACCGCGCGTGAACGTGGCCACGTCGGCGCGGCCGTCACCGTCGAAGTCCCCGGTCAGCGGGATCTCGTCCCCGACGGCGAAGTGGTCGTGCCACTTCACGCCGTTGCCGCTGAACGCCGAGCCGGTCGAGCGGGCCACGAAGGCGTCGGAGCTCGTGCCCCTGGTGAACGTGACGATGTCGTCCTTGCCGTCGCCGTCGAAGTCGCTCGTCGTCGGATGGGCGGTGCGCGCCGACACCGGCTCGGTGGGTGTACCGGCGTTGCCGGCGGCGTCCACCGCCACGACCCGGTAGTACCACGTCTGGCCGGTGCGCAGCGCCTGGTGGGTGAACGTCGGCAGTGTCGTGACCCCGAGCAGGTTCTGCGCCGAGATCGGCACCGACGCGGTCTGCGACCCGTACACCCGGTACTCGCGCGTGCCGACGTCGTCCGCGGCCGGTTCCCAGGTCAGCCGCAACGAGTGCACCTTCGTGCCGGTGAATCCGATGCGGGCGGCCGCCGCGGGGCCGCGGGTGTCGGCGGCGGGCGGCACGAGGCTGTCCGCGGTGTAGCGGGCGGCGGTCCACGCCGGCGCGCCCGCGACCGGTCGCAGCGCAACGGTGACGGCCGGCTTGCCGGCGGTCACCGCAGCAGGCAGCGCGTACGTGTCCTGCAGCCAGCGGGACGCGCCGTTGCCCAGCGGCTGGGTCCACGTGCCCACCGGCGTGCCGTCCACCAGCACCTGCGCCCGCTGCCCGGCGGCGGCCTGGTCGCCGAGCCGGCGCAGCAGGACCCCGGTGTTGTCCGGGGAGACCGCCACGCGGAACGACGTCTCGCCCGTGCCGGAGCGGACGTCGTCGCGCACCACGACGTCATCCGAGTCGCCTTCGTAGCCGGAGTCGAGCACGGCCTGGGTGGTGCCCGCCGCCTCGGTCCAGCCGTGCGCGGCCCGGCTCGCCGGGTCGCCGGTGTCGACCGCGTCGGTCTGCCTGCTCGCCGGTTCCGGCCGCGTGTAGAGGAACGCGGTGGAGGAGTAGTCGGCGTCGTGGTCGTCCTGCGCGCCGTGCTCGATGCCGAACTCCAGCGCGTTCGCGTACCCGACCGAGTCGGCCAGCATCAGCCGGTACACCGCGTCGCACTCGACCGTGCAGCCACCGGCGGCGCGCAGGTGCCGGGGGTTGCCGTTGAACGGGTTGCTGAACTCGCCGCGGTCGAAGTACCAGCCGCTCTCGTAAAAATCCTCCGTGCCGGTGCCGTGCAGCTGCGGGCTGGGGGAGGAGTCCACGTGCACCCGCTCGTCACCTTCCAGGTAGCCGCGGGTGTTGCCGCCGGGCACGGTGCCGCGCATGGTGTGCGAGACGCCGACGAACCGGCCGCGGCCCGCCGCCGAGACGAACGTCCAGTCACGGCCCGGCGTGGTGGCGCCCGCCCGCGACTGGGTGGTGAAGTACCCGGCGCTGCCGCCGGGGCCGAGCGCCGCCGTCCAGCGGCTGTCCGGCGCGGCGACGACCTCCGAGCCGATCCCGGCGATCGCGGCGGTGCCGGTGTTGACCAGCTCGACGGTCGCCGCCGAGTGGTACGGCATCGGCCACCAGCTCGTGTACCAGCCGCCGGGAGCGGTGTCCATCGCGAACATCAGCGCTCGCACCGATGTCTCGCCCAGCCCGCCGCCGAAGAACTCGCCGACCGGGCTGTCGACCGTGGTGCGGCCGTCGAACGTGATCCGCAGCCGCAACGCGCTCAGCGCCGCCGCCCCGGCGTTGTCGGGAACTCGCAGGCGCAGGGCCGAGATGCTGCCCGGCCCGGTCACCGCCGCCAGGGACGTGCGCGCTCCGGCCGCCAGTGTGGACGTGCGGGCGGTGGTGGTCGCGCCGGGCGCGGCGGGCTTGGGATCGGCCGTGCCCGCGGCGCGCAGCATCGCCAGCACGTCCTCCGCGCGGTCGGCCGGGTCGAACGCCGTGACCCCGTCCGCGGTGGGGAAGTGCCGGTACGTCACGTGGTGGAAGTTCGGGTTGTTCTGCACGGTGACCCGCATGGACGTCCGGTACGGCATCGGCACCTTGACGTACGCGCCGCCCGAGCTCTGCTCCGAGGTGGCCACCAGGGGGAAGCTGAACGGCGCGCCCTGCCGGCCCTCGACGAGCTCTTGCAGCGACCGGTCCACCACGGCACGGCCGTCGAGCTCGATCCGGATGCGGCCCGTGCCGGTCATGTCACCGGTCGGCCGGCCGGAGCTCGCCTGGGTGAACCACAGCGACGCCAGTTCACCCGCGCCGCTGTCCTCGGCGATGACGCAGCCGCTCGCGTCGGTGCGCAGGCACGAGTTGGCGCCGCTGAAGCCGTCGTTGTTGCTCCCGTCGCGGCCGAAGCTGGAGAACTGCCGGGTCTGCACGCCCGGCGGGGTGAGGGAGGACAGGTCGTCGAGGTGGCGGTAGGTGGCCCAGCCGACCGGCCCCAACTCGGAGGTCGCGGCGTGCGCGACCGACGCGACCGACGCGGCGGCCAGCGTGACCACCGCGGCCGTCGCGGCCTTGATCGTGAACGTGTTCATCACGGCCTTTCACGGTGTGCGGGGGCGCCGCGGCGGTGTGCGCTGCGGCGCCCCTGGTGGGTCAGGCGCCGGGTGGGCTGACGTAACCGGAGATCAACACGTTGCGGCCGCCGGCCCTGGCGGTCACCGGGTTGATCGTGGTGGCCTGCACCTTGGACGTCGTGGTGCTGTTGCCCCAGTTGCCGTTGATGGTGGTGATCGTGCCGTTGGAGTTCACCGCGGCGATCACCGAGACGTGCCCGCCGGTGCCGGAGCCCGGCTCGCCGTAGATCACCCAGTCACCGACCGCCGGGCTGCCGACCTGGCCGGCCGGGCGGCGCTTGAACAGCCCGCGGTTCACGCCCCACGTGCCGAGCGCCGTGGCCACGTACTGGCCGCGCGGCGTGCCCGCGATGCCCGCCCGCTCCCACGTCCAGGTCGCGAACATCGCGCACCAGTCCAGGTTGCACGGGCCGTACTTCTTGCAGCCGGGGTAGGTCACGCCGACCTCGCCGCGGGCGATGTCCCCGATGGCCTGCCGCAGCGACGGCGCGCCGCCCAGCAGGAACGTCGAGATGTCGGCCTTGTGGTCGCCGTTGAAGTCGCCGACGCGAGGCACCTCGGTGCCGACACCGAAGTGGTCGTGCCACTTGGCGCTGGTGCCGGCGAACGAGGAGCCCGTCGAGGTGGCCACGTACACGTCGGCGGCGTCACCACGGGTGAACGTGGCGATGTCTGCCTTCCCGTCGCCGTTGAAGTCCCCGACCTCGGGGATCTCGTTGCCGATCGAGAAGAAGTCGTGCCAAAGCCAGCCGTCCTGCACGAACTTCGTGCCGTCCGAAAGGGACACGTACACGTCGCCGCTGTCACCGCGGGCGAACGTGACGACGTCGTCCTTGCCGTCCCCGTTGAAGTCGCCCGTGCCGAGGACCTCACCGCCGATGCCGAAGTGGTCGTGCCACTTGACGCTCGTGCCCTCGAACGCGGACCCCGTGGACAGCGCCACGTAGGCGTCGCCGGTGTCGCCGCGGGTGAAGGTGACGATGTCGTCCTTGCCGTCGCCGTTGAAGTCGCCGACGAGCGGGACCTCGTTGCCGATGGAGAAGTAGTCGTGCCACTTGACGCCGTCGCCGCTGAAGCCCGACCCGGTGGAGAGCGCCACGTAGACGTCGCCGGTGTCGCCACGGGTGAACGTGGCGATGTCGTCCTTGCCGTCGCCGTTGAAGTCGCCCACCAACGGCGTCTCCGAGCCGACCGCGAAGTGGTCGTGCCACTTGACGCCGTTGCCGTTGAAGGCCGACCCCGTGGACAGCGCCACGTACACGTCCGCCGCGTCGCCGCGGGTGAAGGTGGCGATGTCGTCTTTGCCGTCGCCGTTGAAGTCACCGGTCAGCGGGATCTCGTTGCCGATGCCGAACCAGTCGTGCCACTTCCAGCCGTCCTGGACGAACCTGCCGCCGTCGGACAACGACACGTAGACGTCCCCGGTGGGGTCGTCGGCGTGCGCGGCGGGCGCGGTGATGCCCGCCAGCCCGGCCGCCACGGTGATCCCGGCGAGAAGCACGCCGCCCAGTCGTCTCCTGCCCACTCCGGACATGCCTTTCCCCCAGTTCATCAGAGCACCGCCGGAGCCGGGATCTCGGCTCCGATCGAGAAGAAGTCGTGCCACCTGACACCGTCACCGCTGAAGCCCGAGCCCGTGGAGAGCGACACGTAGACGTCGCCGGTGTCGCCGCGGGTGAACGTGACGATGTCTGCCTTGCCGTCACCGTTGAAGTCCCCGACACCGGGCGTCTCCCCGCCGATCGCGAAGTGGTCGTGCCACTTGGCGCTCGTGCCGGAGAACGCCGATCCGGTGGACAGCGCCACGTAGACGTCGCCGGTGTCGCCGCGGGTGAAGGTGGCGATGTCGTCTTTGCCATCGCCGTTGAAGTCGCCGACCGCGGGGATCTCGCCGCCGATGGAGAAGTAGTCGTGCCACTTGACGCCGTCGCCGCTGAAGCCCGACCCGGTGGAGAGCGCTACGTACACGTCGCCGGTGTCGCCGCGGGTGAACGTGGCGATGTCGTCCTTGCCATCACCGTTGAAGTCGCCCACGGCGGGCACCTCCGAGCCGACCGCGAAGTGGTCGTGCCACTTCACGCTGGTGCCGGTGAAGCCCGACCCGGTGGACAGCGCGACGTAGACGTCGGCGGCGTCGCCGCGGGTGAAGGTGGCGATGTCGTCCTTGCCGTCGCCGTTGAAGTCGCCCACCACCGGCAGTTCGCCGTAGAGGCTGAAGAAGTCGTGCCAGCGCACGCCGTCACCGCTGAAGCCCGACCCGGTGGAGAGCGCCACGTAGACGTCGCCGGTGTCGCCGCGGGTGAAGGTGGCGATGTCGTCCTTGCCGTCGCCGTTGAAGTCACCGGTCAGCGGGATCTCGTTGCCCACCGCGAAGTGGTCGTGCCACTTCACGCTCGTGCCCGCGAACGCCGAACCCGTCGAGGACGCCACGTAGACGTCCGCCGCGTCGCCACGGGTGAACGTCGCGATGTCCGCCTTGCCGTCACCGGTGAAGTCGGTGGAGCCGCCGCCGATGACCGCCGGCCCGGACGCCACGACCGTGTCGAACCGGTACAGGTCGTGGTTGCGCATCAAGGAGATGACCTTGCTCGCGTAGTTCGGGTCGGTGGCGTACTTCTTGGCCACCTCGGTGATGAACCGGTTCGGGTCGTGCCGGTACGGCAGTGCGCCCGCGTAGTTCGAGCTGGTGGTCAGCAGCCGCCCGTAGTCGCGGAACGAGTCGCGCATCGAGGCGTACACCCGGAAG
The DNA here is from genome assembly GCF_001279525.1 of Nocardia sp. NRRL S-836. Taxonomy (GTDB): domain Bacteria; phylum Actinomycetota; class Actinomycetes; order Mycobacteriales; family Pseudonocardiaceae; genus Lentzea. The sequence goes on along the minus strand of NZ_LGDY01000146.1, from coordinate 12,861 downwards.
TACGCCGTGACGTTGTGGCACGACGGCGTGCACTCCTGCGTGGTGTAGGCGTGGCAGCCGATCGCGATCGGGCCGGGCGACCCCGGCGCGGTGCACTTGAACCCGAAGTAGTTGCGGTCGTTGACGGACAGCTTGCTGCCGCCCCAGGCCGACTCGAGGATCGACTGGCCGACCGTGACCGAGGCCGGGATGTCGTACTCCGCCATCACGGACTGCGCGGCCGGGCCGGCCGCCGCGATGTAGGCGGCGGTGTCGGCGGCGGTGGTGACCTCCGCCGAGGCCCGCACGTGCTCCTGGTTCGGAACGCTGTCCGGCGCGGCGGTGGCGGCGGTGGCGGTGGCCGCCGTCGCGAGCACCGCCACCACGAGGCCGCGCAGCACGCGGCCCGTCGTTGACGCTGATCTCATGGAATCCCCAGTGCTGTTTCAGATGGCCGTGCTGGCCATCCCCCATGAGCGGGAAGCTAGGGAAGACCGCTCAGAGAACGCTGTGGAGACGCTGCGAGAGTGCTGGCGGCTCGCCGGCCTCCCGGCTGCCGTGCCGGGTGAACAGCCGTGCCGCCTCCGCCGACGCCGCAGCGGCCTCGTCCTGGCGGCCCAGTGCCTCGAGCGCCCTGGCGAGGTCGCGCAGGCTGCGTCCCCGCCACAGCGGCAGGCCCAGCGCGTCCCACCACTGCAGCGACCGCTCCAAGAAGTGGTGCGCCTCGGCAGGCCTGCCCTCCGCCAGCTCCAGCTCGCCCAGGGTGCGCAGCACCAGCGCCTGCCCGAACCCGTCCTCCATCGCGTGACAGGTCACCAGCGCCTCCTGCAACGGCTCGCGCGCCGACGCGGGCACCCCGCGCCGAATGCGGGCCTTGGCCAGTGACTGGGCCGCGTACGCCGTCATCAGCCGGTCATCCGCCGCCCGCAACGCCTCGAGCGCCCGCAGGCCGTCCCGTTCGCCTCGGCCACCCGTCCCGCCGCGCGGTGGATGATGCCGCGGGACCGCAGGGTCAGCGCCACGCCGTGCTCGTCGTCGAGCGCCTCGTAGGCGGCACGGGCGCGGTCGCACTCGGTGAGCGCCTCGTCCAGGCCGCCCAGCTCGGTGAGGGTGAGCGCTCGGCTGTGGGCGGCCCTGGCCAGCGCACGGGGCTCGCCGGCGGCGCGCAGGGCGGGCAGGGCGGCGTCGAGCGTGGCCAGTGCCTCGGCCAGCCGGCCGTGCTCGCGCTGCGCGGTGCTCAGCAGCAGACCGGTCACCGCCTGCCCGGCCGTGTCGCCCACCTCCGCGTAGGCCTGGGCCGCCTGGGCGTAGTAGTCGGCAGCCTCCTCCACCCGGTCCTGCTCGCTGCGCAGCCAGCCGAGCCCGGCCAGCAGCAGGCCCTGCGCGGCCCGGTCGTCCGCCCGGCGCGCGGCCGCCAGCGCAGCGTCGTGCGTGCGCCACCAGTCGGCGAAGCGGTTCTCCACGGCGAACGACGACGAGCACAGCAGCGCCGCCAGGCGGGTCGCCACGTCGACCAGCTCCAGCTCGCTCAACCGCTCCACCGCGTGCACCATGGTGGCCTGCTCCGCCTCGAACCAGGCCACCGGGTTCGCGCGCACGTCGGCGAGCCAGTCCGGCGGCGCGTCCGGCCCGGTCGACGACGGACCCGGCCGCAGCACCCTCGTCCGCGTGTCCCCGGAGGCGTGTTCCACCAGCGCCGCCCAGCGGTCTCCCGCCCGCCGCGCCGCCGCGAGCAGCAGTTCGCGCGGCTGTTCGTGCTCGGCGCGTTCCCAGGCGAACACCCTGGTGAGGTCGTGCAGCCGGTACCGCGAACGGCCCGTGCCGTCCAGCCCGACCGGGTCGAGCAGCCGCGCGTGGACGAGTCCGTCGACCAGGTCCTCCGCCTCCTCGACGTCCACCTCCAGCAACGCCGCGACCAGACGTGCGGTGAAGTCCGGCGTGCCCAGCCAGCCCAGCAGCCGCAACGCCGCCCGTTGCGGCTCGGTCAGACCCGCGTAGCTCAGCGCCAGGCTGCCGCGCACCTCCAGGTCGCCCGACACCAGCTCGTCCAGCAGCCTGCGCTGTCCTCGCAGCCGGTCGGCGAGCCGGGCCAGCGGCCAGTCGGGGCGCGCGGCGAGCCGGGCGCCCGCCACCCGCAGCGCCAGAGGCAGGTGGCCGCACAGCCGTGCCACCTCCGCGGCGCGGTCCGGCGCGGCCGCCAGCCGCTCCGCGCCGACGATGCGTTCCAGCAGTGCGAGGGATCCCGTCTCGTCCAAGACGTCGAGGTCGACGTGTGCCGCGCCCTCCAGCACGGTCAGCCGCGCCCGGCTCGTGACGATGCACAGGCAGTCACGCCCGCCCGGCAGCAACGGGCGGACCTGGCGCTCGTCCGCCGCGTCGTCGAGCACGACCAGCACGCGCCGGGCGGCCACCAGGCTGCGGAACAGCGCGGTGCGCTCCTCGACCAGGCCCGGTACCTCGGCGGCCGGCACTCCGAGCGCCCGCAGGAACCGCCCCAGCACCTCCGCGGGATCGAGCGGCGCAGACCCCGCGCCGTGCAGGCAGACGTGCAGCACACCGTCGGGGAACCGCTCGCGCAACCGGTGCGCGGCGTGCACCGCCAGCGTGCTCTTGCCCGCGCCCGGCTTGCCGGACACGGCCACCACCGCACCCGCCGCCGCACCGACCACTGCGGCGACCTCGGCTGACCGCCCGGTGAAATCGGCGATGTCGGGCGGCAGCTGTCCCGGCACCGGGTGCGGAACGTGCTCGGGCTCGGCGGCGGTGCCCTCGTCCTCCCCGCGCAGCACGCGCTGCTGCGCGGCCCGCAGCTCGGGACCGGGCTCGACACCCATCTCCTCGACCAGCAGCCGCCGACCCTCCTGGTACGCGGCCAGCGCGTCGGACCGCCGGCCGGCCCTGCCCAGTGCCACCACCAGCTGCCCGCGCAGCCGTTCCCGCAACGGATGCCGCTCCACCAGCGCGGCCAGTTCCGGCAACGGCACCGCCGCACCGGCGCCCAACAGCGCGTCGAACAGACCCTCCCGCGCCGCGAGGCAGGCGTCCGCCAGCCGGGCGCGCTCGGCCTCGACCCACCACCCGTGCGCCCCGCCCAGCGGCTCGCCCCGGAACAGCTCCAGCGCCGCACCGAGCGCCCGCTCCGCCGCCGTGAACCGGCCTCCGGCCAGTTCACGCCGCCCCTCGGCGATCAGCCGCTCCCACTCCCACAGGTCGACCCGGTCGTCCGGCACGTCCAGCAGGTAACCACCGCCCCGGTGCACCACCGCGCCGCCGAGGACCCTCCGCAGCGCCGACACGTGCGTCTGCACGGCGGCACGCGCGTTGTCGGGCGGACGCTCGGTCCACAGCGCGTCCGTGATCTCCCCGAGCCCCACCACCCGCCGGCCGCCCACCACGAGCAGCGCCAGCAGCGTTCGCAACTTCGGTCCACCCACCGGTACCACCGCGCCGGCCACACGTGCTTCCACCGGCCCCAGAACCCGCAGCTCCACGCAATCCCCCTTGACTGGCAGTCGGCCGAGAGGACCAGTTCGTTACTGGCGCGTGATGTGATCTCCAGGTGTGCGAGCGGGTGTGGGAGTCGGGATCGACGTGGTGACCGGTTCCCGTGCCGAGGGTGCGATGGACGTGCGGTCCGATGGCGACGCAAGTGCCCCAGGTCGCGCATCACCTCGGGAGCGGTTCGCCGGCGAGCTGTTCCTCCGGTTCGCCCGGCGCGGGTGGATGGTGCTGGAACCCGCCCAGGCGCCCTCGGTTGCGCCCGAAAGGCGGTTCACGGCAGAGATCGCAGCGCTGGCGCCACCGCGTCATTCCCGTCGTCGTGACCAGCGGCAGTGGGTGTTCGGCTGGCACAGGTCAGGTGGTCAGTGCGGGACTTTTGAAGACTTCGCGGGTGTGCCAGGTGATGTGTGCTGACGCGGGTGGGGTGGTGCCGGGTCTGGGGTCGAGTGGGCGTTCGTGCAATTGGTAGACGGTTCGCCCGGTGGTGGTGCGGCTGGTGAACTTGGCGGACACGGTGATGCGCAGGTCGTGGTTCAGGCCGAGGACACCGTGGTCGAACAGTTTGTGGTGCAGGGAGCACAACGCCAGACCGTTGTCGGGGGTGTCTGGGCCGTCGAAGGCGAACCAGCGGATGTGTGCGGCTTCGACGCCGACGGTGGCGGCGCCGAGTTGTCCGTCGAAGCCGCAGAAAGCGCATTGCCGGTCCCACGCCTGCAGGACGGTGGCGGGCCACGAACTCTGCCGGTGTCGTCGGGGCACCGGTGTACCGGTGACACCGAGGACCGCGTCGGGATCCAAGCCGACCGCCGTGAGGACGTCTGGTGCGACGGTGGGCGGGAACTCGGACTCGACCAGGCGCCGGGCCGCCGCGGCGGCGAGATCCGGATCGCGCAGAGCTTGTTCGAGTTTCGGGTCCAGCCGGCCGAGGATCTCCTCGGTGGTGAGTGGTTGCACGCGATCCATGGGCACGTCGCGGTCGAGGGTCCAGATGCCGTCCGAGCGCAGGCGGGTGAACGGATACGCGGCGGCCTGTGCGGGTTGCGTGGCCGAGGGCGGGCCGAAGGCCCGGATCAAGTCCGCCAGCTTCCCGGAGTCCGCTGCCCAGGACAGCGCGCTGGTGCCGGTAGTCGTCAACCGCCCCAACGCGAGCAGTACCAGCAGCGGCTTGTGCGGTGACCGTTTCCCGCCCCGGGTGTGCTGCCGCAAAGAGGACAGGCGAGCCAGTACTTCGTCGGGGGACATCGACTCATCGATCACGACGTGAATCATGACCGAATCGCTCGGCGGCCAAGTGCGGGAACCGCACGGCGTTGCGGAAGTGCCGACGTTGTGCGTGCCGAGAAGTACGCCCGTGCAGGTCGGCGGCATCGGCAAGGTGCCGATCGGCCTCCGGTACGACCGCGGCCGTGCTGGTTCGCTTCGCCTACCTCGCCGTCTCTCACGCCTTCGCCGCGCTGTGGCTGTTGCGCATGAGCGATCGTGAGGAGGACGTCGAGATTCTCGCGTTATGCCATCGGTTCGAGGTCTTGCGCAGACAGCTTGGCGATCAGCGCCCACGACTGCGTCCAGAGGACAGGGCGTTGCTCGCAGGTGTCGCTGCGACAGCACCGGTTGGTGTCTCCGGGCATTCCCTGCAGCAGTGTGATCCGCAGGCCCAGCGCGTTGAGCCATCTTTCGGTACCCGACAGGGGTCACCGGGAGGGTGCGAACGGTATGCCGGTCGGTGCCGTCTCCAGCGGTGCGGCCGGGTGGCTCCACAAGCCCTTGGCCCGCAGGAGTGGCAGCACGCCCTCGCCGAACCAGTAGGCCTCCTCCAGGTGCGGGTGGCCGGACAGCACGAACTCGTCGATGCCCAGCGCGTGGTACTCCTCGATCCGCTCGGCCACCTCGACGTGGCTGCCCACCAGGGCGGTGCCCGCACCGCCTCGGACCAGGCCGACTCCTGCCCACAGGTTGGGCGAGACCTCCAACCGGTCGGTGCGCCCGCCGTGCAGTTCGCGCATCCGCCGCTGGCCGACCGACCCGCTGCGCGCCAAGCCGTCCTGCACCGAGGCGATGACCCGCGGGTCCAGCGCGGCCAGCAGTCTGTCGGCCTCGGCCCACGCCTGCTCGGAGGTGTCGCGGCTGATCACGTGCAACCGGATGCCGAACCGGGGAGCGCTGCCGGCCGCCGCCTCGGCCCGCACCCAGGCGATCTTCTCCGCCACCTGTGCCGGCGGCTCGCCCCAGGTCAGGTACACGTCGACCTGGCGGGCGGCGACCCGGACGGCAGCGGAGGAGGATCCGCCGAAGTAGATGTCCGGCACCGGGTCGGGCACCCGTGACAAGGCCGCGTCGACCACCTGCACATGCTTGCCGTTCAGGGTGACGCGTTCGCCGCGCCACAACGCGCGCGTCACCGTCAGGAACTCGTCGGTGCGCTCGTAGCGCTCGTCCTTGCCGAGGTGGTCGCCGTACGCGCGCTGCTCGTGGTCCTCGCCGCCGGTCACCACGTTGAGCAGCAGCCTGCCTCCGGAGTGCCGCTGGAACGTGGCCGCCATCTGCGCCGCCAGCGTGGGAGAGACCAGGCCGGGCCGGAACGCCACCAGGAACTTGAGGCGTTCCGATTCGCGCGCCACCATCGCGGTGGTGAGCCAGGCGTCCTCGCACCACGCGCCGGTGGGAGTGAGAGCGCCGACGAAGCCCAGCTGCTCGGCGGCGCGGGCGATCTCGGCGAGGTAGGAGATGGTGGCCGGCCGGTCACCGCCCGCCGCGGTGATGTCGGTGCCGTGGCCACCGCCGACGAGGTAGCGGCTGTCCCCGTACGTCGGCAGGAACCAGTGGAACGTCAGGGTCATGACAACCTTCCGGGTCAGGGTGCGGGCACGAGCGAACGGGTGTGCACGGCGGCGGAGAACGCGTCGACCACCGGGTAGAACTGGCCTGCGGTGTCGGGGTGCAGCCGCACGTCACCGTCCAGCGCGTCGATGTGCCGGTCCAGCACGAACCAGCCCGGCACGACGTGGTCCGCACCGAGCGAGGACAGCACCGGCCGCAACGCGTAGTCGATCGCGAGCACATGGGCGCTGCTGCCGCCGGTCACGAGCGGCAGCACCACCTTGCCCTTCAACGCGAACTGCGGCAGCAGGTCGAGCAGCAGCTTGAGCAGCCCGCTGTAGGCGGCCTTGTACACAGGGGACGCCACCACGACCCCGTCGGCTTCGGAGACGGCCGACACGACGGCGGCGATGGCGGGGTCGGCGGCGTCCGCGTGCTGCAGCGGGCCGGCCGGCAGGTCACGCACCCGGACGGTGGCGGCGGTGTGGCCGTCCACTCGCAGCCGGGCAGCGACGTGCTCGGCCAGCGCCGCGGTGCGCGAGGTGGCCGACGGGCTGCCGGACAGGACGAGGATCGAGGACAAGTCGGGCCTCCGGTCAGATCAGGCCGTGCCTGGGCGGTAGCGCCCCGGTCAACGCGTAGCGGCCGATGTGCTGGACCTTCCAACGCACCGGGTCGTGCAATGTGTGGGTGCGTGCGTTGCGCCAGTGGCGGTGCAGGTTGAGCTGGTCCAGCGCGGACCGGGTACCCGACACCTCGAACAGCGCGCTCGTCACGTCGACGGCTGTCCGGTCGGCGAACGCCTTCGCGGTCGCGACGGCGATGGACGCCGAGGCCGCCTGCTCGTCCAGCGAAGCCTCCGGTCCGCTGCTGGCGAGCCGCGCGGCCGCGTCGTCGACGGCCCGGCCGGCCTCGGCGAGCAGCGCCTCCGCCGCGCGCACCGAGATCTCCAGCTCGCCGAACCGCTGCACGGTCAGCGGGTCGTCCTCGGCCCGTTCGACGCCGGCCTCGAACCACGGCCTGCTCTTGGTTCGGACGAACGCCACCGCCTCGGTCAACGCGCCACGCGCGATGCCCACGTCGATGGCGGCGTGCAGGATCTGCGCCTGGGCGCCGTAGAGCTGCGGGCCGGTGAACGTCAAGTGGTGCGGCACGACTCGCTCGGCGGGCACCCGCACGCCGTCCAGGCGCACCGAACCGCTTGCCGTGGTGCGCTGCCCCATGCCGTCCCAGTCGTCCACCACGGTCAGCCCCGGCGCGTCGGCCGGCACGTAGGCGACCACGACCCGGTCGTCGGCGTCCCTGGCCAGCACCGGGATCCAGTGGGCGAACAACGCCCCCGTCGAGTAGTGCTTGAGCCCGTCGAGCACGAACCCGCCGTCGGGGTGGGGAAGCAGCCGCGTCCGATACTCCTGGACGTGCCTGGTGCCCGCCTCGGACTGCGCGTTGCCGAACCGCCTGCCCGCCAGTACCTCGGCGAAGAAGAATCGTCGCTGCTCCGGCGTGCCTTGATGCCGCAGCACGTTCACGTACACGATGTGGCTCTGCGGGATCTGCGCGATATTCGGGTCGGCGGCCGCGAGCCGCCGGAACACCTCCGCGACGACGGCCGTGCCGACATCCGCGCCGCCGTGTTCGCGTGGCACGGTGATGCCGAGCAGGCCGCTCGCCGACAGCTCGGTCAACTCTTCGGTCGGCAGTAGTCGGTGAGCGTCGCGCTCGGCCGCGCGTTCGGCGAACCGGGCGGCGAGCCGGTCGGCTGCCGCCAGCGCCTCGGCCCCGTCACGGAGCACTGCGGCCGCGCGTGGTGAGTCGACCAGTCCGGTCATGGCGTCCTCCGGTGTGGTGATGAGGGCCGAGGCCCGGCGGTCGATCAGGTGTACCAGGTGGGCTCGGGCAGTTCGCCGAGCAGCGCGTACCTCCCGACCTCCACCCGCTTGTACGCCACCGGGTCGTGCAGGCTGTGCGTGCGGATGTTGCGCCAGAAGATGTCCAGCCCGACGGAGTTCGCGCTCGCCCTGGCCCCGGTCACCTCGAAGACCTTCGTGCCGATCTCCAGGCCGGTGTCGACGGCCCGCTGCTTGGCCGCCGCGATGAGCACGGCCGCGTGGCCGCGTTCCTCCGGGGTGACCGCATCGGCGTGCGCGTTGATCCGCTCGATCGCCTCGGCGGCCCGCTCCGCGAGGGCTTCCGCGGCCCACAGCTTCGCCTGGAGGTCGCCGTAGGTGTCGAGGATGTAGAACTCCTCGGTCGCGGAACCCTTGTTGTCGCCGCCGTAGGGCCACGGCCGGGTGCGGTCGCGGGTGTACGCGGTCGCCGTGCTCAGCGCACCGCGGGCGATGCCGAGGTAGAAGTTGGTGAACACCAACTGGATGAGCGGCACGTTGAGCGTGTTGTAGGTCCTGGGCCGGAACTCCTTGTCGACATATCCCGCGGCCTGCGCCCACGGCACCCGCACGTCGCGGATTTCGACGCTGCCGCTTTCGGTGAGCCGCTGGCCGAGGTTGTCCCAGTCGTCGTTGAAGACGATCCCGTCCTGTGCGGACGGGACGATCGCGAAGATGTGCTTGTCCGTCCCCGCCAGGACGCCCTCCAGCACGGTGACGTCGGAGACCTTGCCGCCGGTGGAGAAGGACTTGCGGCCGTTGAACACGAGCTCGTCGCCGTCCTCGGTGATGACGAGGTCGTTGTCCCTGGGGTTCACCGCGCCGCCGTAGAACCAGCGCTCGCGGGTCGCCTGCTCCTCCACGGCCGCGATCTGCTCCGGCGTGCCGACCAGCCGCGCCGCCCACGCCCACAGGTAGTGGTAGCCGATGAGCTGCCCGATCGAGCCGTCGCCGCTCGCGATCTCGCGGATCACCCGGTAGGCGGTGCTCCAGTCCTGCCCACCGCCGCCGTGCTCGGCCGGGCCGAGCAGCGTCACCAGCCCGGCGTCCTTGAGCAGCCGGATCTCGGCATGCGGGGTCTTGCCCGCGCGGTCGCGCTCGACGGCGTCGGAGGCCAGGACCGCGGCGACCTCGGCCGCACGCGCGACCCAGCCGGCGGAGTCCGCGGGCGCGGGTTCCCCGGCCCAGTCGGTGGTGCTCTCGGTGGTGGTCATCGGGTCACTCCTACGGGTTCCGGGGTGCCGGCGCCGGTAACCAGGCCGGCCTCCAGCTCGCGGACGATGGGCAGCACGTGGCGGCCGAAGTACTCGACCTCTTCCAGGTAGTGCAGGAAACCGAGCAGCAGCAGGTTCACCCCGCGCCGCTTGTACTCGACGATCCGGTGCGCGATCTGCTCGGGGGTACCGATGAGCTTGCTGCGGAACCCGTCGTTGTACTGCACGAGGTCCTCGAAGTCCGAGTCCGCCCACATGCCCTTCCGGTCCGGCGCGGAACCGCCCGCCTGCCGGACCGCGTCGCGGAAACCGTGGACGGCGTCGACATCGGCCTTCGCCACGATCTCGCGGAGCGTGTCGCGCGCCTCCGCCTCGGTGTCGCGGGCGATGAGGAAGGCGTTGAGCCCGAACCGGACGGTCCGCCCGTGCTGCGATGCGGTGTGGCCGACCTCGGCGATCTGCTCGCTGATCCCCTCGAAGTCCTTGCCGTTGCTGAAGTACCAGTCCGAGACCCGGCCCGCCATGGCACGGGCCGCCGTCGAGTTGCCGCCCTGGAAGATCTCCGGGTGCGGCCGGCCCGGTGCGGCCGACGGCTTCGGTTTGAGGTCGTACCCGCGCAGCCGGTAGAAGTCGCCCGCGAACTGCGCGTCGTCCTCGGTCCAGCTCGCGCGCAGGACCCGGATGAACTCCTCGGACCGGCGGTACCGTTCGTCGTGTTCCAACCAGGGCTCGCCCAGCGCGGTGAACTCGCCCTTGAACCACCCGCTCACCACGTTGACCGCGGCACGGCCGCCGGAGAGGTGGTCGGCGGTGGCGATCAGCTTCGCCAGCACGGCGGGGTGCCACAGCCCGGGGTGGACGGCGGCGATCACCTTGAGCCGCTGGGTAGCCAGCAGCAAGGCGAGGCTGAAGCTGGTGGACTCCTGCTGGTATGCGGCGCCGTAGCTGGCCATGTACCGCACCTGGGACAGGGCGTACTCGAACCCGTTGTCCTCGGCGAGGACCGCGAGCCTGCGGTTGTAGTCGTAGGTCCAGTCGGTGCGCTGCTCGATCGTGCTCGTCACGAGGCCGCCGCTGACGTTCGGCACCCAGTAGGCGAACTTCAGCGGCTCTTGACCGATTTCGGTGCGGCTTTCTGTGGACACGGCGAAAACTCCCATGAAAGGGGAAGAAAGGGGGCGGCTGGCTCAACGCTGATCAGCGCGGACAACTCTGGCCGGCGATTCGCACGAAATCCACATGCCGCCGCCGGGTGAGGTCCCAGCGATCGGTCGACATGGGAAAAAGTCTAGGCACGCTCGTCGTGATCGGTCCATTCGACATCGCCGAGGGGGCGATAGGGTTTCCCTTCCACCGCTGCGGGTGCGTCGAGCTCATGCCGCGCGCTCCCCGAACTCCACGGCACGCTTGACGAACAGGTGGTGCAGCTCGCGTGCGGGCCGCGTGGCCGGGCCTGACCGGCGGCGCTGCGCGACCAGCAGGACGTCCACCTGACGGGACGCCAGAGGGCGCCAGGTGATGGTTCCGGCGCGTTCGAGCGGGTCGCCGACGACGCTGAAGTCCGGCAGCACGGTGACGCCCAACCCCTCCGCCACCATCAGCTTGCCCATCTCGGCGCCGTCGGTGGAGCACGAGAACAAAGGTGTGCGCCCGTCGAGCAGCCGGTGCAGGTACCGGTGCATGACGTACCCGGACCGCATCTCGATCAGCGGCTCGCGGACCAGGTCGGACACCTCGATCGTGGGCCGGGTGGCCAGCGGGCTGTCCGCCCGCAGGCACACCACCGGCTGCCCGCACAGCAGCTCGGTCGTGTCGAAGTCCGGCGGCGGGTCGTCGCCGCGCAGGTAGTTCACCAGCCCGATGTCCAGGCTGCCCTCCCGCAGCGACCGGTGGATCTCCGCCTCACGCGCGTCCACCACCTCGACGCGGGTCGCCGGATGGGTCTCGCGGAACTCCCGGATGGTGGGGATCACCAGCCCGACGGTCGCCGCGTTGACCGTGCCCACGCGCAGCACCCGGTTGCTGTGGTGCTGGTCGTCGGCGGCCCGGCGGAGCTGGTCCACGGCTTCGAGCACTCCGGCGATGTAGGGAAGCAGCTCGCGGCCCTCGTCGCTGATCCGTGCGCCGGACCGCGTGCGGTTCAGGATGTTGACGCCCAGTTCGCGCTCCAAGTTGCGCACTGTCTCACTCAACGCGGGCTGCGACAGGTGCAGCTCCTCCGCGACGCGGCGCAGCGACCCGAGCCGGGTGACCGCCTGGATGTACTCGAGCTGCTCGATCCGCACGTCGCCACCCTTCCGAAAAGCCCGATCCATCGGACCGGGCAGCCGGATCTATGTCAACGGCGCCCATCATCTGGTCACCTTCACCGATCGGGTGACAGGCTTGGTCACGCGCACCTTCACCGGTGGAGTGCGTGCGACTACGAGGCGCCTGTCCGCGGTCCACGCCCTAAGTTGCGGGCAGCTCGAAGTTGCGGGCGAAGAAGATCACGGTGTAGCGGATGAGGGCCACGAGGCTGCCGCCCACGTGCAGTGCGCGTACGCGTACGCGTACGCGTCGCACACGATGTGCTCGGCCAACGGGTGCTCCGCGACGATGTCGTAGAGCGCGAGCCGTCTGCCGGGTGCTAGGGCCCGTCCTCAAAGCTGGTTGCTCCGACGTGCTTTGATCTTGTGTCGTGGTGCGCAGGCATGAGCTGACTGATGAGCAGTGGCAGGCGTTGTAGCCGTTGTTGCCGGTCTCGGGCGCGAAGGGCCGTCCGCGGGTGGATGACCGGCGTGTGATCAACGGGATGTTGTTCAAAGCGAAGACCGGGGTGTCGTGGCGTGACCTTCCGGAGCGGTACGGGCCGTGGAAGACGGTCTACAACCGGTTCTGGCGCTGGTCACGCAACGGCACCCTGACCATGCTGGTGTCCAGGGTGCGGGTGATCGCGGAGGCGATCGACGAGCTGGACCGCGAGGTCGCGGTCGACTCCAGCATCGTGCGTGCCCATCAGCACGCGGCCGGTGCCCGCCGCCGTCCGCGTGCGCACACAGGGGGCGAGCGGGTCGTGTGGCGGGCAGACCGAACCAGATGATCATGCTATCGGCCGGTCCCGCGGCGGCCCCTCGACCAAGATCCACCTAGCCTGTGACGGACACGGCCGCCCGCTCACGACCGTCCTGACCGGCGGCAACATCAACGACTGCACCATGTTCACCACCGTGCTGGCGGGTGTGTGGTTCCCGCCGGCTCGCCCCGGCCAGTTCGTGACGCGGCCGGCGCGGGTGATCGCGGACAAGAGCTACTCCAGCAAGTCCATCCGCGCTCACCTGCGCCGCCGCGGCATCCGGGCCACCATCCCCGAACGCCGCGACCAACGCGCCAACCGAGCCCGCCGCGGCCGGGCCGGAGGCCGCCCACCCGCCTTCGATCCGGTGATCTACAAGCGCCGCAACGTCGTCGAACGCTGCTTCAAC
>NZ_LGDY01000145.1 GCF_001279525.1 Nocardia sp. NRRL S-836 | reverse complement strand
GGGCCGGGCTGACCGCCCGGCGGCGTTGCGGAGGCGGCAGGACCGAGCTGTCCGCCCGCCGGGATGGCGTCTCCGGGTTGTCCACCCAGCGGTACCACGGGCGCGGCGAGTCCAGGTTGGCCACCGGGCGGTGTCCCGGGCGCAGCGGGTTCGGGCGGTCCGCCCGCCGGGGTGGCGTACCTGGGTTGTCCACCCAGCGGTGCCGCGGGCGTGGCGAATCCAGCTTGGCCGCCGGCAGCTGCCGCGGGCGTGGCGAGTCCAGGTTGGCCACCGGGCGGTGTGCCGGGCGCAGCGGACCCAGGCGGTCCGCCCGCCGGGGTCGCAGGCAGGCCGACCGCGGGTTGTCCACCCGGCGGGGTCGCGGAGGTGGCCAGAGCGTGCGCCGCGGCCCGTGCGAGCGCCCCGGCGGTGACATACCGGTCGGCGGGGTTCTTCGCCATGCCCTTCGCGATGACGTCGTCCAGCGCCGGTGGGACGGCCGGGTTCAGCGGGGACGCCCTGGGCGGCGTTTCCCTCATGTGTGCCCAGATCTGGGCGGCGGTGCCGTCCGCGGTGAACGGGCGGCGGCCCGCCAGGCAGGTGAACAGGACGCAGGCCAGGGCGTACACGTCCGCGCGGCCGTCGACCGGGCCGCTCTCGAAGCGTTCCGGTGCCATGTAGTCGAGGGTGCCGACCACCGAGCCGGACGCGGTCAGGCCCGTCGCGGACGGCGAGACGCTGCGGGCGATGCCGAAGTCCACCAGGTACACGAAGTCGCCGGAGGTCACGAGGATGTTCGACGGCTTCACGTCGCGGTGCACCAGCCCGTCGGCGTGGGCGGCGTCCAAAGCGCTCGCCACCTGCTCGACGATGCGCACGGCCCGTGCCGGTTCGATCGTGGTCCCGTGCACCAGGTCCGACAGGTCGGCGCCCTCCACCAGCCGCATGTCCAGGTAGAGCCGGCCGTCGATCTCACCGTAGGCGTGGATGGGGATGACGTGCGGCTCGCGCAGCCGTGCGACGATCCGCGCCTCGCGGCGGAAACGGGCGCGGTACTCCTCGTCGTCGTGGTAGCCGGGCGACAGCCTCTTGAGCGCCACGAACCGGTCGTGCGCCATGTCGTAGGCCCGGTGCACCTCGCCCATCCCGCCGCGACCGAGCAGCTGCTCGATCCGGTACGGCCCGAACGTCTCTTCCGTCATCGTCCTCGTGTCCCGAGCGCCTTGTCCGTTCGAGTCGACGCGCGCCGGCCGGTGCCGGTTCCGCCGCGGGCAGCCTACAAACCCCGCGGGCGGGCCGGTTCGACGAGGACGAGGTCGCCGCCCTCGCGGATGTTTTCGCGGCCCCGAATCCCTGGCCCGCGAATCCGTGGCCCGCGGACCACTCCCCCGGCATACTCCGCCCCATGGACGAAACTGCCTTACCCAAACGAACCTCGGAGAGCGCGGAGCCCGGCCAGGTGATCCCGCGGAAACCGGCGGCTGACAAGGCGGCCACGGACGTCCGGCCGCCGCACGCGAGCGAGGTGGCCGAGCGGATCGCCGCGGGCATCGCCGCCGATCTCGCCGAAGCCGTGAAGGCCGATCCCGGGCAGTGGGCGCGGGTCAGCGAGCGGGACCTGCTGGTCTGGATCGCCGAAGACACCAGGGCGGCGCTCGCCGAGCTCGCCGCGCACGGCGTGTCGGAGGACGGTCGATGACGTCCATGGTGTTCGCCCTGCGCGCGCAGCTCCGCCGCACCGTGCGCCAGTCGGTCCGGCGGTCCTTCACGACCGCGGTACCCGTCATCCCCCGCGGGCAGGACTGGGCCCGGTGGGCGGACTTCCTGACCCAGGACGTGGTCCAGCCGCTCCTGACCGAGATCACGGCGCCGGGATGGCTGCACACCTGGCTGCCGCAAGCCTCCCCGGCAGGCAACAACACCCCGGCAGGCGACGACACCCCGGCCGGCAACAACACCCCGGCCGGGACGCCTCCGGGTGGCTCGGACAAGCCCTCCGCCGACACGTCGAGGCAGCTGTCGGTCGCGACCCTGCTGGACATGATGATCAGGAAGCAGGGGCAGTACCTGGTGCACCGCACCTTCAACCGGGCCGTCGGCGAGCTGTGGGAGGGCACCGTGATCGATGCCGGCTACCCCGCGGGGACGCTCGACCCGAACGCCCCGCCCGGCATCTACGCCGTCCCCGGCCTCGTCGGCGTCGAGTACGGGAGCTGGTGCGTGATCTTCAAGAAGGGCGCGCCAGGCCACTACTTCACCTCGGTCGCGGTGACCGCGGATGCCAAGAACACGAACAAGGACGAAATGATCTGCATCCGCGACATCGAGACCTCCGCCGCGCACGGCTGGTGCACCGTCGAGGACGTGCTGGAGGCGAAGAAGCAGTACGACGCGCACAAGAAGGCGGCGGGCACGTCGAAGCAGAAGTGACCTGACGCTGTCCCGTCCTAGTCCCGCTCACCGCCGGGGAACAGGCCGTGGCCGAAGGGGAACAGCGGGTGCCCGTAACCGGCCACGTCCTCCGGGTGACGCCGGACCTGCTCCATCGACCGCGGCAGGTCGAACGGCAGCCGGCCCTCCGGCGGGTGGACCCCCGTCAGCGCGTCGGCCAGCGCCTCGTCGGTGGTGCCGTAGCTGACCACCAGCGTCGAGGCGATGTCCAGCAACGGGGTCAGCACCGCGGCACGGTCCAGCGTCACGTCCACGACCAACGGGCACGCCGCGGCGATCCGGGCGAGGCGGGCGGGCAGTCCCGGCGGGAAGTCGAGCGAGCCCTGGTGGAACCACGACTCCAGGAACAGGTCCGACCGCGGGTCGAACGGGGCCATGAGCCGCACGAGCGCCACGTCGGCCTCCTCCGGCGTGGCGACGACGGTTCCCAGCCGTGCGGCGACCTCCGGCGAGACGTTCTCCACGTAGAGCTTCAGCCCCGGCCGCAACGGCAGCCCCGCCGCGTCCCCGCCCAGCTCCAGGACGGTGACCGACCGGGCCTGCGCCACGTGGCCCTCGTCGCGGAAGTCCTGCCGTCCCACGACTTCCGCTGCCCTGTCCTCGTCCACGAACGGGTTGTCGAAGAGGCCGAGGCGGAACTTCACCGCGAGCAGCCTGCGGGCGGACTCGTCGATCCGCGCCTCGGTGACGCGGCCCTGGGCCACCAGGTCGAGCAGCACCTCGACGCACTCCTCACCGCCGAACTGGTCGGCACCGGCGGCGAGGATGAGCTCCATGCGCCCGTGCGCGTCGAGGTGTTCGACGCCCCAGGCGCGCGCGGGGAGCACCTTGTCGCCGACGTGGTTGTCCATGACGAGCTCCCAGTCGGTGAGCACCACGCCGTCGAAACCGAGGCGGTCGCGCAGCATCCCGGTGACCACCTGGCGGTTGTAGCCGAACCCCACCTCCTCGACCGGCTCGCCGTCGACCTCCAGGCCGACCGGCATGCCGTAGTAGGGCATCACCGCCGCGGTGCCCGCCTCGATGACCGCGCGGAACGGCGCGAGGTGGTCGTCGAAGCGGCCGCCGGGGTAGACCTGCTCGCGGCCGTACGGGAAGTGCGCGTCCTCGCCGTCCTTCTGCGGGCCGCCGCCGGGGAAGTGCTTGCTGGTGCAGGCGACCGACTCCGGTCCGAGCTCGGGGCCCTGGAACCCGCGCACGTACGCCACGGCCAGCTCGGCCGTCAGCGCGCTGTCCTGCCCGAACGTGCCCGCCTGCCGGGCCCACCGCGGTTCGGTGGCGAGGTCGATCGCCGGGTGCAGGGCGCACCGGATGCCGGCGGCGACGTACTCCTGGCGGGCGATGTCCGCGAACCGCTCCACGAGCCCGGGGTCGCGCAACGCGGCCAGCCCCAGGGACTCGGGCCACTGGGAGAACGCCTTGGCGGTGAAGGAGACACCGGCGTTCTCCAGGAACGCGTGCCGCGGGTCGGTGGAGATGGTCACCGGGATGCCGTGCGGCGTGCTCTCGGCGATGAGCTGGAGGTTGTTGTACCAGCGCGCCGCCATCCGCGCGTCGTGCAACGCGTGCACGTTGAAGTGCGACAGGTGCTTCTCCCGCACCACCACGCTCGTGGGCGACTTGCTGATGGCGCCGGGCGCCTCCTTCACCGTGCCGTCCGCGCCCGCCTCGATGACGGTGTGGAACAGCAGACCTGCCTTCTCCCGCAACGAAAGGCGCCCCAGCAGGTCCGCCACGCGTTCGGCCACCGGCCGCCGCGGGTCCTCGTAGGGGTCCATGACGCCGTTGCCGTTGAGGTCGCGGTACTCGACGCCGTCCTCGGAGATCAGCCGCACGGGCCGCATGCCTTTTCCTCCCACACTGGTCACACCTGTCACCTGATCACACCCGGCTCGCGCCGAACTCCTCCACGCCGATCACCGGGCGGAGCGCGCGTTCGACCGCCGGTGTCGCGAACGACCGCCGGATCACGTCACGGCACAGCACGTTCCCGATCGCACCCATGACCATCGCCTGGTCCAGGGACAGGTAGCGGCGCGCGATCGTGCCCGACCGGACGGCGACCGCGTCGAAGAACCCGCCCCTGCCGTAGGCGCGCAGGTCCTCCTGGACGCGGACGAGGTTCGCGTACGCCTCGTCGCGTTCGTGCATCATCGCAAGGAACGCGGCGTGCGGGGTGACCACGCCGTCACCGAAGACCGGCGCCGGGGCGGTGGCCGGGCGGCACTCACCGAAGCCGGCGTCGTAGTTCGTCATCTCCTGGTCGGAGAAGTAGCCGTTGGCGGGGTTGCCCGGCTCGTTGCCCGGCCCCATGCCGAGCGCGTCGACGCCGTACTCGCGGTAGCCGCCGGCGGGGTTGCTGGCCGGGCTGAAACCCCAGAAGCCGTAGCCCGCCTCGATCAGCCCGTGCTCGCGCTGCGCGCGGACGTGCAGCGGGTGGTTGCGGCCCCACGACCGCGGCGCCCACTTGGCCTCGGGCACGAACACGTCCGGCATGAGCTCCTCGAACATCGACCCGCCCCAGCCGGGCACGATCCGCATGCCGCGGTAGGTGTAGGCGCCCTCGAAGACCTCGATGCCGTAATAGGTGCGGTTCTCCCCCACCGGCCGCATCTCGTGCCACGACCAGTCGCACGAGGCCGGGAAGGTCCGCCACATCGCGAAGTACTGCCGGGGCGGGATCTGGCCGGTGATGATGCCGAGGTAGCTGGTGATGCGCGTTTCCGACACCGTGGTGTCGTAGTGGTGCGTGGTCAGCCACACGGGGTCGCCGCCGATGTGCGTGCCCCGGTACACGCCGCCGGGCCGGTCGTGGTCGAACGGGAAGAACCCGCCGTGGATCAGCCCGCCCGGCCGCACGGGGTGCGCGGGGTCGTCGCCGGGGTTGTAGAAGGCGTCCCACCGCATGCGGGCGAAGAGCCGGCGCGCCAGGCCTGCTGCCGCCCGGTCGGCCCCGGCCACGACGAGCAGCGCCGCACCGAGCCAGCCGTTGTCCACACTGGAGCAGAACGGGTGCACCACCGTGCCCGTGCCCGGCCAGGAGCGCAGTGCGTCGCCGGTCTCCTCGTCGTACCAGTTGAAGTACATGCCGCTCGGCGTGTGGTGTTCCATCCGGTCCAGCGTGGTGAGCGTCCTGACCAGCCGCGCCGACGCCTCGTCGCGGGAGAGGAAGCCCAGCTCGCGGGCCACGACCGTTGACCACAGGTAGCCGCCGATGTTCGTCGGCGAGGTGTAGCCCGAGCGGTCGGCCGCCGCCAGCGACTCGGGGATGTTGTCCGCGGGCAGGCCCGTGCTCGACGGGGTCATGGCGACGAGGCTGCGCCACGTGTCCCTCGCCCAGCCCCGGATCCGGACGGGGTCGGCGTGCCGGGGCGCGGCCGAGGTGGTGGCCGGGACGGCGAGCGCGGCGGTGGTGGCCGCGCCCGCGACGAGCAGGGTCCGTCGGGTGATCCTGGCTGGCGAGGTCATGTGGGTCCCCCTACTGAACGAGTCCGCTGTGGACTCTTCACTTGATGCCGGTGGTCGCGATGCCTTCGATGAAGCGCCGCTGGAAGACGAGGAACACGAGCAGGACCGGGACGACGACGATGGTGGCCCCGGCGAGCAGCAGGCCGTACTGGATGGAGTTCTGGCCGGTCGAGTAGAGGGCGAGCGCGACGGGGAGCGTGTACTCGCTCTCCTGCTGCGCGACCACCAGCGGCCACAGGAAGTTGTTCCAGCTGCCCAGGAACGTGAGGATGCCGAGCGTGGCCAGCGCGGGCCCGCACAGCGGCAGGATGATCCGCGCGAAGATGCGCAGCTCGCTCGCGCCGTCGACGCGGCCGGCGTCGAGCAGCTCCCCCGGCAGGCCCGTCATGAACTGGCGCATCAGGAAGACGCCGAACGGCGAGACGAGGAACGGCAGGATCAGCGCGGGCAGCGAGTTCGCCAGGCCCGCGTTGACGACGAGCACGTACAGCGGCACGAACGTGACCACGCCGGGGATCATCAGCGTCGCCATGACGACCACGAACAACGCCCGTTTGCCGCGGAACTCCAGCATGGCCAGCGCGTAGCCGACCATGGAGCAGAAGAGCAGGTTCCCGGCGGTCACCAGGATCGCGACGATCGCCGAGTTGAGGAAGTACGTCCCGAACTGCAGGCGGGAGAACAGCTGCGTGTAGTTGTCCAGGGACGCGGCTTGTGGCAGCCACGTCGGCGGGTTGGCCCGGATCTCCCCCTCGCCCTTGAAGCTGCCCAGCACCATCCACGCGAACGGCGCGACCACGGCCAGGAGCGCGAGGGTGAGCGGAACGTAGAGCCACCAGCGGTTCGGTGTGCGCGTCGCGGTCATGTCAGCCCCTCTCCCGCAACAGGCGGAACTGCACGGCGGTGACGACCGCGATGACGACGAAGATCAGGTAGCTCATGGCGGAGGCGTAGCCGTAGTTGCCGAACCCGAACTGCCGGTAGGTGTACATCGACGCGGAGATCGTCGAGTTGAGCGGACCGCCGTTGGTCATGACGTAGGGCTCCTCGAAGAACTGCAGGTAGCCGATCGCCGTCGTGACCGAGACGAACAGCAGCGTCGGGCGCAGCAACGGCAGCGTGATGTACCGGAACCGCCGCACCGGCCCGGCGCCGTCGATCGACGCCGCCTCGTGCAGCGACGCGGGGACGGCCTGCAGCCCGGCCAGGAAGATGATCATTGCGGTGCCGAAGTTGCGCCACGCGGCCATGAGGATCAGCGCGGGCATCGACCAGTCCGGGTCACCGAGCCAGTTCGGGCCGTCGATGCCGACCCAGCCGAGCACGGTGTTGATCAGCCCGAACTCGTCCTGCAGCAGGAACCGCCACACCACCGCGACCGCGACGATCGACGTGATGACCGGGGTGTAGAAGCCGAGCCGGAAGAACGCGCGGAACCGCGTGATCCCCTTGTCCAGCAACACGGCGGCCGCGAGCGCGATGGCCAGCGTGAGCGGCACGCCGACCAGCACGAAGTACGCGGTGTTCAGCGCGGCCGTGCTGAAGAGCGGGTCGGTGAACGCCTGCACGTAGTTGTCCAGGCCGACGAAGTTCACGGCGAACGGCGTGCGCAGGTCGCGGTTGCGGGTGTCGGTGAAGCTCATGAAGAGCGACTGGACCACCGGCCAGGCCGTGAAGAGGCCGAACAGCAGGCAGAACGGGAGGATCAGGCCCCACGCCGCCCGCTCCGCCCCGCGCCGGCCGGTCCTGCGCGCCGTGGCGGGCGAGCTCACCGGCCGGTGCCGATGGACTCGGCCGACGCCTGCGCCGCCTTGAGCGCGGCGGCCGGGTCGGCACCGGACCGGGCCACCTTCTCGACCTCGGTGTCGAGCGCGGTGATCGCCTGCTCCCACGTGGCGAAGGTGGGCGGCGACTGCGCCGTGTCGAGCTGCCGGCCGAAGGTCGCGAGCTTGGTGTCGGCGGTCAGCGCCGGGTCCTGCCAGGCGCTCTTCACCGACGGCAGGTCCGTGGACCGCTGGTACCACTTCACCTGGGTCTGCGGGTCGGCCAGCCAGCGGACGAACTTCCAGGCGGAGTCGCGGTTGTCGGTCTCCTTGAAGACGACGAAGTTCGAGCCGCCGACGAAGCTGGACGAGGTCTTCTTCGTCGGCATCGGCATGACGTCGTACCTGTCCTTGAAGTCGGCGCCACCGAGCTTCTCCACCGCCGACATCATCCAGGGGCCGGAGATGAACATCGGCACCCGGCCGCTGACGAAGTCCGGCTCGGTCGTGGGCTGCGCGGGCGCCTCCCGGTCCGCGATGCCCTCGTTGAAGAAGGAGCCGTAGTACTGCAGCGTCTCCCGCATCTCGGGGCTGTCGAAGTTGTAGGCGGCGCCGTTGTCCTTGGTCAGCTGCGCGCCGTTCGACCACGCGAAGGGCAGCAGCGACTGCCACGAGCCGGTGCCGCCCGCCTGCAGGCCGATCCCGAACTTGGCGCCCGCCTTGGTCTGCATGGCCTTGGCCATGTCCTTGAGGCCCTGCCAGTCCTTCGGCGGCGTCTCATACCCCGCGGTCTTGGCGAGGTCCTTGCGGTAGTAGACGAGGCGCGTCTCGACGTACCAGGGGATGCCGTACGAGGTGCCGCCGACCTCCGTGGTGCGTTGCGCGCCGTCGAAGAACGCGCTCTTGTCGATCGAGGACGGTGTCGCGTCGAGCGCGTTCATGCCCGCGAACTCGCCCATCCACGTCGATCCGACCATGGCCGCGTCCGGTGCCTGGCCGGCGGCGATCGCCGAGGTGAACTTGTTGTGGGCCGCGTCCCACGGGATGGCGGTGACCTGGACGTCGACGCCGGGGTTCGCCTTCTCGAACTCCTCCGCGAGCGCCGGGAGCTTCTCGCCCTCCGCACCCATGGCCCAGACGGTGACGGTGCCCGTGGCGGGCCCCTGTCCGATGTCGGCACTCGACCGGCCACCGGTCTGGTCGTCGCCGCGCCCGCACGCGGCCAGCACCAGCACCAGGGCTGACAGGCCCGCGAGCGACTTGGCAGTCTTGCGCACCATTGGTTTCTCGCTTCCTTCCTGCGTTCGTCCGAAGTGGAGGGCGGTGGTCAGGCGGCCGGGCAGCCGCAGGAGGAGCGCACCACCAGGCGCGTCGGCAACGTCTGCGGCTGCGGTCGTGGCAGCTCACCGCTCACGAGGTCGTGCAGGCGGCTGGCGGCCAGCGCCCCGAGCTCCTGGACGGGCTGGCGGACGGTCGTGAGCCCCGGCCGCACGTACCGCGCGGTCATGACGTCGTCCCAGCCGGCCACCGCGACGTCACCGGGCACGTCCCGGCCCGCGTCCTGCACCGTGGTCATGACCGACAGCGCGAGCTCGTCGTTGGCGCACATCAGCGCGTCCGCCTCGTACTCGCCGGCCAGCAGCCGTTGCGCGAACGCGGCGCCGTCGGCCTCGCGCAACGCGACCCGGACCGGTTCCGCGGCGTCGAGCCCCCGGTCGCGGTGCGCGGCGACGTAGCCCGCGTACCGGTTGCGGATGTCGGGCCCGCTGTCCGGGTCGCCGACGAACAGAGCCCGCCGCCGGCCGTGGTCCAGCAGGTGCCCGGCGAGCTCCCGCGCGCTCTCCAGGTTCTCCGCGGAGACCGCCTCGACGCCGTCATGCGGCTCACCCGCGATGACGACGACCGGCTTCTTCGCGCGCAGCAACCGGACCACGTCACCGGAGATCGGCGCCGCACCGAACACGGCGATGGCGTCGACCCTGGTGGCGAGCTGGCGCACCGCGGCGGCCAGGTCGGTGCGGCTGTCGGTGAGCACGAGCACCACGGACTGGGCGAGCTCCGCCGCACGCGCCTCGAACCCCATGAGCAGCTCGGCGTAGTACGGGCCGGAGAGCTCGGGCAGGACGAGACCGTGCGCCTCGTGGTGCCGCACCGCGAGACTGCGCGCCGCCCCGAGCGGCACGTACCCGAGCTCCTCGACGGCGGCGAGCACCTTCTGCCGGGTGGGCTCGGACACGACCGTCGCGCCCTGCAACACCCGCGAGACGGTCGCGATGCTGACACCGGCGCGGTCGGCGACCGAGTAGATCGTCGCTCCCGCGGCCCTGGCCTCGGATGCGGCGTGGTCCTGCTTGCCCATCGTGCTGTTGCCACCCTGTCGTCGTTGACGTGATGTAAGCGCTTACATGTGACTGAATGTGATGTAAGCGCTTACATCAGGTTGTTTCGGCAAATATATGCACGAACGGACGCGCGGCACAAGGGCGGTGTGCGCCGGGCGGAGGCGGGTGGAATGCGAACGTGCAGGTCAGCGGCGGTGTACAACCGCCACAGGTCGGCCGATGATCTTCGCTGACAAGGCCAGGCCGGCGACAGGAACCCGTTTCCGGAGGTCAGCCCGAGTCCTCCGCACCGGCCGGACCGATCTGCGCGAGCAGCTCGGCGACCTTCCGCTCCCTGGCCGGGTCACCGATGCGGCGCAGCAGGGCCTGGGCGTCGGCCAGCACGTCCCGCGCCGCGTCCCGCTCACCGGCGGCGAGCAGGGTCTCCCCCAGGTCGGCCAGCGTGTTCGCCTCACCGGGGGTGTCGTCGATCCGGCGCCACAGCTCGGCGCTGCGCCGCAGGTTCGCGATCGCCTCGGGGAAGCGGTCCTCCGCCCGTTGCGCGAGGCCCAGCACGACGAGCGCGTAGGCCATGCCGTGGGCGGCGTCGAGCGGTTCCAGCACGGCGATCGCCTCGGCGAGGTAGCGGTGCTGGGTGGCCCGGTCACCGGTCTGGCCGTACAGCTCGGCGAGGTTGACGAGCTTGAGGCCCAGCGTCCAGTCGCGGCTGCCCAGCGCGCGACTGCGCTCACCGAGCTCGATCGCCTCCCGCACGGCACCGCCGAGCCGGAACGCGTAGCAGGCGTTGTTCAACGCCCTGGCCGTGCAGTCGTCGTCGCCGTGCTGTTCGAACAACGCGATGGCGGCCCGGATGTGCTGCCGCACCTGCTCGAAGTCGCCGTCGCCGCGGTGCGCGAGCTCCGCATCGGCACCGGCGAGGTCGCTGAGCAGGTACGCGTGGGTCAGCCGGTCCACGGGCGCGCGCAGGGCCGCCTGGCACACCTGCCGCCAGTCCCGCCACAGCCCGCGGGTGCGGTAGAACTCGAACAGCCCCACGGCGAGCGTCGCCAGCACCGGGTCGTCCGGGTCCGCCTGGGCTGCCGCCGCGACCACGTGAGCGCGTTCTCGCTCCAGCCACGCGTAGGCCGCCGCCGCGTCGGCGAACTCCGGCGTCCCGGCGAGATCCGGTGCCAGCGCGAACCGCGGCGAGCCGTGGCTGGACAGCACGAGTCCCCGCCACGCCACGCCCGCGTACAGCCGCACCACCCTGGTCAGCGCCTCCCGCGCCGACGCCTCGGCCAGGCCGGCGCCGTACACGCGCAGCAGGTCGTGCAGCCGGTAGCGACCCGGCGACGGCGCCTCCAGCAGGCAGGCCGCGGTCAGCCGTTCCAGCAGCCGTTCGGTGTCGTGCTCGGCGCGGTCGAGCAGCCGGGCGGCGACCGGGACGGACAGGTCGGGCAGGTCCGGCCAGGCCAGCAACGGGTAGGCCTCCGCCGCCACGCGGTCGACCGGCTCGTCGCTGCCCGCCAGGCCGTCGATCGACAGCGCGAAGCACGCCCGCACACCGGCCTCGCCCTGGTCGAGCTCCTCCAGTCGACGGCCGCCGGCCAGCCGTTCGGCCAGGTGGGACACCCGCCACGACGGCCGGGCCGCGAGCCGGGCACCGGCCAGCCGGACCGCCAGCGGCAGCCGGCCGCACCGGCGCACCACCTCGGCGGCCGCCCCGGGCTCCGCCGCCACCTGGTCGGGCGCGGTCGTCGCGAGCAGGGCGACCGCGTCCGGCTCGGTGAGCACGTCCAGCTGCACCTGCCGGGCCTGGCAGGTGAGCAACGCCCTGCGGCTGGTCACGATCGCCGCCGCGCCGACCGTTCCCGGCAGCAGCGGCGTGACCTGCTCGGAGTCGGCGGCGTTGTCGAGCAGCAGCAGCACCCGGCGGCCGGCCAGCTCGGTGCGCAGCCGCAGTGCCGCCTCGGACACCGTCGCGGGCACGTTCTTGCCGGCCACGCCGAGCGAGCGCAGGAACAGGCCCAGCGCCTCCAGCGGTGCCACCGGCGAACGTTCACCGTGTCCCTGCAGGTCCAGGTAGAGCTGCCCGTCCGGGAAGTCGTCGACGAGCAGGTGGCCGACGTGCACGGCCAGCGACGTCTTGCCGACCCCGCCCATGCCGCTGATCGACACCACCGCCGCGGCCGACCGGTCGCGCAGCAGGTCCGCGACCAGCGCGACCTGCGCGGACCGGCCGGTGAAGTGCGCGATGCCGGCGGGCAGCTGCCGCGGGGTGCCCGCGACCGGGCGGCGGGGCGTGCCCTTGCGGGACGCGAGCCGCACGAAGAGCTCCCGGTCCGCTCCCGCCAGGCCGAACACGCCGGCCAGCCGCTCGACCGTGACCGCCTGCGGGTACCGGCGGTCACCGCGTTCCAGCGCACCGACCGCCTGCTCGCTGAGCTGCGCCTTCTCCGCCAGCCCGTGCTGGGTCAGGCCGTGCGCGAGCCGGTGGTCGCGCAACAGCTCGCCGAACGTCCGATCCATCCCCGCCCCTCCACTCCCCTGCCCCCAGTCTGCCGGGTCAGGGGGCCGGAGGTGTGGGCTCCGGACCGCGCCGGTCCGCTTCCGGCGTTGCCGGACAGCAGGTCGACCGGCCCGGACGACGTCAACGGCACGCCGACGTCGTCCACGGAGAAGTCCGGAACCTGACCGGCGAGCGGAACGACAACGGCGAGCTGAGCTACCGCAACGGTCCCAGGCCACGAAGTGCGCGCCCAGGACCACGCCAGCCCGCTCCCGACGTTGCCGGACAGCGGACCGACCGGCCCGGACGACGACAACGGCACGCCGGCGTCGTCCACGGAGAAATCCGGAACCTGACCAGCAAGCGCGACGACAACGGCGAACTGAGCCGCCACAACGGTCCCGAGCCACGAAGTGCGCGCCCAGGACCACGCCGGTCCGCCCCCGACGTTGCCGGACAGCAGGCCGACCGGCCCGGACGACGACAACGGCACACCGGTGTCATCCACGGAGAAATCCGGAACCTGACCCGCGAGCGCGACGACAACGGCGAACTGAGCCGCCACAACGGTCCCGAGCCACGAAGTGCGCGCCCAGGACCACGCCGGTCCGCCCCCGCCGTTACCGGACAGCAGGTCGACCGGCCCGGACGACGTCAACAGCACGCCGACATCGTCCGCGGAGAAATCCGGAACCTGACCGGCAAGCGCGACAACAACGGCGAGCTGAGCTACCGCAACGGTGCCGGGCCACGAGGTCAGCCCAGGTCCTCCGCCTGCAGTTCGGCCCGTGACGACACCCCGAGCTTGCGCAGCACCCGTGCCGCGTGCTGCTCGACCGTCCGCGGCGACAGGAACAGCACGTCCGCGATCTTCCGGTTGGTGTGCCCGGCCGCGAGCAGCCGCGCCACCTCCTGCTCGCGCGGCGACAGCTCGTTGCCGTACCCGCGGCGGCCGCGCCGGGACGGTTTGCCGCCGCCGATGCTGCGCAGCCGGTGGCGGCACCGGGCGGCGTCGCGGGTGGCGCCGAGGGCGTCGAACGTGTCGACGAGGGCCGAGAGGATCTCGGTGGCCTTCTCGTGTTCGGTCGGGAGGAGGCAGGCGGCCTCGCGTTCGGCGACCAGTGCCGTGTGGTACGGCGCGGGCAGCGCCGAGTAGCGGTCGGCGGCCTCCCGGTAGAGCGACACCGCCACGTCCAACCGGCCGCGGGCCTCGGCCAGGCGGGCGCGGCACTGGGCGAGGGCGGCCACCGCCATCGGTGCGTCACGGCCCTCGATCCCGGCGGCGATCTCCTCGATCAGGTTCTCCGCGTCGGTCTCCCGGCCGGCCGCGAGGTAGGTGGCCACGGCGACCGGGCCCAGTTCGGTGGCCCACACCCAGACGCCCTTGGTGCGGACGATGGCCACGCCGCGGTCGACGTCCACGCAGGCGCGGGTGACCTCGTCCTGGGACAGCACCGTCCACGCCAGTGCGGCGCAGCCGGCGATCGCGACCGGGGCGATCGACTCCTCGGGGGTGAACGCGCCGGTCTCGGTCAGGTGGCTGGTGGCCTCCGCCCACTCGCCGCGGGCCGCCGCCAGCGAGCCGAGGACCAGTGACAGCTCGCTCGCCACCGGGGACAGGTCGCGGTACTCGTCGAGCAGGGTGCCGGCGCGCTCGGCGAGGCCGTCCCAGCGGCCGGTCAGCCAGTCGAGGCGCACGCGGGTGGCCTGGGCGGTGCTCACGACGAACGGGGCGCCGCACTCGGCGGCGAAGCGCAGGCCGTCGCGCAGCTGGTCGCCGCACAGGTCGAAGTGGCCGGTGCTGGTGAGCGCGTCGGCCAGGTTGCAGTGGGCGCGGGCGAGCTGACGCAGTTCACCGGGGGTCGACACGGGCGGGAAGTCCAGCGACGCGAGCACGGACGGGTCGCCGGCGTGCATCTTCGAACCCAGCTGGTTCGCGTACAGCGACAGGCTCAGCTCGCGGTCGTCGGTGGCCGCGCGGTAGCGGTCGACCCGGTCCAGCCACGGCGCGAACCCGTGCAGCGGTGTCATGCCGAGGGAGGGCATGCCCAGCACGGCGGCGCCACGAGCCGCCAGGTCGGGCCGTTCGGCGAGGTCTGCGACGGCGCGGTCGATCTCGGTGCGGGCCTCCTCGATGCCGCCGGCCTGGCGGATCAGCAGCAGGCCGCGGAACAGGCGCACCTCGCCGCGCGCGGAGACCGACAGGCGGCGGTCGGACAGCAGGCGTTCCAGCGCCTCGGTCGGGGCGTGCTGGTCGAGACCGCGGTGGGCCACCTCGCCGAGCTTGATCGCGAGCCGGTCCACGTCCGCGGCGGGCACGGCCGGGTCGACCAGCAGTCGCTGCAGCATCGCGGTGGCGGTCCCGGCGTCACCGCGCTCGGCGGCGCGGTCGGCGGCGGCCTCCCCGAACCGCAGCCACGCGGCCGTGTGACCGGCGCGTTCGCTGTGCTCGGCCAGCTGCACCAACGGCAGCGGCTCGACGCGGGACAGCGCCTCGACGGCGCGGTTGTGCAGCTGCTGGCGGTCGGGGCCGCTCAACGTGTCGTAGACGGCCTGCCGGGCCAGCGCGTGCCGGAACCCATAGCTGCGTGCGTCGGCCTCGTGCAGGACGTGGCCGGTCAGCGCGTGTGTCAACGCGGCGCGCACGCGGTTCTCGCCGATCGCGGCGACCGCTCCGAGCAGTTCGGCCGAGGCGGGCGTGCCGAGCACGGCGGCGGCCTGGACGAGCCGGGTCGCGGTGACCGGCAACGCCGCCAGCCGCTCGGCCATCGCGTCGCGCAGCAGCACCGGGACGTCCACGTGGTCGAGCAGCCGCCGGGCCGTGGCGCCGTCCGCGTGCACCGCGCCCGCCGGGTTGCGCAGCGCGCGCAGGGTCTCCTCGACCACGAACGGGATGCCCGCCGTGCGTTCGTGCAGCTTGGCCGCGAACTCCGCGGACACCGGCTCGCCGTCCAGGATCGCGGAGGCCAGCGCCCGCACCTCGGTTACGTCGAGCGGCTGGAGCTCCAGCACCGCGCTGGTGATCCCGCCGGGCGGCCGGTACGCCGTGCCGAGCGGAACGCCGCCCGGCACGTCCTCGCGCCGGTAGGTGACCACGATCGACAGGTTCGGCGGCGGGTCGCCCATCAGGAACCGCAGCAGCTGCCGCGACCCGTCGTCGGCCCAGTGCAGGTCCTCGACGACCAGCAGCACCGGTCCGAGCACGCTGACCAGCTCGCGCAGCGCGCGGAACAGCCGGTGCCGCTCGGCGCGCGGGTCACCGGTCGGCGGCGGTGGCGGCGGCAGGTGCTCGGCGATCTCCGGCAGCAGCGCGCCCAGCACGCCCGCCACCGGGCTCAGCGCGGGGCCGCGGGCCAGTCGCGCGGTGCAGTCGCGCAGCGCCTCCAGCACCGCCCCGTACGGGAACGGCTCGCCCACCGGCTGGCAGTGCCCGATCAGGACGGCGATCGGCCCGAGGTCGGAGTCCAGCAGCTCGCGGACCAGCCGCGACTTACCGACACCGGCCTCGCCCTCGATCATGACCACGGCGGGTTGCCTCGGCACGGCTGCGCGCAGCGTGCCGAGTTGGTCACCCCGCCCCACGAGCACCGGGGAACTGGTGCGCATCAGCGCGGCGGGGCCGGGCCGACGCTGGCTCGGTGTCCGACTCATCCGGACTGATCTTAGGCGAAAGACGGGTATCCCTACGTAGCGATATCCGGATTGTTCGCGGTGCGAACGCGCTCGATCGTGATCCGCAGTGGCCGCCCACTCCCTGCAGCGGCGGCCCAGAACGGAGAACTCGAGATGCGACTCGATCGCACAACCCGCACGCTGGTCGCGGCCGGACTCGGCATGGCGGTCGTGACCGCCGTGGCGAGCCCCGCGTCCGCTCAGCAAGCGGCGGTCCGCACCGCGGACCAGCCGGTGGCCGGCAGCTACATCGTGGTGTTCAAGGACGGTGCCAGTGACGCCCCGACCACCAACGCCAAGGCGCTCGACCTGGCCCGCAGGCACGGCGGCAAGGTCAGCAACACCTACGTCGCGTCCGTGCGCGGTTTCGCGGTGAAGCTCGACGAGGCGGCGGCCCGCCGGCTCGCGGCCGACCCGCAGGTCGCCTACGTGCAGCAGGACGGCTGGGCGCGGATGTCCGACACCCAGACCGACCCGACGTGGGGCCTGGACCGGATCGACCAGGCGAACCTGCCGCTCGACCAGCGCTTCACCTACCCGAACACCGCGTCGAACGTGACCGCCTACATCCTCGACACCGGGATCTACAAGGCGCACACCGAGTTCGAGGGTCGTGCCAAGGACGGTTACGACTTCATCGACAACGACCCGGACGCCTCGGACTGCCAGGGCCACGGCACGCACGTCGCGGGCACGGTCGGGTCGAAGACCTACGGCGTGGCCAAGAAGGTCAACCTGGTGGCGGTGCGCGTGCTCGACTGCAACGGCAGCGGGCAGTACTCGCAGATCATCAAGGGCATCGACTGGGTGGCCCAGAACGCGAAGAAGCCCGCCGTGGCGAACATGAGCCTCGGCGGCGGCGCGGACTCCACTGTGGACAGCGCGGTGAAGCGCGCGATCGCGGCGGGCGTGACGTTCGGCGTGGCGGCGGGCAACAACAACGGCGACGCCTGCCAGACCTCGCCCGCCCGCACGCCGGAGGCCATCACGGTGGCCGCCAGCGACTCGGCCGACCAGCGCTCGATCTACACCGGCGGCCAGGCGTCGAACTGGGGCTCGTGCGTGGACATCTTCGGGCCCGGCTCCAACATCACCTCCACCCGCAATGGTGGCGGCACCCAGTCGATGGGCGGCACCTCGATGGCCACCCCGCACGTCGTGGGTGCGGCGGCGCTCTACGTCTCGGCGAACCCTTCTGCCACCCCTGCCCAGGTCCGTGACGCGCTGGTGGGCAACGCGACCTCCGACAAGATCTCGGACACCAAGGGCTCGCCGAACAAGCTGCTGAACATCAGCTTCATCGGTGGCGGCGGCCCGGACCCCGAGCCGTGCGGCGCCGCGACCAACGGCGACGACGTGTCCATTCCGGACACCAACACCGCCGTGACGTCCGCCGTGACCGTGTCGAACTGCACCGGCAAGGCCTCGGCCACCACCAAGGTCAAGGTGGACATCAACCACACCTACACCGCCGACCTGGCCATCGACCTGGTCGGTCCGTCCGGCGCGCGGTTCGGCCTCAAGAAGGCGGGCGGCGCGAGCTCGTCGGCGGGCGTCCACGAGACCTACACCGTCGACGCGTCCGCGGAGAACCGCAACGGCACCTGGAAGCTGCAGGTGACCGACGTGTGGAGCTACGACACCGGCACCATCGACTCGTGGACCCTCACGTTCTGACGACGCCCGGAAGGAACCACCATGCACCGCACCGCTTTCGGGCTCGTCGTCCTGGCCTCGCTCACGGTCCTCACCACCCCGGCGCACGCCGCTGAGGCGGACTTCGTGCGAGCCGGGCACCCCGCGCCGGGCAACAGCTTCATCGTGTCGCTCAAGCCGTCCGCGGGACTTCAGGCGTCCGCCGAGGTCCAGGCGGCCTCCAGCACGCTCGTCCAGCGCTACGGCGGCAAGCTCGACTACGTGTTCTCCCACGCCATGCGGGGGTTCCAGGTCAAGGGCCTGAGCGAGCAGCAGGCCCGCAGGCTCGCCGCCGACCCCGCGGTCAAGGCCGTCCACCAGGACGGCACGGCTCGCGCGTCGGACGTGCAGACCGACCCCACCTGGGGCCTGGACCGGATCGACCAGGCGAACCTGCCGCTGGACAAGAGGTTCAACTACCCCAGCGGGGGCGCGTCGAACGTCACGGTCTACGTCACCGACACCGGCATCAAGACCTCGATCGCCGACTTCGAGGGGCGCGCGTCCGTGGGCGCCGACTTCATCGAGGACGGCCAGAACGGGCAGGACTGCTCCGGCCACGGCACCCACGTGGCGGGCACGGTCGGGTCGAAGACCTACGGCGTGGCGAAGAAGGCCAAGCTGGTCTCGGTGCGCATGCTCGGCACCAGCTGCAGCCTGAACGGCCCCGACTCGGCCGGCGTCAAGGCCATCGAGTGGGTCACCGCCAACGCGAAGAAGCCGGCGGTGGTCAACGCGTCGTGGACGTTCGACACCGCCGACATCGGCAACGACGCGATCGCCGGCATGATCGGCTCCGGCGTGCAGATGGCCGTGGCGTCGGGCAACAGCTCCACCGACGCCTGCGGCACCGGCCCCGCCAAGATCCCGGCGCTGATCACGGTGAACGCGACCTCGTCGAACGACGCGCGGGCCTCGTTCTCCAACTACGGCACCTGCACCGACATCTTCGCGCCGGGTGACAACATCACCTCGCTCGGGCTGAACGGCGGTGCCGCGAACATGTCCGGCACGTCCATGGCCACCCCGCACGTCACGGGCGTGGCGGCCCTGTACCTGTCGGCCAACCCGTCCGCGAGCCCACAGGCCCTGCGCGACGCACTGGTGAACGGCGCCACCAGCGGCAAGGTCACCAACCCCGGCACCGGCTCGCCGAACAAGCTGCTCTACAGCGGTTTCATCGGCGGACCCGACCCGTCGCCCTGCGGCCCGGCCACCAACGGCGACGACGTGGCCATCCCGGACACCAACACCGCCGTGACGTCCTCCGTGACGCTCTCGGGCTGCACGGGCAACTCGACGGCCTCGGCGACGGTCAAGGTCGACATCTTCCACACCTACACCGGTGACCTGGCCATCGACCTGGTCAGCCCATCCGGCCGGTCGTACACCCTGAAGAAGGCGGGCGGCGCGTCGTCGTCGGCCGGCGTCCACGAGACCTACCCCGTCGACCTCTCCTCCGAGGCGCGCAACGGGACGTGGAAGCTGCGGGTGACCGACGTGTGGAGCTACGACACCGGCACCATCGACTCCTGGACCCTCACGGTCTAGGGACACAGGGAGGAAGACGAAGTGCCCCGGAGCTCTCGAGCTCCGGGGCACTTCTGGTTGCACGCGGCTAGTGGGCGCCGCGCTGCGCGCCGATCGTCGTGACGGTCAGCGTGAACGTGGTCCTGCCGGTCTTCCCGTCGGCCGAGGTGGCCGTGATGGTGATCGGGTAGGTGCCGGCCGGGGTGGAGAAGCTGGTGAAGAACCAGACGTTGCTGGTGCCGTTCTGGCCGATCGTGGCCGGGTTGAACGTCACCTGGGTGCCGGCGGGCGCACCCGACGCGGACAGCGTCAGGTTGCCGGTGCCGCCGGTGGCCTTCACCGAGGTCTGCACCAGCTGACCCTGCCAGCCGCTACCGGAGGACGGGGTCGCCGTCACGGTCACGTCGCCGGTCGGCGGTTCGGTGCCCTCGACGGTGAGCGACACCGTGGTGGTGGCCGTCTTGCCGCCCGCGTCGGTGCCGGTGACCGTGATCGTCGAGGTGCCGGCGACCGCGGTGGTGGAGACGTCGAAGGTCAGCTTCGCCGACCCGCCCGCGCCGACCGACGCCGGCTGGAAGGTGGCCTTCACGCCGCTGGGCACGCCGGACGCGGACAGCGTGATCGTCTGGCCGCCGCCGGTCGTGTTGACCGTGGTGGAGACGTACTTGCCCTTGGCCGCCTTCACGCTGCTCGGGGTCGCCGAGAGCGTGAAGTCGCCGGGCTGCGGGTCACCGGTGACGGTCAGCGCGTACTTCGCGGACGCCGTCTTGCCGCTGGAGGTGGTCGCGGTGATGGTGACGTCGTAGGTGCCGCCCGGCGCCGTGCCGCTCGCGTCGAACGTGACCTTCGCCGAGCCGCCGGTCGTGATCGAGGACGGCTGGAACACCGCCTTCACCCCGCTGGGCAGGCCCGCGGCGGACAGGGTGGCGTTCTCCGCACCGGTGCCCGCGGTGGTGGTGACGGTGGCGGAGGCGTACTTGCCCGGTGCCACCGAACCGCTGCCGGGGTTGACCGCCACGGTGAGGTCACCGGTCGGCGGCTGGTTGCCGACCTCCGTGCGCACCCAGTCGCCCATGTCGTTGTCGAGGCGACCGTAGATCGAGTACCACTTGAAGTCCGAGCGGCTCCACGACGCGACGCCGTAGACCTTGCCGTCGAGGACCAGCGGACCGCCGCTGTCACCGGGCAGGATCGTGACCCGGCCGTCGGCGTACCCGGCGCAGATCATGGTCGCCGACTTGAAGCCCGCGCCGACGCCCTGGCACACCCGGTCGCCGTCGACGACCGGCAGGCTCGCCTTGTCCAGCGTGACGTCCTGCGAGGTGTCGTTGAAGTCCTTCTTGCCGTAACCGAAGCCCAGCGCGGTCTTGCCCGGCGCCGCACCCCCGGCGTCCGCGGACGTCGCGAACTTCGGGTACGCCGCACCGCCCTTGAGCGCGATGTCGCGGTCGACCGTCACGACCGCCACGTCGTAGCCCTGGTCGAAGTTGACGTACTTCGGGTGCTTCTTGTAGCTCACCACGTTCACGGCGAACCCGGACCCGGCGCCACCCTGGTAGTCCTTGAGGTCGTCGAGGCCGTAGACGAACTTCTTCTCCCCCGCCGCGTCCGCGCAGTGCGCCGCGATCAGGATCTTGCGCGGTGCCACGACCGTGCCGGTGCAGGTCTGGCCCTCCGGCCGGCTGCCACCCGCGCGGATGCCCGCGACGACGCCGGGGAACTCGCTCACGGTGGCGTTCTGGCCGCCGGCGAACGTGGGCGAGACGTCACCGAGGTTCGCAGGGACGGTGTCGCCGAGGTAGGTGGCCGCTGGGGCGTTCTGCGGAGCCGCGTTCGCGACGCTGACGGGTGCCAGCACCGCGGCGGCGACCAGGGCCAGCAGGCCCCAGGACCGTGGTGTTCTGTTCACGTTGGTTCCCTTCCGGATCTGGCGAACGCTCGCCTTGAGGCAGGGATGGCGGCAGTTCGCTGCGGATCACTGTCGGGCGCGGCCCGATGGGGAACAATCAGGGACGGTATCCGTAGGGGTACGGCACTTTATTGGCCGGTCGCGCTGAGAACCGCGGCACGTTCGCACCCCGCCGGGCCGGTCGGCGGGTAGAACTCCTGGCATGACACCCAAGATCACCGTCTGCCGCGGGTGCTGCTGCGGTACCGCGCGCAAGCACCCCGACGTCGACCACGACCACCAGCTCGCGGTGCTGCGCTCCCGCCTGGGCCGGGCGGTCAGGGTCGCCGACTGCCTGGACGCGTGCGAGGTGTCCAACGTGGTCGTCGTGGTGCCCGGCCCGGCGGCGCGGGCCGCCGGTGCGCGGCCGGTGTGGGTGGGGTCGGTGCTGGCGGACGAGGCGGTCGACGGCGTGGTCGAGTGGGTCGAGGCCGGCGGGCCGGGGTCGGCCGCCGCGCCGCCGGAGGTCGCCGCTCGGATCGTGCCCGCTCCCGCCGTGCGGGACAAGCGGCGGTCCCGGCGGTGACGGTCACCCGGAAGGTCGGCGACGCATAGATTTCCGGTACGCGGGTACTGCCTGGCTGACGATCTCGCTCCGAGGAGGAAGCAGTGGCTACCCACAAGCCGGGCAAAGTCGTGAAGGCGGCACTGGAGAAGGCGGTGGACAAGGTCACCGAACTGGTGAACCCGCCGATCCCCGGCGCCCCGAACAGCGAGCCGCCGTCCCTCGAGGAGCCCACAGAGCCGCGGGGGCCGTTGCCGCCCAAGCCGGACCAGACCGGGCCGGAGACGGTGACGCCGACGGGCGCCCCGACCGGTGCCCCGCAGTCGGCCAAGGCGCAGCAGGGTGAGTTCCTCACCACGTCGGCCGGCGCGCGGCTGTACGACACCGACCACTCGTTGAAGGCCGGTGAGCGCGGCCCCACGCTGCTGCAGGACCACCACCTGCGCGAGAAGGTCATGCACTTCGACCACGAGCGCATCCCGGAGCGCGTGGTCCACGCACGCGGCTATGGCGCGCACGGTGTGTTCGTCGGCTACGGCACCGCCGCGAACATCTGCAAGGCCGCCTTCCTGGGCGACGGTGTCGAGACGCCGGTGTTCGTGCGGTTCTCGACCGTGCTGGGCTCGCGCGGCTCGGCCGACACCGTCCGCGACACCCGCGGGTTCGCGACGAAGTTCTACACCCAGGAGGGCAACTTCGACCTGGTCGGCAACAACATCCCGGTCTTCTTCATCCAGGACGGCATCAAGTTCCCGGACATCATCCACGCCGGCAAGCCGCACCCGGACCGGGAGATCCCGCAGGCGCAGAGCGCGCACGACACGTTCTGGGACTTCGTGTCCACCCACACCGAAGCCACCCACCACGTCATGTGGAACATGTCCGACCGCGGCATCCCGCGCTCCTACCGGACGATGGAGGGCTTCGGCGTCCACACCTTCCGGCTGGTCAACGCAGAGGGTGAGACGGCACTCGCGAAGTTCCACTGGAAGCCGAAGCTGGGCGTGCACTCCCTGGTGTGGGAGGAGGCGCAGCTGATCAACGGCTTCGACCCCGACTTCCACCGCCGCGACCTCGCCGACGCCATCGAGTCCGGCGCGTTCCCGCAGTGGGAGCTCGGTGTGCAGGTCTTCCCGGACACGCCGCGGCAGACGTTCGAGGGCATCGACCTGCTCGACCCGACGAAGATCGTCCCGGAGGAGCTCGCTCCGGTGCAGCCGATCGGCCTGCTGACGCTCAACCGCAACACCACGAACTTCTTCGCGGAGACCGAGCAGGTCGCGTTCCACCTGGGCAACCTGGTGCCGGGCATCGACGTCACCGACGACCCGCTGTTCCAGGCCCGGCTGTTCTCCTACCTGGACACCCAGCTGACCAGGCTCGCGGGACCGAACTTCAACCAGATCCCGATCAACCGCCCGCACGTGCCGGTCAACGACATGTTCCGCGACGGGTTCCACCAGCAGGCCGTGCACGCCGGTGTCGCCCCCTACCGGCCGAACACGCTCGACGGCGGCAACCCGTTCACCGCGGGCGTGGAGGACCGGCCGTTCGTCGAGGTGGCGCAGCCTCTGCCGAAGGCGGTGAAGGTCCGCCAGGCACCCGCGTCGTTCGCCGACCACTACACGCAGCCGAGGCTGTTCTGGCTGAGCCTCTCGCCGGTCGAGAAGGAACACGTCGTGCGCGCGTTCACGTTCGAGCTCGGCAAGTGCTACGAGCAGGCGATCAAGGAACGCCAGCTGCGGGTGCTCGCCAACATCGACCCGGTGCTGTGCGCGGAGGTCGCGCGCGGTCTCGGGCTGCCCGCGCCCGCCGCCACCGTGCGGCCGAGGAAGGTCGCGCCGAGCCCGGCGCTGTCGCAGGTCGGGCAGACCTGGCCGACCGACGGCCGCCTCATCGGCATCGTCGTCGACCCGGCCGACCTCGACGGCGTGCGCACGGTGCGTGAAGCGGTCCTGGCCGCCGGCATGGTGCCGCTGCTGATCGCCCCGACCGGTGGTCCGCTCGGTGACTCCGGCCTCGTCGCCCAGCGCACGTTCCTCACCGCGCGGTCGATCGAGTTCGACGCCCTGCTGCTCGCGGCCGCGCCGCCGCCCGGTCCGGACGCCGTGCCCGCGAGGGACGCGAAGGCCGGTGCACCGGGCACGACCGTCGACCCGCGGGTCCTGCTCATGGTCGAGGAGTGCTACCGCCACGCCAAGGCCATCGGCGCGTGGGGAACCGGGACCGCCGCGCTGGAGGCCACCGGTTGCGCCGGAGCGCCGGGTGTCGTGGCCGGGGACGACCCGACCGAGGTGCTCGGGACGGTGACGCAGCTGCTCGCGGCGCACCGCGTGTGGGAACGCTTCCCCGCGACGATCTCCTGAGCCGGCCATGACCCACCAGCTCACGGAGGACGAGCTCACCCTCCTGCAGTCGATGTTCGACCTGGCCCGCACCGGCGACACGCGCGGCCTGGCCGAGGCGGTCGACGCCGGCATCCCGGTGAACCTCACCAACGGCTCGGGCGACTCGCTGCTGATCCTGGCGGCGTACCACGACCACCCGGACACCGTCGCCGCCCTGCTGGAGCGGGGCGCCGACACCGGGCGGGTCAACGACAGGGGCCAGACGGCGCTCGGGGCGGCGGTCTTCCGCCGTTCCGAGCGCTCGGTGACCCTGCTGCTCGGCGCGGGAGCCGACCCGGCGCTCGGGCCGAGGTCCGCGCTCGACGTGGCGCGGTTCTTCGACCTGCCGGAGATGCTGGCGCTGCTGACCGCGAGGTCCTGACGCTGCTCGGCCGGCGGTGCCCGTCACGGGTGACGAGCACCGCCGGCCGACTCCTCGGTGACCGGCGGCCGTGCGATGTCGGCTTGAACCAGCTTGGGAACGCGCGGGTGACGCCGTGGCGTTCGTCACCGAGCGGCAGCGTGAGACACCCGAACAGGTGGACATCTGGCCGGATTTGCCGCGCTCCACAGCGAAAAACGTGCTGAAAGCCGACAGTCGCGAGCGTTCAGCGGGCAGCGCGCGGTTCCCCCTCCGGGTACCGGTGTGCGGGAACGCGTTTGGCGGACCGCGGGGCGGGTAAGTGATCACGGATCGCGATCACTCCCGTCGGAGGCGCTGATGTTGTTGCCCACCGCCCGAGGACCGTTGAGCGCCGGTGTCATCGCCGCACTGCTCGACGTCGAGACGGCACCCCCTGCCCTCGCGGCGGTCGACGAGCCGGCGCGGCTCGTCGCCGACCCGGACTTCCAGCTCGCGTTGTGGATCGCCCTGCACGACGGCGAGTTCGACGGCGTCGGCACCGAACGCGCCGAACAGCCGGAGGTCGTGCGATGGCGCACGGCGCTGAGCGAGCGGTGGCTCGCCGCGCTGCGCGAGATGACCGCGCCGATGGTGAGGGACGCCGGCGGCGACACGGCCTCCCCCGCCCGCATCGGCGACCACCTCATCAGCCTGATGCGCAGCAGCCACA
Source organism: Nocardia sp. NRRL S-836 (assembly GCF_001279525.1). Taxonomy (GTDB): domain Bacteria; phylum Actinomycetota; class Actinomycetes; order Mycobacteriales; family Pseudonocardiaceae; genus Lentzea. Next base: position 6,219 of record NZ_LGDY01000145.1, on the reverse strand, counting down.
CGGCGCTGTACTCGTTCATCGAGACCAAGGCGACCTCGACCCAGCTGCGCGAACTCGTCACGGCGAAGTCGCTGCGCGAACCGCAGACCGACACCGCGGCCGTGATCGACCGCCTGCCCGCCGTGGCGATCGCCGCCCACAACACCCTGCGCGTCCTGAGCCGGAACACCGCCTCCGCCATCGGCCACCGGACCGCGTCGGCCGGCATCGCGCTGCTGTCCGACCGGCGCCTCACCGCGGGCCTGCAGCGGATCGGCGGCCGCCCGACCCCGCTCGTCGCGGAACAACCGGACGAGCGGTGGACCAGGACGCTGAACGAGAGCCGCGAGCACCTGTCCGCCCACCCCGGCCGGACCCAGGACCTCCTGCACGCCGCTGCCGCCGCCCTCGCCCTGGAGGCGCACCTGTGCCGGCACCTGCTGCGCAGCTGGACGCAGGCCACCCCGGTGCTCGAACCGGTGCGGACGATGGCGGTGTCGGTGATCGGCGCCGACGCGACGCGGGGCACCCAGCTGCGCTCCGACGCGCAGAACCTGCTCAAGTCCGGCTGATCCACCGCGGGCTCGTCGCACGCGGCGCGGTGGCCGGTCCGGCAGCCTTCACACACCGAGCGGTCCACCAAGGTGATCGGGCCGCGACCGCCGCACCGCGCGGCGGCGGAGCTACAGGCCGCGGTCGCTTGCGAGCACGCGGTGCAGCGCATCCACCAGGCCGCCGCGCACCTTGCCCGTCGCCACCGGCAGGTCCAGGGCCGACACGATTCGCGAACACACCTGCGTGTCGGCATGCAGGCCGCCGATTCCTTCGGTCGCAGCGATTCGCAGTTCCTCGGACTCGTGCTCGATGAACTTGAGGCAAAGATCCCACGCTGCGGAAAAGCTGGTCCCCAGCGATCCGAGCGCACGCATACCGGACGCCACCGCGTCGACAGCGGCCTCGTCCGAAGGCTCCACGTCGAACATCGCGCTGAGCACGTCCACCAGTCGTTCTGCTGCTCGACGACGCCACTCGGGTGCCATCTCCGCACAGGCGACCAAGGTCTCGATCGCTCCGGTTCGCCGCTCCAGAGCGGGGTCTGTGACGGCTATCGACTCCAAGCGCGCGATGTCGGCGAGGTCAAGACCCGACAACCGAGCCAGCGCTGCCAGTACCCAGGGGAGTGTCGGTCGTGCGTTGTCCTCGGCCAGCTTCTGCAAGCGCCGCACCACGTCGACCGACCGCGTGGCGAACTTGCTCAGGTAGATCTGGGCCCAGCCGCAGAGGATTCGCGCGTCGTCTGCCAGGACCCCGAGCATGACCTCGACGACTTCGGCTTCACCGCCGCCGAACCGGAAGAGCGCGTAGGCGGGCCAGCTCCGGTCCCCGGCACTGATTCGCCGGTCGGCGAGCATGCGAACCAGACCTTCTCGCACCTCCGCTGAGTTCTCGCCAAGCCAGCCGAGTCCGGTCGCGGCGACTCCGCGCAGGCAGGCGGAGGTGGCCTCGTCGCCAAGCCATCCGAGGAAGATCCGGAGAGTTCTGCCGCGCAGCGGTTCCTCACGCGAGAACAAACCGACCAGCTCGCCCGCGGTGTAGGGAAGCCGGAGATCATGCCCGCTCGCTGCTGGCAATGCCGCACGCGCGAGGATGAAGCCGACGATCCGGTCGACGACCTCAGGCGTGCAGCCGAGGTCGACGTGGAGGTCCCTGGTGGCCAGTGCGGCCAGGTCAGCGGTCTCCTCCGGGGCAGTGATCATCACTTCGACCAGTGCCTCTCCTGCGGACTCGACGCTTCCCACAAGAGCCTGTGCGCAGTAGCGATCCACTGGCGACGAGCGAGCCGCCACATCGCTCAGCAGCCGACGAGCGATGTGGTTCAAGGGTGTGTCCCGCCACGCTCGAAGCACCCTGCTGGCCGCGCGGTTGGTGAAGTAACCGACCTCGACCCGATTTGCGGCCACGATGTCGAGCACTCCCCCGACCACCCGTGTCGCGAGGTTGTCGTCGATGCCGCTCACGAGTGCCGGACTCTCCCCCAACGCTTCGCCCACGAGCAGCAGATCGCGGTGCAGCCACTGTTCATGCGGGCTGGCCGCGTCCAGAACGTGCTCGATGATCCGGCGCGCTCGCTCGCCGCGCTGCATGCTTATCAGCAGCAGGTTGGCGTTCTGCCACTTCGGCGCGTGAATCCCGTTCTCGGCGAAGTGCCGCACGATCGGATCCACGCCGGACCGCGGCCGCGCGCTGATCGCACACGCAGCGAGGTGTTCCTGTAGCGCACGATGGCAGAACGCGAACCGCTCAGGACCCGACTCGACGAGCAGGCCCGCCCTCGCCACCGCATACCTCAGCAGTTCGCGTGCCTGCCAGCGTGCCCGATGAGGATCGACGAACTCTTCCAGGGCGTCGGTCAGTTCGCTCTCGAGTGTTGACGCCTCGATCGCCGACGTGTCGCCACGCTGGACAAGGCCAGCGTGCACCCGGTGGGCAACCGTCTCGAGAGCACGTCTGATCTCGCAACGTTCCAGATGACGCGGACGTTCGGCGATCTCAACACCGCGCTGAGCGTCCCAGTCCGCGAGCATCATCTCGACCGCGGTGTCGTAGAGCGCGTGCTTCTCCCGCGGAAGCCGATCGGCTGTTCCACGCTCCACGACGATGCGACCCACGATGGACAGCAGCAGCGGAACACTCGTGAGGGCCGAAAGGCGCGGATCCTTCAGCACACGGGTGACCGCCTGCTCCGCATCGGCACCACGCGCCTGCAGCAGTCCGGTCAGCACCTGCCGGGCTTGTGCATCCGAAAACGGTGCCAGTTCGAAGTGCTCGAACTCCCTGCCAAGCAGTCGGTGGTCGTACCCGACGATGCGTGAGCTCACCACCACCGTCGCTGAGCTGTACCGGTCCGCGAAGAGATCGATCTTGGCGAGCAGTTCGTTGCGGCTGCTGACGTCGGGCGCCTCGTCGATCCCGTCGATCAGGAACAGCGCTCGCCCGGAGGCGAACAGCCGGTGGAAGAAGTCCCGGTCGAGGGTGAGGTCGAGCCGGCGAGCGGCGTCCCTGACCAGTTCCGCGGTCAGGCTGTCCCCGGTACGCAGCGCGAGGTCGCGGACCCGCAGGAGCACCGGGATTCTCGCGGTCGTGTCCGAGAGACTCGCTGATGCGTGCAACCGGGTCATCATGCTCAGCAGGGTCGTCTTGCCCGATCCTGGACCGCCGACGATCACAACCCGTTGCGTCGCCGCTCTTGCCAGCATCCCCTCGGCGCTGTAGCGCGCGCGATCGATGACAGCGCGCTTCAGCTGTTCGGCAGCGGTCATCGTGAGGCGGTTCGTCGCGGGTGGCTCGACCTGGAACGGCAGCAGATCCGGCATGACGAACTCGGCCGGTGCCCCGGCGGGTTTCCGTTCGGATCCGGCCCGCAGACCGTCGATCAGCAACATGGACTCGACCCGGCGCAACTGGGCTCGCGTGTACTGCGCGAGGGTTGGTCCGGTCGGCCGCTCAGCGGAGTGCCGTCTCCACCCGGTGTGGCGCTCGATGTCCTCGACCAAGGCCGCAAGCTGCCAACTCCACGTCTCGTGGGCGAGATGACGCGCCTGCCGCTCCACCAAGCCGGCGAGGGAGGCTGGTAACGCCTCCAGCGGCGGCATCGCACTGCCTTCGAGAAGCACAGGTATCAACAAGGTTGCCGACCCCCGCAGAGCCGCCTCGATCTCCTGCCGCACCCAATCGGAGTCAGCGTCGATCCGCCGCCGGTTCCACTCGTCGGCGGCCATCAACCAGGTGGGGCCGATCAGCGCCAGCACCACCGGTGCGTCAGCGAGCTCCTGCCTCAGTCGCGCCGGCCACTCAGCACCACCCGGCAGCGACGTGTCCAGGAAGACCGCGGCCGGACCGAACACGTCGGCCAGGTCGTGTGCCAGCGCCCGAGCCTCACCCGCCGTTCCCTCACGCCGGTACGAGATGAAGATCTTGCCGGGTGTCGGTTCCACCGGCCGACCGTGATCCAACGCCCACCGCCCCTCGAACACATGCTCGGCACCCGGACAATCGCCTCGAACGCCGATAACGTTGCACGTCTCAAGATCGCTCTCAACAACTACCCGCACGGCAACACGATCGAGTGCGCGCTCTCCTCCACCACCTCTTCCACATCACGCGCCGTGGTGTCACAACAGGCGTGACCCCGGCGACGGATTCGGCAGATTCATCGACACCGGTGGTCCAGGCCCAGCGGCCTGCCCCTGGACGGCGGCCACGGGCGCTGGGACCCGTTCACCGCCGTCCACCGGTCCAGGTGCGTCAGACCAGCCAGGCCGGCTCGCCGGTCACCGCCTCCGCGATCGCGGACAGCGGGATGACCGTCCACTCCGGACGGAAGCGCTGCTCGTGGCGCACCTCCAGCACCGCGCGGTCCAGCTCGACCGCGGTCAGCAGCGCACCGCCGGGCGTGCGGTCCGGCGACACCTCGGCGTAGCCGTCGCAGAAGGCCCTGCGGTTGCGCTCCAGCCACCGCGCGGCCCTGGGCAGCAGCGTGGCGACGTCGTCCGCGCCGACCAGCAGCTGCGCCGCGGCGTAGTGCAGGGACCGCAGCGCGGTGGCCACGTCGTGCTCCGCGGGGCGCGGCCGGGCCCGGTCCGCCGGGCTGCCGTGCGGTTCACCCTCGAAGTCGACGAGCACCCACGTCTGCGGCGAACGCAGCACCTGGCCCAGGTGCAGGTCGCCGTGCACCCGTTGCAGGCGGACCGGCTCCGTGGCCGCGAGCACCGCGTCGTACCGGGCGCGCAGGCCGGTCTCGAACGGCGCCAGGCCGGGGACCTCGGTGAGCGCGGCGTCCAGCCGGCGGTGCAGGGCAGCGACGAACTCGGCCTCGTCGTCCGGTCCGGCGGTCTGCTCGCCGAGCGTCTCGCGCAGGTCACCGTGCACCCGCGCGACGGCCCTGCCCAGGCGGCGCACCTCCGCGGCGAAGTCACCGCCGGCGGCCTGCGGGTCCACGCCGGGGCCGGCGAGGAAGTCCCGCACACTGGCGGTGGCCATCGGCCAGCCCAGCGCACCCAGCGGCACGAACTCGTGGACCACCGCGAATGTCGTGCGCACACCGTCCAGTTCGGACTCCAGCGCGCCCTGGGGCGGTGCGATGTGCGGGTCGTCGATCGAGTGCAGGGCGTTGTGCAGCACGAGCTCCGGGTTGTCGCCGGGCGTCAGCTCGCGGAAGAACTTCAGCACGTGCCGCTGGCCGTAGACGATGGAGAAGTTGCGCTGCGGGCCGGGGAACGGCCGCCCCACCGGCGCGTCGGTGTACCTCGGCGGCAGCGCGCCGCGGAACACCAGGCCCGCCACCTCCGCAGACTCCTCGAAGTTCTGCAGCAGCACGGCGGTCAGCTCGGGGTCGTACACCGCCTCGTACACCTCGCGGTCGCCCGCGGTGCCGATCCGGGCGTGCACCAGCCGCTCCGGCAGCTCGTCGCGCACGCCCAGCAGCAGCTGGTACCGGCGCCCGCCCGCCGCCAGCACGACGTGCGCCAGCACGGGGTCGCCGTCCTTCAGCACGGTCACCCGTTCGCACTCCACCGGCCCGCGGCCGCGGAACCAGGGCTGGGCCAGCAGCCAGCGGTCCAGCTGCTCCGGCACGACCTCGACGGCCTCGCTCGTCGTCACCTCTTGTCGCCACCTTCCACGTCGGAGCTCAGCTGGAACCAGTAGAAACCGTGGCCGGGCAGGGTGAGCTGGTACGGCAGCTCACCCACCGCCGGGAACCGCACCCCGCCGGTGAGCTCGACCGGCACGGCGCCCGTGTGCTCGGCCAGGTCGAGCTCGACGGGCTGGGGGAAGCGGGAGAGGTTGTTGACGCAGAGCACCACGTCGGTGCCGAGCGTGCGGCGGTAGGCGAGCACGGTGGGGTTCGACGCACCGAGCTCGGTGAAGTCGCCGTGGCCGAACGCCGGGTGCCGCTTGCGCATCGCGATGAGGTGCCGGGTCCAGTTGAGCAGCGACGAGGAGTTGTTGAGCTGTGCCTCGACGTTGAGTCCCTGGTAGCCGTAGACCGGGTCCATGATCACCGGCAGGTAGATCCGGCCGGGGTCGCACGAGGAGAAGCCCGCGTTGCGGTCGGGGGTCCACTGCATCGGTGTGCGCACCGCGTCGCGGTCCTGCAGCCAGATGTTGTCGCCCATGCCGATCTCGTCGCCGTAGTACAGCACCGGCGAGCCGGGCAGCGACAGCAGCAGCGCGGTGAAC
>NZ_LGDY01000144.1 GCF_001279525.1 Nocardia sp. NRRL S-836 | reverse complement strand
GTTCCCCCGCAACCCCAAGGGCCCCCTGGCCACGACCGCCCGCCTGATCCTGACCACCCTCCACCCGTGAAGGAGCCCCCGTGCCCCGCCTCCACCTGGCCCTGCGCATCCGCGTCTACTCCCGCATGCTCCTGAACCTCGCCCTGTACGGCCGCACCACCAAACCCCCGTACAGGTTCCGCAAGCCCCCACCCTGACCGGCACCGCGCCGCCAGCGACGTGGCAGGCAGGCGGCCTCGCGCCAGCCCTTCCGGCCAGCGGCGGCGTGGCCGTGGCCATGGCGGTCGATTGCTCTCGCGCGCCCACCATTCGTCCCGCCGTCGGGTCGCCCGGCCACCTCGCCGCCGCGTCGCTCCTGGAGTGCTTGGCGCGCACCACCCCGATCGCTTGCGCGCCAACGTGTCCGTCTTGCCATGGGGCAGCCCGCCGCCGCATCGCACGCCGCGCGCCTGTGGCGCAAACCGCGCGCACATGACTGCCTCCTAACGCTTCCGGCTCCCCGCCCGCCTCACGCCACCCACCCCAACCCCGAAGGAGCCCTCCATGACCTGGTTCCTCGCCTGGTGTTCCGAAGCCTGGCTCCGCCTCACCGGCCGTTCCCACGAGATCACCCGCGGCCGCCACGCCCGCCATCCCGGAAACCCGGCCCCGGCATGACGACCCTCATCGACCGCGTCCGCCACCGCCTCGCGGGTGCCGCCACCGAGATGACCCCCGCCGTGGTCGCGGACGCGGTCCGGTCCGAAGCGGGCGGCGTCCTCGCCGACGCGGACGTGCTGCAGGCGTTGCAGGTCCTGCGCCAGGAGTTCAGCGGCACCGGCCCGCTCGACCCGCTGCTGGCCGACCCCGGCACCACCGACGTCCTGGTCACCGCACCCGACCAGGTCTGGGTCGACGGCCCGCACGGTCTGCGCCGCACGACGGTCACGTTCCCGGACGAGGACTCCGTGCGGAGGCTCGCGCAGCGTCTCGCCGTGGCGGCGGGGCGCAGGCTCGACGACGCCTCCCCGTGCGTCGACGGCTGGCTGCCCGGCAGCGGGGTGCGCATGCACGCGGTCCTCCCGCCGATCGCCGAACGCACCTGCCTGTCGTTGCGCGTCCTGCGGCCCGCCACCCACGACCTGCAGGCGTTGCAGGACCTCGGCACGTTCGACGCGGAGATCGCCGGAACGCTGCGCGCGATCGTGCGCGACCGGATGGCGTTCCTGGTCGTCGGTGGCACCGGCTCCGGCAAGACCTCGTTGCTGTCGGCGCTGCTCGGCTGCGTCCCGCCGACCGAACGGATCGTGTGCGTCGAGGACGCCGGCGAGCTGCACCCCGGTCACGAGCAGTTCGTCCGTCTCGTGGCACGGCCGCCGAACGTCGAGGGCGCCGGCGGGATCACGGTCCGCGAACTCGTGCGCGAAGCGCTGCGGATGCGGCCGGACCGGATCGTCGTGGGCGAGGTCAGGGGTGCGGAGGTGCGCGAGCTGCTCACCTCCCTCAACACCGGGCACGAAGGCGGCGCGGGCACCCTGCACGCCAACTCGCCGGCCGAGGTGCCGGCCAGGCTCGAAGCGCTCGGGGCGTTGGCGGGACTGGACCGCCACGCCTTGCACAGCCAGGTGGCCGCCGCGGTCCGGCTCGTGCTCCACATGCGCCGCCGCGACACCGGCGAACGACAGCTGGTCGAGATCGGCGCCTTCAGCCGCACGGAGAACGAGCTCCAGGTACGTCCACTGTGGACAAGAGACCACGGATGGAAGGAGAAGCTGTGCTAGGCCTCCTACTGCTGGCGACGGCACTGCTGGTGTGGCCGCACATCAAGCCCATCACCAGGCTCAGACCCCAGAAGAACCGCACGATCCCGATACCGCGCTGGCTCTGGACACTCGCGGCGGCGGCAGTGATCTACGCGGTGGCCGGCGTCGGCGGGCTCGTCGCCGCAGCGGTCGTCGCGGTGACCGTCGAACGAATCCGCAGGCGCACCAGGCACGAACGCGAGCGGCGGACCGCGACCGAAGCGTTGAGCAGCGGGCTGGGTGGCGTGGTCGACGAGCTCAGGGCCGGCGCCCACGCGGCTGCGGCGGCGGAAGGGGCCGCCCAGGACACTCCGTCACCGGCGGACGAGGTGCTGCGCACGGCGGCGGCCGCGGTCAGGCGGGGTGGTGACGTCGAGCGGGCGTTGAAGGAGATCCGCCAACCGCTGCTCGGAGCCGCCGTCGACCAGCTGGCCAGGGCCTGGCACGTGTCCACCAGGCACGGGGTCGCGCTGGCGGACGTCCTCGACGCGACGAGGAGGGACCTGGACCAACGAGCGGCGTTCGCGCGGCAGGTGCGGGCGCGGATGGCGGGTCCGAGGGCGAGTGCGCTGGTCCTCGCGGGGCTGCCGGTGTTCGGCGTGCTGCTGGGGGAGATCGGCGGAGCGAGGCCGGTGCATGTCCTCACCGGCACCGCGGCGGGGCAGGTCCTGCTGACCGCGGGAGCCGTGTTCCTCGCGGCAGGGCTGTGGTGGACGAAACGGATCACCGAGCCATGACGTACCTGCTCCTCGCCCTCGCGGTGCTCGTCGCGCCGACGACGAGACCCCTCGACCGGCTCCGGCCGCGGGCCAACGACCCGCCGCCCGCCGAGAGCAGGCCCGCCGGACCGTTCGAACGGGCCGCGGCGTGGGACCTGCTGGCCGCGTGCCTGCGGGCCGGGCTGCCGGTGCCGACCGCCATCGCGGCGGTGGGGATCGAGGAGCTCAGCCAGGTCGCCGAGCTGCTCCGGCTCGGTGCGGATCCCGTCACGGCGTGGGCGGCAGCGCTCAACGACCCGGCGACCGGCGCGGTGGCCAGGGCCGCGCGCAGGACGGCGCGGTCGGGTGCGGCGCTGGCGCGGCAGGCCGCCGAGTTGGCAGAGCGGACCAGGGCCGATGCCGTCGACCAGGCGGAGGCCAGGGCGCAACGGGCCGCGGTGGCCGTGGCGGCGCCGCTCGCGCTGTGTTTCCTGCCGGCGTTCCTGTGCCTCGGCGTGCTGCCGGTGGTGCTGGGGCTGGCTGCCCGATTCCTCGGATGAGAAAGGCGAACGGATGGAACTGCTCAGGGACGACAGTGGCATGAGCACCGTCGAGTACGCGCTCGGGACGCTCGCCGCAGCGGCGCTCGCGGGCATCTTCTACGCGATCGCGACGAGCGACCTCGTGCAGAACCTCTTGCAAGGGCTGATACAGCGTGCGTTGTCGTCGGTCTGATGACCGCGGCATGGTCACGGTGGAGGCGGCGATCGCGGTGTGCGCGCTGCTCGTCGTCATGGGGCTTGCGGCCGCGGGGCTCACGGCGGTGATCGAGCAGCTGCGGTGCACGGACGCGGCACGGGAGGCGGCGCGGTTGTCGGCGCGCGGCGAACGGGAGCGCGGAGTCCAGGCGGTCGCGCAGATCGCGCCCGGTGCAACGGCGGAGCTCCGCGACGACGGCGACGCCGTGCGGGTGGTCGTGCGGCAGCGAGGGCCGTTGGGCGTACCGCTGCGCGCCACCGCCTTCGCGGTCGTGGAGCCGCGGTGAACGGCCCGGTGAACGGTGGTGACCGCGGGTCGGCCGCGGTGAGCGGTGTGGTGGCGATGGTGCTGTTGATCGTCGTCGCCACGGCCGGCGCGCAGGTCGGCGCGGCGGTGATCGCGCGGCACCGGGTGACCGGTGCGGCCGATCTGGCGGCGCTCGCGGCGGCCGCCCGGCTCGACGAAGGTGATCGACAAGCATGTGAGCAGGCGCAACGGGTTGCGCTGCAGAACGGTGGCGAGCTGCGGGCGTGTGCGGTGAACGGTTGGGAGGTGGTGGTCGAGGTGTCGGCGGCTACGCCGTTCGGCCCGCTGAGCGCGCGGTCGAGGGCAGGTCCGGCCGAAGATCACAGCGTTTGGAGCGCGACGAGCGGTCGTTCATCGGCGGTGAGCGGACTCACACCGGTGCCGGGACATGCTGAACGGTGATCGAACTAATTGCGAGCAGTTCGGCTCACCGTTCTCCCCGAGCGCGTTCGCCGTGCCGTACCGACCAGTTGTCGAGGCGGGGGTTACCAAGCCCGGTCCCGGTGTCGTTAGTTGTAGTGGCGGCACCGACGCGGTGTCCTACCGAAACCGACACCACGTCGATGTGAAGTCAGAGCCTTGGAGGCGAAGGAAGATGGATTGGTCGGATAGCTGGCGCGGGGCCTTCCGCATCGAACTGCGTGCGGAGGCAGTGAGCCTCGCGTATCGCGGTTGGCCCGTGCTGCCCGGCACCTATCCGGCCGGTTCGGAGCAGGGCGTCACCCAGTGGGCGGGCCGCAGCGGGCTTGAGCTCCACGGGCCCATCCCCGTGCACCGCGACTGGGTCGACCGCATCGGTACGCGGTCGGACCAGGTCGCCACGTGGTGGGCGGGTCGCTCCTACAGCCTCCTCCTCGCCACCGGTCACGTGGTGGACGCGATCGAGGTCGGCACCGACCTCGGCCGCCGCGCGGCCGTCGCACTGCGCTCGATCAGCGTTCCCGTGCCGATCGCCGCGACCCCGTCCGGCCGGTGGATGTTCATGGTGAAGTCCGGCTCGAAGCTCAACGCCGAGCTGGCGAACAACTCGGACGTCCACCTGTACGCCCAGGGCGAGTACATCCCGCTGCCGCCCACCCCGATGGCGCACGGTGTCGTGCACTGGCGGGTCAAGCCGTCGATCTGCGGCTGGAACCTGCCGGAGGCACACGTCGTGCAGGACGCGCTCGTCGAGGCGCTGCACGCCCCGGCCCGCTTCCAGCTCGAAACCGTCTGACACAACTACATGTAGAGCCCGGCCGTGCTGGGTGTCGTCGTGGACTCTCCCCGACAACCCCGAAGGCGATGCCCTGCACGGCCGTTCCACCAGCCCGATCCGAGATCCGCCTCCGTACCCCGCACTTCGGGGGTGGCCGAGGATGAGGGCGAAGAAGCCGAACACGCACCCCGAAGGACAGCCTCCCGCAGCACGACCGGACCGAGGAACGTTAGTGGCAGGGCACCTGCGCTGCCACGATCGGCGAAGCCGGCTCCTCACCGGAGTTCGTCACAGAGCAGTCGACACCGTCGCCTCCCGCGTGTCCTGCCGAGACGGACAACCAGATTCCGCCGATGTTCCACGGGATCCGGTCGAGATGCGGTAGCAGGCGGGAAAACAGTGTTCGGCACGTGGAGAGCGCGCGCCGCGGGTACCCGTGAGCCCGCGGCGCGCGCCCACGAAAGCTAGAGGAGCTCGGCGTAGGCCGCGAAAGCGGAGGTCTGCTCCATGCTCCCCGGACGAGGTGCCGCCTCGGCGTCCCAGCCGAGGGCCCTGTCCGCCAAGACCTGCTCGATCAGCGGGTGCCACCGCTGATCGAGCATTTTCAACGCCCACCGCAACGCACCGTGCTTCGACTCCACCTCTCCCGTGTGGAGCGTGTAGAGCATCCGGCAGTACGTCGAGACGATGTAGCGCTGCGTCCAGGCGTTGTTCTTCGGCGCCCACTCGTGGATCCCGTCCCAGACGTGCGGCAGCTCGGCCCGCATCGCGGAGCGCAGCGCCTCGGCCGGGACCTCGTCGACCAGCGAGGTGATCGGCGGGCCGTCCAGCACGATGCCGTGGTGGCGCAGGATCCACCGGGCGTGCGGGTTGTTGCAGTGCAGGTCCCATTCGAGCGTGCGGTGGCCGTGGTCGTTGAACAGCCAGGGCACCCCGAGGCCCGCGACGGACCGCAGCGACCCCACGTCGGCGTACGAGCCCTCGATCTCGGTCGACCAGTGGCCCGGCCGCAGCGGTATCTCGTCGTGCAGGGCGCGCAGGCCTTCGAGCGCGGCACCGGACGGCAGCTCGGTGCAGGCGACGATGAAGTCGCAGTCGCTGTGGACGTCACCGGCACCCAGGGCGAACGAGCCCTGGACGTACGCGCCCACGTAGGTGGGACCGAGGATGGTGCGCACCGACGAGACGAAGTCGTCGAGCAGTGCGTCGAGATCGGCGAAAGGCGTGAACAAGGCAGACTCCAATGAACCCGTGGCCGGAAGGGACGGGCGCGGCGGAGCAGTCAGGCGAGCCGTGCGCGGGGCACGGCGAGCATCCGGATCAGCCGCGCTGGGGGGCGCGGGTCCGGTAGGTGGCGTTGCAGCTGCATGCGTTCACAGCCACACCGTAGCCACCATCGACGGCACCGGTCAGGTGATTTTTCCGAGCACCACGTCCAGCACCTGCACGGCGCCGGCCTTGTCCAGGGGGTCGTTGCCGTTGCCGCACTTGGGCGACTGCACGCACGACGGGCAGCCCATCGGGCAGGTGCAGGCCTTGATCGCCTCGCGGGTCGCCGACAGCCAGGCCCGCAGCGCCGAATGGCCCCGGTCAGCGAACCCCGCGCCGCCGGGGTGGCCGTCGTGGACGAAGACCGTCGGCATCCCGGTGTCCGGGTGCGCGGCCGTCGACACGCCGCCGATGTCCCACCGGTCGCACGTCGCGAACAACGGCAGCAGGCCGATCGCCGCGTGCTCGGCCGCGTGCAGTGCGCCGGGGACCCGCTTGGCCTCCACACCCGCGTCGAACAGCAACGACTCGTCGACGGTGTACCAGACGGCACGGGTCTGCAGGGTCTGCTCCGGCAGGTCGAGCGGGATCTGGTCGAGCACCACGCCCGACGGCAGCCGGCGCAGGTAGCCGACGACCTGCGTGGTCACCTCCACCTCGCCCAGCGACACCGACACGCCACCGAACTCGCGCCGCTCCACCTCCCGCACCACGGTGATGTCCACGCAGTCGCGCGGCTGCGTCGTCCACTCCGGGTCCTCGCGGTGCACGAGCGCGAGGCCGCTGTCCAGGTCGAGCTCGTCGACCACGTACGACCGGCCCTGGTGCAGGTAGACGGCACCGGGGTGCACCTGCCAGCACGCCGAGCCCGGGTCGACGGTGCCGAGCATCCGGCCGGAGTCGGCCTCCACCACCGCCACCTGCTCGCCGCCCGAACCGCGGATGTCCACGCCCGCGTGCGGCCGGTCGTGCGAGGCCCAGTACCACCCGGCCGGACGTTTGCGCAGCAGCTTCTCGGCCACCAGGTCCGCCAGCACGGCCTGGGCCACCGGCCCGCCGAAGTCGGGCAGGCAGTCCGGCGTCAACGGCATCTCCGCCGCCGCGCAGGCCAGCTGCGGCCCGAGCACGTAGGGGTTCAACGGGTCCAGCACGGTCGCCTCGACCGGCCGGTCCAGCACCGCCGACGGGTGGTGCACCAGGTAGGTGTCCAACGGGTCGTCCCGCGCCACGAACACGACCAGCGCGCTGTCGCCGGACCGCCCCGCGCGCCCGGCCTGCTGCCAGAACGACGCCAGGGTGCCGGGGAAACCGGCCACCACCACGGCGTCCAGCCCCGCGATGTCGACGCCGAGCTCCAGCGCGTTCGTCGTCGCCACCCCGAGCAGGTCGCCCGTGGACAGCGCCTTCTCCAGCGCCCGCCGCTCCTCCGGCAGGAACCCGCCCCGGTAGGCGGCCACCCGCGCGGGCAGCTCACCGTCCACTTCGGACAGGATGCGCTGGGTGCCCAGCGCCGTCAGCTCCGCACCCCGCCGCGAGCGCACGAACGCGAGCGAGCGTGCGCCCTCGACCACCAGGTCGGCGAGGATCCGCGACGTCTCGGCGCCAGCCGACCGGCGCACCGGTGCGCCGTTCTCGCCCTCCAAAGAGGTCAGCGGCGGCTCCCACAACGCCACGGTCCGCGACGCGCGGGGGGAGAAGTCGTCCACGACCGCCGACACCGGCACCCCGAGCAGCCTTTCCGCCGACTCGGAAGGATCAGCCACAGTGGCCGATGCCAGAACGAAGATCGGATCGGCTCCGTATTTGCGGGCGACCCGCCGCAACCGCCGCATCAACAACGCGACGTGCGAACCGAAAACACCTCGGTAGGAATGGCACTCGTCGATCACCACGTACTTCAGCCGGCGGAAGAACCGCAGCCATTTCGGGTGCTGCGGGAGGATTCCGCGGTGCAGCATGTCCGGGTTGGTGAAGACCCAGTTCGCGTGCGCCTTGACCCAGTCGCGTTCGGCCATCGGGGTGTCACCGTCGTAGGCCGACGCGCGCACCCCCTTGATCCCCAGCTCGTCGAGCGAGCGGAGCTGGTCCGCTCCAAGGGCTTTGGTCGGCGACAGGTACAGCGCCGTCGCCTTCGTGTCCGCCAAAAGAGTGGAAAGCACCGGCAGTTGGTAGGCGAGCGACTTGCCCGAAGCGGTGCCCGTCGCGAGCACCACGTGCCGTCCGGACCACGCGTGCTCCGCCGCCTCCACCTGGTGCCGCCACGGCTCGCGCACGCCCGTCTCCGTGAACGCCGCGACCACCGCGGAAGCCGCCCACGACGGCCATTCCACGTGATCAGCCTGCCGCAACGGGAGATCACGCGCGTGCGTGAGGGGTGACTCCCCGGCGGGCGTTCCCGCCAGCACCCGGTCCAGCAACCGGCGTCCCTGATCCACCACGAACCCGAGCTTCGCATACACCACCGACAGTCCGGACCGGGCCGCACTCGACAACCTGTGCGGATAACGGTGTGTGCACGGATCGGGACGGTTCGTTGCCTTGTTGCAACCAGCCCCTAGACTCCCCGCTCATCGCATCCAATGAGGGATGCGTCACGTCGCGCTGGGCGGCTGGTCTGCCTTGGCGCTGCACATGGCAACTCACCAGGAGGACGGATGTCCCGGCAATTCCTCGCGGAGGGCCTAGAGCTCTCCGGAGGTGATCGCGGCGTCGTAGCCGTGGTCGCCGTGGTCGCCCTGGCTGCTCTCGCCGTCGGGTACGTGCTGCTCAGGGAGGTGCTGGCCGCGGGCCAGGGCACCCCGAAGATGCAGGACATCGCCAAGGCGGTTCAGGAGGGCGCAGCGGCCTACCTCAACCGGCAGTTCCGCACGCTCGGCATTTTTGTCGTGATCGTGTTCGTTCTGCTGTTCGCGCTACCGGCCGATGACCTTTCCGAGCGAATCGGCAGGTCGTTGTTCTTCATCGTCGGTGCCGCGTTCTCGGCGACCATCGGCTACCTGGGCATGTGGTTGTCCACGCGCGCCAACGTGCGTGTCGCCGCCGCCGCGAACGAAGGCGAGGGCGGTCGCGAAAAGGCGATGCGCGTCGCGTTCCGCACCGGTGGCGTCGTCGGCATGACCACGGTCGGCCTCGGCCTCTTCGGCGCCGCGCTGGTCGTGCTCGTGTACGCGGGCCAGGCCCCGAAGGTGCTGGAGGGCTTCGGCTTCGGTGCCGCACTGCTCGCGATGTTCATGCGCGTCGGTGGCGGCATCTTCACCAAGGCCGCCGACGTCGGCGCCGACCTGGTCGGCAAGGTCGAGCAGGGCATCCCGGAGGACGACCCCCGCAACGCCGCCACCATCGCGGACAACGTGGGCGACAACGTCGGTGACTGCGCCGGCATGGCCGCCGACCTGTTCGAGTCCTACGCCGTCACCCTGGTCGCGTCGCTGATCCTCGGCACCGCGGCGTTCGGCGCGCAGGGCCTGCTGTTCCCGCTGATCGTCCCGGCGATCGGCGTGCTGACCGCGGTCGTCGGCGTCTACACGACCCGCGCGAAGGTGGGCGAGAGCGGCCTCACGGCCATCAACCGCTCCTTCTACATCTCGGCGGTCATCTCCGCGGTGCTGTGCACGATCGCGGCGTTCGTGTACCTGCCGAGCTCGTTCGCCGACCTCGGCGGCATCTCCGACGAGATCAAGGGCCTCAACGGCAACCCGGCGCTGATCGCGTCCGTCGCGGTGATCATCGGCATCGTGCTGGCCGGCGTCATCCTGTGGCTGACCGGCTACTACACCGGCACCGAGCACAAGCCGGTCAAGGAGGTCGGCCAGACCTCGCTGACCGGTGCCGCCACGGTGATCCTGTCCGGCATCTCGGTCGGTTTCGAGTCGGCCGTCTACACCGCGCTGGTCATCGGTGCTGCCGTCTACGGCGCGTTCCTGCTGTCCGGTTCGGTCGTCGTCGCGCTGTTCGCGATCGCGCTGGCCGGTTGTGGTCTGCTGACCACCGTCGGTGTCATCGTCGCGATGGACACCTTCGGCCCGGTCTCCGACAACGCGCAGGGCATCGCCGAGATGTCCGGTGACGTGCACGGCGAGGGCGCGCAGATCCTCACCGAGCTCGACGCCGTCGGCAACACCACCAAGGCCATCACCAAGGGCATCGCGATCGCGACCGCCGTGCTCGCCGCGACGGCGCTGTTCGGCTCCTACAGCGACGCGATCAAGCAGGCGCTGCTCAAGGCCGGTGAGATCGCCTCCGACGCGTCGGCGTTCTCGTTCGTCGTGTTCAGCCCGAACGTGCTCGTCGGCATCACCATCGGTGCCGCCGTGGTGTTCATGTTCTCGGGCCTCGCGGTCAACGCCGTGACGCGCGCCGCCGGCGCCATCGTGTTCGAGGTGCGCCGCCAGTTCCGCGAGAACCCGGGCATCATGGACTACTCGGTCAAGCCGGAGTACGGCAAGGTCGTCGACATCTGCACCAGGGACTCGCTGCGCGAGCTCGCCACGCCCGGTCTGATGGCCGTGCTGGCCCCGATCGCCGTCGGCTTCGGCCTCGGCGTCGGCCCGCTGGCCGGTTACCTCGCCGGTGCGATCGCGACCGGCACGCTGATGGCGGTGTTCCTGGCCAACTCCGGTGGTGCCTGGGACAACGCCAAGAAGCTCGTCGAGGACGGCAACCACGGCGGCAAGGGCTCCGACGCCCACGCCGCGACCGTCATCGGCGACACCGTCGGCGACCCGTTCAAGGACACCGCCGGTCCGGCCATCAACCCGCTGATCAAGGTCATGAACCTGGTCTCGGTGCTGATCGCGCCCGCCGTCGTGACGTTCTCGATCGGGCCGGACGCGTCCGCGCCGCTGCGCATCGCGATCGCCGTGGTCGCGGCCGCGATCATCGTCGGCGCGGTCGTCGTGTCGAAGCGCCGCGGCACCGCGATCGCCGACTCGCCCGCGGAGACCGTCAGCAACGGCGCCGCGTAGTTCCACCGCCGGTCGGGGTACGTTCGGGTTCCCCCCCGACGTACCCCGACCGAGGAGTCACGACATGAGGCGCAGCCTCGTCGCCACTGCCGCAATCGCCGCCATCGCGCTGGCCGGGTGCACCAACGGCGACGGCGGTTCCGGCACCCCCGGCCCCACCAGCGGTCAGGCCGACCCCGCGGCCGTCGCGTACATGGACAAGGTGTGCGGTTCGGCCTCCGAGTTCGCGAAGGTCGACAAGACCGCGCCGAAGCTCGACGCCGGCGACCCCGCCAAGCTCAAGGCCGAGATGGCCGCCTACATGGGCCAGCTCGCCGACGCCTTCACGAAGTCCGCCGCCGGCCTCAAGGGGGTCGGCCCGTCGCCCGTCGCGGGCGGCGACGAGGCCGTGACGAAGATGTCCGAGACGTTCACCGCGCTCGGCACCCTCTTCACCGACGCCAAGGTCAAGATCGAGCAGGCGGACGCCAACGACGCCACCGGCGGTCTGCAGGCGGCGGGAGAGGCGATCTCCAAGCTCTCCGAGCTGGCCGACCCGCTGAAGGACCTCAAGGCCGTCCCCGAGCTGCAGAAGGCGGCCCAGAGCGCCCAGAGGTGCCAGGAGATGCAGGGCCTCGGCGTCGCGCCGACGAGCTGAGCGTGGCCGTCCCGCGTATTTTCCGGACCATGACCCGCTTCACCGCACGAGCAGTAGTGGCCGTCGTCACGAGCGTGCTCCTGGCCTCCTGCACCGGCGGCACCACGACCTCCACGCCGCCGCAGGCGGCCAGCGAGGCCGACGTCGTGGCCTGGCTGGACCAGGTCTGCGGCGCCGTCGGCGGCACGACGAAGGCGATGTCCGGCGAGCCGTCCATCGACCTGAGCGACCCGGCCAAGCTCAAGGCGGGCCTCTCGGAGTGGCTCGGCGGCCAGGTCTCCGCAGCCGACCGGTCGGTGAACGACCTCAAGGCGCTGGAGAACGGCCCGCACCCGAGGTCGAAGGAGCTCGCGGGCGCCGCCGAGAACGACGTGACCCAGTTCAAGGCGCTGCTCACCGACACGAGGTCGAAGATCGACTCCTCCGGTGACGCCACGGCGGTCGTCACCGCGTTCAGCGAGCTGATGACCAAGGCCGCCGCGTTCGAGAACACCGGTGCTGACATGCGCAAACGCCTCGGCGACAGCGGTATGGGCGAGGCGGCGGAGAAGGCGGCGAAGTGCCGGGAGCTGGACGCCTCGGCGTCCTCCCGGCCGACCTCCTGACGCACCTGGCCCGGTCGCTCGAACGGGTACTGTTCGGGCGGCCCGGCCACCGGCGTTTCGACCCAAAACGCGAGCACGTGCCCGTTGCTCGATTCGGGCGCAGTCACAACTGTCCCACTGGTCACAGTCGAACGTCTGTTCTACTCTGTGGGCCGTGGTGGGGCAGCTGTCCTTCTTCTCGGCCGAGGCGCGCACGCCGGCAAAGGCGGACCTCGCCGGCTTCCTCTGCGGGCCGGGGCAGGCCGTCAGCTTCGCACGCGGCACGGCCGCCCGCGTCTACGTCGAGCTGCGCGACGAGTGGCGGCACCAGCCCCTCAGGCAGGCCTGCGCCGAACGCGGCGTGACCTCGGAGCTGTGCGTCAACGACGAGGGCACGCGGTTCGTCCGCACGCCGTTCCGCACCGACCTCACCCCGCTGGCCGCCCGCTGGCTGGACGGCTCCGCCAAGACGGTGCCCGCCGACTTCGAGCTGAACGGAGCAGTGCTCCGGGTCTGGGCGCTGGCCGCGGGCAGCTGGGTGGAGTCGGCGTACCTGCTCGGTTTGGACCCCAACGCACCCCAGACACACGAGCCGTTGCAAAATGCCCTGCTCCAGTCCGGTCTTCCGTGCACTCTGGTAGGGGCACCCGCGTTGCGGGTAACCGGCCGCCGACGGCTCGCGAGGCTCGCTGAGCTGGTCGGAAGCCCTCCGCACGGGGTGGCGATGAGCACGTGGCCGGCGGCCTGAGCGGGGCAGCCCGGCGAGGTTGTGTCACTCTGTCTCGTCGAACAGGCGTCGCAGAAGACATGACGGATGGTGTGCTTTTCGGCCGGCGCTGGGCAACACTGGCGGGCCTGGGAACGGGTTTGGAAGAGAGCGGGACGGCGTGGCTGGAACGACACGGACGAGAAAGAGCGGCGGAGGAGCGGGCAACACCCGACGACTTGTGATCGTCGAGTCGCCCACGAAGGCGCGCAAGATCGCCTCCTACCTCGGCAGCAACTTCGTCGTGGAGTCCTCCCGGGGACACATCCGGGACCTGCCGCGCGGTGCAGCCGACGTTCCCGCGAAGTTCAAGGGCCAGGCGTGGGCCCGGCTCGGCGTGGACGTCGACCACGACTTCGAGCCGCTGTACGTGGTCAGCGCGGACAAGAAGTCGCTGGTCACCGAGCTCAGGGAAGCCCTCAAGGACGTCGACGAGCTCTACCTCGCGACAGACGGTGACCGCGAGGGCGAGGCCATCGCGTGGCACCTGCTGGAGACCCTGAAGCCCAAGGTCCCGGTCCGGCGGATGGTGTTCCACGAGATCACCGAGTCCGCGATCCAGGCGGCCGCGGCCAACCCCCGCGACCTGGACCAGGACCTGGTCGACGCGCAGGAGACCCGCCGCATCCTCGACCGCCTCTACGGCTACGAGGTCAGCCCCGTGCTGTGGAAGAAGGTCATGCCGAAGCTCTCGGCGGGCCGCGTGCAGTCGGTGGCGACGCGCCTGGTCGTGGAGCGCGAACGCGAGCGGATGAAGTTCGTCTCGGCGAGCTACTGGGACATCTCCGCGCAGATGGACGCCGGTGCGCAGGCCGCGCCGCGCCAGTTCGGCGCCAGGATGGTGGCCGTCGACGGCACCCGCCTCGCGACCGGCCGCGACTTCGGCTCCGACGGCAAGCTCACCGGCAAGGCCGACGTGACGGTGCTGGACGAGGCGCAGGCCCGTGCGCTGGCGGCCGGCCTGGAGAACGCGCCGGTCAGGGTCGCCTCGGTCGAGGAGAAGCCGTACACGCGCAAGCCGTACGCGCCGTTCATGACCTCGACGCTGCAGCAGGAGGCGGGCCGCAAGCTGCGGTTCTCCGCCGACCGCACGATGCGCACGGCGCAGAAGCTGTACGAGAACGGCTACATCACCTACATGCGCACCGACAGCACGACGCTGTCGGAGACCGCGATCAACGCGGCCCGCACGCAGGCCACGGACCTCTACGGCGCGCAGTACGTCGCCAAGGAGCCGCGCCAGTACACGCGCAAGGTCAAGAACGCGCAGGAGGCCCACGAGGCCATCAGGCCCGCCGGTGAGGTGTTCCGCACCCCCGGTCAGGTCGCCTCCGAGCTCGACTCCGACGAGTTCAAGCTCTACGAGATGATCTGGCAGCGCACGATCGCCTCCCAGATGGCCGACGCGCGGGGCAACACGACCAGCGTGCGGATCGTGGGCAAGGCGGCGACGGGCCAGGAGGTCACGTTCGCCGCGTCCGGCCGCACGATCACGTTCGCGGGCTTCCTCAAGGCCTACGTCGAGACCGTCGACGCCGAGGCCGGTGGCGAGTCCGACGACGCCGAGTCGCGGCTGCCGCAGCTGGTCAAGGACCAGGGCCTGACGATCGTGGAGCTGTCCGCCGACGGCCACACGACCTCGCCGCCCTCCCGCTACACCGAGCCGTCGCTGATCAAGACGATGGAGGAGCTCGGCATCGGCCGCCCCTCCACCTACTCGTCGATCATCAGCACCATCCAGGACCGCGGCTACGTGTGGAAGAAGGGCGCCGCGCTCGTCCCGTCGTGGGTGGCGTTCGCGGTGGTCGGGCTGCTGGAGGTGCACTTCGGCCGGCTGGTCGACTACGACTTCACCGCGGCGCTGGAGGACGAGCTCGACGGCATCGCCGCCGGTCGCCAGCAGCGCACGACGTGGCTGTCCGGGTTCTACTTCGGCGGCAGCGTCGGCCCCGACGGCTCGATCGGCCGTTCCGGCGGCCTGAAGAAGCTGGTCGGCACCGGTGTCGAGGACATCGACCCGCGCGAGGTCAACTCGATCCCGCTGTTCAGCGACGCCGAGGGCCGCACGGTCGTGGTGAGGGTCGGCCGGTTCGGGCCGTACCTGGAGCGCGAGGTCGACGGGGCCGCGCAGCGCGCGAACCTGCCCGACGACCTGCCGCCGGACGAGCTCACCGCGGAGATCGCCGAGAAGCTGTTCTCGACGCCGCAGGAGGGCCGCTCGCTGGGCACCGACCCGGTCTCGGGCAACGAGATCGTGGCCAAGGAGGGCCGCTTCGGCCCGTACGTGACCGAGGTGCTGCCGGAGCCCGCGGAGAACGGGTCGTCGGCGAAGTCGAAGGCGCCCAAGCCGCGCACCGGCTCGCTGTTCAAGTCGATGTCGCTGGACACGATCACGATCGACGACGCGCTCAAGCTGCTGTCGCTGCCGCGGGTGGTCGGCAAGGACCCGGAGACGGGTGCCGAGATCACCGCGCAGAACGGCCGCTACGGCCCGTACCTGAAGAAGGGCACCGACTCGCGGTCGCTGACCGACGAGTCGCAGATCTTCACCGTCACGCTCGAAGAGGCGTTGAAGATCTACTCCGAGCCGAAGAAGCGTGGCCGGGCGGCCGCCGCACCACCGTTGCGCGAGCTGGGCAACGACCCGGTCTCCGGCAAGCCAATGGTGATCAAGGAGGGGCGCTTCGGCCCGTACGTCACCGACGGCGAGGCCAACGCGTCGCTGCGCAAGACCGACAGCGTCGAGTCGATCACCGACGAGCGCGCGGCCGAGCTGCTGGCCGAGAAGCGCGCCAAGGGCCCCGTGAAGAAGAAGGCCCCGGCCAAGAAGGCGACGACGGCGGCGAAGAAGCCGGCGGCCAAGAAGGCCCCGGCGAAGTCGAAGAGCTGAACGTGACGGAGGTGGCGGGTGCCGAGCTCTGACTTCGGTCCGGACGGGACACAGGCCCCGCCGCCTCCTGCGCTCTTCCCCGACCCGCTGGCGGGCCTGGTGACCGCCGACACGTACGTCGCTCCTGTGTGGAGCCCGATGCGGACGGCGTCGTTCTTGTCACGTGTGGCGGTACCGACACCGCCGGTGCCCAGCGACGAGCTGCGGCAGGCCGTCTGGGCCGAGATGGAGCGGGAGCACCAGCGGACGCGGGGCCGCCGGCAACGACCGCGGCAGCAGGCCGGACCGTTGCCGCAAGCGCCTGCCCAGCAAGCACAACAGGCCGCCGCGAAGCCCAGCAGCGTGGCGACGGTGATCGGCTGCCTGATCGTGGTGGGGTTCTTCCTGCTGGTGCTCGTCAGCATCCTCGGCGCGATCTTCAGCGGATAGTGACCTTTCGACGCTGAGAGTCCGGCGCTGTCACCCGCGACGTCCGGTTACGCTGAGCGCACCGGAGTGGGTGAGCAGAGGTGACTGAGATTCAGGACGCGGACACAGGATCGGTGCAGGCAGGCCCAGTGGGGCAGGCCCAGTCCAGCGTGTCCACGGTGCACCGGCTCCGCTCGGTCCTGGCGATCCGGCCGTTCCGACGGCTGTGGCTCGTCACCTATCTGTGCAGTGTCGGTGACTGGCTGTCACTGCTCGCGTTGACCGGGCTGGTCACCGAGATGATGAACAGCTACCAGTGGCAGTCGTTCGCGCTGTCGCTGGTCGTGCTGACCCAGCTGCTGCCCGGCATCCTGTTCGCGCCCGTCGGCGGTGTGCTCGCGGACCGCTTCGACCGCCGCAAGGTGATGGTGGTCTGCGACGTCCTGCGCGGGTCGCTGTTCATCTCGATCGCGCTGATCGGCTCGCCGATCTGGCTGTTCGTGGCGAACTTCCTGGTCGGCTGCTGCGCGATGCTGTGGATCCCGGCCAAGGAGTCGGCGGTGCCGAACCTGCTGCGCCGCCCCGACCAGGTCGAGTCGGCCAACCAGCTCGGTCTCGTGATGACCTACGGCATCTCGACGATCAGCGGTTTCGGCCTGTACTCGCTGATCGCGGGCGTGCCGGCGTACCTGAACCTGCAGGGCGGCGACCTCGAGTTCCGCATCGCGACCATCGCCGTGATCATCAACGGCCTGCTGTACTTCACCTCCGCGATCCTGATCGCGACCCGCCTGCCGGAGCTGTCCGGCCGTGCCTCCGCCCACAAGAGGGAGGTCGACGCCGACAAGCCGGGCTTCGTCGCGATGTTCCGCGAGGGCATCAGGTTCGCCGCCGCGACCCCGCTGGTCCGCGGCCTGGTCATCGGCATGATCGGCGCGTTCGCCGCGGCCGGTGTCGTGATCGCGACGGCGAAGCTCTACGCGGCGTCGCTGCTCGGCGGCGCGTCGACGTTCGGCCTGCTGTTCATGGCCGTGTTCCTCGGCCTCGCCGTCGGCATGGCCACCGCACCCCGGTTCGCGCGCCGGCTCGCCTACAACCGGCTGTTCGGCGTGACGATCGTCGGCGCGGGCATCACGCTGACGTTGGTCGCGCTGGCACCGAGCCTGTGGCTGGCGCTGCTGATGGTGGCGCTGGTCGGCCTGTGCGCGGGCGTGGCGTTCCTGACCGGCCTCACGATCGTGGGCTCGCAGGTCGAGGACGAGATGCGCGGCCGCACGGTGGCGTTGATCCAGTCGTTGCTGAAGATCGTGCTGTTCGGTGCGTCGGCCGGTGCCCCGCTGCTGGTCGCGGTGCTGCAGAAGCGGACGGTCAGCGTGTTCGGCCACCCGATGGAGGTCGACGCGACACGTCCGGTGATGCTCGGCGGCGCGGCCATCGCGATCGTCCTGGGTCTCGTCGCCTACCGGCAGATGGACGACCGTCGGGAAGAGCGCGTGCTGTCGTCGTTGTTCGCCGCCATCCGCGGACGGACCCGCACGAAGGGCATGCTGATCGCGGTCGAGGGCGACACTCGTGAAGACACGTCCGTGCAGGCCCGTCGCCTCGCCGCTGCTCTGCGTGCCGAGGGGCTGGACGTGCTGCTGGCCGCCGACCCCGAGCACGACGAACGCCGTCTGCGCACGATGCTGTCGTCCGCCGAGCTGGCCGGGGTGCGCGCGCAAGCCCTCGTGGCCGCGGCCGTACGCGCTGACGTCGTCGAACGCCAGGTGCGTCCCGCTCTGGACGAGGGTTCCATCGTCGTGATGGAACGCTACGTCGACTCGCCGCTGGCCCACTTCAGCGCGACCAGCAGCCTGGAGCACCACGAGCTGGAAGGCCTGGTCGACTGGGCCACCGGCCGGCTGCGCCCCGACCTGACGATCCTGCTGGACCGCCCGGTGAGCGACGGCAAGGCGATCGGCCTGGAACACCACTGGCGGGTCCAGCGCCTGCTCAGCGAGATGGCCGCCGCCGACCCGGACCGCTACCTCGTGGTCGAGGCCGACGGCGACGCCGACACGACCGCCGAACGCGTCCACGCCGCCGTTCTCCCGTTGCTCGCGACCCAGAAGCGAGTGGTCCCCGAAGCCACCGTCTGACCGCCCGCTGGAAGACTGGACCCATGAGCGTGTGGGACGAGGTGGTCGGCCAGCCCGACGCGGTGGCAACCCTGTCCGCGGCGGCGGAGGCAGCCGCCACGATCGTCGCCGGCGGCACCCCCGCACCCGGCGCCATGACCCACGCGTGGCTCTTCACCGGACCTCCCGGGTCCGGCCGTTCCTCCACCGCCCGCGCCTTCGCCGGCGCGCTGCAGTGCGTGGTGACGGACGACCGCCCCGGCTGCGGCGAGTGCACCGGCTGCCGCACCACCCTGCACGGCACCCACGCCGACGTGCGCATCGTCGCCCCCGAGGGCCTCTCGATCTCCGTCGCCGAGATGCGCTCCCTCGTCCAGATCTCCGCCCGCCGCCCCACCTCCGGCCGCTGGCAGGTCGTCATCATCGAGGACGCCGACCGCCTGACCGAGGGCGCCGCGAACGCCTTGCTGAAGGCCGTCGAGGAACCCCCGGAGCGCACGGTGTTCCTGCTCTGCGCGCCGTCGGACCACCCGGAGGACGTCTCCGTCACCATCCGCTCCCGCTGCCGCCTGGTCTCCCTCGGCTCACCCCGCCCCGCCGCCATCGCCTCGGCGCTGGAACTCGTGGACGGCATCTCCGCCGAGATGGCGTCGTGGGCGGCCTCGGTGTCCGGCGGCCACGTGGGCCGTGCCCGCCGCCTGGCCGTGGACTCCGAAGCCCGCGACCGCCGCGAGGCCGTCCTGCGCATCCCGCTGGCCCTGCGCAAGCCCGCCGACGTCTTCACCTGCGCCGACGAGCTGATCAAGGCGGCGGAGGAGGACGCCACCACCGCCAACGAGGCCCGCAACGAGGCCGAACGCTCCGCCCTGGAGACCGCGATGGGCGCCGGCGGCACCGGCAAGGGCACCGCCGCGGCCACCCGCGGCGCCAAGGGCGCGTTGAAGGACCTCGAAAAGCGCCAGAAGTCCCGCGCCACCCGGACCCAGCGCGACTCCCTCGACCTGGCCCTGGTCGACCTCGCCGGCTTCTACCGCGACGCACTGGTGACCAAGACCGGCTCCGAGGCCGCCCTGATGCACCCCGACCGCGCCGCCGACTCCCGCACGGCCGCCGCCCAGTGGTCGCAGGAGTCGATCCTGCGGCGGCTGGAGGCCGTGCTGGCGTGCCGGGAGGCGATCGAGGTGAACGTGAAGCCGCGGATCGCGATCGAGGCCATGGTCACGACCCTCCACCGCGGCTGACCGCTACCTCACGAGGGCAAGACCCCGCGGGACCGCGCACGTGACCGGCCCCTGACCGGCAGGGCCGCGACCAGCACGACCCCGGCGAGCAGCAACCCGGCACCGGTCCAGAACAGCGGAACCGACTGGTACGCGGCGTTGGTGTAGGCCAGCGGCGGTGCCTTCTTGGGCGGCGCCGCGGCACCACCCGGCTCCTGCGGCGTGTTCGTCTGCGGCGGCTGTGCCGTCCCGCACACCACACCACCCCGCGGTGCCGCGGCCCGCACGATCTGCTCGCCCAGCGAGATCTGCGCGAGCGCGGCCGGCAGGGCCGGCAGCTTCAGCTTGTCCGTCGGCAGCAGCTGCACGTCGAGCATCCGCGCGGTCGCCCCGAGCTGGAACCCGCTGAAGCCGTTGCCGGTGAAGGCCGCCTTCTTCTCGGTCAGCCCGGCGATCTGCAGCTTCAGCACGACCAGGTCGAGCAGCAGCGGCACGTCCAGCGCCGGGTGGGCGGCGTCCAGCGTGCCGAGCTCCTTGCCGTTCTGGCTGACCCTGAGCACCGGCGCGGTGTAGGTGATCTTCGAGGTCTGCTCGTCCCCGGTCGCCGTGGCCGTGAGCGTGGGCGGCGTGACCACGTCGATCTTCAACCCGCCCGCGAGCTCGACGCTGACCGCCCGCATCGTCGACGTGGACTCGACCGCCTTGTTCGTGCTGCCCGGCAGGTCGACCAGCCGGACGTTCGAGCTCGCCTCGAACGCGTCCGGAACGCCGATCAGCGCGGTCTTCGCGGGCAGCGGCACCTCGGCGGGCAACGCGCTGAGCACCTGCAACCCGGCCAGCGACGTCTTGGCCGTGGCCAGCGGACTGACACACGGCCCGAGCTTCTCGTCCCACCGCGCGTGCACACTGCCGTTGAGCACACTCAGCTTCGCCAGCGGCGTCTCGGGAATCGGCAGCCCGCCGCCGACCGGCCGCGGGTTGTCCGGAATCGCGGTCTGCACCAGCGTCCCCGGCGTCTGCGGCGCCCGCCCCGCCACCGCGAACCCGAACGGGTTGGCCTGCGTGACCACCCGCTCCGTCGCCAGGAACGCCTCGGTGTTGACCTGCGCACTGGCCAGCCCCAGCCCGAGCTCCGTCACCGACTGCTTCGGCAACTGCTCCCCGAGCCCCGGCAGGATCGTGTTCGTCGGCACCCCCTGCGGCCCCAGCCGCACCACCACGAGCCCCGTGCCCGCGTCCCCGACCGCGTGCGCCAGCGACTGCGGCCCGTTCGGCGACGACGCCGGCGGCTGGTCCGGATCCCGCGGCCCCGGCACCGGTGTGGTCGGCGGCTGGGCGAGCGCGGGCTGGGCGAGCGCGGGCCCGGCGGCGAGGGCCAGCAACAGCCCGGCCAACGGCACGGAGAACGATCGACGCATGAACCACTCCTCGGGACCGGCTAGGAGACGGTGACCTCGGTCACGGTCCGTACAACGATGCCGACCCCCGTGAGTAACGGGTTCACGGGTCAGCTATAGTTATCGCGTCTCGCCGCCTTAGCTCAGTCGGCCAGAGCGGCTCACTCGTAATGAGCAGGTCATCGGTTCGATTCCGATAGGCGGCTCGGTGAGATAGGACCCAGGTCAGGCTTCCTGACCTGGGTCTTTCTGTGTCTGCAGGTTCATGACGAGGTGCGCTGCCCAGGGGACAGCTGGAGGTTCAGCCGCTGTACCGCTGCCCGTCCTCCAGCGCTGATCCCTGCTAGACCGCCGTCATCGGCAGCTCGGATCGTTCGCTGGATCTGGTGTGGCAGGCGGTGCGCCTCCGCTGCGACAAGCGCGGTGCGCAACGCATCCTCTGCGCCGTCTCGCTGTCGGGCTGCGAGCAGGACCTGTCCAGCCGTGACTCGTTCGATGACGTGCCATTGCGGTGCGACCGGTGCCGCGTCCGGGACATCCATCCGCATGAGTTGAACGGCGTCGGCAGCTCGGCCGGTAGCGATCAGTCCGCGTAGCTGGATCTCGCGGAACGTGAACGGGTTGAACAGCATGCCTCGGCCGCCACCGTTGTCGAGCCGTTCGCGGTACCCGTTGATCGCGAGGTCGAACAGGTCCGGGTCACCGTGTTCACCTGCGGCACGGGCGAGAAGCGCCAACGCGGCTCCCTGCCCCTCGCGGTCCTCGGACACGGCAACAGCTCGGCTGAGGCGCGCGATGGCCGCGCCGACGTGATCAGCCTTGCGGAGCTCGTTCCCGTGCATGCGGAGCGCATGAGCGAGGAACGCGCGGTCGCCGAGCCGTTCGGCGATCACCAGCGCCTTACCCGTCCAGCGGGCAGCGGCCGTCAGCCGTTCCTCGGGCAGCACCGTGCCGAGCGACACCCCCAGCGCCGCACGGCCCTGCCCGAGCAGGATCGTTGTGTCCCGTTCGGCACGTCCCCCGGCGGCGCGTGCCTCAAGCCGGACGACCAGCGGCCACAGTTCGTTCACCGCATCGACGGCTCTGCCGGACTGGCGTGCGATCTCGGCAAGGCGGATGGTCGAGTCACCGAACTGGATCATCGCCGCGAAGTCGGCATCATCGTCGTCGGTCACGCCGAGCGCGTGCATCGGCAGCCCGAGCGTCCGCGCGATGTGCCGGCGGGTGGCGATGTCGCTGATGGTCCGGCGACCGGTCTCGATCATCGACACGTAGGTCTTGTCGTAGCCGAGCAGCAGGGCGAGCCGTTCCTGACTGAGCCCGTTCAGCCTGCGGTACACCCGCAGGATCTTTGCCAGGTCACGACTTCTGATGGCCGTGGTTGCCTCTGGCGTCGACCACAACCACACGGCGGGTGTGAGCTGACGAGCGGGCACGGCCGGTGCGGCGTGGCGCGTACTCGCGTGACAGGTCGGGCAGATCGGCTCGACGGCAAGCCGACTCAACTCGGCTCCACATGCGTCGCACCGCCTGCCGATCACGGCTCAACTGACCGCGTCCGCGCGCAGTAGCTCAAACCACGTCGCGATCGAGCGCTTGTAACCCTCGGGCATGGTCAAGCCGGGCACCTCGTCCTCGGTGAACAGGCCGATTTCCTTGTGCTCGTGGGAAAGTACGGGCTCGCCGGCGCCATCCGGGTGGCAGCCGTAGGTCACGATGAACACGTTCTTCTCGGCAACGTCGATGTAGTACATCCACGAGTCGAGGATCGGCCCGGTGGTCACCTTCCACTGCGTCTCTTCGGTGATCTCGCGCGCAACGCACTCTTCCGGGGTCTCACCGGGCTCGATCCGACCACCCGGCAGCTCCCACTCCTCGCGCTCGTTCTTCAGCAGCAACACCTTGCCGTCGCGGACAACCACGCCCTTGATCGAGACGGGGTGGGCGAGCTGGCTCATCGAGGTGTCCTCCGTGATCGCGGCGGGCTGCTCAACGGCAACGTAGCACCGGAACCCACCGTGCCGAGGCGACGTGGTGTTGACAGCCTGTCACTGGACGTAGCGCGCAGCACAGCGTTCTGCTGATCCCGTGGACAAGTCGTTTCGGGAGGTAGACGCCATGATCGAGCCTTATCACGTCAACGCGGGCTCCGTCGGCTTGGTCGAGCTGATCGCGGCGCGGGGACTCGCTGTGGTCGAGGGTCTCGACGGCCCTGGGGACCTGCTGCGGTTCGCGCAGTCGATCGCCATCGTCGTGCCGCACCGTGACAGCGGACCTGATGGCGTCACCACGATCGCTGACCTCGGCGAGTCCGTCGTGCGCAGCGGGTTCGCGGGCTTCAGCGCCTGTGCGCTCAACCCGCACACCGATCGCTCCGGCGTTCCGCACCCGCCCGGACTGCTGATGATGAGCTGTGCGCAGGCAGCCACGACCGGCGGCGACTGCGTGCTCATCGACGGTCAGGCGGTGTACGAGGACCTCGCGGAGTCGGAGCCCGAAGCGCTCATCGCCTTGAGCACACCGCGCTCCGTCCTCTTCGGCGGTGCTTCCGGGCATCTCAGTTCGATCTTCAGCGACAACGGTCGTGGCCGGATCGCCGTCAGGCTTCGGCTCGACGAGCTCGCTCAGTTCACACCCGAGGTCGACCGCTGGATTCCAGTGCTTCGGGCCGCGATCGACCGGCACGCGATCGGCTTCGGGCTGACTGCCGGACAGGGCTACGTTCTGGACAACCACCGCTGGTTGCACGGCCGACGAGCGTTCACCGGGCAGCGTGTGGTCCACCGGGTGAACGGTGATCCGTTGCCGGGGTTGGTTGTGACGACGGGTGTTCGTGTCCGGGCGTCAAGGGCGAGCTGACACAGGTCGACGGATCAGTTCGCTGATCTGGCCCTTCTGCTTTATCCGAAGACGTTCAGCACCCGGCACATGTCGTGAAACCCCTCCACGCAAGCCTCCGCAACGACCCGATGCGCGGCATCGGTCCGTGCGAACTCCAGCAGGAAGTACGGATCGAGCTCCTCAGGCCGGTCAACACAAGCCTCCACAACCACCCCGCTCACCGCGTTCTCGAACCGGCAGTGCTCACCGTGCTCATGCACCAGCCATTCGGCACCCACGGCACCTTGCGCCAACGCCGCCACCAACACACGCGCCATCCCCCGGAACGAGGCGATCAACGACTCCACCGCGGGCCGCAGCTGGTCGAGCTCGGTGTCGGAGAGGAGCCGCAGCACCGTCAGCCGCCGGTGCCCGCCGATCGCCGTGACGTCCGGCGGCAGCACGGCCCGCAGTGCCACGGCGGCCGCGGTGGCCTCGGGAAGTCCCACGGCGAGCGGAATCTGCAACGGCCGTCCACGCTCGGGATCCACGGCCCGAACCCTAACCGCAGGTCGCGAGTGCCTTCTCCAGCGCCGACCGTTCCGCCGGTGCCACCGTCAGCGCGTAGGCGGCCTTGACCGTCACGTAGATCCGGCCGTACGAGCACGCGTAGCCGGCGTTGGGCGGCATCCACTCGTCCGGTGTCTTGTCGCTCTTCGACTGGTTGACCTTGCCCGCCGTGGCCACCAGGTTGCGCAGGTCGTTGGCCGCCGCCACCCGCTGCTCGGGGGCCCACGCCGCCGCGCCGCTGCGCCACATCTCGGCCAGCGGCACCACGTGGTCGATCTGGATCTTCGACACCCCGCTGACGCGCGAGCCGGTGTACGGGTCGTCCAGGGTGCCGGACTGCACGCCGCAGCGGCCCGGTTTGCGTTCGACGTCGGTGAGGTCGCGGGCCAGGACCTGGCTGCGCTGGTCGCAGCCGTCGCCGTCGGCGTCGAACCAGGGCTGGCCGAACACGCAGGCGCCGGGGCAGTCGCGTTCGTAGCCGCGCAGCGAACCCGGTGCGCCCACGACCAGCGCGGCCAGTGAGGTGCGCGCGGCGGCCGCGTCCAGGGTTCCGGCCGGCACGCGGTCGAC
Organism: Nocardia sp. NRRL S-836; assembly: GCF_001279525.1. Lineage (GTDB taxonomy): Bacteria > Actinomycetota > Actinomycetes > Mycobacteriales > Pseudonocardiaceae > Lentzea. The sequence goes on along the minus strand of NZ_LGDY01000144.1, from coordinate 8,054 downwards.
CTGGGAGGCAGCGGGTAGGGCGGTACACCCGGTGAGCAGGACGATGAGCAAGATCCACCGCATGGCGAGGGCATACCCGGCCCGCAAGCCCGTCATGGCGGCTCAACGGCCTAACTCACGGGTGGGGCGCTCCTCGACGAAGTGGTCCGGGATCGGTAGAACGGCAGGCATGAAGACCGCCGCGGTGGCCGCCGCGCTGCTCCTGCTCGTCACGTCGTGTTCGAGCGAGCCGGACCTGCCGCCGCGCGAGCTGCCCCCGGTGGGCGCCGTGTTCGACTACCAGATCGGTGGCGTGTACCAGCCGGACGTGCCGGTCAAGATCGTCGTGCGGGACCGCAGCAAGACGCCGGACGGGCGGCGCTACAACATCTGCTACCTCAACGCGTTGCAGACGCAGCCGGACCCGCTGGAGGGCGGGCTGAGCTGGTGGCGGCAGCACCACGCCGACCTGCTCGTCACGAAGGGCGACGGCGAGCCGGTCGTCGACGAGGAGTGGGCCGAGGGCGTCCTCGACATCTCCACCGAGGACAAGCGCGCCAGGATCCTGGAGATCCAGAAGAAGTGGATCAAGGACTGCAAGCAGTCGATGTTCAAGGGCGTGGAGCCGGACAACCTCGACTCGTACACGCGCTCGGGCGGTGCGTTCGACCTCAACGCCACCAAGGAGTTCATGAAGGCCTTCGTGCGGTACGCGCACGAGCAGGGGCTCGCGGTCGCGCAGAAGAACGGCGCCGAGCTCGGCAGCGCGGGCAAGGAGGAGGTCGGCTTCGACTTCGCGATCACCGAGGAGTGCCAGGTCCACGACGAGTGCGGGCGCTACGCCGAGGCGTTCGGCGACAACTTCATCCAGATCGAGTACACCGACGACGCGTTCCAGCGGGCCTGCACCGATCGCGGCGGACGGGTGTCGATCATCCGCCGCGACCGGAACGTCGTGCCGTACGGGCACGGTGACTACGTCTACGAGGTCTGCCCGCCCAGGGCCTGAGCCAGGAATGCCTGCCACTTCTCCTGCTGCCCGGCCGCGTCACCGAACAGGTGGTGGCCGACGGCGTTGGTGCCGTGGAAGCGGTACAGGCCGTCCGGTCCGCGCACACCGAGGAAGTTGTGCTGGCCATGCCGCACCAGGTAGTCCACGACTCCGTGCACGCCGAACGGTTCCATCGTGACCTCGTCGCCCACCTCGGCGTCGGCGGGGATGCCGAGCGCCCGCAGCAGCACCGGCCAGTTGTCGGCGCCCTCCGGCTGCGGCGGCCACTGCGCGAACACGTAGGTGCCCGGCCGGCCCGCGAAGTGCCGCACGTACTGGGCCATCGTGAACAGGTACATGTCCCAGCCCTTCGCGGTCTGGTCCAGGTACTCGTCGCCCCAGCCGTCGCCGAGGATGCCGCTGTGCACGAACCGCAGCACGGTCGTCCCCTGGTCACGGCCCTCGACCAGGTACTCCATCGCGTGGACCGTGCCGTCCTCGCCCTTGTCGCTCTCGTAGGCGAGGTGCTTGCCCGGTTCCCACGCCGTGATCGTGGACGACTCCTGGAAGAAGCCCAGGTCGAGCGTCATGCGGCCGCCGAGCCGCCCGTCGACGGTGTGCGGGCCCATGAACCACGAGTCGATGCCGGGCCCGGTGGCGATGGCGTCCCAGACCTGCTCCGGGGTGCCCTCGACCTCGACTTCCTTGCTGATCTCGAACTCGCGGGTCACGACTGGTCCTCCTCGGCGTTGACGCTCGGGTGCAGGGCCACCACGATCCGGTGCGGGCGGCCCCCTTCTGCCTGCTCGTCGTGGTACTTCGCGACCAGGCGGGTCACGCAGGTCGCGAGCTCCTCCGCGAACGCCGCCCGGTCGGCTGCGGAGGCGAACCGGACCTCGCCGTCGAGCGCGAACGTGGCCAGCCGCTTCTTCGCCTTGGTCGCGCCCGTGAGCAACGAGCCGACGTCGCGCACCAGCCTGGCCGAGACCGCGAGCAGCCACCGCGCGGACAACCGGTCGGGTGACCGCGCCGGGTCGGGCTGCACGGCCGCGAGCGCGGTGGGGGAGATGACGTAGGACGCGGCGGTCGCCCGCAGCAGGCGCTCGTTCACGTTGCCCTTGCGCCGTTCCTCGACCAGCTCCACCAGCCCGTGCTGCTCCAGCGTGCGCAGGTGGTAGTTCACCTTCTGCCTGGGCAGGCCGACCTTCGCGGCGAGCATCGTCGCCGATCCTGGCTCTGCCAGCTCCGCGAGCAGCCGCGCTCGCACGGGGTCCAGCGACACCTCGGCCACGGCCGGGTCCTCGATCACCGCCACATCGAACATGGGCCCACGGTCGCACCGAAAACAAAATTAGTCAAGAACGTGGTTGCTGTCGGTGACTTTGCTCCACCTGGGTGGCGTTGGAGCCGGTACCGTAAGCGATGTCTCGATTGGTCGTTGCTTGTTCGCAACCCCTGAGGAGACAAGATGACCATGATGCTCGTGCTGACCGTGCTCGCTCTGCCGTTCGCCCTGACCGCGACCAACATGGGCAGACGCACGTGGATCCGCAAGCGGGGCGTCTCCGGGGTGCGCGCCGAGCTCGCCGCGTTCCACGACGAGCTGGCACGCCAGGGGCTCAGCCACTTCTCAGCGCGCTGAGCCAGACCTCCCTGGGCACATCCGCAGAAGGCGACAGCCGCGTGACCATGTCGCCGAAGCGGTCCAGCAGAGCGGCAGCGACCTCGTCCGGCGCCCCGACCACGGCGAACTCGTGCAGCACGTCGTCCGTGATCAACGCACTCATCTCCGCCCACTGCTGCCGCCGCGACATCCGGTGCAGCTCCTCGTGCAGCTCCCCCCAGCCGTGCAAGTCCAGGACGGGCCGGTAGGCGGGTGTCGACCCGTAGAACGCGATCTGCCGCTTGACGTCGGCGACCTGCTCGTCGGTGGTCGCGGCGAACACCGGCCCGCTGATCTCGAACCCCGCCAGCGACTTCCCGGCCTTCGCACGACCGCGTTCCAGGGCGGGCAGCGTCACCTCGCGCAGGTAGCGCGCCGTCGTGAAGTTGTGGCACAGGAACCCGTCGGCGACCTCGCCGGCCACCTCGGTCATCAGCTCGCCCACGCCGGCCAGGTAGATCGGCGCGGTGCCGTGCGGGTTCGGGCCGGGGTTGAAGAACGGCGTCATCAGCGTGTGCGTGTAGAACTCGCCGCGGAACGCCAGCCGCTCGCCGGTCTCCCACGCGTGCCAGATGGCCCTGACGGCCAGCACGAACTCCCGCATGCGCGCGGCGGGCCTGCTCCACGGCATGGCGAAGCGCTTGGTGATGTGCGCCTCGACCTGCGAGCCGAGGCCGAGGTTGAACCGGCCGCCCGACAGCAGCCGCAGGTCGTTCGCCGTGGTCGCGACGGTCATCGGGTTGCGCGCGAACGCCACCGCGATCGCCGTGCCGAGCTCGACCCGTTCGGTGGCCGCGGCCGCGCCGGCGAGCGCGAGGAACGGGTCGTGCCTGGTCTCGGCGAGCCAGAACCCGTCGTAGCCCTGGTCCTCCGCGCGCCTGGCGATGGCCCCGACGTCACCGGGGGTGTAGTCGACGGCACTGCTGTCCAGCTTCATACCGGCGAGGTTATTGGCACTAGCGGCGCGGCTGCTCGCAGGCGATGCCGTTGCGGTTGCCGTCCAGCTCGACCCGGTAGCCGGGCTGGCCCCAGTAGAGCGGCGCCGCACCGGCCCGCCACGCGTCCTCGCACGTCGCGAAGAACACCGGCTTCGGTTTGGGCGTGGTCGTCGTCGGCTTGGGAGCGGGCGCGGGTGGCGGCGGCGGGGGAGGAGGTGGCGGGGTGGGCGTCTCGGTGACGTCCCTGCCGTTGCACGGCGGGCCCCAGAACCCGAGCGTGCCCTTCACCGCGGCCGCCTCGCCCTCCTTCATCGCCGTGCTCGCGGCCGGTGTGGCGCGGGCGGCGCCGTTGCCCAGCGCGAGCAGGGCGTAGTCGGTGCCGTCGGCGAGGCTGAGCGCGCGGGAGGCGGGGTCGAAGCGGACCTCCCGGCCCAGCAGCATGCGCGTGGCGAAGTCGCTCGCCGCCTGCGCCCAGCACGTCCCGGGCGCGGCAAGACCGCCGACCTCGACGGTCCTGCCGTCGGACAGGGTCACCGCGTGCCCGCTGACCACCGCCTGGACCTTGACGTCCAGCCGGGCGGGCGGGAGCGGGGCCGACGTCGTGACCGGCGGGTCGGCGCGCGGCGCCGCGACCGGGGTGACGTCCGCCTGCTGCGCGGCCGCGGAGCACCCCGCCGACAACGCGACCAGCACGATTCCGCCCACAGCTCTCCACCCCGGCATGTGCCCGAATATGCACCCGGCCGGGAGTGTGGCCAAGGTTACGTATTTCGACCGGTTCGGTTCACGCGGTGACCGTTTTGAGATGTGGAACCGCGCAGGTCAGCGTTGGTGCGGGGTCAGCGGGCCGGCTTGAGGGTCCACACGACGACCATCTCACCGGTCGTGACGCCCTCGGCGTTGGTGATCGTGATGGTCACCGGGAACTCGGGGCGGGTGCCGGAGTCGAGCTCGGCGAGCACGTCGTCGGCGCTGCGGCCGAGCACGGCCTCGGCCCTGAGCGCGCCGAGTGCGACCTTCTTGTAGGCGATGTCCGCGCGGGCGACCAGCGGCGTCGCCTTGCCCAGGTGCTGGGCGAACGCGGCCATGACGACGGCGCCGGACGCCGTCTCGCCGAGGCCGAACATCATCGCGGCGTGCGGGCCGCCGATGTGGTTGCGCAGCGTCTCGTCATCGGGCAGCGACGCGACGACGCGCGTGGCGGAGACCTCTTCGAAGTCGATGCCGGTGGTCTTCACCCACGGCACGGCCTGCTTCATGGCGTCGGCGACGAACGACACGTCTTGGCTCATGAACACGGATGCTACTCACTGGTAACCCCAGCCGCTACCAGCGAGTAACCGGACATATCAGTCCGTTGTGGAGTGTGACTCGAAACTCGCTTGCGTTTCCGCGTACCGAGATGGATGCTTGTAGCGAGCAACTAGTTGGGTGATACAAGCAATGAGGTGTGTGATGGCAGATCCGGGCGGGTGCTTCGTCGATCCCGAGCACGAGCTCGCCGACCGGGTCGGCATGGCGATGGTGCGGCTGAACAAGATGCACGCGCAGGTCGCACACCAGATGGCGAAGCAGGGCATGGACAAGTCCGCTTTCGTGCTCCTCGCGAACCTGGCCGGCCTCGGGGAGTGCCGGTCGAGCGCGCTGGCGGAGGCGGTGCTCTCCGACCCGTCCACGGTCAGCCGGCAGGTGGCCGGGCTGGTGAAGGACGGGCTCGTCGAGCGACGGGCCGACCCGGCGGACGGCCGAGCCAGCGTTCTCGCTGTCACCGAAGCAGGACGCCAGCTGCTCATGGAACGACGCCGGCATCGCAACGAGGCGATCGATCGGGTGTTCGCGGACTGGGCCGACGATGACTACAAGGGCTTCGCGGACCTGTTCGAACGCTTCGTCCACGACTACGAGCGCCAGATCCCGGCGCTGCTGACCGAACGCGGACTGGGGATCCGCGCAGGAGGGGAAAAGTAGAGATGTCACAAACCACCGCGACGACACCCACACCGGGAGTGTCGCTGACCCACCGCCAGATCATGACGGTGCTGTCCGGCCTCCTGCTGGGCATGTTCCTCGCGGCGCTGGACCAGATGATCGTCTCCAGCGCCATGAAGACCATCGCGGACCAGCTGCACGGCCAGACCCTGCAGGCGTGGGCGACCACCGCGTACCTGATCACCGCGACGATCACCACGCCGCTGTACGGCAAGCTGTCCGACATCTACGGGCGCAAGCCGATGTACCTCGCGGCGATCTCGCTGTTCCTGGCCGGCTCGCTGCTGTCGGGCATCGCGACCTCGATGTACGAGCTGGCCGCGTTCCGCGCCGTGCAGGGCCTCGGCGCCGGCGGTCTGATGTCGCTGGCGTTCGCGATCATGGCGGACATCATCTCGCCGCGTGAGCGCAGCAAGTACTCGGCGTACTTCATGGCCGTGTTCGGCTCGGCCAGCGTGCTCGGGCCGGTCATCGGCGGTTTGTTCGCCGGTCTCGACACGTTCTTCGGCATCACCGGCTGGCGCTGGGTGTTCCTCGTGAACGTCCCGATCGCGCTGCTCGCGCTGTTCGTCGTCGGCCGCGTGCTGAACATCCCGCACCAGCGGGTGAACCACCGCATCGACTTCGGTGGCGCCATCGCGCTGACCGTCGGCCTGGTGCCGCTGCTGATCGTGGCCGAACAGGGCCGCGAGTGGGGCTGGGCGTCCGCTACGGCGATCACGATGTACGCGGTCGGCGTGCTCGGCCTGCTGGCGTTCGTGTGGGTGGAGAACCGCATGGGCGATGAGGCGCTGCTGCCGATCCGGATGTTCCGCAACCACACGTTCGCGCTGGGCAACACGATCAACTTCGTGCTCGGCATCGGCATGTTCGGCGGCATGGTCTCCATCCCGCTGTACCTGCAGATCGTGAAGGGCGTGTCGCCGACCGTCGCCGGTCTGATGCTGCTGCCGATGACGTTCGGCATCATGTCGGCCACCGCGACCGCCGGCCGGATCACGTCGAAGACCGGGCGCTACAAGATCTTCCCGATCATCGGCGCCGGGTTGATGGCGCTGGCGCTGTTCCTGTTCAGCACGATCGGCACGGACACGCCGAACTGGCTCGTGATGGTCTACATGTTCGTCATGGGTGCGGGCCTGGGCCAGTGCATGCAGACGCTGCTGCTGGCGATCCAGAACGACGCCGAACCGCGTGACATGGGTGTGGCGACGGCGTCCGCGACGTTCTTCCGCCAGATCGGTGGCACCGTCGGCACCGCGGTGTTCCTGTCGATCCTGTTCAGCACGGTCGGCGACAAGATCGCCTCCGGGCTGAAGGCCGCGATGCAGACCGAGGCGTTCACCACGGCGCTGCGGGCGAACCCGGAGTTCGCCAAGTCGCTGCAGGGCGGGTCCGGTGTGGACATCAACAACACCGAGTTCCTCAACCACCTCGACCCGGTGCTGGCGCGGCCGTTCCTCGACGGCTTCTCCAGCGCGATCGACACGGTCTTCATGACCGGCGGGATCGTGATGGTCGTGGCGTTCGTGCTGGTGTGGTTCCTGCGCGAGAAGCCGCTGTCGACCAGGTCGGGCCTGGAGCGCGTCGCCGACGCCGAGGCGATCGCGGTCTAGCTCAAGGCGTGAAGGCATGAAGGCGTGAAAAGGGGGCCGCTGCACGCGGCCCCCTTTTCCCGTGTTCGGCTTCCCGCGTTCAGTGCAGCGTTTCGCCGCGCGCCTCGGCGTCCTTGAGACGCTGGTAGGAGCGGTGGATCTCGGCCTCGGCCTCGGTGCGGCCCACCCAGGTCGCGCCCTCGACGCTCTTGCCCGGCTCCAGGTCCTTGTAGACCTCGAAGAAGTGCTGGATCTCCAGGCGGTCGAACTCCGCCAGGTGGTGGATGTCGCGCAGGTGCTCGTGCCGCGGGTCGAAGGCCGGGACGCACAGAACCTTGTCGTCGCCGCCCTTCTCGTCGGTCATGCGGAACATGCCGATGGCACGGGCCGCGATCAGGCAACCGGGGAACGTCGGCTCCTGGACGAGAACGAGGGCGTCCAGCGGGTCGCCGTCCTCACCCAGGGTGTTCTCGATGAACCCGTAGTCAGCCGGGTACTGCGTCGACGTGAACAACGTGCGGTCGAGGCGAATGCGACCAGACTTGTGGTCCACCTCGTACTTGTTGCGCACGCCCTTGGGGATCTCGATCAGGACGTCGAACTCCACTGGTCCTCGCTCATGTAGCCCATTCGTGACGCCACTAGTGTGGACCACGACGCCCTGTCAACCCTCATCGGAGCCGCGGCCGGAGGGTGTGAGATTGCCCGTACGACCTGACGGAGGCCCTCTTGCCGGACGACCCCCAGTGGCCGACCGTCGACGACGACACCACCTCGGCGTCGCCAGCCTCCCCAACTCCGCCCCAGGTCACCACACCTCCCCTCGAACACCCCACCCTGGCCCTCCCGGTGGCCCCGGTGCTGACCGCACCGTCCACACCGGAACCCCCGTCCTCCTC
>NZ_LGDY01000143.1 GCF_001279525.1 Nocardia sp. NRRL S-836 | reverse complement strand
GCTGGCGGGTGGAGTGGTCCGGCTTGGGCGTGTGGCCCCCGTTGCCAGCGCGGCGGGTGAGTCGCTGGCGGGTGGAGTGGTCCGGTCGGGGCTTGCGGACCCCTTGCTGGGCTCGTTGGGCTAGCCACTGGCGGGTGGAGCGGTTCGGCTGGGGCTTGTGGACTCGTTGCCGACTCGGTGGGCGAGTTGCTGGCGGGTGGAGTGTCCAGCTGCGGATGGCAGGCCCGTTCGCCACGCTCGTGGGCGGCACGCCGGCGGGTGTGGCGGCCTGGTTGGCTCGCGCACCCCGCCTCGCGAACGCGGGCAGGCTCGCGCAGGGGTCCCCTGTGCACTTGGCTCCCCCGCGACCCAACGTACTCAGGAGCTCTGACAGTTTCGGGCGGTCAAGGCCGCGCTCCGCGTTCCGCGCTCCTGGGGAGGCTCGGTCGCACCCACGGCCACGCCGATCGAGCAAAGCGAGACGACTTCCCCCCGACTGCAGGCAGTCCACACCCGTCGAGCGAAGCGAGACGAGATTCCCCTGACCTCAGGCGGTTGCACGCCCGTCGAGCGAAGCGAGGCGTGTCTACCTTCCCTCGACGGGTAGCGGTGACCAGCCCTTTGACCTGCGATTGGGGCTTGACTTTGAGGGCGGGGCGATATCCTGGTAGGGATCGGCCGGGCTCCTTATGCCCGGTTTTGAAGGCCGACTCATCGCCCCGTTAGAGGCTCGAAGTCAAGCCCCAATCGCGATCGTCGCGAAGCGGCGATGACCCCACAACGTCGTCCCTGCCTGACCAACCACGCACCCAAGGCGACACACGAACGGACCCAACCCAGCCCCGCACCCAAGGCGACAGACAAACGGACCCCAACCCCACCCCACAACCCCAAGTGACAACCGTCACGACCTGCGGTTGATCGCTAAGTGGCCTTCTGATTCCAGCCTCCAGTGGCTTCGTAGAGGTAGCCACGTCAGACCTACGATGACCTCACCGAACTTCTTCCAACTGAAAGGTTGCCCAGGTGAGCACTGATCAGGTCACGGGTACCGCCCGCGTCAAGCGCGGCATGGCCGAGATGCTCAAGGGCGGCGTCATCATGGACGTGGTCGACGCCACCCAGGCGAAGATCGCGGAGGACGCCGGCGCCGTCGCCGTCATGGCGCTCGAGCGCGTGCCCGCGGACATCCGGGCGCAGGGTGGCGTGGCCAGGATGAGTGACCCCGACCTGATCGACGGCATCATCAACGCCGTGTCGATCCCGGTGATGGCCAAGGCCCGCATCGGTCACTTCGTCGAGGCGCAGGTGCTCGCGTCGCTGGGTGTCGACTACATCGACGAGTCCGAGGTGCTGACGCCGGCGGACTACGCGAACCACATCGACAAGTGGGCGTTCACCGTTCCTTTCGTGTGCGGTGCGACGAACCTGGGTGAGGCGCTGCGCCGCATCACCGAGGGTGCGGCGATGATCCGCTCCAAGGGTGAGGCGGGCACCGGTGACGTCTCCAACGCCACCACGCACATGCGCAAGATCCGCCAGGAGATCCGCCGCCTGCAGAACCTGCCCGAGGACGAGCTGTACGTGGCCGCCAAGGAGCTCCAGGCGCCGTACGAGCTGGTCAAGGAGGTCGCGGAGAACGGCAAGCTGCCCGTGGTGCTGTTCACCGCCGGTGGCATCGCGACCCCGGCGGACGCGGCGATGATGATGCAGCTCGGTGCCGAGGGCGTGTTCGTCGGTTCCGGCATCTTCAAGTCCGGCAACCCGGCGCAGCGCGCCGAGGCCATCGTGAAGGCCACCACCTTCCACGACGACCCGGACGTCATCGCCAAGGTCTCGCGTGGCCTGGGTGAGGCCATGGTCGGCATCAACGTGGACGAGATCCCGGAGCCGCACCGCCTGGCCGAGCGCGGCTGGTAGGACGTGGCCGGTAGGACGCGGTAACCGGAAAGGGCGCACCCCGGGCGGGTGCGCCCTTTCCGCGTCAGGCCAGCGAGCTCAGCGCTTCGGGCAACGGGCCGAGGTGCAGGACGCCGAGGCGTTGCGTGGCACGGGTGAGCGCCACGTACAGCTCGGCCGCGCCGCGCGGGCCGTCGGCCATGATCTGCTCGGGCGCGACGACGAGCACCGAGTCGAACTCCAGGCCCTTCGTCTCCGAGGCGGGCACGGTGCCGGGCACGCCGGGCGGGCCGATCACGACGCTCGTGCCCTCCAGCAACGCTTCCGCCGCCTCGAACTCCGCGATCGCCGACGGCAGCTCCGGCTCGGTCACCTTCCGCGCCCAGGGCTGGACACCGTTGGCGCGCACCGACTCCGGGGCCTGGACGTCGGGGGCGAACTCGGCGAGCACGCGGGCAGCGACGGCCATGATCTCGGCGGGGGTGCGGTAGTTGACGGTGAGCGAGCGGTAGACCCACCGGCCCTTCACGTACGGGTCGAGCATGTCGGCCCACGTCACGGCGCCCGCGGCGGTGCGGCGCTGGGCCAGGTCGCCGACGACGGTGAACGAACGGCCCGGGCAGCGTCGCATCAGGACGCGCCAGTCCATTTCGGACAGTTCCTGGGCCTCGTCGACGACGACGTGGCGGTAGGTCCAGCCGCGGTCGGCGGTGGCGCGTTCGGCGAGGGTGCGGGTGTCGTGCTCCTCGAACCGGAACGCCAGGTCCTCCGCCTGCAGGAGGTCGGTGGCGAAGAGGTGGTCCTCGTCGTCCATGTGGTCCTGGCGGTTGGTCATGCTGTCCAGCACGGCCTCGGCGTAGGCGGCCTCCGCCCTGCGCTCCTCCAGCGCCGCCCGCTCACGGGTCATCTCGGTGATCTTGTCGCGGCCCAGCAGGTCGTACAGCTCGTCGAGCAGCGGCACGTCCGAGACGGTCCACGCGGCACCGTCCGCGCGCAGCAGGGCGGGGTCGCCACCGGCGGCGGCCAGGCGGTCGGCCGACGACAGCAGGGACGACAGCAGCGTCTGCGGGGTCAGCACCGGCCACAGGTCGTCCATCGCGGCCAGGAACGTCGCGTCCTCCGCGAGGTCCTTCAGCAGCCCCGACCGCATGTCCTCCCAGCCCTGCTTGTCCTCGCGCGACAGCCAGCCCTTGCCGATGCGCGCGATCGCCCGCTCGGTCAGCACGTAGGTGACGATCTCGACGAACGTGGCGCGCGCCTCGTTGTGCGGCAGGCCGGTGTCGCGGGCCTCCTGACGGGCCCACTCGGCGGTCTCGGCGTTGATGTGGACGGTGATGTCCTTCAGGCCGATCGCGATCGGCTCCTCCGGCAGGCGCTGGCGGTCCGCGACCGCCGCCGCGAGCACGTCCAGCATCTTCAGCGAGCCCTTGAGCCGCGCGGCGTCCGCGGGGTCCTCCGCGGTGACCTTCATGCCGGGCACGAAGTCACCGGCGGTCATGAACACCACGTCGGACTCGCCCAGCGACGGCAGCACCCGCCCGATGTGGTTGAGGAACGCCGGGTTCGGGCCGACGACGAGCACGCCGTGGCGTTCCATCCGCTCCCGCTGCGTGTACAGCAGGTACGCCACGCGGTGCAGCGCCACGACCGTCTTGCCGGTGCCGGGACCGCCCTCGATCACCAGCACGCCGGGGTGGTCGAGCCGGATGATCGCGTCCTGTTCGGACTGGATGGTCGCGACGATGTCGCGCATGCCCTCGCCGCGCGGCGCGTTGACCGCCGCCAGCAACGCCGCGTCACCGCGCTCCTCGGCGTCGGGACGGCCGAAGACCTCGTCGGTGAAGTCGACGAGAGCACGCCGGTTCGTGTGGAACTGACGCCGCCGCCGCATGCCCTCCGAGTTCGCGCCCGTGGCCGTGTAGAACGGCCGCGACGACGGCGCGCGCCAGTCGAGCAGCACCGGCTCGAAGTCGCGTTCCTCGTCGAAGATGCCGATCCGGCCGATGTAGGACACCTCGCCGTCGAGGCTGTCCAGCCGGCCGAAGCACAGGCCGTCGTCGGCCACCTCCAGCCGCTTCATCTCCTTGTGCCGCGCGCGCACTTCCTGGTCACGTTCCATGACCGTTCCACCGGTGCCGCGCAGGGCAGCGGTGAACGCCTCCTGCACGCGCGCGCGGTCCGCATCGAGCCGTGCGTACAGATCAGCAACGTAGGCGCGCTCGGACTGCAGTTCTGCTTCATACCCCTGGTTTGACACGTGCTCCCCAAAGCGCCTGGTTACGGCTTAGGCGATGAGTTTGAGGTATGAACGGGGTCTTGTGGCAAGGGCCCCTGTCTGCTATATGGTTGAGTGGGCAGGAAGCGGAGTTCCGCTTCGGTGCACGGTGCCTCGGGCATGTGGGCGCCGACTTCAGGTCGTGTGCTCCATCACCATCACGGCGGTCGTGCCCGGCTCCAGCGCCTTGCAGATGTGCGGCAGGTCTCCCGGGTAGACGATGTAGTCACCCGGCCCCAGCTCGACCGGGTCGTCGGCGAGCCCGGCGAGGCAGCGGCCGGTCGTCACGACCATGTGCTCGACGCTGCCCGGCACGTGCGGTTCCGACTCGCGGGCGCCGCCCGGTTCGAGTGCCAGCCAGTAGATGTCGTGCTTGGTGCCCGGACGGCACGCCGCGAGCAGCGTTGCGGAGTAGTGCGCGCGCTCGGAGTGGATGACCGGGCCCTGACCGGCGCGGATGACCTGGACGCGGGGGACCGCGGGTTCGACCAGGCTGCTGAACGGGATGCCGAGCGCCACGCCGAGGGCCCAGAGGGTCTCGACGCTCGGGTTGCCGGTCGCCGACTCCAGCTGCGAGAGCGTCGACTTCGCGATGCCCGCCTTCTTGGCCAGCTCGGACAGCGACAGGCCGGTGCGGTCGCGCTCGCGGCGGAGGTTGGCCGCGATCAGGTCGAGTGGTGCGTTCGACACAGAAGTCCAATCGTTCGTCTTGACGAACACCCGGTCAGGTGTTCATCGTATCGGGTGATGCGTTCGACATGGCGAACCCCCGGTGCGGGGTCAATGGATCCAGGGCTGCTGCGTGACGTCACCGCGGTGGCGCTCGGCGCCGCGGTCACCGGTGCCTCCTTCGGCGCGATCTCGGTCGCGTCCGGTCTCCCGTGGTGGCTGCCCGTCCTGATGTCGGTGGCGATCTTCGCGGGAGGCTCCCAGTTCATGGCGGTCGGCATCGTCGCCGCCGGTGGCAGTCCGGCCGCCGCCGTGCTCGCCGGGCTGGTGCTCAACGCGCGGCACCTGCCGTTCGGGCTCGCGATCGGCGACGTCCTGGGCACCGGGTGGCTCGCGCGGATCGTCGGCAGCCACCTGCTGATCGACGAGTCGACGGCCTTCGCGATGGCGCAGAAGGACCCAGCGCGCGCACGGGCGGCCTACTGGGCGTGTGGCGTGTCGCTGTTCTTCAGCTGGAACACCGGTGTGCTGATCGGCGCGCTCGCCGGGCAGGCGATCGGTGATCCGGGGACGTTCGGGCTGGACGCGGCGTTCCCCGCGGCCCTGCTCGCGCTCACGCTGCCCGCGCTCAAGGACGCCGCGACCCGCAACTCCGCGTTGCTCGGGGCCGTGATCGCGCTCGCGGCCACGCCGTTCCTGCCCGCGGGGGTGCCGGTGCTGCTCGCGCTGGCCGGGCTGGTGGCGTTCAGGCCGGCCAAGAAGAAGGAGGAGGAGCCGTGCCCGTCACCGCAGTCCTGATCCTCGCCGCGGGCACGTTCGCGATCCGCTTCGCCGGGCCGCTGCTGCGCGACCGCGTCACGCTGCCGGACCGGGTGCGTGAGCTGCTGTCCGCCTCGGCGACGGTGCTGTTGTTCGCGCTCGTGGCGATCTCGGCATTGACGAGCGGAAAGCAGTTCGGCGGGTGGGCGCTCGCAACCGGTGTCCTGGTCGGCGGGCTCGCGGCATGGCGCAAACTGCCGTTTGTCGCGGTCATTGTGCTGGCCGCGGCGACCACGGCCGGTTTGCGGCTCATCGGCGTGGCATAGGCGTTCGCAATCAGTACTTGCGAACGTGGGAAAAGAGCAGATTCGTGTGCACCTCGGTCACTTCCCGCCGGCTGGTGAACTTGTCCAGCACGAGTCGTTGCAGATGACCGACGTCCGACACGGCGACGTGCACGAGGAAATCCTCCGGGCCGGTCACGTGGGACAGCGCGAGCGTTTCCGGCAGGCCCAGCACGTAGGCCATGAACGGGTCGACGATCTCCTTGGTGTGCGGCCGGATCTTCAACGCGAGCATCGCCTGCACCGGCCGTCCCACCGCGCCCAGGTCGATCTCCGCGTGGTAGCCGGTGATCACCCCGCGGTCCCGCAGCGCGCGGTGCCGCACGACGGCGGTGGACTGTGCGACGTTCACGCGTTCGGCCAGGTCCTTGTTCTGCAGCCGCGCGTCCTTCCGCAGCTCCCGCACGATGGCCTCGTCGATCGAATCCAGCACGGCGAATCACCCTTCCACCGAAACCTGTGCGGTGTTGTGCCCACTCTGCCGAGGAAGTCTCCACCATTCCGGTCATGACGCGCATCGAGACCATCGCAGTGCATGGCGGCCGCGAAGACCTCGCCGAGCTGGGTGTGCACGCTCCTCCCATCGACCTGTCCACCACCTACCCCGTGCCCGACCAGGTGCAGGGCGGGGCGGCGCTGGGCGAGTGGGCCACCGGGGCGGCGCACGCCGCGTCGCCGGTGTACGCCCGGTTGCACAACCCGACCGTGGCGCGGTTCGAACAGGCGCTGGCCGCGCTGGAGCACACCGAGGCGGCCGTGGCGTTCGGCAGCGGCATGGCCGCGGTGACCGCCGTGGTCCAGGCCGCGTGCGTGATGGCCGGAAAACCGCACGTCGTGGCCGTGCGGCCGCTGTACGGCGGCACCGACCACCTGCTGTCGTCCGGTCTGCTGGGCGTCACCACGACCTACGCCGAGGCCGGCCGGGTGTCCGCCGCGATCCGGCCGGACACCGGGCTGGTCGTCGTCGAGACGCCGGCCAACCCCAACCTCGACGTCGTCGACATCGAGCACGTCGTGCGGCAGGCCGGCCCGGTTCCGGTCATGGTGGACAACACCTTCGCCACGCCGATCCTGCAGAACCCGGCGCTGCACGGGGCGTCGTACGTGCTGCACTCCGGCACCAAGTACCTGGGCGGGCACGGTGACGTGCTCGGCGGCGTCGTGGCCTGCGCCGAGGAGCGCGCGGCGGCGTTGCGGCAGGTCAGGATCATCACCGGCGCCGTGCTGCACCCGCTGGGCGGCTACCTGCTGCACCGCGGGCTCGCCACCCTGCCGCTGCGGGTCGAGGCGGCGTCGCGATCGGCCGCGGTGCTCGCGGCACGGCTGGCCGAGCACGACGCCGTGGAGTTCGTGCGCTACCCGTCCGCGTCGCGGCAGCTGCGGGGGACCGGCGCGATGATCGCGTTCGGCGTGCACGGCGACCCGGCCGAGGTCGTGCGGCGGCTGCGGCTCGTGACGCCCGCCGTCTCGCTGGGCTCGGTGGACACGCTGATCGAACACCCCTCCGCGCTCACCCACCGGCTCGTTCCCGGCGAAGAACTGCGTGCATCGGGAGTTCCGGACAATTTGCTGCGCATTTCCGTCGGATTGGAGCACGTCGAGGACATTTGGGAGGATCTCGACGCCGCACTGTGTGACGTCGCTTACGTTAAGTCTTCCCCAACTGATTTCTTGGTGATGACCGCCACTCACTAAGGTTCCGACGCATCAGCGCGTCGGGGCGCGGGAGGTTCCGACGCGAGCATTTTTCCGTTTCGGAAGGAACCTCTTCGTGAGTTCTGTGGAAACTGATGCGGACGGCTACACCAAGGCGCTGAGCAAGCGCCAGGTGCAGATGATCGCAATCGGTGGCGCGATCGGCGTCGGCCTCTTCCTGGGCGCGGGCGGACGCCTCGCCGCGGCGGGGCCGTCGCTGATCCTGTCCTACGCGTTGTGCGGCCTCGCGGCGTTCTTCGTCATGCGCGCGCTGGGTGAGCTCGTCCTGCACCGCCCGGTCGCCGGCAGCTTCGTGGAGTACGCCCGCGAGTTCATCGGCCCGTGGGCGGGCTTCACATCCGGCTGGATGTACTGGGTCAACTGGGCGATGACCGGCATCGCCGAGATCACCGCCGTCGCGATCTACATGCACAAGTGGTTCCCCGACATGCCGCAGTGGATCACCGCGCTGGTGGCGCTGGTCGTGCTCGTCGCGATCAACATGCTGTCCGTGAAGCTGTTCGGCGAGCTGGAGTTCTGGTTCAGCGTCATCAAGGTGACCGCGATCGTCGTCTTCCTGGTCACCGGCATCGGCCTGGTGATCGGCGCCGCGGACATCGGCGGCACCACCGCCTCGGTCTCCAACACCCTGGGCCACGGCGGCCTGTTCCCGGCCGGCTTCGGCGTCGCGCTGATGACCCTGCAGGCCGTGATCTTCGCCTACTCGGCCATCGAGCTGGTCGGCATCGCGGCCGGCGAGACCAAGGACCCCGAGAAGATCATGCCGCGCGCGATCAACGGCGTGGTCTACCGCATCGCGATCTTCTACGTCGGTTCGGTGCTGCTGCTGACGATGCTGCTGCCGTGGGACCACTACACCGGCACCGAGTCGCCGTTCGTGACCGTGTTCTCGGCACTGGGCATCCCGGCGGTCGGCGACATCATGAACGCCGTGGTGCTGACGGCCGCGCTGTCGTCGTGCAACTCGGGCCTGTACTCCACCGGCCGCATCCTGCGCTCGCTCGCGCAGAAGGGCGAGGCGCCCGCGATCACCGGCCGGATGAACTCCCGGCACGTGCCCTACGGCGGCATCCTGTTCACCGGCATCGCGTACCTGTTCGGCGTGGTGCTGAACTACGTCGTGCCGAAGGACGCGTTCGACATCGCGATCGCCGTCGCGTCGCTGGGTGTCGTGTCGACGTGGGCCACGCTGATCGTCTGCCAGATGAAGCTGCGGCAGAAGGCGTTGAGGGGCGAGGTCGAACGGCCCTCGTACCGGATGCCCGGCGCGCCGTACACGTCGTGGGCGACGCTCGCGTTCCTCGCGCTGGTGGTCGGGCAGATGGCGTTCTCGACCGGTCACGCCGAACGGATCGCGTTCTGGTCGATCCCCGGCCTGGCCCTGGTGCTGTTCCTCGGCTGGCGCTTCGTGAAGTCCCGCCGGCCGCAGCCGGAGGCACTGGTCACCGTCGACTGACCACGTTCGCCGACGCCACGCGGGGCGCTTCCGCACGACAGGATCGTGCGCAAGCGCCCCGCGTGGCGTTCCGGGTCAGGCGACGGGCAGGTGCGCGGCGGTCACGGGGGAGACGACGGTCCAGCCGAGCCCGCGGTAGAGGGCGAGACCGGCCTCGGTGGCGACCAGCACGGCGCGCGTCGCGCCACGGGCAGCGGCGGCCCGCGTCAGCTCGGACATGACCACGCTGCCCAGGCCACGCCTGCGGTGCGCCGGATCGGTCTCCACGACGTCGATGACGGCGGCACGGCCGTGCACCGCCACCCGGCCCTTCGCCGCGACCTCGCCCCCGGCCAGCACGACGGCGTCGCGCACGTCGCCGGTGCCGCGCAGCTCCACGGCGTAGGGCGCCGGCGGGGTGACGGGCGCTCGCACGCCCAGCTCGACGCTCATCAGGTACTCCGGCGCGCCGACCGTCCACGCCGGGGTCAGCAACGGCCGCACCTGCTCTGGTGCACCGCAGACCTTCAGCCACGTGCCGGGCTCGGTCAGCGCGGCGGCCCGCGGACCGGCGGCCGACGCCTCTGGCAGCACGTGGCGGACCAGGTGCCCCGGCAGCCCGACGTCGACGCGGAAGCCGTCGGGTTCCTCGACGGGCTCGGGGGTGCCGCGCGACAGCGCCCAGCCCCGCACCCAGTCGGCCACGACCGCGGCGGTGTGCGACTCGATCATGTGCCGATCCTGCCCCACCCGGCGCGGCGGACCGGCAAAGAGCGCACTGACCACCTCGAATAAGCTGGTCGGCATGGTTGTCGCTGCCCCACCCGTCATCGGCGTGCTCGCCCTGCAGGGTGACGTCCAGGAGCACCTCGTCTCCCTCGCCCAGTGCGACGTCACTGCGCGTCCGATCCGCCGCCCGGAGGAGCTCGACGAGCTCGACGGCATCGTCATCCCCGGCGGCGAGTCGACGACGATGAGCAAGCTGCTCGACAACTTCGAGCTGCTCGAACCGCTCCAGGCCAAGATCAAGGCCGGTTTCCCCGCCTACGGGTCGTGCGCGGGCATGATCCTGCTGGCGAACAACGTGCTCGACGGCCGCGAGGACCAGCACCAGCTCGGTGGCCTGGACGTCACGGTGCGCCGCAACGCGTTCGGCCGGCAGGTCGACTCGTTCGAGACCGACCTCGACCTGGCCGGCGAGACGGTTCACGCCGTGTTCATCCGGGCACCTTGGGTGGAGGCGGTGAGCGGCGAGGTCGAGGTCCTCGCTACGGTGCCCGTCACGGCGGAAGCAGGGGACGCCGCCGGTAGGATCGTCGCGGTCAGGCAGGGCAACGTGCTGGCGACGGCGTTCCACCCGGAGCTCACGGGGGACGATCGCGTTCACCGCCTGTTCGTTGACATGGTCCGTAGTTCGACGGAGGAGAAATGAGCGGCCACTCAAAGTGGGCGACCACCAAGCACAAGAAGGCCGCTATTGACGCCAAGCGCGGCAAGCTCTTCGCGCGGCTGATCAAGAACATCGAGGTGGCGGCCAGGACCGGTGGCGGCGACCCGGACGGCAACCCCACGCTGTACGACGCGATCCAGAAGGCCCGGAAGAACTCGGTGCCCCTGGACAACATCGAGCGCGCCCGCAAGCGCGGTGGCGGCGAGGAAGCCGGCGGCGCCGACTGGCAGACCATCATGTACGAGGGCTACGGGCCCAACGGTGTCGCGGTGCTCATCGAGTGCCTCACCGACAACCGCAACCGTGCCGCGACCGAGGTCCGCACGGCCATGACCCGCAACGGCGGTTCGATGGCCGACCCCGGTTCGGTGTCGTACATGTTCAGCCGCAAGGGCGTCGTCATCGTCCCGAAGGCGGGCACGACCGAGGACGACGTGATGCTGGCGGTGCTCGAAGCGGGCGCGGAGGAGGTCAACGACCTGGGTGAGGCCTTCGAGGTCGTCTCCGAGGCCGGCGACCTGATCCCCGTGCGCAAGGCGTTGCAGGACGCGGGCATCGACTACGAGTCGGCCGAGTCGAGCTTCCTGCCGTCGGTCTCGGTGGCACTGGAGGCCGAGGGCGCCAAGAAGATCTTCAAGCTGATCGACGCGCTGGAGGACTGCGACGACGTGCAGAACGTCTTCGCGAACTTCGACGTGTCCGACGAGGTCATGGCCGAGGTCGGCTGAGCTCTCGCAGCGACCGGCGGGCGGGTGGGCCAGGCGGCTCACCCGCCCGTTCGGCTTGCGTAGGGTGGGTTTCGTGCTTTCCGACGAGGACATCGAGTTGCGTGCCCGGCTGCTCTCACTGGCCGACCGGCACGGTCACGCCACCATCGTCGTGCCGCCCGACGCCGAGGGGGCGGGCTACGTCTTCTCGGTCGGCGCGTGGCGGCGGTTCGGTGTGGCCGAGGCGGTCGTGATCGGGCTCGACCAGGGCATGGGCGAGACGCTGGTAAACGCCTACGTGAAGCGCGCCAGCGCGGGCGAGCGGTTCGTGCCCGGCCAGTTGTACTTCGACTTCTTCAACGGCGTGCCGGTCACGTTCGAACGCGTCTACAAGGGCTTCTACCCGGAGTTCTTCGGCAGCGCCTACCTGCTCTACGACGGCGCGGAGTTCGCCGCGGTGCAGATCATCGTGCCGACGCCGCAGGGCCACTGGCCGTGGCAGCCGGACGCGCCGGCCGGGTTCGGCGACCACCAGCTCGTGCTGACCGAGAGCGGTGTGCCGGAGAGCTGGACGCCGGGGGTCAACGGGCCGTGAGCGTCGACATCAGGCCGTTGAGCACCGCCCACGCGGGCGAGCTCGTGACCGTGCAACGGGCCGCGTACCTGGCCGAGGCCCGCCGCTACGCCGCGTGGGACCTGCCGCCGCTGGTCGAGACGCTGCGCCAGGTCGAGGACCACATCGCCTCCGGGCAGCCCGCGCTCGGCGCGTTCGACGGCCACCGGCTCGTCGGCAGCGTGCGCGGCAACGTCGACGGCGACCGCATGGAGGTCGCGCGCCTGTTCGTGGCACCCGACCAGCAGGGCCGCGGGATCGGCAGGAGGCTGCTCGACGCCGCCGCCGGCGCCACCCCGTCCGGCGTCGACGTCCTGTGGCTGTTCACCGGCGCGCGCAGCGAGGAGAACCTCCGGCTGTACGAGAGCGCCGGGTTCGTCCGCGTCGGCGAGCGCGTCGACGGGCTGGGCATCACACTCGTCACGTTGGAGCGGAAGGTCATCTGACGTTCAGGGGCCGGTCACGCGGACCTGGCAGAGTCCTGAACGGTCCACCCACGACCAACCACCGGTGCGGACGTCGATCACACTTCGGCTGATCCGTCCGGCACCCGCGCCCCCTGGCACATCCCGGTGCCGGGGGGCGCGTCGCGTTTTCGCGCCACGTTGTCCGGAGGTCGTTGTCCGGTACCGGCTCACCGACACCGGACAACGCCGAACCCGGTAGAAAAGCGGGGCGGCCGGAACCGGGGGTGCTCCACAGGCCGCGAGTGGGGGATGAGCGCCCCGCCACGCAGGAGGCGAGGGGGATGCGGGGCGGGGCGCTTGCACCACTGTCAGTTCTCGTTCAAGAACTTCTGGGCCAGCGCTTCACCCTGGGAGGTCGCCTTTCCGTGGTCCTCGATGGGCGACACCTTCGAGCTCTTGAAGTACAGGTAGTGCACCGGGCCGTCGGACCCGCCGTTCTCCGGGTCCGGGTTGATGCCCAGGTTCACGGCGGAGGCGTAGGAGGCCTCACCGATGATCGCGGTCGGCCCCGTGTCACCGACCACCGCGTAGTCGACCCGGTTGTTGTGGATGACGGCGACGACGCCACCGCCCTGGATGCCGAACTTGCGGTAGTCCCACGTGCTGCTGGGCGAGGGCACGACCACGTACGGGAGCTTGTCCGCGACCAGCGGCCTGCCCGCCGAGTCGTGGAACGCGGTGTCGGGCTGGAACCACGGGTCGGTGTCCTCGTTGCACCTCGTGGTGCGCTGGCCGTCGCAGTCGACGTCCAGGTCGGCCTTGTACCAGACCGCGCCGTTCTTGCCGCAGACCGGAACGGTCGCGGCCGTCTCGGAGTCGGTGCGGTACTTGCCGTTGGAGATCTGCTGGCACGACGTCAGCTTGGCCAGCAGCTGTGCCGCGCTGGGGCCGGCGGCGTGGGCGGCGGGGGAGGACAGCAGGGAGGCCACGAGCGCGGACACGGCGAGAAGCCCTGGGGCGAGCTTGCGCATTGCCACCTCTTTCGACAGGTAACTTTCCTGACTAAGAGCGGCGGTGCAGTTACGGTGCGCCACGCGCCTCACGGGTGTCAAGGCGCTACGGCTTACGTCCCAGTAGTCCTATCAGTCGCGTTTGGTCGTCCGCGTCCGCTGCGACCGGTACCGGTGAGTCGAACAACGAAGAACCGCTCCACTCCTCGATGTTGCGTTCCACGTACCGCAGGAGCGTGCTCGCCAGGTCCGGGTCGATCCGCTCGTCGGCACCGATCGACCGCGCCAGGTCCCACGCGTGCACGGCGAGGTCGGCCGTCATCTGCCAGCAGTACTCGGCCGCGTCGATCAGCCCCGCCGAGACGTGCACCCGGCGGGACAACGCGCCGGGCTCCAGCCACGCCTCGCGCGCCGCCGCGGCCGCCAGGACCCAGGACACCAGCGGGTCGTCGCCCAGGTTGTCGTGGTCGAACCGGTCGCCGACCTGCTCGGGCGTGCACCCGGCCAGCAGCTCCGGCGCCCAGAGCTGTTCGTAGACCAGATGGCCCACCAGATCCCTGACCGACCACTCCCGGCACGGGGTACCCAGCACCCACTGGTCGGGGGCGATGTCCCGCACCCGGCGGTCGAACTCCGTCATCGCGAGGCCGTGCGCCTGGATCAAGTCCACCCCAGCAGTGCATCAAATCCGGCCCGGCTCCGCACTCCGGCGTGAGAGTTGGGCCACCCGGACGCAACCCGACTACAAACCGTACGAGCGTTCGGCGTAATGTGCACCGGATCCGCCGTGACATCGTTGACACGAGAGGACGATGACGTGAGCGCCCCTAGCGCCAGCATCCCCGAAAAACAGGACACGGGTTTCTTCGGGCACCCCCGAGGCCTGTCCACGCTCTTCTTCACCGAACTGTGGGAGCGGTTCTCGTTCTACGGGATGAAGGCCATCCTCGGCCTCTACCTGTGGACAGCCGTGTCCGAGGGCGGGCTCGGCGTCGACAAGGCGCTGGCGCTGTCCGTGGTGGCCATCTACGGCACCGCGGTCTACATGTCCGGTGTCGCCGGCGGTTGGCTCGCCGACCGCGTGTGGGGTGGCCAGCGCGCCACGTTCTACGGCGGCGTCCTGATCATGTTCGGCCACATCGCGCTGGCGCTGCCGATCGGCATCACGGGCGTGTACCTCGGCCTGGTCCTCATCGTCTTCGGCACCGGCCTGCTCAAGCCGAACATCTCGACCGTCGTCGGCGGCCTGTACGACAAGACCGACACGCGCCGCGACGCCGGTTTCACCGTCTTCTACATGGCGATCAACATCGGTGGCTTCGTGTCGCCGCTGATCACCGGCGCGCTCGCGGACGGCATCGGCTTCCACGCCGGCTTCGCCGTCGCCGCGGTCGGCATGGCGCTGGGCCTCACCCAGTACCGCCTGGGCCGCAAGCACCTGCGCGGCTCCGCCGCCGTCGCGCCGAACCCGCTGCCGCACCAGGAGAAGGGCCGCGTCTACGGCCTCATCGCGGGCATCGCGGTCGTCATCGCCGCGCTCGGCGTCGTGGCGTACCTCCTCGGTGACGTCGAGGGCGTCATCCTGATGATCAGCATCATGTCGATCGTCCTGCCGATCGCGTACTTCACCGTGATGCTGCGCAGCAAGAAGACGCTGCCGGAGGAAAAGCCGCGGGTCGTCGCCTACATCCCGCTGTTCGTCGCGGCCGCGATGTTCTGGCTGATCTTCGAGCAGAGCGCCTCGGTGATCGCCGAGTTCGCCGACTCGCACGTCGACAACCACGTGTTCGGCTGGGAGTTCCCGGTCGCGTGGTTCCAGTCGATCAACCCGATCATGATCATCGCCCTGGCGCCGGTGTTCGCGCTGCTGTGGGTGAAGCTCGGCCGCCGCGCGCCGTCCACGCCGCGCAAGTTCGCCGGTGCGCTCGTGCTCGTCGGCCTGTCGTTCGTGCTCATGTACTTCGCGAGCAACTCGGCGGCCGACGGCAAGGTGACGCCGCTCTGGCTCGTGCTGATGTTCCTGATCATGACCGCCGGCGAGCTCATGCTGTCGCCGGTCGGCCTGTCGGTCACGACGAAGCTGGCGCCGCGCGCGTTCGCCTCGCAGACGATGAGCCTGTGGTTCCTCGCGACCTCGGCCGGTACCGGTGTGGCCGCGCAGCTGGTGAAGTTCTACACGACGAGCCCGTCGGCGTACTTCCTCACGCTGGGTGGCGCGGCGGTCGTCCTCGGCGTCGCGCTGGCGCTGGCCGCCCCGCTCATCCGGAAGCTGATGTCGGGCGTCGAGTAGCGGTCCGGGACACAAGGCGAGAGGGAGGCCCGTCGCGGCGGCGGTGCGGCGGGTCTCCCTCTCACCTTCAAGGATGCACTACGGAGATGTGTCATTGGGGCACGAACATTGCTCCACGCGGGTGAAGTAGGCCACGTGCTTCCGCGAATTTCGCCCCACGTCAGGTCGACTTCACCGCCAGTGGTCGTTTGGACGCGTTCGCTCGAACCGGAAGTCGCAACGCGCCGCGGATGAGCCTCGACCTGCGCCGCGCGATCGGGCCGTCCGGCGCGAGGTCCGGGAAGCGCTTGAACAGCTCGTGCAACGCGATCGCGCCCTCGATGCGGGACAGCCCGGCGCCGACGCAGTAGTGGATGCCCGCGGAGAACGCGAGGTGCTCGCGCGCGTTGGACCGCGTCGGGTCGAACCGGTGCGGGTCGCGGAACGTGCGCGGGTCCCGGTTGGCCGCCGCGAGCAGCAGCATGACCGGCATGCCCTTCGGCACGGACACCCCGGCCAGCTCAACGCGTTCCCGCGGCCAGCGGATCGTGTACTGCACCGGCGGGTCCAGCCGCAGGACCTCCTCGACGAACCCCTCCGCGTACTCCGGGCTCTGCGCGAGCGGCGCCACCGTGTGCGGGTTCTCGAACGCCTTCAGCACGCCGTTGCTGATCAGGTTGACCGTCGTCTCGAAGCCGGCGAAGAGCAGCAGTCCCGTGGTGGCGACGAGGTCCTCGCGGCTGAGGTCCTCGTGCTGGGTCACCAGGTGGCTGACGATGTCGTCCTGCGGGTTGCGCCGCCGTTCGGCCATCAGGCCGTCGATGAAGTCGTTGTACTCGACGATCGTGGCGTGCAGGCCCTTGAGCTGCTTGTACGACCACACGCCGTCGAGGGTCTCCGCGAGCGACGAACCCCAGCGCGCGAAGAGCGCCTTGTCGTCGTCGGGCACGCCCAGCAGGTCCGCGATCACCTGGATCGGCACCTGCGACGCGAACTCCTCCACCACGTCGAACCGGCCGTCCAGCCGGTCGAGGTAGCCCGTGACGATCTTCTGGATGGACGCGGTGCGGTCCTTCAGGGCCCGTGGCGTGAAGAACGGCTGGACGAGCTTGCGCAGCCGCGTGTGGTCCGGCGGGTTCTTCATCAGGAACGAGTCCTGCACCGGGTTCACGACCTTGTGGCCGTCCTGGACCAGCGTGATCGAGACCATTGACGCCTCGTCGAACGTCGCCGTCAGGAACCGCGGGTCGCGCAGCACCGAGTCGCACAACTCCCGTGACGGCGTGACGTACGCACCCATCCTGCTGCGCACCATGTCGCCCTTGGCGCGCACCTTCTCGTACATCGCGTACGGGTCGCGGTCCGGTGGCGAGGACATGACACCCGCGTACGGGTCACCGATCAGCGCGTAGCCGCGCACGAGAGAGCGGAGTGCGAAGAACTGGGCGGCGGTCTTCAGCGTGGACGGCATGCGTCCACATTGAGGTGTGCGGTGCGCAGCTTCAAGAGCTCCGGCGGTGGCGGCGCACGGTTTCTTCGACCAGGTCGAGCACCGGCTCCATGTCGTCGGCGGGCAGCCCCATCGCCAGGTGCGACACCAGCCCCTCCAGCACGAGCTCCAGGAAGCTCGTCAGGACGGTCACGTCGACGTCGTCACGCAGGTTGCCGGCCTCGCGCTGGCGCAGCAGCCGCTGGCGGGTGGCCGCCGTGAGCTGCTCGGACCGCTCGGCCCACCGGGCGCGGAAGTCCGGGTCGGTGCGCAGCCGGCGGGAGACCTCCAGCCGCGTGCCCAGCCAGTCGGCCGCGTGCTCCTCGTCGCGCTTCTCGGGCTCTTCGAGGAGATCGCGCATGACCTGCACCAGGCCCTGCTCGGCCACCACGTCCGCCATCCGCAGCGCGTCGTCCTCGGCGAGGGCGAGGAACAGCGACTCCTTGTCGCGGAAGTGGTGGAAGATCGCACCGCGGGACAGTCCCGTCGCCTCTTCCAGGCGGCGTACCGTGGCACCCTCGTAGCCGTGGCGTGCGAAGCAGGCACGCGCACCGTCGAGGATCTGACGACGGCGGGCGTCTAGGTGGTCCTGACTGACCCTGGGCACCTGGAGATGGTCCCAGGCGGAGGGCGGGAAATCCAATCCGTACGTACGGATTGGACAGCTCCATCCGTGTGATCCTTTCGAGTGGATCATCGGCCGGGCTTGCGCCGACGCCCGTGCCCGCACCAATATCCTCCACCGCCATGGAGCCGCAGGAGATCGTCACGCTGTCGGCGCTCGCCGAGCGCCTCGGGTGGCGGCAGCGCGTCCCGACCGGCGTCCACGTGGTCGACCTCCTGCTGAGCCGCACGGCCACCGACCTCATCTCGGCGCTGGCGGACGACCGGGACCGCGAACGGCCCAGGTAAGCGCTTTCCAGCACTTGGCGGGGACTTGACTCGGACTGTCACGCGGTGGTGTGATCTGCGCGACAGTTAGTAAACTTTCTTTCCGATAACTGAACCCGCCGCCGCGTGGAGTGAATCCCCCTACCCGTCTCGTGGGAGGCACAACAGTGGCACCGAGCAGAGGCCGGGCGTTGCGAGCGCTCGGCACGACAGCCGTCGCGGTCGCGACGACGGCCGCGGTGATGGTGGTACCGGACAGCGCGCTCGCCGCGCCGGCCAGGTACGAAGCGGAGAGCGCGAAGATCACGCAGGGCGTGGTGGAGTCCAACCACGCCGGGTTCTCCGGCACCGGTTTCGTCAACTTCGACAACGTCGCGGGGAGCTCGGTCGAGTTCGGCGTCATGGCGTCGAAGGCGGGCCAGGCGAAGCTGGTCTTCCGCTACGCCAACGGCACCGCCGACAACCGGCCCGTCGACGTGAGCGTCAACGGCGGTCTCGCGGTCGACGAGCGGGCCTTCACGGGCACCGGCGCGTGGACCACGTGGACGACGGTCGAGAACACGGTCAACCTCACCCCCGGTGTGAACACGATCCGGCTGACCGCCACGACCGCGGCGGGCGGCCCGAACCTGGACCACGTCGAGGTCGAGGAGATCGGCAGCGCTCCCGCCCTGGAGCAGGAGGCGGAGAACGCGACGATCTCCCAGGGCGTGGTGGAGTCCAACCACACCGGTTTCTCCGGCACGGGCTTCGTCAACTACGACAACGTCGTGGGCTCCTACGTCGAGTACACGGTCACCGCGGCGGCGGGCGGCGAGCACGACCTGACGTTCCGCTACGCCAACGGCACGACGACCGACCGCCCGGTCTCGGTGACCGTCGACGGCGCGAACGCGCAGACGCTGTCGTTCCCCGGCACCGGCGCGTGGACGACGTGGCAGACCCGCACCGCGCGGGTCACGCTGAAGGCGGGCCCGAACAAGGTCCGCGCGACCGCGACGACCGCGAACGGCGGCCCGAACGCCGACAGGCTGACCGCCGTGCCGCAGGGCCCGCCGGACACCGAGGCGCCGACCCCGCCGCGCGACCTGCGGTTCGTGTCCTCCACCCACGACTCCGTGTCGCTGCGGTGGGAGGCCGCCACGGACAACGTCGGCGTCGTGGGCTACGACATCTACCAGCACGGCCAGCTCGTCACGAGCGTCGGCAACGTCCTGCAGGGCACGGCCACCGGCCTGCGCGCGGACACCGAGTACGACTGGACCGTCTTCGCGAAGGACGCCGCCGGCAACGTCTCGCAGGCCTCGAACAACGTCGCGGGCCGCACCCAGCCCGCCCCGCCGGACGGCCAGGCCCCGACCACGCCCGGCAACCTGCGGTCCACCGGCGCCACCACGACCAGCGTGACCGTCGCCTGGACCGCCGCCACCGACAACGTGGGCGTCACCTCCTACGAGGTCCACGTCGACGGCACCCTGGAGCAGACCGCGGACGGCACCGCCACCTCGTCGACCATCGCGGGCCTGACCGCCGGCCAGGACTACCGGGTGAAGGTCCGCGCGAAGGACGCGGCCGGCAACCTCTCGCCGTTCTCGAACGAGATCTCCGTGCGCCCCGGCCAGGGCGGCGGCACCGGCGTGCCCAACCCCGGCACCGTCAAGCAGGTCGTCGGCGGTGTCGACGTCCCCTGGGGCACCGCGTTCCTCCCCGACGGCTCCGCACTGGTGACCGAACGCGAGACGTTCAACGTCCTGCGCGTGACCGAGGCGGGCGTGAAGACCGTCCTCGGCAAGGTTCCCGGCGCGGTCGGCACCGGCGGCGAGGGCGGCGCACTGGGCATCGAGGTCTCACCGACCTGGTCCACGGACCGCCTCATCTACGTCTACCACACCTACAGCGGCGGAAACCGCCTGGTCAGGGCCCAGTTCGACGGCACGCAGCTCTCGAACTGGACCACCCTGCTCGACGGCGTGCCGAAGAACCGCTACCACAACGGCGGCCGCCTGCGCTTCAGCCCCGACGGCCGCTACCTGTTCATCTCCACCGGCGACGCGCAGAACGGCACCAACGCCCAGAACCTGAACACGAACGCCGGCAAGATCCTGCGCATCCACCCGGACGGCTCCATCCCCGCCGACAACCCGTTCGCGGGCAAGGCGATCTGGAGCTATGGCCACCGCAACGTCCAAGGCCTCGACTTCGACTCGCAGGGCCGCCTGTGGGCCTCGGAGTTCGGCAACTCGCAGCAGGACGAGGTCAACCTGATCACCAAGGGCGGCAACTACGGCTGGGACGCCTGCGAGGGCACCACCGGCAGCTGCGCGGGCACGATCCCCCCGAAGAAGACCTGGTCGACCTCCCAGGCCTCGCCTTCCGGCCTGACGATCATCAACGACTACGTCTTCGTCGCCACGACCGTCGGCCAGCGCATCTACCGCATGCGCATCGACGCCAACGGCAACCTCGTCGACCAGCAGATCTACTTCCAGGGCAGCTACGGCCGCCTGCGCACGGTCGAGGTGGACCGCGAGGGCGACATCTGGCTGACCACCTCCACCGACAAGGACGGCACCACCGGCAACGACCGCGTCCTGCACATCGACATCGTCTACGAGGGCGGCACACCTCAGTTCGCCCTCACCTCCCCGGCCTTCGCCGACGACGCGATGATCCCGGCCAAGCACACCTGCGCCGGTGACGGCGTGGCCGGCCAGGACCCCTCGCCTCCGCTCGCATGGGGCGAGTCCACGGGCGCCAAGGCCTACGCGATCGTCTTCGCCGACCGCGCGAACAACGGCAACAAACTGCACTGGGCGATCTGGGACATCCCCGCCTCGACCCGCTCCCTGCCGGAAAACCTCGGCGCCGGTTTCACCGTCCCCGGCCAGGGCGGCGCGAAGCAGAAGGCAATGGGTTCCGGCGCGAACTCCCAGAAGTACTTCGGCCCGTGCCCCGGCGGCTCGACCAACCCGTACACGTTCACCCTGTACGCGCTGAACACCACCTCGGTCCCCGGCATCACCTCGTCGTCGACGATGGCGCAGATCGAAACGGCCATCAAGAACGCCTCGACGGCGAACACCGTGCTACGAGGCCGTTCGAACGCGCGCACCTGACCGGCCTGCTGCTGCGGCGTCCGCGGGTACCACCGACTCCCCGGTCGGTGGTACCCGCGGACGCCCGGTCCACCACGAGCAGTGGTGACGGCGTGAACGTGAACGAACCAGGCACAACGTGACATCGCTCGCCAAACTCCCTGCGCGCACGCGTGATTTCAGCCAAGGTCCTTGATCCGCAGGGATTTGACCGCCTTCGTGAGCGTGCGAGCCGCATTCCCCGCGTGTAGCGTCGAACGGGCTATCCGATCACGGGGAGTGTGTAGTGACGACTGCGCTGCGTGACCAACCGGCGCCGGTCAGGTTCGCTGACCGCGCCGAGGCCGAGGCCTATGTCGCCTCGGTCTGTTTCAAGCACGGGCCTCCGAGGTTGTTCGGCGTGGAGCTGGAGTTCACCGTCCACCACGCCGAAGATCCCGCTCAGCCCCTGGATCAGCGAAGGCTGGCGGCGGCACTCGGAGTGCACGCGCCACCGACACTCGTTCCGGACAGCCCGCAGAGGCCGCTTTCCAGCGGCACGCCGCTGACCGTCGAACCGGGTGGGCAGGTCGAGATTTCCACTCCTCCCTGCACCTCCCTCCCGAACCTCTTCACCACCGTCGAAGCGGACATCAGTCAGCTCACCGCGTTGCTCGCGGACCAGGGTCTCGTGCTCGGTGACCGGGGTGCCGACGCGCACCGGACACCCAGCCGGATGTTGCGGGTCCCGCGCTATGCCGCGATGGAGCACGAGTTCGGCCGGTTGGGCCATGACGGCATCTCCATGATGTGCAGCACCGCGGGGTTGCAGGTGTGCCTCGACTTCGGCGAGGAGCAGCACCTCGCGGCCAGGTGGGCTGCCGTGCACCGGCTCGGGCCGGTGATGGTCGCGTTGTTCGCGAACTCGCCGGGGCTGGGCGGGAGCCGGCAGGACTGGGCGTCCGCGCGGATGCGGACGTTGTACGGCACGGATCCCGTGCGCACCAGACCGAGTGCTGTGTGCGCCGATCCGGCTCAGGCCTATGCACGGCGCGTCGTCGACACGCCCGTCATCGCCGTTCGCGGATCCGGTCCTGACTGGATCCCGAAGAAGAAGGTGACGTTCGCGGAGTGGGTGGACGGGGCGCTCGACCGGAGCCCCACGAGCGACGACCTGGACTACCACCTGTCGCTGATGTTCCCGCCGGTGCGGCCGCGCGGCTACATCGAGATCAGGTACCTGGACACGCCGCCGCCGGGCGGCTGGATCGCGCCGAGTGCGCTGCTCGTCGCGCTGTTCAGTGACCAGTCCGTTGTGGACGGTGTGCTGGCGGTGACGGAACGGGCGGCCGGGCGGTGGCTCGTCGCCGCGCGGTACGGGATGGCGGACGAACGCATCGCCAGGGCGGCCAAGGACGTCGTGGCGCTCGGCATCGGCGCGTTGCACCGCACCGGTCTCTCCGAAGACCAGATCAGCGCAATCAGCCAGGAGCTTGAGGGGAAGCTGTGACTGAACGACTCCGCGAGCACGTGGCGGAGGAACTGTTGCGTTCGCGCGCGCGTTCCACCGCACTGACCGACGCCGTCGACGAGCACGACCTCGTCCGGCAGCACTCGAAACTCATGTCGCCGCTGGTCTGGGACCTGGCGCACATCGGCAACCAGGAGGAGCTCTGGCTCGTCCGCGACGTCGGCGGCAAGGAGCCGGTGCGCAGCGACATCGACGAGTACTACGACGCGTTCAAGTACGGGCGCAGCGTCCGCACGGAGCTGCCGCTGCTCAACCCGGCCGAGGCCCGCCAGTACGTCGGGGACGTGCGCGGCAAGGTGTTCGACGTGCTGGAGCAGGTCCCGCTGGAGGGCCGCAGGCTCGTCGAGAACGGCTTCGCGTTCGGCATGATCGTGCAGCACGAGCAGCAGCACGACGAGACGATGCTCGCCACGCACCAGCTGCGGATCGGTGAGCCGGTGCTGCACGCACCGCCGCCGCCGCGGGGAAACCTCGTGGCCGCAACGGAGGCGTTCGTCCCGGGCGGGCCGTTCGAGATGGGCACCTCGGACGAACCGTGGGCGCTGGACAACGAACGCCCGGCGCACAGCGTGCACGTCGACCCGTTCTTCATCGACACCACCCCGGTCACCAACGGCGAGTACGCCG
Source organism: Nocardia sp. NRRL S-836 (assembly GCF_001279525.1). Taxonomy (GTDB): domain Bacteria; phylum Actinomycetota; class Actinomycetes; order Mycobacteriales; family Pseudonocardiaceae; genus Lentzea. The sequence continues at coordinate 19,298 of NZ_LGDY01000143.1, read as the reverse complement.
AGTTCGTCCTGGCCGGCGGCTACGACGACCGTCGCCTGTGGACGGACGAGGGCTGGCTGCACCGCACCCGCGGGAAGCTGACCGCGCCGCGGTTCTGGCACCGCGAGGGCACGAGCTTCAGCCGCACCGCGTTCGGCGTCACCGAGCCGATCGTGCCGGACGAACCCGTTGTGCACGTGTGCTTCCACGAGGCGCAGGCCTACGCGACGTGGGTCGGCAAGCGGCTGCCGACCGAGGCCGAGTGGGAGAAGGCCGCGCGCCACGACCCCGCCACGGGCACGAGCCGCAGGTACCCGTGGGGCGACGCGGAACCGGCGGAGGAGCACGCCAACCTCGGCCAGCGCCACCTGCGCCCGGCACCGGTCGGCGCCTACCCGGCGGGGGCGTCGGCCTACGGCGTGCACCAGCTGATGGGTGACGTCTGGGAGTGGACCTCGACCGACTTCCACGGCTACCCCGGCTTCGAGGTGTTCCCGTACCCGGAGTACTCGGAGGTCTTCTTCGGGCCCGACTACAAGGTGCTGCGCGGCGGCTCGTTCGGCACCGACAAATCGGCTGTCCGCGCGACGTTCCGCAACTGGGACTACCCGATCAGGAGGCAGATCTTCGCGGGCTTCCGCTGCGCCAGGGACGCCTAGGAGATGTGCCGCCACCTGGCTTACCTGGGCCCCGCCGTGCCCTTGTCCGCCCTGCTCCACGACGCACCGCACTCGCTGGAGCACCAGTCGTACGCGCCGGGCGACATGCGCGGCGGGGGATCGGTCAACGTCGACGGCTACGGCGTCGGCTGGTTCCCCGGCCCGGTCCGCTACCGCAGGGCCGGCACGTTGTGGAGCGACGCGAACCTGCGTTCGCTCGGCACGACCGAGGCCACCGCGGTCCTGGCCGCGGTCCGCAACGCCACCACCGGCATGCCGGTGGCCGATGCCGCGTGCGCGCCGTTCACCGACGGCACGTGGCTGTTCAGCCACAACGGACGGGTCGTGGACTGGCCGCACAGCGTGGCGGACCTCGCGAAGACGCTGCCGGTGACCGATCTGCTCACCCTCGACGCGCCCACCGACTCGGCGTTGCTGTGGGCGCTGGTCGCACGGGCTTTGGCGGCCGGGAAGAACCCGGCCGGCGCACTTGTTGAGCTCAGCGACGAGGTCGAGGCCGTGGCCCCGGGGTCACGCCTCAACTTCCTGATGACAAACGGTTCGGTCATCGTCGGTACCACGTGGACCCACTCGCTGTGGGTCCGCCACCACGACGACGAGAGCGTCACTCTCGCCTCCGAACCGCTCGACGGCGACCCGGCGTGGCGGGAGATCCCCGACCACCACGTCGTCGTCGCCGATCCATCCACTGTGGAGGTTCGACCCGCATGACCGAGCCAGTGCTGGACGTTCACCTCAAGCCGGAGGACGCGGCGCACGCGCTGCGCGCCGACGTGCGCGCCGGGCTGACCGCGGACCCGAAGTGGGTGTCGCCGAAGTGGTTCTACGACGCGGCCGGCAGCGCGTTGTTCGAGGACATCACCCGGCTGCCCGAGTACTACCCGACCAGGGCCGAGCGCGAGGTGCTCGCGCAGCGGGCCGGTGAGATCGCGGCGACCACCGGCGCGCACTCGCTGGTGGAGCTGGGTTCCGGCTCGTCGGAGAAGACGCGGCTGCTGCTCAGCGCCCTGCGCGACCACGGCACGCTGCGGGAGTTCGTGCCGCAGGACGTGTCGGTGTCCGCGCTGACCGAGGCCGCGCACGCGATCATGGCCGACTACCCCGGGCTGAAGGTCCACGGCGTGGTCGGCGACTTCACCCAGCACCTGAGCCTGCTGCCGGGTGAGTCACCGCGCGTGCTCGCGTTCCTGGGCGGCACGATCGGCAACCTCATCCCGGAGGAGCGGGAGAAGTTCCTGCGCGCCGTGCACGACGTGCTGCAGCCGGGGGAGTGGCTGCTGCTCGGAACGGACCTGGTGAAGGACCGCGAGACGCTGGTGCGCGCCTACGACGACGCGCAGGGCGTGACGGCCGAGTTCAACCGCAACGTGCTGAACGTCCTCAACCGCGAGGTCGGCGGTGACTTCGACGTCGACGCGTTCGAGCACGTGGCGTTGTGGAACGCCGAGCAGGAGTGGATCGAGATGCGCCTGCGGGCCAGGCGCGCCATGACGGTCACCCTCGCCGGCCTCGGTCTCACCGTGGAGTTCGCGCAGGGCGAGGAGCTGCGCACCGAGGTGTCGGCGAAGTTCCGCGAGGACGGGGTGCGCCGGGAGCTGGAGGACGCCGGGTTCGTCCTGCACCGCTGGTGGACCGATTCGGAGGGCAGGTTCGCCGTCTCGTTGGCCCAGGCGATTTAGGGCCACAACCCTCCGATAGGCGGGTACAAACGGTGCGCCCGCAGTGATGGGGTGCACCGGTGACGTCTTCTCCCGCATCAGTGCGTGTCTCGCGCGCGGCGCTGGCCTCCGCGCTCGTGCTCGGCACCATCGTTTCCGGCCTGGGCGCGGGGACCGCCTCCGCCCAGGCCGAAGCCGCAGCAGTCAGACCCGCCGCCTGGGGGCCGTGCGCGGCGGACGTGCTCGCTTCGATCCCGGCTGCCGAGCGCACCAGGGTCAGCTGTGCCGTCCAGGAGGTGCCCGTCGACCACTCGCGTCCGCGCGGTGACACGACGGGCATCATCATGATGAAGCGGCCGGCGACCGACCCGGCCAAGAAGATCGGTTCGCTGTTCATCAACCCCGGTGGCCCCGGTGGCGCCGGCCTGATCTACGGCGCGTTCGGCGCGAGCTTCTTCACGCCGGAGGTCCTCGAGAAGTTCGACCTCATCGGCTTCGACCCGCGCGGTGTCGGCCGCAGCGCCCCGCTGCGCTGCTTCCGCACCCAGGAGGAGGCCGACGCGGTCAACGACGGCTGGTACGCCCTGCCGATCACCAAGGAGGAGATCGCCAGCTCGATCCGCCAGTCCAAGGTCTACACCGACTACTGCAAGATCAACGCCGGTCCGCTGCTCAACCACATGTCGACCGAGGCCGTCGCCCGCGACCTCGACGTGCTGCGCGAGGCCGTCGGCGACAGGCAGCTGACCTACGTCGGCTTCTCCTACGGCACGCTGCTCGGCGCGACCTACGCGAACATCTTCCCGCAGAAGTCGCGTGCCCTCGTGCTCGACGGCAACGTCGACCCGCAGCTGCGCCTGACCAACGGCGCCGAGTACGACCGCCAGCGCGCCAAGGGCTTCGAGATCGCGCTCGACGCGTTCCTCAAGCGCTGCGACGTCGAAGGCGCCGCCAAGTGCGCGTTCGCCGGTGACGCGCGCAAGAAGTTCGACGCGCTCCGCGAGACCCTGCGCAAGGGCCCGACGACGCTGCCGGACGGCACGCAGGTGACGCTGACCGACGTCGTCGGCCGCACCTCCAGCAACCTGTACAACCCGGCCACGTTCAAGGCGCTCGCCGCGTGGCTGCAGTCGATCCACGCGGCGCAGCACCCGGCCGCGGCGACGGCCGCCGAGCAGCCGCTCGCCGTTCAGTCCGTTGTGGACGTTCCGGTGCAGAACAACAACGGCGGCCTCGCCGACGTGCGCGTCCTGCCGGAGACCCCGTACACGAGCGACGACTCGTACTACGCGGTCAACTGCATCGACAAGCCGTTCGCCAAGACGACCCGCAACTGGGCGAGCACGGCCAGCAGGTGGGAGAAGGAGTCGCCCACGTTCGGCCGCTACCAGGCCGCCTCGGACGCGCTGACCTGCCCGACGTGGCCGACGCGCAACCCGGACCGCTGGATCGGCCCGTGGAACCGCAAGACCAAGAACCCCGTCGTCGTGGTCGGCAACTACTACGACCCGGCCACGCAGTACGAGTTCGCCCGCCGCATGGCGCGCGAGCTCGGCAACGCGCGGCTGATCAGCGTCGACGCGTTCGGTCACTGCATCCTGGGTGACTCGGCGGGTGCCGACGCGGCGGTGACCAGGTACCTGGTCGACCTCACCGCGCCGGTGAACGGGTCGGTGTACCACCCCAACGTGCAGCCCTTCTGAGCACGGGCGCTGCCAGCAACACCCCCGCGGTGAACAACGGCGTCAGCGGGGCCACCGCCAGAGCGACCACGGCGATGGCCCCGTTGAGGCCGTTCTTGCTCAGATAGGCCCAGATGCCCAGCGCGAGGCCGACCGCGATCGCGACGATCGTGACGACCAGCGTCCACGGGCCGTGCCGGTCGGCCAGCGCGAGCGCCAGCACCCCGATGCCCGCGAGGTAGAACGGGTCCCTGCGCGGCCCGAGCGCCGCGGCGGCCGCGGCGAACATCGTGATGGCCGCGTTCTCCGGCATCGCCCAGAGCACGGCACCGAACGCCACGCCCGCGACGGCGACCCGCCAGCTGCGCCGCCGCAGCGCCCACACGAGCACGGCGGCCACGACGAACCACACCGGTGTGAAGGACCACCAGGTGTCCCAGTAGGCGTGGTCGCGGCCGAGGGCCCCGATGTCGGCGTAGCTGCCGATCGTGACCTGGGCTGTGCGTTCCTCGGCGCTGTACCAGCCGGGCGCGGTTCCGCACACGGCTCCTGGCGCGGCGCACGCGTCGATGAGGAACCTCGGGGTGAGCGTCACCGTGTGCGCGGCCAGCGCGCCGAACCCGGCGAGCAGGAGTGCGACCCACGCCGGTCTGGGTGCCACCGCGACCAGCAGCACGGCGACGCCGAACGCGATCCAGACGACGCCCGGCAGTGCCGTGATGACCGTGCCACCGGGGATGACGCCGAGGAAGGCCAGCCCGGCCGCGGCCGCGAGGACCACGATGCCGCCGGACCAGAGCGGCCTGCGCGGGGCCGCGGCGAGCGCGGCGGCGGTGAAGAGCAGCAGCGTCGGGACGAACACGCGGTCGGTGCAGAGCACGAGCCCGCCGAACACGACCGCGGCGGCACCCATCCGCCAGCTCTTGTGCCGGACCGCCCACGCCACGAGCCCGGCGGCGATCACCAGCCGCGGCGAGGCCAGGTCGGGGGCCAGCCCGCCGGAGGTCGCGCCGATCCAGTCCGGTCCGAGGGGCTGCACCGTGATCGTCGCGAGCCCGGCGAGGACGAACGTGACCCACGCGGGCCGGGTGAAGTACAGGAAGACCGCCGTCGCGGCCGCAAACCAGATCACGACAGCACGCTCCGCACGATCAGCACCACCGAGCTCAGCCCGGCGACGACCAGCATCGGCGCGCGGATCCCGCCCGCGTCGACCCGCTTGCGCAGCGGCCCGGACAGCAGGAACCCGGCGACGAGGAACGGGATCAGGGCCACGCCCGCCCACAGCTGGTGCGCGCTGACCTGCCCGGCGCCGCTCAGCGCGATGATGGAGGCACCGGAGCCGAGCACGAAGAACGCCGCCAGCGTCGCCCTGACCTGCGGGCCCGCCTGGTTCTGGTAGAGCAGCGCCACCATCGGGCCGCCCACCGACGTCGCCGTGCCGAACGACCCGCTCGCGAACCCGGCGGTGACCAGCGATCCCGGTCTCGGCACCGGCCGCCAGGTGCTGATCGACAGCAGCACGCACGCCAGCACCGACCCGCCGACCACCAGTCCGAACCCCTTCGGGTCGAGTGCGTCGACGACCAGCACGCCCACCACCGTGCCCGGCAGCCGGCCGAGCATCGCCCAGCCCACCCCGCGCCAGTCGACGTGGCCGAACTCCCGTGCGAGCGCCATCGACGCGTGCGCGGCGGCGACCATCAGCACCGGCACCGGTAACAACGCCGGGTCGAGCAACGCGATCAGCGGCACCGCCACGAGCGCCAGCCCGAACCCGATCAACCCCTGCAGCAGCCCACCCAGCGCGACGACCACCCCGGCGACCACGATCCCCCAGCCCATGGTCCGCGATGCTATCCACACACGCGGGGCCTTCCCGTACGACAGGAGCATGCGAAAGCTCCCCGCGTCGCTTCTGCGACGCGGAAATCGGCGTGCTGGGCAGGGTTCGCCCGGCGTTCGCCTGGCGTTGGGGAAGCACACCTACAGTCCGCGCCATGACCTCGTCCCGCCGCACGTTCCTGATCGGCACCGGCGCGTCCGCCGCCGCTGCCGCCCTGGTCACACCCGGTTCCGCGGTCGCGGACAACGTTGTCGGCGGGCGGCCCGACCCGGAGGCCCGCCGGTTCACGCTCGCGGTGATCCCGGACACCCAGTACCTGTTCGACGCCGACCGCGGCGACTCCGCGCCGTTGAAGGCCACGCTGCAGTACCTGCTCGACCACCAGCGGTCCGAGAACATCGTCTTCACCAGCCACCTCGGCGACCTCGTCGAGAACGCGCGGAAGAGCGAGATCGACGACATCAGCGAGCGGTTCGAGGTGCTCGACCGGCGGCGGGTCGGCTACAGCGTGCTCGCGGGCAACCACGACGTGCCCGACTCGCGCGTGGACGACCAGCGCGGCCGCACGCCGTACCTGGACCGGTTCGGGCCGCAGCGGTTCCGGCACTCGCCGACGTTCCGCGGTGCCAGCGCCGACGGCTACAACACCTGCCACGTGTTCCGCGCGGCCGGGAAGGACTGGCTGGTGCTGGCGCTGGACTGGCGCATGTCCGCCCGGGGCTTCGAGTGGGCGCGGTCGGTGCTGAAGCAGCACCCGAAGCTGCCGGTGATCCTCACCACGCACGAGCTGGCCCAGGACGGCGGTGACGGCACCGCGGTGATGTCCGGCTACGGCCGCAGGCTCTGGGACGAGCTGATCAAGGACAACGACCAGGTCTTCCTCACGCTGAACGGCCACTTCTGGCCGCCGGCCCGCGCGACGATGCGGAACACCGCGGGCAACGACGTGCACGTGCACATCACGAACTACCAGGACCGCTACTACGGCGGCGGCGCGATGATCCGGCTCTACCACTTCGACCTGGACCGCAACACCATCGACGTGCGCACGCTGTCGCCGTGGCTGCTCGGCAAGAGGGCGCTGAACCCGTTGGAGCGCAGGGAGATCGAGCTGACCGGCCCGGCCGACCGGTTCAGCGTGCCGATCGACTTCGAGCAGCGCTTCGCCCGGTTCGACCCGCCGGTGCTGCCCGCGCCGCAGCCGGCCCGCGACGTCCTGGTGCGCGGCACGGTCGCGTACTGGCGGCTCGGCGAAGGCCTGGAGGACCTGTCCGGCAACGGGAACGACCTGCGGCAGACCGGTCTGCTGACCGCCTCCGACGACCACCACCGGTTCGCGCCGTCGCACCGCTCGTTGTTCTTCGACAAGAACGGCTACCTGTCCACGGTGGACTCGGCGCCGATCAACCGGCAGACGTTCGAGCGCGGCTACACCGTCGAGCTGTTCCTCAAGCTGCCCGCGGGTTTCGACCACCCGTGGTGCGGGCTGTTCACCAAGCTCTCACCCGGTTCGGCCGCGGGCAAGACCGGTGACGACCCCGGCGAGCCGATCGCCACGCTGAACGTCGCCGGCGGCGGCCAGCTGCAGTGGGCGGTGTTCCCGCGCAACCAGCCCGGCACCTCCACGAACTGGGGCCACGAGATGGACTACGAGACGTGGTGGCACATCGCTGTGGTCAACGACGGCGTGCACACCACCCTGTACGTCGACGGCTCACCCCTGCTGCGCAATCCCTCGACGCCCGCGCGCGGCATCTCGGCCATCGGTGACCCGTGGCTCGTCGGCGCCTACGCCTACAACGGGGTCGTCGAGAAGTCGTTGCACGGCTGGCTCGGCGACCTGCGGGTCGTGAACCGGCCGCTGGACCGCTCGGAGCTCATGCGGTCGAAGGCAGCCCGAACCGCGGGAACAGACTGAGGTCGAAGAACGACGAGACGCGCGTGATCCGGCCGTTCACCACCGTGAGCACCTGGAGGTTGAACGGCCGTGGCACGCCGTCCTCGTCTTCGAGGTACAGCCCGTAGGCGGGCTGGCCGTTCGCCTCCACCGCGATCATGCGCGCCCTGTCCGGGACGGCGGGGCATTGGTTCGTGAGGTGCCACGCGACCATGTCCGGCCCCCGGTACCACTGCGGGTACGGCGGCATCTCCCAGACGACGTCCTCGCTGAACATCGCGACGATCGCCGGGACGTCCTTGGCCACGAACGCCCTCACCCAGCGGTCGAGCAGCTCCTTCGCGTCCTCCGGCTCGGTGACCTGGTCCTCGCTGAGGTCCTTGAGCTGCGCGTGGGCGCGTTGCAGCGCGCTGTTGACGGCCGCGACGGTCATGTCCAGCTCGTCGGCGGTCTCCGCGGCCGTGAGCCGGAGGACGTCGCGCAGGACCAGCACCGCGCGTTGCCGGGGCGGCAGGTGCTGCAGCGCCGCGACGAACGCGAGCCGCGTGCGCTCCCGTTCCGCCACGATCACCGCCGGGTCGGTCGGGAACGGCTCCAGCCACGGCACCTCGTGGTCCTCGGTGAGCGGGTCCTCCCGCGTCGCGCTCTGCCCGGAGAGCCCGGCCGGCAACGGCCTGCGGCTGCGTCCGTCGAGCGCGGTGAGGCACGTGTTCGTGGCGATCCGGTACAGCCAGGTGCGCACCGACGACCGGCCCTCGAACCGCCCGTACGCCTTCCACGCCCGCAGGTAGGTCTCCTGCAGCACGTCCTCGGCGTCGTGCAGCGAGCCGAGCATCCGGTAGCAGTGCGCGAGCAGCTCGCGGCGGAACGGGTCCGCCGCGGTGGCGAAGTCGGTGGCGACGTCGACGGTCACCCCTGCACTCTAATCGCGTTGCGCATGCGGTCCACGAGCGTCGCGAGGTGCGCCCTGAGCTCCGGCGGTTCGTGCACCTCGAACTCGAAGCCCAGGTACAGCAGGTAGAACACCATCCGGTCGAGCGACTCGGCGCCCGTGCGCACCAGGCACGTGTCGTCGTCGACCGCTTCGACCGACACCGACGTGGGGGAGGAGCGTTCGGCGACCGCCCGCGCGGGTGCGTGGACCGTCAGCACGGCCTGGTAGGTGTAGACGCTCGACGCCACCTGGCGGGAGACGAACTCGCCGAGCTCCTGCGCCGGTGGCTCGCGCGGCGTGAACCTGGCGGCGGGCGTGGGCTCGGTCGTGATCCGGTCGACGCGGAACGTCCGCCAGTCCTGTTTGGACACGTCCCACGCGACCAGGTACCACCGGCGGCCGGTGTGCACGAGCCCCTGCGGTTCGACGAGCCGCCGCGCGGGCTCGCCCCGGCTCGCGGCATAGGTGAACCGGAGCTGCTGGTGGTCGCGGCACGCGGCCGCGATGACCGTGAGCGTCTCCGCGCCGACCGTCGGGCCGACCACCACCAGCGGTGTGGTGTGCGCCTGCAGCGCCTGGACCCTGCGGCGCAACCGGCTCGGCAGGACCTGCTCCAGCTTGGTGAGCGCGCGCACCGACGTCTCCTCGATGCCCGCGACCGTGCCGTTCGCCGCGGTCCGCAACCCGACCGCCACGGCCACCGCCTCGTCGTCGTCCAGCAGCAGCGGCGGCAGCTCGGCACCGGCCCCGAGCCGGTACCCGCCGGTGGCCCCCGGCAGCGACGTGACCGGATAACCGAGGCTGCGCAGCTTGTCCACGTCCCGCCGGATCGTGCGCACGTCCACGCTGAGCCGCCCGGCGAGCTCCGGGCCCGTCCAGTCCCGCCGCACCTGCAGCAGCGAGAGCAGTTTCAGCAGCCGCGCGGACGTCTCCAGCATGGGACGGAGTCTAAGTTCCATTGCGGACAACGGCCCGGGGTGGCTAAGGTTCGCGGTATGACTGCCGGGTCGGCCTTGTGCCGTGAGCGGAACGGTTGCCCGGCCCTGACTTGATCAGGGCCCCTCCAGCCCCGCGCGTTCTCCGATTTCTCCGGGGATCAGCGCAGGGGGGAGGAGGTGATGCGCAATGCTTCCCAACGTTGGTGATGTCTTCTCCGGGAAGGTCGTCTCGACCGTCCCGTTCGGCTCGTTCGTCGAGCACCCCGCCGGGGCACACGGACTCCTGCACGGCCGGCAGGCCGAGGTCGGTTCCTCCGTGCAGGTGAAGGTGCTCGCGGTGGACGACGTGCAGCAGCGGTTCAGCCTCGAACTGGCCTGAGCTGACGGCGTGACCGTGTGACCGTTTCACCGTTTCACTGGACAGAGGCGCCCTGTCCGGTGATCCGGTCACGCCTTGCGGTACTCCGCGCACTCGACGACCAGACGTTCGTGCAAGGTCCTGCGGTGCCCCTGTTCCCGGGGCGCCGGACCGAGCGCGTCCGCGGGGCTGTCGACGCCGTGCAACAGCCGGTACAGCACCACATCCGTTGCCGTATAAAGCCAATCGTCCGCCCGTCCCGGTGGCGCGGCGGGCCCCAGCACGTTCTCGAACCAGGCGGGGAACAGCAGATCGCGCGCGACCGCGTCCTCGATGCGTGCGCGGATCTGCCTGCGCGCCTGCGCCACCGCCTCGTTGCCTTGCGTCTTGGCCGAGGCGTCTTTGGCGTGCGCGTCGTCGTCCGGCGCCTGCGGCCGCTGCCCGAGCCTGGTGAACGCCTGCCAGCTCGCGTACTTCCTGCGCCACAACGACTCCGCGTTCGCCGGCAGGTTCGTGAGCCCTTCGGCGGCGTCGATCGCTTCGGCGAGCCTGGCGTCGTACCTGGCGATCACCTCGCGCGTCTGCTGCGCCTCCTGCGGCGTGGAAGCCTTGCGCGCGTAAGCTTCCTGGCCCGCGAGGATCGTGGCGATGAGCGACTCGCCGATCTCCGGCCAGTCGTCGAAGTCGGCCTTCTGCGTCTCCCCGGCACGCACCTTGCGGTTGAGCGCCACCAGCAGCCGCTCCAGCCGGTGCACGCTCTCCGCGAGCTCGGTGACCCGCTCGTTGGTCTTGGTGAGCCTGCGGTTGGCGTCGCGCACCTGGTTCGTGGCGCTGAGCTGTTGTTGCGCCCCAGTGGTTTCCACGTCGTCGAGCCGCGCGGTGAGGACGTTGAGGTCCTTCTTGAGCCGCTCGACCTTGTCGTCGACCGCCTTGACCGGGTCGATGTTCACCGCAGCGTCCTCCACGCCCACCACGCACCACCCGCACCCGCGGCCAGCGCAGCCCAGCCACTGACCAGCGGGGTGAGCAGAACGGCGACAAGGGTGGCGGTGACGGCGACCGTACGCGCACGCGGCTCCCACAACCTGCTGCCGGCGGGGTCGACCAGAACCGCGGCGGCCACCGCCATCGCGAGCACGACGGACACCAGCGACCACGGGTCGAACCAGCCGATCACGACAACCAGCGCGGCGACGGCCGTGACGGCGGCGATGGTCCGGTTCGGGACGGTCAGCCGCGCCGCCTCCACGTCCCGGCGGGCCTGCACGACGGCGTTGACCTCCCGGTCGGTGTCGGCGAGGAGAGCGGGGAAGTCGGGGCTGCCGGGGTGGGTCGCCTGGAGCGTGCGCAGGGCTGTTCGCAGGGAGTGCTGGCGGTCGGCCAAGCGGGCGAACGGATCGGCTGCCATGTCCCGGAAGCGTGATCAACGAGGGTGGGTGTGGGTAGGGCTGCGGGCCGAGTTGGTCCGGTTGCCGACGAACTTCCCTCAAGTGGCGTAACGCCACTCCGCTCGGTCCGCTCGGCGCGGCTCGCTCGGTCCGCTCCGCTCCGCATGGCGCGGCGCAGTGCGGCTCGCTTCGCGCGGCTCGCTTCGCGCGGCTCGCTTCGCGCGGCTCGCTTCGCGCGGCTCGCTTCGCGCGGCTCGCTTCGCGCGGCTCGCTTCGCGCGGCTCGCTTCGCGCGGCTCGCTTCGCGCGGCTCGCTTCGCGCGGCTCGCTTCGCGCGGCTCGCTTCGCGCGGCTCGCTCGGCGCGGCTTGCTTCGCATGGTTCGGTCGGCTCGGCTCGCTCCGCACGGTGGCCCGCCCCGTGGGCCGTTGTTGGTGAGCCAGCTGCCGTTGTGCCCGCTGCCGGTATGCCCGCCGTCGCCGGCTGGTCGCCGTTGCGCCCACCGCCGTCGAGCCCGCCAAAACTGTCGTACCTGCCAAGTAGGTTGGGTCGCGGGGGACCCGGCACCACAGGGGACCCCTGCGCGAGCCTGCACTCACGGCGCCCGGCGGGTCTGCCGCCGTCGAACGGACTTGACCAGGCCGCCGTTGAGCCCGCCAAACTGTCGTACCCGCTGAGTACGTTGGATCGCGGGGGACCCGACACCGCAGGGGACCCTTGCGCGAGCCCGCGCTCACGAACTCCGGCACCCTTGCCGCCGTTGAGCCCGCCAAACTGTCGTACCTGCCAAGTAGGTTGAATCGCGGGGGACCCAGCACCGCAGGGGACCCTTGCGCGAGCCCGCGCTCACGAACCCCGGCACCCTTGCCGCCGTTGAACCCGGCGCCGTCGAAGCCCGCCGCTGCGGAGCCGGAGCCCGCCGACTTGAACCCGCCGCTGGCGAAGCCCGCCGACTTGAACCCGCCGCCGCGGAGCCCGCCGCCGTCGAGCCCTCCGCCGTTCACCTCGCCGCTGTCGAGCCCTCCGCCGAGCGCACCGAAACCGTCGTACCTCCCGAGTAAGTTGGGCAGCGGGGGACCCACCACCAAGGGGGACCCCCGCGCAAGCCCGCCCTCACGACTTCCGCCGCGCCTCCACAGGCCAGACGACCTCGATCGGCACCCCGGATGCCCGCGCCTGCTCCACCACGTCCGCCGTCCCGCCCTTGCCCTGCGCGGGCACCCCGTCCCACACCGCCACGAGCAGCTCGACGGAGGCGAGCATCCTTTCGTTGGCGGCCACGTAGGCCAGGCGCCCGGACGTCATGTGCGGGAGCACGCTGACGACGGTCGCGGCCGCGCGCAGCTCGTCGTACTCGGCGACCTGGTGCGGTTTGAGGCGGTCGCGGTAGTCGAGGGCGGGCAGCACGACCTCCACCTGCCCGCCCAGGTCCAGCACGGCGCGTGCGAACACCTGGTCGGCGCCCGGCGCGAGGCACGTGACGCCGACCAGGGGGCGGCCTAAGCCTTCCAGCACCGAGGCCAGCGCCGCCCGGACGGCCGGGACGCACTCGGGGACCAGGTTGCTGTGCCCGGTGATGCCGACTCGCATCAGGCTGTCCGTATCGCCCTGATCGCGTCGCGGGTGTCCTGCACGGCGGGGATGTGGCGGTGCCGTGCCGCCTCCTTCGCGAAGTCCTCCAGTTTGCGCAGCACCCGGCCCGAGGAGAGCTTCGCCGCCGTCGGCAGGACCTCGTTGATCAACCCGCACGCCGCCTCCGGGTCTCCCGCGACCATCTTGGTGCGCGCCAGTCCGATTACGTCGAAGGCGCGGTTGCGCACCTTCGAGGGGTCCCTCAGTTCCAATGCGCGCCGGATGTGCTGTTCGGCGTACACGGCCTGAGCGGGGTCGTGCATCGCGAGGTCGCGGCAGCGGGCGCCGATGACGCCCTCCAGCTCGGCCTCGTCGAAGCTGTGCAGGTACCCCGGCTCGTGGCCGGAGTCGCGCTGCGCGAACGTGTCCTGCGCCATGCCGACGGCCTGGTGGAACTCGCGGACCTTGCCCATTTGGGCGTAGGCCCAGGCCTCCCGCGTGAGCAGCAGGGCCTTCAGCGTCGGCGTGCCGGTGCGGCGGGTGCCGTACTGGCCGAGCTGGACGAGCTCCAGGCCGTCCTCCGGGCGGCCCAGGTCGAACATCTGCCGGGCCATCGCCGCCAGGCACAACGCGGCGAAACCGTCGTTGTGGCCGGCCTTGGCCATGCGGACGGCGAGCACGTAGTAGCGCTGGGCGGCGTTGTGCAGCCCCGCGTCGAACGACATGCTCGCGGCCACCTTCGACAGCTCCGCGCCGATGAAGAACGCGCGTTCCGTCGTGGGACCCGCGGGGGCGCGCTGGAGGCGTTCGGCCAGTTCGTCGAGCTGACCGAGGACGGCCTTGCGGGCCAGCCCGTAGCCGCCCCGGCCGCCCCAGCCGCGCAGGCCGTCCGCGACGCGTTGCAACGCGGCCAGCTCCTCCTCGCTGATCGCCGAGTGCGACGACCACCGCGACAGGTTCTGCAGCGGGTGCAGCCAGCGCTGCAACGGCTCGACCAGTGCGGACCCCACCGTCACCGCGGCCGCTCCCGTGAGCGCCGCTCGTCTGCTGATCGCCAAGTCGCTCCTCGCCGTCTCCTCGACCGAACGGGCAATGCTCGTCGCCTCCCACGGGGCGGCGAGCACATCCGGCGGGCCCGTTTCGGGTGAGCCCACCTGAGCTGGGATGACGACCCGGTCGAACCACAGCCGCTCGCCCGGCACGCCGAGCACGAGCGCGAAGTGGCGCAGGCGGTCGAGGCGGTCGATCGGGTTCTCACCCGACTCGTACCGCGAGAGCTGCGCCTGGCTGATGCCGAGCCACGCCGCCATGCGGTCCTGGGACACCCGGCTGAGGTGGTGCGGGTGGTGGCGGTACGCGGAGATCAGCGCACCCATGTCGCGGTCGGTGCAGGCGGCCGCGACCGCGGGGTGGTCCCAGAAGTCGTCGGGGACCACGGGCGGGCCGTGCACGCCGGAACGAGCGTTGCGGCGGCACCGGTGACACAACCGGTCGGTGTTGTCTGCGGCGATGAACGCCCCACACGGGCAAGCGCGCCTGGACCTGGGTCTTGCGGCATCCATCGGCATCGCCCCCGTCACTGAGCGATTCCCAAGTGTACGGAGACGTGATCGTCAGTCCATCCATCTCATGCATAAGACGTAATGAATTGGCGTGTCGCGCTCCAGGTACCCCCGCCTGGCGGATGAGCTTCATACGTCCGCTGCATGAGGCCCATGCACGGGGCGAGTGGTGTTGACGCGAACTGCGACGCACGCTGCACATCGTCGGGTCGCGGGCCGATCCCCGTGACCCAGTGCCTGACCCACCCATAGGGGAGGACGACCGCCGATGAGCCTCACGACCGCGGAAACCGGCACGGGCAGTGCCGGGGTCCCACAGAACAGGGCACACGACCGGATGATCGGGGAGGCCGTGGCCGGCTACCGGTTGCTCGGCTGGCAGGTGCAGGTCACCGAACAGGGCGTGTTCCTGCCACTCGGGCCCGCCACCACCGCCTTGGCCATGCCGGCGCGCATCGGGTCGCGCGTGCTGGCCGACCTCAAGTCGCGCATGCTCGCGGGTCCGGTCACCGTCATCCCCGGCCCGCGCGAGCACTGGATCTTCCTGGCCGAGCTGGTCGCGTTGCTCCCGACGCACCTCAAGGCCCCGACCGAGGTGCAGTTCGTGCGCTCGCCGCACCGGATCGCGCTGCCACCCACGATGACCAGGTACGGATCGCTGCGGTGGGCCAACCCGCCGTCGCACTCGCGGCACTGGTTCCCGCCGTTCACCGCCGTGCTCGCCCTGGCCCGGACGGCGGTCGCGGAGGACCAGCGCCGATAATCGGCGTCCGTGGACCGTCGTTCAGTGTTGTTGTGCGGGCTCGTCGTGGCTTTGGGTGCGTGTGGCGAGCCTGCGCCTCGCAAGACGGGCGGTGTCGGAACCGCCCGATCGGGTGACCGCGTGACCGCGGCCGCCTCCGTGCCGCAGGGCGGCGGCGTGCTGGTGGACATGCCCGGCAACGCCCAGCTCCTCGTCGTGCAGCCTCGATCAGGTGAATTTCGCGCGTTCAACCCCTCGTGCCCGCACGTGGGCTCCCTCGTGAACCCACCGGCCGGTGGGGTCGTGACCTGCCCGCTGCACGGGAGTGCCTTCGACCCGGAGACGGGCGCGGTCCGCAAAGGACCTGCGACCTCCGGGCTGACCGAGGTCCCCATCGCGGTGTCTGGCGATGACCTGGTGCTCGCCTGAGACCTGTGGAATTGCTGTGCATCCGGCTCCGGCCTGAACTCCTGCGGACCGGTCCGCGTAATGCTGTGGTGTGACCCCGAACACCCACCACCACGGAGGATCGGTCGTGAACACCGAAGGCCCAGTCAGCAGGCGGGCTGCATTGTGCGGAATCGTGGTTGCCCTCGCCGTGCCCAGCGGGCTCGTGGCCTGCGGTTCGTCCGGTTCCACGGGCTCTGGTCCCACGGGTTCCGGTTCCACGCCGGCGCAGGGCGGCCCCACGGGCTCCACCGGTTCCACCGGCTCCAGCGGATCGGCGGGGACGACCGGTGCCGCGCTGGTCGCGCTGGCGGACGTGCCGGAGGGCGGCGGCGCCGTCGTGGACGGCCCCGGTGGCAAGAAGATCGTCGTCGCCCGCGTGTCGGCCACCGAGGTGAAGGCGTTCGACGCGACGTGCCCCCACCAGGGGACGACGGTCGCGGAACCGTCCGGTGGCACCATCACGTGCCCGTCGCACGGCAGCCAGTTCGGTGCCGCGGACGGCAAGGTGAGGAAGGGGCCGGCGACGTCCGGGCTGCGGGCCGTCAACGTGCGCGTCGACGGTGACCAGGTGGTCCTGGCCTGACCCTTTCCGTTTTTGTCAGACCCCGTCGTTAGGCTGGGTCACGTGGCAGATCCTTCGACGTACCGCCCCTCTCCGGGCTCGATCCCCGAGGCTCCCGGCGTCTACAAGTTCCGAGACGCCGGTGGCCGGGTCGTGTACGTCGGCAAGGCGAAGAGCTTGCGCAGCAGGCTGAACTCGTACTTCGCGGACCTGTCCGGGCTGCACCCGCGCACGCGCCAGATGGTCACCACGGCGGCCTCCGTCGAGTGGACCGTCGTGACCACCGAGGTCGAGGCGCTGCAGCTGGAGTACAACTGGATCAAGGAGTTCGACCCGCGGTTCAACGTCCGGTACCGCGACGACAAGTCCTACCCGGTGCTGGCCGTCACACTGTTCGAGGACTACCCGCGCCTGCACGTGTACCGCGGCCCCCGCAAGAAGGGCGTGCGCTACTTCGGGCCGTTCGCGCACGCGTGGGCGATCCGCGAGACCCTGGACCTGCTGCTGCGCGTGTTCCCCGCGCGTACGTGCTCGGCCGGCGTTTTCAAGCGCCACAGCCAGATCGGCCGCCCCTGCCTGCTCGGGTACATCGACAAGTGCTCGGCGCCGTGCGTGGGCAAGGTCTCCGCCGACGAGCACCGCGACATCGTCGAGGACTTCTGCGACTTCCTGGCCGGCAAGACCGACCACATGGTCCGCCGTCTCGAACGCGAGATGCTGCAGGCCTCCGAGGAGCTGGAGTTCGAACGCGCGGCCCGGCTGCGCGACGACCTGGGCGCACTGCGCCGCGCCATGGAGAAGCAGGCGGTGGTGCTCGGCGACGGCACGGACGCCGACGTGATGGCGTTCGCCCAGGACGAGCTCGAGGTCTCGGTCCAGGTCTTCCACGTGCGCGGCGGCCGGGTCCGCGGCCAGCGCGGGTGGGTGCTGGACAAGGTGGAGGCCGTCGACGACGCCGGGCTGGTCGACCAGTTCATCATGCAGTTCTACGGCGACAACACCGAAAGCACCCCGCGCGAGGTCCTCGTCCCGGTGCTGCCCGACGACGCCGCCGCCCTGGAGGACCTGCTCTCCGAACAGCGCGGCTCACGGGTAGCTCTGCGCGTGCCCCAGCGCGGCGACAAGCGCGCACTGCTGGAAACCGTGGCGCGCAACGCTTCCGAGGCCTTCGCCCAGCACAAGCTCCGCCGCGCCGGCGACCTGACCGCGCGCTCGGCGGCGTTGCAGGAACTGCAGGAGGCCCTGGCGCTGGACACCGCGCCGCTGCGCATCGAGTGCATCGACATCAGCCACGTCCAGGGCACCGACGTGGTGGCGTCCCTGGTGGTGTTCGAGGACGGCCTGGCCCGCAAGTCCGAGTACCGCCGCTTCGCCATCCGCGAGGCCGCCACCGAGGGCGACGTCGCCTCCATCGCGGAGGTCGTCCGCCGCCGCTTCCAGGCCATGCTCCGCGAGACCGCCAACGGCGGCCCCAACCCCGGCATCGACCCGGACACCGGCAAACCCCGCAAGTTCGCCTACCCGCCCAACCTCCTGGTCGTCGACGGCGCCGCCCCCCAAGCCGCCGCAGCCGCCGACGTCCTCGCCGAGCTCGGCATCAACGACGTGGCCATCGTCGGCCTCGCCAAGCGCCTGGAGGAGGTCTGGGTCCCCGGCGAACCCGACCCGGTCATCCTCCCGCGCACCAGCGACGCCCTCTACCTCCTGCAACGCGTCCGCGACGAGGCCCACCGCTTCGCCATCGCCTACCACCGCCAAAAACGCTCCAAGCGCATGATCGCCTCCGAGCTCGACAACGTCCCCGGCCTCGGCGAAACCCGCAAAGCCGCCCTCCTGCGGCACTTCGGCTCCGTCCGCAAACTCAAACAGGCCACAGTGGACGACATCAGCGCCGTCCCCGGCTTCGGCCGCCGCACCGCCGAAGCCGTGGCCGCCGCCCTCTCCGGCGCCGCTCCCGCCTCCGCCTCCGCGGCCGTTCTGGCTTCCGCCGCTGTGGCCGTCCCGGTTTCCAGCGCTGTCCCGGCTTCTGACGCAGCCCCCAGCCCTGGCGCTGGCCCCGTTGCAAGCGCTGGTGCCAGCACCGCGACCGCCGCAGGCTCAACCACCACGGCCGCCGCAACCACCGCCGCTGGGTCAGCCACCGTCACTGGCACAGGTGCAACCGCCATCGCCGACGCCGACGCGGCCACTGCCGCCGGCGCCACCGCTGACGCCAGCACCGCAAACGGCGTCGCGCCCGACGCCAACGACGCCGCGGACGCCAGCACCGTCGAGACCGGCGCCACCACGGACGCCAGCACCGCTACGGACGCCAGCACCGCTACGGACGTGAACGCCGCCACGGACGTCAACGTCGGTGCGGATGCCAGCGCCGCCACGGACGCCAACGCCGCTGCGGATGCCAGCGCCGCTACGGACGCCAACGGCGCTACGGACCTCAACGCCGCTGCGGATGCCAGCGCCGCCACGGACGCCAACGGCGCCGAGTCCGGCACCGCGACCAAGGCCGTCCGCACGGTCGCCGGCGCAACCACCGCCGCTGGGCCAACCACCCCAGCCCCGGTGACCGACGGAAGGCCGTCCTCGTGACCCCTTCCTCCACCTCGCCACCCCGCCGCGCGCTGGCATGCTTCCCAGTCCTGCGCTTACTCCCGCCCACGGCGTTCCAGGCGAGCTACCCGACCACGGGGTGACCGCCCGTGCCTAACGCTCGCCGCCGCGCTTTCGACCCAACCGCCGTGCTGCCCTGCCCACAACCCAGGTCAACCTCGGCCGCTCACCCGCTGTCTCGCTCGGTGCCGCCCAGGTCAGTTCGCTGCTTCGGTCCGGCCCGCCCACTCGTCTCCCCGCGCGGTGCCCCCGGACTGTCCGCTGGCTGCGCTCCCTGCATCCGCCCTGCCTGCTCCCTCCGCTCCCTGCCCGTCTCGCTCTCAACCCCCACCGGCTCCCTGCCCTCGACCCAGCCCGCTGCTCTCCACCCCAGCCCACCCGCTGGCCTCCACCCCAGCTCGTTTCGCTCCCAGCCCCCCCAGCCCCACCAGCCCCACCAGCC